>NZ_JAJHUO010000016.1:11268-234034 GCF_020859565.1 Saccharothrix luteola | reverse complement strand
ACCCCAGCCGAGCGCCTCACTAAACTCCTCACCGACAGCAGTTGACCACCGTGATGCGACGACCGCTGGAATCCACCTGTCAAATCGAGCCGGACCTGACCACCGAGCCGATCGTCAAATCGAGCCGGGCTTGAGCGTGACCACCGGGCAAAACCCGACCACCACACCACCAGCCCGAACCCAACCCTCACCTCAGATTGCACAAATCCAACGGCACCCCATCCGCCGTCACGCACGGCAGGTACCCGGCATCCTTCATCCGAACCCGAGCCCCGTCGTGCTCCCGCACGTACGCCACGAACCGCCCCACCAACGACCCCGCCACCGGCTCCGACCGCGTGTACAAGTACTCCACCGTCCAGAACGGGTAGCCCGCCTCCACCCCCGCCGCCGCGTCGAACACCTTCCCGCCCAACGACAACGCGGTCAACGCGTTCGTCTTGCGCGCCTCGGCCACCGAAGGCGCGTCCGCGTACCCGATCGCACCCTCCACCGCACCGATCTCCCGCACCACGTCCGCGTTCTTGTCCCGCTCGCACCGGATCACCGGCGCCTCCGGCGCGCGATCCCTCACCCGGCAGTCGTTGGACGACAACGCGCTCTCACTCGCACCCAGCACCCGGCGCTCGAACAGCTCCCGCGTCCCCGACTCACCACCCCTGCCCACGATCCGGATCGGCAACGGCGAACCACCCCGCAGCTGGCTCCAATCCGTGTACACCCCCGCGTAGATCCCGCGCAGCTGCTCCACCGTGATGCTGTCGAGCCCGACCGAGCCGTGCACCACCACGTGGTAGACCACGATCGCCAGCTGCTGCGCGAAAACGCCCTGCACCTCCTGCTTGCCGTCCGACAGCGCCACCACCCCCTCCTCACCCCCGGCCACCTCGCGCACGCCCTGGATGCTCCCCGTCGCGGACGTGGTGATGTCCGCACCGGGGCAGGCCCGCTCGTACTGGTCGGCGATGGTGGCCATAGTCGGCATGAACACGCTCGACCCCTCCACCCGCAACTTCCCCGACGCGCACGCCACCGTCGCGTCGTTCGAACCCGGCGGCCACGCCAGCACCAGCACCAGCACCGCCGCCAGCAACGCGGCCAGGCCACCGGTCAGCCGGGGCAGGGTGAGCAGCCGCTCCGGGCGCTCGTCGTGCACGATCCCCGCGCCTCCGAGGCTGCCGACGACCTTCACGTCCTTGCCGAGCTCGCCCTTCGACTTGCCGTCCGGCTCACGCAGCACCACGAGCAGCTTGAACTTCTGCTTGCGCCGCAACGCGAGCTTCTCCAGCCGCACGCCGTGCCACACCGGCTCGCCCGGCGGGTCCGCCGGCACCGCCAGCCCGCCCCACTTGGCCACGCGCTGCGCCATCCGCTCCCGCACCGTCGGCAGCGACGCCTTCGCCGGACTCGCCTCCGAGCCGAAGAACTGCAGGCTCCGCCGGATCTCGGCCTTCATCTCCTCGGAGCCCGCCTCGGACACCCTGGCGTTCCACACGACCCGGTCGCCGAAGGTGAACGTCAGCGGCTTGTCGAAGTCCTCGCCGTCGATGTCGTAGCTACCCGTGTTGCGGACCCGGACCACCACGATGCTCATCCGGTCCAGCACCCGCACCAGTTCCCTCAGCTGGGGCGAGTTCGGGTCCGTCCCGTCGTGCAGCTGCTCCGGCCCGAGACCGATCTTCGAGTTGTAGAGCACCCGGAACCCGAGCCGCTTGCGGCGCACGAAGAGGCGGTCGATGACCGGCGTCGCGAACAGCAACCCGATCGCGAGCAGCACCGGACCGGGACCACCGAGGAAGTCCAACGCGGATTGCAGCACCTGCACACCGAATTCTCGGTCGGCGGACCGACCGAGAACCGGGTCATCTCCACGAGTTCACCTCGACTTCACCGGTCGTCAAGGGAGCTCGCCGCTCGAACCACCGATCAGTGCCCGACGTCGATGACCACGCGGGTCGGCGAGTCGAGCAGGAACACGCGGTGCCACGAGTCGCGCCGCATGCCGAGCCCGACGGTGAGGTTGGCCTCGAAGTCACCCGTGATCGCGAACGCCCGGACGTTGGTCAACGCGGGCGTCTCGAACTTCCGGGGACCGGTGTAGGTGAGGTTCCCGTTGTCGTCGTGCGCGGCGGCCGGCGCGAGCCGCACCTCCAGGAAGTAGGGACCCGGCAACGAGACGGGGTGGCCGGAACCGTCCTCGTAGAGCTGGTCGACGTTCCGGATGAAGAACTCCGGCCGGTGACCGACGAGGTCGAGCACGACGCGGTCGAACCCGACGTGTCTGCCCGTGCGGACGCCGGTCAACACCGGCGTTTGCGTCATCGAAGACGCGGCCGACGCGGCCGACGCACCGGACACACCCGACGCGCCCGACGCCGCGGACGCGGCCGGAACCGCGACCCCGACCGCAGCCATGGCGAAGACGAGCAACGCGAGTTTCCTGAAGCGGCTGTTCATGACGGTCCTCCAAGGGCTCACCCGGCTGAATGCCGGTACACCCCCAAAGACGTGTCGCACGTCACACGGTTGCCTGCGGATCGGCCAGGAAGTCCCCCAGCACGACCGGCGTCACCCCGTCCAGCTTGCAGCGCTCCAGGAACGCCAGGAAGTCCTCCACGAACGTGTGCCGGAAGTGCATCAGCACGATGTCACCCGCGTTCAGCCGACCACCGGCCTGGAACTGCACGACACCGTCGTTGACCGCCGCCGTCCACATGACCAGCGCGCTGAACCCGCAGTCGGCGGCGGCCCGGCGCGTCGTGTGGTCGAAGTTGCCGAACGGCGGGCGGAACAGCTTCGGCCGCGCCCCGAGCTGCGCCCGGAGCAGCTCCGCGTTGCCGCAGATCTCACCGCGCTGGAAGTCGTACGACGTGCCCGTCAGGTCGGGGTGCGTCGCTGTGTGCGCGTGGACCGTCGCGAGACCCTCGAACCCCTTGAAGTAGTCGGCGTGCCCGTCCACGTGCTTCGAGTTCAGGAACAGGGTCGGCTCGACGCCGCTCTTGCGCATCAACTCGGCCGCGGCCGGGTGACGGACCGCGCCGTCGTCGATCGTGACGAACACGTACGGCCGGTCGGTCTCGATCCGCCGGACCACCGGCACCATGCCGTCCACGATCGGCGGCACGTGCTGCTGGGGCGTGCCGAAGGCGTACGGCCGCTGGAACACGGGAATGGTGGTCCCGCCGGGACCGGGCACGGCCGTCGGCGGCGTGGTCGTCGTGGTCGTCGTGGCAGTCGTCGTCTCGGCAACGGCCGCCGCCGACGGGACCTGCCGCGCTTCCGGCTGCGGCGTGCACGCGCACAGCACCGCGACGACGGCGGCCAGGACCGCCACTCCCCTGGGTCTCATCCGGGCTTCCCCCTCGAACGGGCGTCACCCATCCAGGTGACGCTCACTCGATTGGAGACGCCACGAGGATCACTCAGGTTGCTCACGGGTTCGAGCCTCACCCGGCGAGGCCTTCGGCGCACCCTGGCTGCGGCGCCGTCACCCCGGGGATAGGGTCGTGCGGGTCTGTCCCGCAAGATCACGTGTGGAGGACCCGATGAGCCTCGAACGCCCCGTCGCGCCCGATCCCTACGCGCTGTTGCCGCAGGTGGCGTCGTTCACCCTCAGCTCGACCGACGTGTCCGACGGCCAACCCCTGGCGGAGGCGCAGGTGTACGAGGGCGGCAACACCTCGCCGCAGCTGAGCTGGACCGGGTTCCCGGAGGGGACCAGGAGCTTCGTGGTCACCTGCTTCGACCCGGACGCGCCGACGCCCTCGGGCTTCTGGCACTGGGTCGTGGTGAACCTCCCGGCGTCCGTCACCTCCCTCGACACCGGCGCGGGCGCCTCGGACGACACCTTGCCCGCCGGCGCGTTCCACGTGCGCAGCGACTTCGGCGCCCGCGCGTTCGGCGGGGCCGCCCCGCCGCCCGGCGACCAGGTGCACCGGTACTACTTCGTGGTGCACGCCGTCGACGTGGACGAGTTGGACGTGGACGGCGACGCGTCGCCCGCCGTGGTGAGCTTCAACCTGGCGTTCCACACCTTGGCCCGCGCGATCCTCGTGCCGACCTACGCCCACTGAGCGCGCGGACCCGACCCCGGGAACAAGTGCCTCACGTCGCGGGTTGCAGCACGACGTGAGGCACTTCGACCTGGTCATCATCGGCACCGGTTCCGGCAACTCCATCGCGGACGGGCGGTTCGCCGGCTGGAACATCGCGATCGTCGAGAAGGGCGTGTTCGGCGGCACGTGCCTGAACGTCGGGTGCATCCCCACGAAGATGTTCGTGCACACCGCCGACGTCGCCGCCGCACCCGGCTCGGGCGCGCGGCTCGGCGTCGACGCCCACCTGGACGGCGTGCGGTGGACCGACGTGCGCGACCGGATCTTCGGCCGGATCGACCCCATCTCCGAGGGCGGACGCCACTGGCGGGCCGAGGAGAACGCCAACGTCACCGTCTACGAGGGCACGGCCCGGTTCACCGGCCCCAAGACCCTCGACACGGGCACCGGCGAGGTGATCACCGCGGACCGGTTCGTGCTCGCCGCCGGCAGCCGACCGGTGGTCCCGGACGTCGCCGACCTCGACTCCGTCGGCTACCACACCAGCGACACGATCATGCGGCTCGACGCCCTGCCCCCTCGCCTCACCATCCTGGGCAGCGGTTTCGTCGCGGCCGAGTTCGCGCACGTGTTCTCGTCCTTCGGCGTGCAGGTGACCGTGGTCGGGCGGTCGGACCTGCTCCTGCGCCACGAGGACCACGAGATCGCCACCCGGTTCACCGAGACCGCCGCGCAGAAGTGGGACGTGCGGCTCAAGCGCAAGGCGGTGCGGGCCGAACGGGTCGACGGCGTCGTGCGGCTGCACCTGGAGGGCCCGGACGGCGCGGAGGTCGTGGAGTCCGAGGAGCTGCTGGTCGCGGTCGGCCGCACGCCGAACTCGGACCTGCTCGACCTGGCCGCCACCGGCGTCGACGTGCACCCCGACGGCCGCGTGGTCGTGGACGAGCGCCAGCAGACGTCCGTCGAGGGCATCTACGCGCTGGGCGACGTCAGCTCGGAGTACCAGCTCAAGCACGTGGCCAACCACGAGGCGCGGGTCGTGCAGCACAACCTGCTGCACCCGGACGAGCCGATCTCCTCGGACCACCGGTTCGTGCCGGCCGCCGTCTTCTCGTCGCCGCAGATCGCGTCGGTCGGGTTGACCGAGGAGCAGGTCGTCGAACGCGGTGTGCGCTACGTGAAGGCGTCGCAGGCCTACGCGTCGATCGCGTACGGCTGGGCGATGGAGGACACGACCGGGTTCGCGAAGGTGCTGGCCGACCCCGACACGGGCCTGATCCTCGGCGCGCACGTGATCGGGCCGCAGGCGTCGAGCGTGATCCAGCCGGTGATCCAGGCGATGAGCTTCGGCCTGGACGCGCGGACGATGGCGCGCGGGCAGTACTGGATCCACCCGGCGATGCCCGAGGTCATCGAGAACGCGCTGCTCAACCTGCCGCTGGCGGACTGACCGGCGCGGACGGCCGGACCACGAGACAGGACCACGAGAGGAGACCCGGTCGTACCCCTCGTGCGACCGGGTCTCCGTTCTGTCCGTAACCGACACATCGCGCCGGGAAGACGAGGCGTTATCACCTACACCGCGCGTGGTCGCATCGCCTACACCGTGCGCGGCCGCCCGGCGACCCACCCGAGCCCGGTCAGCACGACCAGCAAGCCCACCAGGACCAGCATCGACACCGTCCAGGTGCCCGTCGCACCGCGCAGCACCCCGAAGGCGAACGGCCCGGCGGCCGAGATCAGGTAGCCGATGCTCTGCGCCATCGCCGAGAGCCGCGCCGTGTCCGCGCCGGTCGACGTGCGCAACGAGATCATCACCAGCGCGAGCGGGAACATGCCCATCCCCACGCCGATCAGCACGACCCACAACCCGGGCGCCGCACCCGGCGCCAGGGCCAGCCCCAGCACACCCGCCACCGACAGCACGCCCAACACCAGCACCAGCCACGACTGCCCGGACCACCGCGCCGCCAACGGGGGCACGACCAGGCTCACGGGCACGCCCAGCACCATCGTGATGGCCAGCAGCAGCCCGGCCGTCGTCCGGTCCACCCCCGCGTCGACGAGGATCTGCGGCAGCCAGCCCATCACCGTGTAGGCCAGCAGCGACTGGAGCCCGAAGAACACCGTGATCACCCAGGCCAACGGGCTGCGGAACAACGGCCGCCCCACCCTCGCCGGCCGCACCACCGGCCGTGCGGCCAACCCGTGCCGGGCGCCCGCCAGCCACACCAGCAGCGCCGCCGCCGACAGGAACGCCCACGCGCCGACCGCCAACCGCCACGACCCGAACACCGACTCCAGCCCCGGCGTGAACGCCGCGCCCACCGCCGCGCCGGCCGCCAACGCCGCCGTGTAGACGCCGGTCACCAGGCCGACCCGACCCGGGAACGACTCCTTCACCACGACCGGGATCAGCACGTTGCACACCGCGATGCCCGCG
Organism: Saccharothrix luteola; assembly: GCF_020859565.1. Taxonomy (GTDB): domain Bacteria; phylum Actinomycetota; class Actinomycetes; order Mycobacteriales; family Pseudonocardiaceae; genus Actinosynnema; species Actinosynnema luteola. Next base: position 227,536 of record NZ_JAJHUO010000016.1, on the reverse strand, counting down.
CACGCGACGAACGTGCCGCCGAGCACCGCCGCCGGCCCGTCCACCACCCGCAGCACCAAGCCGACCGTCAGCACCAGCAACGACAGCGCGACCGCGCGGGCCATCCCGAACCGCCGCCCCAACCAGGGCGCGAGGAACGCGGCGAACCCGAAGCACAGCGTCGGCACGGCGGTCAGCAGGCTCGTCCACGCGGTCGACACGCCGAGCGACGTGCGCACGTCGCCGAGCACGGAGGCCAGGCTCGTCACGGCCGGGCGGAGGTTCGCGGCGGCCAGCGCTACGCCGATCGCCAACAGGGTGCTGCCGACCAGGGCAACTTGGCGGCTCCGACGCCCCTCACCCACGGCAGTGCGGCCAGGATGGTCGGCGATCGTCGCATTGGCATCGCCATCGGTGGCAATGTGGGCAGTCGACGGTGACCAGTCTGGCCGGGTCTGCTGGATTGGCACCGGACCACTATCGCAGACATGGGATGTTCGGATGAAAGGATGACGCTGTGCCGTTGGCCACTACTCGGCGGGCCGGGCTCGTCGACCAGGTGATCGACCAGATGAGGGGGGCGATCGCCGCCGGTGAATGGCCGGTCGGCCGTCGCATCCCACCGGAACCGGAGCTGGTCACCGCCCTGGGCGTGGGTCGCAACACCGTGCGGGAGGCGGTGCGCGCGTTGTCACACGCCGGGCTGCTGGAGGTGCGCCAGGGCGACGGCACGTTCGTCCGCGCGACCAGCGAGATCTCCGGCGCGGTCCGCCGGATGTGCGGCAGCGAGCTGCGCGAGGTGCTGCAGGTGCGCCGGACGCTGGAGGTGGAGGGCGCCCGCCTGGCCGCGACCCACCGCACGGACGAGGAGGTCCGCAAGCTCGAGGAGCTGCTGGCCGAGCGGGACGCCGCGCTGGCCGCGAAGGAGTGGGCCCGGCTGGTGGAGCGGGACACCGCGTTCCACGTGATGCTCGTGCAGTGCTCGCACAACACCCTGCTGGCCGAGCTGTACCAGGGCCTGACCGAGGCGGTCCGGGCCAGCATCACGGCCACCGTGGAAACCGACCACGAGGACGACCACGTGTCGCACACCGGCCTGCTCGACGCGGTCCGCGACCGTGACGCGGCCCGTGCCGCGGCGGAGGCGGGAGGCTTCCTGGAGGAGTTGCTGGAGCGGCACAAGGACTGAACCGCGGTCCGCGACCGAGGCCATCACGCCGTCCCGGGGTCGAGGTCCCGCAGGTTGACGACGACCTGCGGGCGGGTCTCACCGGCGTGCGCCCTCTTGGGGCGCCAGGCCGGTAAGGGCTTTCACGACGGGGCGGAGACCTCCCACGGCGGCGGATTTCCGCAGGAGGCCTCCTGGTGAATGGCTTGACCGGGCCCAGACCCACAACCCCCGAGGACCCACTTCGATAGTCGTCGCAATTGCGCGCACCGCAACCGTGGGATGCCCGATCGTTATCTGCCGCCTGACGCGGTCGTCAGGCGGTCTCCCGCTGCTCCCAGCAGTCCCGCAACGCCGCCAGGGTCGCGGTCACGGCGGGACGGCGGCCGGCCTGCGTGCGCCACACCGCGAACACCCGACGCGTCGGCGTCGGCCGGAACGGCACCGCGCGCACCGAGCCCGGCAACGCGCCGCGGCCGAGCCGGGGCAGCAGCGCCACGCCGATCCCCTTGGCCAGCAACGACAACTGCGTCTCGTACTCGGCGATCCGGTAGGCCAGGTCGGGTTCCATGCCCGCGCCGCGGAAGGTGTTCACCAGCCAGTCGTGGCAGATCGTGCCCTCCGGCTGGCAGATCCACCGCTCGCCCGCCAGGTCCTCCGGCACCACGGACTCCCGCTGCGCCAACGGGTGCGCGACGGGCAGCAGCACGTCGGCGACGTCCTCGCCGAGCCGCGCCCGCGACACCGGCTCGGGCACGGCCAGCGGCGCGTTCACCCAGTCGTGCGTGACGGCCAGGTCCAGCTCGCCGCGCGCCACCGCCTCCAGGCAGTCCGGCGGGTCGAGTTCGACCAGGCGCACGTCCAGCTGCGGGTGCCGTTCGGCCAGTCGCACCAACGCCGCCGGCAGCAGGCCGCGCGCGGCGGTGGCGAACGCGCCGACCCGCAACTCGCCGACGGCCGCGCCGCGTTGCTCCTCCAACGCCACCTCGGCGTGCTCGACCAGCGCGAGCACCTGCCCGGCGGTGGCCGACAGCAGGTGGGCCGCGTCGGTCAGCGCGACGCCGCGGCCCCGGCGTTCCAGCAGCGTGGTGCGCGTCTCCCGTTCCAGCTTGGCGATCTGCTGCGACACCGCCGACGGCGTGTAGCCCAACGCCGTGGCCGCCGCGCCGACCGAGCCGTGCTGCGCCACCGCGTGCAGGGCGCGGAGCCGTCCGAGATCCAGCATGTAGCAATACTAAACCGAAACCTTCAGAACTCGTCGCTGGTCCTAAACGATGAGACCGCTGAGACTCGGGGTGTGAAACCACGCCACGTCGCGATCGCGGTGCTCGTCGCCACCATCTGGGGGGTCAACTTCGTCGTCATCAAGGTGGGGCTGCGCGACTTCCCGCCGTTGTTCTTCTCCGCGCTGCGGTTCCTGGCCGCCGCCGTGCCGGCGCTGTGGTTCGTCGGCCGGCCCAAGGTGGCGTGGAAGTGGGTGGTCGCGGTCGCGTTGGCGCTCGGCGTGGCCAAGTTCGGGTTGGTGTTCGTCGGCATGGCGGCCGGGATGCCCGCCGGGTTGTCGTCCTTGGTGTTGCAGAGCCAGGTGTTCTTCACCGTGCTGTTCGCGGCCGTGCTGCTGCGGGAACGGCCGCGGCCCGTGCAGCTGCTGGGGATGGGCGTGGCGGCGGCGGGGATCGTGGTGATCGCGTTCGACTACGGGGTCGGCAGCCCGATCTCGGCCTTCCTGCTGGTGGTCCTCGGCGCGGTGGCCTGGGGCCTGGCCAACGTCGCCACCCGCTACGCCCGGCCGCCGGACCCGATCAACTTCATCGTGTGGGTCAGCGCGTTGGCGGTGCTGCCGCTGCTCGGGTTGTCGCTGGTCTTCGAGGGCCCGGCGGCGGATCTGGCCGCGTTGCGCGGGATGGGCTGGACCGGGGTGGGGGCGATCCTGTTCATCGCTTGGGTGTCGACGCTGCTCGGCTTCGGGCTGTGGAACCTGCTGCTGCGGACCTACGAGGCGAGCGCCGTCGTGCCGTTCGCGCTGCTGGTGCCGGTGGCGGGGATGTTGTCCGGCCGGCTGCTGCTGGACGAGACGATCACCGCGGTCCGCCTCGGGGCGGCGGCGCTGGTGATCGTCGGCATGGCGGCCACGACGGTGAAGCGGCGTGCGCCCCGCGTGGCGGAGCCGGTGCTCGTCGGGTCAGCGGCGCCGTAACTTCGCCAACCGCTTGCGCACGCCGCGCACCATGTCGTCCTGGCCGAGCTCCTGGTACCGGGTGATGGCCGCCAGCCACCAGTGCCGCGCCATCTCGTGGTCGTGCAACCGCCGGGACAGGATGCCCCTCGACACCGCCACCCGCGCCTCCCGCAGCCGGTCGTCGTGCTCGACCGCCAACCGCATCGCCGCGGTGTAGTGCTCGTCGGCCAGGGCGTGGCGGCGGCGTTCACGGGCGACCGTGCCGAGGTTGAACAGGATGTCCGCCTCACCGCGCCAGTCGCCCAGCTCGCGGTAGAGGACCAGGGCCTCGTCGTAATGGGCCTGCGCGATGTGCAGCTCCCGCGCGCGGCGGGCGATCGAGCCCAGGTTGTGCAGCGCCTGAGCAGTCCCGGGCCGGTCGCCCAGCTCACGGCTGAACGCCAGGAACTCCTGGTACAGCCGCTGCGCCACGTCACGCTTGCGCATCTCGCGGGCGAGCCGGGCCAGCCGGTGCACCGCCTGCGCCTCGGCGACCCGGTCACCGGACTGCTTCGCCACGTCCAGCGCCAGGTCGTACAGCAGCCGGCAGTCGTCCCAGTGCCGCCGGTAGAACAGGAAGCCCGTGAGCAGGAACGCCAACCGCAGCGCCCGGTCGTGGTGACGCGTCAGACCGGCCAGGACGACGGCGTAGACCAGGGTCGGGTGCTCGATGTCCAGCCACGCCAACGCCTCGCTGGAGAGTTGGTACGCCGGGTTGCGCCGCGCGTCCGCTTCCTCGGTGGCCGAGATGTAGTGGTCGAGCAGGCGCGCCACCGCGCCGTCCCGGTCCGCCTCCGGCTCTTCTTCCGCCTGTTTCCGCGCGTAGAGCCGGAGCAGGTCGTGCAGGCGGAACCAGCCGCGCGGCTCACCGGGCTCGACCATGTGAGCCCTGCGCAACGACCGCAGCAGCTTCTCGGCCTCCCCGTCCGCCAGGCCCGCCAGCGCCGCCGCGGCGGCGGTGCTCACCTGCCGGCCGGGGTTGAGCGACAGCAGGCGGAACAACCGCGCTTCGGCGGGCGTGAGCCGCTGGTAGGACAGGTCGAACGCGGCGTGCACCCCCGAGCTGTCGCCGAACGACAGCTCGCCCAACCTCGTGGACGCCTCGCCCAACGCGGACACCAGGCTGTCCAGCGGCTGCTCCGGGTCCGCGGCCAGGGTCGCGGCCACGATGCTCAACGCCAGGGGCAGGCGACCGCACAACCGGACCAGCTCCGAGGCGGAGCCCGGGTCGTCCACCACGCGGTCGTCGTCGGGCCGCGCCGCGCGCACCGCGCCGTCCAGCAGGCTCACCGCCTCGGCCTCGTCGAGCACGTTCAGGTCGAGCAGGCGGGCGCCGATCAGGTCGGCCAACGTGTGGCGGCTGGTGACCAGGACGCGATGGGTCCGCGTGCCGGGCAGCAGCGGGCGCACCTGGTCCGCGGCCGACGCGTTGTCCAGCACGATCAGCACCGGCGGCAGTTCGGCGAGCTTCGACCGGTACAGCGCCTCACGGCCCGCCCGCTCGCCGGGGATGTGCTCGGCGAGCACGCCCAACGCGCGCAGGAACGTCGACAGCGCCACGTCCGGGGTCACCCGCGCCTCGGGGTCGTAGCCGCGCAGGTCGATGAACAGCACGCCGCCGGGGAACCAGCCCGCCGCGACCGCGTCGTGCGCCGCGCGCACCGCCAACGTGGTCTTGCCGACACCGGCCAGCCCCGACACGGCGGAGAGCACCACGGGCGCGGCGGCCGGTTCCGGGCCGGGTCGCAACGCCGCCGCCAGCGCGTCGAGGTCCGCCGCGCGGCCGGTGAACAGGTCCACCGGCGGCAAGCCGGCCAGCGCGACCGGGGCGGGTTGGGTGAAGGCGACGTCCCGCGCCTGGATCAGCGGCCCCGCCACGGTCCCGCTCATGTCGTTGCGCGAATCCACCACATGCCTTTCTACCGCCCGCATCGGTGATTGACGACCCGCCGGCGTTCCGCTGGGCTGGAGGTGTGGAGCATCGCGTGCTGTCGGCCAGGACGATCGTGCTCTGGGCGGTCGGGCTCGGTGTGGTGGCGGTCGGGTCCGTCGTGCTCCTGCTGGTCACGCTGGGGTCCGGCGAGCCGCAGGACGGGGTACGCCTGGACGTCGTCCGCACGGCGTCCGGCATCGTGCTCGGCACGGGCGGCGCGGCGGCGTTGCTGCTCACGGCCCGCCGCCAGCGCTACGCGGAGCTGGACCTCGTGCAGAAGGACCACGACGCGACCGAGCGCCGCGTCACCGAGCTGTACGGCAAGGCCGCCGACCAGCTCGGCAGCGACAAGGCCCCGGTGCGGCTGGCCGGGCTGTACGCGCTGGAGCGGCTCGCTCAGGGCAACCCCGCGCACCGGCAGACGATCGTGAACCTGATCTGCGCCTACCTGCGGATGCCGTTCACCCCGCCGCCGGAGGTCCGCGCCAGGACGCGGATCGGGCCGCGCGACGCGCACCGGTTCCAGGAGCTGGAGGTCCGGCAGACCGCGACCGCGCTGCTGGCGGCCCACCTGCGACCGGACGCACCCGAGGTGTTCTGGGCCGACATCACGCTCGACCTGTCCAACGCCACGCTGGTCAAGCCCACCCTGACCCTCGCCCGGGTCAAGTCCGCGTCGTTCGCCGGCACCACGTTCGTCGGCCCGGCGGCGTTCCGCGGCACCGAGTTCACCGGCACGGCCGACTTCCGCGACACCCGCTTCCGCGACCTGGCCGACTTCCGGCGGGTCACATTCGGCGACTCCGTGTTCCGGGGCGCGGTGTTCGAGGGCCGCACGGACTTCGGCGTGCACACGACGGCCAAGCTGGCCGACGCCCGGACGCGGACCGGTGACGTGCGGCGGAAGTGGCCGGCGGGGTGGGTGGAGCGGGCCGCCGAACCCGGCTGGGCCGCGCTCGTGCCCCTCGACAAGCCCGTTTGACCCGAACGGGCGACGTATCCCCCGTCCCTCCGCCGGTACCTTCACTTTGTGACCACCCGTGAGCGGAGGTGTGACGTGTGCACCGTCTTCCGCCCGTCCCTCCGCCTGACCGCGGACACCATCTAGCGATCGTCCACCTCGGACCACGCTGATTCCCTCACGCACGGATGCGACCGCACGGCCCACGACGGGTTCACGCGGGCAGGTCCGCCCGGCTTGCCGGTCGGGCAGCCACCCGCCGCCGTCGCCGAGCCGGTCGTCCACGCGCTCCGCCCACCGGTGGCACAACCGCGCGACTTGTCGGTCGCGCGCACCGCGGTCGGATGTCGTCAGGCGACAGGTGGCGCACCCGCGGGAGGGATGACCGGAAGTCCCGGTGGCACGCCCTTCTCCAACAACGCCCACACCGCGCCGGTGTCGAGGTGGTCGGCGACCAGGTCGCCGAGCAGGTCGAGCTGAGCGGACCGCCGTCCGGCGAAGTCCACGTCCGGCGCGGGGGTGAATCCTTGCCGGCCCGCGTGGCCGGCGGCCCAGCGCAGGAGCGCGCGGCGGAACCCGTCGTTCTCCAGCAACCCGTGCCAGTGCGTGCCGGCGACCCGGCCGCGCAGCGCGCCCTCCGGGGTGCCGTCCGGCAGGGTGACCAGGGCTTCCTCGGCGTTGCGGGTGACCACGCCGTGGTGGATCTCGTAGCCGGTGACGGGCTCGCCGAACGCGTCGCCGTGCGGTGTGCCCAGCGTCTTGTCCGCCTCGAACCGCACGTCCACGTCGAGCAGGCCCAACCCCGCCACCGCGCCCGCGCGCGACTCCACCGCGTCCTCGATCGTCCGGCCGAGCATCTGGAACCCGCCGCAGATGCCGAGCACCGGACCGTCGTGCGCGGCGATCGCGTCGGCCAGGCCGGTGGCGCGCAGCCACCGCAGGTCGTCCACCGTCGCCTTCGACCCCGGCACCACCACCAGATCCGCGTCGGCCAGCCGGGACGGCTCGGTGACGAACCGCACCGACACGCCCGGCTCGCACGCCAGCGCCTCCACGTCCGTGGCGTTGGAGATCCTCGGCAACCGCACCACTGCCACCCGCAGCCACTGGTCGCCGCACGGCGGCTCGGGCCGGCCGATCACGCCGTCCGCCGCGTAGGACAGGGAGTCCTCCGCGTCCAGCCACAGCTCCTCCCGCCACGGCAGCACGCCGAGCACCGGACGCCCGGTGAGGGCGTCCAGCTGCCGCAGGCCCGGTTCGAGCAACGCCGGGTCGCCGCGGAACTTGTTCACCACGAACCCGGCGACCAGAGCCTGGTCGGCGGGGTCGAGCAGGGCCAGCGTGCCGAACAGGTGCGCGAACACCCCACCCCGGTCGATGTCGCCGACCACGAGCACCGGCAGGCCCGCGGCCCGCGCCAAGCCCATGTTCGCGATGTCGTTCGCCCTGAGGTTGATCTCGGCGGGCGAGCCCGCGCCCTCGCAGACGACCACCTCGAAATCGTCGCGCAGCCCGTCCAGGGTGGTCAGGACCGTGGCGAACAGCTCGGCCTTGCGCTCGCGGTAGGACAACGCGGACACCTCGCCGACCGCCCGGCCCAGCACGACGACCTGCGAGCTCCGGTCGCCGCCCGGCTTGAGGAGCACCGGGTTGAACCGCACGCTCGGCGCCAGCCCGCACGCGGCGGCCTGCACCGCCTGCGCGCGGCCGATCTCGCCGCCGTCGGCCGTCACGACCGAGTTGTTGGACATGTTCTGGGCCTTGAACGGGGCCGTCCTCACCCCCTGCCGGGTGAGCCACCTGCACAGACCCGCCGCCAGCACGCTCTTCCCCGCGTCCGACGTGGTGCCGGCCACCAGCAACGCACTGCGCACAATGTCCCCTCGTTGTCGGTCCGGGCTGACATCATCCACGGCATGGTCGACGTCCCCCCAACCGCGGTCCTGGTGCACAGCCCCTACCTCGGGCCCGCGAGCATGCGCCCGCTCGCCGACGCGCTGGCCGAACTCGGTCACCCCGTGGTGCTGCTCGACCTCCAGGTGACGGTCAACGCCGCGCCCGTCCACCAGCGGCTGCTCGGCGTCTTCGCCGACGCCGTGGAGGACTCCCTGGTCGAAGGCGACCTGGTGCTCGTGGGGCACAGCGGCGCCGGTCCGCTGCTGCCCGCGTTCGCCGACGCCCTGGAGACGCCCGTGCGCGGGCTGGTGTTCCTCGACGCCGAGCTGCCCACGCCGGGCCGGAGCTGGCGCGACGACGCGCCCGCCGAGCGGATGGCGCACCTCAAGACCATCGCGCGGGACGGGCTGATGCCGCGCTGGGACCTGTGGTTCGCGCCCGAGGTGCTGTCGGCGATGGTGCCGGACGTGCGGCTGCTGGAGGAGATCGTGGCCGAGGCGCCCGAGGTGCCGCTGGCGTTCCTGAAGGAGCCCCGGCCCACCGTGGCGTGGACCGGGCCGTGCTCGTACGTGAAGCTCAGCCCCGCCTACGACGCCGCCGCGGCGGCGGCACGTGAGCTCGGCTGGCCCGTGGTGGAGCTGGACAGCCACCACCTCGGCGCGGTGACCTCACCCCGCGAGGTGGCGCAGACCCTCGTGCCGCTGCTCAGCAGACCGTGAGGATCTCCGCGCCGTCCGCGGTGACCACGACGGTGTGCTCGAACTGGGCGGTCCAGCTCTTGTCGCGGGTGGTGACCGTCCAGCCGTCGTCCCACAGGTCGTGCTCGATGCCGCCGAGGGTGATCATCGGCTCGATGGTGAACGTCATGCCCTCTTCGATCACCGTGGGCACGTGCGGCGCGTCGTAGTGCAGCACGACCAGGCCGCTGTGGAAGGTGCGGCCGATGCCGTGACCGGTGAAGTCGCGCACCACGCCGTAGCCGAAGCGGTTGGCGTAGGACTCGATGACGCGGCCGACCACGTTGAGCTGCCGTCCCGGCTTGACCGCCTTGATGGCGCGCATCGTGGCCTCGTGGGTGCGCTCGACCAGGAGGCGGGCCTCCTCGCTCACCTCGCCGGCGAGGAAGGTGGCGTTCGTGTCGCCGTGCACGCCGCCGATGTAGGCGGTGACGTCGACGTTGACGATGTCACCGTCCTCGACCACGGTCGTGTCGGGGATGCCGTGGCAGATGACCTCGTTCAGCGAGGTGCAGCAGGACTTGGGGAAACCGCGGTAGCCGAGCGTGGACGGGTACGCGCCGTTGTCGCACAGGAACTCGTGCGCGACCGCGTCGATCTCGTCGGTTGTCACGCCGGGCACGATCACCTTGCCCGCCTCCTGCAACGCCTGCGCCGCCAGTCTGCCCGCGACGCGCATCGCCTCGATCACCTCGGGCGGCTGCACCCAGGGATCGGTGTTGCGCTTGGGTTCGGGTCGGTCGACGTACTCGGGCCGCTCGATCTGGGCGGGCACCGGACGGCGCGGGGACAGCACACCTGGCTGGAGGACGGCACGCACGGACATGCCCTCCAGATTACGGCTCAGCGTGACGGGGCATGCGCCACGTGTCCGTTACGCGGTCGCTCCAGGTCACCAACGCTCCTCCACGCGCCTCCGGAGCACCACCTCGGACCGTCGAGGTGGTGCGGCCGGTTCGGTGGTCGGATCCTGCTCGAACCGGGCCTGGGTGGGGATGTGGCAGTCGCCGGGCCGTTCAGCCCAGCGCGGCCAGGAAGCGGGCCGAGGCGTCGACCGCGGGTGCGGAGCTGTTCGTGCCCAGGAGCAGGGTCGCGAACGCGATGTCGCCGCGGTAGCCGACGAACCAGCCGTGCGAGTTCGTGCCGTCGCCGAACTGCGCCGTGCCCGTCTTGCCCCGCACGTCCCCGTAGGGCTTGAGCTGCGGCGCGGTGCCGGTGTCGACCACTTCCCGCATCATCGCCCGCAACGGCTCCAGCACGGCGGGCGCCGGTGGGGTCGGGGTGTGGTCCACCTTCGTCTCCCGGCCCTTCAGCAGCGTGGGCACCGGCATCTTGCCCGTCGCCGTCGTCGCCGCCACCAGGGCCATGCCGAACGGGCTCGCCAGCAGCTTGCCCTGGCCGAACCCGTCCTCCGCCCGCTCCACCACGTCGGTGGCGGGCGGCACGGAGCCGGTGATCGTGGTGATCGCCGGGATCTCGAAGTCGACCCCGAGGCCGAACGAGTCCGCCGCCTTGGTCAGCGCGTCCGGCGCCATCCCGGCCGCGAGCTGCGCGAACGTCGTGTTGCACGAGAACGCGAACGCCGAGTGCAGCGGGATCGTGCCCTTGTCGAACTCGTGGTCGTTCGGCACGACCCGGCGACCGTCGATCACCGCCTTGCCAGGGCACGGCAGCGGGCTGTCCGCCGTCGCCTGCCCGGACGACAGGGCCGCCGCCGCCGTCACGATCTTGAACGTCGACCCCGGCGGGTAACGGCCGCTCAGCGCCATCGGGCCCTCGGCGTCGGCCGGCTCGTTCTGCGCCACCGCCAGGATGTCGCCGGTCGACGCCTGCAACGCCACCAGCATCGCGGCCTGCGGCACGGGCTCCAGCGCGTCCTCCGCCGCCACCTGCACGCCCCGGCTCAACGCGGTCGAGATCGCCTGCGCCGGCTCCGGCGCCTGCTCGTGCAGCGTCTCCACCTCGTCACCGGCCGCGTTCACCGTGTAGACGCGCAGCCCGGCCTTGCCCGCGATCTCCTCCTCCACCGCCTTGCGCACGGCGGGCAGCACCTGCGAGCCGAACGTGCGCGACGGCGCCAGCAGGCTCGTCTGCGTGGTGAACCGCACCCCCGGCAGCTCGTAGATCGCGGCCTTCACGGTCCGGTAGTCCGCGTCGCGCAGCGCGGCCACCTGGTAGACCTGCCCGGCGGGCACCTTCGACACCCCGTCCATGATCGCCGGCTGGGTGATCGAGGGGTCGATCGGCGTCAGCGCCGCGGCCAGCGCACCGGCCACCGCGTTGACGTCACCGGCCTCCTGGGCGTTGAGCAGGATCGACACGACCTGCTCCGGCGCGAGCAGGGGCGTGCCGTCCCGGTCCAGCACGGGCGCCAGCGCGGGCTTCACGTCGGCCACGCCGAGCGACTGCTGCACGGCGAGCTTCGGGTGCACGACCGACGGCGCCCAGTGCACCTTCCAGTCGTCCTCCTCGCGCCGCAGGTCGAACTTCGTCTGGTAGCTCCACGCGTGGTCGTGCCCGAGGTCCCAGTCCAGCTGCGCGGTCGCGTCGGCGGTGGTCGACTCGCCCGCCGAGCGCACCTGCTCGACCTTCGTGGTCAGGCCCTCGGGCTTGAGCACCTCGCGGACCTTGCCCAGCACGTCCTTCGCGCCACCCGGGTCGTCGGTCAGGCCGGCCGCGCCGTCGACGTCACCGGCGGCGAGCTTGGCCAGGAAATCGCCCGCCACCTGGTCCGGACCTGGACGGGACGAGAACAGGCCGCAGCCGCTGACGAGCAGCAGGACCACCCCGGGAAGGACCAAGCGGGACAGGGACGGCTTGCGCGCGATCACGGCGCCGAGTATGCCCGGTGCGGCCGGCCGCACGCCGCGACGGTCTCAGAACAGCACGGTCGCGTACTGGCCGACCTGGGAGAACCCGATCTTGCGGTACGCCGCCTTGGCCACGTCGTTGTAGGAGTTCACGTACAGCGACGCGGTCCGGCCCAGGGTCCTGACCAGGTGTTCGGCCACCGCCGCGGTGCCCGCCGCGCCGATGCCGCACCCACGGCGGTCCGGCCGCACCCACACGCCCTGGATCTGGCCGACCTGCGCCGACATGGCCCCGATCTCGGCCTTGAACACCACGTCGCCGCCCTCGAACCGGGCGAACGCCCGCCCGCCCGCGATCAGCTCGGCCACCCGTGCCCGGTAGGACACGCCGCCGTCCTCGGCGCACGGGTCGACGCCGACCTCCTCGATGAACATGGCGATCGCGGCGGGCAGGTACCGGTCGAGCTCGTCCGGCCGGACCGGCCGCACGAGCGGGTCCAGCGGGATCGACGGGCTGCCGCCCAACGCCATCAACGGCTGGTCGGCGCGCACCTCGCGGGCCGGTCCCCAGTCCGGGGACAGCTCCTCCCACAGGCCGAGCACCTGCTCGGCGGGCCCGACCAGCGACGAGCACATGCGGCCCCGGCGGCGGGCGCGGTCGGCGAAGCCGCGCAGCGCCTGCGCGTTGCCGCGCAGCGGGATGAGGTTCGGACCGGCGAAGCACAGCGCGTCGACCCGGCCGCCGCGCAGCGACCGGTGGTCGTACGCCCACACCTCGCCGCCGAGCCGCCACGGGTCGAGACCCGCGACCTCGACCCGTGCGGCGACCATGCAGGACGCCACCGGGTCGGCCGCGAGCACGGCGAGAACCTCGGTCAGGTCCCGCTCGTCGAGCAAGCGCGCGCCAGCCAACCTCAGCACGCCGTCAAGCCTGCCAGATCGACGGCGTTACCCGCGCGTCCGCCACCCGCTCAGCCGACTGCCGGCCCACTCCCGGCCGCCCTCAGCCGACCGTGACGACCGGTTCGCCGCCCTCGGCGGTCTCGCCCATCTCCTCGGCGATCCGCATCGCCTCTTCGATCAGGGTCTCCACGATCTGGTGCTCCGGCACGGTCTTGACGACCTTGCCCTTCACGAAGATCTGACCCTTGCCGTTGCCCGAGGCGACACCGAGGTCGGCCTCGCGCGCCTCACCGGGCCCGTTCACCACGCAGCCCATCACGGCGACCCGCAGCGGCACCTCCATGCCCTCCAGACCGGCCGTGACCTGCTCCGCCAACGTGTAGACGTCGACCTGGGCGCGACCGCAGGACGGGCACGACACGATCTCCAGCTTGCGCGGGCGCAGGTTGAGCGACTGGAGGATCTGGTGCCCGACCTTCACCTCCTCGACCGGGGGAGCCGACAGCGAGACGCGGATCGTGTCGCCGATGCCCTGCCGCAACAACGCGCCGAAGGCCACCGCCGACTTGATCGTGCCCTGGAACGCCGGGCCCGCCTCCGTCACGCCCAGGTGCAACGGGTAGTCGCACTGCTCGGCCAGCAGCTCGTACGCCCGGATCATCACCACCGGGTCGTTGTGCTTCACCGAGATCTTCAAGTCGTGGAAGTCGTGCTCGGCGAACAACGACGCCTCCCACAGCGCCGACTCCGCCAGCGCCTCGGGCGTCGCCTTGCCGTACTTCGCCATCAACCGCGGGTCCAACGACCCCGCGTTCACACCGATCCGGATCGGCGTGCCGTGGTCCCGGGCCGCCGCCGCGATCTCCTTGACCTTGTCGTCGAACTTCTTGATGTTCCCGGGGTTCACCCGCACCGCCGCGCACCCGGCCTCGATCGCCGCGAACACGTACTTCGGCTGGAAGTGGATGTCCGCGATCACCGGGATCTGCGACTTCTTCGCGATCGCCGCCAGCGCGTCCGCGTCGTCCTGCGACGGGCACGCCACCCGCACGATGTCGCAGCCCGCCGCCGTCAGCTCCGCGATCTGCTGGAGCGTGGCGTTCACGTCCGCCGTCACCGTGGTCGTCATGGACTGCACCGAGACGGGGAACTCACTGCCGACACCGACCGAACCCACCATGAGCTGGCGGGTCTTGCGCCGCTCCGACAACACCGGAGGAGGCATCGCCGGCAGGCCGAGCATGACGCCGTCACTCATGAACTACGCACCTCTCACTGTGATCACTGGAAGAGCTTGATCGGGTTGACGATGTCCGCGGTGATCGTCAGCAGCGTGACCGATCCGCCGACGAAGATCACGAAGTAGGTCAGCGGCAACAGTCGCAGGTAGTTGACCGGTGCGCCATCCGGAAGGCCGCGCAGCTTCCGGATCCAGTTTCGCACCCGTTCGTACAGGTTGACGGCGATGTGACCACCGTCAAGCGGCAGCAGCGGCAGGAGGTTGAACACACCCACGAAGAAGTTCAGACCCGCCAGCATCAGCCAGAACAGCTGCCACAGGCCCCGGTCGACCGCCTCGCCGCCGAGCCTGCTCGCGCCGACCACGCTGACCGGGCTGTCGATGTCGCGCTCGCCGCCGCCGATGGCCTCGATCACGGCCGGGATCTTCTTCGGGAAGTTGATCAGGCCGCGCCAGGTGTTCTCGAACATCGTGCCGGTGAACTGGGTCGCGCCGCCGATCGCGGTGAACGCGTTGTACTCGAAGTTGCGCTGCTGGATGACGCCGATCGCGCCGACCTGCTCCTTGTAGCGCGTGCCGTCCTTGCGCTCCATCTCGCGCTCGACGCGGGCGACGTCGGCGGTGAGGGTCAGCTCTTCGCCGTCGCGGAGCACCTTGAACTCCGTCGTGCCGGTCCGCTCGCGCGTCTTCGTCAGCACGTCTGCCCAGGTGGGCGTGGCCGCGCCCGCCACGGCCACGATCTCGTCGCCCGCCTGGAAGCCCGCGTCCTTGGCCGGCGACGGCGCACCGGGCGCGCACTCGGCGTCGGTGCTGCTCTGCACGCACGGCGCGACCTCGGCGATGAGCGCGCTGTCCCGCAGGTTCGGGATGCCCATGGTGAAGGCCATGAAGTACAGGATGATGAAGCCCACGATGAAGTGGGTAATGGAGCCCGCGGACAGGACCACCACGCGCTTCCAGGTCTTCTGCCGGTTGAACGCGCGGTGCCGGTCCTCGGGCGCGACCTCCTCCAGCGCGGTCATGCCGGTGATCTCGCAGAAGCCGCCCGCCGGGATCGCCTTGAGGCCGTACTCGGTCTCACCGCGGCGGAAGGACCAGATCTTCGGCCCGAACCCGATGAAGTACCGGGTCACCTTCATCCCGAACATCTTCGCGGTGGCCAGGTGGCCGAGCTCGTGCAGCGCGATCGAGATGCCGATGAGCAGGGCGAACAGCAGAATGCCCAGGAAAACGAGCACGTCAGTCCCTTCCAGACCCCACCGAAGTGGCCACGAGTTCCCGCGCCCGCGCCCGGGCCCATTGCTCCGCCGCGAGGACTTCGTCGACGTCGACCGGCTCGTGCGCCCAGCCGTCCGCCTCCGCGAGCACTCCCGCCACAGTGTCCACGATGGAGGTGAACGAGGTGCCGCCGCCGAGGAAGACCGCGACCGCTTCCTCGTTCGCCGCGTTGTAGATCGCGGGCAGGCAGCCACCGCCGGAGCCCGCCTGCCTGGCCAGCCTCACCGCCGGGAACGTCTCGTCGTCCAGCGGCTCGAACGTCCACGCCGTCGCCACGTCGAAAGTACACGCGGCGGCGGCGCCGGGGATCCGGTCGGGCCAGCCCAGCGCCAGCGCGATCGGCAGCTTCATGTCCGGTGGGCTGGCCTGGGCGAGCGTGGAGCCGTCGGTGAAGGTGACCATCGAGTGCACGACCGACTGCGGGTGCACGACCACGTCGATGCGGTCGTAGGGCACGCCGAACAGCAGCTGCGCCTCGATCAGCTCCAGCCCCTTGTTGACCAGGGTGGACGAGTTGACGGTGATGACGGGCCCCATCGACCACGTGGGGTGCGCCATGGCCTCACGCGCGGTGACGTCGGCGAGGTCCGCGCGGGTGCGACCGCGGAACGGGCCGCCGGAGGCGGTGAGGACGAGCTTGGCCACCTCGTCGGGCCGACCGCCGCGCAGGCACTGGGCCAGCGCGGAGTGCTCGGAGTCGACCGGCACGATCTGGCCCGGCTTGGCCGCCTTGAGCACGAGCGGACCGCCCGCGATCAGCGATTCCTTGTTGGCCAGGGCGAGCGTCGCGCCCGCCTTGAGCGCGTGCAGCGTCGGCGCCAGGCCGATCGAGCCGGTGATGCCGTTGAGCACCACGTCGGCGGGGGTGGAGTCGACCAGGTCGGTCATCGCGGTCGGGCCGGCCAGGATGCGCGGCAGCTTGAACGCGCCCTGCGCGTAGCCCCGCTTCTGCGCCTCGGCGTAGAGGGCGAGCGTGACGTCCTCGACCGCGGTGGCCCGGGCGACGGCCACGGCCTGGACCCCGAACTCGACGGCCTGCGCGGCGAGGGCGGCCGGGTCCGCGCCGCCGGCGGCCAGTCCGACCACGGTGAACCGGTCGCGGTTGGCGGCGATGACGTCGAGGGCCTGGGTGCCGACCGACCCGGTCGACCCGAGTACCAGGACCGTGCGTGGTGTGCTCATCACCGACCATTGTTCCCGAGCCGTCCTGATAGCCCGCACAGCGGTACTTCGATAACAGAACGGTAACAGGGGCGTGGTCTCACTCGAACGTGGGCATTCCTCGATCAAGCGCCCGACGGATCCGCCCGTCGCGGCCATCAGGAAGGAGAGCCCCCGTGGGCATCTTGGGTTGGATCGTCCTCGGCCTCATCGCGGGTGCCATCGCCAAGGCCATCATGCCAGGTCGGGACCCCGGCGGCATCATCATCACGATGCTGCTCGGCATTGTCGGCGCC
The DNA here is from genome assembly GCF_020859565.1 of Saccharothrix luteola. Lineage (GTDB taxonomy): Bacteria > Actinomycetota > Actinomycetes > Mycobacteriales > Pseudonocardiaceae > Actinosynnema > Actinosynnema luteola. The sequence continues at coordinate 210,956 of NZ_JAJHUO010000016.1, read as the reverse complement.
ATCATCGGCGGTTTCGTCGGCCAGGCCATCTTCGGGACCAACATCAACACGTTCTTCGACCTGAGCACTTGGCTGCTCGCCATCCTCGGCTCGCTGATCGTGCTGGGCGTGTACCGGATGGTGACCGGCAACCGCGGCAACCGTGCCCGGGCATGACGACGCTCGGAGCAGATGACCACTCCGGGTGTGCCCCGTCGAGAAATCGGCGGGGCACACCCATGTCACCACCTAGTTCGCCAGTCCCGCGTCGCGCGCCAGCAACGCCGCCTGCACCCGGTTCGTGAGCCCGAGCTTGGCCAACAGCCTGCTCACGTAGGTCTTCACGGTCGCCTCGCTCATGTGCAGCCGCTGCCCGACGTCGGCGTTCGACATCCCCAGCCCGAGCAGGGCCAGCACCTCGACCTCGCGTTCGGTCAGCCCTTCGACCTGGCGCATCGCCTCCTGTCGGCGCGGCTGACCCACCTGCGCGACCATGCCCACCACCCGGCTCGTCACCATGGGTGACAGGTAGGCCTCGCCCGAGTGAACGGCGCGCACGGCGCGTAGCAGCTCTTCCGGGGCGGAGTCCTTCAGCAGGAACCCGGCGGCGCCGTCGGACAGCGCCCGGACGATGTTGTCGTCCTCGCCGAACGTGGTGAGCATCACCACCCGCACCGAAGGCGCGACGCTCCGCAGCTCGCGTGCGGCGGCCAGGCCGTCCAGGCGGGGCATCCGGATGTCGAGCACGGCGACGTCCACCCGCCGTTCCAGGGCGATGCGGACCGCTTCCCGCCCGTCACCGGCCTCGGCGACCAGTTCGATGTCTTCGGCGGTGCCGAGGATGGCCTTGATGCCCGCGCGCATCAGCGGCTCGTCGTCGGCGATGAGGACCCGGATCACTGTCACAACTCCTGCAAGTGGGTGTTCTTCTCGACCAGCGTGCCGTCGGCGAAGCAGAACCGCACGATCTTGGTCGCCCGCGAGGAGTAGGTCTGCACGTCGGCCACGCGGTACTCGCACCGCGTTCCGGCGGGTTCGGGTTCGGCGTCGGAGTTGAGGTCGCCCAGCGGCGGCTCGGCCCCGCCCGGCAGCTTGGCCATCACCTCCGCCTCCGACTGCCCGACCGACACCGAGTCGTACAACTCCTCCGACACCACCTTGGTGACGGGCTGTGACCCGATCCACGTGTAGCCGCCGACGACCACCAGCACCACGATCCCGGCCAGCACGATCGAGCCGACGCCCGCCCACTTGCGGATGCCGGTGGGCTTGGCGGGTTCGGGCTGCTCCTCGTCGGACGGCTCGTCGCCCGCCGCGGCGGTGTCCTCGTACGGCAGCACGGCCGCGATGCGGAACCCGCCGGCCGGCAGCTCGCCCACGTGCAGCATGCCGCCCGCCAGCCGCACCCGCTCGCCGAGCCCGATCAGGCCGAAGCCGCCACCGCTGGGCAGCCTGGTCCGGGGCGGGTTGTTGCGCACCTCCACCACCAGCGCGTCCGGCTCGTACTTCACGGTCACCTGCACGCTCGCGCCCGGCGCGTGCTTGTTGGCGTTGGTCAGGCCCTCCTGGGCGATGCGGTACGCGGCGTGGCTGACCTTCGCGGGCAGCGGCACGGGCTGGCCGCCGCGGACCAGGCTGACCCGCACGCCTGCCCGCCGCGCGCCGTCGACCAGCTCGTCGATCGCGTCCACCGTCCGGCGCACCTGGTCCTCGTCCGGCTCCTCGTCGCGCCGCAGCACGCCGATGACGCCGCGCAGCTCCTCCATCGCGGTGAGGGCCGCGCTGCGCAGCACCTGCACGGCCTCGCGCTGGCGTTCGCCGAGCCCGGTGTCCATGGTCAGCGCGCCCGCGTGCACGGAGATGAGGCTGAGCCGGTGGCCGAGGCTGTCGTGCATGTCCTGCGCGATCCGGTTGCGCTCGCGCAGCCGCACCTGGCGCGACACCATCCGCCGCTCGCGCACCACCCGTTCCTCGCGTTCCTGCAACGCCGCGACCAGCGCGTTGCGCTGCGCGACGTACCGGCCGACCAGGAACGGCAGCGCCACGACCATGCAGTAGACGGTCAGCATCACCCACTGGCCGAACGGCCCGGACAGGCCGGGCGCGGACACGCCCCACGCGAACATGTGCAGCGCGAGCGCGAGGACGGCGGTGAGCAGCGAGCGCTGCCACGGCGCGATCCGGTAGCCGGCGGCGTAGGAGAGCATCACCACCAGCGCGATCCCGCCGTGCTCGGAGCTGAAGACGACCCACGTGGCCGCCAGCAGGGCCAGCGCGGGGAACAGCAGCCTGGACAGGTAGATGACCACGTACCCGGCGCCCAGGGCGATCATCGCCCAGCCGGACGCCCGCCAGTCGCCCGAGACCCAGCCGGGGAACACGTCCAGGCCGAGGAACACGACGACGGCCAGCACCTCGCGCCCGACGCGCCAGGGCGTGACCTGGCCGAGGCGTTCGGCGTGGGCGCGCAGGAACGCGGCGGGCGCCGCCCGGAGATCCGGCAGGGCGGGCCGGAGCCGCTGAACGACAGACGTCACAGGGGACCACGGTAAAGAACGAGCCGCCGGACGGCCGCGTTCATTGGTCTCGACCGCCTCCGACGAAAGTTGACGCAGGTGACGCGCGGCGGGCCCGCCAGGCGACCACGAGCACGCCGGCGATCAGCAGCGCCGCGCTCACCGCCACCATCACCGTCGACAGCGCGACGATCTCCGGCGACACGCCCCGGCGGCCGGCCTGGGCGTACACGAACACCGGCAGCGTGGTCGAGCCCACGCCGGTCAGGTAGCTGGAGGTCACCACGTCGTCGAACGACAGCAGGAACGCGAACGCCGCGCCCGCCGCCACCGCGGGCGCGACCAGCGGCAACGTGACCGTGCGGAACGCCACCAGCGGGCTCGCGCCGAGGTCGGCGGCGGCCTCTTCGAGCCGGTGGTCCATGCCCGCCACCCGCGACCGCACCACGACCACCACGAAGCTCACCGAGAACGCGACGTGCGCGGCCAGCAGCGCGCCGAACCCGAGCGGGATGCCCGCGAGCTTCACGCAGAACCCCAGCAACGCCACCCCCAGCACCACCTCGGGCACCACCAGCGGCAGGCTCAACAGCACCGTCCACGCGCCCCGGCCGGGGAACGCCCGCCGCAGGCCGAACGCGGCCAGCGTGCCGACGGCCGTGGCGACGACGGCGCTCGTCACCGCCAGCCGCAGGCTCAGCCCGAGCGCGTCGAGCACCCGCGAGTCGCCGAACAGCGCCACGTACCAGCGGACCGACAGGCCGGTGAGGCGGCTCAGCGACCGCGAGTCGTTGAAGGACACCAGCGCCAGCCACACGATCGGCGCGTAGAGGAACGCGAACACCAGCGCGGCGACGCCGCCCAGCGCCCACGGGCGGCGGTTCACAGCACGTCCTCCCCTCGCCGGCCGCGCGCCACCAGCACGACCACCACCAGGACCAGCAGCAACACCGCCATCGCCGACCCGAGCGGCCAGTTGTTGCCGCCGCGGAACTGGTCGTCGATCACGCTGCCGAACGTCGACTGCCCCACGCCGCCGAGCAGCTTCGGCGTGACGAAGTCACCGGCCGACGGCACGAAGACCAGCAACGACCCGGCCAGCACGCCCGGGAACACGCCCGGCAGGACCACCCGGAAGAACGTCGACGCCCGCCCGTGCCCCAGGTCGTAGGACGCCTCCACCAGCCGGTGGTCGAACCGCTCGCACGCCACGTACAAGGGAAGCACCATGAACGGCAGGAACCCGTAGGTCAGCCCCACCACCACCGCGCCGTGCGTCAGCAGGAACCCGCCGTCACGGCCCAGCCCCACGGCGCCCAGCAGCCGGTTGACCAGCCCCTCGCCGTCCAGCAGCGCCTTCCACGCGTAGATCCGGGCCAGGTAGCTCGACCAGAACGGCACCAGCACCGCCACCAGCAGCGCGGTCCGGTGCCGGCCGGCGTGCCGGGCGATGAACCAGGCCAGCGGGAAGCCCAGGACCAGGCACAACGCCGTCGTCACGCCCGCGTACGCCAGCGTGCGGCCGAAGATCGGCAGGAACGCCGGGTCCAGCGCGGTCGCGTAGGCCCGCAGCGTCCACGGCAGCACGGCCCGCGCCACCCCCGTGTCGCGGGTGGCGAAGCTGAACTGCACCACCAGCGCCAGCGGTGCGATCAGGAACAGGCCGAGCCACACCCCGGTCGGCGCGAGCAGACCGGTGGCGACCAGCCACCGCGGCCGGGCCATCAGCCGGTCTTGACCCTGGTCCACGCGTCGGCGTAGCGGGCCTCCACGTCCGCGCCGAGGTCCTTGGTGAACGGCAGCTTGGCCAGCTGCTCGTCCGACGGGTACACCAGCGGGTCGTTGAGCAGCTCCGGCTCGATCATGGGCTTCGCGGCCTCGTTCGGGCTGCCGTAGCGGATGGCGTTGGCCAGCGCCGCGCCGACCGACGGCTCCAGCACGTAGTCGATGAACCGGTGCGCGTTCTCCGCGTGCGGCGCGTCCTTGGGCACGCACAGCAGGTCGACGTAGGACAGGCCGCCCTCGACCGGGATCGCGTAGGCCAGGTCGTCGTTGGCGTCACGTGCCTGGAACGCGTCACCGGAGTACGCCTGCGCCAGCGGCGTCTGGCCCGAGGTCAGCGGCTCGATCACGTCCGAGGTGATCTGGCCGAGCTTCCCCTTGAGCTCCAGCAGCACCTCGACCGCCTCGGCGATCTGCCCGGCGTCGGTGGTGTTCGGGTCGTGGCCGAGCTTGAGCAGGCCGAGCGCCAGCGCGTCGCGCGCCTCGTCCAGGATCGTGGCGCGGCCCTGCGCGGCGGCCAGGTCGTAGGCCGAGAACCCGGTCACGTCGCCGAGCTGCGACTTCGAGTACGCCAGGCCGGTCGTGCCCCAGGCCCACGGCACGGAGTAGGCGTTGCCCGGGTCGTAGTCGGCCTCGGTGAACCGCTTGCCCAGGTTCGCCAGGTTCGGCAGCAGGTCGTGGTCCAGCGGCGTGAGCAGCCCGGAGCGCAGGAACCGGCGCAGGAAGTTGTCGCTCGGCACCACCAGGTCGTACCCGGCCGCGCCGGAGGCGACCTTGGCTTCCATCTCGTCGTTGGAGCTGAAGTTGTCGTAGGTGACCTCGATGCCCGAGGCGTCCTTGAAGCCGGACAACGTGTCGGGCGCGATGTAGTCGGTCCAGTTGTAGAGGTTGAGCTTCGGCTCGTCGACCGCGTTGCCCGCCTTCGCGCCCGACGTGGGCGCGCTGCTCGTGCCGGTCGGTGGCGCGTCGCCGACGCCGCACGCCCCGGTCGCGGCGAGGGCGAAGAACGCCGTCGACCGCAGCACGGTCCGGCGGGTCACCTTCGCGTCGGCGGGGTCCCAGAGTCGGGCGATCCGCAGTGTCCGCTCAGTCATCGGCGCTCCCCAGCAACACGGTGAAGTCGGGGTCCCAGGCCATCCGCACGGCCTGCCCCGGCGAGCCCGCGTCGGCGACGCGGCGGGTGTTCTGCACGAACGCGACCAGCTCCGCGCCGCCCGGCACGTCCACCACGTACTGCGTGGACACGCCCGCGTACACGACGTCCCGGACCGTGCCGGTGAGCACGCACCAGCCCGTCGGCGGTTCGTCGGCGAGGTCGTGCAGGTGCACTTTCTCCGGGCGCACGGTGGCCGCGACCGGCTGCCCGTGGCGGACCCGGTGGCCGTTCATCGGCGCCCTGAGGCCGGTGACGCCCGGCGCGTCGAGCACGACCCAGCGACCGTCCACACCGGACACCCGGGCGTCGAGGATGTTGGAGGTGCCGATGAAACCGGCGACGAACCGGGTGGCCGGGCGCTCGTAGACGTCCTCCGGGTAGCCGACCTGCGCCACCCTGCCCGCGTTCATCACGGCGACGCGGTGGGACAGCACCAGCGCCTCCTCCTGGTCGTGCGTGACGTAGAGGAACGTCGTGCCGACCTCGCGCTGGATGCGCATCAGCTCGATCTGCAACTCCTTGCGCAGCACCGCGTCCAACGCGCCGAGGGGCTCGTCCAGCAACAACAGCCGGGGCCCGGCCGCGAGGGCGCGGGCGATGGCGACGCGCTGCTGCTGGCCGCCGGAGAGCTGCGCGGGCCGTCGCTTCGCGTACCGCTCCAGCCGGACCAGCTCCAGGTGCTCCCCGACGACCTGCTTCAGCCGCGCGCCGCGCACGCCTTTGCGCTTGACGCCGTAGGCGACGTTGTCCCACACCGACATGTGCGGGAACAGCGCGTACGACTGGAAGACCGTGTTCACGTCACGCCGGTAGGGCGGCACGCCGACCACGTCCACCCCGTCCAGCTCGATCCGGCCCGCGGTCGGGTCCTCGAACCCGGCGATCATGCGCAGCAACGTCGTCTTGCCGCAGCCGGAGGGGCCGAGGACGGAGAAGAACTCGCCTTCGTGGATCCGCAACGTGACGTCGTCCACGGCGGTCTGGTCGGAGAAGCGCTTGGTGACGCCGTGCAGGCCGACTTCGACCGGCGCGAACGTGTCCGGCGTGCGGCCCTCGGCCGGGTGGAACCGTTCGGTCAACCTCGTCGCCCTTCTGGGCGACTGCGGCGCCCGTTCCGGCCTGGCGGGGTGCGATGCGGACACGCGGCGAACACGCGCGAGGGCCGAGGGTAGACGTCACGGCGGTGCCGCGCACCTCACGTCTCGGCCGGCGCGCGGGTGTGCGACGATGACGCCGTTGGTGAACGTGATCGGGCAGGAAGGTCGTGCGGCTGTGTCTTCGTCCTCGGAACTGGACAAGCGTCCGGCGGTCGACCTCCACGACGAGCCGTCGGCCGAGTGGGGTTGGCACGGCACCTTCCCCAAGGGCATCAAGATCGCGGGCTGGCTCTCCACCCTGGCGGTCTTCTCGCTGCTGATCGGCAACCACCACGGCCAGACCGAGAACCTCTGGGTGATCCTCACGGGCCTCACCATGGCCGCCCTGCTGATCTGGGACCAGGTCCGCAGCCGCACCTCCTGGCGCCGCTGACCCACCCCCGCACGTCAACGCGGCCGGTACACGTCGGCGCGGTGTTCGACGCGGAGCACGGTGACCTCACGTCGCTCGTCATCGATCTCGTAGAGCACTCGGAAGGCTCCACGCCGAGCCGAGTGGACACCCTCCAGTTCGTACCGCAGCGGCTTGCCGACGCGGTGGGGGTTGTCCAGCAACGTGTGTGTGATGAACTCGATCACCGCCGAGGCCACGCCCTCGGGCAACTTGTCCTGGATGATTCGCGCGGCACTGGCGGAAACCCGGAGATCGTAGGGCTGGGTCACAAGCGAGGCCGCAGGGCTCGAACGGCTTCCACGCCGCGAACCACTTCGCCACGGGCCACCTCGTCACGGCTTTCCCTGATCGCCGCCATCGCGTTCGGGTCGCTGAGGATCTCCAACGTCTCCTCGAGGGCCGCCAGATCCTCGTACCCGATCAGCACGGCCGCCGGCCGCCCGTTCCGGGTGACCACGACCCGTTCGTGCTCACGCTCGGCGCGATCGACGAACTCCGACAGGTGATCACGGACGGCACGCAGCGGTTCGACGGTCATGGCCACAATTGTGGCACACCCCCGGCGAGCAGCTCCACGCTCAACCCTCGGCGGCGAGCTGGCCGCACGCGGCGGCGATGTCCTGACCCCTCGTGTCACGCACGGTGCACGCGACGCCCTGCTCGTTGACCCGCCGGACGAACTCGCGCTCCACCGGCTTCGGCGACGCGTCCCACTTCGAGCCCGGCGTCGGGTTCAGCGGGATCACGTTGACGTGCACCAACTGGCCCAGGTGCCGACGCAGCAGCTTGCCCAGCATGTCCGCGCGCCACGGCTGGTCGTTGATGTCGCGGATCAGGGCGTACTCGATCGACACCCGCCGACCGGTGCGATCGGCGTAGCCGCGGGCCGCCTCCAGCACCTCGGCCACCTTCCACCGGGTGTTGACCGGCACCAACGTGTCGCGCAGCTCGTCGTCCGGCGTGTGCAGCGAGACCGCCAAGCGGACCTGGAGGTTCTCCTCGGTCAGCTTCCGGATCGCCGGCACCAGGCCCACCGTCGACACCGTCACCGAACGCTGGGAAATCCCCAGGCCATCCGGAGCCGGGTCGCAGATGCGGTGCACCGACTCGACCACCCGCTTGTAGTTGGCCAACGGCTCGCCCATGCCCATGAACACGATGTTCGACAGCCGTCCCGGCCCGCCGGGCAGCTCGCCGTCGCGCATGGCCGCCGCACCGCGCCGCACCTGGTCCACGATCTCCGCCGTGGACAGGTTCCGGGTCAGGCCGCCCTGCCCGGTCGCGCAGAACGGGCACGCCATGCCGCAGCCCGCCTGCGACGAGATGCACAGCGTGGCTCGGTCCGGGTAGCGCATCAGGACGCTCTCGACCAACGTGCCGTCGTGGGCGCGCAGCAACGTCTTGCGCGTCGTGCCGCCGTCGGCCTCGACGCTGCGCAGCTCCGTCCACAACGGCGGCATCAGGTCGGTCACCAGGCGTTCCCGCGCGGCGGCGGGGATGTCGGTCATCGCGTCGGGGTCGACGGTCAGCCGGCCGAAGTAGTGGTTCGACAGCTGCGCGGCGCGGAAGGGCTTCTCACCGAGTGCGGCGACGGCCTCTCGACGCTGGTCGGCGGAGAGGTCGGCGAGGTGGCGCGGCGGCAGCCCGCGCTTGGGCGCGTCGAAGACGAGGGGGAGGGCAGTCATAGCGCCCTCCAGTGTCCCACGCGCACGCCGCACCCATGACCACGCCGACTGCGATCGCCATCACCGTTGCATCGCGATACGTTCCGATATATCGTCGACACGTCGCAACCGATCGATACGAGGAGCATGAAGATGCGTTTCCACGGACACGGGCACCACGAACACCGACACCACCGCGAGCACGGCTTCGGCGACCCACGACAGGGGTTCGGCTTCGGCGGCGGCTTCGGCCGCGGCCCCTTCGGCGGTCCCCCGCCACCCCCCGAGCCGTTCGGCGGCCCTCCGATCCCGCCCGAGCCGCCCGGCTTCCGGGGGCACGGCCGGGGACGGGGTCGCGGCGGGAGGCAGCGCAAGGGCAACGTCCGCACGGCGGTCCTGGCACTGCTCGCCGAACGCCCCATGCACGGCTACGAGATGATCCAGGAGATCAGCGGCCGCACCGACGGCCTCTGGCGGCCCAGCCCCGGCTCGGTCTACCCGACCCTGCAGATGCTGGCCGACGAGGGCCTCGTCGCCTCCACCGAGGAGGCGGGCGGCAAGAAGCTGTTCACGCTGACCGAGACCGGTCGGGACACGGCCGCGAAGCTCGACGGCGCGCCGCCGTGGCAGCAGGTCAACGACGACCTCGACCAGCACGCGGCGAAGCTGCGCACGGCGGCACGGCACCTCGGCGCGGCCATGCAGCAGATGGCCCACGCGGGCACGCGTGAGCAGCAGGTGCGGGCCGTCGAGGTCCTCAGCGAGGCCCGCCGCAAGCTGTACGCGATCCTCGGCGAGCTCGACGTCGAGGAAGACGACCCGGAGGAGTGACCTACCAGCGGTCGTGGACCAGCGGCCGGATCAGCGAGTCGTACACGGCCCGCACCTCGTCCCGGTCCTGCTCCGACAGCGGCGCGAGGTCCGCGGCGGCCGAGTTGGCCCGAGCCTGCTCGGCGTTGCGGGCGCCGGGGATGACCACGGTGACGCCCGGCTGGTCCACGACCCACCGCAGCGCGAACTGCGCCATGGTCGCGCCGGAGGGCACGAGGGCGCGCAGCCGCTCCACCGCCTCCAGCCCGACCTCGAACGGCACGCCGGAGAACGTCTCGCCGACGTCGAACGCCTCACCGCCGCGGTTGTAGTTGCGGTGGTCGTCGGCGGAGAACGTGGTCGACGCGGTGTACTTGCCGGACAGCAGCCCCGAGGCGAGCGGAACGCGGGCGATGATCGCCACGCCCGCTTCCGCCGCCGCGGGCAGCACCCGCTCCAGCGGCTTGAGCCGCAGCGCGTTCAGGATGATCTGGACGCTCGCGACACCCGGCCGGGCGATCGCGGTCAGCGCCTCCTCGACGGTCTCCACGCTCACGCCGTAGGCGGCGACCCGCTTGGCCTCCACCAGCTCGTCGAGGGTGTCGAACACCTCGTCGGTCGAGTAGACCGGCGTCGGCGGGCAGTGCAGCTGGACCAGGTCGAGCGTGTCGACGCCGAGGTTGGCGCGCGACCGGTCGTTCCAGGCCAGGAAGTTCTCGCGGTTGTAGTTCTCCGGCGTCTGGTCGACGCGGCGGCCCATCTTGGTGGCCACCGTGATGCCCGCGTCGCCGCGCTCGCGGAGGAACTTGCCGATCAGCGTCTCGCTGCGGCCGTCGCCGTAGACGTCGGCGGTGTCGAAGAAGTTCACGCCGGTGTCGGCGGCGGCGTGCAGCACCGCCAGCGCGTCGGACTCCTCGACCTGGCCCCAGTCGGCGCCGAGCTGCCAGCAGCCGAGACCGATGACGCCGACCTGCCGACCGAACCTGCCCGCGTTCCTGTTCTCCACGCCCCGAATCCTAGGTGAGCGCGCTCAGGGCAGCACAATCCCGGCCGGCTTGCGCCTCACGTGGACGCGGTAACCGACCTCGAACGACAGGCCGGGCGTGCGTGCGATGGCCTTCTCCGCGACGGCCTCGGAGAACTCGATGCGCAACACCGCCTCCAGGTCCGCACGGCGTTCGAACCGCCACAGCGCGCGCACGCGTCGCAACGAGAACCCCTGATCCGCGAAGAACCGCTCCACGTCCACGGGGTTGTAGCGCGGCTCGTCGGCGCACAGCCACGGCCCGTAGGGCTCGGCCAGGCCGTCGAGGTCCACGATCGCGAGCGCGCCGCCCGGCCGAAGCACCCGGTCGGCCTCGCGCAGGCCCGGCTCGCAGCCGGGACCGAAGAAGTACGCCGTGCGCGCGTGCACCAGGTCCGCGGTCGCGTCGCGCAACGGCAGGCGTTGCGCCGGACCGGCCACCGCCTCGGCGTTCGGCACGTCCGCCACGCGTGCGCGAGCGCGCTGCACCAGCGGAGCGTGCGGCTCGACACCGATGACCGAACGCGCCTCCCGCGCGAACACCGGCAGGTGGAACCCGTCACCGCAGCCGACGTCGACCACGTCGCGGCCGGCCCAGTCGCACTGCTCGCGCAGCGCGCGCCAGATGGCCCCGTCCACGTCCTGGGCGCGGTTCTCGACCTCGTAGAGCTCGGGCCAGTGCCAGATGTTCGGGCTCGGCAGGACGTCGACAGGCCGGACGGCGGCCAACGCGGCGCGGACGAATCCCTTCACGGGACGACTCTAGAGCCGTAGCGTGATCGAGTAGGCGGCTTGCAGGAGGTACGCGGTGTCGATCGTCCCCAATTCTCCCGCTTTGGCCGAGTTGCACCACGGCACGCCGTGCTGGGTCGACATCGCCACCACGGACCTCCAGGCCACGATCGACTTCTACTCCGGGCTGTTCGGCTGGTACTTCTCCGACTCGGGCGGCAACGCGATCGCGCTGGTGGACGGGATGCCGGTGGCCGAGCTGGTCCTCGCCGAGGAGCCGAGCGCGTGGACGCTCTACCTGAACACGCCGCACGCCCGCGCCACCGCCGAGAAGGCGCACGCGTTGGGCGGTCACGTGCTCGGCGAGCCGTCGGACACCGTCACCGTGCTCGCCGACCCGACCGGCGCGGTGGTCGGGTTCCGGCACGTTCCACCCGATTGGGTGTTCGGCGCGGACGGGCACGGCGCGTACGCGTGGGCCGAGCTGAACACGCGCGACGGGCACGCGGCGGACGAGTTCTTCCACGAGCTGTGCGGGTACGAAATCACCCAGATCGGTGACGGCCAGGCGGTCGACTACACGATCTGGGCCGTCCAGGGGCACACCGTGCTCGGGCGTCAGCGGATGGGCCGGGCGTTCGCGCCGGACACCCCCGCGCACTGGATGGTGTACTTCACGGCCGCGCCGGAGATCGGGACGGACTCGGCCGCGTCCCGGGTGCTCGAGCTGGGCGGACGCGTCACCGTGGAGCCGTACGACACGCCGTTCGGCCGGATCACGGTCGTCGCCGACCACACGGGCGCGGTGTTCTCGGTGATCGACCCGTCCCGCACCACACCGCTGTCGGAAGAGGAGGCCACCGAGACGCGGGTGGACGACCCCTACGACGATTAGTCTGCCCCTGCTTCGCAGATGGCGGTCGAGGGCTACACGAACACGTGCAGCAGCAGCCACGCCACTACGGCGGACGGCAGCAGCGAGTCCATCCGGTCCATCAGGCCGCCGTGGCCGGGCAGCAGCGTGCCCATGTCCTTGATCCCGAGGTCGCGCTTGATCAGCGACTCGACCAGGTCACCCGCCGTCGCGGTGACGACCAGGGCCGCGCCGAACAGCACGCCCTGCCACCACTGGCCGTCCAGCATCAGGCCGACGGTGAGCGCGCCGCCGACCATGCCCGCCACCATCGAGCCCGCGAAACCCTCCCAGGACTTCTTCGGGCTGATGGTGGGGGCCATCGGGTGCTTGCCGAACAGCACGCCGGCCACGTAGCCGCCGGTGTCGGACAGCACGACGCCGATCAGGAACGCCAGGACGCGGAACACGCCGTCGTCCGGCACGACCAGCATGACCGCGAACGACGCGAACACGGCCACGTAGGCGACCGTGAAGATGGACGCGGTGACGTCGCGCAGGTAGCCGTCCGCGCCGTCCTTGAGCCGCCAGAGCAGGCACACCAGGATCGTCACCACGAACGCGCTCAGCACGCCGGCGCGCTCCTGAGGCCAGGCGAGCCACACCACGGCCTGCCCGCCGACCAGCACGGGCAGCAGGGCCACCCGGATGCCCGCGCCGCGCTTGAGCGCACCCGCCAGCTCGTACGTCGACACGGCGACGGCCACGGCGACGACGCCGACGAACAGCTCGCGCACCGTGAGCAGCGCGACGAGGATGACGGCGCCCAAGCCGACGCCCACGGCGATGGCCGCGGGCAGGTTGCGCCCCGCGCGTGACGCGCTCTTCTCCGGCGCGCCCTGGTCACCGCCGCCTGACACCTGTTGTGCTCCTATCACGGCCGCAGACCGGCCGAGGAAAGCGCGCGGGCCCGTGGCCCGACCCGCCGAACCGACGTGACCGACTAGACCTCGAGCAGCTCGGCTTCCTTGTGCTTGACCAGCTCGTCGATCTGGGCGACGTAGCGGTGGGTGACGTTCTCCAGTTCCTTCTCGGCCCTGGTGCCCTCGTCCTCGCCGACCTCGCCGTCCTTGACCAGGCGGTCCAGCTCTTCCTTGGCCTTGCGGCGGATGTTGCGGATGGACACCTTGGCGTCCTCGCCCTTGCCCTTGGCGACCTTGACCATCTCGCGGCGGCGTTCCTCGGACAGCTGCGGGATCACCACGCGGATGATCGAGCCGTCGTTGCTGGGGTTCACGCCCAGGTCGGAGTCGCGGATGGCCTTCTCGACCGCGTTGAGCTGGGTGGCGTCGTAGGGCTTGATCACCGCCATGCGCGCCTCCGGGATGGCGACGCTGGCGAGCTGGTTCAGGGGGGTGGGCGAACCGTAGTACTCGACCACGATGCGGGAGAACATCGAGGGGTTGGCGCGGCCGGTGCGCACCGCGGCCAGGTCCTCCTTCGCCACGGACACCGCTTTTTCCATCTTCTCCTCGGCGTCGAGGAGGGTCTCGTCAATCACGGCTGACTCCCTTGGTGTGCGCAGTTCGGCTCGAATCCCAGCAGGTCTAGAAGGACGGGCGACCACCGGGGGTGCTCACCAGTGTGCCGATCTTCTCACCGCGCACGGCTCGCGCGATGTTGCCCTCGGTGAGCAGGTTGAAGACCATGATCGGCATGTTGTTGTCCATGCACAGGCTGAACGCGGTCGCGTCGGCGACGTTCAGGCCGCGTTCGAGCACTTCGCGGTGGGTGATGTTGTCGAACATCAACGCGTCCGGGTCGGTCTTGGGATCCGCCGTGTAGACGCCGTCCACGGCCTTGGCCATCAGCACGACCTCGCACCCGATCTCCAGCGCGCGCTGCGCGGCGGTGGTGTCGGTGGAGAAGTACGGCATGCCCGCGCCGCCGCCGAAGATCACCACGCGCCCCTTGTCGAGGTGCCGCATGGCCCGGCGGGGGATGTAGGACTCGGCGATCTGGCCCATCGTGATGGCCGTCTGCACGCGGGTCTCGATGCCGTGCTCGCGTTCCAGGAAGTCCTGCAGGGCGAGGCAGTTCATCACGGTGCCGAGCATGCCCATGTAGTCGGCGCGGCTGCGGTCCATGCCGCGCTGCTGCAGCTCGGCGCCGCGGAAGAAGTTGCCGCCGCCGATGACGACCGCGACCTGGACCCCTGTTCGGACCACCGCGGCGATCTGGCGTGAGACGGTCTGCACGACGTCGGGGTCGACGCCGACACCGCCACCGCCGAACATCTCGCCGCCGAGCTTGAGCATCACCCGGCGGTAGCCCTGGATCGGCTCGTCGTCGGCGTGCTCCGCTTTCGCGTGGTCTACCTCTGCGCTCACAGGTACTCCTCTGGACACGGCAAGGGCGGGGTCGCGACGTCTGCGCGCAACCCCGCCCTCACGCGAATCAGGCCTGGCCGACCTCGAACCGGGCGAAGCGGGTCACGGTGACACCGGCCTCGTCCAGCACGGCCTTGACGGTCTTCTTGGACTCCGTCACGGACGACTGCTCCAGGAGCACGACGTCCTTGAAGAAGCCGTTCACGCGACCCTCGACGATCTTGGACAGCGCCGCTTCCGGCTTGCCCTCCTCGCGAGCGGTCTCCTCGGCGATGCGGCGCTCGTTGGCCACCACGTCCGCGGGCACCTCGTCGCGGGTGAGGTAGCGGGGACGCATCGCGGCGATCTGCATCGCGGCGCCGCGGGCGGCGTCGGTGTCGTCGCCGGTGTACTCGACCACCACGCCGACGGCGGGCGGCAGGTCGGCGGCACGGCGGTGCAGGTAGGTGGTCACGGTGCCGTCGAAGATGGCGACCTTGGCCAGCTCCAGCTTCTCGCCGATCTTGGCCGAGAACTCCTGGACGACGGCGTCGACGGCCTTGCCGTCGAGGTCGGTGGCCTTGAGCACCTCGACGTCGGCCGGGCGGGTGGCCTTGGCGACCGCGACGATCCGCGCCGCCAGCTCCTGGAAGTCGGCGTTCTTGGCGACGAAGTCCGTCTCGCAGCGCAGCTCGATCATCACGCCGTCCTCGGCCATGACCAGGCCGTTCGCGGTCGTGCGCTCGGCGCGCTTGTCGACGTCCTTGGCGCCCTTGATGCGCAGGAGCTCGACCGCCTTGTCGAAGTCGCCGTCGGTCTCCTCGAGCGCCTTCTTGCAGGCCATCATGCCTGCGGCGGTCAGCTCGCGGAGGCGCTTCACGTCAGCGGCGGTGTAGTTCGCCATCGTGCGATTTCCGTTCCTTCTGCGGTCTGGTCGTCGGCTCGCTCGCCGACGCGTTTACGCGCTTGGGGGTGGTGCGGTACCAGCTGTTCAGCGCTGGGTCCTGTGCGCACGCCGCGCCCACCGTGATCAGGGCAGGCGCGGCGTGCGGACGGATCAGGACTGGACGGGCTCCGTGCCGTCGGCGGCGGGCGCCTCGGCGGCAGCCGGTGCGGCCGGCGCGTCGGCGCCGACCAGCAGCTCCTGCTCCCACTCGGCCAGCGGCTCGTCGACACCCGGCTCGGGCTTGTCCGCGCCGTCGGCGGCCTTGGTGCGGGCGCCGGAGCGCGCCATCAGACCGGCGGCGGCGGCCTCGGCCACCACCTTGGTCAGCAGCGCGGCGGACCGGATCGCGTCGTCGTTGCCCGGGATCGGGTAGTCGACCTCGTCCGGGTCGCAGTTCGTGTCGAGGATCGCCACGATCGGGATGTTCAGCTTGCGCGCCTCGCCGACGGCGATGTGCTCCTTCTTGGTGTCCACGATCCACACGGCGCTGGGCACCTTGGACATGTCGCGGATACCGCCGAGCGTGCGCTCCAGCTTGTCCTTCTCGCGGTTCATCATCAGGATTTCCTTCTTGGTGAAACCCTGGAAACCGCCGGTCTGCTCCATCGACTCCAGCTCCTTGAGCCGCTGGAGGCGCTTGTGGACCGTGGAGAAGTTGGTGAGCATGCCGCCC
The DNA here is from genome assembly GCF_020859565.1 of Saccharothrix luteola. Classification (GTDB taxonomy): domain Bacteria; phylum Actinomycetota; class Actinomycetes; order Mycobacteriales; family Pseudonocardiaceae; genus Actinosynnema; species Actinosynnema luteola. The sequence continues at coordinate 194,901 of NZ_JAJHUO010000016.1, read as the reverse complement.
AGCCAGCGCTGGTTCACGAAGGGCATGCCGACGCGGAGGGCCTCGTTGGCGATGGCCTCCTGCGCCTGCTTCTTCGTGCCGATGAACAGGATCGAACCGCCGTGCGCGACCGTTTCCCGAACGAACTCGTAAGCCCGGTCGATGTAGGTCAGCGTCTGCTGCAGGTCGATGATGTAGATGCCGTTGCGCTCGGTGAAGATGTAGCGCTTCATCTTCGGGTTCCAGCGACGGGTCTGGTGCCCGAAGTGCACGCCGCTGTCGAGCAGCTGCTTCATGGTGACGACGGCCATGGCCGGGTTCGCACCTCTTCGTTCAGGCGCGCCTGGCGTGGGGCCGGCGCGCGTTCCGGTTGGTCGCGGCGGGCCGGGTCGGACCGCCGCCCTGGTGCCCCTGCCGCCGTCCGAACCGGAGGACGTCTCGCCTCAGGACCGCTGGACGCCGTGACTCGACCACGCCGAAACTGGTCGGATCTGCATTGGCACGCGAAGTCGTCCCGCACTCACACGGGCCGCGCTGGCGAGTGTACGCCGGTGAGCCGGAGAACCACGAACCGGGCCTGAAGTTGTCCACAGCCCCACGAGTTGTCCACAGGTGAGCCGAAGCCACTGGTAGCCCCCGGTCCCCGCCGGAACGCTGGACCCGTGACTCCCACCATGCGAACACTGCTGGTCCTGACCTTGACAACGGTGGTGACGCTACCTCTGATCGCGCCGCCGTCGCCCGCGAGGGCCCACCGCACGCCGCGCTTCGCCTGGCCGCTCGCACCACCGCACCAGGTCGTCCGCGCCTTCGAGGCCCCGGTGACGGAGTACGGGCCCGGTCACCGCGGCGTGGACCTGGCCGCTGCCGCGGGCGCCGCCGTCCTGGCCGCCGGCGACGCCGTGGTCGTGCACGCGGGCCCGGTAGCCGACCGGACCGTCGTCTCACTGCTGCACACCGGCGGCCTGCGGACCACCTACGAACCGGTCACCCCCACCGTCCGCCGAGGTCAACCGGTACGGCGAGGCGAGCGGATAGGCACCCTGAACCCGGGCCACGAGGGCTGCCCGACGGACGCCTGCCTGCACTGGGGCGCGCTCCGAACCACCCCACCCCGATCCCGCACCTACCTGAACCCACTGCACCTGGTGTCCAACGGCCGAGTCCGCCTCCTACCGAGGCCGGACAACAGCGGTTCCCAACGCGCCCACCCCAACCCCCGCTGACCTCATCAACCGCCACCACCAACCGCACAACCTCACGGACAGCCTGGACTCCCCACCGCATGACGAGCCTTCAGCCCAGCCACCCAGCCGCCCAACCCCTCCCTCGATCCACCCCACCGCCTCAACCGGCTGCCGCCGCGCCGGCCGGACGCCCTGCAAACCGCGCCCTTTCGCCACCTCGCCCATAGCCGCCGCGCCCTTCCCGTCACCGCGCCCTTCCCGTCACCGCGCCCTTCCCGTCACCGCGCCCTTCCCGTCACCACGCCCTTCCCGTCACCACGCCCTTCCCGTCACCACGCCCAAGCCAGCGCCGCACCCACCGCATCACTTCCTCGCGGCCCCCGCCGCACCACCTCCCCGCCGCGCCCAGCCGCCTCCCCTCGCACGGCCGCTGTGCAGCGCGATCCCGGGCGCGGTCCGGATGTCCCCGATTCGGGGATTTCTCCGGGCGAGGTCGCGGCGGGCGAGTGGCCTCCGGGCGGACGACCCGGATTGCGCAGCCTTGAGTGCGCAGCCTTGATTTGCGGCCTTGATTTCGCGAGACCGCGTATTCCGATCCGCGAGCGGTGCATGTGCGTGTGGGATTCGCCGATGGCCTGTGGCGGGGCGTTCGGCGGTTGGCAGCTGCTGCCGACCCAGCGTCGGCGGAGCCGGGCTAGGCCTCCAGCTGCTCGTTCAGCTTGGTGCGCAGGCGCAGCACCGCCCGGGTGTGCAGTTGGCACACGCGGGACTCCGTGACGCCCAGGACCTTGCCGATCTCGGCCAGCGTCAGGTTCTCGAAGTAGTACAGGGTGACCACGACGCGGTCCCGTTCGGCGAGCTGGGCGATCGCGTCGGCGAGTTGGCGGCGGCTGTCCTGGTCGACCAGCGTGGCGATCGGGTCCTCGGCGCCCTCGTCGGGCAGGGACTCGGCCAGTGACGAGCCCGCGCCACCGCTGCTGCGGCCGGCGGCGATCAGCTCGTCCAGGGCGACCACGCTGGTGAGCTGGAGCTGGGCGTAGAGCTCGCGCAGCTCACCGAGGCCGATCTTCAGCTCGGCGGCGAGCTCGCGGTCGGTCGGGGTGCGTTGCAGGCGGCCACCCAGGCGTTCCAGGGCGCGTTCGACGTCACGTGCCCTGCTGCGCACCGAGCGGGGCACCCAGTCCTGTGAGCGCAGGTCGTCGAGGATCGCGCCTCTGATGCGCTGCATCGCGTACGTCTCGAACTTCAGACCGCGCTCGGGCTCGAACTTCTCGATCGCGTCGACCAGGCCGAAGATGCCGGACTGGATCAGGTCCGCCACGTCGACGTGCGCGGGCAGACCGGTGCCCACCCGGCCGGCGACGTACTTCACCAGGGGCGCGTAGTGCAGCACCAGGCGGTCCCGCAGGGCCTGCCGACGTGACTCGCCGTAGGTGTGCCACAGCGCGATGATCCCGGCTTCCACGTCATCCGCGGTGCGCGACTCAGACGCCGCGTGCGCGGGCCTGCCGGGGACCGCCGCGGGACCGGCGTGCCCGTTCGTGCGCGGCGGCTCGGCGTCGACGTGGTGACCGTACGTCCCAGCCGGGGTGCGCGCCGCCGACGAGGTCCCGACGTGCGCGGCGGAGGGAGAGGTCACGGTTGCGGTCCGCGAACCTCCCCCTGCGACGTCAGGAGCGGGGGTGGGTTCGGTCATGGATCGCCTTCAGCCGTTCGACGGTGACGTGTGTGTAGAGCTGAGTCGTTGCGAGCGTAGCGTGACCAAGAAGCTCTTGGACGGTGCGCAGGTCCGCTCCCCCTTCCAACAGGTGCGTGGCCGCGGAGTGGCGCAGGCCGTGGGGCCCGGTGTCGGCCGTCTCAGGTACCGCACCCACTACATCGTGGACAACCCTCCTGGCGGTACGCGGGTCGAGCCGCCCACCTCGCGCGCCGAGCAGCAGCGCACGGTGTGAACGGTCGCTGACCAGGGCGGATCGGCCATGTTCCACCCAGCGCCGTACAGCCCGTTCGGCCGGAACGCCGAACGGCACGGTGCGTTCGCGACTACCCTTGCCCAGAACCCGAATCACCCTTTGGGAGTAGTCCACGTCGTCGAGGTCGAGACCGCACAACTCGGCGACCCGGACACCTGTTGCGTACAGCAACTCCACCACGGCTTGGTCACGCAGCGCAACCGGATCGCCGTGTTCCGCGCCTACTTCGGCAACTGCCATGGCGGCGTCGGCCTGGTCCGGCCGCAGCACGGCGGGGAGGGTCCGGTGGGGGCGGGGCGCGCTGAGCCGCGGGCCGGGGTCAGCGGCGAGCAGGTCGTTGCGGGAGGCCCAAGCGGTGAACGTCCGGGCGGAGGCGGCGCGTCGGGCCATCGTCGTCCGGCTCGCGCCGGCGGAGTGCTGGGAAGCCAACCACGACCGCAGGCCCGGCAGGTCGATCGCTTCCACGGTGGCGTTGTCGGGTGTGCCCTCGGCTAAGTGGACCAGCAGGGCGACCACGTCGCCGAGGTACGCGCGCACCGTGTGCGGTGACAGACCGCGTTCCATCGCGAGGTGGCGTTCGTAGCGGTCCAGGGCCGCCGCGACGTCCGCGGGCAGCGCGCGACGCAGGCGAACCAGGTCGACACGACGTGTCCGAGCGGGCGGCGGCGGGGACATAGCCCCTGACGCTCCGCCCTCAAGCGCTCTTGGTCAAGTATCGCCACGCCAACTCCCGTCCTGGGAGCGCTTCCAACCGCTTTCCACGCGTTCGGCGAGACTGGCCAGTTCCAATTGCGGCAACAATGCGCGCACCCTGGCCAACTCGACACCGGATTCGACGGAGATCGCCTCCGGGCTGTGCCCGAAGGTCAGACCCAGTGCTTCGAAGACCCGCATCGCCTCGCCCTGCGGTGGTCCGGTGTCGGTGTTCCTGGTGGCTTCGACGAGGTCGACGCCGAGCCGCCCGGTCGACTCGATGATCTCGGCGACGCTGGTCACCGGCAGCGCGATCCCCGAACGCAGCAGCTCGTGGCAGCCCGACGAGCTGACCGACGTGATCGGCCCGGGAACCGCCATGAGCACCCGGCCGAGCGCCGCCGTCGACGCGGCGGTGTTCTTGGCGCCGCTGCGCTGTCCCGCTTCGACTACGACGGTGCCTTCGGCCAGCGCCGCTATGAGCCGGTTTCGCGTCAGGAATCGGTGGCGCGCGGGCGTGTGGGTCGGCGGGTATTCGCTCACGAGCAGCCCTTGGCCCGGAATGCGTTCCAGCAAGGCCCGGTGGCCTGACGGATAGGCGACGTCGATCCCGCAGGCCAGCACGGCGATCGTCGGCCCGCCCGCCGTGATCGCGCCCCGGTGCGCCGCGCCGTCGATGCCGTAGGCCGCGCCGGACACCACGGTGACGCCGGCCTCGGCCAACCCGAAGCCGAACTCGCCCGCGACGTGCTGCCCGTAGCCGGAGGCGGCCCGACTGCCGACCACCGCGACGGCCCGCTCGGTGATCGAGGAGAGGTCGGCCTCGCCTCGGACCCACAACGCCAACGGCTCGACACCGCACCGCAGGCCGTTGGCGGCGGCGATGGCGAGGGCGTTGAAGGGCCAGCGGGGCCACTCGTCGTCCTCGGGGACCAGGAGCCGCCCGCCGACCTTCGCGGCGGCCTCCAGGTCCTGCTCGGCCTGGTCCAACGCCCGCCGGGCCGACGTCTGGCTGTCGACCCCGGACGGCACCTCCCCGCTCTTGACCAACTCGGCGGCCCGCACCGGCCCGACTTCGGCGACGAACCGGACCAGCGCCGTGGCGGGCGGCTCGGCCACCCGTGACAGGTAGGCCCGGGCCAGCCGGATCTCATCGGTGCTCACGGCGACCGCCACCACTCGTCGGGGCCGGGGCGCGTGACCGGCGCGACCACCTCGCCGGGCTCAGGGCCATGCCCCATGTCCGCCGACCCCGCCACCCGAGCCGCCTTCGACCCGGCCGGCACCGGTTCGCTCCCGCTCCGCATTCCGGAGCCCGGCTCGAAGGGCGGGCCCGACTCGACCGACCGGCCGGCGAGCCGACTGCCCGCAAGGTGGCCGCCCTCGACCCGGCTGGACGCGACCACGGTCCGCGCCGCTGCAGTGGGGGTGGCATCGGACGGCACGGCCATGCCCGGCATGAGCACTGACCTCACGGGGTCGACGAGCGTGGCTTGGGACGACGTCGACTCCTGCACTGCCGGCTCGGGGCTTGGGGGTGAGTTGGGATTCGGGGCCGTGTTCGAGGGAGGAGGGGAGGGCATGGCCGGGGTCTGGGGCGCGGAGGGCGGCGGTGTGGATTGAGGGCCTTGTGCAGGTGAGGGCGGCGGGGCTGGGGTTGGGGCGGTGGTCGGTTGAATGGGGGTTGAGGCGGTGGCGGTCGGGGCGGTCGGGGTTGGTTGGGTCATGACTTCCTGCGCTCTCGGAACTCCAGGGCGACGGCCACGTGGTCTGCTGTCGGTTGGTCGACCTCGGCCAGGTCGGCGAGGGTCCAGGCGACCCGTAGGCACCTGTCCGCGCCCCGGCCCGTCAGGGCTCCGGTGGTCAGTGCCCGGTCCAGGACGGTGGTCGCGTGTCTCGGCAGGGCGTACTCCCGCCTGAGGGCGGGGCCCGGGACCTCGGCGTTGGTCAGCCAGCCGTGGGCCGCCCAGCGTTCCGTCGCCCTGGTCCTGGCCTTCTGGACCCGCTCGCGGACGGCGGCCGTCGGTTCCGGTGGGGCGATCTCCGCGTTGCTCATGGCGGTCAGGGGGCGCATCACCACCCTCAGGTCCACTCTGTCCAGCAGTGGGCCGGAGAGCTTGCTCTGGTAGCGCCTCCGCGCGGCCGGCAGGCACACGCAGTCGATGTCCTTCGGCGGTGCGCACGGGCACGGGTTGGTGGCCATCACGAGTTGGAACCTGGCCGGGTAGCGGGCGATGCCGTCACGCCTCGCCAGGCGCACCTCGCCCTCCTCCAGCGCCGTGCGCAGCACCTCCAGCTTCGCCGCGCCGAACTCCCTCGCCTCGTCCAGGAACAGCACGCCCCGGTGGGCCCGGCTCATCGCGCCCGGCTTCGCCATGCCGGTGCCGCCGCCGATCAGCGCCACCGCCGACGTGGTCGGGTGCAGCGAGACGAACGGCGGCGTGGCGACCAGCGGGGTCTCCGGGGAGAGCAGGCCCGCGATGGAGTGCACCGCCGTGACGCCGAGGGCCTCCTCCGGCGACAACGGCGGCAGGAGGCCGGCCAGGCGTTGGGCCAGCATGGTCTTGCCGGTGCCCGGCGGCCCGGTCAGGAGGATGTGGTGACCGCCGGCGGCGGCCACTTCGAGGGCCCACCTCGCCTCCGGCTGGCCGACCACGTCCGCCAGGTCCGGGCCGTCCGGCGGTGGGGCGATGGCGGGCGGGTTGGTGTGGTGGAGGGCGTGCTCGCCGGCGAGCCAGGACAGGACGTCGGTCAACGTGGTGGCGCCGTGCACGGTCATGCCGTCCACCAGGGCGGCTTCGGGCAGCGCGTCCACCGGGACCACGGCCTCGGTCAGGCCCGACCGCTTGGCCGCCAGCAGCGCGGGCAGCACACCCCGGACGGTGCGGACCCGGCCGTCCAGGGCCAGCTCACCCAGCAGCACGGTGTCGGCCAGGCGTTCGCCCGGGATCGCCTTCGCGGCGGCCAGGACGACGCACGCGATGGCCAGGTCGTAGCCGGAGCCGTTCTTGGGCAGCGTGGCCGGGGACAGGCCCAGCGTCACGCGTTGGGACGGCCAGTCGTGCCCGCTGTTGCGCACCGCCGCCTTCACGCGGTCCTTCGACTCGTGCAGGGCGGCGTCCGGCAGGCCGAGGAGCTGGGTCTTCACGGTGCCGACACCGACGTCGGCCTCGATCTCCACCGGCACGCCGTCCACGCCGAACAACGCCACCGACCACGTTCGCGCGAGCGCCATCACACACCTCGCAGGTGGTGCAGGCGGACCTTGCCCTCGGGCGGCCACTCGATCGCGATCACGTCGAACCGGACCTCCACGCGCCCGATCCGGTTGGCGCTCAGCCAGCGCAGGGCGGACTTCCGGACCCGTTCCAGCTTGTCCGGCGTCACGGCTTCCAGGGGCGTGCCCCTGCCGGTGCCCGAACGGCACTTCACCTCGACCACCACCAGCCGGGCGCCGTCGGTGGCTATGACGTCCAGCTCACCGTCGTCGCACCGCCAGTTGCGCGCCAGGATCGACAGGCCCTGGTGCTCCAGGTACCGGCACGCCGCGTCCTCGCCACGCCTGCCCAGGTCGGTCGCCGTGTTCATGTCCCCCTCCTCCGGAATCGGTCTTGGTTCGACCTTGCCGGGGTGCTGGAGGGGTGGCGATGGGCAGTTCGCCGGCTGTGGACAACTTCAAGGGCTGTGGACAGCCGCCGGGGAAATGTCGGTGGCGCGTGGTAACGGCCCACACACGCAAAGGGGCCCACCCTCACGGGCGGGCCCCTGCGACTTTGCGGGTATCAGGAGTTGAACGGGCCGTCCTCGGGCAGCCTGAGGTCGGGTTTGTCCAACTCCTCGACGTTGACGTCCTTGAAGGTGATGACGCGGACGTTCTTCACGAACCGGGCGGGGCGGTACATGTCCCACACCCACGCGTCGGACATCCGCACCTCGAAGTAGACCTCGCCGTCCGCGTTGCGGACCTGCACGTCCACCGAGTTGGCCAGGTAGAACCGCCGCTCGGTCTCCACGACGAACGAGAACTGGCTGACGATGTCGCGGTACTCCTTGTACAGCGACAACTCCATCTCGGTCTCGTACTTCTCGAGATCCTCTGCACTCATTACGCCTCCGCGCGGGTAATCATCGAATCCGCGCCCCTCCTCGTCGCGAGCCTGCCACCGCTGGTCTGCGGGGTTGTCCCATTCTGGACCACGGCGGCCGCGACCACGCCGCGCGCCACCCGGTGCGGCGCCGCCATCCCGTGCCGGAGCGCCGCGGCGGCCACGTTCGCATACGACCAGCGGTGTTGCGCACTCGGGCCGTGCTCCACCAGCGCCGCCGAGTGCTCGGGGGTGCTGTAGCCCTTGTGCACGTCGAACCCGTAGACGGGCAGTTCCTCGTGCAGACCGGTCATGATCCGGTCCCGCGTGACCTTGGCCAGCACGGACGCCGCCGCGACGCACGCCGCCACCCGGTCGCCCTTGACCACCGGCATGTTCGGCGCCGTGAGACCGGGCACCGGGAAGCCGTCCGTCAGGACGTACCCGGGATGTGCCTCCAACCGCGCGACCGCACGCCGCATGCCCTCGATGTTCGCCACGTGCACGCCGATCAGGTCGACCTCGGCGGCCGGGATCACGATCACCGCGTAGTCCAGCGCGCGCTTGAGCACGAGGTCGTACATCCGGTCGCGCGCCGCGGCGGTGAGCAACTTCGAGTCGGTGAGCCCCTCGAACTTCGCCGCGTCACCCGGCTTGAGCACGCACGACGCCACGACGAGCGGGCCCGCGCAGGCGCCACGGCCGGCCTCGTCGACGCCGGCCACCGGGCCGAACCCGCGCCGGTCCAACGCGGCCTCGAAGGCCCAGATCCCCGCGGTCTGCCGGACCTGGACGCGAGGCGGCTTGCGGATCACCCCTCGACCCTATCCCAGCCGTGAACCCCGCAACCGCGACCTCACCCGCTTGCCCAGCAGCAGCACCGGCCACGCCGCCGCGAGGCCGACCCCGGCGGGCAGCGCGTCCTGCCACGCGGGCGCCCCGATGGCCACGACCTGCGGGTTGTGGTCACCGACGCCCTGCCAGCGCGACGGCGGCAGCACGATCACCCGCGCCTTGCCCACCACGTTGTCCACCGGCACGAGACCGCCCTCGCGGCCGTCGCCCTGGCACCGCGAGTCGCACGAGTCGTTGCGGTTGTCGCCCATCACGAACAGGTAGCCCTCGGGGATCTTCAGCTCGGCGAACGACTCCTGCACCGTGCTGCGGCCCGGCGCCCAGTACACGTACGGCTCGTCCAGCGGCTTGCCGTCGACCACGACCCGGTTGCGGTCGTCGCAGCACTGCACCGTCTGCCCGCCGACCGCGATGACCCGCTTGACGAAGTCCTCCTCGTTCGCCGCCGGGAACCCCATCAGCGACCCGAGCCCTTGCAACGCCTTGACCAGCGGGTTCGTCGGCTCGGGCGCGATGAAGTCCTGGTTGATCCAGGTGTCGGGGCCGTGGAAGACCACGACCTCGCCCGGTTCGATCTCCGAGAAGTCGTAGACCAGCTTGTCGACCAGCACCCGGTCGCCGAAGCAGCCGTCGGAGCAGCCGTGCAGCGTCTGCTCCATCGACTCCGACGGGATCATGTAGACCTTCGCCAGGAACGACTGGATCAGCACCGCGAGCACCACCGCGACGCCGATCAGGATCGGCAGCTCTTTCCAGAACGAGCCCTTGCGCTTGGCCGTTTTGCGCGCGCGGGCGCGCCACTGCTCGACCTTTTCCTCGTGCTCCGGTTCACCCTCGTCGGAAGAGCCCCGGGACGACGCGACGTCCACCACCCGGTCAGCCTACCGATCAGGGCTGTGTGGCCCTGGTCAACCGCCTGCGGACCTTGCGGCCGAAGAACACCAGCGGCCACGCCGCGGCCAGGCCGGCACCCGCCGGGATGGCGCCCTGCCACGCGGGCGCGCCGAGCGCGAGGGACTGGGGGTTGTGGTCGCCGATGCCCTGCCAGCGCGACGGCGGCAGCACGATGACCCGCGCCTTGCCGATGACGTTGTCCTCCGGCACGGTGCCCGCCACGCCGCCACCGCCCTGCTTGCGGGAGTCGGTGGAGTTCGTGCGGTTGTCACCCATCACCCAGAGGTGGCCTTCGGGGACCTTGACCGGCTCGAACGGGTCGTGGTTCTCCGGTGACGTGCCGGGCTGCCAGTAGATGTACGGCTCGTCCAGCGGCTTGCCGTCGACCTTCACGCGGTGCTGCTCGTCACAGCACTCGACGGTCTGCCCGCCGACCGCGATGACCCGCTTCACGAAGTCGCGCTCGTCCGGCGGCGCGAGGCCGACCAGGGAGGCCACCGACTGGATGCCGGCCACGATCGGGTTGTCCGACCGGCCGGAGTTGAAGTCGTTGTTGCCCCAGGTCTCGGGGCCGCGGAAGACCACGACCTCACCCGGTTCGATCTCGGTGAAGTCGTAGACCAGCTTGTCGACCAGCACCCGGTCGTTGTTGCACCCGGGGCAGCCGTGGAGGGTCTCCTCCATCGACTGCGACGGGATCACGTACACCCGCGCCAGGAACGTCTGGATCAGGATGGTGAGGACCAGGGCCGTGGCCCCGAGCACGAGCAGCTCGCGCCAGAGCGGGGGCTTCTTCTTGTCCTTCTTCGACTTGCCGCCCGCAGTCGAGTCCGGAGTGGACTCGACTGCGGGATCCTGACCGTCTTCGTCAGCGGAGCGGTGCACGGGATCTGCCACGTGGGCAGGCTACTGCTTCCGCGTGTGTCCGGCGTCAGGAGGCCGGTCGGGCGTCGCGCTTCTCCTTGATCTTGGCGGCCTTGCCGCGCAGGTCGCGCAGGTAGTACAGCTTCGCCCGGCGGACGTCGCCGCGGGAGGCGACCTCGATCTCCGCGATGTTCGGGGAGTGCACCGGGAAGGTGCGCTCGACGCCGACGCCGAACGAGACCTTGCGGACGGTGAAGGTCTCGCGGATGCCGCCGTTCTGCCGGCGGATCACGACGCCCTGGAACACCTGGACCCGCTCACGGGAGCCCTCGATGACGCGGACGTGGACCTTCAGCGTGTCGCCCGGCCGGAAGCTGGGGATGTCGGAGCGCAGCGACTGGGCGTCAAGAGCGTCCAGGGTGTTCATCGGTGGTCCGTCCTCGTCCTCACGTGTATTGCGTACTCCCCCAAGGCGCGGCCGAACTCAAGTCACACACGCGCGGGGGCGGGCCTAGCGCACGCCGGATGAGTTGAACCGGGTGCAGCAACCTGTCCAGTGTGCCAGACGAGGGGCGGCGGGGAGAAATCGGCCCTAGTCCAGCCCTCGGTCCAGCTCGTCGAGCAGCTTGCGGTCGTGCTTGTCGAGCGCCCCTTCGGGCAGGGCCTCGAGCAGTTCGGGGCGGCGTTCGCGGGTGCGGCGCAGCGACTGGTCGCGCCGCCAGCGGTCGATCGCCTTGTGGTTGCCCGAGCGCAGGACCTCGGGCACGGCGAGGTCGCGCCACACCTCGGGCCGGGTGTAGCTGGGGCCCTCCAGCAGGCCGTCGGAGAACGAGTCCTCGGCGGCCGACTTCGGGTTGCCGAGCACACCGGGCAGGAGGCGGACGACGGCCTCGACCACCACCAGCACCGCCACCTCGCCGCCGACGAGCACGTAGTCGCCGATGGAGACCTCGTCCACGCGCATCCGGCGCGACGCGTCGTCCACCACCCGCTGGTCGATGCCCTCGTACCGGCCGCAGGCGAACACCAGGTGCTCCTCCGCGGCCAGGTCGTGCGCCAACCGCTGGGTGAACGGCCGACCGGCCGGTGTCGGCACGATCAGGCGGGTGGCCGGGGTGACGACGTCGTCCAGCGCCTCGCCCCACACCTGGGGCTTCATCACCATGCCCGGACCGCCGCCGTACGGGCTGTCGTCGACGGCCTTGTGCACGTCGTGCGTCCAGTTCCGCAGGTCGTGCACGCCGACGCTGATCAGACCCTTGTCGATCGCCTTGCCGAGCAGGGCGGCGCGGAGCGGGTCCAGGTACTCCGGGAAGATCGTGACGACGTCAATCCGCATCGAGGAGGCCCTCGGGCGGGTCCAGCAGGACGCGCTTGCCCGCGAGGTCCACGGTGGGCACGATCTCGCGCACGAACGGGATCAGGGCCTCGTCGCCGTTCTCGCGCTTGACCACGAGCAGCTCGCCGCCCGGTCCGTGCACGACCTCCAGCACGGTGCCGATCCTCGTGCCGTCCGCGAGCTCGGCGGTCAGCCCTTCGAGCTCGTGGTCGTAGAACTCGTCCGGGTCACCGGTCGGCGGCAGGTCCTCGGTGCTCGCGAGCAGCAAGGTGCCGCGCAGCGTCTCGGCGACGTCACGGGTCAGCACTTCCTCGAAACGCACCAGCAGCCGCCCGGAGTGGTTCCGGGCGGCTGCGACGGTGAGGTTGCGGGAGGTGCCGTCGCGCAGTTTGGCGGTCAGCACCGAGCCCGGCGCGAACCGGGTCTCGGGTGAGTCCGTGCGCACGTCGACCGCGAGCTCGCCGCTGATCCCGTGCGCCTTGGCCACTCGGCCGACGACGACGTCCATGTGCGCGTTCAGCGGTCGGTGTCGACCACGTCGACGCGCACGCCACGACCACCGATACCGGCCATCACGGTGCGCAGGGCGGTCGCGGTGCGACCGCTGCGGCCGATCACCTTGCCGAGGTCGTCCGGGTGGACGTGCACCTCGAGCGTGCGACCGCGGCGGGTCGTGACCAGGTTCACCCGGACGTCGTCCGGGTGGTCGACGATGCCCCGAACGAGGTGTTCGAGGGCGTCAGCCAACAAGCTCACGCCTCGTCCTTGGCAGCCTCGGGAGCGGCCTCGGCGTCAGCCTTCTTGGCGTCGTCCTTCTTGGCCGACTTCTTCTTCGGGGTCGTCGCCTCGGTGGACGGCGCGTCGCCGGCGGCGGCGAGCGCGGCGGCGAACAGGTCCGCCTTGCTCGTCTTCGGCTCCTTGACCTTCAGCGTGCCCTCGGCACCCGGCAGGCCCTTGAACTTCTGCCAGTCACCGGTGATCTCCAGCAGGCGCTGGACCGACTCGGTCGGCTGCGCGCCGACGCCCAGCCAGTACTGCGCGCGGTCGCTGTCCACCGCGATGAACGACGGCTCTTCCTTCGGGTGGTACTTGCCGATCGTCTCGATGGCCTTGCCGTTGCGGCGGGTGCGGGCATCGGCGACGACGATCCGGTAGTACGGCTGACGGATCTTGCCAAGCCGCTGAAGCTTGATCTTGACGGCCACGGGTGTGGGTGCTCCTCGTGCTCTCGTGTGCTCAGGTGCGGGCAGTCCTCACCCGAGTGGGGCACGGGTGGTGAAAGCCCAGGTGTCTGGGGCGCCATGGCACGGTGAGAGGGACCGACCTCGGCGAACAACCGACCATTCTGCCAGACGGTTCTACCGGAGGACGAATCGGGCCACGGGGACGCCCGCGTCCGCCAACGCCCCGCGGATCTTCGTCGCGTGCTCCACCGCGCCCGGAGTGTCGCCGTGCAGGCAGATGGAGTCGACCTCCACCTTGAGGACGGCGCCGTCCGCGGCGACCAGTTCACCCCGCTCGGCGAGCCGGAGCACCTGCGCCAGCACGGCGTCCGTGCTGGTCAGGACGGCGTTCGGCGCGGTGCGGGGCACCAGCGTGGCCTCGGGTGTGTACGCGCGGTCGGCGAACGCCTCCCGCACCGGGCGCAGGCCCGTCCGTTCGGCGTGGTGGAGCAGGCGCGAGCCGGGCAACCCGAGGACGGGCAGGTCGCCGAACGCCTTCACTCCCTCCACCACGGCCCGCGCCTGCCGGTCGTGGTGCACCGCGGCGTTGTAGAGCGCGCCGTGCGGCTTGACGTACTCGACCGACGTCCCGGCCGCCCGGGCGCACGCGTCCAGCGCCCCGATCTGGTACAGCACCTCGTCGGCCAGCTCGGAGGGGTCCGCGTCGATGAACCGGCGGCCGAAGCCGGCCAGGTCGCGGTAGGAGACCTGCGCGCCGACCGCCACGCCCGCGTCCGCCGCCTGGCCGCACACCCGGCGCATGGTCGACGGGTCGCCGGCGTGGAAGCCGCAGGCCACGTTCGCGCTGGTCACGATGCCGAGCAGGGCTTCGTCGTCGCCGAGGCGCCAGATGCCGAAGCCCTCGCCGAGGTCGCTGTTGAGGTCGATCGCGCGGGTGCTCACGCGGGCATCACCCCGATGGAGACGAGGAGCAGGGTCAGGCCGGGCAGGAAGTTGTTGATGACGTGCGCCACCACGCTCGCGGTGAGCCTGCGGGTGATGAGGCGGGCGATGCCGATGGGCAGTGCGATGACGATGAGCAACGACGTCCGCAGCGGTTCGAGGTGGCTGGCCGCGAAGATCAGCGTGGTCAGCACGAACGCCGCCCACCGGCTCCAGCGCTGCCGCTCGATCGCGCCCCACAGCAGTCCCCGGTAGATCACTTCCTCGCACACCGGGCCCAGGAAGCACACGTAGAGGAACATCGCCACGGCGGCGGCCAGCGGCAGCCCCGCGCCGTCCACGAGCTCGCCGATCGCGGAGGTGGCGTTCTTGTCGCCGACCACCCTCGACCAGATCACCGCGGCCACGTAGGTGAGCACCAGGCCGAGCGCGCCCAGCTTGAGCCCGACCTTGACGTCCGCCCAGTCCCAGGCGAGCCGGAGGTCCTGGAACGGGCCGTTGCCGCGCAGGTAGGTGATGGTGACGGCGACCGCCGCGGCCAGCACCGTCGGCACGATGGACCCGATCAGGACGAAGCTCACCGACGAGCCGATGTCCGTGCCCGAGGTCCTGGCCACCGCCGTGATGAACACCGCGCTGAGCACGAAGACCGCTTCGACGAGCAGGAACGCGCCGAAGCCCCACCGCTGGCCCGCGTGCACCGCTTCGGGCTCCCGTCCCACCGCGCGGACGCTGGCGATCAGCCCCGGGGGCGGTTCATCCGGTCGTGTCACAGCCATCCACCCTAGTCAGCCGGTGTAGAGGTAGACGGCGGGCAGCAGGTTGTTCGTCGCGTGGGCCACCACGCTGGAGGCCACCCGGCCGGTGATCATGCGGGCCGCGCCGATGGCCAGCCCCTGCGCGAACAGGCTCAGCACGCGCCAGCTCTCCTCGTGCAGGAACGCGAAGACGACGGCGGTCAGCGCCAGGATCGCGATCCTGGGTATCCGGTAGTGGGCCAGCGCCTGCCACAGCGCTCCCCTGGTGAGCAGTTCCTCGGTCAGCGGCGCGCCGAGGAAGACGAACAGCGCCGCGGCGGCCAGCCAGACCGTCCGGCCGCCGGAGAGGGCTTCGATCTCGTCCAGCGAGCTGGACCGGTCCGGGTTGATGCGCAGCAGCAGCGCGCCGATGAGCCAGGCGGCCAGCAGCGCCGCGCCGCCTGCGGCCAGGCCGACCTTCAGGTCGCGGAGGGTGGGCACCAGGCCGAAGTCCTTGTTGGGCCCGTCGCCCCGGTACCAGGAGATGACGACGGGGCCGAGGCCGAGCAGGACGTTGGGCAGGAAGACCAGCAGCAGGAGCGGGCCGAGCACCGGCGGGTTGGTGACGTCCACCTCGGCGAAGCGGTCGGCCGTCGCGGCGGTGAAGGCGAGGATGGCGAGGTGGTAACCGCCGAGCCCGGTGAAGAACGCCAGGAAACCCCAGTGCGCGCGGCCGGTGTCCTGGTCCTGCTGTTCCTCCACTCGTCCGAACGTAGTGGTCCGGTGGGGCGGAGTGCTGCCCGAGGCCGTTCAAGATCACCCTGACGGCGGCAGCACTCACCACGGGTGGCGGAAGAACTCCTCGCCACCCGCCCCCATCACGGATTTCCTACCGCAGCCGACCGGGCGCCGCGAGGTCAGGCGTGGATCCGGCCGCGCAGCATGACCAGCTTCGGGTGCCGCAGGGCGTCGAGGTCCTCACGCGGGTCGTCCTCGTAGACCACGACGTCGGCCGCGGCGCCCTCGGTCAGCGACGGGAAGCCGAGCCACTCGCGGGCGGCCCAGGACGCCGCGCCGAGGGCCTGGGTGGTGCTCAGGCCGACCCCGTGCAGCGCCTTGATCTCGTCCACGATCCGGCCGTGCTCGATGCCGCCGCCCGCGTCCGTGCCCGCGAACACCGGCACGCCCGCCTCGACCGCCTTCGCGATGGTCTCGGTGTTGCGCTCGTACAGGTGCCGCATGTGGCCCTGGTAGACCGGGTACTTGTCGGCGCCCGCCGCGATGGCCGGGAAGTTCTCGATGTTGATCAACGTCGGCACCAGCGCGGTCCCGTTGCGGGCCATCTGCGCGATCGTGTCGTCGGTCAGGCCCGTGCCGTGCTCGATGCAGTCGATGCCCGCGTTGAGCAGGGCGGGCAGGGCGTCCTCGCCGAAGACGTGCGCGGTGACCCTGGCCTTGTTCTCGTGCGCGACCTTGATCGCCTCGGTGAGCACGTCCTCGGTCCACAGGGGCGCGAGGTCGCCGGTGGAGCGGTCGATCCAGTCGCCGACCAGCTTCACCCAGCCGTCGCCGGCGGCGACCTGCTCGGCCACGGCGGACGGCAGGTCGGCCGGGTCCTCGATCTCGACGCCCAGGTACTTGATGTACCGCTTGGGCCTGGCCAGGTGCCTGCCCGCGCGGATGATCCGGGGCAGGTCGAGGCGCTCCTGCAGCGGTCGCGTGTCCAGCGGCGAGCCGCAGTCGCGGATGAGCAGGGTGCCCGTCCGCCGGTCGGCGAGGGCCTGGTCGACCGCCTCGGGCAGGTCGACCGCGCCCCTGGCGCCCAGGCCGACGTGGCAGTGCGCGTCGACCAGGCCGGGCACCAGGTACCCGCCGCTGCTGACGGTGGTCGCGCCGGGCACCGGCCGGGTGCGGATCCGCCCGTTGACCACCCAGACGTCCCGCGGGTCGCCACCCTCGGGGAGGACGACGCCCCGCAGGTGCAGGCCGCTCACTTGTCGAACTTCAGCTTCGACGGGTCGAAGCCGGGCGGGAGCTGGTCGAAGCCGCCGAGGCCGGGTGGCAGCGCGGGACCGCCGCCCTGCGGAGGCATGCCGGGCATCATCCCGGGCATGCCGGGGAACCCGCCGCGCACCTTCGGCGGGGTGGGGCCGCGGCCCTTGCCCTTCTTCCCCTTCTTGCCCTTGCCCTTGCGGTTGTTCTTGCCGCCACCGCCGGGCAGGCCGAAGCGGCCGGCCATCTGGCTCATCATCTTGCGCGCTTCGAAGAAGCGGTTGACCAGGTCGTTCACGTCGCTGACCCGGACGCCGGAGCCGTTGGCGATGCGCAGCCGGCGGGACGCGTTGATGATCTTCGGGTCGTCGCGCTCGGCCGGGGTCATGCCGCGGATGATCGCCTGCACCCGGTCCAGGTGCCGCTCGTCCAGGTTGGCCAGCTGGTCCTTCATCTGGCCCGCGCCGGGCAGCATGCCGAGCAGGTTCGCGATCGGGCCCATCTTGCGCAGGGCCAGCATCTGCTCCAGGAAGTCCTCGAGCGTGAGCTGGCCGGAGCCCATCTTGACCGCGGCGGCCTCGGCCTGGTCGGCGTCGAACGCCTGCTCGGCCTGCTCGATGAGGGTGAGCATGTCGCCCATGCCCAGGATCCGGCTCGCCATCCGGTCCGGGTGGAAGACGTCGAAGTCCTCCAGCTTCTCGCCGTTCGAGGCGAACAGGATGGGCTGGCCGGTGACCTCGCGGACGCTGAGCGCGGCGCCACCGCGGGCGTCGCCGTCGAGCTTGGTGAGCACCACGCCGGTGAAGCCGACGCCGTCCTGGAACGCCGTGGCGGTGTTCACCGCGTCCTGGCCGATCATCGCGTCGACCACGAACAGCACCTCGTCGGGCTGCACGGCGGCGCGGATGTCGACGGCCTGGCGCATCATCTCCTCGTCGACGCCGAGGCGGCCCGCGGTGTCGACCAGCACGATGTCGTGCTGCGCCCGCTTGGCCTCCTCGATGCCCTTGCGGGCCACGTCGACCGGGTCGCCCACGCCGTTGCCGGGCTCGGGCGCGAACACGGGCACGCCCGCGCGCTCGCCGACCACCTGCAGCTGGGTCACCGCGTTGGGGCGCTGGAGGTCGCACGCCACCAGCATCGGGGTGTGGCCCTGGCCCTTGAGCCACTTGGCGAGCTTGCCCGCCAGGGTGGTCTTACCGGCACCTTGCAGACCCGCGAGCATGATCACGCTCGGCGGGTTCTTGGCCAGGTTGAGCCTGCGGGTCTCCCCGCCGAGGATGCCGACCAGCTCCTCGTTGACGATCTTGACGACCTGCTGGGCCGGGTTCAGGGCCTGGCTGACCTCGGCGCCCTTGGCGCGCTCCTTGACCTTCGCGATGAACGTGCGCACCACGGGCAGCGCGACGTCGGCCTCCAGCAGCGCGACCCGGATCTCGCGCGCGGTGGCGTCGATGTCGGCCTCGGACAGCCGCCCCTTGCCCCGCAGGTTCTGCAGGACCGAGGTGAGCCGGTCGGAAAGGGTGTTGAACACGATGCCGCCAGACCTCGCACGTCGTCGGTGGGTTCCTCGTACTCAGGGTAGCCGTTCACGCCGGCGTCACCGACAGGCGCAGGTGGTCACGACGGGTCAGCAGGGTCAGGCCCTGCCAGCCGCGCGGCGGCACGCCCTCGGCGAACCGGGCGCGGAGCCTGGCCGCGCGGCGCACGTGCCGCGTGAACGACCGCGACCGGATCAGCCTGCCCCGCGCCACCTGGCCGGACAGGGCCTGCTCGGGGCTCGCGTCCAGCCACAGGAAGTGCCGTGGCCGGTTGGTCAGCGCGCCGACGGCGACGAGGCCGGCGCGGGTGGTCGGGCGGGTGGACGGCTCGTGCACGAGCAGCAGGCCGTTCGTGGTGATCGCGAACCACACGATCCGGGCCCGGTGCACGAAGTGCACCAACGGGCGGTAGAGCCGGTACGGCAGGGCCTTGGGGAAGAAGGCGCGGAGGCTGGTCCGCACCTGGTCGGAATCCAGCACGACGGTGGGCGCGCCGCCCGTGTCGGCGGCGGCGAGCAGCGTCGACTTGCCCGCTCCCGGCAGTCCGGCCAGCACGACCAGCGAGCGCGGCCTCACGGCGACAGCGGTCATCGCATCCATACTAAAGAGACGTTTCGGACGACCACGAGTTCCGGGCGTGATCGAGAGCGGCCCAACCCCTCGACAGGCCGCTCCCGACCACGCGGTGGCGCTGACCCCGCCGGCGCCCCCCGGCCGCGCGGTCCCCTGTGCCACGGGGAGAAGCCTCCCCCGGCACGGGGGTCCACCGGCAGCGTGAGCACCCTCGGTCGGTTGTGCGTAGACCTACGCAACCTCAGCGCGCGGCGAGCAGCACGGCCCGCTCGACCCGCCGCCGCTGGTCGGCGTTGCCGCCTTCGGGCGAGGTGATGGCGAACGAGTCCACCACCGTGGAGCCCAATGTGGACACCCGCGCCCAGACGATGTCCACTCCGGACTGCTCCAACGCGTCCGCGACGTGGTGCAGCAGCCCGATCCGGTCCGCCGCGCGCAGTTCCAGCACCACCGCGCCGGTCGACTCGTCGTCGAACCAGAGCACCTTCGGCGGCGGCGGGTCCTGCGGCGGGCCGCCGTAGTCGCGTTCCTTCGCGGCGAGCTTGTCGGCCAGCGCGAGGGAGCCGTCCAGCGCCCTGGTGAGCTGCTCGCGCAGCAGGGTCACGTCCGGCAGGGAGCCGAACCTGGGCGACACCGTGAACACGTCCACGGCCGCGCCCTCGTGGGAGCGCAGGGTGGCGGCGTGCACTTCCAGGGAGTTCAGCGCGAGCACGCCGGCCGCCCGGGACAGCAGCCCCGGCCGGTCGGGCGCGACCACCGTCACGGTGGCCGCGTGGTCGCCCGGGTCGATGAGCACGTCCGGTTTGCCGCTGGCCAGCACGGCCCGCGCGAGGTCCTGCTGGCGCTGGTCCAACGGCTCCGGCTCGGGCAGCGGGTCGCCCGCCATCGCCGTGCGGCAGCGCGCGACCAGGTCGCTGATCAGCGAGGCCTTCCAGTCCGACCACACGCCCGGCCCGGTGGCCACGGCGTCGGCCTCGGCCAGCGCGTAGAGCAGCTCCAGCAGCACGGGGTCGCCGCCGAGCGTGTCCACCACGCGGCGCACGGTGGCCTCGTCCTCCACGTCACGGCGGGTGGCCGTGTGCGGCAGCAGGAGGTGGTGGCGCACCAGCGCGGTGAGCGTGGCCACGTCCTGCGGCCACAGGCCGAGCCGTTCGGCGATCTGGGTGGTGATCGCCGCGCCGACCTCGGAGTGGTCGGCCTGCCTGCCCTTGCCGATGTCGTGCACCAACGTGCCGAGCAGCAGCAGGTCCGGCCGGGAGACCCTGGTCACCAGGCGTGCGGCGTGCGCGGTGGCCTGCACCAGGTGCCGGTCGACGGTCCACGTGTGCGCGGCGTCGCGCGGCGGCAGGTCGCGCACCGCGCCCCACTCGGGGAAGAGCCTGCCCCACAGGCCGGTGCGGTCCAGCGCCTCGACCACGTCGATCAGGCCCACGCCGGTGCCGAGCAGGGCCAGCAGTTCCTCGCGGGCCTCCCTCGGCCACGGTTGGCGCAGCTCCGGTGCCGAGTCGGCGAGCTTGGCCAACGTGCCCGGGGCGATCGGGTGCTTGCTGCGCGCGGCGGCCGTGGCGACGCGGAGCAGCAGGGCCGGGTCGCGGCTGGGCACGGCGTCACGCGCCAACGCCACCTCGGAGCCGTGCAGCACCACGCCCTCGTCCAGCGGGCGCCTGGCCGGGGCACGCCTGAGCGGGGAACGGGCGAACACGCCCAGCCCGCGCTTGGGCACCGCGGCGCGCGCTGTGCGCATGGCCACGTCCACGGCGTACACGATCGTGCGGGCGGCGGACGACATCGACCGGGCCAGCGTGAAGCGGTCCTGCAGGCCCAACGCGGTGGCGACCTCGTCACCGTCCTGCGCGCGGAGCACGTCGCGCGGCTTGCCCGCCACCCGGCGCAGCTCGGTGCGCACGTCCAGCAGCAGCTTGCGGGCCTCGTTGACCTCGGCGGACGGCCGGTCGGTCAGCTGCGCCGCGCTCAACGCGTCCAGCAGCGTCACGTCGCGCAGCCCACCGCGGCCGTGCTTGAGGTCCGGCTCGACGCGGTGCGCGATCTCGCCGCTGCGGGCCCACCGCCGCGACGCCGACTCGGCCATCTCGTCCAGCCTCGTGCGCACCCCGGTGCGCCACGCCTGCCGGGCGCTGTCGGTCAGCCGCTTGCTGATCTCCTGGTCGCCCGCGATGTGGCGGATGTCCAGCAGCCCCAACGCGGTGCGCAGGTCACCGGCGGCGACGCGCAGCGCCTCGCCGACCGTGCGCACCGAGTGGTCGAGGCCGATGCCGGAGTTCCACAGCGGGTACCAGAGCTTCTCGGCGATCCCGTCCACGCCCTTGTGCCCGTTGTGCACCAAGAGCAGGTCGAGATCGGAATAGGGCACCAGCTCCCGCCTGCCCAGACCCCCCACGGCGACCAGTGCGACCCCACTGCCCGGTCCGCCGACGCCCGACAGCGAGGCGTGCGCGGTGAGCCAGAACTCGTGCAGGTCCACCAGCGCCTCGCGCAGCGACTCCCCCGTCAAACGGCGCCGACCTGGCGCGAGCAGCCGATCGCGTGCTCGCACCAGGTCGTCAGCCGTGACGACGGCCGCCTCGGCGTTATCCATACGGCCGTCTCCCATTCCTACTTCGGATCCCTATAGGGCATCCGAGCCGCGCTCCCCGGTGCGGACCCGGATGACGGTGTCGACCGGCGTCACCCAGACCTTCCCGTCACCGATCTTGCCGGTGCGCGCGGCCTCCACGACGGCGTCGAGGACCTTCTCCACGGCGGTGTCGTCCACCAGGACCTCGATGCGCAGCTTGGGCACGAAGTCCACGGCGTACTCGGCGCCGCGGTAGACCTCGGTGTGGCCCTTCTGCCTGCCGTACCCCTGGACCTCGCTGACGGTCATGCCCAGCACGCCCAGCTGCTCCAGGGACGCCTTCACGTCGTCCAGGGTGAAGGGCTTGATGATCGCGGTGACCAACTTCATGACTTGTTGCTCCCCTCGAGGACCGCAGTGGCGCCGGCGGCGACACTGGGCTTGCTGCCGCCACGGGCGCCGATGCCGCTGCCGAACTCGTACGCGGTCTCCGCGTGCTCGGCCTCGTCGATGCCGGCGACCTCGGCCTCCTCGTCGGCGCGGAAGCCGACGGTGAGCTTGACCAGGTAGCCGAGGACGAGGCTCAGCACGAACGAGTACGCGAGCACGGCCAGCGCGCCGACGGCCTGCCGCCACAACTGGTCGACGCCGCCGCCGTAGAAGAGGCCGTCGATGCCCGCCGGGGCGGAGGAGCTGGCGAAGAAGCCGATCAGAATGGTGCCGGAGAGGCCACCGACCAGGTGCACGCCCACCACGTCGAGCGAGTCGTCGAAGCCGAAGCGGTACTTCAAGCTGACCGCCAGGGCGCACAGGGCGCCGGTGATCGCGCCGATCGCGATGGCCCCGAGCGGGGTGACCGACGAGCAGGCCGGGGTGATGGCGACCAGGCCCGCGACAACGCCGGACGCGGCGCCGAGCGTGGTGGCGTTGCCGTCGCGCACGCGCTCCACGAGCAGCCAGCCGAGCATCGCGGCGGCGGTGGCGACCAGGGTGTTGACGAAGGTGACGCCGGCGGTGGCGTTCGCGCCGAGGGCGGAGCCCGCGTTGAAGCCGAACCAGCCGAACCACAGCAGACCCGCGCCCAGCACGACCAGCGGCAGGCTGTGCGGCTTCATCCGGTCCTTCGGCCAACCGACGCGCTTGCCGAGGACGAGCGCCAGCGCGAGGCCCGCCGCACCGGCGTTGATGTGGACCGCCGTGCCACCCGCGAAGTCGATGGCGAGCAGCTTGTTGGCGATCCAGCCGCCCGCGTCGACGACGTTGCCGTCAGCGTCCTTGCCGTCGAAGTCGAACACCCAGTGCGCGACCGGGAAGTACACGAGCACGGCCCACAGGCCGGCGAACAGCAGCCACGGCCCGAAGCGCGCCCGGTCGGCGATCGCGCCGGAGATCAGCGCCACCGTGATGATGGCGAACATCGCCTGGAACGCGACGAAGACGGTGCTCGGGATGGTCCCCGACAACGACTCCTTGCCGAGCAGGCCGTCGAGGCCGAAGAACTCGAACGGCTTGCCGAGCAGGCCGGCGCCGACGTCGGTGCCGAACGCCATCGAATAGCCGACCAACACCCAGAGCACACCGACCACGGCGATTGCGCCCAGGCTCATCATCATCATGTTGAGCACACTCTTCGACCGGACCATGCCCCCGTAGAAGAAGGCAAGTCCCGGCGTCATCAACAGCACCAGTGCGGCACTGGTGAGCACCCAGGCGGTGTCCCCTGTATCCACGTCGACCTCCACTGCACGTCGGTTGCAGGGAGCATCGGTATGTCCTGTTTCACGCGGTTGCGCCTCAGGTTTCGTACAGGTGAACTGTCCCGCCCCTGGTGTTACAGGCACGTTTCGCGGGGTTGAAGCAAGCAGTTCCGCCCGCAACCAGTCCGGGTCGCCGCGAGATTTCCGGTGACGGACCGTGCGAGCGCGACTCGGCTTTGCGGTGGTTCGTGTGATCCCGCGCAATGGCCTGACGACGCTGGGTCACCAACGGTCGGCCGCCGTGCCCCGTGGTCGCGGCCGAGCCTGCCAGACCGGCCGGGGGGCCCCCCCCCCCCGGGGGGGGGGGGGGGGCGCCCGCCCCCCCCCCCCGCCCCCCCCGCGGGGGGGGGGGGGGGCCCCCCCCCCCCCCCCCGCGCGGGGGGGGGGGGGGGGGGGGGGTGGCCCCCCCCCCCCCCCCCCACGGGTGTGACCGGGTCAGCTCGCGGTGCAGGAGGCGGTCGGGGCGCTGTTCGCGCCGCGCGACGAGGCCGTGAACCCGAACGAGGTGCTGCCGCCCGCGCCGAGGCTGCCGTTGTAGCCGGCGTTGCGGGCCGTCACGGTCGAGCCGCTGCTGGTGACGGTGGCGTTCCAGGCGTTGGTGATGGCCTGGCCGTCGGCGAAGGTCCAGGTGACGGTCCAGCCCTTGATCGCCGACGTCCCCGCCGTGATCCGGACCTCGCCCTGGAAGCCGCCCGGCCACTGGTTGGTGACCGTGTAGGCGGCGGTGCAGGCGAGTCCGCCGCCGGGCGTGGTGGTCGTGGTGGTGGTCGTCGTCGTGGTGGTCGTGGTGGTCGTGGTCGTGCCGCCGAAGATCGCGGCTTCCTTGGCGGTGGCCTTGATGCCGTTGGCGCCGTTGAAGATCCGCTGACCCCACGTGGTGAGCCGGGCGGGGTCGAAGGCGGTCGCCATGTCCAGGATCGGGTCGGAGTTGCCGCTCCACGACCAGGCCAGGTAGCCCAGGCCCCGCTTCTGCGCCTCGCTCAGGATCGTCTCGTGGTCGACCTCACCGCTCTTGAACTGCCAGCCGAACTCGCCGACGACCAGCGGCAGGCCCTTGCTCTGGAAGGCGTCGAAGTAGGAAGTGATGCTCGAGGCTGTGTTGTAGACGCTGTACATGTGGATGGAGAACACGGTGTTGCGGCGGGAGTCGGCGTTCCAGATGGTCTGGGCGTTGTCCCGCATGACGTTCTGCCAGTCCTGGCCCCAGTTCGGCCCGTCGACCATCAGCAGGTGCTCGAAACCGTTGGCCCGCAGCTTCTTCACCGCGTTCGCGGTCGCATCGGTCCACTGCGCGGCGTCGACGTTGCCGATCGGCTCGTTGCCGATGTTGATGACGACGTAGTCCTCCTGGCCCACCAGAGCGCTCTTCTGGCCGATCCAGTAGTTCGCCGCCTCGTCCAACGACGCCGCCGCGCCCTCCTCCCCGTACCCGGTGGTGTCGTGCACCTCCAGCACGCAGATCATCCGGTTGCGCTTGCACAGGTCGATCACGGCGGGCACGTCGGTGGACGGCCCCCACCGCTTCCCGGTGCCCAGCACCACGCGCACGGTGTTCGCGCCCAGCGCCTTGATGTCGGCGAACGAGTCGGTCTCGCCGGTGAACCAGACGTGCGGGTGGTTGACACCCCGCATCACGAACGGCTGCCCGCCGGCCTCCACGACCTTGGTCCCGCTGACGTGCAGGCCCACTGCCTCCGGGGCGGCTTCCTGGGCCTGTGACAGGGCGGTCGTCCCTAAGCCGGCGGCGACGAGCAGCGCGGCGACGGCCGCAGCGATCCTTGTTCTCATGGTCTTTCGACACCTCGTTGAGTCGATGACACTTGTCCGGTTTGTCTGCCCAGCTCAAGCCTCGTACAGGGTTCGACTGCTCCACGGTCCTGGGAGCGCTCCCAGAAGAGCTGTTGACAGTACGTCATTGCATGGCCGCAGCCCGGAGGTCCACCAGCTCGACCCGAGCCGTCGCGGCCCGGTCGCGGAACGGGGTGGCGCCTGACTGCGAACCGTATTAGTTTCTAGCTGGAACTTGTGCTCCCACACGGTACGTCCGCCATCGCCGAGAAGTCAACGCCTGCCCGTATAGGTCCCTGACCAGTAGTTTTGATCGCACTCACCACCAGCCACACCCAGGCGGGCGTGCCACGCGGGGCCGATGAACCCACACCCCTCCCCGCCGAACCGGAGGTGAACAGGTGAACCGATCGACGCGAGGACGCCCGCTCAAGTCACTCCCACTACGCAGGTGGTCGGTTCACCGAATATCACGCTTAGTAATGAACTCTGGTAACGCTCCCACACGCACGAGGAGTGGTTTCGTGACAACACCCCACGCGACGGCGAGCACCGCGCTCCGGGAGCCCCGGTATCGTCGGCCGGTGACCTCGGAAGCCGGCACCCGCACCACTCCCTCGTGGCCGGACCTGTCCTCCGTCGCCCGGGACGTCCTGCTGGAGGTGCTGGTCCACGGGCCGCTGTCCCGGGCCGAGATCGCCGACCGGCTGCACCTGTCCCGGCCGACCCTCACCCGCGTGACCAGGTCATTGATGCTCGAAGGGCTTCTGGTGCAGGGCGACAACCGGCCGCACCCCTCGGCCGGTCGGCCCTCCGAGATGCTCCACGTGCGGGGCGGGGCACACCACTTCCTCGGCGTGAAGCTGACCGCCGAACGGCTCTACGCCACGATGACCGACCTGACCACGACTGCGGTCGCCGCCACCCACGAGCCGCTGCGCTCCCCCGACCCCGACGACGTGGTCGCCCAGATCGCCGACGTGGCCACGCGCTTCCCCCTCGCGACCGGCGTGGGGGTGACGCTGGGCGGGATCGCCCTCGACGGTGTGGTGGTGCGCGACGAGCACCTCGGCTGGACCGACGTGCCGCTCAAGGCCGCGGTAACCCGGGCCACCGGCGTCCCCACCGCGGTCGGCAACGACGTGCAGGCGCTCACCGCGGCGCAGCACTGGTTCGGTCCCGGCGCCGGACTGCGGTCCATGGCGGTCATCACCGTCGGCGCGGGCGTCGGCACCGGGCTGATCCTCAACGGCGGCCTCGTCGAAGGCGCGCACGGCCTGCCGCCCTGCTTCAGCCACACCCTCGTCGACGCACGCGGACCGCTGTGCGGCTGCGGCCGGCGCGGGTGCGTCTCCGCCTACCTGCTGACGCACGTGATACTGCGACGCCTGACCGGTCGCCCCACCTACGAAGAGGCACTCGACCGGGCCCGCGCGGGAGACCCGCAGGCGCGGCAGGTGTTCGACGAGGCCGGCTACGCGCTCGGCGTGCTCATCGGCACCGTCGCCAACGCCGTCGACCCGCAGAAGGTCCTGCTCACCGGCGAGGGCCTGCCGCTGTACGAGGTCTCGACGCAACTGGTGCACGACGGCATCGAGGACACCTTCGACGACGACCCGGCGTTGGTGGAGCTGGACGTGCAGCCGTTCGACCACAGCGAGTGGGCCAGGTCCGGCGCCGCTCTGGCCATCAAGGCGACGATCACCGGCACGGTCTGACGTCCGAGATCGGGCAGCGGCACTACCCACCTGTACCCGCAGAGCTTCGCGGACTCCGGCCGTGCCGGCGCCGACGGGATCGGCGACCTCGCCGAGATCACCGCCCGGCTCGACTACCTGCGGTGGCTGGGCGTCGGCGCCGTGTGGCTCGACGTCGTCGCCGGGCACACCTCCGACCAGCACCCCTGGTTCCGGGCGTCCGCCGACGACCCGGACGACGACCGGTACGTGTGGAGCGACGTCCCCGTCGAGGGCTTCGTGCCCGGCTCGGGGCGGCGCGGCGGCTCCTACCTGCCGAACTTCTTCCCCGTGCGGCCCGCGCTCAACTTCGGCTACGCGCGCACCGACCCCGACGAGCCGTGGCGCGCCCCGGTCGAAGCCGACGGGCCGCGGGCCAACCGCGCCGCGCTGCGGGAGATCATGGCGCACTGGTTCGACCTGGGGGTCGCCGGGTTCCGCGTCGACATGGCGGCGTCGCTCGTCAAGGACGACCCCGGCCTCGTGGAGACGGGCCGGCTGTGGCGCGAGAGCTGCGACTGGCTCGACGCCACCTAAGCCCCGGCGGTTCACCGGCCGGCGGCCCACAGGCCTTCCGGCACCGGTTCCCGGATCCGGTCCGCGGCGGCACGGACGTGGTCGACCGCGCCGAGCCCGGTGACCACGGACGCGACGGCAGGGTGTCGCAACGGGAACGCCATGGCCGCGTGCGGCAGCGTGGTCCCGTGCCGCTCGCACGTCCCGGCCCACGACCGGGCCACCGCGAGCACGTCGGCCGGCGCCGGCCCGTAGTCGAAGTAGGCGTCGTCCGGCGGCCAGGGCCGAGCCAGGAGACCGGAGTTGTAGGGAGCGGCGGCCAGGACCGACACCCCGCGTTCCGCACACGCGTCGAGCAGGGGCGCCGCCGTTCGATCCACGAGGGTCCAACGGCCGGCCACCATGATGACGTCGACGTCGGTCTCCCGGACCGCCCGCAGCGGCGCCTGCCACTGGTTCATCCCCAAGCCGACCGCCCGCACGACCCCTTGCTCGCGCAGCGCGACCAGGGCGGGAACGGCTTCGGTCAGCGCTTGGTCGACGTGGTCGTCGGGATCGTGGACGAGCACGATGTCGATCCGGTCGACACCCAGGCGCCGCAGGCTGGCGTCGATGCTGCGCAGCACCCCGTCGGCGCTGTAGTCGCGGACGCGGACCTGGTCGTCCGGCACGTCGAACCCACCGTGCGCCAGGTCCGAGCCCGTGGGCGCGGGATTCGGCTCCAGCAGCCGTCCGACCTTCGTGGAGATGACGTAGTCGTCGCGCGGCCGGCCGGCCAACGCGGCGCCGAGCCGCCGTTCGGACAGGCCGAGCCCGTAGTGGGGCGCGGTGTCGAAGTACCGCACCCCTTCCGCCCAGGCCGCCTCGATGACGGCGTGGGCCACGTCGTCCGGTCGAGCCCGGTAGAGGTTGCCGATCGGCGCGGCGCCGAACCCCAACTCGGTCACGGTGACGCCGGTGGTCCCGAGTGGACGTCGCGGCAGTTCCCGGGTGTCACCGCTCATCGCCGCACCCCCGCACGGCGGAGGGTGCGCATCTCGTCCGCGGCCGAGCCGGCGGCACGCCCGGCGCCGGCAACTCGACCTGTGCGGTCGAGCGCGGCGGTGGTCGGACAACTCGTTCGCTGCAACTGCGCTCCTCGGTTTCGACTGTTGACATCGATCGCAGAGCCGGACAACTTCGGCGACCGCGCGCACCCCCCGCTCATACATCCGATCTATGGTCGGTATGTATACGCATCCGCGCTGCAACGCACAAGACACCCTGCCGCATACCGGCCGACACGCATCTCGTTACCCCAGAGGACTAGTCAGCGTCTTGTTGATCTCACACCGACGACCAGGCCGGGCGGTCGACCTCACAGGCGTCCACCCCCGTTCGACGGGAATACCTCCAAGGTCTGGTCCGCCGGCGGCGTTCCGGCGCAAGCTGGACCTCGACCCCGTTCCGGCACCAAGCCGGAACCCGGGATCTGGAACAACAGGTCGTAGCCCTCGGCGGCACCGTCCACGTCGGCGACAGCTGACAGAGCGCGATGTGCCGGGCGGTGGCGCTGTCATCGCCACCGGGCCGCGGACAGGACAGTGTCAGCGCCGTGGCTGCACGGTGTCAGCGCGGCCGGTGATCGTATCCCCATCGAACGGCCCGACCACCCCGGACGGGCCACTCACCAGGGGAGATGCGACATGCCCAGCTTCACCACGCCGGCACCCGTCACCGCCGCGCTGACCACCGCCGGCGCCCACGTCCGGGTCACCGCCGGCGACCGCGCCGACACCGTCGTGCACGTCGAGCCGCTCGACAGCGCGAACAAGACCGACGTCAAGGTCGCGGAACGCACCAAGATCGACTTCACCGACGGCACGCTGTCGATCAAGACCACCAAGTCCGGCGACAAGACCGGCTCGGTCGCCATCACCGTCGAGCTGCCCGCCGGCTCCGCACTGGTCCTGAACACCGCGTGGAGCGACGTGCGCGCCACCGGCCCACTCGGCGCCTGCGAGCTCAACACCGCCTCCGGCCACGTCCTCCTCGACCGGGTCGCCGCGCTGCGCGGCAACCTCGGCGGCGGCACGGTCCAGGTCGACCACGTCGCGGGCGCCGTCGACGTCGACGGCGGCACGGCGGGCCTGCGGCTGGGCGAGGTCGACGGCACCGTCCGCTACCAGGGCACGACCGGCGAGGTCTGGATCGGCCACGCCCGCTCCGACATCGACCTCGGCGGCTCCAACGGCGCCTTCACCGTCGACCACGCGGACGGCAGCGTCACCGCCCGCGCCGCCAACTGCCCCATCCGCATCGGCCACGTCACCCGCGGCCAGGTCGAACTCGCCAACGCCTCCGGCGGCATCGAGATCGGCGTCCCCGACGACGCCACCGCCGAAGTGGACGCCAACAGCACCAAGGGCGTCGTGCGCAACACCCTGCCCGCACCGACCAACCCCACCGACACCGTCAAGATCCACGCCCGCACCCGGCTCGACGACATCGTCATCCACCGCGCCACGGCCTGAACCCCGACCCACCAGGAAGGACCAATCACCATGAACACCACCTACGAGCAGGTCGAGCAGGGCTGGGGCAAGGTCGCCGACGTCTTCCGCGCGAACTTCGCGGACGGCGGCGAGGTCGGAGCGGCGTGCACCGTCTACGTCGGCGGACGACCGGTGGTCGACCTGCGCGACGGCCTGGCCGACCGCGAGACCAACCGCCCGTGGACCGGGGACACGATCGTCCAGGTCGCGTCCACCACGAAGGGCGCCGCCGCCATCTGCGCCCACATGCTGGTCCAACGCGGCGAGCTGGACCTCGACGCCCCGGTGACCAGGTACTGGCCGGAGTTCGGCGCGAACGGCAAGGCCGACATCCCGGTCCGCTGGCTGCTCTCGCACCAGGTCGGCCTGCCGATCGTGGACGGGCCGCTGACGTTCGAGCAGGCGTGCGCCTGGGACCCGGTCATCCGCGCGCTCGAAGCGCAGGCGCCGCTGTGGCAGCCGGGCACCGAGCACGTCTACCACAGCATGACCTACGGGTTCCTCGTCGGCGAGGTCGTCCGCCGGGTCACCGGCAAGTCACTCGGCACGTACTTCGCCGACGAGGTCGCCGCCCCGCTCGGCCTCGACGCCTGGATCGGGCTGCCCGAGGAGCACGAGGACCGCGTCGCCACCCTCCACTACGCCGCACCGTTCAGCGTGGAGGAACTGCTCGCCGGGATGATCGCCACGACCGGGCTGGACGCCGACACGGTCACCGCCTGGGTCCAGGCCGTCTGGGGCGCGGACTCGGTCCAGGCCCGCGCCGGCGAGGTCGGCGGCGCCTTCGACAACACCTCCGCCTACTTCACCACCCGTGCTTGGCGCGCCGCCGAGTTCCCGGCCGCGAACATGGTCGCCGACGCGCACTCGATCGCCCGCATGTACGCGGCCACGGTCAGCGACGTCGACGGCGTGCGGCTGCTCGACCCGGCGACCGTCGAGCGGGCGACGGAGGTCCAGACCGGCGGGACCCGCATGCACGGCCTGCCCGCGGGCCTGGAGATCCCGGCCGACCGCTCCTTCAACATGTCCCTCGGTTTCTGGCGGTCCTGCCCGCCGATGCCGATGCTCGGCCCGGGGTCGTTCGGCCACCCCGGCTCCGGCGGGTCGATCGGCTTCGCCGACCCGGACGCCGGTGTCGGCTTCGCCTACGTCACCAACCTGTGGAACTTCCGCCCCGACGACCCGCGCGCGGCCGACCTGGCCAAGGCCGTCCGCGACTGCCTCCGGTGACGCCGAGGCGGTGAGATCACCAGACGGCTCCCACCGGCGACGGCCTCCGCGGGTGCGCAGACCATGCGGAGGCCGTCTCCCAGGTGGCGACAGCGCCGGCCGCGACCGGTCACGAGCCGGCCGGTCACGACCGGTTCGGGTCGAACCCGCTCACCTGACCCGGACCGTCGTGATCGGGGAGTCGCACCCGATGAACGCCGTCGACCCGGCGTGGACCCACCGGTACTCGGTGGTGGAGTCGCTGCGGCCACCGGCGTCGAGCACCTTGACCGGCATCGCGCGGGCGGTCCAGGCCGCACCGGCGATACCGATCCCGTTGCCGGTGTTCGCCGCGGCGATCCCGGCCGTCATCGTGCCGTGGCCGTGGTCGTCCGAGTCGGCGCCGGCCGCGATCTCCACGCCGGTCAGGGCGTTGTAGCCGGTGACCGTCACACCTCGCAGATCGTCGTGCAGCCCGTTGACGCCGGTGTCCAGCACCGCGGCCACCTGACCGGTCGAGCCTTTGTTGACGTCCCAAGCCTGTCCCAGCCGAACCGTGTCCGAACAGGACAGTTGGTGGCTCGCGAAGAACGGGTCTCCGGGCGTGGCCGTGGTACGCCGCTCGTAGTCGAGCGAAACCTCGGCCACCGCCGGGTCCTGCCGCAGCTCGCGCAGCAGGTCCTGGGCGTCCCCTTCGCCGACCGCTGCCTTGTCGGGTCGCTGCGATCCCGGAAAGCGCTCCGGCTCGGCGTCCGCGAGAGGGCGGCAGACTGATCACATGACGGATCTGACCGCCGAACACGTGGTTGATGGTCGCGCACCGCAGACCCCAGCCCTTGCCCCGAACGGGAAGCTGCTCTGCTACGTCCTCGCTCCCACCAGCCGGACCGGTGACCACCTCGACACCGAACTCCGGCTCGTCGACACCGACGGCGCCGCCGCGTCGCGCCGGGCGACCACCGACACCGCAACGGAGTCCCGACCACGCTGGTCCGCGGACTCGGGCACGGTGTTCTTCCGGTCCGACCGCGCGGACCGCGGCACCTCGCAGGTGCACCGGCTCACCCTCGCCTCCGGCGCGGTGACCGCGGTGACCCACTGGCGCGCCGGCATCATCGACCACCTGCCGCTCGCGGACCCCGACCTGGTCGCCCTGCTCGCCCAGGACGAACCCACCGAACAGGACATGCGCCGCGCCCGGGACCGCGACGACGCCGTTGTGGTCGGCGAACGCGAACCGCGGGCCCGACTGCGCCTGCTCGACCTGCACACCGGCCAGGTCACGACGCCGGCTGTGTTCGGCGACCGGCACGTCGTGGAACTGCGGCAACGACCCGACGGCGGCCCGCTCGCCGTGCTCACCCAGGCCGGCAGCGACCACGACTACGGCCCTCGCACCGGCCGCCTGCACCTGTTCGACCCCACGACCGGGGCCACCGTGGACCTCGGCGCGGTCGGGGCGGACGCACGGTCGCTGGCCTGGTGGCCTGGCGAGGACGGCTGGCACCTGGGCTACCTCGCCCTCACCCCGCCGTCGCTGCAAGCCGGCACCGCCGTGTTCGACCTGGCCGTGGACAGCCGCGTCCTGCGCAACCGGACGTCCGGCCTCCCGATGTGCCCCACCGAACTGCACCAGACCGATACCGCTCCACTGGTCGTGTTCGCCGACGGCCTGAACACGACCCTGGCCCGGCTCGAGCCGACCGGTCCCACGACCTTGTCGCAGCACCCCGGCCGCCTCGACGACCTCACCACCACACCCGCCGGCGAGCAGATCGGGGCTCTGACCGGCACCCGGTACGAGCCCGCCAACGTCCACGTCGGGCCACCGACCGGGCCGCTGCGAAAGATCACCGACACCCGTCCGGAACTGAACGGCACCGCTCTGGGGACCCAACGACCGCTGGCCTACCGCGCCGCCGACGGCCTCGACCTCGACGGCCTGCTCGTGCTGCCAGTCGGGAGAACCGCCTCGGACGGCCCGTTCCCGCTCGTCACGATCGTGCACGGAGGCCCGTACGACCGCTACGCCGATCGTCTCCAGCTGTTCTGGTTCCCCAGCGCGCAGTGGCTGGCCACCGCCGGCTACGCGGTGTTCCTGCCCAACCCGCGCGGGGGCCAGGGTCACGGCCACCGGTTCGCCCTCAGCGTGGCGGGCCGGGTCGGGCAGGAGGAGTGGACCGACATCCTGACCGGCATCGACCTGCTCGTCACCGAGGGCGTCGCCGACCCGGATCGGCTGGGCATCGCCGGCGGGAGCCACGGCGGGTTCATGTCCGCCTGGGCCGTGGGCCAGACCGACCGGTTCCGCGCCGCGCTGGTCCTCGCCGGGGTCGTCGACTGGGGCATGCTCGCCGCGACCGGCGAGCACGGCCAGTTCGAAGCGGCGCTCGGCGGCAGCACGGGGTGGTCCGGCATCGGTCCGCATCCGCACGACGCCGTCAGTCCGATCTCCTTCGCCGGTCGCATTCGCACGCCGGTGCTCATCCTGCACGGCGCGGAGGACACCAACGTGCCCCTCGGCCAGTCCGTGTACCTCCACCGGGCGCTGCGCCACTTCGGCGTCGAGCACGAGTTCGTGATCTACCCGAGGGAGGGGCACTCGATCCGGGAACGCCACCACCAACTGGACGTCCTGCACCGGACCCGCACGTGGTTCGGCCGCTGGCTCCGGCCCTGACCGAGGGCGCGTGGCCCACCCCTCGCCGGCAGCTCACGGACGAGGTTTCGCACATCGTGAGGGGCGTGGCTGGGAACCCCGCCGCACCGCGTAAGAGCGCAATGCGCGCAGGAAGTCCACTTGCCGGAAAGCGGGCCAGTAGACGTCGCAGAAGTGCAACCGGGAATCGGCGGCCTGCCACAACAGGAAACCGGAGAGCCGGCGTTCGCCGCTGGTCCGGATGACGAGGTCGGGGTCCGGCCTGCCGGCGGGGTCGAGGTGGGCGGTGATGTCCTCGACGGTGAGCGTGGCGGCCAGTTCCTCAACGGTGACACGGCGTTCGGCGGCCTGGTCGAGCAGCGAGCGGACCGCGTCGACGATCTCCTCGCGGCCGTCGTAGCCGACCGCGACCGTCAAACTCCGAGTCGGTCGCACGCTCCAACGTCATGTCCCGCGCCCTCTTGAGCGCGTGCGCGGTCGAGTCGGGGAGGAGGTTGAGCCGCCCGGTCACGTTCAGGCGCCACCTCTCCGACCGCGCCACCACCCGGTCGACCACGACCCGTTCGACGACCTCCATCAGGAAGGCCGTCTCCTCCGAACCGCGCTTGCGCAGGTTGTCGCTCGACGCGACGAACACGGTCACATACCGGATGCCGAGGTCGGCGCACCACCCCAGGACGGTCTCCAGGTGCTCACCGCCGTGCAGGTGACCGATGCTGGGGTTCGCGTAACCCCGTTCGCGGGCCCAGCGACGATTCCCGTCCATGATGAGCGCGACGTGGCGGGGAAGCAGACCGCTCGCCACCTGACGGCGCAGCCGTCGAGCGTACAAAGACTCGACCAGTCCCACGGGGCGAAGGTACACCGGTCGAACCTGCATCCGCCGGGACCGTTCGGCGCGCGGGACCCAACCGGGCCCTTCCCACCTGGGATGATCTCGGTCATGAGCACCAACGCGGAACGCGACCGGGCGAGCCTTCGGCGGCGGGTGGAGGTGTTGACGCTGCCGGTCGTGCCGCTTCGACGGCACGGCTTCGTGAGGCCGGCGGACCCCACCGCGACGACGTGGGAGCCCGAGGCGGTGAGCGTGGGTCCCGACGGCACGGCCTTCGCCGTGTGGCCGTACCGCGACGGCGGCAAGCGGAAGCAGGTGACCTGGCACGTCGGCGGCCGGCGGAGGGTCGTCGGCGCGATCGAGGTGGAGACGGACCTGCGGGTGAGTTTCGTGCAGCCGCTGCCCGACGAGCGCGTTCTCCTGGCGGCTGCACGGGCCAAGCCCGGCGCGGTCAACGCGGAGGTGTGGACCAGCGGCGGCGAGCTTGAGCACAGCGGATACATCGGTGACGCCATCGAGGAGCTGCTGACCACGCCCGCGGGCAAGGTTTGGGTCGGGTACTTCGACGAAGCGATGGGCGGGAGTGGTCCGGAAGGGCACGGGCTCGCCCGCTTCAGGGACGATCTGACCACCGAGTGGCTCTACCCGTTCGATGCCGGTCTGCCCTACATCTCCGACTGCTACTCGCTCAACGTCGACGGTGAGACCGCCTACTTCTGCCCCTACAACAAGTTCCACATCCTGTCCGCCGTCGGCACCGCGGTGACCGATTGGGGACCCTCCCCGTACAGGTCGGCCCACCAGCTGCTGCGACGCGGTCCGGACCTCGCCCTCCTCCGCGGCTCGGGTCCCGAGTACGACGTCGCGACGCTGCTGCGGATCTGCCAGGACGGGGTACGTCAGCAAGGCGGGCGTTGCCGTCTGGTCCTGCCCGACGGCTTGGAGGCCCGCGGACTGCGTTACACCGGCAGAGGCGATGTGCTGCACGCCTTCCTCGGATCGACCTGGTACTCCATCGACTTGGACATGCTGAGCGCGGCAGCGAGCCAAGGCCGCGCATAACCGACCCACCCCGAAACGCACAGGAGACCTGCTCGGTGCCGCGAGTACCGGCGGCGGCCGGCGCGGGTGCGGCCACCGCTGGTCCCGGTGCGCGAGTGCTACCCCAACGACGAGTCGATGTGCCCGGCCAGTTCGGCGGGCGACGGGTGCGCCCATACCTCCGCGGGGGTCAGGGAGATGTCCAGGTCCACGTGGAGTCTGCGGGTGAGGGCGACGGCGAGCAGCGAGTCCAGCCCGAGATCGGTGAACTTCGCGTGCGCCGTGACGGCCGAGGGCTGGGTGCCGAGCAGTGCGGCGAGCGCGTGCACCACGGCCTCCGACCGCGAGCACCACCCCGGCGGCGTCGGAGCCGAGGGCGGGCGGACCCCGTCGCCCCGATGCCGGTACGCGGTGCCGCGCCCGCGCCGTAACGCCCTGCCCTCCGCTGCGACACCCCTTGTGCAGGGGTTCATCTCATCGAGGAGGTGGCGCGATGCCGTTCTCGCGCCGCACTGCCACCGCACTGGCCGTCGTGCTGATCGCTTCCGGTTGCCGACATTCGGATCCAGGGCCGACCACTACCGGCGACGCCCCTCCCACGACCTTCCCGGCGACCGTGACCGTGCCGACGGCGTCCACCGCGGGCCGCTATTGCGCCCCGATCCCGGTCCAGGCCCCCTGGTCGTTGTTCGTCACGGCGTGTCGGCGCCTGAACGGCGACGTCGAGGTCACCAACGGCTCCAAAGTGGTCCTGCTCGTCTCCGCACCGACCGCCCGGGTCACCGTCACGCAACCGGTGCACGACGACCTGGCCGGAGCGGTGAGAGCGGACCTGGCCCGCACGTCGTTGCCCGCGCCGGGCTGGACGCTGCTGCCCTCACTGGCGAAGGCCGAGGTGAGCACCACGCCCGCGAGCCCCTCGACGGGGGTCGAGATCTTCCTGGACCACGCCACGAGGGACACCTTCCAGGCGTACGCGACCGATCTGCTGGCCGAGTGGGTGCAGGACAAGCTCACCTGGCACGGGGTGAAACTGCGCGAGTCCCTCAAGTCCTGCGCACAAGCGGTCGAGTCGACGTGGACGCGGAACGAGGCGCAAGGACAGCCGCGGACCGCGATCCACCTGTTCCTCATCACCACCGCTCAGGCCGGCACCGCCTGCACCGGCTTCGTCAAGGACGTCGACGAGCTGACCAACAAGCACCTGCCGCCCCAGACGATCACGCAGGAGATGCTGGACGTGACCAAGCGCCTGCCCTCGACGGTCGTGGACGACGCGTTGGCCGGCCTGCGGCGTCTCGTGCTCGCCGTGCGCTGACGACCGACCTCGCGCCAGTGGTGTCGTGGACCACTTCGCAGTCCGACCCGGAACAGGCACGCGAACTTTCCTGTTCGAACAGGTAACTGGCTGACGTGCGGTCGGAGGAGGAGCGGTTCGATGAGCATGGTGCACCTGGCACAGCCCGGGGAACAGCAGCAACTGGAGTGGATCGGCGGCAGCACGTTCTCCGTCCTGCTCGACAGCGCGGCCACCGGCGGACAGCTCACGGTCGGCCGGTT
Organism: Saccharothrix luteola; assembly: GCF_020859565.1. GTDB lineage: Bacteria > Actinomycetota > Actinomycetes > Mycobacteriales > Pseudonocardiaceae > Actinosynnema > Actinosynnema luteola. Next base: position 157,850 of record NZ_JAJHUO010000016.1, on the reverse strand, counting down.
CGCCGCCGAGAAGGGCGAAGCGCCACCGTTCCACCTGCACACCAGGGAAGACGAGATCTTCATGCTGATCTCCGGCACCGCGCTGGTGTGGTCGGGCGACGAGGACGCGGTCGAACTGGAGGAGGGCGGCATCATCTACCTGCCCCGCAACGTGCCCCACGGCTACCGCATCACCTCCGACCACGCCGACCTGCTGATGATCGCCACCCCCGGTGGCCTCGAAGGCATGTTCCGCATGGCCGGGCGGGACCTGTCCACCCCGAGGCCGGCAGGCTTCGAGCTGTCACCCGAGCTGATGGCCAAGGCGGCCGACGAGTTCGGCCAAGTCGTCCTCGGCCCACCGCGCTGAGCGCGTGAACGTCGCGACAGATCCGGTGCAACACTCTCTATTGTGGACAGTCGCCGACTCGGTCAGGAACGTCGGCCTGGCGGTTTCTGCTCGCTGATTTCCATGCGCAGGTCGAGCATGCCCTCTCGCAGGTCGACCCGTGACCCGAACGGGTGGCTGATTCGGTCGAGGACCGAACGCAGGTGGTCGGTGCCGGCACGGTCGGTGTGGTGGAGGCGCATCCGGTGGACGCGCATCGGGGCCATCCGCAGCCCGACCAGGTGGCCCGTGTCCGGCCGGACCGCGGCGAAGTACAGCAGGCGCAGGTCGTCGCGGTACTCCTCGTGGCCCGTGATGCCTTCGTAGTCGTTGATGAGGTCGCCGCAGCCGTACAGGATCAGCTTGCCGTGGTAGACCTCGATCGGGCGCGGGTGGTGAGAGGAGTGGCCGTGCACGATGTCCACCCCGCCGTCGACGAGAGCGTGCGCGAAGTCGACGTCCGAGTCGGGAACGTCGTAGCCCCAGTTGGATCCCCAGTGCAGCGAGGCCACGACGACGTCACCGGGACGCTTGATCAGGCACACGCGCGTGGTGACGTCGAGGGCCACGTCCTCGGACACGTCCGGTAGCAGGTTGACCCCGGCCCGGTTCCGGGTGGCAGCCCAACTGTGCGGGATTCCGCTGGATCCCGCCCCGAGCGAGAAGAAGACGACCCGGCTCCCGCGACCGGCGGGCAGGACTGCCGGGTGCTCCGCCTCGCTCGCGGTGCGTCCCGCGCCCGCCACCGCGATCCCGGCGCCGGTCAGCGCGTCGAGCGTGTCGACCAGTCCGCGCCGACCGAAGTCGAGCACGTGGTTGTTGGCCAGCGCGCAGGCGTCGGGTCGGGCCGCGGTCAGGCACGGCACGTTCCCCGGACTCATCCGGTAGTGCAACTGCTTGGCGACGTCCCTCTCGCCGTCACCCGTGACGCTGGTCTCCAGGTTGATCAACCGGACGTCCGGCGCCTCCCGGTCCAGCACGTGCAGGGCGTCTCCCCACGGCCACGCGAAGTCGACCGGGCGGGGGATCGGACCGTTCTCCTGCTCCGCCAACGCCACGTAGGTCCGCGCGTCCCGGACGTACGGCTCGTGCAGCCGTGGGTCGCCCGGGTGCGGCAGGATCTGGTCGACCCCGCGGCCGGTCATCACGTCACCGCACAGGAACACCGTCACCACCGGGTCGATGGTCCGCCCGGATCCGGGAGATCACCACTTCCGACGCCCGCTCGGCACCCGTGTGCACGGCCCCGGAAACGGGTAGCCGACCAAGCGTGCCGGAGAAGGCCGGGCGTCAGCCGGCCGAACGGAGGTGATCCGGCCATGCGACGACATCATCGGTTCGCCCTCGCGGCGACGGCCGCGGTCCTCACCGCGACGGCCTGCGGGGCGCCTCCTGCGGAAGACGTCCGACCACCCGTGCCACCTTCCGCACCCACCACCGCACCGACCTCCACGCCGACCCGGACTCCGACCCGTGACCGCGCCGACGTGACGGTGACCGGCGTCGTCCGGACCGGTGTGGAGGCCGGCTGCCTGGTGCTGGACGCCGACACCGAGGACTACCTGCTCCTCGGCGGCGACCGCGCCCTGCTGCGGCCCGGCCTCACGGTCCAGGTGCGCGGAACGCCCAAGCCGGGCATACCCACGACCTGCCAGCAGGGCGTTCCCCTCGAAGTGCACGAAGTCCGACCGCCCTGAGGCGGCGCACGCCTGCCCACCAGTCGCGTCACGGCAAGTGATCCCCGTTCGTGTCGCACATTCCCCCGGAGGCTCGAGACGGTCCGTTCAGGGGTGTCCCATGCTGGAAGCGGGCTGAGGAGGATGTGCCATGCGGGCAGGCGTCGGTGACGAGCTGGTGGTGCACGGCAAGGTCGTCGGGCAGCACGACCGCACCGCCGAGATCCTCGAAGTGCTGGGCAAGGACGGCGAGCCGCCCTACCGGGTGCGGTTCGAGGACGGGCACGAAACCGTCATCCTGCCCAGTCCCGACGCCGTCGTGCGCCACGTGAAGGGCGAAGCGTGAGACGGCGGCGCAGGCTTAGCCCGTGAGCTCGTCCAGCAGCATGGCGCTCATGCCGCCGTGCCCGTAGCCGGGCGACCCTTGGTGCGCGATGTCCGGCGGGGACGTCGGTGCGGCCCTGGTCGGTGGTTGTCGGGAATGGGCTGGTCACGGGTGGGTTCATCGCGTTTCCCGGACGAAGATGGGCTTGAGCAGCCGTCGGGGTAGCGCGTCGGGCAGGTCTGCCCGGGTCGAGGACGTGGGAGACGACCCGCGCGGGCCGCGGGACCACCTCGAATCCGAAATGGACTGTCCACAACCGACTCTCCTCGTTACGCGAATCGGCCGCCCCACGCTGCTCCACAGGGGTGAACCCGCTCGCAACCGACGCTAATGAGACGGGCAGAACGTTCCGGGTCTTGCCGGTTCGAACTGTTTCGCTCGATACTGCGTAACATTTCACCACCCCCGACACCGACGTCGGGAGGCGGGCAGCGCGCAGCGGACCCCGTCTCCTGCTCACCTGCGAGGAAACGGTCCGATGAACCTGAAGAAGTGGGTACCCGGCGCCATCCTGGCGGTCGCGGGGGCGATGGTCGCGGCGTTGGTGGCGTTCGCCGCACCGCAGGCGTCGGCCGCGAGCCTGACCCAGGTGACGAACTTCGGCACCAACCCGACCAACCTGCAGATGCACCTGTACGTGCCGGACCGGGTGGCGGCCAAACCCGGGATCCTGCTGGCGATCCACTACTGCGGCGGGTCCGGGCCGGGGTTCCACTCCCAGACCCAGTACGCGTCCCTGGCCGACCGGTACGGCTTCGTCGTGATCTACCCGACGGTGACCCGCAGCAGCAAGTGCTGGGACGTGTCCTCGGCGGCGGCGCTGCGCCGGGGCGGTGGCAGCGACCCGGTCGGGCTGATGGCGATGGTCGACTACGTCAAGCAGCGCCACAACGCCGACCCCGGCCGCATCTTCGCCACCGGCACCTCCTCCGGCGCGATGATGACCAACGTGCTGCTCGGCGTGTACCCCGACGTGTTCAACGCCGGCGCCTCGTTCGCGGGCGTGCCGTTCGCGTGCTTCGCCACCACCAACGGCTCGGAGTGGAACAGCCAGTGCTCCAGCGGCCAGTCGATCAAGACACCGCAGCAGTGGGGCGACCTGGTGCGCGCCGCCTACCCCGGCTACACCGGGCCCAGGCCGAGGATGCAGATCTGGCACGGGACCAACGACGACACCCTGCGCTACCCCAACTTCGGCGAACAGGTCAAGCAGTGGACCAACGTCCACGGCCTGAGCCAGACGCCGACGTTCACCGACACACCGCAGTCCGGCTACACCCGCACCCGCTACGGCAGCACCGGGGGCATGGCGCCGGTCGAGGCCATCAGCATGCAGGGCGTCACCCACAACATCCCCGTCGACGCGGCCCAGGTCATCCGCTTCTTCGGTCTCGACGGCACCCCGCCCACCAGCACGACTACGACTACGACGACCAGCACCACGACCACCACGACCACGACGCCGCAGCCCGGTGACGGGTGCCGGGTCGCCTACACCGTGAGCGCCTGGAACACCGGCCTGACCGCGTCGATCACCGTCACCAACACCGGCAGCACGGCGGTCAACGGCTGGAGCCTCGCCTTCACCCTCCCCGGCGGGCAGACCATCACCAGCGGCTGGAGCGCCACCTACGCGCCGACCACCGGCGCGGTGACCGCCCGCAACGTCTCGTACAACACCGCCATCGCGCCCGGCACGTCGGTGACCCTGGGCTTCCAGGCCAACCACACCGGCAACACCGGCGAACCGTCCTCGTTCACCCTCAACGGGGCGGCCTGCGCCGTCGCCTGAACCCCACGACGTTCGGGTTGACGGCGACCGGCCTCGGATCGGGCTCCGGCCTCTCGTCATGCGGGTGGCAGTCGCCCGTGCACATACTCGTCCGGGCTCGGATCGGCTCGACCGCGGAGGTGGCGGCGTGATCGGTACCGGAGGAGCGGGACTCCCCGACTTGCCCCGTCGCGAGCCGTACCGGACGTGGTGGGGGTCGTTGATCGTGGTCGCGGCGATCCTGGTGCTGGTCGGCACGCTGGTGCTGGTCGACGACCACACCTCGGGGGCCGAGCCGATCGCGCCGGGGACGACCATCGAGGTCGGCCAGGGGGTCACCTACGTGCCCGCGGACGGGTGGTCGCTCATCCGCGAGGGCACCACGCCGGGCAGCCGGTCGCAGGTGGCCGGGCAGGGCGCGACGTTCTCGGTGAACGTGGGCGAGTGGGACGGGACGGCCGCGGCGGAGGTCGAGCGGACCAAGCGGAGCATCACCGCCGACCGCTCGATCCGGCTGACCGGCGACGAGAGCTCGTTCCACTCCGCCGGCGGGCTGACCGGTGTCGCGCTGTCCTACGCCGGTCCGCACCTGCGGGGTCGGGCGTGGGTCGTGGTGGACGAGCGGGCCGACCTGTCGGTGGTCGCCTACGGTCCCAGCGCGGTGGAGACCTACCAGCGGACCGCCGGCCAGGTCGACGAGATGCTCGACAGCGTCCGGATGACGGGAGCACGCCCGTGACCCACGTCAGGCCCACCCCGGGCGTCCTGGCCCCGGTCGGTGTCGACAGCTTCTTCCAGCCCCGGCGCGTGGCGTTCTGGGTGATGGTGTTCTTCACCGCCAACGGCCTGTTCTTCGAAGCCACCCAGCTGCTCACCGCTTACCGCATCGTGCCCGTCGCGGTGCTGTTCGGCGTCGTGGTGTGGACCCTCTACACCATCCCGGTGCTGCTGTTCTTCCGGTCGCTGGACCTGTTCGAGCAGCATCCGCCGCTGGGCTACGTGCTGGCGTTCGCCTGGGGCGGCTTCGCCGCGACCTACCTCGCCGTCACCGCCAACGGCGCCGTCTTCTCGCTGGCGGCCAAGCTGGGCGGGCCGCAGTTCGGGGCCGACTGGTGAGCCGCCCTGGCCGGTCCGAGCGTCGAGGAGCCCCTCAAGTACTTCGGCGTGGTCCTGCTGGTGCTGGTGGCCCGCAACCAGTTCCCCACCGCGCTGTCCGTGGTCGCCGCCGGCGCGATGGTCGGCCTGGGCTTCCAGGTCCTGGAGGACCTGTCCTACTCGATCAACACCGCCATCGCGTTCCCGATCGACAACCAGTTCGCGCCCATCGGCGCCATGCTGGGCACCCGAGGGATCCTCAGCGGGATCTGGAGCCACGCGATGTACACGTCCATCTCGGCGTTCGGCATCGGCTACTTCCTGACCCGGCGGCACCGGCCGTTCGCCCGACGCCTGGCCGTGGCCGCGGCGGCGTTCGCGGTGGCGTGGTCGCTGCACTTCTTCTGGAACTCGCCGGCGTTCACCGACCTCGGGTTCGTCCCCGCGATGATCGTCAAGGCCGTCCCGGTCGCCGTCGTCGGCTACCTGATCTGGTGGCTCGCGGGCAAGGAGGAAGGTTCCTACCTGAAGGTGCTGGCCGACCACTTCGTCGCCGACGACCTCATCACGCCCGAGGAGCGCGCCGACCTGCCGTCCCTGCGACGCCGCCGCCACGCCCGCACGCAGCTGAAGAAGGCCCGGGGACGCCGGGCCGCCAAGGCGCTGCGCGAACTGCAACGCGAGCAGGTGCGCCTGGTCATGTACCACGGCCGCCACGGCGCCGGCGCCGAGCTCCTCGACCACGAGTACGCCGTGCACCGCGCCCGCGCCCGGCTCGACGCGCTGACGCACGGCGCGGACGGCCCTGGAGCGGCGTAGGACCGAGGTGGCGGGCCGGCCCGGACAGCCGTACCCGATCGAGCGATACCGTCCACCTTTACCGGGGCTTTACTCGCTGACCGTACGGGCTGATACTGAGCGTCGAGGGGAGTACTTCCCAAGCGCCTACCCGGTCAGTACGGACACCTCGGTCGATGTCCCCGGGAGGCCGCCCCGCCGGGGTGAAGGAGACCTCGAACACCGACTGTTCGGGGAGGTCCGGTGCCCCTGTCAGCAGCGGTTCCGCCGAGCCCGGCGCCGGATGTCGTCGGCTCACCGGGCCTGTGGTTGGTCAGCATCGCGGTCCTGGTGGCGCTGCTGCTCGCCGACTTCGCGGTCACCCACCGCCCGCACGAGGTCTCGATGCGGGAAGCCGTCGGCTGGTCGGCGTTCTACCTGTCCCTGCCGGTCGTGTTCGCGGCCTGGCTGTGGAGCGCCGCCGGCAGTGACCGCGCCCTGGAGTTCATGACGGGGTTCGTGGTCGAGAAATCCTTGTCGGTGGACAACCTGTTCGTGTTCATGCTGCTGCTCGCCGTCTTCGCCGTCCCCTCCGACGTGCAGCAGCGCGTCCTGCTCTTCGGCATCGTCGGCGCGTTGGTGCTGCGCGGCGTGTTCATCGCCGCCGGCGCGGCCATGCTGGCTGCCGGGACTTGGGCGTTCCTGGTGTTCGGGCTCATCCTGTTCGCCTCGGCGGTGAAGATCCTCCACGAGGCGCTCACCGGTAGCGTCGTCGTGCACGAGGTCTCCGGGATGCGGTCGGTCCGGCTGTTGCGGCGGCTGATGCCCGTCACCGACGACTACCGCGGCACCCGCCTCACGGTGCGCGAACACGGCCGACGCGCGCTCACGCCGCTGGCCGTCGTCGTGGTCGCCGTCTTCGCCACCGACATGGTCTTCGCCGTGGACTCCGTGCCCGCGGTCTACGGCATCACCGACGACCCCTACCTGGTGTTCGCCACGAACGCGTTCGCCCTGCTCGGCCTGCGCGCCCTGTACTTCGTGCTGCACACCGCCCTGGCCAAGCTCGTCCACCTCAACCACGGGCTGGCCGTCATCCTCGCGTTCATCGGGACGAAGCTCGTGCTGCACTGGGCGCACGGCATCTGGCCGGGCGTGCCCGAGATCCCCACCCCCGTGTCCCTGGCGGTGATCATCGGTGTGCTCGGGACCGTCGTCCTGACCAGCCTGCGCTCCCGACGCCGTGCCGAGCGCCACCACCGCGCCAAGCCCTCCGCTCACCAGCCGAGCGCGAAGGCCACCACACCACAGGACTGACCATGCTCTTCGAGTGGCTCTTCGACGTGCTCATCACCACCCTGATCACCGTGCTCGTCCTCGTCTCACTGGTGATCACGTGCGCCGCCCTGAACCCACCGCGCGGACCGCACCCGCCACCCCGGCCCCGCTGACCGCTCGCCGACGAGGCGCCCGGGTCAGCGGTGGTCCTCGATCCGCCACTCGTCGTACCAGTCGACGACCGGCAGGTCGCCGTCGAACCGGACGGGCAGCCAGACGTAGTCGGCGACGGACGTGTCGAAGTCCGTCCCGCTGAAGGCGGCGTCGGACTCGACCGGTTCGCCTGCGAAGAGCCGCCGGAACACGTCGGGAGCCCGCTGGGCCACCTCGGCGGTGACGTCGGGCAACCACCGGTCGGCGAGGGCGATGTACAGGTCCTCCTTGGCCGGGTGCTTGAAGACCGAACTGATCTGCGACCGGAACGACGTCGCCGCGGGGTCCGCGGGGTGCGGGTCGCCGAGCACGGTCCACGGCCCGTGGTAGGTGTCCGCCACCGCCACTTCCGAGCGGTTCGGGTAGTAGCCGGTGGTCCCCGAGGTGAACAGGTAGTGCCGCCCGTCGCGCTCGAAGTGCGCCGGCGCTTCCCGGACCTCGGGCGGCCGGCGGCGCGGGAAGTGGGTCGAGTAGTACCCCGTCACGTCGGTGAGGTCCTCGGTGAGGTCCGCGCAGATCAGCTCGCTGTGCACCCGCTCGAAGTAGTAGTAGCCCTTGCCGTCGGGCGCGACGACGAGGTCGAAGTCGCCCGCGCTCATCCCCAGCGGCCGCAGGCCGGTGCGCACGATCTCGTAAGGGCCCAGGACGTGGTCGGCGACGAGCACCGTCGACGTCTGGACGGCGCCCATGATCTTCAGCCAGCACACGAACTTGCCGGTGCGCTCGTCGCGGACGATGTGCGGCCGGTCCACCATCCGCGCGGGGTGCAGCGGCGAGCCGGGGTCGTCCTCGACCGGCGGGATGACGAGGCCCTCGTCGGTCCAGTTGTAGAGGTCCGTCGACGAGTAGCACCGGACGCCCCAGTGCCAGACGCCGTTGCCCGGCTTGGTCTTCTCCTTGTTCTCGCCGTACCAGTAGAAGGTGCCGTCGAGGTGCAGGACCGAGCCGCCGTGGGCCTGGATCCGGTTGCCGTCGGTGTCCAACCAGACCTGACCGGGTCTGATCGAGGTGTAGGCCATCTGCCGTCCTCCGTCGAGGGGTGACGGGTCCCGTGGCACCGTCGTCCTCCGGTCTACGGAACCAAGGGGCGCATCGTCAACAGTGGCCGACGAGTCCGGGTCGATGCGGGAGGATCTGCACCCATGACCATGCCGATGCCCGACGACCACCCACTCGGCCCGCCCCCGGACGAGCAGTCGTGGGTCCGGGTCGCCACCGAACTGGCCACCGGTTTCGCCGCCACCACCGACGAGTTCGACCGGACCGCGCACCTGCCGGTCGCGAACCTGCGGGCACTGCACGCCGCCGGTCTCGACCAGGCCACCCTGCCGCGGGAGTGGGGCGGGCAGTCGCTCAGCTACCGCACGGTCGGCGCGATCCTGCGGGTCCTCAGCGCGGCGGACCCGTCCACCGCCTGCGTGTGGCTCATGCACATCGGCGCCGCCGAAGGCCTCGTGCGCCACTCCACCCCCGACGTGGCCCGGTACTACGCCGACGAGCTCATCGCGGGACGCCGCTTCGCCAACGCCCTGTCCGAACCCTCGGGCGGCAACCAGTTCCTCACACCCCAGCAGGTCGCCGAACCCGTCGACGGCGGGTACCGGCTCACGGGCGCGAAGCGGTTCGTGTCCGGCTGCGAGATCGCCGACCACTTCCTCGTCAACGCGCTCGTGGACGGGCAACCGACGCTGTTCGGGCTCGAACCCGACCACACCGTGACCTTCGAACCACAGGACACCCTGGGACTGCGCGCCACCCGCAGCCAGCTCGTGGGGCTGAACGGCACCGTGCTCCGCTCCGACCGGCGGTGCCCACCGTCCCCCCGGCCCAAGCCCAACCACATCGCCGCGGGGCTGGCGTGGCTCTCACTCGGCATCGCCGACACCGCGCTGGACACGCTCATCCGCTACGCGCGCACCCGGACCCTGCCGTCCACCGGCCAACCCCTGGCGGCCGAGCAGCGCCTCCAGTTCGAGGTCGCCGACGCCGTGCTCCGGCTCGAAGCCGCCGCGCTGGTCGCCCACCACACCGCCTGGCTCGCCGACCAGGACTCGCCACTCTTCCTGCCCTCCGCGATGCGCGCGAAGCCCACGGCGAACCAGGTCGCCCGCGACGTCGCGCAACTGTGCCTCCAGGTCGGTGGCGGGTCCGGCTTCGTCGCCACCTCGCCGATCCAGCGGATCTTCCGCGACGCGCAGGCCGGCTGGCTGATGGCCCACTCGGTGGAGTTCTGCCTCAACCACATCGGAGCCGACGCCATGCTCGCGCCGCGCGACCAGCCCGAGTAGGCCCTCCCCCGACTCCCGCGCCGGCGACGTCAGCTCCCGGACCGGGGTCGGCGGGCTCACTCGTGGTTGAGCACGCCCGACCGGAACACCGCCAGTTCGACGCCCTCGAACCCCGCCGCTCGCACGACCTCGGTGAGCGCGGGGCCGATGCCGGGCCGGTCGACCAGGTCCGGGTCGAGCTCGACCCGCCCGACGTCACCGAGGTCGCGCACGCGCAGGTCCCAGCTCGGTGTCCCCGCGCTCACCAGCCACGCCCGAACCGCCGCCTCGGCGCGTTCCACCCGCGCCAGGCGCGAGGGGGTGATCGCCACGCCGTAGCGCACCCGGCTCGCCAGGCACGGCATCGCCGGCTTGTCCCAGGTGGACAGCGCCCAGTGGCGGCTCACCGCGCGGACGTCGGCCTTGGTCATCCCGAGGTCGCGCAACGGGGTGCGCACGCCGATCTCGTCGCCCGCGCGGATGCCCGGCCGGAACGGATCGCGCGCGTCGTCGGCGTTCACCCCGGTCGCCACCGAGGCCAGGCCGTGCTCGCGGGCGACGGCGGTGATGGTGTCGAGCACGGTGGACTTGCAGAAGTAGCAGCGGTCCCGGCCGTTCGCCGCGTACGCGGGGTTGTCCAGCTCCGCGGTCCCCGGCGTGACGTGGCGGACGCCGAGGCCTTCGGCGAACGCGACCGCGGCCGCCAGCTCCACGGCGGCCAGGCTCGCGGAGTCGGCGGTGACGGCGAGCACCGCGTCGGGTCCCAGGGCGCGCGCGGCGGCGGCGAGCACGAGCGCGGAGTCCACGCCGCCGGAGAAGGCGACGGCGACCGGGCCGATGCCGGTCAGGTGCGCCACGAGCCGGGCGGCGGTGGTGCCGGTGTCCATCAGTGCTCCTCTGGGCTTTCGGCGGCCAGGGCGAGCACGGTGCGCAGCGGCAGGCCCGTCCGCCGGGCGACGGCGACGGCGTCGTCGTACTCCGGCTTGCCGTGGTGTGGTCCGTGCTTGCGGCGCACCGGCATCCCGTGGACGTGGACGGTGTCGGTGGTCCGGGGCAGCGCGGTGCGCCGCACGCCGGTCCGCCGCACGCCGAGGCTGCCCGTCTCCACCAGCATCCGCCGTTCGATCCCGTCCGCGGACTCCGGTGTCGCCAACGCGTGCAGCACGTGACCCGGTCGGCCCTTCTTCATCGTGGCCGGGGTGATCCAGCTGTCCAGCGCGCCCGAGTCCAGCAGCAGGGCGACGACGTGCCCGAGGACCTCGCCGGTGACGTCGTCGAGGTTGGTCTCCAGCACCACCAGGTCGCGCACCTGCGCGGCCTCCCGGTCACCGAGCCGGACCACGGCCACGTTCGGCCGGTCGGGCAGCGTCCTGGTGCCGACGCCGTACCCGGTGGCCGCCAGGCGCATCTCCGGCACGGGACCGTAGTCGGCGCCGATCGCGAGCAGCAGCGCCGCGGCGGTCGGCGTCACGGTCTCACCGGACAGGGTCGTGCCCACGACCTTCGCGCCCCGCAGCAGCGCCGAGGTCGCCGGCGCCGGGCACGGCAGCACCCCGTGCGCCGTGCGGACCGACCCGGCGCCGATCGGCAACGCCTCGCAGTGCACGGCCCGCACGTCCAACGCGTGCAGCGCGGCGGCCACGCCGACCACGTCGACGAGGGTGTCGTGACCGCCGAGCTCGTGCAGGTGCACCTGGTCGGGGTCCTCGCCGTGCAGGCGTCCCTCGACCTCGGCGATGGCCCGCAGCGCGGCGACCGCGGTGTCGGCGACCTCCCGTTCGCGCACCCTGGACGCCATGGCGATCAGCTCGCCCGCCTTGCGGCTCGTCGCGTCGTCGGACACCGACACGACGGCCCGGCGACCGGTGAGCCCGTGCGTGAGCACCGGGTCGACGGTGAGGTCCCAGCCGGTCAGGCCGGTGTCGGCGACGGCAGCCCGGATCGCGGCCGGCGGTGCGCCCGCGTCCACCAGCGCGGCCAGCAGCATGTCACCGGCCAGCCCGGTGAACGGCGAGATCAAGCACACCTTGCTCACGTCGTCCTCCGCCCCACCACGCGGGCGAGCCGGAACGCGGCCATCGCGGCGCCGAAGCCCGAGTCGATGTTCACCACGGTGATGCCCGCCGCGCAGGACGCGTGCATGGCCAGCAACGCGGTGATGCCCTCCAGCCCGGCGCCGTAACCGGTCGAGGTGGGCACGGCCACCACCGGGCACGCGACCAGACCGCCGATCGCGCTCGCCAACGCGCCTTCCATGCCCGCGACCACGATGACGGTGTCCGCGGCCCGCAGCCGGTGCTGCTCGGCCAGCAGCCGGTGCAGCCCGGCCACACCGACATCGGTGACGGTGGTGACGCCGAGGCCCACGGCGGTCGCGACGGCGGCGGCCTCCCGCGCCACCGGCAGGTCGGCCGTGCCCGCCGCGGCGACGACCACGTCGAACCCGGTCGGCGCGGCCGGGCGCCAGGTCAGCAGGCGCGCCTCGCGGTCGTGGGCGCCGTCGGGCACGGCGGCCAGCACGGACGCCGCCGCGTCGGGTTCCACCCGCGTGGCCAGCACCGGACCGTCGTTGTGCCGCAACAACGTCCGCACGATCCCGCTGATCTGCTCGGGCGTCTTCCCGCTGCCGTAGATCACCTCGGGCAGCCCTTGGCGTGCTTCGCGATCCACGTCGACCCTGGCGAAGCCGAGGTCGACCGCACCCGGTCCGGTCATGGTCGCACTCCCTGCGTGACGGTGGAGGGCGCGTGCGCGAGGAGCTCGCTCCCGATCGCCCTGAGCAGCGCGGGCGCCTGTCGCATCGCCGTGTCCACGTCGCCCGCGCGCTCCAGCAGCGACCAGGCGGCGACCACGCCGACCTCGCGCAGCCGTTCGGCGGTGAGCCGCACCTCGCCGGCGACCACCACGACCGGCACGCCGTGCCGCCGTGCCGCCTCGGCCACGCCGATAGGCGCCTTGCCCCGCAGGCTCTGCTCGTCGAACCGGCCTTCGCCGACCACGACGAGCGAGGCCTCGCGCAACGCGTCCTCGACGCCGATCGCGCGCAGCACGAAGTCGGCACCCGACGTGCGCCGGGCGTCGAGGGCGGCCAGCGCCGCGAACCCGGCGCCACCGGCCGCGCCCGCGCCGGGTTCCCCGCTCAGGTCCCGCCCGATCTCCTCCGCCACGACGGCGGCGAACCGACGGAGCCCTCGCTCCAGCACCGCCACGTCCCGGGGTGTCGCGCCCTTCTGCGGCGCGAACACCGCGGCGGCGCCGTTCGGCCCGGTCAGCGGGTTGTCCACGTCGGAGGCCAACGTCACCCGCGCGAGCGCCAGCCTCGGGTCCAGCCCGGACAGGTCGACGCGCGCCGCGCCGGTCAACGCCGCGCCGCCGGGGCCGATCGGCTCGCCCGAGGCGCCGGTGACGCGTGCGCCCAGGGCGCGCAGCAGGCCCGCTCCCCCGTCCGTCGTGGCACTGCCGCCCACGGCGAGCACGATGTCGCGACAGCCGCGGTCGAGCGCGGCGCGGATCAGCTCGCCGGTGCCGCAGGTGTCCGCGGTGAGCGGCGCGAGCCAGCCGTCGGGCAGCACGTCCAACCCGCTGGCCTGGGCCAGCTCGACCACCGCGCGTTCACCCCGCACCGCGAACGCGGCCCGCACCGGTTCGCCCGTGGGCCCGGTGACCTCGACGCGCACCTCCTCGTAGCCGGCGCGCACCAACGCCGCCACGGTGCCCTCGCCGCCGTCGGCGACGGGCATCGCCACCGCCCGGCCGCCCGCGTCCGCCACGCCGTCGACGACGTGCCCGCAGGCCTGCTCGGCGGTGAGGGAACCCCGGAACTTGTCCAGGCAGACCAGGACCGTCCCGTTCACCGGTGCGGCCCGTCGACGTAGGGGATCGTCTGCGGGCCTTCGGGCAGCACGCACAGCCGGGCGTCGGGTCCGGCGGCGGCCAGGGCTTCGGCGACGGTCGCGGAGATGTCCGAGGTCTGCCGCAGGTGGGCGGTGGCCAGCTCGGCGTCGCTGAGGTGGGACGTGTGCATGACGACCCGGCAATCGGCCTGGATGCGCGCCTGGATCTGGACCTGCCACTGGTCGGGCACGGTGACCGGCCTCGCGGAGATCTCCGCGAGCAGCGCCTCGGGCGACGCGGCCGAGGCCAGCACCTCGCGGTAGGAGCCGTGGTCGGGGAAGCCGTCCCGGCACTCCGCGGCGCACACGATCGTGCCGCCCGGCTTGACCACCTGGTAGGCGGCCGACATGCCCTTCACCGACTGGTAGAGGTTCTGGTCGAGCGGATAGCCGGAGTTGGTGGTCACCACGACGTCGAACGGCCGCGGCACGGGCCGCATGGCGACCTCGCGGGCGGTGCGCACCGCCTCGGCGTGCATGGCGAGGAGGTCTCCGCCGAACGCGGCGACGACCTCCTTGTCCTGGTTGAGGACCACGTCGAAGCCGAACGTCACGCCAGTGGCGTCCGCGATGGCGCGCACGTCGTCGTGCACCGGGTTGCCCTCGACGATCCCCCACGTCGCCCGCGGGTCGCCGATCCGGCGGGCGTCGTGCAGCACGAGCACCGTTTCCAGCGCCGCCAGGCCCGGCGCGACGAGCTTCGGGCCACCCGAGAAGCCGGCGAAGAAGTGCGGCTCCACGAAACCGGTGGTGATGCGCACGTCGGCGTCGACCCACTCGCTGTTGAGCCACACGGGCACGTCCGCGCCGAACTCGCCCACCCACGTCAGGCCGCCGCGGTCACGGGCGTCGTGGTTGACGATCCGCACCGAGTCGACCACCTCGTCGCCGAACATCCGGCGCAGCTCGGCGTCCGTGTTGCCCCGGTGCGTCCCCGTGGCGACCAGCACCACGACGTCGTCGAGGTCGACCAGGCCGTCCAGCTCCTCCAGGATGGCCGGGATCATCAGCTCCCGGGGCTGCGGACGCGTCCCGTCGCAGGCGGAGATCGCCACGGTCTGCCCGGGGCGCACGCGTTCCCGCAGCGGCGGGCCCGCGACCGGCGTCCGCAGCGCGCGGCGGAGGATCTCCCGCGGCGCTTCGGTGGCCTGGCGGTGCCTCGGTGTCACCACGGTGGTCACCTCCGGGTCGACCCGCAGGTCGAGCCCGGTCTCGCCGTAGGCCAGTCGCACGGTGCGCATCAGTTGTCCCCCAACCGGTAGGCGCGGACGGCGGTGCCGCCGAAGAGCTGGTCCCGCTCCGCGGCGGAACAGGAGTCGAGGAGTTCGGCGGCGGTGGCGAACACCCGGTCGTAGTCGGCGGCCAGCAGGCAGACCGGCCAGTCGGAGCCGACCATGAGCCGGTCGGGGCCGAACGCCTCCAGCGCGACGTCGACGTAGGGCCGCAGGTCCGCCGCCGTCCACCGCGACCAGTCCGCCTCGGTGACCAGGCCAGACACCTTGGCCACCACGTTGGGTTCGGCGGCCAGCGCCGACAGCCGGGTCGCCCAGGGCTGGAGCACCCGACCGGCGATGTCCGGCTTCGACAGGTGGTCCAGCACGAACACCAGGTCCGGCACCGCCCGGACGGCGTCCAGCGCCGCCGTCAGCTGGTGCGGCCGGGTCAGCAGGTCGTAGGCGAGCCCGGCGTCGCGCACCGCGCGCAACCCGGCCAGCACGTCGGGGCGCACCAGCCAGTCCGGGTCGGGCTCGGACTGCACCAGGTGCCGAACGCCCACGAGCCGGTCCCCGCCCGGTCCGCGGCGCAGCCGGTCCAGCTGCTCGGCCACGTCGGGCGCGGTGAGGTCGACCCACCCCACGACGCCCGCCACGAGGTCGGAGAGCTCGGCCAGGGCCAGGAACTCCGCCGTCTCGGCGACGTCGGGGAGCACCTGGACCAGGACGGTGGCGTCCACCCCGGCGCGTTCGGTGGCCGCACGCAGGTCCACCGGCCCGAAGTCACGGCGGATCGGCGCCAGGGTCGGCTCGTCGAGCCAGTCCTGCGGCCGGGCGGAGAGGTCCCACAAGTGGTGGTGGGCATCGATCCGGATCACTGCGCTCGCTCCTGCTCCAGCGCGTCGAGTTCCGACCACGGCGCCTCGGTGATCCCGGTGGCGGCGTGCACGGCGTTCTCGGCGATTTCTCGTGGGTTCCGGGCGCCGACGACGACGCCGGTCACTGCCGGGTGCCGCAGCGGGAAGCGCGGTGCGGCGGCGGCCAAGGGTACGCCGTGCGCGGCGCGGCGCTCGGCCCGGACGAGGGCCTGCCGGCGCACCTCGTCCGGGGTGGGCGCGTCGTCGTGGGAGGCGCCGGTGGCCGGGCCGGCGAGGATGCCGCCGGTGAAGGCGCCCACCTGCCACCCCTGGCCCGGGAAGGCGCCGTCGACGTCGGCGGTCGACGGGGCCGGGTCGCGGGCGTCGGGCCGCTCGTGAGCCGTCGGGCCCACGCGCAGGAACTCCATCGGGTTCTCCTCGGTGTGCGGCGTCGGCGTCAGCCGGCGGGCGGGGCGTCGCCGTCCCGGTCCACGTGCTCGCGCAACCACCGCTCGGTGGTGGTGATGTGCACGAGGGCGGCGGCCTGGGCGAGCACGGCGTCGCGGTCGACCAGCGCGTGGTAGATGGCCTCGTGCTCGGCGAGGGTTCGGCTCGCCGCGTTGTCGTCGACCAGTCCGCGCCACACCCTGGCCCGCACCGTGCGACCGGAGATGCCTTCCAGCAGGGTCGTCAGCGTCGCGTTGCCGGTGGCGGCGACGACGGCCCGGTGGAAGGCGGCGTCGTGCTGGTTGAGCAGCTCCACGTCGTCGCGGGCGGCGCGCATCGCGCGAAGGTGCTCCTCGACCACGGCGAGCTCCGAGGCGTTGATCCGGGTGGCCGCGAGCCCGGTGGCGACCGGTTCGAACAGCCGCCGCACCTCGGTGAGCTCCAACAACGTGTCGCCGTGGAGCAGCTCCACCGCGGACGCGATGCTCCCGAGCAGCACCTCCGGCTCCAGGCTGGTCACGTAGGTGCCGTCGCCCCGCCGGATCTCCAGCACGCGTGCGACCACGAGCGCCTTGACCGCCTCCCGCATCAGGTTCCGGGACAGTCCCAGCTCGGCGGCCAACTGCTGCTCGGGAGGGAGCTTCGACCCCGGTGACAGGTCACCCGACTGGATCAGGTCCCTGATGCGGTCGATGGCCTTGTCGGTCAGTGACATCGGTGGCTCTCCCCGGACGTGGCGTGCGCGCTGGGAGGCTAGCAATACATCCTATCTCTACGAAAGACATTGGACGTCTCGGAAAACTGGCCGAACTTCGGACACCGCCGTTGAACAGGTGAATTCAACAATTTCGGACCGAGTCGGCCGTCAGCTCTAGACACCAATACCTCGGACGACCTATAAATCGATCCCATGTCCGGTGGTCGTCCGCCCTCCCACCTGACGGTCCCTCGAGGTTTCCCACAGCATCGCCGCTAGGAGAACCCGTGAAGAGCACCAACCGCACGATCGCCTCTTTCGGGGCGGTCGCCGCCCTGACCGCCGCCCTCGCCGCCTGCGGCGACACGAACGCGGGGTCCACCGGGCCCGTGGTGGGCGTCGACTACCCCCGCTCCGACACCGACTTCTGGAACTCCTACATCAAGTACAGCCCCCAGTTCGCCGAGGAACTCGGGCTCGACCTCAAGACCACCAACTCCCAGAACGACGTCGCCAAGCTCACCGCCAACGCCCAGACCTTCATCAGCCAGGGCGTCAAGGGCGTCGCGATGGCGCCGCAGGACACCGCGGCCATCGCGCCCACGCTGGAGCAGTTGGAGGCGAAGAAGATCCCGGTCGTCACCGTGGACACCCGCCCCGACACCGGCAACGTGTTCATGGTGGTCCGGGCCGACAACCGCGCGTACGGCGAGAAGGCCTGCCGGTTCCTCGGCGCCAAGCTCGGCGGCACGGGCAAGGTCGTGATGCTGCAAGGCGATCTCGCCTCGATCAACGGCCGCGACCGGACCGAGGCGTTCAACGACTGCATGAAGGCCGAGTACCCCGGCATCACGGTCTTCGGCGAGGCCACGAACTGGGACGGCGCGGTCGCCGCGCAGAAGCTCCAGACCGACCTCACCGCCCACCCCGACATCAAGGGCGTCTACATGCAGTCCAGCTTCGCCCTCGCCGGCACCCTCCAGGTGCTCGCGCAGAAGGACCTGCTGGTGGGGCCGGAGGATCCCAAGCACGTGTTCGTCGTCTCCAACGACGGCATCCCCGAGGAGCTCCGCAACATCGCCGAGGGCAAGATCGACGCCACCGTCTCCCAGCCGGCCGACCTCTACGCCAAGTACGCCCTGCACTACCTCAAGGCCGCGATCGACGGCAAGACCTTCGCGCCCGGCAAGACCGACCACGACAGCACCATCATCCAGGTCCGCGAAGGCCTGCTGGAGGACCAGCTCTCCGCTCCCCTGGTGACCGCCGACGGCGGCACCTACGACGGCGTTCCGAGCCTCAAGAGCGACGACCAGTCGCTGTGGGGCAACAAGCTCGGCTGAGCGGAGGGCGAGACGCGAGATGGCTGTGACCGCACCCGTGGCCGAGGCGACGGGTATCACGAAGCGATTCGGGTCGACGGTGGCCCTGCACGAGGCCGCCATCAGGATCGAAGCCGGGCAGACCCACGCCCTGGTCGGGCGCAACGGGGCGGGCAAGTCGACGCTGGTGTCCATCCTCACCGGACTCCAGGCCCCCGACGAGGGCGAGGTGCGGTTCGGCGGCGAACCCGCACCGCGGCTCGCCGACCGCGACGCCTGGCGGCAGCGGGTGGCGTGCGTCTACCAGAAGTCCACGATCATCCCCGAGCTGACCGTCGCGGAGAACCTGTTCCTCAACCGGCACGACCACGGCCGCGGCGGGCTGATCAGCTGGAAGACGGTGCACGGCAGGGCACGGGAGCTGCTGGACACCTGGTCGGTCGACGTCGACGCGCGCACCCCCGCGAGGGAGCTCGACGTCGAACAGCGGCAGTTCGTGGAGATCGCGAGGGCGCTGTCGTTCGGGGCCCGCTTCATCATCCTCGACGAGCCCACCGCCCAGCTCGACGGGGCCGCGATCAGCCGGCTGTTCACCCGGATCACCGACCTCCAGCGACAGGGCGTCACCTTCCTGTTCATCAGCCACCACCTCCAGGAGGTCTACGAGATCTGCGACGTGGTGACGGTGTTCCGCGACGCCAGGCACATCCTCACGGCGGCGGTCGACGAGCTGCCCCGCGCGGAACTGGTCGCCGCCATGACCGGTGAGGCCGCGGGTGAGGCGCGCGGCGTGCGCCGTGGCCCGTCACCGGACGCCGCGGACGTGCTCGTGGCGGACGGCGTGTCCCTGCCCGGCGCGTACGAGGACGTGTCGTTCCGCGTCCGCGCCGGGGAGGTCGTCGGTCTCGCCGGCGCGGCGAGCAGCGGCCGCATCGAGATCGCCGAAACGGTCGTGGGGTTGCGCGCGGCCGCCCGCGGCTCCGTGGAGATCGCGGGCTCCCGGCCACGGCCGGGCAGCGTGCCCGCCGCCCTGAAGGCGGGGGCCGGGTTCGTCCCGCAGGACCGGCACCACCAAGGTCTCGTGCCGCAGATGTCCGTGGCGGACAACGGGACCCTGACCATCCCGGAACGGCTCGGGCGCAACGGGTTCATCGACGGTCGCCGCCGTGACGGCCTCGCCGCGGCCATGATCGAGAACCTGGCGATCAAGACACCCGGGCCGGAGCTGCCGGTCTCCGGTCTGTCCGGCGGCAACCAGCAGAAGGTCGTCATGGCGCGCGCCCTGGCAGGCGACCCGGAGCTGCTGGTGCTGATCAACCCGACCGCCGGCGTCGACGTGCGGTCCAAGGAGTTCCTCCTCGGCAAGGTCGAGGAGATCGCCGAGTCCGGCGCCGGCGTGCTCATCGCCTCCGACGAGCTCGACGACCTGCGCCTGTGCGACCGGGTCCTGGTGGTGTTCCAGGGCCGCGTGGTCGCCGAGATGCCCGGCGGCTGGCACGACCACCAGCTCGTGGCCGCGATGGAAGGAGTGGACCTCGATGCCTGAGAGCAAGACCGCCGCGGTCACCGGGACGGGCTCGACCGGCGGGGGCCCGTCGGTCCGGCCCGCGGGCAGGCGACGGATCGCCTTCGCCCGCCTGCGCGACCTGGCGCTCATCCCCGCCATCATCGCGATCGCCGTCGTCGGCCAACTGGTCAGCCCGGTGTTCCTGCAACCCGACAACCTGATCAACATCCTGCAGACGATGTCGGAGATCGCCGTCCTGGTCCTGGCCCAGACCCTGGTCCTGATCGTCAAGAAGATGGACCTCTCGCTGGAGTCCACCGTCGGCCTCGCGCCCGGGGTCGCCGCGTGGCTCACGGTGCCGGTCGGCACCGGTCACGGGCTGGGCCTGGTGCCGGGCGGCTGGTCGGTGCCCGTCACGCTGGCCGTCGGCGTCCTGGTCGGCGTGGTCAACGCGCTGTTCATCATCCGGTTCGGGCTCAACGGCTTCATCGTGACGCTCGGCATGCTGATCGTGCTGCGCGGCATCCTCACCGGCATCTCCGGCGGCCAGACCTTCTTCCGCCTCCCGGAGTCGATGCTCTACCTCGGCACCACGCAGTGGTTCGGCGTGCCCGTGTCGGTGTGGCTGTGCCTGGTCCTGTTCGCCATCGGCATCGTGGTCCTCGGCTTCACCAGCTTCGGCCGGTCCCTCTACGCGATCGGCGGCAACGTCGACGCGGCCAAGGCCGCCGGCATCCGCACCGACCGCGTGCTCTGGATCGTCATCGTCACCGCGAGCCTGCTCGCCGCCCTCGGCGGCCTGCTGCTGTCCGGCCGACTGGCCTCGGTCGCCTCGGCGCAGGGCAACGGCTACATCTTCACCGTCTTCGCCGCCGCCGTCATCGGCGGCATCAGCCTCAACGGCGGCAAGGGCACCGTGTTCGGCGCCTTCACCGGCATCCTCCTGCTGTTCATGATCCAGAACGTGCTCACCCTCGGCGGCGTCCCGGCGCAGTGGATCGGCGCCCTCAACGGCGCCATCATCCTCATCGCCCTGGCGGTGTCCCGCGTGACCGGGGGCAAGGCACAGGATTAGCGCCCGACCGACCTGCTCGGAGGGAGTTGTGGCCAGGACGGGTGAGAGGGCGCCTCGGTGGGGTGAAGGGCGGGGTGTGCGGTGGTGGGAGCGGCGGCGGCGCGGGTAGGCATGAAGCGCGGGCGGGGTCATGGCCGCCTTGCGACAGCTTGTCTTCATGAGGAGTGACGATGTCCGCGCCGACGCTGAACCACCGGGCCACCGGGTACGACGCCCGCCAGGCGTACTGCATGGCCGAGGCCGCCCAGCTGGCCTACCAGGACCGCGAACAGATCGAGGCCACGGCCGCGGAGTGGGGGTTCGACCGGGTCCGCCACCACCACTCGACGTTCTCCCCGCCGTTCGCGATCAGCGACACCCAGGCGTACACGATGGCCGGTCCGACGATGATCGTGACCGCGTTCCGCGGCACGGAGCCCGCGCAGCTGCGCGACTGGCTGTCGGACACGACCACGCCACCGTGGCCCGGTCCGGCGCGCACCGGTCTGGTCCACTACGGATTCGCCGAGGCGCTGCGCGCGGTGATGCCGTCCGTGCTCGCGGCGGTGGAGGAGCTGCGCGACGACGAGCAGACGGTGTGGTTCACCGGGCACAGCCTCGGCGGTGGCCTGGCCATGCTGGCCGCGGCCTGGCTGCACTTCGAGGACCCGCGGCTCTCGGCCCAGGGCGTCTACACCTTCGGCCAGCCCCGCACCTGCGACCGGGCCCTGGCCGACGCCTACGACAAGGCCTTGGCCGGACGCACGTTCCGGGTGGTCAACAACAACGACGTGGTCGCGCAGGTCCCGCCGGAGCCGGTGTTCCACCACGTCGCGGCCCTGCGCTACATCGACTCCTCCGGCCGGGTCCGCGAGTCCATGCCCGTGGTGTCCAACCTGCTCGACCGCGGCAAGGGTCTCGCCGCCGACCCGTTCGCGCCGGCCAGTGACGGGATGCGGGACCACCTCATGAAGGCGTACGTGGCCGCCTTGGAGAAGAACCTCCCCTAGGGCCCGGGTCGTCCGACAGGGCGGCCAGCCGGTGGGTCAGCAGGCCGGACATGGCGCGCACGCCATGGCCGATCGCCCGTTCGTCGGCGGCGAAGTCGGGCGCGTGCGGCGCGCCGTTGATCCCCGACTCCTCGTCCGCGACGCCGAGGTAGAACTGCGCGCCCGGCGCCTCGTCGAGGAACAGCGCGAAGTCCTCGCAGTTGAACGGCCAGGACGCCCGGCCCCACAGGACGGACTCCGGCCCCAGCGCCGCGCCCAGGTACCGACCGGCGGCCGTGCTGAGCTCCGCCGAGTTCACCAGGGCGGGGAACGGGTCGCCCGCGAACTCGACGTGCCCGCCCGCGGCCGTCGCGATCCGCTCGACCCGGGCGCGCAGCTCCCGGTTGCGCTCCTGCGGCCAGACCCGCAGCAGCACGGTGACGGCGGGCCGCGCGTCGGGCGTCTGCCCGGTCCACTGGGAGACGGACACGGACTCCTGGATCGACGCGGCGGCGCCGGGTTCCAGCAACGCGGTGAAGTGGGCGTGGTAGGCGGCGACGCTCCGCGGGAACTCGACGGTGCCGAGCTCCGCCACCTCGGCCGCGACGGCGGCGAGGGCCGCGTCGTCACCGCCCGGGAGCACCACCTGGAGGTGGTCGAGCCCGGGCAGGCCGTATCCGGGGGACACCGCGATGGTGCCGGAGGGGAACGGACTGCAGTGCAGCGCGTAGAACTCGCGCGGCGCGAGCCGTTGCACCAAGCCGGTGCCCAGCATCGCGCGTGCGCCGCGCAAGGGCTCCTCGGCCGGCTGGAAGACGAACACCAGCCGGCCGCGCACCTGCTCGGAGCGCCGAGCCAGGTCCCGGGCGACGCCGACGCCGATGGCGGTGTGCAGGTCGTGCCCGCACAGGTGCGCGACGCCGGGGACGCGCGAGGCGAAGCCCTCGTCGAACACCCGGCCCGACGGCGGGATGGGCAGCACGTTCCGCCGCGCGTCGACGGCGTCCATGTCCGCCCGGTAGGCCACCGTGGGGCCGGCCGCGGCACCGTCGAGCACCGCGACGACCCCGTGCCCGCCGACGCCGGTCGTCACCTCCAGCCCGGCCGCGCGCAGCTGCTCGGCGACCAGCCCGGCCGTCTCCCGCTCCTCGCCGGCGAGTTCGGGACGGCGGTGGATCTCCCGGCGGAGCTCGATCAGCTCGGCGTCAAGGCTCGTCACCGGTAGATCTTGCGCACAACCGTTGGTTCCGCGCACCACCATTTCGTCGTCACCGCGCCGTGCCGGACAGGGCCGGAGCCGACCGTGCGGCGGTCTCCGCCGCCAGTCGGCGGTCGCGGAGCTCGCGGCCCACACCGACGACGACCGAGCGCAACGCCGCGGCCCACGACCGGACGGGACGAACATCTGCTGCCTGAGCCGGGCGGTGCGCTGGTTCTTCGTGATGAACGGGCGCAACCCGGCCTCCCAGGCGTCCAGGGCGGCGTCGAGGTCGTCGGGGTGCTCCCGCAGCGCCGTGCCCAGCGCGGCGCCGCCGCGGAGCGAGGACGTGGCGCCCATGCCCGAGTAGAGGTGCATGCACCACGCCGCATCCCCCACCAGGACGACCCGCGGTCGACCGCGACGAGGCGACGGCGCTGGCGGTGTGGGCGTTCCGCGAGGCGGACGCGCGGGGCGCCGACACCGTCGACGTGGGCGGCTCCCCCACCACCGCGGCGGACCTGACCGCGGTGGCGGACCTGCTCGCCCAGCTCGACGCGTACCGCCGGCGCGGCGCCGACTACGAGGCGGAGCGGTTCGCCGGGCTGCTCACCGAACTGCACGCGCGGACGACCGCGAACGGTCCCCGTGCCGAGGTCCTCGGTCCCGACGAACCCGCCGAGACGCCACTGCGCAAGGTCCGGCTGACGGCGCTGGGCGCGCGGCCGCGCTCAGAGTCCACCGCGGACGTCTACTTCGCCTCGGGCGACGTGGTCCTGGTGCAGCACGCCACTCCCCTGCGCGCCGCGCAGCACCTGGCCACGTCGAACGTGGTCTCCGAGTCGGCGACGCGCAGCGCGAGCCGAGCGGTGACGGTGAAGACCAACCGGGTCGCCAAGACCTCGCTCACCCCCGTCGGCACGGCCTGGGACGACCTGCCGCGGGCTCTGGTGGTCGACGACTACGCCGCGGCCGCGGAACGGTTGGCCGAGCTGCCGCCGCGCCAGGTCCGCGCGAGGGTCGAGGCCGAACCGGTCCGCGCGGTCCGCGTCGCCGAGGTGTCCGACCTGGCCTACGACCCGGCCGCACAACGCCTCACCGCCACGCTGCACGACTCCACCGGCGCCTCGTGCGTGCTGGAGGCGGCGCACCGCGCCGTGGCGCCGCGGTCGCTCGACGCGCTGGCGGCGGCGTTGCGCGCCGGCCCGACCACGATCACCGGCTCCGTCCGCCGCCACCGCGGCACGCTGGTCGTCGACCCGCTGGCCGTCCACACCCGGGCCGGCGTGGTCGTTGTGGACTTGGCGACGGACACGACCCCGCAGCCGCTGCCGCCGGGCGTCACGACGGCGGATCCGTTGAGCGCGAGCGTGGGCGGCGCGCTGACCGTGCTGGCCGACGCCTCGCACCGAGGCCTGGGCCACCTGACCGACAGCCTGCTCGCCCGCGTGCGCGAGGCCGGCGCCCACCTGCACGGCACGGGCCTGCGCGCGGCGGCGGCCCTCGTCACGGCGTTCGCCGACACCCCGTCCGCGACCACCTGGTTCAAGGCCCACCTGAGGCTGCTGGTCACGGCCGATGCCCGCTGACAGTGCGGCTGGGCGGCGGCGTCGGCGGGCGGCAGGCTAGGTTGCCCCGGTGAGCCTCCTCGATGACGTGGCCGAGCGCGACGGCTGGCGGTGCTGGGTGTGCGACGAACCGGTCGACCCCGACATGTCGGTGAACGACTCGCGCGGGCCGAGCGTCGACAGCCGGACCGCCGACCGGAAGGCCAAGGTCGCCGAACGGCTCGCGCACCGCGGGTGCAACACCCGCAAGGGCGCGGTCGCCGCGGTCATCCCCTGGCCGGACCGCCTGCACGTGGCCGAACCGGCGCCGCTGATCACCGTGGCCGGGAGGCTGGAGCGCAAGGGCGGTCGCGAGGTGGTGGCCCGTTGCCCGACCGGGCCGGACGCCCGGGAGGCAGCGGACTGGCTGGTGGACCGGTTCTCCCGACTGGCGCCGGGGCTGCCGGTGACCGCCACGGTCGAGGCGGGCGGCGGTCAGTTCCTCGTGGTCCTGGCCACCGGCCGCCGCTGACCGGGCGCGCCCGGCCGCCACTGACCGGGCCCCACTGACCGGCCGCTGCTGACCGGCGCGACCGAGCGCACCCCCGCCGTCGAGCGGGTCCACCGGCGACCGGGCCCTTCCCCAATGGTTCAACCACTGTGCGCGGAGTGTTCCCGCGCACGTCGGCGCCGTGGAACGCGACCCGACGAGGCTTCTCGCCACCCACCGGCAGAGAGGCACCTTCATGGCGGAGAACCGAGTCGGACGGCGCGCACTGCTCCAGGCCGCGGTCGTGGCGCCTGCCGCCGCGATGGCACCCGCGGTGCTCTCACCCCTCGCGCACGGTGACGAGCGCGACGAGCGCAAGGCGGCCCGACCGGACACCGCCGACCCCCGCTTCACCATCGCGGTGCTGCCCGACACCCAGTACCTGCTCGACGAGGGTGGCTCGGACCCCGAGCCGGTGCGCGTGGCGTTGCGCGAGGTGGCGCGCCGCCGTGACGCGAACGTGGTGTTCCTGACCCAGCTCGGCGACGTGACCGAACACGGCACGGAGACCGAGGTGCGGCTGGCCGACTCGGTGTTCACCGACGGCGTCCCCTACAGCGTGCTGGCGGGCAACCACGACGTGCCGGGCAACACCGACGACCGGCGCGGGCCGACGCCGTTCTCCAGGGTGTTCGGGCCGGAGCGGTTCCGCCGCATGCCGACCTTCGGCGGGTTCGCCCCGGACGGCTACAACAGCTACCACGTCCTCCGCGCCGGCGGGCGGCAGTGGCTGGTGCTCGCGCTGGACTGGCGGGTGTCGGACCAGGGGATCGAGTGGGCGCAGGGTGTGCTGGACCGGCACCGGTCGCTGCCCGCCATCCTCACCACGCACGACCTCGTCGCGGGCAGCCCGGACGCGCAGCTCTCCGCGCACGGCAGGCACCTGTGGGACAACCTGATCCGCCGCAACGACCAGGTCTTCCTCACCCTCAACGGGCACTACTGGCCGTCCGGCCGCACCACCCTGGTCAACGACCACGGCCACGACGTGCACCTGCACCTGACCAACTACCAGGACCGCTACTACGGCGGCGCGGGCATGGTCCGGTTCTACACGTTCGACCTCTCGCGCGACGTCATCGACGTGGAGACGTTCTCGCCGTGGCTGCTGGACCGCGACGGCGACACGCGGCCCGAGTCGGAGACCGCGAGGCTGACCGGCGACACCGACCGGTTCACCGTGGAGATCGACTTCCGGGAGCGGTTCGCGGGCTTCGCGCCGCCCGTCGTGCCGCCGGCGCGTCCGGCGAGCGCCGTCGTCACGCGCGACACGGTGGCGTACTGGCGGTTCGACGCGGCCGGGTTCCCGGCGGGCGAAGGTCCCGTGCCGGCGGGCGCGGTGGCGCGGGACCTCACCGGCCGCGGCAACGACCTCACCGTCACGCGGCTGCACGGGAGCGGCCCGGACGTGCTGACCTGGTCGACCGAGCACCACGACGACCAGCCCGCGCACGCGAGCCTGCGCTTCGACGGCGGCAAGGACCCCGACCGCGGCGCGGTGCTGCGCACGTCCGACACCGCACCGCTCAACGCCATGCGGTTCGAGGCGGGCTACACCATCGAGACGTTCTTCAAGCTGCCCGACCCGCTCGTCGGCGACCACGCGTGGATGGGCCTGCTCAGCTGGGAAGGCCGCGCCGGCGACGCGGGCAAGACCAGCGGCTGGTCCGACGACGAGCCGACGTGCAGCCTCAACCTGTCCGGTGAGCGGTTCCTCCAGTTCGTGGTCTACCCGGTGCCCGTCGACGCCGACCCCACGTCGTGGAGCCACGCCGTGCCGGTCGGTCGGTGGACGCACGTCGCCGTGGTCAACGACGGTCGCCACACCAGGATGTACGTCGACGGCGCGAAGATCGCCCGCAACGCCGCCGAGGAGTCACGCGGCATCTCGACCCTGGGCAGGCCGTTCGCGCTCGGCGGCACCCAGTTCGCGCTGCGCTACGGCCAGGGCTTCCACGGCTGGATCGGCGACACGCGGATCACCGCGAAGGGCCTGCGGCCCGACCAGTTCCTGACCGCGCGACGGTGATCGTCGCCGAGCGCGTGCCCCGCTTCGAGGGGGTGCTACACAGGCCAGGTTCGCGACCGGGACAGCCGCGAAGTACGCGTGACCGGCCTCCAAGGGGTGCCCGCCGGGGCCGAACTCGAACTTCTTCCAGGTCACGCCGTTGATCGAATTGCCCTTGCTCGCGACCTCGTCCCGAAGACCGACGTCGGGTCGAGCTGACGGCACAGCTCCACGGCTTCGCCCGGCATCCTCGACGGCAGGACGTCCCACGAGAAGGTGTACCTGGGCACCGCGCCGCGCAGGCGGAGGCAGGAGTCCAGCAGGACCCAGTCGGTCAGCAGATTGATCGTGCCGCCCCGCTCGCTCGACATGGATCGGAAGTGGGTCATGCCCGTGCCGGAGGTGGTACTCACTGCGGTAGACGCAGGTCCACATGCACAGGACCAGGGTCTCCTCGACCGGCACGCCGAACTCGCGGCACACCCGGTCGAGGTTGCCGACCGTGGTCCGGGCGATCCGGCGGTTCGACCCTCCGTCACACGCCAGGTTCGCGAGCGGGTGCCCAACCGGGAGGCGAGCACCGCGGGCCACGCGCTCGTGCCGGGATCCCGCAATTCCTGGCCGCGGGTGCAGCTGCAGCCGTTCGCCACGAGGAGTCCGATCATGACCGTCACAGCACCTCGATCCCCTCGCGCCGGCCGAACGCCGACGCGTGCTCCCAGGAGTTCACCAGCGGTTCGCCCCGCGAGTTCAGGCTCGTGTTGAGCAGCATCGGGCACCCGGTTTCCAGCTCCCACTCGTGCAGCACCCGGTAGAGCAGCGGGTGCTGCTCCCGGGTCACCGTCTGCACCCGGTTGGTGCCGTCGGCGTGCACGACGGCCGGGAACCTCCCCGGGTCCCTTGCACCGCGCGGTGAACCACATGTACGGCGTCGCCGGGACCGGCATCTCGAAGAACTCCGCCGTGCGTTCCTCCCGGATCACCGGCGCGAACGGGCGGAACTTCTCCCGCCCCTTCACCTCGTTGACGCGGTCCTTCATCCGCCTGGTCCGCGGGTCCGCCGGGATCGACCGGTTGCCCAGCGCGCGGGCCGAACTCGGCACGCCCGTTCGCCACCGCGAGGACCCCGTCCGCCTTGAGCCCATCGACGACCTCGTGGGGATCGAGCGCCCGCCGGATCTCGGTGCCCAGGGAGGGCCCGGACCACGTCACCGGTTCCCGCGTGGTGGCCGCGACGGCGCCCAGGCTCGACCCGGCGTCACCGGGGTTGGGGAAGATCCACACGTGGTCGAAGTCGCCGGTCGCGCAGATCCTGGAGTTGGCGACGCAGTTCAGCGCCACGCCGCCCATCAGCACCAGGTTGCGGCTGCCGGTCTCGCGGCGCGCCCACCGCGCCGCGCCCGGCAGCACCTCCTCCGTGACGGCCTGGACGCCGGCCGCGAGGTCCTCGGGCAGCGCCTCGGGCATCCAGTCGCCGATGCCTCGGTGCACGTTGGCGCGCAACCGGAAACCCGGTTCGTCGATCGCGATCCACTCGGCCCGGAGGTGGTCGGTGTACCGGGGCTCGCCGAAGGCGGCCATCCCCATGGTGGTGTACTCGTCCTCGTTCGGGCGCAGGCCGCAGCGCCGGGTGAAGGCGCTGTACAGCAGCCCGAGGCTGTGCGGGTAGCGACGGCGGAACAGCACGTCCAGCCCGTCGCGCGCGGTGCACTTCGAGATGGTGAACGTCGGTCACCGGTTCCCTCCTCCGTCGAGACGACCACCTCCCGGACGGCTATGGGCACCACACCCGCTGCTCCGCGCTGCCGAGCAGCCTGCCGAGCCGCCACGCGAACCGGCACACCCAGGGTCCGCGATCCGATGAGGCGAGGACCGGGGCGCGCCGGACGAGCTTGAGCCAGTCCGCCAGTGCGCTGCTCGTCCCGCTCGCGCGCATCCCGTGCTCGCGGAAGTCCTTGAGCAGCTTCGCGTCGCCCCGCCCGTAGCCCACCTGCTGCCTGGCGAGCGACCACATCCGGTCCCGCAATCGGTAGCGCATCACCGCGTCCGGCGCGAAGGCCACGGAGCACCCCATCAGCTGGGCTCGGACGCTGAACTCGACGTCGTCCCCGCCGCCGGCGGTGTAGCTCTCGTCGAACCCGCCCAACGCCCGGAACACCTCGGTCCGCACGCCCATGTTCGCGCCCACCGCGTAGGGCAGGAAGCTCATGACGACCGGTAGCCGGTCCGCGGGGTGGGGCGACCTGGACGTGCGGACGCGTTCGCTGTTCAGCGCGGTGCTGTCGAGGTACCCGCCGACCACGTCGGCCCGCGACGCGGCCCGCGCCATGGCGGCAAGCCAGCCGGTGGTCGCCGCGTCGTCCGCGTCGCAGTACAGCAGCAGCTCGCCGTTCGCGGCCCGGGCGCCCGCGTTGCGCGCGCCGTTGACCCCGGGCGGCTCGTGGCGCACCACCCGCAGGTCGGGCAGCCGGTGCGCCCACCGGGCGACGACGTCGGCGGTCCCGTCCGTGGACCCGTTGTCCACGACCACCACCTCCCACGGCCCCTCGTGGTCCTGTTCGGACAGGGCGGCCAGCTGGCTTTCCACGACGGCCGCCGCGTTGCGCACGGGCACGATCACGCTGACGGACGGTGTGGAAGCGGAACCCGACGCCACGGAGCACCACCGCTTTCCCAGAGTGGGTGGACCGGAATTGCCGACGGCACCCGAAAAGTACTGCCGCGCCGGTCGACGCGGCAAGGCGATGTCCTGGGAATGACCGGAAGTGCCCTCCAACGGGCCCGATGGTCGCGACCGTGGGTAATCACGCGTGATCGGTGCACAGCACGACAATCCACGGACGACACGATGGTGGCCCTTTCTTACCTCCTGTCGGGGAATTGAGCGGCGCGGACGGCGGAACGCATACTGTCATGGCCCGGAAAAGGGTCGCCCATTTCATTTCGGCACGACCGCGGGACTCAGCTGGAGGACGAGACGATGACCGAGGTCGTGGAGCGGACGGCGGACTACGAGTTCGAACTGCCGCAGGAACTGATCGCGCAGGAACCACCCGAGGCGCGAGGCGGCGAGCGCACCGACGCCCGCCTGGCCGTGCTGCACCGCGGCAGCGGACAGGTGGACCACCGCCACTTCTCGAACCTGGGCGAGTACCTGCGCGCCGGGGACGTCCTGGTGCTCAACAACGCGCGGGTGGTCCCGTCGCTGCTCGAAGGTGTCGACGCCGGCGGTGAGCCGGTGGCGGTGAGCCTGCACTCCCCCGTCGAGGACGGCACGTGGCACTGCCTGGTCGCGCCCACGGCGGCTTGCGCGCCGGGAGCGGAGTTCCGCCTGGGCGGGGACGGCGACATCACGGTGCGCCTCCTGCACGAGGCCGACGCCGGCGTGTGGCGGGCGGCGGTCGACCCGCCCGACGCCGAGTCGTTGCAGCGGGCGGCGGAGATGATCTGCCCCGGCTACCTCGACCGCGCGCCGCTGGACCCGGAGCAGTACCAGACCGTCTACGCCTCCCGGCCCGGCGCCGTGCTGCTCCCCTCGGCGGGCCGGCACTTCACGCCGGAGATGCTCGACGGGCTGCGCGCCGCCGGGGTGGCCGTGGCGGAGGTGACCCTCTACCTGGCCGCCCGGAGCCGGTACTTCGTGCGGATGATGGTGCGCCGCAAGGCGGTGCGCGAAGGCCTGCCGGTGCGCGAGGACCTCGACGACCCGTCCACCGGGTTCGACCTGCCCCGGGCGGAACGCTACGAGGTGTCGTCGGACACCGCCGACCTGATCAACCGGTGTCGACGCGACGGTGGCCGGGTGGTGGTCTGCGGCACGTCGGCGATGCGCACCCTGGAGACGGTCGCCGACAGCCGGGGACGGCTGTGGCCCCAGACCGGTTTCACCCAGCTCACGATCATGCCGGGGCACGTGTTCCGGGCCTGTGACGCGTTCATGACCAACCTGCACCGGCCGAAGAGCTCGGAGCTGCTGCTGACCGCCGCGTTCGCCGGGCGGGAGGCCCTGCTGAAGGCCTACCGGGACGACCTCATCGCCAACGGCTACCTGTTCCACGAGTTCGGCGACTCCATGCTGATCGTCTGATGGTCCGAGGGGAGGCGCGACCGTGATCATCGATGACGTCGTCCGCGATCGGACGCCGGACGGCTGGCGGTTGTCGGCGGCGGTGGACTCGGCCCTCACGCCGGGCGGCCAACGCCTGCACTTCACCGTGCACGGCGGCGAACCGGAGTGGATGCCGCCGGTGGGGGACGCCTTCCTCGCCGCGCTGATGATGCCCGCGATGGCGCTGAAGGAGGACGTGCACGTCCACGCACCCGTCTCACGCCGCCTGTTCCGTTCGGCGTCCACCATCACCGACCTCTACACCGCCTGGTGGCCGCACCTGCACCCGGTCGACCTGCGCGCCCCCGTCGCCACCCGTGGGGGCGGCGACGCGGTCGGGCTGTTCTTCACCGCCGGGGTGGACTCGTTCTACAGCCTCCTCAAGGACATCGGCAGGTCCGCGGCTCCGGACTGGGAACCTGTGACCCACCTGCTGTTCGCCAACTTCGAGCGGAAGGCGGGCAGCCGTTACGAGCACCTGCTGGAGAGGTTGCGGCACGTGGCGGCGCGCACGGGCAAGCAACTGCTCGTGATCGACACCAACGTCCGGTCGACGTGCGAGCCCACCGCCTTCTGGCCGGAGTACCACGGTGCGGCGCTGGCCTCGGTCGCGTTGAGCCTGCAGGGCTTGCTGGGACGCTGTCTGATCGCCTCCAGCGACCAGTACCGGTACCTGCCACCCCTGGGCTCGCACCCCCTGCTGGACCACCTGTTCTCCACCGAGGGCTTGGAGATCGTCCACGACGGCGCCGAGGCGACCCGCGCCGAGAAGGTCATCCGGATGGCGGGCGACGGCGATCCGGCCCTGGACGACCTCTGCGTCTGCTGGAAGAGCGAACCCGGCCACAACTGCGGGCAGTGCCAGAAGTGCCTGGGCACCATGGTCGCGCTCGAGCTCGCGGGCGCGTCGGGACGGTGCCCGACCCTGCCGGCGGCGCTGGACCTGGAGCTGGTCCGCGCGGTGCCGATGCCCGACGAGCCCGGCCGGGACACGATGCGCTCGCTGGCGCAGGACGCCGAGAACCGGGGACGGCAGGACATCGCCGACGCCCTGCGGGAAGGGCTGCGTCGCGCGGGCGATCACCGGCAGGTGGCCGGGTGACCGCGGAGGTCGTCCGGGAAGTCCCCGCACGGCGTCGAGCGCGGCTGCGGAGCGAGATCACCCGAGTCCTCTCGGCGCTGCTCGCACCCGGCACGCCGTGCGCGCTGGTGGACTTCCCCCTCTACGCCAACGTCGGCGACAGCGCCATCTGGTCGGGGGAACGCGCGGTGCTGCGCGAACTGGGCGTGCCGGTGGCCTACACCTGCGACGAGCGATCGTTCCGGCGGGAGGACCTGCTCACCGTCGTGCCCGAGGGCGTGATCCTGCTGCAGGGCGGCGGCAACCTCGGCGACCTGTGGCCCGAGCGCCAGCGCTTCCGGGAACACGTCATCCGGTCCTTCCCCCGGCACCGGATCGTGCAACTGCCCCAGTCGATCTGCTTCCGGGACGAGGAGAACCTCCGCCGGGCGCGGGACGTCTTCGACGCCCACCCCGACCTCACCCTCCTGGTGCGCGACCGGCACAGCCTCCAACTGGCCCGAACCCACTTCGCCGCGACGAGCCTGCTGTGCCCCGACATGGTCTTCACGCTGCCCACGCCCGCCACGACGGGCCACCGGGCGCACGACGTGGTGTGGCTGGCCCGGTCCGATCACGAGGCCACCGGTCTCCCCCGGCCCGCGCCACGCGGCAGGACGCTGCACACCGACTGGGCGGACGAACTCGGTGCGGCCCCGGCCTGGCGGCTGCGGCGGGAAGCCGCCGGACGGCGACTGCGAGCCGCGGTGCACGCGGTGCACGCGCGTCCCGGCCCGGAGTCGGCGTCCGCCGTCGCCGCCGCCCACGACGAGCTCGCGGCGCTCCAGCTCACCCGGGGGATCGACCTGCTGGCCGGCGACGTCGTCGTCACCGACCGCCTGCACGGGCACCTGCTGTGCCTGCTGCTCGACCGGCCCCACGTGCTGCTGGCCGATCGCTACGACAAGATCGAGAACACTTGGCGCACGTGGACCAGCGGCTGGCCGGGGGTGCGCTGGGCGGGCAGCCCGGACGAAGCCGTCGAGCAGGCACGTGCCCTCGCCACGACCGCCGGCGCGCGCAAGTAGATCCCTGGTCGCCTCGTCACCGGCAACCGCGAGGACGGCCCCGCTGTGCCTGCGCGAGCCGTGCGACTTGCACCCGGCACCACTACTCGGCTTTACTAGGTACCGGTAGTCAGCACCACCGAGTAGCGGTCGGGCTTCCCCCGAGCGCGCCGAAGCCGAGCCCCGGGAGACCTGCCCATGACGACCCGCCCCACCGTCGAACCCGCCATCCGAGTGCGAGGCCTCGAGAAGTCGTACAAGTCGCTGCACGTGTTGCGCGGCGTGGACTTCGACGTGGCGCGAGGCAGCATCTTCGCCCTGCTCGGCTCGAACGGAGCGGGCAAGACCACCGCCGTGAAGATCCTGTCCACGTTGCTCAAGGCCGACGCGGGCACGGCGAGCGTGCACGGCTTCGACGTCGCCACCCGGGCCGCCGACGTCCGGGAGTCGATCAGCCTCACCGGGCAGTTCGCCGCCGTCGACGAGATCCTCAGCGGCCGGGAGAACCTCGTCCTGATCGCCCGGCTGCGTCACCTCGAGGACCCGGGCAGGATCGCGGACGACCTGTTGAGGCGCTTCTCCCTGACCGACGCCGCCGCGCGGAAGGTGTCGACGTACTCCGGTGGCATGCGCCGCCGGCTCGACATCGCGATGAGCCTCGTCGGGAACCCGCCGGTCATCTTCCTCGACGAACCGACCACCGGTCTCGACCCGCAGGGCCGCATCGAGGTGTGGCAGGCCGTGAAGGACCTCGCCGACCGGGGCACGACGGTGTTGCTCACCACGCAGTACCTGGACGAAGCCGAACACCTCGCCGACCGGATCGCGATCCTCCACGAAGGACGGATCATCGTGGACGGCACGCTCGCCGAGCTCAAGCAACTGCTCCCGCCCGCCAAGGTCGAGTACGTCGAGAAGCAGCCGACACTGGAGGACGTCTTCCTCTCGCTCGTCGGCACGAACGAGTGAGGACCGGGCAATGACCAAGAACTTCTTCGGTGACACCACCGTCCTGCTCGGACGGTCCCTGCGCCACATCGCCCGCAGCCCCGACACGATCATCACCACCGCGATCATGCCGATCGCCATGATGTTGATGTTCGTCTACGTGTTCGGCGGCGCGATCGACACCGGCTCCGACTCCTACGTGCAGTACCTGCTGCCCGGCATCCTGCTCATCACCGTCGCCTCGGGCATCTCCTACACCGCGTTCCGGCTCTTCCTGGACATGAAGGGCGGCATCTTCGAACGATTCCAGTCCATGCCGATCGCACGCTCGTCCGTGCTGTGGGCGCACGTGCTGACCTCGTTGGTCGCCAACCTGATCTCACTCGTGGTCGTCGTGCTCGTCGCCCTGCTCATGGGTTTCCGCACGGGAGCCGGGCTCACGGCGTGGCTCACCGTCGCGGGCATCCTGGTCCTGTTCACCCTGGCGCTGACCTGGCTCGCCGTCATCCCCGGCCTCACCGCCAAGTCCGTCGACGGCGCGAGCGCGTTCTCCTACCCGCTCATCTTCCTGCCCTTCCTCAGCTCCGCCTTCGTGCCGACCGACACCATGCCCGGCCCGGTGCGCGCCTTCGCCGAGCACCAGCCGGTCACCTCGCTCGTCAACACCATCCGCGACCTGTTCACCCAGCAGCCGATCGGCACGGACATCTGGCTCGCCCTCGGCTGGTGCGTCGGCATCCTCGTCGTCGCCTACGCCTTCGCCACGGCCACCTACCGCCGCAAGATCTCCTAGGCCGTCCCCGACAGGAGCCCGTTCGGCAACCGACGGCGTGAGCGGATGTTCCCCAGCCGGGGCGAAGTGGTGATCGTGTCACAATCGGCCTGATTCTCGGCGCAGTGAACAGGGGGTTGGGACGTGACGAACCGGGTGGGCATCGCGGAGGCCATCGACGGGCTGCGGGAGGAGTTGGGCCTGGCCCAGGACGCCGGGGCCGACCACCAGTTCCGCTTCGAGGTGACCGAGGTCGAGGTCGAGCTCCTCGTCGAGGTGCGCAAGGAGGCCAAGGCCGGCGCGAAGGTGCAGTTCGGCGTGGTCTCGGTGAACTCGGACGGCAAAGCGGCCAGCGCCCGCACGCACCGGATCAAGCTCCGGCTCAGCGCCACCGACGCCGCCACCGGCCGCAACCTCGAGGTCTCCCGGGATGTCGAGCGTCCGTGGACTAGCTGATGGACCAGCGCAGGCTCGCCGACGTCCGCGCGGGCACGGAGGCGGTGGCGCGCAGCACCGGCTCGGGTTACCTGATCGGCAGGCGGCTGGTGCTGACCGCCAGGCACGTCGTCAGCGCGGGTGACGGCGCCTGGCCACGCGTCGTGGTCCGGCTCGGTCACCCGAACCGGGAACGACGACCGCGCGACGCCCGGCTGGTGTGGAGCCATCCCGAGTTGGACGTGGCGCTGCTGGAGCTGGAGCCGCCCGAGGACGGGGACATCGGCGACGCCGTGCGGTGGGGCGTCGCCGACGGCATCGAGCAGGTTCGCTACTCGGGTATCGGGTTCCCGGGGTTCGCCGACTACGGCGAGGCGGGCGCCGGTGTCGAGCAGCTGGCCGGCGTGCTCAACCCCCTGTCGACGGGGCCGCACGGCAGCAACGTCCTCGACCAGGACGCGGCGCCGCAGCCGGGGCGGCGGGCCTGGGCCGGTGTGTCCGGCGCCGCCGTCTTCTGCGCCGGTCTGCTGGTGGGCGTGGTCGTGCTGGACGACGTCGACTTTGGCAACCGGCGGCTGCACGCGGCACGCCTGGACGCTGTGGTGCGCGATCCCGGGTTCCGCCGCCTCGTCGAAGCGCACGGCGGATCGAGCCCCGTCGCCGAGTCGGTCACGGCGCCGCCACCGCCCTCCGGTGGACGCCGGGGCGCACGGGCGGCGTTCCGGTACGAGCTGAGCGCGGCGATCGTCGAGCACACGTCCACGGTCGTGGGGCGGGAGAGCCAGGTACGTCGGCTGATGGCGTTCAGCGGGGCGCGGGAAGGCGGTTACGCCCTCGTCGAAGCGCCGGCCGGTTTCGGCAAGACGACGCTGGTCGCGGATCTGTGGCGGCGGCACGCCACCGACGCGTGGGACGGTCCCGCGCCCGACCTCGTCGGGTTCTCGCTGCGCCGCGACCTCGGTGACCACACGCCGGCCGCGTTCGTCGCCGGGCTCACCGGTCAGCTGGCGGCGCTGCTGGACCGGTCGGACGACGGCGCCCGCCGGCTCGACGAGCTGTGGCAGGAGGCCGCGGCGAACGCGGGGCCGGACCGGCCGCTGCTGCTCGTCGTCGACGGCCTGGACGAAGCCTCGCCGGACCGCCCGGGTGTCGCGGAGCTCCTGCCCGCGCACGTGCCCGACTTCACGCACGTGGTCGTGACCTCCCGGCCGAGTCCGCGGGCCCGGTCGCTGGTGCCGCCGCACCACCCGCTGCACCGCGCGCCCCTCGTGGCGCTGCCGCCGCTGTCCGTGGCCGAGGTCGTCGAACTGCTCCACGTCTTCGGTTCCGCCGAGCCCGCGTCGTTCGGGGCGGCCGTGCACGAGGTGACCCGGGGCGAACCGCTGCTCGCCCGGTTCACCGCCCAGGACGTGGCGGGGCGCGGCGAGGCGGCCCTCGCCGCCTACCGACGGGAACGGCCCTCGGACGTGGCCGGGTACTTCCGCTGGCAGCTCGACCTGCTGGAGGTCGACGCCGAGGACGACACGACCTGGGACGCGCTCGCCCTGCTGCTCGCGGCGGCCCGCGGCCTGACCGAGGTCGAGATCGCCGAGGCCCTCGGCGCGCCGGCCCACCGGATCCGGCGGGCGCTCGCGCCGGTGCGCCGGTTCCTGATCGGGTCGCCGCGGCACGAGCTGATGCACGAGGAGTTCGCCGTGGTGCTGGCCACCCGGTTGACGGCGGCGCAGCGGCGCGCGGCCGACCGGCGCCTGCTCGACTGGTGCCGGGGTTACGCCGAGGCCGGGTGGCCCGACGACACGCCCGACTACGCGCTGACCACCGTGATCGCCCACGTCGACCGGGCGAACGACTTCGAGCTGGCCGCGCGGCTGGTCGGCAGGCGGCGGCTGGAGCTGATGGTGGCCAGGACGCTGTCGCCGCGGGGCGTGCGGGCGGACGTCAGCGCCGTCCTCGACATCCTGGTGCGGAGGTCGCCGCCGGACGTCGTGGCCGAGATCCGCACGGCCCTGGCCGCCGTGAACGTCAAGGGCATGGCCGACGACGTCCCCGGATCACTGCTGGCGGCCCTCGTCGCCGCGGGTGAGACGGCGCGGGCCGAGGCACATGCCGCGTTGGCCGAACGGCCGATCGACCGGTGCCGGGCGTTCCAGTCGATCGCGGTCGCGCTGTGGCGGGCGGGCGAGCCCGAGCGGTGCCGCCAAGCGGTCGGCGCCGCGGTCGGCGCGGCGCGCGCGGCGGGCGACCGGCACCAGTCGTCGTGCCTGGAGGAGTTGGCGCTGGAGCTGTTCTCGGCGGGCGCGGTGGCGGATGGGTGCGAGGTGATCAGGATCTGGGCGCGAGGGCGGCCGGTCGCCCTGGCGTTCAAGCGGATCGCGCCCGCCCTCGTGCGCAACGGCGCCGCGCAGTTGGGCCTCACGATCGCGCGGGGCTTCACCGACCGCGCGGACGTCGCGATCGCCCACGCGCTGCTGGCCCTCGCGCTGGCCGAGGCCGGGCAGGTCGACCGAGCGTTGGCGGTCGCCGACGGGATCGACGACCGGATCACCGGTTGGCACCCTGACAACCTGCCGCTCACCGTGGCGAAGCTGGCCATCGCCGTCGCCGACCGGGGTCGGACCGATGCCGCGCGCGGGCTCGTCGACAAGGCGAGCCTCCTGCTGGCCGGACGTGAGCACCCGTGGGACGAGGACCGGGTCGGCGTCGCGGCGGCACGGGTCAGGATGGGCGAGCCGGAGCACGGCCCGCGCGTCCTCGCCGGGCTCAGCCGCATGACCGAGAGCCGCCGGCACCGCGAGTGGCCGGAGATCGCTTGGTGGTTCGACATCGACTGGGACGAGTTCTCCGGGTGGGCCGTCGCGACGCCGCGACGCGATGCCGCCGTCGTCCTCGCCCACCAGGCGGTCCTCGCCGGGGTCGACGGTGAGCTGCTCGACCTGTGCGCGGACGGCGAGTCGGCCGAGGTGGTCCGGGCCGCGATCGCGATCTCGCACGTGCACGCGGGCGCGGTCGAACGGGCGCGGGACCTGCTCAGCGGACTCACCTCCGACCAGGGGAAGGTCCAGGTGCTGCTGACGATCGCGAGCGCGCTGGCCGTGCGGTCCCCCGTGGACGCCAGGGAGGCCGCGCTGGGTGCGCTCGGCCACTTGGAGGCCGCGCGCGGGGACGTCGCGGTCATCCTGGCCAGGGCCGGCTTCGGGGCGGAGGCGATCGAGGTCGCCGAGGCGATACCGGAGCGCTCGATCACGCGCGGGTCGACGTTCGCCCGGCTCGCGGACGTCCTCGGGCTGGTCGACGGCCCGCCGACCGCCGAGATGGCCGCAGACCTGCTCGACCGGCCGACGTTCGACTCGGACCTGGCCCTCGCGTCCACCGCCGACGAGGTGGTGGAGGTGCTGCGCCGGCGCGTGGAGTCGTCGCCGTACCCGCTCGTCCGGCGTGCGATCGTCGCCCGCGACGATCACGAGCTGCGCCGGGTCCTGCCGGAGTTCGACAAGCTGCTGCGGGTGCGCGCCACCGCGCTGGCCTACGTGGTGCGGGGCCAGCTGGCCGAAGGGCGCCCGGAGCTCGCGCGAGCGGTCGCGCTGCACTCGCTGTCCGTCCTGCCGGCGCAGGGCGTGGAACGCGATCGCCGCGTCTTCTTCGACGCCGTTGTGCGCGCCCTGGCCGGGTCCGGGCGAGTCGACGCCGCGCTGGCCGTCGCCGACCGGCTCGCCTACCGGGACGGCCGTGCCCCGGCCGTCGTCGGGTTGCTCGAAGGCGGCGACGTGGGCGCCGCGCTCAACCTGCTCGGCGAAGGTGCGGAGACCCTGGGCGAGCGGGTGGCCGACCTGCTCGCCCACGGCGGGTTGACCGAACTGGCCGTGAACCTGCCGACCGCGCTGCGCCGCCGCGCGGAGCGGAACGACCACAGGTTCTCAGCGGCTCTCGAAGCGCTCGTCGACGCCCCGGACGGCACGGACCCCCATGCGATCGCGGGGTACGAAGACCTTCGCCGGGGTGCGGTCCTCGACGCGGTCGTCACGCGGCTGGCGCGCGCGGGCCGCTTCGAGACCGCCCTGGCCGTCATCCGCGATCCGCAGCCGTACCGGGTGGAGTACTGGGACGAGGGTGACGGCCTGCCGAGCGACGAGACGCTGGCGGTCGTGCTGACGACACTGGCCACTCACGCACACGGCGTGCCGGCGAGGAGGCAGTGGGCCCGGGAACTCGCGGAGACGGCGCACCGCACGGCGTCGGCGATCGGCACGCCGTCCGGCACAGGCCGGCGCCTGACCTCGATCGGCCAGTCGAACGCGGACAAGGCCAGGGCTCTCGCCGCCGTCACCGGCTATCCGGGTTGGGCGGACGACGCGGCGCTCGCCGTGCTGCGCGACGCGCTGCGCCTGTCCCTCGACTGGAACAGGTACGTGTTCTTCTCGGTGCTGACGGCGGCGATCCCGTTCCTCGGCCGGCTCCGCGACGGGGTGCTCGAACGGACCGCGCACAGCGTGCTGGACGTGGACTCGTGGTGGACGGCCTGAGCGGGTGTTCCGGTGCGACTCCGGCCGGAGCGCGGCGGCTCCGGCCGGAGTGTCCACTCAGGACGATCGGCGCGCGACGAGCAGGAGCCGCCCGCTGCCGATCCCGTAGGGTTCGCCGCCCGGGCCGCCGAACAGCTCGACGTCGGTGAACCCGTGGCCGGACAGCAGGTCGACGATCTGCGCCACCGTGTACACGTGGTGGATCGCGGTCACGTCGAGCTGCTCCTCGCCGCGGGTGAACCGGTAGCGGCTGAACACCCGGCTCCCGGCGACGTCGTACTCGCTGGTCGCGAGGACGGTGATGTCGCCGGTCCGCATGGTCCGCGGCTCGGCCCGGTAGCCGGGCAGGACCGACTCGGCGGCCGAGCCGAAGTCGACGACCAGGCCGCCGCCGGGCCGGACGGCGCCGCCCAGCGCGGCGGCGAACTCCCGCAGGCCGTCGAGCTCGAGGTAGCCGAAGCTGTTGCCGAGGCAGAGCACGGCGTCGAACCCGTTGTCCCGCGGGATCTCCCGCATGTCGGCGCGGACGAATTCGACGTCGAGGCCGTCGGCGGCGCGCCGGGCGTGCCCGATCGCTTCGGCGGACAGGTCGACACCGGTCACGCGGTGCCCGCGCCGGGCGAGCTCCACGCTGTGCCGCCCGCTGCCGCACGGCACGTCCAGGATCAGCGAGCGGGGCGCGAGACCGAGGCGTTGCTCGACGAAGTCGATCTCTTCGACGGTGACCTCCGGCGGCACGGCGCGCCGCCAGAACTCGTTGGGCAATTCGGTGAAGAAGTCCACGTACCAGGTGGACGAAGGTGTTTCGGACATGGAGGAACTCCTCGCGGTGCATCGGCGTTCACAGGCGATGTCACCGGGCGACCCGGGCCGTCAACCGGCCTCGGTGCGGTGGCCCGGCGTGAGGCTCCGGGCAGCCATGGCTTCCTCCACGGTCAGCGATTCCCCCCGACGCTACCAGCCGTCCGACCGGACCGTGAACGCATTTTCCGACCGCCGTCACCCCCGCCGGACAGCCCGGAACAGCATGCCCGCCGTGGTCCGCACCACTGCGCCGCGCCCGGTCGACGTCGCGGCACACCTGCCCCGCCTGGCGCCGCCGGCGCGCACCGCCGTGCGGCTGCACCCCCGGCCCGGCGAACCGACCTCGCGGACAGCTCGATCGGCGGCCCACTGCTGTGGCGGATCCTGGCGCGGGCGTGGCCCAGCCGTACGCGCGGGACGTCCCCGGTCTCCCCCGCCCGGACTGCGCCGACCTGCTGCAGGTGCTCTGGTGCCCGCTCGACCACGAGGACGACGGCTACCTGCCGACGAACCGACGATGCTGGTGATCGGTCGCGGCTCCAGCTTGCAGTTCTACTCGTGCGTGGCATTCCCGGCGCACCAACACGTCACGAACGTGCGGTAGCCGCTCTGCGGCAGGAGGGTGCGGCCTCGGTTGGTCATGACAGCGAGGGTGCGACCGTCGGCGACGGCCACCTCCAGGCGGTGCGGGCGATGACGACGAGGAGCACCACCTCGACGAGGCTGCCGAGGAGGTAGTAGACCCACGTCTCGCCGATGCACGACACGACGATGGTGATCAGGTAGAGGAAGCTGACGACGATGTTGACGATCCGGTCGACCCGGGGTGCGAGGAGGAGGGTCAGGACCACCATCAGGATCGACGGCAGGATGTAGATCAGGGTGGTGGTCAGGAACACCTGGTCGACCGCGAACGCCGTGTTCGCGATCTTGCCGTCGAGCGCGGCGTCGAGGACATCGGCGCGGAAGAGCCCGAAGATGTCGACGTAGGCGAACACGAAGAGCATCGTGACCCACAGGGCGCAGAGCACGAGCTTCACGTCGACGGGCGTGTCCCGGTACTGCCTTGGCGTCG
Source organism: Saccharothrix luteola (assembly GCF_020859565.1). Taxonomy (GTDB): domain Bacteria; phylum Actinomycetota; class Actinomycetes; order Mycobacteriales; family Pseudonocardiaceae; genus Actinosynnema; species Actinosynnema luteola. Next base: position 115,949 of record NZ_JAJHUO010000016.1, on the reverse strand, counting down.
TCACGGATCCGCTCCTTGATTGGCGAGGAGGTCCAGTGTCATCGCGGCGGGGACGTGGCGCACCGGGATCTCGGCCAGTGTCGCCCTGACCGATCGGCCAGGCCCGGACCTGCCCTTTCGGTCGATCCGCCGTCTCGTCCGCGGCCCTACTCCGTGGCCGGTGAGGAGAACGCCCGGTTGGCCGCGGACGGAGCCTGACGGCCGGGGTCCGCCGGTTCTCGTGCGCGACTGGTTGCTCGTCGCGGGGGTGGCGGGAACGGCACCGGCGGAGGTCGTCGTTCGCGCCGACGTGGTGTGGCGTCCCGTCGGCGTCGTGGCCGGTGTGGCGTTGGCGCTCGCGATGCTGTGGCGGCGGGTTCGCCCGCTCGCCGCGGTGGGGCTCGGGTTCGGCGGGTTGATGGTGGTCGACCTCGCGTCGGTCCTCGGCGGCAAGCCCTTTTCCCCCTACGCCGGGGGTTCGTCGTCGTTCTCGTGTACTCGCTGTCCCGGTGTCCAGATCGCCATCCGGGCGTACGAGACCAAGCGGGTGCGGCCCTGAGCCCGGGTCACCGGCGGGTCGCCCGGACCAGCCGCAGCGGCGCCCAGATCATCAGCGCGAGCACGGCCACCAGCAGGTATTCGATGGCCGGGATGCGCACGACCTCGTCGATCCGGTCGTACCCGCGCCACGCGTAGACGCCGAGGGCCGCCACGCCGATCGCACCGGCCACCCACCACCGCGACGTCCGGCTCAGCCCGACGCCGTGCAGCTGGGTGATCACGAAGACGCCGACGAACCCGAACAGGAACATGGGCCAGATCCCGTTCGGGCCCGAGTTCATCACCGCGACCAGCGTGCCGTGCAGCGCCACCATCAGCTCCAGCCCGAGCGTCCACCACCGGTTCGTGTGCGCGGTGGTGAACATCAGGCTGCTCTGGAACAGGAGGAGGAACATGTAGAAGAACCCGATGAGGTGACCGCTGGTGGACTCCATGGGGTGGTACCAGAACGTGTAGATCGCGGCCCAGCTGAAGAGGTAGCCGTGGTACCGCCGCACGAACGCCACCACGTCGGCCGCGATCGGCGCCTGCCTGCCGAAGAACAGGCCGCGTCGCTTGTTCTCCATCAGCAGCACGGCCACGAGCAGCAGCACGACCGAGCCCTGCGAGCTGAAGATCGACACGTCCTGGGCGATGCCGTCGTAGAACACCCGGGTCTGCACGGCGTGCAGCGCGATGAAGCCGCCGTTGGCCGCGAGCGCGAGGACGTTCACCCGGTGCAAGCCCGTGGTGTAGCGGCGGACCCGCGTCTGCGCGTAGTAGATGAGGCCCCAGGACACCAGCTGGTGCGCCGCGTACCCGGCCCACGCCGACGCGCGCGTCCAGAAGGTCGGCTCGGGCAGTTTCCAGTAGTACCAAGAGGCACCCCGGTCGGGCAGCAGGACCGTGCCGTGCAGGCCCTGGCCGACCAGCCACACCAGGCCGGTGAGCACGAAGCTCCCCGCCACGCCCCAGAGCAGCAGCCGGCTGTGACCCCGCAAAACGTTCAGCATGCTGAGCATTATGGCAAAACACTCAGCAGGCTGAACGATCGTGCCCCGGTTGCTCTGCGAAGATGGTCCGATGGGCCGAGGAGACGAGCGGGAGGTGTCGCGGCGACCGGATCAGGTGCGCGCCGACGTCGACTCCTGGCCGACCGGGCGGCTGCTGTCGGTGGCCGCGCGGGTCGTGGAGAGCCGCTTCGACGAGGTGCTCGACGGGCTGGGCCTGACCCACGCGGGCCTGATCGCGCTGCACCACCTCGCCGACGGGCCCCTCGCCCAGCGCGAGCTGGCGACGCTGTGCCGGGTGACCGACCAGACGATGAGCCGCACCATCGAGCGGCTGAACCGCTCCGGCCACGTGACCCGCGGCGCCGACACCCGCGACCGTCGCCGCACCCTGGTCGAGATCACCCCGACCGGCCGCGACGTCCTGGCCACGGCCCGCCGCAAGGAGCAGGAGTCCGAGTCGCTGCTGGGCGCGGTGGACGACTACGACCACTTCCGCCGTCAGCTGATCACCCTGATCACCGCCGCCACCCGACCGCGCTGACGGGCGGCCGGCTCACGCGGTCGAGGGCCGTGCGACACGTCGGGCGATCTCGGCGTCGAGCGGGCTCATGCCGTCGACGACCGGGTCGGCGGGCGGCCACCACAGGAAGTCGAGCGCTTCGTCGTTGACCAGCAGCCGGGGCGCGGCCCGCAGCCGCACCCGGTAGATGGCGAGGAGTTCATGGCGGTCCGGTGCGACGAGGTCGAACTCGGCCACCGCGACACCGTCCAGCGCCACCTCGCCGATGCCGGTCTCCTCGCGCAGTTCCCGGACCGCGGTCTGGCGCGTCGTCTCCCCCGGCTCGCGCCCGCCACCCGGGAGCTCCCACTCCCGGCGCCAAGCGTCGAACACCATGAGCACGGCGCCCGCGTACTCGACCACCACCAGGGCAGCCGGGACGACGTCCCGATCACCCAGGGACTCCAACTCCCCGTCGACGACGGTGCGGAACCCCACCAACGCGTTGCCCGCGCGGTCGCGGATCGGGAGCGGTCGCGGGGAAGGGTTCACCGCGATTCCCGCTCGCCGCCCATGGCGATGGTGCGCCGCCCGCCCGGCGACCCGTAGAACCACCGCGTCCCGGTAGGTGGTGGTGGGAGCGTGCCGCGGATCAACTGCGCCAACGCGTGCCCCAACTCCGCCGCGGGCGCCGTCGGCTGCGGTTCCCGGCCCCGGAACGTGACCGGCGTGTCGTCGAGGATCGGCCACGCAGCCGCCTCGTCGGCGGTGAACACCCCACGCTCCCGCACCAGTCCGGCCGCCTCGTCGAACAACCGCGCCAGTTCCTCCCGCTGTCCGGCGCTCAGCCCGAGGTCGAGGTCGAGGTGGAACTCGGTGATCACCGCGTGCACGCGCAACTTCCGCACGACACCCGACCACCACGCCGGCCGCCGGTCGGGCGAGGACTCCTCGACGAGGCGCACCGCCTGGGCGAGCACCAGCGACAAGCTCGCGTCGTACGCCCACAGGTCGACGCCGTGCAGCCCCACTGCCTTGGTCGCGGTCACCGCACGATCATCGCAGGGACTTCCGGGCGAGGTGGTCCTGCAGCCGCGCGTGCCGGAACTGGTACACCGGACCGGTCCGGCGGACGATGCCCAGCCGGTGGGCGTCGTCCAGGAAACCCAGGAGCCGTCGGGGGACTTGCCGGCGGGCACGCAGCGCGAGCACCGCCACCAGGTACCGCCCGCTGGGCTGGTGAGCCCCGACCCCGAGTGCGATCGCGAGGGTGACGAGGACCCCGACCACAAGCCCGGTCGGCGATCCCCAGGTCCCGCCGATCACGTCCTGGACCCAGAACGCGAGGCCGATCACGAATCCGCCCACGACCGCCTTGAGGCACACCAGCCGCACGTCGCGGCGGAACGCGGTGACCGGAGTCCGCGGCCGGTCGTCGGCCTGCGGGGTCTCGGCCCAGTCGACCAGCCCGACCGCGAGCCAGGTGGCGCCTCCGAACACCAGGGCGAACACCAGTCCGGACCACAGCCCGTCGGAGGTCTCGCCCGCCGCGCCGAGCACGCCGCCGAACACGAGCCCGGCCGAGAACCCGGGCACGAACCGGAGCACCAGGCCACCACCGGCCCACCTCGTGAGCTCGCGCACGAGCGACCGGGTTCGACCGCGCAGCCGCAGATCCGCGTACGCCGGCGTCTCCCGCGGGGTGAACCCGACGGCCCGCGCCGCCAGCACGCCGACGATCACCACCGGGATGCCGCCCGCGACCAGGAACACCAGTCCCACCACGGGTTCACCGGCGACGAGTCCCGCGCCGACGGCGGCGCCCAGCAGGCTGAACCCGAACGCGAGACCGGCCACGTGCCCGATCGTGAGCCCGCGGGCGAACCCGACGACCAAGCCGAACACGAGCCCGACCAAGGGGCCGAGGAGAGCGCCGTTGACGGGCCCGACGAGGAGCCCTTCGCCCACCGCCACCGCGAGCCCCAGCACGACTCCGGCGATGAGCCCCGACGCGACCGCGACGCGGTGTCGCGCCGCGCGGTGCAGCCGCCACCAGGCGAAGTCCCGGCTGCCGATCGTGGTCAGGTGGTGGGCGAGGAACGTCAGCCACCTCGTCGCGTCGGTCGGCTCCCAGGCCCGCCGGGGCCGGAACACGTGCTCACCGTCGCGGGGCGGGTTGACGGTGACGAGCGCGGCCACCAGGTGGTCGAGCAGGTGCTCGACCACCGCGTCCGCACTCGGGAACCGGCCGCGGTCGCACAGCTCGGCCGGGTGCGTGCCGGTGTCGACGTAGACCTTGCGGAGCAACCACAGCGCCAGCGGGGTGGACAACGCCTCGGTGACCGGGCCGCGCCGATCGCCGGTGAGGGTCGTCAGCAGACCGCGCCAGTCGGCCGCGGCGCCCGGCGGGAGGCACCCGGCGAGGTAGTCGGCGGCGTCGGCGGGGGTGAGCGGGTCCGGCTCGATGACCGCGCCGCCGGTGAGCACGTCCCCGCCCGGCGCGGTGACGGCCGCCTGGTACTCCGCGGTGCGGCAGGTGAGCACGAGCGGATCCGCGGCGACCTCGTTCAGGCGCAGCAGCACCGCTGGGCGGACGCGCTCGGGCAGCTCGTCCAGACCGTCCAGGATCGGCAGGACCCGCCGCCCGGTCACCAGGGAGCGGGCGGCGTCCGGACCGAACGCGGTCGCGCGCAACGCCGGGTAGTCCTCGGCCAGCCGGTGGGTCAGCCACTCGTGGAGCGTCTCGGCGCCGGGATCCCAATCGGACAGGGAGAGGAGCACGGGCACGGGTTCACCGGGCTCCGCGTGGTCGAGCAGTTCGCGGAGCAGCAACAAGGCCAGCGTGGTCTTGCCCGTGCCCGGCTCGCCCAGGATCACGAGCCGCCGGCGCTTCAGGTCCCGGAACCGCGCGGCGATGTCGCCGATGCGGTCGGTCCGCCCCGTGAACCGGTGGCGCCCACGACCGAGCAGGACGCGCAACCGGCTCTCGTGCGCGACGTGCTCGACGTGATCCGCGACGTCCAGCTCGGTGAACCGCCAGCGCACCGCGAGCGGGCCCGGGTCGTCCAGCTGACGGACGTCGATCTCGTCGCGCCACTGACCGAGCACCTGGCCCGCCAGCTGGCGCTGGGCGGCGTCGGCCTGCTCCGCGGTCGAGGTCGTGAGCGTCACGAGCGGTGGCCGGCGCGCCCAGAGGACGAGCCCGAGCAGGAGCGGCGTCAGCGCCGCCACGAGGCTGCCGACACTGGCCGCCGACTGCAGCCCGTTCGGGGAGCCGAGGGCACGGACGAGCACGGTCACCACGGCCACCAGCGCGACCGCCACGACCGCCCACCGCCGCCAACCCGTCACATCACCTATCTCGCCGCCGGGCGATCGGCGTTAGCCCTTCCGCACCCGCTGCACCCGATCGGGTCTCCGCCTCCCGCCAAGTCGACCGAGCCCACGGAACACACGCGCCGTTCCGCCGCACGCCGCCCGTCTATCCGCTCATCGGTACGTGCGTTCGTTCGCCGACGCCCGATCAGCGGCATGTTCGCAGGCACCGCTGTTGCCCGTGGTCACTCCCGTTGCCGGGTTGCGAGGTCGATGGCGCGCTGCATCGCGATGCCGAGGGGTCGACCGGTGCGCAGGGCTGTTTGTCCGGCCGCGAGGACGGCCCCGGCGCCGGCGCCGACGATCGCGGCGGCGTCGATGTCGTCGAGTTCGTCGGTGCAGGTCTGCCGGAGTGCGGCGGGACGCGTTCCTCGAGCCGCTGCCGTTGCGGGAGGGTGCGCACCGGCAGGGGAAGCTGACCTACCGGATGGAGCGCCTCGACACCGGGACGTGGCGGATGCACCAAGTGCTCGTGGCTCAACACCACCGCGACGACCACGAGCTGGCCCCTCCGCGCGCGCACGATCACCCGCGCCGGGCCGCACGGCGCCGATCGACGCACGTTGTCCACTCCGGACGAGTTCGCCGAGGCGCTGACCGAGTTCCGGATACCGCTGGACGACATCCAGCCCGAACAGCTGACCGCGCTCTGGGAGAAGACCGCCCGCCAGCACGAGGCCTGGCCGGCCATCCAAGCACGGGCAGTGCGGACCCGAGCACGAGGAGCCACTCCGGCGGGGCAGTGGCACCGGACGTGCCACTCGACTGCTCGCGATCACTAGCAGGGCACGGCCGAGGCGCCCAGTGCCGCCACCGGCGTGTCGCCGGCGAGGTTGCCGAGCGTGACCGGTACGCGCACGCAGTTGTCGTTCTCGTCGAGCTCGCGCAGCTTGTTCACGGGGTCGACGCGGGTGACGAGCGCGTACGTGCCATCCGCCAGACCGCTGACCTCGATCATCTGGTCCGGGAGCGCCCACCAGTACTCGTCCGCCCAGCCCCGGGCGATGCCGTTCCTGAACGCGTCGACGCCGGGCGGCGAGTCGGGTTCGGGGGCGAAGCAGCGGGGCGCCGGGTAGCTCTGGGGCGCGCTGCCCTTCCGGTCCCACCACGCCAGTTCGGTGTCGGCCATGCAGAAGCCGTTCTTCTTCCCCACGGCCGCGGGCGCGGTCCCGGTCGGCTGCCCGTCGGCGTCCACCGCCCACAGCTCGGAGACGGAGAAGTCCTCGAAGTGGTAGTGGGAGTGGATCGGGTGGTAGCGCATCGCGCCCACGGACGCGAGCTCGGTGAACGTCCCGTCGGAACGGTGGACGCGCTGGACGCCGGGCACCTCGTCGGGCCGCTGCCCGGCGGGCGTGCGGTAGCGGACGTCCACCGGCCCCTCGCCGGTGTTGGCCATGGCCTGGCCGAACCGCAGGCACAACCGCGCGTGCTGCTCCTCGACCTCGCTGCCGAAGCACGACGAGCCCGGTTCGGCCGCGTCCCCGAAGATCGGCGGCGGCGTGTCGAAGGTCGCGAACCGCTGCGGCAGCGCCTCCAGGTTGGGCAGGAGGTCGCGCGGCGCGGGTTCGACGGGGGAATCCTCGTTCTCCACCAACCCCTCGTACCGCACGGTGGGTGACGCCAACTCGGGCACGAACGGGTTCTGGAAGACGTAGACGGTGTAGCGGGCGGTGGCCTTGGGCAGCCAGACCGAGCGGGACGTGCCGATCTGCGCCTCGGTGAGCGCGATCCGGCGACCGCGCTCGTAGACCGCGAAACCCAGGCTGTCGTCAACCGTGGCACCGACCGTGCGGATCGCCACCTCGACCCCACCGGGCCGGTCCCGCAACCGCGCGGGCAGCCGCACCACCACCTCGACCCGGTCACACCCCACCCGGCATTCGGGCACGTCCCGGGCCCGCCGGTCGTCCCGTCCGACCGAGCCGTGCCAGGCCACCGACCGGTCCGAGTCGACCACCACACCCGTACCGGCGGGAAGCGGGACGGTCAGGAGCGACACCAACGCCGACATGACCGCGAACACCCCTGTCATACGGGTCAGCCTCCCGCAACCGCGCGACGGCTGTCAGCTCCCGCACCCCGATCGGGTGCGACGCCGAGAGGGGACATCCACCCGTCAGGTTGAGCTCAGGGCTTGTCGTCCACCGGACGGTGCGGGAGCGGGCCTTACCAGCTGGTCCACCGTGAATCGGCAGGAGCGGACGTCGGAGCAGCGGGTGCCGCCTTGCCGGCTCACCACCCGACTACGACGCGGTCGAACCCGTCCCGCGTGCCAGGGCTTCAGCGCTCCCTGAGGTCACGCCACCAGTCCACGTCGACGACCAGCTCGTTCCTGTCGAGCAGGCGGCGCTCGAACTCGGTGACGTCCACCGGCCGCGGGAGAATGTCCATCGCCGCGGTGATTTCGGCCGGCAGTCTGACGTCGTGCGCCTCGACGTAGTGCGCGAGACCTTCCGGCCAGACGAACCGAACGCCGTCCGTCAGCTCCGCACTACCGTTCGCCTGCCCGCAGATGCGACAAAGTGACGTGCCGGCGGCGGCGACGAACACGCTCCCGCCCCGAAGGTATTCCACCACTCGATCGCGCAGCACGGGGTCGGGCGAGTGATCGACGAACGACCGGACGTCAGGCCAATCCGGTGCCTCAGGACCGAGCCAGTACCCGATCAACCGCAGGCTCCAGGTCGCGTTCACCGCGTCATCGTGGCGGGTGCGTACCCGGAGTTCAAGGTCAGCGGATGTCCGCTCGGCGGCGGCATCGGACGTTCACGGCACCGGTCACCCGACCGGTTCGCTGTTCAGGGGATCGGTTGGAGGGCGGTCACAGAGACGTCGAACACGAAGGGCTCGCCGTGGCGATCGCTCACCCATCGGGTGCTGACCGTGGCGACGTCGTGGTGCACGTGGTCGATCGTGCATCGCACGAGGGCCGGCCTCGGATAGGCCGCGTCCGGCGTCAGGTCGTCGCCGTTGTCGAAGTAGGCGACCTTGCCGACCAGTTGGTGCGACCTTCCCCGGACGTCGGTCAACTCCACGAGGATCAGGCCGGGCTGGGGCTCGTCGGTGAGCCAGCAGACCGCGGTGGCGGCGAGATCGCAGTCATCCCCGTTGGCCGGCGCAGGTTCCACGACCCTCACACTACGACCTGAACTACACCGCGTACGCACATCGGCATGACCGCATATCGACTCATGTCGTGGAAGCCACGGATCATCCGGCTGATCGACAGCGATCAGTTGCCGGACGTCGAACCTCGATCTGACGCGCACGCGTGTGTGACCACCGGGCAGAAGCGCGGCGGTCGTCGCCACAGCCTGGCCTGTCCTGAGCCTGCGGTCGGGGTGGACGGGCGGCGGTTCAGCGCAGGTCGACCTCGATGTGGTGTTCCGACAACATGTCGAGCAGGTATGACAAGGGAATCGCCGGAGCAGGCTTGCGCCGGTCGTGGCCGACGACCAGGCGGTCGGCTGCGATGGCCGAGTCGTGCCACACCAGTCGGAACGGTGGGTGTGCGCCGAACTGCCCGGTGACGCACTCGTCGAGCGCGTCGAGGTTCCAGCCGAAGTAGCCGCCCGGGCCGTTGATCGCCTCACCCATCGCACAAGTTGTTCCGGGCCGACGAACCATCGGCGGCGACATGTGGCGGTCACTCGCGGCCCACCCAGGTGGCCACGTCGACCTCGTTGCCCTCGGCGTCGGCCAGTGTCCACCACTCGGGCGCGTGCCGGTCGCTCACGAGACGCCCGCCGGCGGCGATCGCGGCCGCGACCCGCGCCTCCGCCTGGTCGTGCGGCACGGAGACGTCGACGTGGATCCGGTTGCGCTGCGGACGCGGCGCGTCCATCCCCTGGAACCACAGCGACGGTCCCCGGCGACGCGGATCGAGCAGGTCCTCGTCACCGACCTGCTCGTACCCGAGCACGGCCCGCCAGAACGGCATCACCGTCGCGCTCACGAGCGCGTCGACGGAGATCTGCACGGCCTGCACGGCGGACGGGTCGGCGGGCAGGCCCAGCTCGCGCGCCGCCGCCGAGATCCGCCGGGCCAGCTCGACGTCTCTTCGGTCCTGGCCGCCGAAACCCACCGGCGGCAGGCACACCGTCACGCCTGCCGGTCGGAGGTCGACCTCCGGGTCACGGCCCGCGGCCAGCCCGCCGATGGCGTCCACCAAGGCGACGCCCGCCGTGAACGAGTCGACCCGGAAGTGGGCGCACGCCCCGGAGAACAGCACCCGCCAGTCCTCGACGCCCTCGGCCTCGTGGAACTGCCGCGGCGAGATCCGATCCGTCATCCGCCCGATCCAACCGCAATGCCCCGATCAACGTGCGGACAACGGTAAATCGGGAGCGACGGGCGTGCGCGGCCGATACGATCCCGCCACCTCATGGAGTAGATCAGTGGCAGATCGCCCCGCTCCGGACGGGGAGGGCGCGGGTTCGATTCCCGCCTCCATGTCCGCCAACCGTGGAGTCCACCGTGTCCGACCAGTTCCGCACCGCTTCCCCCGGTTACGCGACCGGTCAGCTGGCGCGGGCGTTGGACGCGGTGGCCTCCGCGCACGGCGAGGCCGACGGTGAGCGCGCGCTGCGCAAGGTGCGGCGCTGGGAGGACGTCGTCAACGGGATGGCCGACGGCACGCTCGCGGTCGGCTCCCGCACCCCTGTCGCGAACACCCCGGCGTGGGTGACGCTCGAAGTCGCGCACGGCGGCTTCGCGACGGGCCGGTACCTGGCCGAGGCGCCGTTGTCCGAGGACGAGACGGCGCGCGTCGCGTCCCTCCCGGACGACGTGCCCGGCCGGAACGCGCGGGAACGGCTCAACCTCTGGTACCTCGGCGACGCGGGCCAGGCCGAGCTGCTGGACGCGATCCGCGGCGGGCGCTTCCGGGTCGAGGTGCCGGAGGACGCGGCGCTGCCGGTCGTGGCGCTGCTGCTGGACACGGGTTTCCCGGAGCAGGCCCTCGACCTGATCGCCGAACTGCGCCCGCTGATGCACCGGCTTCGGCTGACGCCGCGCTTCGCGCCGATCGCCCGGCCGTCGGACTCCGCCGTCCGCCTCACGTCGGTGAAGGACGCCGCCGCGTCGCTGCGCTCCGTGCGGGTGCCGGCGCGGATCGCCACCATGCGCGACACGGTGACCGTGTGGGACCCGCTGTACGACCGGCTGGTCGCGTTGTGGTGCCGCACCGTCGACGGCGAGCTGCCGCACCTCGCCGCGGACGGGACCGTGCGCGGCGGTTGGCCGTGTCGCACGTGGCCGGCCGAGTGGGCGGCGGCGAGGGCCCAGTGGCTCGCGGACTTCGCCGAGGCGTCCCGCACCCACCCGCTCTCGGGCAGGCAGGCCCACCCGAAGCACAACTTCGCGAGACTACGCCACGCCCTGGAGTCCTGTCCGGACGGCAGCGACGCGCTCACCGCGCGGGAGGTCGGCCGGCTCCGCCGCGCCATCGCGAACACGGTGAGCCGCCGGGGCGCGCCGGACTCCGACCGGCGCGACGCGTGGCGCACCGCCGGGGCGGCGTCCGTCGCGGCGCCGACCAGGGCCGCGCTCGCCGGCGTGCTCGCGAGCAGGCTGGACCGGTACCCGGCCGACGGCGGCCTGCCGTCGCTCGACGTCGCGTCGGCCCCGGTGTCCGAAGCCGAGACGACCGCCGAGGTCCCCCGCGGCACGACGATGCCGGACCGCCTGGTGCACAAGGCGGCGCGAGCGCTCGAAGCACCGGCGGACGAGCTGGTGCGCCTCGGCGTGATCACGTCGGGGGAAACGCTGGCCCTCGTGCTGCCGCAGCTCACCTCGCGGCTGCTCGGCACGGCGATCGACGACCCGGTCGTGGCAGGGCTGTACGAGCAGACCTACACGGCGTTCCGGCGTCGTCGCGGCCTGCTGCTGCTCAACCTCGAACACCAGGTGCGGTTCACCGAGCTGCCGTGGGTGCGGGCGCTGGAGCCGCACCGGTCACCTCGGCCGGACGGCGCCGCGGCGGCTTGCGGCGCGCTGCGGCAGGTCACGATGCTGGCGCTGACCGCGTTCCCGCACGCGCTGCTGCCGAACCCGCTGGTGACCGAGCTCGGCGCGCTGGCGAAGCAGGCCGCGCTGGAGTTGCCGCTCGTGGAGGAGGTGGCCGCGGACATCTTCACGGGCCGCTTCACCACCAAGTGGCGTGACGCCGCGGTGGTGGCGAGCCGGCTGCTGGCCGACACCCCCTACGCGAACTACTACGACCTGCCGGCGGACTGGTCCGAGCCACCGCGCACGGTGCTGCACTGGGGCAAGCGGACCGCGCCGGACTTCGCGGCGCTGTGCCGGGAGCGGGCGGGCACCTCCGGTGGCTCGGTCGCGGCGAACGGCATGGTGCTGGAGCAGAGCCAGATCCTGACCACGCACAACCTCGCCGTGCTGATCGACGGCCTGGACCTGACCGACGAGGTGCGCGAACGCGCGCCGGAGCTGGCGTGGCGCGCGTTCGGTTGGCTCGTCCGCCGGTTCGACCAGCGCCCGGACCACCGGCACGCGGCGTTGATCCAGGTGAAGAACGCCGCCTACGCGTGGCGGCAGGCCCTGTTCCTGCTCAGCTTCTGCGAGCCGGCCGTGCGGCTCTCCCAGGCGGAGAGGCTGGCGGGCGAGGTGCGCGGCACCGTGCTCCAGCCGGCGGTCGACGGTCTGCTGCACGTGCTCCACGGCGGCCGTTTCACGGCGGCCGGCACGGCGCGACACGGCTCAGGTCTGCGGTTCCTCGGCTGGTCCGACGGCTCGAACCCGTTCCTGGTCCACCCCGGCCGCGGCTGAGCCGGCGAGGCGATCACCGGGCTCGCGCACGGCGCCGGCTCAGATCAGGCCCAGGTCGCGGGCCCTCGCCCCGGCCTGGAAGCGGGAGTTCGCGCCCAGGACGGCCATCAGTTCCGCCACCCGCCTCCGATAGGTCCGCACGCCGAGGCCGAGCGCGCGGGCCGCGGTCTCGTCCTTGCAGCCCGATGCCAGCAGCTCCAGCACCCGCGGCGCGAGCGCGCGCAGCTCCGCGTGCTGGGCGTCGTACACCGCGAGGTCGGTCCCCGAGCGCCACGCGGCGTCGAACAAGGACGCCACGTTCTGCACCACCGTCGGCTCCGTCACGACGCCGTAACCGCGGCGGCCGTCCACCACGTCACCGGCCAGGATCGCGAGCCGGCGGTCGATGATGATCGTCTCGTTGACGTCGTCCTGCGTGATCCGCACCTCCGCGCCCCGCGACGCGGCGGTGCGGAGGTGCTGCGCCATCGACGGGTTCAACAGCGCCTCCGGCCGGTACAGCTTGCGCAGCCTCGGCATCGGCGCCGGGTGGACGTCATCGTGCCGTCGCCGGGTCGCCGCGAAGGTGTTCAGGTCCCTCGCGGCGCACGTGATCTCGGTCGCCGTCGCGAACAGGTGGGCGGTGCGGGTGAACACCTCCTCGTCACTGTGGAGGACGGGCACGAAATCGAGGCTCATGCCACCCAGTCTGCGCACGGCACAACCCCACCGCCAATGTCGGCAGGAAGTTGCCATTCGCGGCGGGCCGCACCCTGAGAACCGAAGCTGGAGCCATGAGCACAACGATCGACGCGACGGCCGCCGGCACCTGGGACCTCGGCGACCGGACGGTCAACCGCCTCGGCTTCGGGGCCATGCGGCTGATGAGCGACGCCGACGGCGGCCCGAGCGACCGCGGGCGGGCCATCGAGGTCCTCCGGAAGGCCGTCGAGCTGGGTGTCAACCACATCGACACCGCCGCCTTCTACTTCTCCCCGCTGCGCTCCGCCAACGAGCTGATCAACACCGCCCTCGCGCCCTACCCCGACGACCTGGTCATCACCACCAAGGTCGGCCCCGGCCGCGACCCGTCCGGCGACTGGCTGCACGTCGAGGACGGGAAGGGTCTCCGCGGCCAGGTGGAGGAGAACATCCGCCAGCTCGGCCTCGACCACCTCGACGTCGTCAACCTCCGCATCGGCCGGGGCCTCGAACGGGGCGAGGGCTCCATCGCGGACCGCTTCGGCGCGCTCGCCGAGCTGCGGGAGGAAGGTCTCATCCGGCACCTCGGCATCTCGAACGTGGGCGTCGAGCACCTGGAGGAAGCCCTCGCGATCGCGCCGGTGGTGTGCGTCCAGAACCAGTACGGGCTCGTCACGCGCCGCGAGGACGACGCGCTCGTCGAGCTGTGCGCGCGGCACGGCGTCGCGTTCGTGCCGTTCTTCGCCATCGGGGCCGCGATCCCCGGCGCGTCGCCGTTCGGGGCGGCCGACGAGACGGGCAAGGACGTGATCGAGGAGGTCGCGAAGGCGCACGACGCCACCGCCGCGCAGGTCCGCCTGGCCTGGACGCTCCACCAGGGTCCCAACGTCCTCGCCATCCCGGGCACCGGCAACCCGGCGCACGTGGCGGAGAACGTGGCCGCGGCCGGGTTGCGGCTGACCGACGAGGACATGTCCCGCTTGAACGCCATCGCGTGAACCACGGCCCGCCCGCACCGCCGCGACGTCACCGACCGCGGCGGTGCAGGCGGATCGCCGAGATCAGGAAGAAGACGCCGCCCACGGCCGCGTAGCCTGCGACGTTGGTGAGCGTGGCCGTCGTCCCGCCGGCCTGCACGACGAAGGTCGTGCCGGCGACCGCGGAGAGCCCACCGCTGAGGATCATCGCCCACTGGCCGCCGAGCCGGTAGCGCAGGATCGCCACGATCAGCTGCACGATGCCCGCCGTGATCGCCCACGCGCCCCACACCCGCAGCACGCTCGGGATGCCGGACGTGACCGCGAAGGCCAACCCGATGGCGGTGAGCAGGCTCGACGCCATGTTGGCGTAGAGCGCCACCCGAGGTCGCGCGGCGTTCGAAGAGCGGAAGTCGATCACGGCGGCCGCGACGTCGAACAGCGGGTAGGCCACCAGCAGCACGATGCCGACCGGGGTGAGCGTCGAGGCGGTGAGGGCGAGCAGGCCCGCCCAGACGATCGCGAAGCCGAACCGGGCGTAGTACAGGTTTCGCAGCGCCTCGGCGCCGCCGGCGATCCCGGAGACCGGGTTGCCGGCTTGGGTGGAGCTGGACATCGCGTTCCTCTTTCGACGATCGAGACGGGTGACGGCTCGAAGTAGATAGAACGATCGGTACACCTGAGAGCTTGCGGCAGGCGTGCGCGACTGTCAAGACCGAACGTTCTATCTGCTAACCTCGGGGCCAGGCCTCGAAGGGGGAAGCGGATGTCGGAAGCGCGGACGCGGCTGCTCACCACCGCCAGCGGGCTGTTCTACGCCGAAGGGCTCCACTCGGTGGGCATCGATCGCATCATCGCCGCCGCGGGAGTCACCCGAGCCACCCTGTACCGGCACTTCCCGGGCAAGGACGACCTCGTCGTCGCCTACCTGACGCTGGCCGACGAGGCGATCCGCGCGCGAGTGGACGCCGCGCGGACGGAGGACCTCTCCCCCGACGACGTCGTCCGCACCGTCGCCCGGTCCATCGCCGACGACATCCGGCGCCCCGACTTCCGGGGCTGCGCGTTCCTCAACGCCGCCGCCGAGTACCCCCACCCGACCCACCCGGTCCACCAGGCGGTCCTCAGGCACCGGCAGTGGTTCCTGGCCACGATCACCGAACTCCTCGCAGCCACCGGGGAAACCGATTCGGAAGCCGCCGCCCGCCACTTCGTCATGCTGCGGGACGGCGCCATGGCCGCCGGCTGCCTGACCGACCCGGAACCGATCGGCGCGACGTTCCTCCTCGGGGTCGAAGGCCTCCTCGCGCGCCGCGGCCGGTAACCGAACCCTCGGCCCGCTTCGACCCGACACCGCCGTCGACGGCCGCGCCTCAGCCCGGGTGGGAGACGTACCCGCCGGCCCAGTGGCCGCCGAAGTCCACCGGCTTGCCGGCCATGTCCCACTGGAGGAGGTTGTCCTCGCCGGTGCTCACCAGCAGGTCGCGGACGGCGCTCGTCATCGGCCCGGGATGTTCCTCGTGCCAGAAGTCCCGGTTGTGGTAGGCGACCCGCCAGTCGTCCGGGTCCGCCGAGTCGGTGATCCACCAGAACGTTCCCCCCGCCCCGTTGGTCCCCCAGGGGTAGAGACCACCGGGCTCCGGGAACAGCCGGTACGGCACACCTCGCAGGTAGTCGAGGTCCTCGTCGCCGAAGATCTCCAGCAGTTCGTCGTTGTGCGCCTTGGCGTTCGCGCACTCCTCGGTGCTCTGACCGGGGTTGGAGAACTGGACGGCGCCGCGGAAACCGCCGGAGGGGAACCTCGTGAGCAACGCCTTGTAATCGCCGGGGAGCGGTGTTCCCAGCTCGCGTTCGACGGTGGCCCAGTCCAGCTCCGGCCGGAAATCACCGGCCCGCCACCCGACGAGCTCGCAGATCTCGTCGACGTACGACCGCCTCGGCGCGTCTGCCACGTGTTCTCCTGGTTGCCGTCAGGCCGTCGCGCCGCGGTGGCGCTGGTAGTGGCGGGCGGAACGAGCGCGGTTGCCGCAGCCCGCCGAGCACCACTCCCGGCGGGGGTGGTGCTTGAGGAAGTACAGGACGCAGCCGGGGCCGAGGCAGGCGCGCAGCAGGTGGCGGGTGCCCTGGCTGAAGAGCGCGATGGCGTCCTCGGCGATCGCGGAGACGGCGGCGGAGGCGGCCTGCCCGCCGGTGCGCGTGTGACGTGATGGTGCCTGGCCGGGCACCCAGGACAGCGCCGACCAGTGGGGCGTGTGGCCGGCGGCCCGGTTGAGCTCGGTCACGGCCGCGTCGAGGCCGCGGGTGTCGGACGCGGCCGCCGGGCGCGGGTCCCCGGTCGCCTCGGTCGCCAGCCGGCGCAGCGCGTCGCGCAGACCGATCAGCCGGTGGCCGAGGCGGTCGAGGTCGGACGCGGTGAGCGCGTCGAGGTCGCCGGGGGTCATCAGGTCCGTCCTGGCGCAGACGGCGCGCAGCCAGGCCCTGGTGCCGTCGGGATCGCGCAGCGCGTCGTGCACGCCGTCGCGGTCGGCCCAGACGGTGTTCATCAACTCCACCGGGAGCGGCTCGCCCAGCAGCGGCGCGTCCGTGTCCATGCCGTCGAGGCTACCCCACTTCTAACGGTTGCAGAGGTCTCTATCCGTTGACAACGGGCACCGGCGCGTGTCATGGTCGTTCTAACGGTTACTGGCGCATGCAAACGTCAGAACCGGTGATCGGAGGAGTGCTCCCCCATGACCGACACCGCGGGCTTCCACGAGGGCGAGTTGGCCGTGCAACGCCGTGCCGGCGTCTCCGCGGACGCCGCCCGGCTCGCGGGCATGGTGGCGCCCTCCCGGCTCAGCGGCGGGGCGGAGCGGTTCCTGGCGGAGCGCACGTTCGCCGCGATCACCGCACGCGACACCGGCGGCTCACTGTGGCTCTCACCGCTCACCGGGCCGCCGGGATTCCTCCACGTCGACGCACCCACCACCCTCGCGGTGCGGACGTCGCCCGGCGAGGGCGATCCGCTCCGAGGCCTGCCGGCGGACCAGCCCGCCGGCGTGATCGTGGTCGAGTTCGCCACCCGCAGACGTTTGCGCGTCAACGGCACCCTGTCCGACGCCGGGGACGACGGGCTGCGCGTCGAGGTGGAGCAGGCGTACGGCAACTGCCCGCGGTACATCCAGGCCCGACGCCTCCACAGCGCGCCCGGCACGTCCCGGACCGCCGCACCCGTCCGACGCGGCACGGACCTCGCGCCGGACGACGTCGACCTGATCCGCCGGTCCGACACCTTCCTCCTCGGCACCACCCACCCCTCCCGCGGCAACGACGCCTCGCACCGCGGCGGGGCGCCCGGGTTCGTCCGCGTCGAGGACGGGAGGCTGTGGTGGCCGGACTACGCGGGCAACAACATGTTCAACACCCTCGGCAACCTCCGGTCGGACCCCGACGCCGCGCTGCTGTTCTGCGACTTCACCACCGGCCGCACCCTGCACCTGTCCGGCCGGGCCGAGGTGGAGTGGACCCGCCCGGGCGTGCCCGGCGACGACGACCGCACCGGCCGCCGCGTCCACTTCACCCCCCGGCACGTGGTCGCCGGCCGACCGCTGCCGCTGCGGGCCGACTCCGTGGCCCCGTCCCCCGACAACCCGCCGCTCACCGCACCGTGGAGGACAGCCCGGCCATGACCGACGCACGCCCGCCGTTCCCGCCGTTCGACGTCGACGGCGCCCTGGCCAAGGTCCAAGCCGCCGAGGACGCCTGGAACACCCGCGACCCGCACCGCGTCGCCCTCGCGTACACCGAGGACTCGGTGTGGCGCAACCGCGACGTCTTCGTCACCGGCCGCGCGGAGATCGTCGGGTTCCTCACCGCGAAGTGGGCCCGCGAACTCGACTACGTCCTGCGCAAGAGCCTCTGGGGCTTCCGCGGGAACCGCATCGCCGTCCGCTTCCAGTACGAGTGGCGCGACGCGGAGGGCCGGTGGTCCCGCTCCTACGGCAACGAGCTGTGGGAGTTCGCCGACAACGGCCTGATGAGCCGCCGCGAGGCCAGTATCAACGACGTGCGCATCGACGATGCCGACCGCCGCTACTTCGGCCCCCGCCCGCAGGACGAACGAGGCCCGGGCCACGACATCCCGCTCGCCTGACCCGCGTCCTCGGCATCCGCCGGTCGGTCCAGGTCCGTCCACAAAGGACACTGCGGGCGGACCTGGCCGACCGGCGGGGTCAGACGACCCGCTCGTTCCCGCCGTCGACCGGCACCTGCGCACCCGTGGTGTGGGCGAAGGTGTCCGAGCACAGCTCCGCGATCACCCGGCCGACCGCCGCGCTGGTGATCTCGGCGCCCAGCAGGTTGCGCCGCTTGTAGGCGTCGACGCTCAAGCCGTAGTGCTCGGCACGCCGGGCCAGCACCTCCGCGGTCCACAGGCCGGTGTCGAAGACCGCGTCCGGGTGGACCGCGTTGACCCTGATGCCGTCGGCCGCCCACTCCAGCGCGGCAACCCTGGCCAGTTGCGTGACCGCCGCCTTCGAGGCCGAGTACGCCGCCGCGCCCGGTCCGGGGGCAGGCACGTTCTTGGAGGCCACGACGACCACCCGCCCGCCGCGCGGCGCGAGCTTGAGCAGGGGGTGCGCCTTGGCGAACAGGGCGGCGATCGCGTCCGCGTTGACCGACATCGCGTGCCGCCACGTGGCCGGGTCCAGCTCGGCGATCGGGGTGTTGGCCGGGAACACGCCGGCGGACGCGACCAGCACGTCCAGCCCGCCGAACCGCTCCACGCCCCGGTCGATCGCGGCCTCGACCGCGGCGGGGTCGGTGACGTCGGCCCGGAGGCCGAGGTAGTCCGCGCGGCTCTCGGTCGGCGTGAGGTCGAGCCCGATCACGCTCGCGCCCTTGGCCCGCAGCGCGTCGACGCACGCCCGGCCGATGCCGGACGCCGCGCCGGTGACCAGCGCGACCTCGCCGGTGAACTCCGCCGGCGCGCCGGAGAGCCGCAGCTTGGCCTGCTCCAGCTCCCAGTACTCCATGTCGAACAGGTCCCCCGGCGGCAACGCGCGGTACCCGCCCAGCTCCTCCGCCCGCTCGATGACGTCGATCGTGTGGGCGTAGATGTCGTACGCGATGTCGGCGTCCTTGGCCCGCCTGCCGACCGAGAGCATGCCGAGCCCGGGGTCGAGCACGACGCGCGGCGCCGGGTCGAGCATGGTCAGGCCCGGTCCCGCGTGCTCGTCGAAGTACCGGCGGTAGTCGGCCGCGTAGCCGTCGACGTCCTCGCCGATCAGCGGGACGCGCTTGGTGCGGATCACGTGGTCGGGGGTCGCCGGGCCCCGCGTGGCCACGTCGGCGAGGTCCGGCCGGGCGACGAAGGCCATCGTGGCGGCGTCGGCGTGCCGGCTCACGATCATCGGCGCGCCCGCGACGTCGGAGATCCGCCTGCGGAGGCCGGCGAGCCGGTGGCGGTCGACCGGCGGCGCGGGCACGGACCTCCGCTCGGGCCGGTGCCGGGACAGGTACGCCTCGGCGTCGCCGACCAGCTCGACGTGCCGGTCGTAGGCCTGCCTGGTGTCCTCCCCGAACGTGAACAGGCCGTGGTTGAGCAGCACCACGCCGATGGTGCGCTCGCCGGCGTGCTCGGGGAAGAGCTCCGCGCACGTGCGGGCGAGGGCGAACCCGGGCATGACGTAGGGGATCACCACGACGCGGTCGCCGAAGACCTCCTCCACCAGCGGCTTGTCCAGGTTGGTCAGCGTGATCACGGCGTCGGCGTGGCTGTGCAGCACGGCCGGGTGCGGCAGCACGGCGTGCAGCAGCGTCTCCACGCTCGGGTCGGGCGCGCTCGCGTCCAGCAACGCGCACCGCAGCTCGTTCATCATCGCGGAGTCCGGCAGGCTGGGCACGGTCAGCAGCTCGCGCAGGCGGTCCAGCCGCAGCGGCGCGAACCCGGCCCGCTCGATGGTCGCGAGGTCCCAGCCGCTCCCCTTGACGTGCAGCACGTCCACCGCACGGCCGGTGATGTCCACAGTGGACGTCTTGACCGAGGTGTTGCCGCCGCCGTGCAGCACGAGGTCCGGCTCGCGGCCGAGCAGCCGTGACCCGTAGACGCACGCGTCCAGCTCGTCGGTGTGCGTTTCCGTTTCAGCCCAGCGGTTTTCCACAGATCGTCCGTTCGTCGGTGACGATGGCCGTGACCAGGTCGGCCGGGGTGACGTCGAAGGCGAAGTTCAGCGCGGCGGTGGCGCGGTCCCCGACGACCTCCGCCGGGTCCCGCACCTCGATCTCCACGTGCGCGCCGTCGGGGGTGGCCAGGTCGATGGTCGACTCGGGCGCCGCGACGACGAACGGGATGCCGGCCCGCGCCGCGGCCAGCGCCAGCGGGTACGTGCCGATCTTGTTGACGACGTCGCCGTTGGCCGCGATCCGGTCCGCGCCGACCACGACCGCGTCGGCCAGGCCCTTGGCGATCACCGTCGGACCCGCCGAGTCGACCACGACCGTGTGCGCGACGCCCATGCCGGCGAGCTCCCACGCCGTCAACCGGCTGCCCTGCAGCAGCGGGCGCGTCTCGTCCACGTAGACGTGGCCCAGCGCGCCGTCCTCGTGCAACGCCCGCACCACGCCGAGGGCGGTGCCCCACTCGACGCACGCCAGGGCGCCCGCGTTGCAGTGGGTCTGCACGTTGACCGGTCCGCCGAGCCGCTCGACCAGCCACCGCGCGCCGCGCAACCCCAGCGCGCGGTTGCGGCGGACGTCGTCTTCGAGGACGTGGACGGCCTCGGCCACCACCGCGTCGAGGCCGTCGTCGAGCCGGGCCAGCACCCGGTCCACGCCCCACGCGAGGTTCACCGCCGTCGGCCGGGCGGCCCGCAACCGCGCCGCCTCCGCGCGCACGTCCCCACCACCACCGGCGGCCAGCGCCACCCCGAGCGCGCCCGCGACGCCCAGCGCGGGCGCACCCCGGATCGCCAGTCTCCTGATCGCGTCGACGAGCTGGTCGACCGTGTCGATCCGCAGCGTCGTCACGACGTCCGGCAGCAGGGTCTGCTCGATCGCGATGATCCGGCCGTCCACCCAGTCGATCGTCCGCATGGCTGAAGTCTCCAGGTTGGGCGCCGGTCGGGAAAGGATGATCACTCCGTCGGCACAGCGGTGGTGCGTCACACGACCGCGACGATGGTGCCGACGCCCAGCGCGCACAACGCGGCGGAGCTCAGGCCCGCCATCGTGCGCGACACCCTGGGCCTGCGCAACCACAGGACCGCCTTGGCCGCGCCGACCGCCAGCGCCGCCAACCAGACGAACGCCACCACCGCGTCGATCAGGCCGAGCAGCATGATCGTGCCCACGTTGATGGCCTCGGCGGGCAGGAACTGCGGCACCACGGCCAGGAAGAACAAGCCGACCTTCGGGTTGAGCAGGCACGAGAGCACACCCGCCCGGAACGACGGCCCCCACCGCCACTGCACCGGGTCCCCGCCGCCGGTGTCGGCCACCTGGTCGCGTTGCAGGAAACCCACCACCCCCAGGTACAGCAGGTACAGGCCACCGACGATCTTCACCACCAGGAACGCGGTGGGCGAGGAGCTCAGCAGGTCCGCCAACCCCAGCGCCACGGCCGCCGCCCAGAACAGCGAGCCGATCCCCGACCCCGCGGACGCGAACACGCCGAACCGCGCGCCGCCCAGGCCGTACCGCAGCACCAGGAAGGTGTCCGGTCCGGGGGTGATGGCCAGCAGCAGGCACAGGCCCGCGAACCCGAGCACCGCTCCGGCGGTCACGCGCGCTCACCCGCCGATCGTGACGCCGAGGCCCTTGCCGTACTGCCGCACTTCGGCTCGGGCCGCCGCGAGGTCGTCGAGGGTCAGGCCGGGCATCACCGACTCCACGTAGTCGGCCATCGCCGATTCGCGGTCGATCAGGTCGGTGTCGCGCCACCGCCGCGCCAGCTCCTCGTGCCGGTCCCGGTCGGGCAACGAGAGGCCGAGCTCCTGCGCCCGCGCCGACGCCATGGCCGGGTCGAGCAGCATCTTGAAGTCCAGCGATCCCGGTTCCGGGGAGAGCACCTCGACGTCCAGCGACGCGATGCTGCCCACGCCGGAGCCCAGCATCGCCTTCATGGAGTCCACGTTCTCCCGCAGCAGCCGCGCGTCCATGCCGAGGTGGCCGATGACGAAGCCGACCTTGAGCAGCAGACCCGCGTTCTCCGCCGACTTCAGCGCGCGCACGTTGTGATCGAACATCTTCTCGGCCCCGAACGGCGAGTTCGCCTCGCGGATCGACACCAGCGGCTTCTTCATCGCGTGCAGCGAGATCGGCGTGCCCGCGTCGAGGCCCACCATGAGCTGGCGGACGCCGAGCGCGCGCAGCATCGTCGCGTGCCGTTCGTCGGACAGCCCGTCGGCGCGCGCGTAGCCGACCATCACCGGCCGGTCGTCCTCGGGCAGCGCGCTCCACCAGGCAGGCGGCGTGCCCACCATCTCGCGCAACAGCTTGCCGAACGTCAGCGGCAGCTCGTCGGCGGTCAGGTAGAGGTAGTCGAAGCCCTCGTCGTGCGCGGCGCGGATGACCTCCCACGCCGCCTCCGCGTCCGGCACCGAGTTCCGCCACAGGCCGCCGAACTGGATCGAGCAGAACGAGCAGGCGTCGTTGCGGGCGAACTTGATGCACCCGCGCCCGATCTCCACCGGCATCCCGGCGCGCACGTGCCGCCCGGTGAGCTTGTGGAACGTGGGCGCGACGCGCTTGTCGAAGTTCTCGCGGTACAGCCGGGAGTGGTCGAAGCCCTCGTTGATCAGGGAGTAGTCGAGCGCGGTGTGGATCGGCTCCGGGCGCTGCGGCTCGCTGTGCAGCACGCCGTCGCGGTGGACGACCAGACCGGCGTAGCCACCCGACGCCGGGTCGCGCCCCTGCGCCAGCGCCGCGACGAACGCGACGAAGCTGCCGACCACCTCGTTGCCGACGAACGCGTAGTCGATCACCCCCTGTTGCCCGGACAGGCACTCCCGGGGTAACGCGGTGATGTGGTCGTTGCCGAAGATCGTGACGATCCGGTCGTTGATCCGCTTCGCCGCGCGGCACAGGTGCAGGCCGGCTTCGTAGGTCGCGGTGAGGGCGCTGACGCACAGGGCCAGGATGTCGCCCGCGTTGTCCTCGACGTAGGTGAGGACCTCCGACCAGGGCACCACCGTGCCGTCGAGGTAGACGGGCTCCACGCCCGGCACGGACCGCAGGGCGGAGGCGAGGGTGAGCACGCCGAGGTTCGGGAAGTCCGACCAGTCGGTGTGCTCCTCGGGTCTGGTCACGGTGCACGAGGCGCCGTCGATGACGGTGTTGGAATTGGGCGGGCTGACCACGAGAACCTTCACTTGCGCACGACCTTTCGCCACCCCCGGCGGCGCGGTGGGCGCGCGCGAACGGGGGCGGTAGAGAAATCCGATCAGAGACGAACGCCAGGAGTGGGCGTGCCGATCACATCGACGCGGACATCGCCGCCGAATCACGATCCGGGTCACCAGGGTGACCGGCCGGTGTGAATTCGACGAATGTCCGCTCGCCGTGGAATGCGCGCGCGACGGCGCCGATTCGGCGCAGCCCGAACACGATAGTGATCAGTCGCATGCGTGCGACTCCCCCTTGGACGTCGGGTTCGCAACCCCCGCGAACACCTCTCCCGAGAATGTCCACCGGGCTGCGACCCGTCAAGGGATCGGCACGTTCCCGCTCAGCATCCAGAACCTGTTCACCCGGTCGTCGTAGCGCCGGTGCCGAGGTCGCGCGGAGTAGCCGGCAGGGCTCCGGTCACACCTCGCCGCGCGCCGGGTAGTCGTGCTCGCCGACCCAGCGCAGGGTGTCCAGGACCTCGTCCAGGTGCGGTCGCAGGAACGGGAAGCTGGTCTGCACCACCGCGTACAGCGTGCCGTCCGGGCGGATCACGAAGAGGCCGGGCTCGCTGAACTCGTTCGGCTGGCCTTCCTTGATGGCCTTGGAGATGTACAGCCCCCACTCGCGCATCGACCGCGGGCTCAGCCCGTAGCCGACCGGCACCCGGCCCAGGCCCCACTCCTCGACGGCACGTGCGGCGCGACCCTCGTCGTCACCGCTGACGGCCAGCACCGACGTCGCGCCGACCTCGGCGAACTTGTCGACGAGCGCGTCGAGCTCGGTGATGTGGTCCTTGCACATCTGGCAGTGCACACCGCGGTAGAACACGACCACGCTGAACCGCTCGGGCCGCTGTTCGGCGAGCACCCACCGGCCGCCGCCGACGAGCGGCACGTCGAGCGCGGGCACGGGTTGGCGTGGCTTGAGCATCGCGGCTCCTGTGTCGCCGTGGAGCCGAGGCGGCCCCTCCAGTGGTCTGTCGCCGACAATGCGGCGGACGTTCGCGGCAAACCGATCCACGGCTACGGTTCCCCCCGCAGATCAGGGCAAGTCTAGGCACCGCGCGTCAACTGTCAAGAGGCTTGTGGCGGTGGCGACGTTTGGGTAAAACTGCGCACCGACGACACCTCGGGATGCGAGCATTCGTTCACCCCGACCGGGCCTGCGGCCACTACGGAGGACCGCAGTCATTCCCATTTCCAGGTAACGCGACCGAAAGAGTGCGCGCCCGCGACCGGGCACGAGAAAAAATGGCGGATTGCTGACGATGTCGGACAACGGCTTACGCACCACCGCGCCCGGCGGGTTGTACGCGGACTTCCGGCGCGTCGCCCGCGGCGCACCGGACGCGCCCGCGGTGATCGGCTACGACGGGCGTGCGTCGACCTACGAGGCGCTGCTGACCGCGGTCGACGCGGCGGCGGACCGGCTCGCCGCGCGGTTCGTCGACGGCGACGTGCTCGGCCTGGCCGCCGACGACCCGTCCACCTTCGTCGCGCTGTACCTGGCGGCGGCGAAGCTCGACCTCGTGGTGGTCCTGCTGGACAGCCGCCTCCCGGAGCCGGAAGTCGACCGCCACGCCGCCAAGTACGACCTCTCCTGGCTGGCCGTGGACGACGCGGCGGAGGCGTTCATGCTGCGCCCGCTCCCCGACGCCGACCTGCACCGCCACCGGGCGTCGACCGGGTACGCGCCCGACGACTTCGTCGTGCACTGCACGTCGGGGTCGACCGGTGAGCCCAAGGGCATCGTGATGAGCCAGGCCGCCATCTCCGCCCGCGTCCGGTTGTGGGGCGGTGAGCTGGAGCTGACGGCGGCGGACGTGGTGCTGTGCGCGCTGCCGCTGTCGCACTGCCACGGCATCGACGTGCTCACCCTGCCGACGCTGCTCGCCGGCGGGACGGTCGTGTTCGCCAGGGGCGGTCGGCTCACGGGACGCGGCCTGACCCGGTTGATCGAACGGCACGGCGTCACGGTGATGAGCGGCTTGCCGGTGATGTACCAGATGCTCACCGCCGCGCACGGCGCGCCGACGGACGCGTTGCGCACGCTCCGCACGGCGATCTCGGGCAGCGCGCCCCTCGCGACGAGCACGCAGGAGCAGTTCGGGTCGCGGTACGGCCTGCCGCTGCGGCAGGTGTACGGCCTCTCCGAGATCGGGGTCATCTGCTACGACAAGGACTACGTCGGCGGCGGCTCCATCGGCAAGCCCATCGCGGGCGTCGAGTGGAAGCTCGAACCCGTGCCGGGCGAAGAGGAGCTGCACGAGCTCTACGTACGCGGCCCGGCGTTGGCGCGCGGCTACTACCGCGACCCGGTGGCCGGCGCGCACATGTTCCAGGACGGCTGGCTGCGGACGCGCGACTTCGTGTCGACCACCCCGGACGGCTGGCACGTGCGCGGGCGCCAGTCGGGGTTCATCAACGTCGCGGGCAGCAAGGTGGGCGCGCTGGAGGTCGAGGCCGCGGTGCGGGAGTGCCCCGGCGTGCTGGAGGTGGCGGTGGTCGGCGTGCCCGACCCGGCCAGCACCGAGCGGATCGCCGCGCTGCTGGTGGCGGAGGCGGGCTTCGAGCTGGGTCCGCTGAAGCGGCGGCTCGCCGAATCCCTGCTGCCGCACCAGTTGCCGCAGCGGTACGAGGTCGTGCCCGCGTTGCCGCGCACCCCGCTCGGCAAGATCGACTACGCCGCGGTGAAGCGGCTGATGACCGGGAACGAGGTAGCCGCACGATGACCGCGACGCACGACATCGGGGTCGACGACCGGGCCGGGCTCGACGCCGTGGCGGACGGGCTGTTCGACCGCTTGGCCACCAGGTCGACCGAGGAGCACGAACAGGACGCCGGGCCCGCGTTCGCCGCCCTGAAGGACACCCGCGCGGCGACGATGCTCGTCCCCCGGACGTGCGGTGGGGCCGGCGCGTCGGCGCGGGACGCCGTGCGGTTCCAGGACGCGCTCGGCGCGATCGCGCCGTCGGCGGCGCTCGCCACCACCATGCACCACTACAAGATCGCCGCGTTCGGCAACGTCGCCCTCTCCGGCGACGACAACGCCCGCGCCCTGCTGCGGGACATCGCCGAGGACGCGAAGCTGGTCGCCTCCGGCGGCGCCGAGTCCACCCCCGGCCGCGACCTGCGGACGCTCGGCAGCTGGGCGGTCCGCGACGGCGACGACTACCTCGTCACCGGGCTCAAGCGGCCGTGCAGCCTGTCGTCCGCCATGGACGTGATGTCGCTGATGGTCGAGCTGCGCGCGCCCGACGGCACCCCCGAGGGGTACGGGCAGGCATTCGTGCCGGCCGGCTCCGCCGGGCTGGAGCGCGAGGAGTTCTGGCACAGCCCCGTGTTCCGCGCGGCGCAGAGCCACGCGGTGCGCCTGACGGCCGTGCGGATCCCGCGCGCGAACGTCTTCCCGCTGGTCGGCGAGGTCGGCCTGCGGTTCGCCGCCGACTGCTACCTGTGGTTCCAACTGCTGATCAGCGCCTCCTACCTGGGCATCGCCCGCTGCCTGGCCGAGGCGACCCCGCCCGCCAAGCGCGCCGGCTCGCGCTGGTGGCCGAGGGCCGCGGCCGACCTGCACCGGTTGCGGGAGGGCCTGCTCGACGCGGCACGCGCCGTGGACGACGGCAGGCCGGTGCGCGACGGGCTCAACCTGGCCGTGCGGGCCCGCGACCGGGTCGAGGACGAGATCGCCGACATCGGCGGGCGGCTGCTGCGCGCGGCGGGCGGCGGCTCGTTCGCCACCACCGGCCTGCACACCGCGCTGGCCGGCGGGCTGAACGCCATCGCGTTCCACCCGCCGCAGCGCGGAGCCCGCGAAGGCGTCGGCCTGGAACTGCTGGAACCCGACGTGAGGGACGCTGAGTAGACGTGTACACCAGAGAGCACTTCAGCCTCCCCTCGTTGGAAGCCACGTGCGAGTTCGTGCGGGAGCGGTCGTTCGGCGTGCTGGCGACGTGCCACGAGGGCGAGGTGTTCACCTCACCGCTGCCGCTGGACCTGCGCGGCACCGAGGAGACCGGCCTGTTCGTCGCCGGGCACGTCGCCAAGGCCAACGACATGGCCGCCGCCTTCGCCGCCGGGCCACCGGCCACGATCACCGTGCTGGGGCAGGACACCTACGTGCCGGCCGAGTGGTTCGGGGTGCGCAGCCGCATCCCCACCTGGCTGTACACGTCGGTGGAGATCTCCGGCCGGCTGGAGCTCAGCGACCCGGCGCGCACCCGCGAGGACGTGGTGGTGCTGATCGACCGGCTCCAGCGCAGCACGGTCGAGGGCTCCACGTGGACGCTGGACGAGATCCCGTCGAACCTGTCGGACGGCTACCTCAAGAACATCGTCGGCTTCCGCCTGCACGAACCGCGGTTCAAGTCGTGCTTCCGGCTCAACCAGCGCAAGGGTGAGACGGAGAGCCTGGCCTCGGCGCTCGCCGCCAGCGACGTCGCGGCCCGCCGCGAGCTGGCACCGCTGGTCCTCGACCCGCCCACCCACAGACCCGGGTAGGCGGCCGTGGACTGGGGGAACGACGGCTTGGCCGAGCTGCTGGAGCTCGCGACGACCGGTGACGCGACGACGGCGGTCGAGTGGCGTGACGGCGGGCTGACCCGCGCCGAGCTGCGGGCGGCGGTCGACGCGCTCGCCGACCTGCTGGTGGAGCTGGGCGCGCCGCGGACCACCGTGCTGCTGTTCGGACCGCTGTGCCCGGCCTACGTGGTGGGGCTGCTGGCGGCGTTGCGGTGCGGCGCCGTCCCGGTGCCGGTCGACGCCGGGCTCGACCCCGACCGGTACGCGTGGACCGAAGGGGTCGCGCGCCCGTCCGTGCTCGTGACCAGCGACGTGTCCACCGTGGCGCACTTCCGCGGCCGGACGGACGCGGGCGAGGTGCTGCTCGACGCGGCGACCGGTCGCGTCGCGCTGACCACGTCGCCGGGCGCGCCGACCGCGTGGCGCTACCCGACGCCGGACGCCGGCTACCTCATCCCCACGTCGGGGTCGACGGGCGAGGCGAAGGCCGTCGTGGGCAGCCGGAGCGGCCTGCACGCCTTCCTGTCGTGGTTCGTGGCCGAGTTCGGCCTGCACGCCGGCGACACCTGCGCCGCCGTGACGAGGGTGAACTTCGACCCGTCGTTGCGGGAACTGCTCGCCGTGCTGGTCGCGGGCGGGAGGCTGCGCCTGCCCGAGGTGGACGCCCAGCTCGACCCGCGCGCGGTGGCGGAGCACTTCGCGGCGGGCACGTCGACCGTCGCGTTCCTGGTGCCGTCGCTGGCCCGGCGGGTCGCCGACGCGCTGCACGCCCGGTCGGCGACGTTGCCGGACCTGCGGTTGGCGTTCTTCGCGGGCGAGGTGCTGCCGACCCGCGTGGTCGAGCGGTGGGCGCGGCTCGCGCCCGGCGCGGAGTTCGTGAACCTGTACGGGATGACCGAGGGCACCCTCGCCCAGCTCTACCGCCGCGGCGTGACGCCGACGACGGGCGGCGCGGCGAAGGTCGTACCGGTCGGGCGCCCGCGGCCGGGCGTCGAGGTGAGGGTCGACCAGCCCGGCCCGGACGGCCACGGCGAGGTACTGGTCACCTCCGCCAAGCCGGCGCTGGGCACGCTCGCCGACGGCGGCGGGTCGGCGCCGGGCACGTTCCGGATCGACCCGATGCCCGCGACGCTGCGCACGGGTGACGTGGGACGGCGCACCGACGAGGGTGAGCTGGTGATCGTCGGGCGGCTGGGCAACACGCTCAAGGTCGCCGGCAAGCGGGTGTCGTTCGACCGCCTGGTGGCGGCGGTGGAGGACCTGCCGGGCGTGGACCAGTGCGTGGTCGTGGACCGGCAGGGGCCGCACGTCTTCGTCGCCGCACCGGACCCGGGTGCGTTGCGGGAGCTCGTGCTCGACGTCGTCAAGCGGCTGGAGCTGCCCCGGCCGGTCGTGCACGTGCGCGCCGAGTTGCCGTTGCTGCGCAGCGGGAAGGTCGACCGGGTGGCCCTGGCGGCGTCCGTCGAGGACACACCGGTGGTCGACGCGGCGGCCGGGCGCGGTGTCGAGGACGCCCTGCTCGACCTGCTCGGCCTCGACGCGCCGGAGTCCTTCGTGGACGTCGGCCTGTCGTCGTTGGACATGATGGACTTCGCCCTGGAGGTGAACCGGCGCTTCGGGGCGGACCTGTCGGTGCGGGACTGCTTCGAGCACCGCGACGTGGCGTCGCTGGCGCGGGCGATCGAACGGTCGGCGGACCGGACCGCGCCGACCGGAGAGGTCCTGGGAGGCGACCCCGGACCGGGCCCGTACCCGTTGTCGACGCGCCAGCACGCGTACATGGCCATCACGATGGCCGACGGGAACGCGAACTGGTGCAACCTCTCGCGCGAGATCCCGGTCGACCGCGCCCTGTCCACGGCCGAGGTCGGCGCGGCGGTCGCGGAGCTGGTCGCGCGGCACGACGTGCTGCGGCTCGCGCTCACCCCGGACTGGTCGCGGCAGGTCCACGTGGACACCGCCGGTCGCGGGTTCGCGGTCACCGTCCACGAGTCCTCCGGTGATCACGACGACCACCGCGACGTGGTGCAGCGGGCCCGCGTCGAAGCCGTGGCGGAGCTGGTCGACCCGACGCTCGCGCCCGCGATCCGCGTGGCCCTGGTCCGCGGCCGGGAGACCGGTTCCGTGATCCTGGTCGCGCACCACCTGTTCGTGGACGGCCTGAGCCTGGACCTCCTCGCGGCCGACTTCCGCGCCCTGCTGCGCGGCGAGCGGCCGGACGACGTGCCGCGGCAGGGTTTCCGGGGCTACTGCGTGGCGACGCGGCGCTCCCCGGAGCCGCCGGCGGCCGACGTCGAGCACTGGACGGCGTTCCTCAGCGGCGTGCGGCAGGTCGAGCTGCCGGAAGCGCCGGGAGCCGACGCCCAGGACGGCATGCTGGTGTCGCGGCCGTTCGGCGTCGCTTGTTCCCGGGCGGCGCACCGGGTGGCCGAGGCGGTCGGGGTGTCGGTCTTCGCGGTCGTGCTGGCCGCGTTCGAACGGGCCGTGGCGGAGGAGTTCGGGCTCGGACCGCTCTCCGTCGTGGTCCCGGTGCAGGTGCGCGAGGGCTACCGGACGTCGACCGCGGGCATGTTCATGAGCCAGCTCGTGGTCCGCGGCACGGGCTCCACGTCGTTGCGCGACAACGCCCGGGAGCTCGCCCGCCAGGTCGAGGTCGGCACGGCGCACAGCGCGTGGGAGTTCGACCAGCGCGTCGAGGCGTTGGGCTTGGCGGGTTCCGCCGGGTTCCCGTTGTCGACCGTGCTGTTCAACCAGCACCCCAAGCCGCGCGGGCTGCGGGTGCGCGACCTCGGCAGCCGCTCGCCGCGCGAGTTGGGCCGGAAGCTGCGCTACCAGTTGCAGGGCGAGTTGCAGATGTCTGCGGGGGAGATCGCCCTGACCTACTACTACCGGCGCGGGATCGCCCCGGACGGGACGGGTGTGGTGGACCGGGTCCACGCGCGGGTCCTGGCGGCGGTCTCGGCGGCGGGGAGGGCCGGACATGCGGACTGAGGTCGCGACGATCGGCGACGACGAGGCGCGCCTGCTCGTGCACCGGGCCGGTGGCACGCCCGTGTACGCCTACAGCCGGGAGGCGCTGCGCGCGGCCGTGCGGCGGGTGCGGGCCGCGTCCGTGCGGGACGCGCACATCTACTACTCGTTGAAGGCCAACCCTCACCCCGGCGTGGTGAACTTCCTGTCCACGCTGGTGGACGGGTTCGACGTGTGCTCGACGACGGAGCTGGAAACCGCGCTCGACACGGGTACGCCGCCGGAGTCGGTGCTGTTCACGGGGCCGGCGAAATCGCGCGCCGAGGCAGCCGCCGGGCTCGCCGCCGGGGTCGCGGTCACGGTCGAGTCACCGTCCCAGGCGCGGCTCTTCGCCGACGTGGCGGCCGAGCTCGGCGTCACGGGGCGGGCCGTGGTCCGGCTCAACACGCCCTATCCCCCGCGCGCCGCCGGCGGGCCGGTGTCGCCCAACCAGTTCGGGGTGTCCGCGGCGGACTACGACGAGGTCGCGGCCGTCCTGCGCGGGTCGCCGGTGGAGTTGGCCGGGTTGCAGGTGTTCTGGGGCTCGCAGTACTTCGACGCCGACGTGATCCTGGCGGCGCGGAAGGCGGCGTGGGAACGCGCGGCCGAGCTCGCGGCACGGCGGGGTGGCCCGTTCGGGTTCCTCTCGCTCGGCGGCGGCATCGCCATGCCGTGGCGCGACGGCGAGCCGGACGTGGACTGGGCGGGGCTGGGAGCGGCCGGCCTCGCGCCGGTTCGGGACCGCCCGGCGGAGGTCGTGGCGTGCGAGTACGGCCGGTCCGTCGTCGGCCCGGCGGGCAGCCTGATCACCACCGTGCTGGACGTCAAGGTGATCGACGGTCGGCGGTACGTGCTGGTCGACGCGGGGATGAACCACGTGATGATCGCCAGTCGGCTGGTGGCGGGGTCGGGCCGGGGTGAGCCCTCGGTGCGGGCGGTCGGGGCGGGCGGGGCGGTCGGGCGCGCGCACGTGACCGGACCGCTGTGCTCGCAGCTCGACGTGCTGGCGGAGGACGTGCCGCTGCCCGAGGTGGTGGTCGGCGACCTCCTGGTGTTCTCCGGGGTCGGCGCCTACGGGCCGTCGTTCAGCCCGGCCGGGTTCCTGAGCCGTGATCCGGTCCGAGAGGTCGTGCACTGAGATGATCACGGGTGTCGAGGCGCTGAGCCCGATCCAGCGCGCCTACCTCGTCGGCGACCAGGACGGGCTGGAGCTGCGCGGTCCGGCGCGCTACTACCTGGCGTGCGACCTGAGCCCGGAGCACGTGCCGGGCATCGGGGCGCGGCTGGACCGGCTCGTGCGCGCCAACGACGTGCTGCGGACCCGGGTGGGCGCGGACCTGGCGCTGTCGCCTGCCGGAGAGGCCGTGGTCGAGGTCGACCTCCGGCCGGTGGCGGACGCCGACTTGGCGGCGGCCGACGACGCGGTGCGCCGTGAGCTGACCTCCGACGGGTTCGGCTTCGGCGAGTGGCCGCAGTTGCGGGTCGTGGTCGTGCACAGCGCCCGGCGGGCGAGCCTGCACCTGTGCTACGCGCTGTGGTTGATGGACGCCGCGTCGCTCGGTCTGTTCCTGGCCGGGTTGGTCTCGGACCAGGTGTGCCCGACCGGCGACGCCCCTGCCCCGGTGCGCCGGCGGTCGGCTCGTGACGAGCGGTTCTGGCGCGAGCGCGCGGCCACGCTGCCCGGCCCGGCGGAACTCCCGCTGCGGCCGACGTGGCGGCAGTCGGGCCCGGCCGTCGCGCACCGCGTGGTGACCTTCGACGCGGCGACCGCGGACCGGATCGCCAAGACCGCCCGCCACCACGGGCTCACGCCGCCGATGGTGTACCTCGCCGTTTACGGGTCCGTGCTCGGGCAGCTCGGTGGCGAGGCGGCGCACACGATCACGGTGCTGCACTCGCAGCGGTCGGCGACCTCCGGTCTGGGCAATCACGGCAACACCATGCCGTTGGCGATCCCGGCCACCGCCGGCACGAGCTTCCTCGACCTCGCCCGCGCGGTGCAGCGGACGTACCTGACCCAGGCGATGCGCGGTTCGCTCAGCGGTGCGGAGATCGTGCGGCTGGGTGATCCCGACGGCGACCCGCGGCGCCTGCCCCACCCGTTCGCCTTCACGTCCCTGGAGGTCGACGGGCTGGGCGAGGCGGACCTCGGTCTGCGCCGGCGGTGGGACGAGGTGCAACTGCGGGTGCCGCAGGTGCTGATCGACCACCAGGTGGTGCTGGAGTCGGACGGTGAGGTCCGGCTGGGCTTCGACTGGCGGGCCGACGCGTTCGACGAGGGTTTCGTGGAGGACTTCGTCGACCGCTGCGCGGACCTGGTGCGGGCCTTGGCCGATGACCCGCTTCACCCGGTGCCCTCGGGGAGCGACGTCCTGGATCAGTCGGACGGGCGAATAACGCAACCTGTGACAACCCCAACCGCATTTCTCACGTTAGCCGGTGAATACGGCCCCGGCGGCGGCGAGGCGTGGACGTGCGTACCGCAGCGCACCCCTGCGCCCCAGGCGCCGCGGGCCAGCGGGACGGGACGGGAGGTGCGGCCCGAGGGAGCTCTGCGGTCGGGCGGGGTCGCGCGGCCCGAGCGCGCGGTGGGACCCGGCGCGATGTCGCGGCCGGGCGGGATGGCGCGGCCGGGTGGGATGGCGCGGCCGGGTGGGAGGGTCGTTGATGCGCTGCACGAGCGGGTGCTGCGCGTTGCGGCCGAGCGCCCCCACGCGCCCGCCGTCCACGACGAGAACGGCACGCTGAGCTACGCCGACCTCGTCGAGCGGGCCGGTGGGGTGGCCGACGCGCTGCTCGCCTCCGGCGCGCGGCCTGGTGACCACGTCGCGGTCCACCTGCCGCGCGGACGCGACCAGGTGGTCGCGGTCCTGGGCGCGCTGCTGGCGGGCTGCG
Source organism: Saccharothrix luteola (assembly GCF_020859565.1). Classification (GTDB taxonomy): domain Bacteria; phylum Actinomycetota; class Actinomycetes; order Mycobacteriales; family Pseudonocardiaceae; genus Actinosynnema; species Actinosynnema luteola. The sequence continues at coordinate 82,312 of NZ_JAJHUO010000016.1, read as the reverse complement.
TCTACGTGCCGCTGGACCACGGCGTGCCGGACGGCCGCCTCGACGGCATCGCGCGCCGCGCGGGCGTGAAGTTCGCCGTCACGGTGGCGGGAGCGGCGGCCGGCTGGGAAGCCCGAGGCGCTTGCCCGCTGCTCGTGCCGCAGAACGCCGGCCCCAGCAGCCGCAGCGCCCGGCCGGATGGGTGGCCAACCGCGTACGTGATCTTCACGTCCGGCTCGACCGGGGAGCCCAAGGGCGTCGTCATCAGCCACGCGGCGGCGGTCAACACGATCGACGCGGTCAACGACGTGCTGGGCCTGGGCGACACCGACAGCGTGCTCTCGGTCTCCTCCATCGGCTTCGACCTGTCCGTGTACGACATCTTCGGCCCCCTCCTGCGCGGCGGGTCGGTGGTGATGCTGTCCGAGCGGACCGCGCGCGACCCGGCGGCGTGGGCCCGGTTGATCGACCGGCACGCGGTGACGGTCTGGAACTCGGCGCCGGCGCTGGCCTCGCTGCTGGCGGAAGAGGGTGCGGCCACGCCGTCGGTCCGGGCGTTCATGCTCAGCGGCGACTGGATCCCGCTGACCCTGCCGCACGCGCTGGAACGCCTGGCGCCCGGCGCGGAGGTCGTCAGCCTCGGCGGCGCGACGGAGGGCGCGATCTGGTCGATCCACCACCGGATCACCGACGCCGACCGCACCGGCCGCTCGATCCCGTACGGCACGCCGCTGCGCGGCCAGGACGTCCTCGTCCTCGACGCCGCACGGCGGGTGTGCCCCGACTGGCAGGTCGGCGACCTCCACATCGCCGGCGCCGGGGTGGCGGACGGCTACCTCAACGACCCCGAGCGCACCTCGGCCGCGTTCTTCGACGACCCCGAGCACGGCTGGGTCTACCGCACCGGCGACCGCGGCCGGCGGTTCCCCGGTGGCGTGGTGGAGTTCCTGGGCCGCACCGACACCCAGGTCAAGATCAACGGCCACCGGGTGGAGCTCGGCGAGGTCGAGCACCTGCTCGAAGGCCTGCCCGCCGTGCACGGCTGCGCCGCCTGCGTGCGCGGCGAGGGCCGGCGCAAGCGGATCGTCGCCTTCGTCAGCCTCGCGCCGGACGCGCCGACCACGTGGCGCGAGGAGGCCTACGCCGCGCTCCGCAACGCCCTGCCGCAGTACATGGTGCCGGACGTCCTCGCCGAACTGGACGAGATCCCGCTGACCGCCAACGGGAAGGTCGACCGCCGGAAGCTGGGCGCGCTGGCACTGGACGACGCGCCCGACCCGACGGCGACGCCGCAACCGCGCGACCTCGTCGGGCACGAGGTCGCGGCCTGCTGGCAGGAGGTGCTGGGCGAACCGCCGGGCGAGGGCGGCTTCTTCGAGGCGGGCGGCGGTTCGTACGACGTGATCCGGCTGCTGTCCCTGCTGCGCGCCAGGTTCGGGTACGCCGTGTCATTCGGCGACTTCATGGTCGACCCGACCGTCGCGGGCCTGGCCGCACGGTGCCGGCAGGCGCGTCCGGCGGAGCAGACGATCTGGGCCTACCAACCGCGTGCCGCGGCGGCACCGCGGCTGCGACTGGTCCTCTTCCCCCCGGTGGGCGGCGGGGTGTCCTGCTACTCCCCCCTGATCCGCGACCTGCCGGTGGACGTCGAGGCGCACGTCGTCGGCTTCGACGCACCGCAACCCGACGACGCGCTGACGTTGACCGACCTGGCGCGCCGCTGCCTGGAGCGGCTGCCCGCCGACGTCCGGTCCGGTGACGTGCCGCTCGTGCTGGGCGGGTGGTCGTTCGGTGGCGCGCTGGCCTTCGAGGCGGCACGCCTGTGCGGCGAGGAGGTGGCACGAGTGGTGGTGGTCGACACGCCGGTGTCGGCGGGGTCGCGGGGCTTCGACGAGCCGTCGCTCGGCGGGTTCGCCGCGGACGTGCTGGAGACCAGCGGTGTGGCGGTCGACGCGGAGCAGGTGGCCGCGGACCCGACGTTGGCGAACAGGTTCGAGGTGTACCGCCAGAACCTGGCGCTGCTGCGCGGGTGGACGCCGGCAGCGGCCGGGGCGTCAAGAGCGCCGGTCGTGGAGTGCCGCGCGGAACGGCGCCCGGCCGAGCGCGACGCCGACGCCTGGAGCCGGGTGGCGGAGGTGGCGGACGTGGTGGTCCTGGAGGGCGGGCACTTCGACGTGTTCGGTGGCGACAACGCCCGCTCGGTGCTCGCGGCGATCAGGGGTGTGCGGTGATGGCGGTGGACGTGCGTGGCGCGATCGTCCGGGAGTTGGGTGCCCGCGGGTTCACCCTGTCCGGTGACGAGCACGAGGTGGACCTGATCAGCGCCGGGGTGAACTCGGCGACGCTGATCCAGGCCCTGTCCGCGTTGGAGGAGGTCTTCGACGTCGACCTCGACACCGAGCGGCTGTTCTCGGCGCGCGTGACCGTGACCCGCTTGGAGGCGGAGATCACGCGCGCCTTGGCGTCGCCGTGAACGGGCCGTCGTCAGGTCGTGTAGTCGGCGTTGATCCGGACGTAGCCCTCGGTGAGGTCGCAGCCGTACACGGTGAACGCGCCGTCGGCGATGCCCAGGTCGATGTTGATCACGACCTCGTCGGCGCCGAGGTACTTGGCCGCGCGCTCCAGCAGCGCGTCGCTCGGCTCCTCGGGGTGCATGGGCAGGTCGTCGAAGAGGATGCGGACGTTCTCGGGGACGATGTCGGTCTCGTCCTCGAGCTTGCCGATCGCCATGGCGATGCGGCCCCAGTTCGGGTCGCAGCCGTGCACGGCGGTCTTGACCAGCGGCGAGTTGACGACGCTCTTGCCGACGAGCTTGGCCTGCGCGTCGTCGCGGGCGCCGGTGACGCGCACCTCGATCAGCTTGCTCGCGCCCTCGCCGTCGGAGGCGATGTCCCGCACGAGGTGCAGCGCGCACTCGTAGAGGGCCTGCTCGAACTCGGCGGTGTCGACGGGGCCGGCCAGGCCGTTGGCGAAGATCGCCGCCGTGTCGCTGGTCGAGGTGTCGGTGTCGATGCTCAGCGCGTTGAACGTGCGGTCGACGACGCGGCGGAACGCGGCGTCCAGCTCGGCGCCGTCGATGTCGGCGTCGGTGAAGAAGAACGCGAGCATGGTGGCCATGTTCGGCTCGATCATGCCGACGCCCTTGGCGATGCCGACGAGCACCGCGTCGCCGACGCGGACGTGGCAGGTCTTCGGGCGGGTGTCGGTGGTCATGATCGCCGTCGCGGCGCGTTCGTAGTCGGCCTCGGGGAACGGCCACGTCAGCGCGTCGAGGTTGGCGCGGATGCTCTCCATCGGGTAGGGCCGGCCGATCACGCCGGTCGAGCCGATGACGACCTCTTCCGGCGCCACACCGGCGATCTCGGCCACGCGCCGGCGCACCTCGACGGCGTGGGCGGCGCCCGTCCGCCCGGTGGCGACGTTGGCGTTGCGCGAGAGCACCACCATGCCCCGGCAGTGGCCGGTCGCCGCGGACTCGCGGCTCAGGACCACGCTGGGGCCGGCGAACCGCGACTTGGTGAACACCGCGGCCGACCGCGCCGGCACCTCCGAGACCACGGCGGCGAAGTCGTCGCCGACGTCCTTCAGCCCCATGTTCTTCGTGATCCCGCGAAAGCCCCGCGGCACCGCCGTCTCCGTCATGGACACCTCAGATCTGCTCGTGTGCGGCCACCCCGCCCAATGGATGGGCATACCTTACACTGCATAGTCAACATGCGCTCTGTCGACAGAGCCCGGAGCCTGCCGCCCCCGCGTTGCATAACTATCCACAACGCCCACGTCACACGATCGGGTGAGTCGGCCGCGTCTCCCACGATCCGGGAGGTTTCCGGCCGCGCATTGCCCCCGCGGCGCGCGCTGCGCGACGCCGGCCTCCGCGCGCGGACGTCGGGGGACGCGTGGCGGGGGCACTGGGGGCATCAGCGCTTCGGCTTGCGCGACAAGGGTTTCCCACCGCGGATCGCGGCACGTCCGCCGTCCGCGTCCCACGCCGTCCGGGCGAGCCAACCCGGACCGACGACACGGCGGTGTTCCGGTTTCCCCGCCGTGCGCTCTTTTCCCTTCCCGTGGAGGACGGTCGGCTATGACAAGTCTTGACACCTCGGCCAGAGAGACGTTCGCCGTGCACGCGCACGACGGCGTCGTGCGGATCGCCTTCGACGGCACGCACCGGTCCAACGCCATGAGCAGCGCCCGGATGCGGGCCCTCACCGAGATCCTGCGCGAGGTGGAGGCCGACGACGACGTCGCGGCCGTGGTGCTGCACGGCGGCGAGGGCAACTCCTTCGCGGTCGGCGGCGACTTCCACGAGGTCAGCCACTTCTCCGGCGGTGACGAGGTCGACCACTGGATCGACAGCATCACCGACCTCTACGTCGCGAGCTTGGAGATCACCAAGCCGACCGTGGCCGCGATCGAGGGCTACGCCATCGGCATCGGCCTGCAGCTCGCGCTGACGTGCGACTTCCGCGTCGGCGCGGACACGTCGGTGCTGCGGATGCCGGAGTTCCAGCTCGGCATCGCGTGCAACTTCGGCGCCTACATGCTGGAGCGCTCGGTCGGGCGGCACGTCATGCAGAACATGCTGCTGTCGTGCGAGGAATGGCCCGCGGAACGCGCGCTGGGCGACGGGCTGCTGCACCAGGTGGCGCCCGCGGCGGAGGTGTCGGCCACGGCTCTGGCGCGGGCCGCCGCGTTCGCCGAGTACAACCCGGTCGCGGTGCGCGGCACCAAACCGCAGATGAACGGCGACTACGTCGAGGGGTTGCACGTGCTGCGGGAGACCGCGAAGAAGTCGCACCGCGCCGGGTTCGCCTCCGGTCGCCCGCAGGAGCGGATGCGCCGCATCGTGGGGCAGGCGTGAGGGGAGCGTGGGCGGTCGTCGCCGACCGGCGCGTCCCGGGGCTGGAGCGGTTCACCGAGCCCGTGCGGGTCGGTGACCTGTTCGTCTACCACCGGGGCGGCACGAGCCTGCCGTCGACCGCGCCGTTCGAGATCGACGTGCGCACGCTGGCCGCCACCGTGCCGGACGGCGAGTTGCCCGCGGAACCCGTGCAGCGGACCGTGATCCGGGTCGCCGAGGGCGAGGTGCTGGCGTCCACGTCGGTGTTCAACGAGGAGGCGATCTACGCCGCGGAGGGCCCGTCGGGCGGGTTCGCCTACTTCACCGACCTGCTGCTGGCCGCGCTCGTGCTGCCGGCGCTGGAACTGGGCGTCCGGACGTCGACCGCGCCGGTGGGCGTGGACCCGGAGGCGACGCTGGTCGTCGGAGTGCGGCGGCTGCGGCACTCCACGCGCGAGCGCCGGACGCTCGCCGACCGGCACCGTGCCACCGAGCAGTTGGACGACCTGCTGGAGCGGTTCCGCGAACCGCACCGCGACGACCCGCTGACGGCGGGCAAGGCGCAACTGTCCGAATTGGACGGTGTGATCGGCGCCATCGCCGCCGACCGGCCGGGCGCGGGTTACGCGACGTTGCTGTCCGGCGGCATCGACTCGGGGACGGTGACCTACCTGGCCGCCGCACGCGGGCTCGACGTCGTGCCCTACAGCGTCGGCACGCCGTGGGGCGACGAGTTCGCCGACGCCCGGGAGCTGTCCGACGCCGCCGGCCTGCGGATGCGGGAGGTGCGGCTGGACGAGGACGCGATCGTGCGCGCCATCCCCGCCGCCGTGCGGTGGCTGGGCACGGCCGCCGCGGAGGTGGTCGAGGTCGCGCTCACGGCCACCGCCGTCTACCAGGCGGGCGTGCTGGAACCGGGTCGCGTGCTGCTCACCGGCTACGGCAGCGACCTGATCAACGCGGGCCTCTTCACGCCCTTCGAGCGCCCGGAGGAGCTGATCGAGCAGGGGTTGGAGTCGATCCGGCGCACCCGCGTGAGCGGCGAGCTGTCCAACCGGATGCCGCTGGCGCACGGCGTCGAGGCGTTCCACCCGTTCTGGACCCTGCCGGTGATGCGGGTCGCGCTGGAGACCACGCCCGCGTGCAAGGTGCGCGAGGGCCGGGAGAAGTTCCACCTGCGGTCGGCCATGGCCGAGCACGTCGCACCGGGGATCGCCTGGCGGCGCAAGATCGCCGTGCACCACGGCGGCGGGCTCCAGGACGGCATCCGGCGGCGGGTCGCGGCCGACCTGGGCGAGTCCGATCCCGAGCGCGTCTACCGCGCGTGCTTCGCGGAGCTGCTCTCCCTGGCCGGGCGAGGACGTCTGGACGACTGGGACGCGCAAGAGGTCTACACCGCCGCCGTCGCGGCATCCCGATGAGTGAGGAGAGTGGTGTCGTGGAAGGCAGCCTGACCGAATCCGGGCTCGGCGCGGTGCTGGCCGCGGGAGCCGACGAGCCGATCGAGGAGTTCGTGCCGCGGGTGCGGGAGGCGGCGCTGTCGCGCGGTGTCGTCCTGGTGCGGGGGCTCGACTTCGACGAGCCGTCCTTCCAGCACCTGGTCCACCTGCTCGGGCAGACCGTCGACCACAAGTTCGGCGAGGGCCGGGCCGACCTGCTCAAGCTCAACGCGTCGCGGGACGAGGGCAAGGTCGTGACGGGCCGCGGCCCGCTGCCGCTGCACACCGACGGGCTGCTGGTCGGTGAGCAGGTCGACCTGATCGTGTTGTTCGCCAAGGACTTCTCCGACGAGCCCGGCTCCGGCGAGACCACGGTGTGCGACCAGTTGGCGGCGTGGCGGGAGATGCCGGAGCACCTGGCGGGGCCGCTCGCCGACGGCGAGCTGGAGTACCTGGTGGAGGAGCGCGGCTACTTCCCCCAGGTGCCCGCCGACTGGTACGGGATCGCCACCACGCGCGATTACGGCCGGGTCCGGTCGTTGAACCTGGCGCTGCGGTTCGGGCCGGACGTGCCGCGCGGCTGGCTGGTGCGCCTGGCGGGCGTGGACGAGGCCGCGTCGGACAAGTTCTTCGAGGAGCTGTCGGACCACCTGCACTCGCCGCGCTACCTCTACCAGCACCGCTGGCAGCCGGGCGACCTGCTGGTGATCGACAACCAGCGCACCCTGCACGGGCGCACCGCGATCAGCTCGGACGGCGTCCGCCTCCTGTTCCGCGGCCAGGTGACCCTGCCGAACGCGCCCTGACCGCGCGCGTCCCGGATCCCGTCGGCGCGGCGGGATCCGGGACGCCGTGGTGGGTGGTGTCGCACCTTCGGGTGGACGGTCGGTTCCGCCGTTCCGCGACGCCGGCGCTTCGCGCGATGCTGGCTCACAGGCCCGCCCGGGCCGACGAGAACAGCAGCCAAGGACAGGACGGGCAGTCGTGGCAGTGCCGTCGGACGAACCGGTCGAGAACGCGCCGGAGCACCGCTCGTTCAGCCGTCGCGCCGTCCTCGGCGGGCTGGGGGCGGCCGGGCTCACCGCCGGCCTGCCCGGCGCCGTCGCCCACGCCGAGGACCGCGCGGACCCCGTGCCGCCGGGCTCACGGCGGGCACGGGCGTACCGGATCCGCGAGCAGGCGGCGGCACGCCAACTGGGGCTGCCGGCGGCGCAGCACCACGACAACGGTGACGAGGCGGCCCACCCCGACCTGATCGGCAACTACGGCAAGGGGCTGCCGCACGACGGGCTGGGGCGCGTCGACCCGGCCGCCTACGCCGGCATGGTGCGCGCGGTCTCCGGCGACGAGCCCGGCGACCTGGACGGGATCGTCGTGGACGGGCCGGTCGGGCTGGCCAACCCGCACGCCGCGTTCACCTACGGCCTGGTCGGCGCGGACTCCCACCAGCTGACCGTGCCGCCGCCACCACCGTTCGCCGGCGCGACGACGGCGGCGGAGATGGTCGAGCTGTACTGGCAGGCGCTGTGCCGCGACGTGCCGTTCGCCGCCTACGACACCGATCCGCTCATCGCCGCCGCCTGCCGCGACCTGTCCCGCCTCACCGGTTACGAGGGCCCGACCGAGCACCGGCGCGTCACACCGGCGACCGTGTTCCGCGGCCCGATGCCCGGCGCCCTGACCGGGCCGTACCTCTCGCAGTTCCTCCTGCGCGACGTCCCCTTCGGCCCCGCGACGATCAAGCAGACGTTCCGCGTGCCGGCGCCGCGCGACGACCACCTCACCGACTACGACGAGTGGCTGCGCAACATCCGCGGTCACCAGCCGGAGCGCGAGAGCGCCTACGACGGCACCGCCCGCTACCCGCGCAACGGTCGCGACCTCGCCGAGTACTCCCGCCTGAACTTCGCCCACCAGCCCTACCTGATGGCCACCCTCCTGCTGATCGACCAGGGCCCGGACGCCTGGGACCGCAACAACCCCTACCTGCGCGCCAACACCCGTCCCGGCGTCACGTTCGACTGGTCCCACCCGCTCGACCTGGTGACCCGCGTCGTGCAGGCCGCGCAGCTGGCCGCCTGGTTCCAGAAGTGGTGCGTGCACCGCAGGCTCCGCCCCGAGGAGTTCGCCGGCCACGCCCACAACCACGCCCTCGGCCGGGTCGACCACCCCCTGCACCCGCAACTGCTCGACGCCGAGGCGCCGGACCGCGTCCGCGCCGAGCACGGCACCCTGCTGCTGCCGATGGCCTACCCGAGGGGATGCCCCACCCACCCCTCCTACACCGCCGCGCACGCCACCGTCGCGGGCGCCTGCGCGACCGTGCTCAAGGCGTTCTACGACGAGGCCTTCGTCCTGCGCGACCCGGTCGTGCCCAGCGCGGACGGCACGTCGCTGCGCCGCTACCCGGGGCCGCCGCTCACCGTCGGCGGGGAGCTGGACAAGCTCGCCTTCAACGCCGCCTACGGCCGCAACTTCGCCGGCGTGCACTGGCGCTCCGACACCACCGCCGGGCTGCTCCTGGGCGAGCAGGTCGCCGACCACCTGCTCGCCGACCTGCGCCGCACCCTCACCGAGGAGTTCGACGGCTTCACCTACACCCGCTTCGACGGCACGACCGCGATCGTGTGATCTGATCCACGCCGACCCGGGCGGGCCGGGGTGAATCCTTTCGCGGTGTCGGGGTCTCTTATGGGCGATGGTTACGTCAAGAGGGACACGTGCGACGGGTTCGCGGCGTGCTGCGGGGGTGGACGTGGTTGACCGCGGTTGGGCGAGCGAGCAGCTCATCGAGGCCGCACAGGGCGGTGACCTGGAGTCGCTGGCCGCCGTGGTGCACGGTGCTCATCCGCACGTGCTGCGGTTCGCCGGGCACCTGTGCGCCTCGCCGCAGGACGCCGAGGACGCGGCGCAGGAGGCGTTGATCGTCCTCTACCGCAAGATCGGGTCGTTGCGGGCCACGGCGGCGCTCGCGTCCTGGATGTTCCGGGTGGTCCGGCACGAGTGCCTGCGCCGCGCCCGGCGGCTGTTCGACCGCTACGACGAGGCCGGCGTCGTGCCGGTGGCGTCCGCCGAGGACGAAGTGCTCCGGCGGCTGGAAGCCGAACGCGTCGCGGAGGCGATCCGGGCGCTGCCCGACGTCCAGCGCCGCGTGCTGATCATGCGCGACGTGCTGGGCCGACCGGGACGGGCGGTCGCCGAGGCGCTCGGGCTGAGCACCCCGGCGATGAAGTCCCACCTGCACCGGGCCCGGACCGCGCTCCGGCTCAGCCTGGGTGGCGGAGCCGTCCCGCCCTCGCCGTCCGTCCCGAACTGACGTTCCCGACCACCCCGCTCCGAAAAGGAACCCCACCATGCTCGAAGCCGGATCACCCGCACCGCACCTGGCGCTGGAGGACACCACGGGGCAGGCCGTCAGCCTGTCCGACTACCGGGGGCGGCACGCGGTGTTGCTCTTCTTCATGCGCTCGACGTCGTGCCCGGTCTGCAACGCGCACGTCCGCGACCTCGTCGAGCGCGCCGACGAACTGGCCGCCGACGACGTCCGCGTCCTCATCGCGGTCCCGGAGGACCGCGAGGCGGCGACGGCGTGGAAGGCGAAGCGCGGGATCCCGTTCCCCGTCCTCACCGGCCGCCGCGAGAGCCCCCACGAGCTGGTCGGCTTGAGCAGGAAGGTGTTCGGGTCGATGCAGCAGTCCGGCAGCGTCCTCGTCGACCGCGAGGGCGTCGTCCGCCACGCCCACGGCGCCACGCTGCCCACGAGCAGCTACGACAAGAAGGGGATCGCCGCGGCCGTCGCGTCGCTGCGCGCCCCGGCCTGAGCGGTCAGCGGTTCTCCAGCGCGGGGACCGGCTCCTCGACGGGGCCGGTCCCGCGCAGCGCGATCATGCCGACCACCGCGAACACCACGACGACCGAGGCGCCCACGACGGCGACGGTGTGCAGCCCGGACGCGAAGGCGTCCCGCGCGGTGGCGAGCACGGCGTCCGCCGGCGAACCGGGCAGGCTCCCCGCCGCCTGTAGAGCGCCGGCCATGCTGTCCGTCGCCAGGGCGGCGGCCTCGGCGGGCACCTGCTCGGGAACGGCGACCTCGGCGCGGTAGACGGCCGTGCCGACGCTGCCGAACACCGCGATGCCCATGGCGATGCCGAACTCGCCGCTGGTCTCCGACATGGCCGACGCGGCACCGGCCTTCCGCGGCGGCACCGAGCTGACCACCATCTCGGTGCACAGCACGCCCTGCGGCCCCATCCCGAAGCTCGCGATCGCCATGCCCGCCACCACGAACGCCACCCCGCCGACGCCGGTGGCCTGCGTGAACAGCAGGATCCCGCCCGCCGCGACCAGCATCCCGAACCCGAGCACGAACTCCGGCCGGAACCGCCGCGCCAGCCGCGGCGCGATCAGCGACCCGACCACCACCGCGCCGGCCTGCGGCACCAGCCAGAGCCCGGCTTGCACGGCGGTGAGCCCGGCGACCATCTGCAGGTACTGGCTGACCAGCAGGAAGACACCGCCCATGGTGAGCGCGCCGACCAGCATGATGCTCACCGCCGCGCTGAACGCCCGCACCCGGAACAGCCGCAGGTCCAGCATCGGGTCGGCCAGGCCGCGCTGACGGCGGACGAACACCACGCCGACCGCCACGCCGACGACGAGCACGACCACGTTGAGCGGCGACACGCCGTCCTTGGCCGTCTCCTTGAGGGCGTAGACGATCGGCAGGATCGCGCCGAGCGACAGCACCACGCTCGCCGGGTCGAGCCGCCCGGCGGCGGTGTCGCGGTACTCCGGCAGCAGCTTCGGCGCGGCGACCAGCAGCAGGACCATGACCGGCACGGCCATCAGGAACACCGAGCCCCACCAGAAGTGCTCCAGCAGCACGCCGCCGACCACCGGCCCGATCACCATGCCGCCCATGAAGCAGCTCATCCACACCGCGATCGCGGTCCCCCGCTGCCCGGGGTCCTGGAACATGTTGCTGATCAGCGCCAACGTGGACGGCATGAGCGTCGCGCCGGCGATCCCGAGCACGGCCCGCGCGCCGATCAGCATCTCCGGGCTGGTGGTGAACGCCGCCACGACCGACGCCACGCCGAACGCGGCGCCGCCCGCCATCAGCAGCTTCCGCCGGCCGATCCGGTCACCCAGGGTGCCCATCGTGACCAGGAAGCCGGCGATCATGAAGCCGTAGACGTCGATGATCCACAGCAGCTGGGTGCTGCTCGGGCGCAGGTCGGCGGCCAGGTGCGGGACCGCCAGGTGCAGCACGCTCATGTCCACCGACAGCAACAGCGTCGGCAGCGCCAGCACCGCCAACCCCGACCACTCGCGTCGTCCTGCCCTCATCGTCGTCTCCCCGGTCTCGATCGTGCCCTGTCACCCTTGAGTCGAACGGCGACGACCCGGATCGACATCCCGGCCCGAGGTCGTCGAAGAAATTTCCGCGGATTTCTCCTTTGACACCCCTGGGAGAGTGGATTCTCGTGGGACGAAACGACGATGACGCGACTGCGCTCCGCGACCTGGCCGGGCTGGCCACCCCGATGGCGCTGCGGGTCGCGGTGACCCTGGGGTTGCCGGACCGGTTGCTCGGCGACGGTCGCCCGGCCGACGAGCTCGCGGTCGAGCTCGACGTCGACCCGGTCGCCCTCGAACTCCTCCTCGCCCACCTCGTGACCCTAGGGGTGCTCGAACGCACCTCCACCGGCTACCGGACGAGCGCGTACGGCGCGAACCTCCGCGTCGACGCCGGCAACGGCCTCGCCGACCTCCTGAGCCTGGACACCGCGGGAGGGCGGGCGGAACTGGCGTTCGTCGAGCTGGCGCACAGCGTCCGCACCGGTCGGGCGGCCTACCCGCACCGGTACGGGCAGGACTTCTACCGGGACCTGGCCGAGCACCCGCACCTCCGCGCGTCGTTCGACCGGCAGATGACGCACCGCTTCCGCGCCGACATCCCGCAGATCGTCGCCGGTGTCGACTGGTCCCTGTTCGCCACCGTCGTGGACGTCGGCGGCGGCGAGGGCGGCCTGCTCGCCGCGATCCTCCTCGCCCACCCCGGGATGCGCGGCCACCTGGTCGACCTCCCTCCGACCGCCGCCGGCGCCCGCCGCACGTTCAGCGCTCACGGTCTCGACGAGCGGACCGAGGTGACGGCCGGCAGCTTCTTCGACCCGCTGCCCGCCGGCGCGGACGCCTACGTGCTGTTCGACATCCTCCACAACTGGGACGACGAGCACGCCGACCGCATCCTGGGCCGCTGCGCCGAGGCCGCCCACCCCGGCGCACGCGTGCTGGTCGTCGAAGGGGTCGGCGGGCTGCGTGCGAGCACCGCGAGCGACCTGGACATGCTCGTGATCTTCGGCGGGCGCGAGCGGCGGCTCGACGAGTTCCGCGCGCTCGGCTCGCCGCACGGCCTGGTCCTCGACACCGTGACCGACCTGACCGATCACCGGTGCCTGCTCGAATTCCGGCTCACGGCCGGATAAGCGTCGCCCGCGTGGCGAGTTCGGCGGATTTCGAGTCCCCGTCAGTGTGAATTCACGCTTTACCGTTAACAGAACGTGATCGTCTCGGTACCGTCCGAACAAGGGCGGGAGACCAGGGGACGGCATGGGCATCTCGGGGCGTGATCGAATCGGGCCGCGGGTGGTCCGCAACGAATTCGGCGGGCACGCGGACACCGTCGTCCAAGCGGATGTGATCAACGGTGACGTGGTCACCCGGGCGCGATCCGCCCTGGACGACGCCGCCGACCTCCTGGCGGCCGTGGTGCGCCGGCAGTGGGAAGCCGAGGCCGCCGTCCGCTCGCTGCGGCGGCCGGAGCCGTTGCGGCTGCGCTGGGCGCCCACCCGCCGGCCGGTCGCCTACCCGCACCCGCCCGCGGTCATGGGCGGCGACCTCGGCGACCTCGACCGGTTGTTCGCCTCGTTGGCGAGCCGGCAGCTGGTGGTCCTGGGCGGACCGGGCGCGGGCAAGTCCGCCACCGCGCTGCTGCTCGTCCTGGACCTGCTCGAACGCCGAACGCCCCGCGAGCCCGTGCCGGTGCTGCTGTCCCCCGCCTCGTGGAACCCGCACGACGAGCACCTCGAAGACTGGATCATCCGCCGGCTGGAGATCGACTACCCCGCGTTGAAGAACCGGAGGGCCTACGGCCGGCACGCCGCCCGCCGCCTCGCGGTCGAGCAGCGCCTGCTGCCGCTGCTCGACGGGCTGGACGAGCTGCCGCCGGAGCTGCTCGCGCCGGCGCTGGAGGGCGTCCACCACGCGTTCGGCCCCGGCCGGCCGTTGGTCCTGACCTGCCGCGGTGACGAGTACGAAGCCGCGGTGCGCGCCGGTGGCGCGGGGCTGCCCGCGGCCGCGGTGGTCGAGCTGGAGCCGGTCGCCGCCGACGACGCGATCGAGTTCCTCGCCACCTCGCTGCCGCAGGTCGTCCGGCGCTGGACCCCGGTGCTCGACCACCTGCGCACGACCGGCGACCCGGTGCTCGCGCGGTCGCTGTCCACGCCGTTGACGATCAACCTCGCCCGCGCCGTCTACGGCCGCGTCGACCGCGACCCCGCCGAACTGGTCGACCGGACGCGGTTCGCCGACCACACCGACCTCGAACACCACCTGCTCGACTCACTGGTGACCGCGGTCTACGGCGACCCGCCGACACCGCCGCCCCGGCTCGCGCCCCTGCCGCCGGGCGCCGGGCGCTACCCGGCCGACCGGGCACACCGCTGGCTCGGTTTCCTGGCCCGCCACGCCGCCGCGAACGCGGCCGGCGACATCGCCTGGTGGCGCCTCCCCCGGCCGCGCCTCGTCCTGGCGACCACCATCACCGGCCTGCTGTTCTGGGCGACGGTGAGCGAGAACTCCAGCATCGCGGTCGGCTTCGCGCTGGGAGTCTCGTTCACCTGGCTGATCGGCACGGTGCGGCGGCGGGCGCCGTGGCGTCACCTGCTCCTCACACCCGTGGTGCTCGGCGCGGCGACCTTCTTCATCAACTACAAGTACCCCAACTCCCCCGGCATGAACGCGGCGGCCGGGGTGGGGCTCGCGCTGCTGGTCGCCATCGCCCTGTCGGTGGACCGCCCGCCGCACCGGACGGGCCTGCGCCTGCACGGACGTGGCAAGGCCGTCGTGTCCAGGATGGCCCTCGGCCTGGTGATCGCGGTCGCCGCCGTGGTCGGGGCAGCGGTCGTGCACGGGGCGGGCGGCGGCCGGGAGGTGTGGATGGCGCCTCTCGCGCTCGGCGTGATGGTGGCCGTGGCCCTGGGCATCGGCGCCTGGCTGACCAGCCCGCCGGACCGGTTCAGCGTGCCCCGGCCGGACCGGTCCCTGCGAGGTGACGTCGCGTCGACCGCGGTGTGGCTGTTCGCCTGGGCCGTGGCGTTCCAACTGCCCTTGGTGTTCGCCATCGTCGCCCTGGGCAAGTCCGTCGACGCCTCGCTGGTGGCCGCGGCGTTGAGCTTCGGCCTCGGCACCGGCCTCGGCTGCGTGGTCAACAACGCCTCGGTGCTGTACGCGGCCTCCCTGGCGTGGTGGGCGTTGCGCGGCCGGCTCCCGTGGCGGTTGATGCGGTTCCTCGACGACGCGCACCGACGTGGCGTGCTGCGGCAGACCGGCGGCGTCTACCAGTTCCGGCACACCCGCCTGCGGCGTCACCTGGCCGCGTCCGGCCGACGCCCGGTCAGTCCTCGTGAGCCTTGACCACCTTGCCGATCGCGGTGGCGGCCAGGGTGGTCGCGCCTGCCTTCACGTTCGCTCCCTCGGTCTGGTTGGAGTACGTGACGGAGTAGACGACGTTGCGGTAGCGGACGACGATCTCCGCGGTCCACTTGACCTTCTCCTGCGCCACGAGCTCGGCCTCGTCGGCGCCTTCGACGTGCACCGCGACGCCGGTGCGGACCTGGTCCTCCATATGCTCCTTCGCCTTGTCCACGCCGGACAGCTGGTGGTTGGCGTGGTAGACGTAGCTGGTCACGATCACGAAGGCGCCGCGGACGTTGTCCTTGGCGAGCCTGCCCGAGTTGTTCCAGGTGCACTGCCCCTGGTCGTGCAACTGCCCCGTGCCCGGGTTCGCGCCGCCCGCGCTGTAGTCCATGCGGCCGGGGATGTGCGGCGCCACCTCCGCCTCCTCCAGCATCGCGCAGCCGATCGGGGCCTTCTCCAGGTCCTCGGACGTGTCCACGACCGGCTTCGCCTGGCTGTCGCCTTCGAGCTCGACGTACACGAAGTACCCGCCGACGCCCAGGCCCAGCACGAGGAGGATGACCAGCACCGCGATCAGGGGCCCCTTCCCGCCGCGCCGGGCCGGCGGCCCGCCAGGCATCCCAGGCCCACCCGGTCCCCCCGGCATCCCATGCCCGCCAGGCATTCCCGGCCCGCCCGGTCCCCCGGGCCCCCACTGCCCGTTGGGCATGCCCGGTCCCCCCGGCATGCCCGGTCCCCACTGCGGCGGGTGCGGTCCGGGTGGCGGTAGCTGCCCCGGTGGCGGGAATTGCGGGTGGTGGCCGTGCTGGGGGAACTGCTGTGGCGCACCGGGGTGCGTCATCCGATCTCCTCGACCAAGGCCGTCGTGTGTCCCATGTGCGATACCACCCGCGTTGTCCCGGCGAAATGTTCCCGGCAGCGCGGCGGCCCGACCGCGGACCGCGCCTACCCCACAGAAGGCGCGGTGCGCAGGCGAAAACCCGCCGACGACCTCCGGATCACGACCGTACGCGGGCGCCCGCCCCCGCGGTGTCGGGTGAACGCCCTACAACGGGGTAACGGTTCGGTTGAGCTCCGCGAGCGTGACCAGCCCGTCGTCGAGCGCCCGGCTCACCAGTTCGCTCTTGGTGCGGGCCGCCCGCCCGGCGTTCGCGTACTTCACCCGCACGCGGGCGATGTGCGTGTCGACCGTCTTCACGGTGATGTTGAGCTTGGCGGCGACGAGGTCCTTCGACGACGACGTGAACCACGCCCGCAGCACCTCGACCTCGCGCGGTGACAGGCGTGGCCGGTCCGGGGCGTCGTCGGCGACGAGCGCGCCCGACAACGACGGCGCGGTGTACGGGAGTCCCTGCGCGGTGGCCCTGATCGCCGGGATCAGGTGGTCGAGCCCCTCCCGCTTGGTCAGGTAGGCGAGCGCGCCGAGGTCGACGCACTTGAGCGCGGTGGCGGTGTCCGCGTGCTGCGAGTAGACGACCACCCGGCGGCCGTTGTCCACCAGCCTGCGCAGTTCCGCGAAGTCCGGCCGGCCCGGCGTCAGCTCCAGGTCGAAGATCACCACGTCGGCCTCGGCGCCCGGACCCGTCCACACGTCGGCGAGCCGGGTGCCCGCGTCGACCAGGCGGATCGGCGGCACGGCCTGCTCGCACCAGTACCGCACGCCCGCGGTGATGGCCGCGTGGTCGTCCACGATCACCGCCGTGATCACGCCGTCGGCTGCCACGTCGCCTCCACCCAGACCGTCGCACCGTTGCCGAGCACCTCGACCCGCACGTCGGACGCCGCCGGGGTCGGCGGCGCGACCTCGTCGCAGTCCGCGACGACGTTGACCGACACCAGCCCCTGGTCGCCGACCACCGTGACGCGGGCCCACGAGCCGGCCGTGGCGAGCGCGGTCAGCGCGGCGTCGGTCAGGTCGCGCCGGACCGCGACGGGCGGTGTCGGCCAGTCGCCGCGCGCTTCCAGTTCCACCACGACGCCCTTGCGGTCGGCGACGTCCGCGCAGTGCCGCAGCTCGTGCAGCAACGGGTTCGTCACCACGTCCGTCTCCGCGCCGAGCCGCCGCATCCGGGCGGCCTCGATCGCCGCACCCCGCCGCACCGAGGGGTCCTCGGGGCTGAGCGAGCCGTCGGCGAGGCCCTCCAGCAGCGGGATCGCGCCGGCGGACAGCTCGGCGAACCGCTGCTGCCTGCGCCGGTGGGACTCCGCCGCGACGGCCTCCGCGGTCCGCACCCGTTCGACCTCGGCGGCGGCGGTCGCGGCGTCCGAGCCGAGCCGGTGCAGCACGGTGGCCACCACCGCCAGGCACAGCGGGAAGCCGATCACGGTGACCGAGCCCGTGGCGAGCCGCGCCAGGTCGCCCTTGTCCACGTCGGAGAACAGGAGCATGTTCGACAGGGCGATCAGCTCGTGGGCCGACAGGAACGCCACGACCGTCCCCAATGGACGGTCCAGGAGGACGACCAGGCCGACCCAGTTGGCCGCGCCGAACGCCCAGTCGACGGCGCTCGCGGTGCGATCCTCGGGCAGCGTCACGGCGGCCAGCGCGGACGCGGCCAGCACCACGGCGACGGCGAGCGGGCGGAGCCTGCCCCACGGCCGGCGCCGGGCGAGCAGCACGGCTTCGCCCACGAGCACCGCGGCCAGCGCGGCGAACGCGGACAGCTGCACGAGCGGGAAGTCGTGGGACTCCCAGCGGCGCAGCAGGTTGACCAGGCCGAGCACCCCGACCACGACCGCGGTCACGAGCAGGGTCGCGACGCGCAGGCCGAACAGGAGCTGGGCCCGCGTCTGCACGCCGACGGCGTCACTCACCACGACCACGCCATTCCAACCGGACGACGGTGCCCGCGCCGACGGTGGAGAGGACCGTGGCCGTGCCGCCGATGCGGTTCAACCTGCCGTGCACGGATTCCCGCAGCCCGCGCCGGGTCGCCGGGACGGCGTCGGGCGAGAAACCCCTGCCACCGTCGGCGATGTCGAGGCGCAACCGCCGCTCGTCGCCGCCGAGCCGGATGGAGGCGTGCGAGGTGCCCGCGTGCCGGCGGACGTTGTTGAGCGCCTCACGGGTCGCGTCGGCGAACACCGCCGCCACGTCGGACGGCAGCGGCAGCCGGGCGGGCGCGTCGAAGTCGACGTCCAGGTGCACGGCCTCGACCTCGTCGGCCAGCAACCGCACGAGGTCGGTGCGCCGGGACGCGTCGGCGCGGCCGGAGCGCAGCCGGTCCAGGTCGCGGCGGGCCTGCGGCGCCAGCCAGGCGCTGTCCGCGCGCACCTGCCCGCTGCCGACCATCAGCAGCGTCGCGGCGGCGGTGTCGTGCAGCGCCGCCGCGAACTCCCGTTCCTCGGCCCGCACGGCCGCCGCCACCGACGACTCCCGCCGCGCGCGGGCCGCGTCGGCGGCCGTGCGGTCGGCCCGTTCGGCGGCCCGCCGGACCACCTGCCAGGCCGCGCGGGACAGCCCGGCCGCCACCAGGATCCACACCTGCGAGATCACCAGGTCCCGGTCCGGCGACCCGGCCGCGGTGACCGAGGCGGCCAGCGCCGCGCCGGCCGCCAGTGCCGCGACGGCTCCCGCCCTCGGCGACGTGTGCCACTGGTAGGTCACGCAGGCGAACGTGACGAGGAGCCTGATCCACCCGACGTTGGTGCGCTCGACGGCGTCGGTCGCGACGATGCTCAGGCACACGCCGAGCAGCACCACCACGTCCACCGCGACCGGCAGGCCGCCATCGGTCCTTTGTAGCCACCAGGCGTACCCGCAGGTCCACACCACGGCGACGCCGACCGCCGACGCGGTGGCGGGCAGGTGTTCCGGTGTCACCCGCAGCATGGCGATCGCGCCGATGGGCAGCACCGTCGCCAGTCGCACCACCGCCGCGTACCGACGACCGAACCGGCGCAGCAGCAGTTCGGCCTGCCCTGCCATGCCCCGCACCTCGCCTCGCACTCGCCCCCGGTACTCGTGCCGGGGCGACGTTACCGGCATCCCGGTCCGAATCGGACACCCAGGTCAGGGCTTCCGGCCCGCTGGACGGCGGGCCCCGGGCGGTTCCACGCCACGCGGCGGACGGCGGTCCGGCCCTCCGCCGCACGGTCGAGTCGTCCGCCGCCGATCGGCGGCATCCTCGACGTGCCGCCCTCCCCGGCCGCCGTCACCGGGCCGGGTCGTCGGACGACGGCCAGTCGAGCAGCTTCGCGCCGAGCACCGCGACCTGGAGCGACAGCGCCTGGGTCGGATCGTCCACGGTGTACCCGGTGAGCTCCGCGACGCGCTGGAGGCGATAGGTCACCGTGCGGACGCCGAGGTGCAGCTCGCGTGCGCAGGCGGCCGTCACCTGGCCGTTGGCGAAGTAGGACGACAGCGTGTCCAGCAGCGGCCCGGCACCGCCCCGTGCGCCGCGGAGGGGTTGCAGGACGACCGACACCAGGTCGGCCAACGCGGCGCTGTCGCGCAGCAGCACCTGGTAGACCAGCAGGTCGGCGGCCTTGTGCAGGTGTCCGGGCAGGTGCAGCCGTTCGGCGATGTCCAGGGCGTGGGTCGCCTGCTCGAACGAGCGGACCACGCCGCCGGGACCGGAGTGGGCGCGGCCGAGGCCGACCCGCCAGCCGGCGTCCGGTCCCAGGACCGCGGCCACCTGGCGCACGAACTCGCCCGGCACGTCGGTCATCGTCCCGGGCGCGACGCAGACGAGCAGGCCCTCCTTGGTGGTGACCAGCACGCCGCGGGAGTCCAGCCGCAGGCCCAGCGACGTCTCCACGGCCCGGGCCACCTCGCCGCCGTCCACCACCGGGCGCGCCGAGCGGACCGCCGCCACGACGTTGCTGCCGGCCAGCCGGAGCCCGAACCGCTCCGCCCGCTCGGCCAGCTGCCCGAGGTTGCGCCCGTCGAGCAGGTCGTCGACGAACTCCCGGCGGAACGACTCCTCCTGGCGCACCGACCAGCGCTGCGCTTCCTCGTAGCCCTCGGCGATCGCCGTGACGGCCGCGTCGGCGGCCTTGAACACCGCCTCGCCGGCGGCGCGGACGGCGTCGGCATCCGTTGCCCGCAGCACACCGGACAACGACCGCCACGCCAGCCAGGTGGCGCTCAGGTGCAGGTCGATCACCCCGTGCAGGGTGACGCCGCGCTCCGCCGCCCTGGCGCCGACGTCGCGGCGGACCCGGAGCTGGTCCGGCCGGAGCTGCCGCCTCGTCGTGCTGACCTCGTCCAGTTCCTCCAGGTACCCCTTGAGGAGGTCGGCGGGCACGCCGTGCGCGTCCTGACTGGCCGTCTCCGCCACCCCTGCCAACGGGTCGCCCCCGTGCTCGGGCGTGGGTGCCGCCCGCCTGGTTCGTGCCATGCGGAGGAGTCTGACAACCGCGGTCGACCCGGGGACGGCGCGGGTGAACCTTGCGTTCGGCTTGCGATCCGGGCACGCGCGGACGACGTGCGGCAGGATCGCGGGGGACATGGACTTCTCAGTGCTGCTGGTCGAGGACGACGAGCACATCAGGCAGGCCCTCGGCCTCGCCCTCGCCGACGAGGGCTTCGCCGTCACCGACGCCGTCTCCGGCGAGCAGGCGCTCGACCTGCTCACCACCGCCCGACCCGACGTCGTCCTGCTCGACCTCGTGCTGCCCGGCGTGGACGGCCTGCAGGTCTGCCGCACCCTGCGCGCACGCGGCGACCTGCCCATCATCATCGTCACCGCCCGCACCGACGCCGCCGACGTCATCGCCGGACTCGAAGCGGGCGCCGACGACTACGTCACCAAGCCCCTCGTCGCCAGCGTCCTCGCCGCCCGCATCCGCGCCCTGCTGCGCCGCCGCGGCGGCCGGCACCACGAAGCGCTCCAGGCCGGACCACTGCGGATCAGCCCCGACACCGGCACCGTCCACCGCGACGGCACCGAGATCCACCTCACCCGCACCGAGTTCCGGCTCCTCGTCGAACTCGCCTCCGCCGGCGGCCGGATCGTCACCCGCGAACAACTCCTGCACCGCGTCTGGGGCTACGACTACTTCGGCGACACCCGGCTCCTCGACGTCCACATCCGCCGACTCCGCCGCAAGGTCGAGACCGACCCCGACGACCCCACCCTCCTGCTCACCGTCCGCGGCACCGGCTACCGCCTCGACCCCTGACCACCGCCACGTCGACGCACCGGCGGCCCCGCTACCCGCCCGGACCGCATCGGCGCAGGTCAGCGCACGTCGGCGCAGGTGGGCGGTTGTGGTTGCCCGGACAGGGTCGTATCGTGGTCGATGTCCAGCCGCCATCACGCGCAGTTGCGGAGCGACGAATCGGGTTGAGCAGAAGCTCGGTTGTTGGTTCTGGTACCAACCGAGGAGTGCCCCGTGAGTGAGACCCGCACCGAATCCACACCCCTGACGAGCACCCGCACCGCCGATCACGACGGCATCGCCGTGGTCGCGGTCATCGGTGAGATCGACATGGCCTGCGAGCAGCCGGTCCGGGCGGCCATCACCGGCCAGCTGGACCGACGACCCGCCGGCTTCGTCCTCGACCTCGCCGAAGTCGACTTCTTCGGCTCCGCCGGCATCCAGTTGGTGGTGGAGGCGGTCGTGCGCGCACAACGCCTGAACGTGCCGCTGGCGCTGGCGACCGACCGGCGGGCCGTCCTGCGCCCGTTGGAGATCACCCTCGTGAGCCAGACGGTCGACATCCACCCCACGCTGCCCGACGCGCTCTCCGCGCTGCGGGACGACGACGTGCCGTCGGCGCGCCGGGCGGCGAACCGGTAGTCCGGTCGGAGCCGGTGCGGGCCCCCGACCGGTACCCCTGCGGTCGGGACGGCCCAACGCACGGGTGACCACGTTGAGCGAACCAGGAGTTCACCCGATCGGTCAGCCGACAGCCGCTACCGTCCGGGTGACATGAACGCACCCACCGGCACCGAACCCGGCAGACGACCCGGCGCGCTGATCCGCGCCGACCCGCTCCCGCGCCGGTTCCGCCCGGACCACGCCGAGGCCGCGTACCGCGTGTTCTACCAAGGCGTCGGGCACGACGGCCGGGGCCGCCTCGTCACCGGGTCGGTGTTCGTCCCCGAAGGCACGCCTCCCGCCGCCGGCTGGCCCGTCGTCAGCTACGCGCACGGCACCACCGGCCTGTCCGACCGCACCGCGCCGTCGCGCACCGGCCTGCTCCGGTTGGAACGCGCGCACATCGCCGCCTGGCTCGCGTCCGGCTACGCGGTCACCGCGACCGACTACGAAGGTCTCGCCACCCCCGGCCCGCACCCGTACCTCAACGGCGAGGCGGTGGCCGACGACGTGATCGACATCGTCCGCGCCGCCCGGCGGCTCGACCACCCGCTCGACCGCCGGTGGCTCGTCGCGGGCTTCTCGCAAGGCGGCCACGCCGCGCTGTTCACCGCCCTGGTCGCCACGGAGTACGCGCCGGAGCTGGACTTCCTCGGCACGGTCGCGCTCGCGCCACCCGTGCACCTGGTCCGCGTGATCGCCACCCGCACCAGCGACGCGGCCGGGCCCGTGTGCGCGTTCGTGCCGATCGTCCTGGCCGGCATGCGCACCCGGTACCCGGGCTTCGCCGACGGCTTCCTCACCGAGCGCGGCCTCACCCTGGTCGACCTGGCCGAACGCGTGTCCCTGGTCGAGATGCTCCGCGCCACCAGGACGATCACCAACCACGAGACCGGCATGACCGACCTGACCCGCCACGTCGACGTGGCCAGGGTGCTGGACGAGTGCCGCGTCCCGGTCACCCGCCTGGACCGCCCGGTCTTCCTCGCCGCGGCCGGGCTCGACGAGATCGTGCCGCCCGCCGTGGTCCACGACTTCGCCGACGACATCGCCACCGCGGGCAGCACGGTCCACCTCACCACGTACGCGGAGGCCGACCACGGCACGATCCTCACCGCCGCCCACCCCGACGCGACGGACTGGGCGGCCGAGGTCACCGGCCACACCCGCACCCCGGCCACGCCGTCCGTCCGCTTCGACCTCCTGGACGCGACCGGCGACGGCTACCTGCGCCGCGACGACTACGAGGTCTTCGCGCTGCGCCTGGTCCAGTCGTTCGGCCACCCGCCCCGCTCGGCCGCCGCGATGGCCGTCCGGCTCGGCTACCGGGGCCTGTGGCGCGCGCTGGCCGCCGAGTCCGACACCGACGACGACGGCCGCGTCAGCAAGGCCGAGTTCCTCGCCTGGGCGGGCCGCGCCGCGCACACCGCGTTCGACCGGACGCTGCACCCGCTCGCGGCGGCCGTGCTGGCGCTGGTCGACGCGAACGGCTCGGGCGTGGTGGAACGCGACGAGTTCCTGACCCTGATGACCCGGTGCGGCCTGCCCGACCCCGACGCCCGGACCCTGTTCGAACGCCTCGACGCCGACCGCCGCGGCACCGTCGGGACGGCCGACATCATCCGCGCCACCAGGGAGTTCTGCCTGGACCCGACGCCGGACAAGCCGGGTCAGTGGCTGTTCGGGCGGTTCTGAGCCCTCAGCGTCACGTCTGCGGCCACATCGAGTAGACGAGGTTGTCCTCGTCCGCGCACACGACCTGCGGCAGCGCCGGTTCGGGGACCTGGTTGCACGTCATCGAGCCGATCACCAGCGGCGCGAGTCCCGGGGTCGGGTCGCGGCGTCGGGCGTAGTAGTCGAACAGCACCGCGGCGGCCTGGTCGCACGTCAGCCGGCCCGACGGCGTCTCCACGACGACGGCCAGCATGGGCTTGCCCAGCGCGCCGGGGAACGGGTCGTCGCAGTACTGGGCGGGCGCGCCCTCGTCGATCGTCGGCAGCGGGACGGGGTCGGCCTCGGCAGTCGGCTCCGGGGTCGACTCGGTCGTCGGCTCCGCGGTCGGCTCGGTGGTCGGCTCCGCCTCGACCGTCGTGGTCACCGCCCCGGAGCCGGCGCCGGTCACGGCGGTCGAGCACCCCGTGACCAGCGCGAGGAGCGCGACGAGGACCACCCCCGACCGCGTGGCCCGGTTCGCACCCGGCTCGGCGTGGCTCGTCGCGTTCGATCCCCTGGCGGGCGGCAGCGTCGTCACGGTCACTGGGACGTGCCGAGGAGGCCGGCGGTTGCGATCGGTTCCACGTCACGGCGCGGTAACGGTTGGGTGGGGTGGGCGCGGACGTTTCGCCACTCCGGGTTTGCTTTGCGCATGAACACGAAGGTCGCGTCCGTGCTGCTGGCACTGGGGTTGAGCGCTTCCCTGGTCGGGTGCTCCAGCAACGAGGACAAGTTCGTCGACGAGCTGAAGGCCGCCGGCTTCACCGCGGTCGGCGAGCCGCGCAGCGAGTCCGAGAAGAAGTCCAAGAAGATCGGCAAGCGGACGGTCAAGTCGTCGCAGAAGACCATCGAGGTCACGGTGCGCGTCAAGGGCTGCGACCTGGAGTTCGCGAAGGTGTCCGGGCAATCCGGCTACTGGCTGGACGAACTGCACGTCAACGGGCAGGAGCCGGACTGGCCCGGCTACCCCGAGAACCTCAAGCAGCAGGACGTCGTGACCGCGTTCGCGGGCAACCAGCCCAAGCCCGACGGCTTCGAGGACTGCTACCGGCCCGACCAGCCCTAGCCCCTCCGCCCCGCCCCGTCCTCGCTCCCGAGGGCGGGGCTTTTCGCGTTCACCACAAGGCTTTCCGATGGAACTCGGGAGTTGTCGACCGCACTAGTGCGGGCAACTTGTCGCGCGCTCGTGGTGGTGTAGCGGTCGAACGTGCGTTGTTCACCCCGGAAAAGGGAGTGGTGGCACTGCCCGGAACACAGCGGACCGGATTCGACCCCGAACCCCACTGGCCGGAGTTGGTGGGCGCGGAGCGGCACGCCGCCTGCCTGATCGCCGCGCGCGAGGGCGACCGCCGGGCGCTGGACGCGTTGATCGCGGACCTCACGCCGCTGGTGTGGCACGTCGCCCGGGGCAACGGGCTGGACCGCGCCACGGCGGAGGACGTCGTGCAGACGGTCTGGCTCTCGCTGCTGCGCGACCTCGAACGGCCGACCGACCCGCGCGCGTTGGCTTCGTGGCTCGTCGTCACGACGCGCCGCGAGGCCCAGCGGACCTGGACACCGGCACGCCGTGCGGCGGCGGTGAGCGACGGGTCCGCGGAGCTGGTCGGCGAGTACGGCCTGCCCGAGGACGCCGTGCTGCTCGACGACCGGGACCACCGGCTGTGGCGGGCGTTCGGCCGCCTGTCCCGGCGGTGCCAGGAACTCCTGCGCCTGACCGCGCTCTCCGGCCGGGCCGAGTACCGCTCGGTCGCCGGAGCCCTGTCCGCACCGCGCGGGAGCGCCGGCCCGACCGGCAACCGCTGCCTGGACGTGCTGCGCGCCCACCTCGACGCCGAGACGGGGTGGCCGGGTCTGCCGTCCCCCGCACGGCCGCAGCACCCGCCCCGCGACCCGCGGGTGCGGTTGCGCTCCGGCGCGCCGGTGGTCGTCGGTGCGCCGGCGGAGGTCGAGTTCGGCTACACGGTGGTCCGGGACGCCCTGACGACGTCCGGGCACGACGCCCCGCCCGTTCCCGAGGTGGTGCGCGTGCTGCTGCACGCCGAGGGCGCCACCGTCGAACCCCTGACCCGCGTGTTCCGGCTGCCCGACGACTTCGACGCGGCCGCGGTGCGGTTCCGCGTGGTGCCGGTCGAGCGGGGCACGCTCGAACTCGTGTTCCGGGTCTACCTCGGCGACGGCCACCTGCTCCAGGAGGTCCGCGCCGACCTGCCCGTCGGTGAGGCCGAGGCCTGATGCGCGAGCTGGCGAGCACGGTCACGGTCGACCACAGCGACCGGCTCCGGTCCGTCCCGGACACGCGCGACAACCGCGACCGCACGATCCACCTGCGGTTCGCGCGCCTGGACGACGGCTACCTCGTCCAGGCCTGGGGCAGCGCGTTCGGGCCGGACGGCGGCGGTTGCCAGGGGCGGGTGCACCTGGGCGCGTCGGCGTTGGAGGCGGGTGTCGGCGACCTGCGCGCGCGGTGGCGCGCCGGGCTGGTCGAGCACGTCGAGCCGGGCGTGCGGCCGACCCGCCGTCCGTTCGTGGACGACTGGGACCTCGCGGGCCGGGACGTCGACGAGGCGGCGCTGGCGCTCGCCCGCGCCGGTCACGACCTGTTCGCCCTGCTGTTCCGCAACGGCGACGCCGGGCTCAAGGAGGTCTGCGACCTCCTCCTCGCGGCGCTGCGCACCGGCGAGCACGTCGTCACCGTCGAGTCCGACGACCTGTTCGTGCCGTGGGGCCTGCTCTACGTCCCGCTCGACGACCACGGCTCGGTGTGGGACGACGACTACCGCTGGGATCCGCGTGGTTTCTGGGGCTACCGCCACCTGGTCGAGCACAACTTCTCCCGCTCACCCGGCTTCGACAGCCGGATCCCGGTCAAGGGCTCCGGCCTCACCGTGGGCATGAACGTCGACGAGGGGGTCGACGGCGACCACCCCCCGACGCCGTGCGTCCGCCCGTTGATCGGGTTCCTCTCCGCCAGGGCCGCCACGACGGTCCGCACCACCAAGGCCGAGCTCGCCGACGCCCTGCGGAGCCCGGGCTTCGCCGACGACGTCGTCTACTTCGGCTGCCGCGGGCGGGTGGACGAGGACGACCGGCGGGCGTGCCTCGTGCTGGGCGACGGTGAGGAGATCGACAGCGCCGAACTGGTCTCCTGGCTGGCGACGGGGCTGGCGAGCAGGCCGGTGGTGGTCGTCGGCGCGGGCGAGGGCGCGTCGGCGTTCTACCCGGCGTTCGGCCACCACCTGCTGCTCCGGGGCGCGCGCTGCCTGGTCGCGCCCCAGGTCGACCTGCCGCGCGCGTTCGCCCGCGAGTACGCCACGCGGCTGTTCGAGGCCTTCCTGGTGCCCGGCACCAGGCTGGGCGACGTCGTCCGCGACCTCGCCCGCGCGTTCCTGGACGAGCACCGCAACCCGCTCGGCCTGGTCTTCTCGCTGCACCGCGGCATCGACGTGCACCTGGCGGCCCGCTGAGGCCCGGTATCGGCCACCGACGAATCGGCACACCTGCCGCTGTCGTCGGCCTCGGTGATCGAACTACCGCCGTGGTGCGTTACCTGAATGGGTGACAGTTGCGGGCGTTTACGCACGACAACGGCGGATTGCCTACCCAATGTGCGAAATTCCCTCTACCTCGTTAAGCCGTTGTGCCACTATTGCCCTGTTCGAGCGGTACGAGGGGTCCGCCGAACTTGACTCAGAGCAATCACATGAGTCGCTAGGCACGGCCAAGACAGATCATCAGGGGAGGGAGATCGTTTTGTCGACGCCCATCGAGACCAAGAACGACTTCGTGGACGAGAACGTCGAGACCGTCGAGAACGTCCACCAGGGCGGGACCACGACTCCGGTCACGCCGGAAACCGGGCAGGACCAGCACGGGCACAACGGCCACGACCACGAGCACACGTACGAGAACGGCGAGCTGTCGCCGCGGTGCGTGAGTGGTGGTTGCGTGACGAAGGCGCCGACGCGCTGACCTGTCAAACGTCATGACGTCCGCCGGCCGGATCTCCTGGCCGGCGGACGTCTTTCGGCTGCGTTCTGTGATGTCATGGACAGGTGCCCGTGACCGTTGCCCGCGACGAGACCGCTGTCATCCGTGAAGCGCGCGAACTGCACCGCCGCGGAGTGGACGCGTCGTGCGCCGGACGGCATCGCGATGCGGTACGCCTGCTGCGACGCGGGCAGAGCCTGGCGGACGCGGTCGATCCCACCGATCCGGCCACCCGGGCGGAGTGGCACGTGACGCGGATCCGGTTGTCCTCGACGCTGGCGGCGCTGGAGGCGGAGACCTCCGGCCCGGCCGCGGGCCTGGACGGGCTGGCCCGGGTGCGGCTGCTGGTCGAGGACGTGGCGGATCCGCTGGTGAAGGACGAACTGCGCGGGGGCGTCGAGCACAACCGCGGACTGCTGCTGCTCAACGCGGGGTTGATCGAGGACGCGATCCCCCTCTTCGACTCCGCGCTGGAGAACTACGAGCGCAGGCTCGCGTCCGGTGAGCCCACGCCCGCGTTGTTCGAGCTGATCGTGAAGTCGCTGTGGAGCAGGGGTACCGCGCACACGAGGCTGGGATCGATCGCTCAAGGACGACAGGACCTGACCAGGGCGCTCGCGTTGGCGACCGAGCACGGCCTGCCGAGCCGGGCGGCCGACGCGAGCTTCGCACTCGGGCTCCTGGAGTTGCGGGTCGGCGACGTGCCGGCGTCCCTGCGGCGCTACGAGGCGAGCGAGCGCTCCTACCGCGAGGAGGGCCTGGACGTGCCGGTCCTGCTCGGCCTGCACCGCGGGCAGGCGTTGATGGCCGCCGGGCTCGCGGACGAGGCCGGCAGCCAACTCGACACCGTGCTGACCCTGCTGCGCGCCGAGCGCGGCGTGCCCCGGTACCTGGGCAACGTGGAGCTGTACCGGGCCGCGGCCGCGTACATGACCGACGACCTCGACCTGGCGCGCGCCATGGCCTCGTCCGCGCGGCAGCGGATGCGGCGCTGGGGCTGCGAGACGTGCGTCGCGAACGCGACCCTGATCGGGCTGCGCGTGGACACCCGGCTGGCGCTGCGGTCCGGCCGGGTGTCCCGGTCGCTGTCCAGGCGGGCGGTGGACTTCGCCGACTCGCTGCCCGTGCCGCGGCTGGCCGAGCAGGCGGCTCTGGCCCGGATGCTCGCCGCGCGGCTGGAGATCCGCCGCGGCGACGTCGGCGCGGCGGAGGCCATCCTCGACCGGGTGCCCCGGCCCGGCAAGCTCGCCCCGATCGACTACCGCATGCTGCGCCGGCTGTGCCGGGCCGAGCTCGCCGTCGCCCGCGGTCGACGGGGCGTCGCGCTCGCCGAGATCCGGGCCGGCCTGACGGACCTCGACCACGTGCGCGACCGGATGGGCGGTCTCGACCTGCTGTCGGGGACCGCGCTGCACGGCCGGGAGCTGGCCGAGCTGGCCGTCCGGCTGGTGCTCGACGGCGGCAACGCGCGCCGGCTGTTCTCCTGGTTGGAGCGCACGCGCGCCCAGACCTACCGCTACGAGGCGCTGACCCGCGTCGACAACCCCGAGCTGGCCGAGCGGATCGCCGAGGTGCGCAGCCTCACCCAGTCGATCCACCAGGCCGAGCACGACGGTCACTCGACCGCCGCGCTGCGCGCCCGCCGGACCGAACGCCTCCGCGAGGCCAACCGCCTCGGCTGGCACACCGGCCGGTGGGGCAGGCCGCGGCCGGTCGCCGGGCTGACCGACGTCGTGGCACGGCTCGGCGACCGGGCCCTGGTCAGCTTCGCGGCGTCCGAGGACGACCTCGTCGCGGTGGTCGTGGTCGGCTCCGACGTGCGGCTGGCCCGGCTCGGGTCGGCCGAGCGGGCGGCGGAGAGCGCCCGGATGCTGAACGCGGACCTCAACGCGCTGGCGCCCGACCACCTGCCGGAACCGCTGCTGCGGGTGATGTCGGTGTCGGCGCGCAAGCAGGCCGACCGGCTCGACGCGCAGCTGTTCGCGCCGTTGGCCGAGCTCATCGGCGAACGCGAGCTGGTCGTCGTGCCGACCGGCGCGCTGTACGCGGTGCCGTGGGGAGTGTTGCCGACGCTGCGCGGACGACCGACCGTCGTGGCGCCCTCGGCCACCGCGTGGCTGGCCGCGGACCGCGCCGAGGGCGGGCCCGCCGGGCGGACGGTGCTGGTGCGCGGACCCGGCCTGCCCGCCGCCGTCGGTGAGATCGACAAGCTGGGCGCGCACTACGCCACCGCCGCGTTGATGTCGGGACGGCAGGCGTCGGTCGCCACGGTGCTGGAGGCGTTGGCCGGCGCGGGGATCGCGCACCTGGCCGCGCACGGCGTCCACGAGCCGGAGAACGCCCTGTTCTCCCGGCTGGAGCTGAGCGACGGCCCGCTCTACGCGCACGAGATGGCGGGGCTCGCCCACCCGCCCCGGCAGGTCGTGCTGGCCGCGTGCGAACTCGCCCTCAACCGGATCCGGCCGGGTGACGAGCCCCTCGGCTTCGCCAGCGCCCTGCTCGCCAGCGGTTCGCAGATGGTGGTGGCCCCGCTGAGCCGGGTCGGCGACCAGGCGTGCGCCGCCGCGATGGACGACTACCACCGCAGCCTGGCCGCCGGCGCCCGACCGGCCGTGGCGCTGGCGGACGCCATCGCGGTCGACCCGCTGCGGCGGCCGTTCGTCTGCCTCGGCAGCGGTTGAGCCCGCTGCTAGGCTCACGCGCTTTGCGGCGGCTTCCAGGGGGCTGGTGTGAGCGATGTGTCGTGGGCGGACGCGTATCCCGGTGACGAGCGGGTGCTCTCCGAGGTCTTCTGCCTGACCTTCGTCAAGGGCGTCGACGAGACCGAGGCGCTGCGCCGGATGGGCGGGCTGCCCGACACCGTCGCGACCCGGACGGTGGCCGACATCGGGGACCTGCACGACTTCGACCACGGCTACCCCACCGTGGCGTCCGCGTTGTCGCTCGGCACGTGGACCGTCGTGTTCGAGCCGAACGGGTTCGAGGGTTCGAGCCTGGTCGAGGCGGTGTCGCGCGGGACCGAGGCGGTGTGCGTGCTGCGGCACGACTACGCGTCCCCCGCGTTCGGCTACGCGGTCGACGGCGAACTGGTCACCGAGTTCGACCCGACGTTCCCGCACAGGCGGCACGGCGCCGATCCCGACCGCCTGCTCCCCCGGATGCTCGACCTCGGCTTCAGCGTGGACGAGGACGACGATGCCTCGTTCGACGAGGCCATCGGACAGAGCCTGCGGTTGGTCGAGCACATCACGGGCGTGCTGCCCCCGTTCGACGCCCTGACCGGCCCGTTGACCAGCGCGCACATCGAGCCGTGGTTCACCGAGGCGCGCAAGCGGCCGGCCTCCCGGCCCGGTCGCGACGAACCCGTCGACGCCGTGCCCGAGGTGCGCCGGCTCACCGGGCTGCACGGCCTGGCCGACACCCCGGGCCTCGCCGTGGCGCTGGCGGCGGCGGAACGCGGGGAACCCGTCGTCGTCACCCCGGACAGCCCGCTCGGCCTGCACGTCCGCGCCTGGCTCACCGAGTCGCAACGCGCCAGTTGGTCGCTCAACGACCACGGCGGACGCCACCGGATGACCGACGCCGAACGCCGCCGCGGCAACGACCTCGGCTGGCTCGCCCTCGCCCTGGGCGCGGCGCTGCGCCCCGACCTCACGCGCTGACCGGCGGTCTCAGTCCTCTGTGGATGGACGGTCCAGCTCGACAGCCACCACGTACCGGGGAAGCCGCTACCGAGGGTCGACGAAGGATTGGGTTGATGACACGCTTGGGACACAGGGCACTCGTCACGCTGTGCGCGTTCGGCCTGGTGATCGGGGGCGGGCGGCCGTGGCCGACACGCACGCACCCGCACCGAGGCTCGACGCGGCCGAATGCGGCGGATTCGCCAGTGCGTACAACGCCGATGTCAAGGCCGCGTTGATCGCCGCCGGTCTCAACCCGGCGGAGGCGAAGGGTCCGGTCGGCATCTGTTGCACCGTGGCGGGTCGCGCGGCACAGGTCGAGTACTCGTCGAAGCTCGAAGGCACCGAGGGAATTCTCTTCACGTGCGCGAAGGCGGAGAAGAAGACCGACGTGATCACGTTCAACGAGTGCAAGAGCTGATCCCGCGCACCACGTCCATTGTGGAGGTTCACCTACCTCGACCGACGGGCCGGTGCGGGCCGCACCGGGATCTCCAGCACGGTGGCAGTGTCGCCGTCCCCGTCGACCAGGTGCTCCTCCACCGTCGGTCCGTCGACGGCCAGGTGGTGACGGCGCAGCCAGTCGAACAGTTCCCGCCCGGCGCGGACGACCCCCGACGTCGGCGGCGCCACCGCGCGCACGACGGTCCGCTCGGGCAGCACCAGGGGCTCGCCGCCGCGTTCCGTCGCCACGGCCGCCGCGAAGCCGGTCACCGGGGCGAGGTTCGTCGGGTCGCGGTCGAGCCAGGTCAGCACCGTGGTCGAGCACCAGGCGCCCAGCTCGGACGGGTGGCCGACCTCGACGCGCTCGACGCGCACGCGACGTGCCGCCACCGTGGTCCGCTGCGGCAGGATCGCGGTCTGGACGGCGAGGCGGTCCTCGGCCGCGGCGACGGCCTCGGACAGGGCGGCGATGTCGCGGCGCAGGGCGTCCACCCGCTCGGTCAGCGCCTGGCGCAGGTGGGTGTCGGGCGCGTCGACCAGGTCGACGATCTGCCGCAGCGGCAGCCCGAGGCGGCGCAGGCCGCGCACGCGTTCCAGCCGGGTCAGCTCCGCCACGCCGTACCAGCGGTAGCCGGTGGCGCGGTCCACGGCGGCCGGGCGCAGCAGCCCGATCTCGTCGTAGTGGCGGAGGGTGCGGTCGGAGACACCGACCATCCGCGCCAGCTGCCCGATGCGCCACATGGTTGACCTTGCCCCTGCGTCAGGTTCCTACGGTCGCCTGCCATGACCACCACTCACCGGCTCACCGGTGTCCTGCTGTTGACCGCCCTCACGGCCATGGTCGCCGGTGCGGCCGTCGTCGTGCCATCGGGGTTGACCCTGAACCCGGCCGAACCCGCCGCCGCGCTGGCCGCGATCCGCGACCGGACCGCGTTGCACCTGGTCGAACTGGGGCTCGACGTGATCGGCTGGACGGCCCTCGTCGCCGCCGCGCTCACGATGGCCGCCCGGCGGGGCGCGACGCTGCCGGCCGGGCTGCTCGCGTGCGCGGGGCTGGCGGGCCTGCTCCACGACGCGGGCAACCTGGCGGCGACCCAGCTGGCCGCCGAGCCCGCCGCCGTCGAGGTGGCCAGGGCGGTCCTGCTCGTGGCCAAGTGGACCGTCGACCTGGCCGGCCTGCTGTGGGTGGCGGCCACCGCGGCCGCCGCCCTCCTCCTGCCCGTGACGGCCGGTCTGCGCCGTGCCGGGGTGCTCGCCGCGCTGTCCGGTCTCGTGGCCGCGGTGCTGCCCTGGACGACCGGGGTGGCCGGCCCGTCGGTGGCGTTGGAGCAGGTCGGCTACGCGCTCCACCTGCCGATCCTGGTCTGGTACGGCGTGCTCGGGTGGCGGGAGCTCGGGTGGCGCACGCCCTGAGTCCCAGTGGCGGTGTCGGTCGGGCGTCGAGCGGGTAATGGTGGGTGACGGCGTCGCAGCCGGGGAGCGGGGTGGAGGAGCGGCCGTGCACGGGGATGTCGATCAGCAGCCGGTGACGGTCGAGGACGTGGGTGACGACGGCGTGGTGATCGCCGCCGTGCACGGCGACTTCGACGTCGACAGCTTCCGCGACGTGCGCGAAGCGCTGTTCACCTGCCTCAACGGCCGGGCGTCCGCGTTGGTGGTCGACCTGGGCGACGTGGGGTTCTTCGGGTCGATGGGCATCGCGGTGCTGGTGGAGGCACGCCAGCGCGCCGACGTGGTGGGCGCCGGGTTCGCCGTGGTGGCGGGCAGGCGCACGGTGGCGCGACCGATCCGCATGACCGACACCGAAGACCTGCTGCGGCTGCACCGCACCCAGGACGAGGCGCTGGCCTCGGTGCGCGCCCCGTCCGGGCAGGAGACCGACACCGGGTTCTCGTGGTGGTCGTCGTGAGACCACCCCGGCCCAGCAATCGGAACCGCCGGCACGAAGAAGTCCACCGGCCCCCGGCTCGACTACGCTCGAAGGAGCGGAGGGAGCCGGTCATGACGGACGAGGAGCTCGTGGTCGAGTTCGCCCTGACCCGACTGGACAACCCCGGGCTCGACCTGGAGGAGATCGCCGCGCTCGTGGTCCGCCGGGTCGGTCACGACCGCATGCTGGAGTTCGCCTCGCGGAACCTCGCCACGCGCGGCGAGCTGCGGGGCGCGGCGTTCCCGTCCGCGGTCGAGCACGTGCTCCGGGTCGTGCTGACGCTGCGCGGTCCCGCCGACTGAACGGACTCAGAGCGCCTTCACGGGCGCGCGGTCCGCGTACTCGACCAGCAGGTCGGCCAGGTGGTCCTCGATCGGCATGGCGGGCGGCACGGACCGGCCCGGGCGGCGGCCGGCGACCAGGTCCGAGACGAACACCGTGACCGCCTCCGGCGACGGCAGCACCGGCGGGCCGAGGTAGGTCAACGCGACCAGGTCCGCTCCCCGGCCGACCTCGATCCCCGCGCACCACCCGGTGTGCTCGTCCCACACCAGCGCCAGGTCCTTGTCCGGGTGCCGCGGCACCCGCTGGTCGAGGGCGATGTAGGCCGTGGCGTCCGGCGCGCACTCGTACCAGCACGACTCCAGGTCGACGCCCAGCCTCCTGGCGATCAGCCGCAGGTACTGCCGCAGGCCCCGGTCCTCCGGGCCGTCCGCCTCGATCCCGACCATCGACGACCTCCACCCCGCGACGGGCACCGCCGCGGCAGGTGCGCCATCTCAATTGGGCCCAGTCTGCATCCACTCGACGACCGAGGGCATTAGGCCATTCGGATGACACGTGGTGACGTCGAGTGTCCGCTGATCGTCGTAGCGCGAGGTTTCAGACGCTGCGCAGCACCGAGACGACGACACCGAGGACCTCGGCCCGGTCGCCGTCGATGACGTCGTAGGCCGGGTTGCGCGGCTCCAGCAGCACGTGGCCGTTGCGACGCCGGTAGACCTTCACGGTCGCCTCGCCGTCGATCATCGCGGCCACGATCTGGCCCGAGTGCGCCTCGGGCTGCTGCTTCACCACGACGATGTCGCCGTCGCAGATCGCCGCGTCGACCATAGAGTCGCCGCGCACCCGCAGGCCGAACACGGCGCCGCGACCGGTCAGCTCGCGCGGCAGGGTCAGGACGTCGTCCACGTGCTCCTCGGCCGCGATGGGCGTGCCGGCCGCGATGTGGCCGACCACCGGCACGGGCACCGAGTCGGCGGACTGCCGCGTCGACGGCTCGTGCAGGAACAGGCGCACGTCCATCGGGCGGGACACGGCGGCCCCGCGCCGCAGGAAACCCCTCTCCTCCAAGGCCGCCAGGTGCTTGGACACCGAGGACGACGACCGCAGGCCGACCGCGTCGCCGATCTCCCGCGTGCTCGGCGAGTACCCGTGCCTGACCACCCAGTCGCGGATCGCGACGAGGATCCGCTGCTGGCGCGGCGGGAGGGTCGAGGTGTCCAGGTGCTCGAAGGCGTCAAGATCGTCGTAGGCGGTCACCTGCGGGATGATAGAGCGGAGCGCCGACGGCCGCGCGAAGGCATCGGGTCACCGGACCGGTCGCCCGGAAAACCCCGTGAGCACGGCGAAGGAGTGACCTCCGACCTGGCGGTCGACGTCGGAGGCCACTCCGGCCGCGTCACGTCACCGCGATTCGTGGGCTTCCACGGCGAGTTGCCGCAGTTCGGCCGTGCACATCATGAACCGGTCGGTCGGCAGGTGCTTGAAGTAGTAGCCCACGTCCGCCCCCAGCGCGAACACGTGGACCGGGACCCCGGCCCGCCTGCCCGCCTCGACGGACTGGCGCAGCCCGGACATGACGGCCGGGTGCCGCGTCTGGTACGAGGAGGCGACCCGGTGGTTGCCCCGGTCCGCGGCGAGGTAGAACTGGGTCAGGTCCTTGGTGCCCATGAAGATCTCGCTCGCGCCCGCCTGGCAGAACCCGGTCACCGAGTGGAC
Organism: Saccharothrix luteola; assembly: GCF_020859565.1. GTDB lineage: Bacteria > Actinomycetota > Actinomycetes > Mycobacteriales > Pseudonocardiaceae > Actinosynnema > Actinosynnema luteola. The sequence continues at coordinate 46,822 of NZ_JAJHUO010000016.1, read as the reverse complement.
CGCGGCGGGGGTCTCCACGAACACCGACAGCGGCACGTCGTCGGGCAGTTCCAGCCGGTCCCGCAGGCGCAGGAACTCGTCCTCGTCGTTGATGAACGGCACCGCGAAGCTCACCCGGTCCACTTCCGGCCCGAGCCGTTCCCGCACGTAGGCGCGCAGGGCCCGGAACGCGTGCGGGTAGTGCGGCTCGTGCAGCAGCCACCGCGCGCCGTGCAGGCCGAGCTCCGGGTTGGACTCGTGGTCGACGTCGACCACGTTGGTGATCTGCGCGGCGTCGTCGGACCGGAGGTCCAGCAGCCGCATCACCAGGCGTTGGCCCGGGAGGAGTTCCTTGACGATGGCGCACAGCTCCGCGCCGATCGCGGCGCCGTAGCGCTCGGCCTCGGGAATGCCCGCGCGGAGCGCGTCGAGCGGGCTCAGCCCCGACGAGAGGCAGACGAACTCCTCGCGGATGAAGAACGAGGTCACCTGGTCGACGCGGGGTTGGATCGCATTCGTCGACTGGATGTCGGTCGCGTCCGCGATGACGACGCAGACGGAGCGGAGGTCTTCGGGGGTGACGGTGGGGTATTCCACGGATTGCGCCGCGACGTCGGCATCGCCGAGGGTCACCGACTCGCGGTCGGTCCGCACGGTCACCTCGCCGACCAGCCCGGCGAGCTCGTCGTGCGGAATCCGGAGCACCGGAATTCCCCGCGACCGGCACAGGGATTCCATGTGACCGGTCCGACCGCCACCGGAACAGACCACGGCGGCCGACTTCACGATCGTGTCGTACAACTCGGGGCCGAGCACTTCGACCACGAGCACGGAACCGGGCAGGGGTCTTCCGGTGTGATTGGCGATGCCGCGAACACTCGTCGACGGCGAACCGACGAGCAGAACCCCTGGGATCTCGCGCGGGCTCACAGCACCCTCCTACCGATTCCGGCCGATGTGCGGACCTGGCGGACGAGTCGGCCTGGCTGCCGACCTTCGGGGCCGACGTCGTGGCGCACGACGTCGGCCCCGGGTTTGCGTCGAACACGACGAACCATGGTCACGAGCCTCGCAGTCGGCCGACCGGCGCGGCATCTTCTCTCGTGCGAGGTCGTGGTCCATTCGTGCCGTATCGGCCGGGGGTTCCCGGGCAATCGCGGAGTAGTCGGCGGGGTCGGGGTCGCGTAGGAATGGTGGAGCGGGGCCCGGTTCAGCCGACCGGCTCCACCGCCTCTTCGAGGCCGAGCAGGAAACGGAGTTCGCGCGGGGTCACGGAGAGGTCCGTCAGCTTCGTCGTGGCGGCCGAGCTCACCGCGAACCGCAGGGCGCGGTCGGTCGGCGGCGTGGCGTCGTCGCGCGTGATCAGGGCCCGGACCCGCTGGAGGGACTCCTCCAGCAGGGCGGCCAGCGAGTGGCGGTCGTCGCGACGGCGGGTGGCCATTCGCCGGACGTCGAGCATGACCGAATGCGAGACGGCCTCGCGCAATTCGGGATCGGCCGTTTCGGTCAACGCGCCGACCAGTGCGACCGCGCTCTCGTCGAAACACGATTCGAGCCGGTGCAGCGTGGTGGCCGCGACTTCCACCGAGTGGTTCTTGATCGCGGCGAGGTTGAACGTGAACGCGCCGGTCCGACCGTTCCGGATGATCTCGTCGCCCTCGCGCGGGCTGCCGACGACGGAAACGGGACCGGAGGGCGTGCCGTCGGGTCCGAGGAGTCGGCCGCAGGGGTCGACTTCGAGACCGCGCCCGGTGCGCCGGTGCGGGACGGCGATTCCCTTCCGCAGCAGGTTCGACCACAGCGCCGAGTCGGCGCGCTCGTAGTTCGTCTCGCGCCCGAAATTCGAGACGACGAGGTCCGCCTCGATCGTCCGCGTCGTGCCCTGCCCCGCGACGGACAGGACGAGCGTGCCCGTTCCGGTCGCCCGGATCTGCTGCACTCGGCCGGTGGTGAGCACGATCTGCCCGCCTTCGCCCATGGCCGCGTCGACGATATTCGTGGTATAAGCCATTGCGCTGACCCGAAGCACGGCCAAGAGGCTCCCGTAGCTGTCGAGCAGCGCGCGGAGCTCGTCCGTGGGAATTCGCTCCAGGATCGCGGGCAGATAGGGCTCCCACGACTTGGCGACCCGTTCGGTCACCACGACCGGAGATACTTCGGGATGCTCACGGGTGAGGATCGCGCAGGCGCGGTCCCATTCCTCCCGGAACCGGCGGACGAATTCTTCCCGCCCTTCGTAGTGGTCACCGAGTAATTGCGGCGCCGGTAACTCGAGGACCTGGTGCCGGTGGTCCGGCGGATAGGTGCGGGGCGTCAGCCCGGAACCGGAGATCATGTGGATCCGGCCCTCGTGCCCCTGGCGCAACAACAGCGTCGCGGAGTCGTACGCGCTGAGCAGCGTGCCGACGATGGCCACGACGCCGTCCTTGCGCACGTCGAGCAACCGCTCGATACCGCTCTTGGAATACGGGCTGCGCACGAACGCCGGGTGCTCCAGCACCTCGGCCGCGAACGCCGGGTACTTCGTCTCCAACCCGGTGGCGAGCACGACGTGGTCGGCCTTGAGGACCACCGGCCCGCTCCCGGCGCCGTCGGGCAGGTCGACAAAGCCCTCCACCACGACGTGCGCGTGGTCCCCGAAGACCTCCACGTCGACCGCTTCCCCGTCGACCTCGACCAGCCTCACGCCCGCCGCCGCCTCGCGGACGGCCTCGGCGAGGCGGCTCTCCAGGTAGTCCTGGTAGATCCGGCGCGGCGCGGGACCGGACTCGGTGAACTCGAAGTCGCGCCAGTCCCCCGGCCAGTCCGACCGGTCGGCCTCGTGGTTGGCCCAGCGGATGAAGTCGTCGACGTCCTCGCGGAATGCCGACATGCGGCCCGCCTGGATGTTGAACACGTGGTGCCAGTGGTTGCTCTCGCGCTGGTACGCCACGCCGGAGTTGCGGTAGTCCGGACGGCGTTCCACCAGGACCACCTCCAAAGGCTCGCGGGCGAACCGGAGAAATCGGATGGTGGTCGCGGTGCCGGCCAGACCCGCTCCGACGACGACCACCCGGCGGAACCGGTCCGAGCTTTTCACCATGCCACCTCTGTTTCCCTCCGGCGCTACCCGCCGAAGTCCGGACCGGCGCGGCCGAAGCCGCGCCGGTGCAGACCGCGCATTGGGTGATCGGCAAGTAGAATACCGTCGATCATGCGAGGTGGACATGCCGCGAGTGCCGCGTGACCCAATCGTTCCTCGGAATTTCGCTTGGCCGCGCCGGACGTTCGACGCGTTCGACGCGACGATCACCGCCGCGCCCGACGCCAAGGCCGCACCGGGGTCGACCAGGATGGATGTCCGCGCATTCCCGAAGCTATTCCCGCAGGTGGGCTTGACAATTCTCGGCACGACCCGCGCACGGCGAATCCGCAGAAGTGCGGAGAAAGCAGCGGAGGCCGCCGACGGCGTGCGTCGACGACCTCTCACGACGGGCGGGAAGGGGCAGGCGTCAGGAGCCGCTCGACCGCGGCGCGGCGGACGTCAGCAGGGCTTCGGCCAGACCCCGTCCCCGCTTGGCGGGACCGTCCGGGCCGAACGACTGGCCCGACGCGTGCAGGCCCTCGAAGACCAGCATCAACTGGTCGGCCAGCGCGTCCGGGTCCTCGACCTCGAGCTTGTCGGTCAGCTCGCGCATCCGCTCCCTGGTCCACGACTTCGCCACGAGGGCGTTGTGGTGCGCGGGCAGCTCGGGCTCCGGGAACTCGGCCATCGAGATGAGGAACTTGCAACCGCGGAACGTGTCCGAGGAGAGCTCGCCGAGCACGATGTCGAACACCGCGAGGATCTGGTCGCGCGGATCGGGGCCCGCCCCCTCGACCGCGGCGGTGAACTGGGCGCGGAACTCGAGGTCGGCGCGCTCGACGTAGGCGCCGACGAGGTCGTCCTTGGACGCGAACAGGCGGTAGAGGGTGGTCGGCGCGACCCCGGCCTCGGCCGCGACGAGGTCGACGCCCGTGGCGCGGATACCCCTCAGGTAGAACAGGTCCCCGGCCACTCGCAGTACGTGGGACCGGGTCTCAGCAGCGGTTCGATGCACGGGTTCCCCTCGCCATCGCCATGCTAGGGACGGTTCCCTAAAGTCTACTCCCGCACCACTGGCCCCACTATTCCCCGAGAGATCCACTCGGTGCGGGCGACCGCACCGCTTCGGCTCACCCCTCGCCGCGGCCCGCGAGCCACGTGGTGTGGCGCGACGCCTCGACCCCGAACGGCAGGCGCACCACCGCGACGGGCGGGCCGGCGAGGTCGGCCGCGTCCAGCACCAGCACCTCGTCACCCGCGACGGCCACCACCCAGCCCTGGCCCTCGTCCTCGCCGCCGGGCACGAACACCGGCCGGCCGGGGGTGGCGCCGAGCTCGCGGCGCCACGTGCAGCCCAGCGCCACGTCGTGGCGGACGATCGCGGTGCCCGCCGTGCCGAACACGAAGCGGTGGCGGCGGCCCGCCAGGCGGTCGTCGACGACGCCGACGTCCATCGCGGGCAGCTCGACCTGCCGCACGCCACCGGTGGCGAGGTCCAGCGTGTGGCGACGCAGCACGCCCGGCGCCCAGACGGCGTCCACGACCACGCGACCGAGGTCCTCGTAGGCGTTGACCAGGGACAGCACCTCGCCGTCGGGCACCTCGAACCAGAGCGGCCGGCCGTAGGCGAGCAGGCCGATGCGCGTCGGGCCGGTGGCCGGGCCGGAGTACGGGTCGCGCAGGCCGACGAGGTCGGCGGCGCGGCTGTAGTACGGGGCCGAGTCGAAGACGACCACGAACCGGTCCGTCACGCCGACCGCGCGCATCCGCGGCGCGCCGTCCAGCGGGAAGGGCTCCGCCCGCAGCACCTCGCCGTCGTCGCCGAGCGTGACGTGCTCGGCGTAACCCAGGTCCGGGTGCGACATGGCCGTGTGCCACACCTCGCCGTCGAAGACCGGGCGGGCCATCGTGGCGCCGGAGGGCAGGTCCGCCGGCGCGAGCGCGGCCGGCCTCGGACCGCGGTACCACCGCGCGCCGTCGCGCCCGAGCCGGACACCCGACACGCCGAACTTGCCGGACCAGACCAGAGCACCGTCCAGCTCGGCGGGCAGCGCACCACGCACCACCAGCGCCTCCGCGACCTCCCGCACCGACGCGACCACGCCAACCACCCCGTCCCCACATTCCATAACACTGTCTTACTACTATTTATAGCGGCGTTATGGAACCCCGTCAAGCCGATCCGGCCCCTCACGGCACGTGTACCCGGACGGCCTATTGCGCCAATCCCCCGTCCGGCGCGTGGGACGCGGTGGCCCGGCCGGCCGTCACAACTGGTCACCCAGCGGGTCGGGCGCGCCGGCGGACGACTCGATCCCGATCCTCGTGCCGCCGCCTGCGTCCAGTTGGCGGCGCCTGGTGACGTCGTGGTCGAGTTGGCGCGCCAGGCGCGGGATGGTGGTCGAGGTCAGGTAGCCGTCGGCGCCGGCGTCGAGCATGCGCCGGACCGGGCCGTGGTAGCTGACCGCGAGGCCGTCGTCCTCGACCTCGGCGACGATGACGCGGGCCTTCGGGAACATCGACCGGAGCAGGCCGATCAGCTGCGGGCTGCTCGCCGGCGCCAGCACCACGTCGGCCGTCTTCGGCGCCGCGTGCAGGTCGAGCACGATGTAGTCCTCGCCGAGGGCGGCCGACAGCGCCGCCCGGGCCGACCTGGACAGCTTCATCGCGGTGGCGACCACGGTCACGTCGTGCACCGCCGACTCCGGCCCGGCGTCCACGCGCGGTCCGGCGGTGACCGTCGCGATCGGGCTGCCCTCTCGCGTGACGACCAGGCTCTCGCCGGGGCCGAGGGCGTCGATGAGCGCGACGACGTCCTCGGGCAGCCGTGTCGCGTCGATGTGTCCGCGTTCGTCGATCATGTCCATGGGACGGGCGGGACCCCTGCGGCGTTGGCCGGAAGACCGTCCGGGACGAGCGGCAGCTGAACCCGTCTCGCTGTCCGACTTCCCCGGCCCGGCGGACGAGGAGGTGTTCAACGACGAGCCCCCGAGCGTGGACGGGCTGCGTAGCCGCGAAGACCACGCGGACGTCACGTCGGTGGAGGGCGACTTCCCGCCTGCGGTCCGGGAGCGCCGGGAATGCCCGGGTGCTGTTCGAGACCTCCAGCGCGGGGGTCACGTGGCCGCGCTGAACCCGGACACGGCAACGGCACCTCGCTGTGGGACGAGGTGCCGTCGGGAGGTGCCGCGGGCTACAGCGGCACGTTGCCGTGCTTGCGCGCCGGCGTCGGGCGACGCTTGTCGCGCAGCATCGCCAGGCCCCGGGCGACCGCGGACCGGGTGTGGGCCGGGTCGATCACGTCGTCCACCAGGCCCCTCTCCGCCGCGTAGTACGGGTGCACGAGCTGTTCGGAGTACTCGGCCAGCAGCTCGGCCCGCAACGCGTCCGGGTCGGCCGCCGCGGCCAACTCCTTGCGGAAGATGACGTTCACCGCGCCTTCCGCGCCCATCACCGCGATCTCGTTGGTCGGCCAGGCCAGCGCCAGGTCCGTCCCGATGGACCGGGAGTCCATCACGATGTACGCGCCGCCGTACGCCTTGCGCACGATCACCTGGATGCGCGGCACGGACGCCTCGCAGTAGGCGTACAGCAGCTTCGCACCGTGCCGGATCACGCCCGCGTGCTCCTGCGCCGTGCCCGGCAGGAAGCCTGGAACGTCCACAAGGGACACGAGCGGGATGCCGAACGCGTCGCAGAACCGCACGAACCGCGCCGCCTTCTGGGACGCCTCGATGTCGAGCACGCCCGCGAACACCAGCGGCTGGTTGCCGACCAGCCCGACGACCGCGCCGTCGATCCGCCCGAACGCCACCACCACGTTGCGCGCCCACCCCTCGTGGACTTCGAGGAACTCCCCGTCGTCCACCAGCTCCTCGATGAGCGTGCGCATGTCATAGGGCTTGTTCGGCTCGACCGGCACGATCGAGGCGAACTCCGGCCGCACGTCGTCCACCGCGCCGACGGCCCCGAGAGCGGGCGGTGACTCCAGGTTGTTCGACGGCAGCATCGACACCAGGTAGCGGACGTCCTCCAGGCACGACTCCTCGTCGTCGTGCACGAACGACGCCACACCCGACAGCTCGCCGTGCACCGCCGCGCCGCCCAGCTCGTCGTGCGTGACCTTCTCCCCCGACACGGCCTGCACCACGTCGGGACCGGTCAGGTACATCTGCGCGGTGCCGCGCACCATGAACGTGAAGTCGGCCAACGCGGGCGAGTACGCCGCGCCGCCCGCGGACGGACCGAGCACCACCGCGATCTGCGGGATGACGCCGGACGCCTCGACCTGGCGGCGGAAGATGCCGCCGTAGCCGTCGAGCGCCATCACGCCTTCCTGGATGCGCGCGCCGCCGCTGTCGTTCAACGCGATGATCGGCGAACCAGTGTCGATGGCCATGTCCATCACCTTGTGGATCTTCGCCGCGTGCGCCTGGCCGAGCGAACCGCCGAAGATGGTGAAGTCCTGCGCGTAGACGAACACGCGCCGCCCTTCGATGGTGCCCGAGCCCGCCACCACGCCGTCGGTGTGCGGGCGGTGCTCGGACACCTTCAGGCCGTGCGCCTGGTGCCGCCGGTAGAGCTCGATCTCGGTGAACGAACCCGGGTCCAGCAGCATGTCCAGGCGCTCGCGCGCCGTGTGCTTGCCGAGCGAGCGCTGCCGGCGCACCGCTTCGGCGTTGGACACCGCGCGGTCGCGCAGGTCGTCGTTGCGCTCCCGCAACAGGTCCATCGTGCGGATGGGCAGTTCGGGCCGGAAGTCCGAGTGCCCGTTGACTTGGTCGATCCCTGAAGTGGTCATCGTCGGCCTGCCTGGCGATCGGTCACCGCACCGGTGTCGGCGAGCCACCGCACCGTGTCGGTGACCGTGTCGGCGAACGGACGGGGTTTGAGGTCGAGCGTGCTCGCGGCCGGGTCGACCCGGACCGCCGCGCCGACCGTGGCGATCGCGCCGTACTCGGCGGGGATGTGCCACGGCCAGAAGGGTTGCACCAGGTCGACGAGCCGCCCCACGGGCGTCATCATCGCGGCGGGCAGGAAGACCGCCGGCAACGCGCGCCCGGTGGCCTTCCTGATCCCGTCGAGGTACTCCCTGATCGTCAGGTAGTGCCCGGGCCCGAAGTGCCGACCGACGGGATCGGATGCCGTCACGTCCGGGGACAGCAGCGCCGCGTGCAGCGCCGCCGTGTCCCGGACGTCGCCGATCTGCAGCCCGCCCGAGGGCCACATCGGCATGATCCCGCGCAACGTGTTGCGCAGCCGCTCCACCTGGTCGCCGAGCTTCGGGTCGTGCGGCCCCAGGAGGGGCGGCGGGTAGCTGACGACCACCGGCGCCCCCTCCTCCTGGTGCCGCCGCGCGATGGCTTCCGACGCGGCCTTGGTCGCCGCGTACGGCTCCCGGGTCGTGCCGACCGGCGACTGCTCGCGGATCACCCGCACACCGGGCCCGAACAGCGCCGCGATGCTCGACACGTGGACGATGCGGCCCGCACCGGCACGGCGGGCGGCGGAGAGCACCACCTCCGTGCCGTGTGCGTTGGTCCGCAGCATCTCCGCCCGCCTGCGCCGGTCGAACGAGTACACCGACGCCGCGTGGACCACCGCGTCCGCGCCGCGCACCGCCGCGTCGACCGACCGCTCGTCGGTCACGTCGCCGACGACGACGTCCACGGCGTCGGGCGGCACCTCCAGCGGTCGCGTGGCGGCGTCCACCCGGTCCGGATCCCGGACCAGCAGCCGGACCCGGTGGCCGGCGCGCACGAGCTCCGCCACCGTGTGCGAGCCGACGAAACCGGTACCACCGGTGACGGTCACCAGCATGTGCACTCCCTCCCGAAGCGGGCGGACCCGCGGGTCAGACCTGGTGGAACGAGCTGCCGTAGAACAGCAGCGCCGACGCGTCCGCGCCGCGGCTGGAGCTGAGGACCTGCCCCACGAAGATCGTATGGTCCCCGCCCTCGTAGAACTGCACCAGCTCGCACTCCAGCCAGGCCAGCGAACCGTTCAGCAGCGGCGCGCCGGTGTGCGGCCCCTCGATCCAGTCCACCGCGTCGAACTGCTCCGGCCCGAGCGGCCGGCGCTTGTCGGCGAAGTACTTCGCGGTGTCCCGCTGGTCCGCGCCCATGATCGACACGCCGAACCTCTTGGCGTTGGCGATCGCGTCGTGCATCACCGCCGAGTGCGAGATGCAGCAGAGCACCAGCGGCGGGTCGAGGGACACCGAGGTGAACGAGTTCGCCGTCATGCCGTGCGCGCGCTCGCCACCGACCGTCAACACCGTGACCCCGGTCGCGAACAGGGACATGGCGTCCCGCAGCGAGGTCTCCTCCATCGTGGGTGCCGCCTCGTACATGTCCGTCATCCCCCCAGCCCGGCGCGGGCCAGCGCCGGGGCCTCGGCGTAGGGCGCCAGCGCCTTCCGCAGGTCTTCGGGCACCCGGGAAGGCACCGTGTTGGTGTTCGGGCCGCGCATGCAAGCGATCCGCTGCCTGCCCTTGGCGACCAGGACCTCCTGGCCGCCGGTGACCTTGACGTAGTCGAAGCTGAACTGGACCTGCGTCTGGGTCAGCTCCTCCAGCCGCATCCGCACCGACAGGTCGTCGAAGAGGGTGATCTCGGAGAAGAACTCGCACTCCACCTTGAGGGTGAACAGCTTGAGGTCGTCCTGGAGGTCCTGCAGCACGCTCGGCGCCTTCTCCTTCAGGAACATCTCCCGGCACCGCCCCTGCCACCGCAGGTAGTTCACGTAGTACACGTTGCCGACGAGGTTGGTCTCCTCGAAGCCGACCGTGTGGCGGATCTCGTAGTAGTCGGTCATGTCAGCTCTCCTTGCCCACGAGCACCGCGAACACCACCGGCTCGGCCCGGTCGATGACGGTGGTCACCCAGGTGGCGACCTTGGCGTCGCCGGTCGACAGCACGGCCCAGCCGTCCGGGTGGACCCGGTCGACGGTCAGCGCCTGCGTGGTGGAACCGGTCTTGCGCAGGCACTCCAGGGCGCTCCACACGCGGGTGCCGGAGACGGCCGCCGTCTCGCCCACCTCGGACGCGAGCAGGTCGCGCACGGCGATCAGGTCGTCGCCGAGCAGACCGGACCAGTCCTCCTCCGACCGGGCCACGGCCTCCTCGACGTCCACCCCGAGGGTGCCGCCCGCGGCCGCCGCGACGAACGTGACGCCCGCGCTGTGCGACGCGGACACCTCGGCGCCGTCGACCTCGGGCTTGCCGTCCGGCCGGTAGCGCACCTCGACGGGGCGGTCCAGCGCCCGGCTGAGCGCGAGCGCGGTCTGCGCGCGGCGCTCCGGCGAGGCGTCGGTCGGGTCGGGCTCGACCACGACCGCGCGGCTGCCGCCCAGGACCCGCTCCAGCGAGCGCTCCAGGTACGAGCCGAGCATGGTCGGCGTCCACGGTCCCGCGCCGTCGCGCTTGCGCACGGCCCGCAGCACCAGGCCCTCCCACCGCTCGACGAGCCGGCCCTCGGGATCGCGCACGTCGAGGTCGTAGGTGTAGCTGTCGCCGTCCTGCGACCGCTCGCGGGCGTCCAGCACCACGTACTGGGCCAACTGGTCCACCGGCGCGGCCAGGTAGAGCCGCTCCACGCTCTGCGGCAGCAGCGTGGCGTCGGGGACGCAGCACTGGATGGCGTGCATCATCACGTCCCGCGTGCCCGGGTCGGCCAGCATCCGGTCCTGCGGCAGGAACGGCGCGAACCAGGTGGCCACGGACGTCGTGGCGACCTCGGCCACCGCGTGCCGGGCGCTCGCCCGCCGGTAGCCCTGCAACCGCTGGAACCGCTTGCCCTGGAACAGGACGCTGCCGTACAGCTCGGTGACCGGGTCGACCGGCACCAGCGGCAGCGCGGGAGCGCCGTCGACCACGTCGCCGGGGATCGCCGGCCGCGGGAACCGCAGTCGGGCCCGGAAGTGGTCGGCGGAGAACCCGGTGTCCTCGGCCCTGATCGCCACGTCCACCGTCTCGGCGTCACGGGCGAGCGCGGCGATGCGCACCGTCAGCGAGCCTCCCGGCCGCACGACCACCGGCCGCAGGAACTCCACGTCCTCCAGCATCGGCGGCGCGTCGTACCCGGTGAGGGCACTGGCCACCTGGGTCATGGCCTCCATGCCGATGACCGCCGGGAACAGCAGGTCGCCTTCGAGCAGGTGGTCGCCCAGGTACGGGTCGCTGCCGTCGGACAGGTCGGCCTCGGTGACCAGCTCGACCGCCGGGTAGTGCACCAGCACGCGGTCCACGAACCGGGCCAGCGGCAGCTCGGTGCTCGCCATCTCCAACGTCGGCAGGCCCGCGGCGCGGCCGGAGACCACCAGCACGGGGCCCACGGTCGGGTCGGCCAGCACCTCGCGCAGCACCGCGATGCCCGCGTCGGTGGAGATCGGCGTGATGCCGTCGCGCATCAGCGCCTCGACCACGCCCAGCCGCTCGCCCATGCCCGCACCGGACCAGACCGACCACTCCAGGGCCAGCACCCTGGCCTGCGGGTGCTTCACGCCGAAGTCGACGGTCAGCTCGCTCATCCAGTCGTTGGCCGTGGAGTAGTGCGCCTCGCCGCGCAGGCCCGCCCGGCCGATGATGCTGCCGAACGTGACCAGGAGCTTGATCCGCTCCGGGTCGACGGCGGCGAGCACCGCGTTGAGGCCCGCGATCTTGGGGGCCAGCGTGGCGTGGAAGTCCTGTTCGGACAGTCCGGTCAGCGCCTTGGGCTCGTTGCGGCCCGCGCCGTGCAGCACGGCGGTCACCTCGCCCAGCTCGGCGCGGAACTTGGCCACCGCGACGTCGATCTGCTCGGTGGAGGTCACGTCGGCCCGCTCGTAGCGGTGCTTGATGCCCGCCGCGGTCATCCGGGCGAGGTTGGCCGCCAGCTCGGGGTCGGCGGCCGGGTCGGCCCGGCCGATCAGCGCCAGGGACGCGCCCGAGTCGGTGGCCATGGCGATGGCGCACTCGGCCGTGATGCCCTTGCCACCACCGGTGACCAGCAGCACGTCGTCCGAGTCCAGCGGCGTTCCCTCGGCCTGGCCGGACACCGCCCGCAGCACCGGCACGGTCCGCACGCCGTCGGCGTCGTACCGGGCCTGCGAGAAGTCCGTCGTGGCCACGACCTCGGCCGCCACCCGGCGCACCGCGTCGGTGTCGTCGGCGAGGTCGACCAGCGTCACCGGGATGTGCGGCGCCTCCAGGTGCAGCGTGCGGGCCAGGCCCGACGCGCCGAGCTTGTGCTGCACGACCGCGAGCCTGCGACCGGACGCCAGCACGTCGCGCGCGGCCTCCAGGAACAGGCCGACGTGCGCGTCACCGCCCTCCGGCGGCAGCAGCAGGAGCACGCCGTCGCCGGGCAGCCCGGCCTTCAGCGGCTCGGCCAGCGGGTGGCCCTCGGGCGCGTAGACGGTCCACTCGCCCACCGGTCCGGGCGTCGCCGCCAGGAGCTCGCGCTCGACGTGCTCGACCAGGAACGGCCGCACCCACGGCGCGACGCCGGGCACCTCGCCGTTGTCGCGTTCGTCGGTGTGCGCCGTGTCGGCCAGGTTGTCGATCAGCTCGGCGAGCTCGCCCATCCGCACGGTGGCGAAGTTGGTCGTGCCCTCCAGGGCCGGGCGGCCGAGGCTGCGGGTGACCTCGTTGACCAGCTGGCCGACCGTGATGGAGCTCAGGTGCAGGTCGTCCAACGGGTGCGTGTTCGCGGTGATGGCCTCCAGCGGCAGCTCCACGCGCTCCGCGGCCAGGCGGCGCAGCAGTTCCAGCGTGGACTCGCCGTCGGAACCCGTGGTCGCCTCGGACTTCGCCGCCTTGGCCGCCGCGGAGGCGGCCTGCTCGGCCGAGCGCACGTTCGAGTCGAGGGCCGGGGCCGTCTCGCAGGGGCTCGCCAGGAACGTCATCGAGCCGTCCAGCGGCAGGTCGCGGATGACCCGGTCGTTGAACAGGACCTCCGTGCGGACGGGCGCGCCGAGCACGTGCGCCGCGGCCACGACGGTCAGCAGCGAGGTGAGCGAACCGCTGTCGGTGTCGACGGAGAGCGCGGGCTTGTCGGGCGCGATCTCCTCCAGCAGGCCGGTGAGGACGCGGCCGGGGCCGACCTCGACGACCAGGTCGGTCACCGCGGCGGCCTTGCCGGCCGCCTCGTGGAACCGGACCGGGAGGGTGATCTGGTCGCGCAGCAGCTCGCGCAGGTCGGTGCCCGCGTCCAGCACGTCGCCGGTGACGGTGGAGTGCACCGGGCGGATCAGCCGGCCGAAGTCGAAGTCGACCAGCCGCTCCGCCATGGCCTCCGCCGCCGGGGACACCAGTGGCGAGTGGAACGCGTGGGAGACGTTGATCCGGGTCGCCTGCACGCCCGCGGCCCGGGCCACCGCGCACACCCGGTCGACGGCCTCGGCCGGGCCGGACAGCACGGTCTGCGCCGGGCCGTTGTAGCCCGCGATCACGACGTCCTCGCCGGCCGCCAGCTCGAGCGCGCGCTCGGGCGTCGTGCCGAGGCCGGCCATCGCGCCGCCGCCCTTGCTGGCGCTCGCCATCACGCGACCGCGCTCGGCGGCCAGCGACAGCACCCGGTTGGCGCTCAGCGCGCCGCCCCAGTGCACCGCGGACAGCTCGCCGAGGCTGTGCCCGACCGCCGTGTGCGCCTGGATGCCCAGTTCTCGCAGCACGTTCAGCGCGGCGAGGGAACCGGCGACGATGCGCGGCTGCGCCACCTCCGTGGCGACCTGGTCGCCGTCGGTCGGCAGGCCCGCGGCCTGGAAGACCTCCTCGGCGACGGGGAAGCGGCGGCGCATCGCGCCGACCACGCCCCGGCCCGAGCCCTGGCCCGGGAACAGGAACGCCAGGCGGGGCTCCGCGGTCCGCTCGTCGAGGAACACGCCGTCGGCGGCGTCGAAGAGCGTGGCGCCCTCGCTCACCGCGACGATCAGCTTCTCGACCTTGCGCTCGGCCTCCTCGGGCGTGCGGGCCACGACCGCGCCGCGCAGCGCCGAGCCGGTCAGCCGCGCGGCCAGCGCGGAGGCCAGGTCGCCGAGCTCGGCGAACGCCAGCTTCGGCAGCAGGGCGGCGACCTCGGCGACGCGGTCCTTCAGCGTCGTGCGGTCGGGCGCGTCGAACAGCAGCACCTCGGCGTCCTGGCGACCGGCGACCAACGCCTTCGTGCGGACGTCGAGCTGCTCGCGGCGGGGCGCGTCGGGCGCGGCCTCCAGGGCGATGTGGGTGTTGATGCCGCCGAAACCCATGGCCGACACGCCGGCGCGCACCGGCTGGTCCTCCGGCCACAACTCGGCCTCGACCGGCACGTACATCACGGCGTCGTCGGCGGTCAGCTTCGGGTGCGGGTCGTAGTGGCCCGTGCCCGGCGGGATGACCTGGTGGTGCACGGCGAGGGCCGCCTTGATCAGTCCGGCGACCCCCGCCGCGGCCTTGGTGTGCCCGAAGTTGCCCTTGACGGTGCTCAGCGCGGCGGGCCGGGCGTTCGGGTCGGCGTTGCGGCGGGCCGAGGACAGCGCCTCGATCTCCGTCTCGTCGCCCAGCGCCGTGCCGGTGCCGTGACCCTCGAAGTAGGACACCGACTCCAGGCCGTAGCCCGCGCGGCCGTAGGCGCGGTGCAGGGCCAGGCGGTGGCCGTCGGCCTCGGGGCGGGTGATGCCGCCCTTGCCGTCGGACGAGACGCCCCAGCCGGCGATGGTCGCGTAGATGCGCGCGCCCTTGGCCAGCGCGTCCTCCTCGCGCATCAGCACGAGCGAACCGGCGCCCTCGCCCGGCCAGAAGCCGTTGGAGTCCTTGTCGTAGACCTTCATCACGCGCTTGGCCAGCGCGCCGGTCTTGGCGAAGCCGATGACCTCGAACGGGTCGATCGACAGGTCGACACCGCCCGCGATGGCCACGTCCATGTCGCCCTCGACCAGCGACTTGGCGGCCGTGGCGACCGACAGCAACGACGAGGAGCACGCGCCGTCGACGGTGTAGCCGCCGCCGCGCAGGTCGAAGTAGTTGCAGATGCGGCCCGCGATCGTGTTCGCGAGGCCACCCGCCAGGCTGTCCTCGTTGATCTCCGGGAACGGGGCCTTGTAGTCCACTTCCAGCTCGCTCAGGAAGCCCGCGATCTCGTCCTCGGGCCAGCCCTTGCCGGCCAGCGCGGCGGCGACCGTGCGCCGCACGTACGGCCAGCGCAGCCGCATGATGTTCGCGCGGGAGAACTCACCGGTGAGGCTGTTGCCCAGCACCACGCCGGTGGACCGCTTCGGCAGGCCCTCGCCGTCGGGGAAACCCGCGTCGGCCAGCGCCTGGGCGGTCACGTCGAGCGCCAGCCAGTGCGTCAGGTCGGTGGAGCGGAACGTGCTGCCCGCCACGCGGTAGTGGACGCGGTCGAACTCGAAGTCGCGCAGCACCGCGGCCTTCGTGCTGTAGAAGCGGTCGGGCGCCTCGGGGTCGGGGGAGTAGTAGTCCGCCTGGTTCATCCGCTCGTCGGGCAGCCTGCGGAAGGCCCGACGACCGGCCAGTACGTTTTCCCACAGTTCCCCTGTGGAACCGGCATCGGGGTAGCGCAGGCCGATGCCGACGATTGCGATCCGCTCACTGCTCATGCTTTCACCGTCTTTGTGGACATCGGGGATTCGGGATAATCCGTTAAACGGCCGTGCGCATACACGACAAAGGCCCACGGCACTTCGGAAAATGTGCTCGACTTAATACTGCACGACCAACCGACGGCTTGCTTCTCCTACTTTGCCCTCTGACCTGCGCTTTTCCATAACAGCGTGATTCGATTTCTCCGCGCAACGGCCCGGTCACACCGCCGCGCCCGCCCACCTCGACCGTCCGCCTCCGACCCACCCCGGGGGACCGGCGGATCCGCGGAGCACCCCGGCCGCCCGGACCGTGGCCCGACGAGGTGGATCCGTTCGGCCCAGCAAGTGCGCACGATCGAAGAAATCCACGTTGCATCACACTGAGATGCTTCCCGGGCCCCACCAAAGGCGCTGGTCACCAGGCACCCGTCGACCGCACCGCACCGCTCCGGAGAGGGATCACATGGCGCGCACCGGCACCACCCGACAAGAACGACTGGAGCCAACACCGACCGTCGGCACGTCGACGTTCGTCACCGGCAACTTCCCGCGCAGGCGCGGGCTCATCGTCCTGCTCGCCTCCATCGCGGGCTTCCTGCTGACCGTCGTGTGGTCGGCGCACTTCGTCGACTCGGTGATCGGTGACAACGTCGCCAACACGCTGCTGGGCCACGACGCCAAGGAAACACCCATCCAGGGCATTGCGGCGGGCATCGCGTTCGCGTTCGTCAGCGGCATCGCGGGCACGTTCACCGCGTGCAACATCGCCGCCTTCGGCGCCGTCGCGCCGATGCTCGGCTCCACCCAGACCCGGTGGGCGAAGCTCGCCGCCACGCTCAAGCCGATCGGGTGGTTGTCCGTCGGCATGATCCCGGTGTCCGCGCTCTACGGCGTGCTGGTCGGCATCATCGGCACGCGCATGCCCCAGTTCTCCACCGCGGCCAACGCGCCGGGCACGCTGAGCAGCCGCAGCATCCAGTCGTTGATCGTGTTCGGCGTCATCGGGCTGGTCATGGTCTACCTGGGGCTCGCCGCGCTCGGCCTGGTGCGCGACCCGTTCCGCAAGATCTCCCAGCGGTTCCCCAACGCCCCGATGGTGTTCATGGGCGTGCTGATCGGCGGGTTCCTGATCGGCCGCCCGTTCGGCCTGTTCCGGCAGATGTTCCGCGACGCGGCGGAGAGCGGGAACCCCCTGTACGGAGCCGCCGCGTTCACCCTCCAGTCGGTTGGCAACATCATCATCATGGCCCTACTGTTCCTCGCGCTGGCCTACTTCACCGGCGGCCGTTTGCAGCGGTGGCTCTCCGCCAAACCGAGCAGGATCGCCACCGTGACGGCCGTCGCGCTGATCGTGGCCGGCGTCTTCACCTTCATGTACTGGGACATCAGGCTGCTGGCCCGGCGGGAGATCATCCCCTGGTACCCGACGGCTCCCTGGGCCTGATCACTTCGAGGGGAACAAGGACACCATGGGCATTCCGACCGAGCCGATCGGCAGCGTCCCGCGTCCCGCGGAGCTCGTGCAGGGCTTTCGCGACCACGCGGAAGGCCGCATCGACGCCGCCGCGCTGCGCGCGCTGACCGAGAAGGCGTTAGCCGACACGGTGAGCCGGTTCGAGGCCACCGGTTCGCCGGTGGTCACCGACGGTGAGCAGGACAAGCCGAGCTTCCTGACCTACCCGGTGGCGGGCATTCCCGACCTGGCGGCGGGCGGGCCGGTCGTGCCGTTCGCCGACGGGCACACCCGCCAGCTGCCCGTGCTCACCAGCGGACCGTTCCGCTACGCCGCGCACGCCGTGGACCAGCTGCGCAACGCGCAACGGCTCACGTCGCTGCCGGTGAAGCAGCCGGTGATCGCGCCGTCGGCGCTGAGCCTGCTCTACCCGGCCGACGGGATCGACGGCTACTCGCGCGACGAGTTCACCGCCGACCTCGTCAACGAGACCGAGGCCGACATCCGCGCCTGCCTGGACGAGGGCGCGGCCGTGGTGCAGCTCGACTTCACCGAGGGCCGGCTGTCGCTCAAGCTCGACCCGTCGGGCGGGTTGCTGCGCGACTTCGTCGCGCTCAACAACGCGGTGCTGGAGCGGTTCTCCGAGGCGGACCGGGCCAGGATCGGCGTGCACACGTGCCCCGGCGGCGACTGGGACTCCACCCACAGCGCGGACGTCGACTACGCCGAGCTGCTGCCGGAGCTGTTCCGGATCAAGGCCGGCCGGTTCTACGTGCAGCTGGCGAGCGAGCCCGACCGCCGTCGGGTGCTCGCGGTCATCAAGGAGCACCTGCCGGCCGACGCGCGGATCTTCATCGGCGTGACCGACCCGATCGATCCCCGGGTGGAGACGCCCGAGGAGGTGCGGGACCGGGTGCTGGAGGCGGCCGAGTTCATCCCCGTGGAGCGACTGGGCACGTGCGACGACTGCGGGTTCGCCCCGTTCGCCGACGACACCTCCACCTCGCGTGACACGGCGTTCGCGAAGGTCTCCGCGCGCGTCGAGGGCACGAGGCTGGCCACGGAGGCGCTCGGGGTCTGATCGGCGCCGCGCGATGTCGGCACGGCCGTGCGGTCGTGCCGGCGTCGTCGCGTCGGCGAGCCCCGCCCGGGCGGCTCGGGCACCCCTGTCCACACGGGACGCTCGGCGCGGCCGGTGGCGCGCCGAGCGGACAGGTGGGCCGGTTTCGAGGAGGAGGAGCATCAGCGTGCTAGCGCGGAGAAGGCACGGCCAGTTGGGCGTCCGGCGAGTTGCGGGTGTCCAGTTCGGGCAGCGCCAGCAGGATCGGCAGGTCCAGCGCGCACGACGCCCTGGTCTCGATGTCCGCTTCCGCGGTCCGGCCCGTCCACACGGTGACCGCCTCGGTGGCGCCGACGAACAGCGGCCGTCTCTTCGACGGGTTCGGGTCGAGGTCGTCGACCGCGACCACGGCGGCCCGCAGGTGGAACTTCCCCTCGGGCATCGCCTCCAGCCGGTACGGCCCCGCGCCGTCGCGGACGTCGCACGCGACCGGGATGCCCTGCGCGATCGGGTCCTTGAACGCGCCCACGTACACGCGCACCGGCGTCCCGGTCTCGGGCACGCCGACCCACCCCGCCACCGCGCCGGCCCGGGTGCCGTTCGCGGGTCCGGAGAACGACGACAGCGACAGCATGCCGCCGAAGGACAACGCGCGGTAGCGGGCGGGCGGCACGCCGACGCTGCGGGTGAAGCGGCTGGTGAACGTGCCGAGGCTGTTGTACCCCACCATGTACGAGATCTCGGTGACGCTCAACGACGTCTCCAGCAGCAGCTGCTTCGCCTTGGTGAGGCGGACCGCGGTGAGGAAACGGCCGGGCGAGGTGCCGGTCAGCGTCCGGAAGACCCTGGAGAAGTAGAACTTGCTCAAGATCGCGGTGTCCGCCATGTCGTCCAGCGAAAGCGGCTCGTGGTAGCGGTTCCACATCGTGTCGATCGCGCGCTCTACCGCACTCTGCACAGCACTCCTCCATCCCCCTCGGTCAAGCGGTCTCGACGAGCGCCCCGGGCCGCGGCGGTCGCCCGCTCCCGGTGGCCCGCCGTCAACCCTGGTCGGACCCCCGCCGACCGGCCGCGCGCCGCGGCCGGGTCCGCGTGGTCACCGGACAGGTCCGGCACGCCCCGCTCGACGCGGCCTCCCTGCGCCCACCCGGTGTGGAACTCGGCCACGCTCCGCCGACCGCCCGACGGCAGGCCGTCGCGGACCGCGGCGCACGTCGCCGAGCCGTCGCGGGTGGCTCGGCGGAACCGGCGGTCCCGCGACGAGCGCTCGACGTCGAGCCGTCGACGTGCTTCGACCACATCGGCACAACCCGTGGAGGACGTCCGGCCGACGCCCACCGCCGGTGTCCCACCGGTGAGGCCGCTCGCCGTGTACCCGGTTCCCGACCCGGACGGTGCCAGGAGCCGGCGCCGCGGCGGCCGGTGCAGGTTGGCCAACGTGTCCTCCCGTCGCTGTCCGGCCGCCGTGGCCGGCGGCCCGATCGAGGATGCTCCCCGGGTGCGAACCGATCTACTCCACGCTTGCGGTGCGGGCGCCGGGAACGGCGCCTACCGCCACCCCGCGCCGACCGCCGCGGGCTCCTGCGCCCGATCGCGCAGCCGGACGTTGACCCGCAGGTGCTCCCCCGCGCCGACGGCGATCGTGTGCCCCGGCCCACCGGCGAGCACCACCCCGGGACCGGGGTGCGCACCGCGCAACGCCACCGCGATGCACCGGGTGGCCGTGGCGCCGACCACGAGCTCGCGGTCGAGCGGACCTTCGACCAGCGTGCTGGGCGCCGGACCGATGGTCGGGATCAGGTCGTCGATGATCCCCACGGTGACCACCGAGGCGTCAGCGTGCGCGGGCACCTCCAGCGTGCCGACGACCGAACCGCTACCGCCGAACCGGGGCGTCGGCATCGCGCTGAACACGCGTGAGCCGGTCTCCAGCGGGTTGTCGAAGTCCGGCAGCGCGACGGCCGCCAGCAGCCCGCTGACCTCGGGGTTGCGGTACTGGGTCGGCGAGAGGCCGACCGCGCGGGTGAACCTGGTGGTGAACGTGCCGACGCTGCTGTACCCGATCGTGGAGACGATGTCGGCGACGGTCATCCACGTGGTCAACAACAGCCGTTTGCCCTCGAATAATCGGACGGCCGCGAGGTACCGGCCCGGCGGCATGCCCACGGTCGCGTGGAACAAGCGGGAGAAGTGGAACGGACTCACCAGCGCGGCGGCTGCGACATCGCGCAGCGTAAGTGGTTCGTAGTAGTTCGAGCGCATCAGCTTGATGGCGCGACGGACGGCATCGTGCACAGTCTTTACCTTTCGGCCTGAATTGCGATCGGATCATTCGCGGCACGGCGCCACCACAGCCGGATCAACGCGAACCGGCTGATGGGAGCCGTTGGAAAAGCCGCGACGGTGCGGCGCGAACCTATCCGTACCCACCCATTTTCGTGAATACGGCGGCACTTCTCGCTGGCCCGATCTTCACCACCCCAGATGGCCTTTGTGCGAAGCCCCCATAACTCCGCACCGTGAAGGACGCTAGCAGGGCCGGGTGCCGCTGGTAATTACCCGGGAACGAGAACCGCAATCTGCGAGACGACTGTGGGCCGTTACGGCTAACCGGCAGGACCACACGGACGCACGCGGACGCATCCGACCACCGAAGTCGCCCGCCGTTGGTCACCAAGAGTGACCTCTCGTGCGCGTGCCCCGAGGGCTCCTGCCCGCTCCGACGGGAACCACGCCCGTCGAGCCCGACACGTGCCGGCCGGCAGTGGGACAGATCACCTGACAAGCGTCGCGACCATCGCCGCGAACGGCGTCGCGCTGTCACCCGAGGCATCCCGCCGACTGCGCCGGCCACCACTCCCCTGGCCCTGATGAGCGATGCCAAGTCGGCCGGCATCACTGCCAGTAACCACCGCCAGGTCATTCCACCCGACCATTCCCTCCATTAGCCTACCAGCGAGTCGGGACCGCGGTGGCGGCACTCGGCGGAAAAGTCGGGACACCGCCATCAGGCTTCCGCAGCGGCCCCCACATCGGGATCCCGCAGGCCGGCACCGCGGTCCGCGGACTCCGCACGACCGCGTAAACCGGCCTGTCGACCACCCCAGAAAGCCCACTGCCCGGCGTTATGCCCGGCGACTTCGCGACCGATTCCCCCATTCCCCGGTCGACCCGGGAGCACCCGTGAGAGCGCCCCTTGCTTGACCGATGCGACCTGCGTTAGCGTTGCCGGGACACGGTGCTAGGGATGGTTCCCTTACATCAACCGAACCGTCGACCGAAGCCACGGGCGAACGTCCGACAACCGGGCGCCGGCGAAGCCGACAACCGGGGCCGGAAACGGGAAGGTGGGAATGAGCGCAGAACCGCGGGTCGGCGGCCCGCGGGCCGCCTGCGGCTCCGCCGACCCCACGTCCCCGTCGTCGATCTCCGTGGCCGCCAGGACGACCAGCTTCATCAAGCCCATCGCGGACTCGGCACCCCAGGCCGGCTCCGCGGTGGCGCCCGCGGTGGTGGAGGAGAGCTCGGCCTGCCGAGTCGCCCGCTCCACCACGGGCGGGGCAGCGGCAATCCCCCGACCGCTGCCTCGCCCCACACCGCGCCCGTCGGCGCGGTGACGGGACGCTCCGATGTAGACGGTCGTCGGCCGTTCCCCTTCGCCCGCTTGGCTTTCCCCACTCGCTCTACACCGCATGCGCTTCCACCGCGACGAAGCTCCGCACCGCAAGAGCGTCGCGGACGCCGGTTCGGCTTGCCGAACGGTCCCCGCGGTGGGCGGGATCGGACATCGGAGCACGACCACCACGCCGCGTCACCGCGATGCCGGGCGTCGGCGCGGCCACGCCGCCGCGGCGCCGCCGACGGGGCCGTCCGCCCGCCGGCCGCGCGACCGATCAGCGCGAACACGCTCCGAGACCCTTGACCACGCGCCGCGACGATCCGACCGTTCCGGGCGGACCTGGGGTGCGTCCGACCGGAACGGCGGGCTCGTCCGGGTGCCGGTGACCCCTCGATGGGGGCGAGGAAAAGTCACACGGATGCCGCAGGTTAGCATAACAACGTTACACAAAGAATAACGGCGTTGTGCAACACTGTCAAGGTGAGTCCTCGCAAGCTGGATCCCGGAACCCGAGCCGCCCTCGTCGACATCGCGGCGAGGCTCCTCGCCGAGCACGGCGCCGAGGCGCTGTCCACCAGGAAGATCGCTGCCGAGGCCAACACGTCGACCATGGCCGTCTACACGCACTTCGGCAGCATGAGCGGGCTCGTGCGGGAGATGGTGCACGAGGGTTTCGCCCGCCTGGAGCGCCAGTTCGCCCGGGTGCGGCGGACCGACGACCCGGTGGCGGACATGGTCTTGCTCGGCTACGCCTACCGGCAGAACGCCAAGGCGAACCCCCACCTGTACGCGGTGATGTTCGGCGGGCAGTCGCTGGCCGGGTTCTCCCTCACCGAGGACGACCGCCAGTACGGCCGGTACACGCTCGTCACGGTCGTCGACTGCGCCACCCGCTGCATCGAGTCGGGCCGGTTCAGCCAGAGCGACCCGCTGCTGATCGCCCACGAGATGTGGATCGCGTCGCACGGCCTGGTCAACCTCGAGCTCGGCGGCTACCTGATCGACCCGGTCGACGCCGACCGCTGCTACGACTCGATCCTCAACGGCCTGCTCATCGGCGTCGGTGACGATCCCGCCCTGGTGGCCGCCTCGATGGCGGCGTCGACCAAGCGCAGGCCGCGCGAGGCCGGGGCCGACTCGGAGCCGGCGGGCGCGGGCACCCGGCGCTGACCGCGTCCCCGGCTCGGCGGACAGGGCACAGGGGCCTCACGTGCGCACCATGAGGTCGCGCACCGTCCACTCCGGACATACAGGACGTCCGTTTCCGGTCCGTCGACAGCGCCGTGAAGGTTTCCCGGGACCATGCGGTGCGCGCGGTCGTCCTCCATCCGCGCCCGAGCATGGCCTGGCCAAGCGTCGTGTCCGTGGTGCCGTGGCGTGCAATCGGGTGAACACCATCGCGTGGTCGACTCACCCCACGATCCGGAGCGAGTCGGGTGAACCGGCCTGGCCCCTGGAATTCCGCGTCGCCGCCGGTAGCTACGGCACCCCGAAGGGGCATTGGGCCATTCGCGGATCACTGGGCCGTTCGCCCGCGCGGAATCGTCCCGAAAGCCCGCCGCCCCAGCCGGGACGGCGGGTACTCGCGGACGTCGCCGTCAGCTCGCGGCGGCCGCGTCCACCGCCACGGTGCGGATGTACTGCAGTGCGAGCAGGACCGACGGGTCGAGCGCGTCGATCGGGCGCAGGTTCAGGTCGACGTTCTCGACCCGGGCGCCCGGCCCGACCGACACCGGACCGCAGGACGCCACGTTGAGCGCCCTGCTCCGGCCTAACGACCCCCGGCCCGAAACCGCGCCCCACCCCAGCGCCACGGAGTGGGCCTGCAGGTGCCACGTGCCGGGCGGCACGTTGGTGAGCACGTACGGTCCCGGCCGCTGGAGCATCGAGCAGTGCACCGGCTTGCCCCGCGGCACCCGCTCCGGGAACAGGTTCAGGAAGATGATCGCGGGCGGGCTCCCCAGCGGCACGCGCACCTCCCCCTGCACGGTGGACGAGCGGGTGTCCGGACCCCGCTTGGCCAACGGGGTCGGCTCGGTCAGCCCGCCCAGCTGGCGGTACGTCGTCGGCGGCACACCGACGGCGGCGCGGAACTTCGAGCTGAACGTGCCGACGCTCGTGTACCCCACCCGGTGGCTGATGTCGGTGACGGTCAACGAGGTGCACACGAGCAGCCGTTTGGCCTCTTGCACCCGGATCGCGGCCAGGAAACGACCCGGCGAGACGCCGGTAACGCGCTGAAAGGTTCGTGAGAAGTGGAACTTGCTGTACATGGCGGTTCGAGCCATGTCGTCCATCGTGAACTGCTCGCCCAGGTGCTCGTGCATGAAGTCGATGACCCGACCAACCGCCCGTTCTATTACACCGTCCACTACGACCCCCAATTCGTAGTCAATGACCGGTGAATCCCGCCGTCCCGACAGGTGGCCGATTCATCGCAACGCTATGAATCGGCGCGCCGGCGAGCGGCAGTTCCCCAGTGAACCGCCAGTTAACCCCCAGTGAAACCCCAGTGTCCCCAGGTGCTGACGATTTCGGGCAAGCTACCAGGGCCGTGACAGCCTGCACAAGCAGCAGAGATGGCGTTGACGAGCACGTCCGGTGATGATCCCTTGCCCCATCCGATGGAATCGTGAACGCTCCTCGGCTCCATTTACCGCCCGCACTGGACTCACATTCCGTCATCAACTGGACTCGGATACTGCGCCTTCCGGGTGATGCCGGCGATCGCGGCTCAGCCGCCCGGGTCGGAGCGCCGACCACCCGATCGGCGGCCGGCGGCCGTCCCGACGGATATGGCGGCGACCGGCCGCGGCGCGTTTCAGCCGAAATGCCGCAATCGCGAAGGTGCGCCCACCACCACCCCGGGGAACGGTGGGACAACGGCTGATCGCGGCACAACGGCCACTTTCCGGCCACCGCCGACCTCGTCCGGGGTCAGGGCACGGCGGCGGAATTCCGTGACGCGGCAAGGCACATCCGGCTCACCACCGGACGGCGGGCGCGCCCTCCGGCGGACCGCACGGCACGGCGCGCCCGGCGGGTTGGGGCCCGCGGGCCACGCGCGTGCGGCCGCGCGGATGGGCCGGTACCAGCCCATCCGCGCCAGCGGCGGTCGCTCAGCGGACCGCCCGAGCGCTCCGCTCGGACGAGCTGGGGGTCCCGTCGCGGAGTCGGAGCACGGCATCGGCGCGGAGCCCGGCCACCGGGCCGGTGCGCGGCGACACGACCTGACAGGTCGCGGCCACTGGCACCCCCCGAAGCTTCGGTCCGCAGTCGACGTCGTGAACCACACGCTACCGATCTTGGTCCTAAAAAGCAACTAATTGGTATGAAGTTCCTACCAGGGGCGATCCGACGCTCGCGACGCCCCGGCGCCATAGCACCCGCACCGCGGTCCCCGCTTCCCGCGAACGTGTGCATTTCTTCCGCTGGTGAGGCCTTCGGAGCGGTTCCCGCAACCGCAAACGAGAAGACGAGCAGAGCATAGGAACGCTATACAGTCGACGTGCGGTTGCCGCGCGGTCATCGGGGACGGCCACCGTACCGGCGCGTGGACCAGTGGCCTTCTCCACGATTGCGCACTCCGCACGATGGCGTTCTTGGCGCGCCCCGAACCCGGTATCGTCGCTGGTCAGGGCAATTGGCCCGATCGAGGCCGGCGCAGCAGGAGGAATCCATGGTCGACACTCAAGCCCATACCCATTCGACGGGTGGTCCGCTCAACACGATCCGGCACAAGCCGGCGCTCTACGCCTTCACGTTGATCGTGCTCGCGCACTGGGTGGAGCACATCACCCAGGCCGTGCAGATCTACGCGTTAGGCTGGCCCGTGCCGCAGGCCAAGGGCGCGCTGGGCCTGTGGTTCCCGTGGCTGGTCACGTCCGAGGTCATGCACTACGGCTACGCGCTGATCATGCTCGTGTTCCTCTTCGCGCTGCGCAAGGGGTTCGTCGGCCGCTCGAAGACGTGGTGGACGGTCGCGCTCGGCCTGCAGTTCTGGCACCACATCGAGCACCTGCTGCTGATCATCCAGGCGTCCGCCTCGACGAACCTGCTCGGCAAGCCGGCGCCGACGAGCATCATCCAGCTGATCATCCCGCGGGTGGAGCTGCACCTGTTCTACAACACCGTGGTGTTCATCCCGATGGTCATCGCGATGGTGCTGCACATGCGGCCGTCGCGGGAGGAGCGCGCGCAGATGCAGTGCTCGTGCGCGGTCGGCGCGTCGGCCTGATCACGTGCACAACCACGGCGCCGTCGGCCTGCCGCTCGGCTTCACCCTCCTGCGGCTGATCCTGCTCGGCGCGGTGACCGTGGTCGCGGGTTGGGCCCTGGTCCGGCCGTTCGCGCCCGCCGCGTCGGGGTTGTCGACCCGGCGGGCGGTCACCGGGTTCGCGGGCATCGGCGGCGTCGTGGTGCTGCTCATCGCGGAGGCGTCGTGGATGCCGCCGCTGGCCGCGGTGGCGTTGATCGGCCTGCTCGCCGTGCCGCCCGCGTTGCGCGTCGAGCGGCCGGTGATCGGCCGGCTCGTGGTGGTGGCCGCCGTCCTGGCGACGGTGGCCGCCGGCACGTGGTTCGCCGGACCGCCGTCGTCGTTCGCCTACATCACGTTGATGGCCGCGTTCGTCGCGGCGTCCTGGCTCGCGCTGTGCCCGCCGACCGCGATGGTGCGCGTCGTCGGCGCGGCGCTGGGCCTGACCCTGCTGGCGGGCCTCGGCCAGGTCACGATCGCCGGGCAGCTCGCCACCCCGGCCGCCGGCGACCCGCTGCTGACCCGCGTGGCGCTCGGCGAGGGCCCGGTGGACGTCCTCGTCGTGCCGCACATGCCCGGCTGGAACATCGTGCACACCACCGACGCACCGCTCGCGGTCGGCAACGCGCCGAACGCCCTGGTGCCCGCGCAGCCGCGCGACGGGACGACGGGCCGGTGGGCGTTGGTGTGGCTGCCGGAAGGGCGCAGCGACCTGTGGCTGGACCGGGCGGGCACGCGGACCACCGTCCCGGTCGACACCGGCCGCGTGGCGTGGACCGGTCCGGACGTCCGCGGCCCGGAGGGCCCGGACTACGCGTCGGCGGTGTTGGCGGCGAAGCTGACCGGCAAGCGCGGCGACCTGCCGTGGCCCGGGCTGACCGAGGCCGACACGGCGGCGTTGCGCGCGGAAGTCGCCTCGATCGGCGGGCCGTTCTCCGTCGTGGCGGACGACTCGCGGCGCGCGGCCGAGGCAGAGGCGGTGGTGCGCGAGGAGGCCGCACGCCTGGGCTACGCCGTCACACCCGGGTCGTCGGACGTCCTGGTGCTCGGCGGCGCACCGCCACCGGACGCGCGACCCCACCTCGCGCCGTGGCTGACGCCGCCGGACCTGACGACACCCGAGGCACGCCGGTACGCGCAGACGCTGTCGGCCGCCTTCCCCGGCGCCACGCCGTCCCGCTCGGGGCTCGCGGCCTGGTCCGGCTGACGGCCCCTACCGCGGCTCGTCGCCGAACTCGACCGCGCCGAACACCTCGTGCAGGCTCGCGTAGTCCGTCGTCGGTATCGCCCGCAGCGCCTGGACCGCGGTCGGGTCGCCCTTGCGGATCGCCGCGTCGAGCAGGTCGTCCTTGCTCGCCGGGAAGTGGACGTCGGTCAGGCAGTCCTTCAGGTGGTCGCGGGTCAGCGTCCCGGCCATGACTCCTCCAGCTCTCTCGCCTGCCGGTGCGGTACCCGCGCCCCCGGCCGCGAAACGCCTACCGGGTCGGCACGCGCACGACGACCATCCCGTCGAGCAGCCACGCGTCGATCCGCTCCACGTCCACCCCGGCCGGCACGGTCGCGCAGTAGTAGTAGCCGCGCGGGGAATCGGCCGGGCGCACCGTGATACCGACCCGGTCGCGCCGGATCGGCGTGCCGTCCGGGCGCAGGTCCAGGTCGCGGATCTCCACCCGCACGTCGTGCGGTCGCACGTCCTGCAGCAGGGTGGCGAAGAAGTAGGCCTGCTCGGTCACCGCGACGTCGACGAGGAGGGGCCGCTCGTCGGCCGTGGCCAGGTCCCACTCCCGGCCGAGGTTCCGGCCGATCCGGTCCCACCACACGTCCATCTCCGCCACCGGATCCGGCCCTCGGCAGGGTCCCGTGCCGGGGTCTCGGCGTCGGACTGTCAGCCGCTCGACCACGACGCCACCTCCCGTTTACCTGGTCCTCACAGTGGGAAATACCCCGGTCGGGGACCCTCCATGCTCGGTCGAACGGGTGAACCGCCACCGTCCGTGGCGAAGGCTGACGGGTGAACGCGATTCGGCCGAACGCGCCGGGGTACTCCTCCCGGGCAAGCGACCGTCCCCAGGAGCATGGAGGAGGGACCCGCCCATGCACCGCGAGAGCAGCAAGCACGGCCCGATCAAGGACGAGCAGCTCAAGCACGAGCTGGAAGGCACGTTGCGCGGCAACCGCCCGAGCCGGGCCGAGGAGTGGCGCGATCCCGAGCCGCCCGCGGACGACGACGTGACCGTGCCCGGCATCGACGAACCGCGGTAGCCCGCGGCGGCAGACCATCCACTTCAGACGGTTCACCCCTGAACCGTCCGAAGTGCCTTGTTCGTTGTTGCTCGATCCCCCGCCGCGGCGTTGACCGCGGGGTGGGGCGTCATTAGCGTCGATCACGTGACCGCTGAACGCATCGCTCCCGTTGTCCCGACAGACGACCTCGCCGGCGCGGTCGAGCGGTGGTCCGCGTTGCTCGGCGTCGCGCCGACGTTCGTGGACGGCGACCGCTGGGCGCAGTTCGACGTGGCGGGCGGGCGACTCGCCCTGTCCGGCGCGGACCGCGTCCACGACGGCCCGGCCGTGCTGGTGAAGGTGCCCGACCTGGACGAGGCCCGGACTCGCGCGCAGGCCCTCGGGTTCCGGGTCGGCGACATCACCACCGGCCCGCACGAGCGGCGTTGCGTGGCCGTGGGGCCCGACGGGTGGGCGGCGATCCTGCACAGCCCGTTGGGCTGAGCGCTCCCGTCATCGGCGGGCGCCGTGCCGCAGGATCAGCGCAGCGGCCTGACGACCGCTCGGGCCAGGGCTTCGGCGTGCGCGCGTGGTGCGGCGGCGGCGTCGGGACCTTCGGCGTAGTAGCGCAGGAACGCTTCCTGGAAGCACGCCCCGACGAGCAGTGACGCCGCCGCGTCCGGATCGGCGTCCGGCGCGATCCGGCCGAGCGCCCGTTCGGCCTCCAGGTACTCGGCGAACGGCGTGGCGGCCTTCTCCGGGCCGCCGCCGTGCCTGCTCATCGCCACCCGGTGGGCCGCCATCCGCTGCGGGTCCGAGAGCAGCGCGGCGAGCATCGGGATCGACCGCTGGTAGAAGTCCAGCACCGCGTGCGCGAGCTCGGCGAGGTTGTCCTCGACATCGCCCTCCCCCGGCCGGACCGGATGGAGTGCCTGACGTACGTCCGGCCGCCGGTGAACCCGCCCGCCGAGGCGTGCGGCGGGCAGGGCGTGCCGGGGTCCGGGCCGGTCGTCGTCGCGGCCGGCGCGAGCATGACCGGGGGACGCTCGGCGCGGACCGGGTGAGCGCGCTGCGCGACCGCGGCCACCGGCTGGTCAACGCGGTGTCAACGGCCACACCACCGCCGACCTGCCGGTCAGGGTCGACGCGGACGTGGTGGCGTGCCGACCGGACTCGGGTCGCTCGTGCCGTGACCGGCACCGGGTCCGGTCCCCGACCCGCGCGCACGCCGGCGCACGCGGGTCGGGGACCGGGGATCAGGAGATGGCGCCGACCGTCAGCAGCACGTTCGCGTAGTGCCGACCGTCACCGGTGGCCACGCACACCGCCAGCTCCGGCGCACGGCAGGCCGCGTAGAAGTCCTGCCGCGCCAACGGTTGCAGCGGCAGGTCGGGGCCGAGCACGCGCTCGTAGTCCGCCCACGCCGCCGGCGTGCCCAGGTCGTCGGGCCGCATGGTGTGCACGGCCTCCACCGGGATCGCCGACAGCACCGGCTCCAGCACCTCGTCGACCGTGACGAGGCCGGGGCGCAGGTTGAGGTGGATCACCTCGGCCCGGTGGTGGACGTTGGTCCGGTGCGCGTAGTTGGCGTCCGCGAGCAGGACCTTGGACCCGTGGCCCGCCGTGGCCAGGGCGTGCAGCAGCGGCGGGTGGATCAACGGGAAGCGCAGCACTTTTCGGTCACTCCAGGATGAACGTGGCGTCGGCGCGTGCGACGGCGTCGGGTGCGGTGGTCAGGTTGACGGTCGTGCCGTTGTGGCGGATGTACTGGCCGGGGAAGTTGGTCGACTCGAAGGACACCGCGGAGCCCGAGGCCAGGCCCGCGCGGCGGTGGAAGGAGGCGTCGGCGCGGAAGACGGCGCTGCCGTCGTTGCGCTCGACCCACATCTCGTGGTTGCGGTGCC
This sequence comes from Saccharothrix luteola, assembly GCF_020859565.1. Classification (GTDB taxonomy): domain Bacteria; phylum Actinomycetota; class Actinomycetes; order Mycobacteriales; family Pseudonocardiaceae; genus Actinosynnema; species Actinosynnema luteola. The sequence continues at coordinate 16,706 of NZ_JAJHUO010000016.1, read as the reverse complement.
GCAGGTAGTAGCCCGGGAAGTTGGTCGACTCCAGCGACACCGTGCCGGAGCCGTTCAGGCCCGTCACGACGCGGAACTGCGAGTCGGCCAGCGGGTTCACCCCTGCCTCGACCCGGGCCCGGTACTCCCAGTGCCGGATGAAGCGGTCGGGGTAGTCGTAGGACTTGAGGCGCACGGGCGTGACGCCGTCGGCCACCGGGATGCCGAAGTTCGGCGTGCCGTCGGCGTTCCAGTAGACCTTCTGCACGCGGGTGCGGCGGTTCGGGTCGCGCAGCGGGTCGCCGGAGATGTCGCGGTAGCTGCGGTCGTGGTAGACGAGGATGTCGCTCTGCCCGTCCTCGGAGACGGTGAACGAGTTGTGCCCCGGGCCGTACTGGCTGGTCGACGCGTTGGACGCGAACACCGGGTTCGCGCTCTTGGTCCACGACGAGGGGTTGAGCAGGTCGGCGGACGCCGACGCGGTCAGCATGCCGAGGCAGTAGTTCGCGTCCGTGGCGCTGGCGGAGTAGGTCAGGAAGACCCGGCCGTTGCGCTCGATCACCGACGGCCCCTCGGCCACCTTCACCCCGCCGCGGGTCTCCCACGCCAGCGTCGGCACGGTCAGCCTGGCCACCGACCCCGTGATGGACCACGGGGTGGCGCCCATCCGGGCGAGGTAGAGGTTGGAGTTCGTGGAGATGCCGGGCTCGGCCTGCGCCCAGGTCAGGTACCGCACGCCGTTGACCACGAAGGTCGACATGTCCAGGGAGAAGCTGTCCCACGGGACGTTGACCTTGCCGCGCTCGGTCCACGTGCCGGTCAGCGGGTTGGCGCTGCCGTTCTCCAGCACGTAGGGCCGGATCCGCCAGATGTCGTCGGTCCGGCCGGCGGCGAAGTAGACGTACCACTTGCCGTTGATGAAGTGGATCTCCGGCGCCCAGATGTGCGCGCCCATCTCACCCGACGAGTGCTTGCGCCAGATCACCGACTCCGGGGCACTGGCCAGGCCCTGGATCGTGGTCGCGCGGCGCAGGACGATCCGGTCGTACTCCGGCGCGGTCGCGGTGAAGTAGTAGTAGCCGTCGGTGTGCTTGAAGATGTGCGGGTCGGCCCGCTGGTTCGCCAACGGGTTCGTGTACTGCACGGCCGGCGAGGCCTGAGCGGCGGGCGTGACGACCAGGCCCGCCAGCGCGGTCACGGCCACCACCGCGACCACCGCCAGCCTGCGGGCTGCCCACCGGGGAACGGCACTGTTCATCGGTCCACTCCATCGTGGCGCGTCGGGATGCGGCGCTGTTAACGCTAACAGCGCAGGTCCTCGCGCCTCAATACCTCTTTACGAGACGATTGAGGTCTGCGAACCGTCGAACCACGTCCGCGCGACATTCGCACGCCAAAGCGGCTGGTGACCGGCCTGATCGACAGCCAGGGCTGGTGTTAGCGATAACATTGCGCTACCTTCGCCGACAGCGCGAGCACCGACTTGCCGGGTGAGCGGACGCGACTCTCCCCCGTCCGCCCACCCGGCCCCCACTCGAGATCCACTGTGGACTCGCCGGGTCAGACCGCCAGCTCGTCGACGATCCGCCGCAGTCGCACGGCGCGCGCGGCCGGCGTCCTCGCCTTCATCAGCCGCAGAAACAACGCGTACTGCCCCGTCCGGTCGAGCCGCTCGAACCGCTCGCGCGCGCGTTGGTCGCCCGCCAGCGCCTCGGCCAGGTCGGCCGGCACGGTGGCGTCGCGCTGCCGCTGGTACGCCGCGTCCCACCGGCCGTCGGCCCGGGCCGCCTCGATCGCGGCGAAGCCGGGTTCCCGCACCCGCCCGGCGGCGATGAGCGCCTCGGCCTTCTCGACGTTGACCCGCGACCACGAGCTGCCCGGTCGGCGCGGCGAGTAGCGCTGGAGGTAGTGGTCGGCGTCGAGGCCCTTGCGGTGGCTGTCGATCCACCCGAAGCAGAGGGCGACGTCGAGCGCCTCGGCGATGGTGACCGACGTGCGGCCCGACCCCTTCTTGGCGATCTTGAGCCAGACGCCGTCACTCGTGCCGTGGTGCCCGGCCAGCCACGACTCCCACTCGGCGGCGTCGGCGAAGTCCAGGGTCCGGGTGTCGGTGAGCGCGTTCATGGACCCATCGTGCGGGTGAAAGTGCTCACCGAGTGAGCACTTTCAGGCATCGGACTCGCGCCGTTCCGCCATCGTGTCGGGTGCGGACTCGGGGACCTCGGTGCGCACGTCGGAGTCGCGCAGCACCTCGCGCGCCTGGGCCTGCGGGTCGGCGCTGCCGGTCCGCGATTCCTCGGGCAGGAGGTTCGCCCTGGTCCGGGACCTGCGGTCGACGTCGTTGCGCCGGTCGAACACCTCCGGCCGGTCGAGGTCGTGCGCACGCCTGACGCGCGCCTCCTCGGCCTCCGGGAGGTCTGTCGCGCCGAGGTCGAGCGGTTCCTGGTGCGTCATGGCCTTGCCATACCCCAACGGCCGCCGGTTGACGCGCGTGCGGTCACGACGCTGCGGGACCCCCGCGGTCAGGGGGCGGACCGACTGCGGTCACGACGTGGCGCGGACCCGGTTGTGGTGGCGGCGCGCCTTCAGCCGGTTGCCGCAGCCCGTCATCGAGCACCACAGCCGCCTGCCGGTGCGCGAGACGTCCTGGAAGTGCAGCACGCACTCCGGGTTCGCGCACTTGCGGACGCGGTCCGGCGCCGCCTCGCGCAGCACGACGAAGTCGCGCAGGCACGCCCAGGCCGCACGCCACCGCGGGTCGGGGACGTCGTCGTGCTCGACCCGGCCGCGCTCGTCGACGGTCAACCGCACCCGGCCGTGGTCCAGCAGGGCGTTGAGGGCGGTGTGGTCGGCCGGGTCCGCGATCACGGCGGCCACCGCGGCACGGGCCTCGCGCAACGGCCGCCGCGGCACGGGCCGGACGGGCTCGAGCTCCCGGTCCGCGAGCCACGCGGCGGTGAGGTCGTCGTGGTCGAGCAGGTCGTAGGCGACACCACCGACCACCCACCGGGTGTTCAGCAGGTCGATGCCCAGCGGTTGGTCCACCAGCGGGCGCGCGGGCCACCCCTTGGCCAGCAACGCGCCGGTCACGGCGTCATCGGCACCGAGCACCGCGAGCACCTCCCCCGGATCTAACCGTTCTGAGTCGCTTGACAGGTTAACACGCGCGTGCTTGCCTAGGCGCCATACCTAACCGTTGAAATGAGTTAGAACAGTTAGATCGACCCAGTCAGGAGCAGCCGATGACCTCGTACCGGTACGCCGACATCAACGGGCAGCGCGTGTTCTACCGGGAGGCGGGCCACGCCGACGCGCCGGTCCTGGTGCTGCTGCACGGTTTCCCCACCAGCTCGCACATGTTCCGCGAGCTGATCCCGCAACTCGCCGACCGCTACCGCGTGATCGCGCCGGACCACGTCGGCTTCGGCCACAGCGCCGCGCCGTCGGTCGACGAGTTCGACTACACGTTCGACGCGCTCACCGACATCACCCTCGGCCTGCTGGACCACCTCGGCGTGCGGCGGCACGCGCTGTACGTCCAGGACTACGGCGCACCCATCGGCTTCAAGATCGCGTCACGGCACCCCGACCGCGTCACCGCCGTCATCACGCAGTCCGGCAACGCCTACACCGAGGGCTTCACCCCGTTCTGGGAGCCGCTGTTCGCCTACGCCACGAACCCCGGCCCGGACACCGAACCGGCGGTGCGGGCCCTGCTCACGCTCGACGCCACGCGTTGGCAGCACACCCACGGCGTCAAGGACCCGAGCCGGATCGACCCGGACACGTGGGCGCACGACCAGGCCCTCCTCGACCGGCCGGGCAACGCCGAGGTGCAACTGGCCCTGTTCCGGGACTACCGCACCAACCTCGACGCGTACCCGCTGTTCCAGCGGTACTTCCGCGAGACGCAGGTCCCGCTGCTCGCGGTGTGGGGGCGCAACGACGAGATCTTCGGCCCGGACGGCGCGCTGGCCTACCGGCGCGACCTGCCCGAGGCCGAGATCCACCTGCTCGACTCGGGCCACTTCGCGTTGGAGGACCAGTTGGACACCATCGCCGGGTACATCCGCGGCTTCCTCGGCCGGGTCTTGGGCTGATCAGCTGGCCTGTGAGCGCTAACAGCGACAGTCGTCTCAACTCGGCAAGCCTGCCTGTTATCGCTAACAGACAGGCTTGCCCGCCGTGAGCGGCCTGCGCTACGGTGCCCCGGAAGCGCTCCCGGTCCGGCGATCCGGCAGGTGACCGGAGGCGCGTCACGATTCCTGCTCGCAAGGAGGCGACGCATGAGTCCGCGCAGGCCGTCCGCTGCCGGGTCGAGACGCCGAGCCTCCCCGTTCCCAGCACCGCTGTAGTCCACTCAGGACACCCACGCCGCCGCGTCCAGTCCACCCCGAGAGTTTCGAGGAACCCGTGGCTGCATTGAGAAAACGCGTTCTCGCCACCGTCGTCACCGCGCTCGCCATCACCGGCGTGACCGTCGTGGCCGCGCCGCCGGCGTCGGCCTACCCGGGACCCGGCGTGGTCACCGGCGACATCCGGGTGCACGACCCCAGCGTCGTCAAGAGGCCCGACGGCAGCTACCTGGTCGCGCACACCGCGGACGGCATCGGCCTGAAGACCTCGACCGACCGCACCGCCTTCCGCAACGCGGGAGCCGCCTTCCCCAACGGAGCCTCCTGGACCACCACCTACACCAACGGCAGCCGCAACCTCTGGGCGCCGGACATCTCCTACCGCAACGGGCAGTACTACATGTACTACTCGGCCTCGTCGTTCGGCTCGAACCGGTCGGCGATCTTCCTGGCCACCAGCCCCAGCGGCAACGCGGGCACGTGGACCCACCGCGGCCTGGTCATCGAGACGCGCACCAGCGACAACTACAACGCCATCGACCCCGACCTCGTCGTGGACGACCAGGGCCGCTGGTGGCTGAGCTTCGGCTCGTTCTGGTCCGGCCTCAAGATGATCGCGCTGAACCCGTCCACGGGCCTGCGCTCCGACTCCACCGTCCGCGCCATCGCCGGCCGCAACGGCGGTGCGATCGAGGCGCCGAACATCATCAAGCGCGGCAGCTACTACTACCTGTTCGTGTCGTTCGACTACTGCTGCCGCGGCGCGCAGAGCACCTACCGGGTCATGGTCGGCCGGTCGACCAGCGTCACCGGGCCCTACGTCGCCCGCAACGGCACGGCCATGACCTCCGGCGGCGGCACCGAGATCCTCGCCGGCCAGGGCAGCGTCCACGGCACCGGGCACCAGGACGTGTTCTCGGACGTCGACAGCGACATCCTCGTCTACCACTACTACGGTGACGACGGTGCGTCTCGACTGGGCATCAACCTGCTGGCCTTCGATTCCGCAGGGTGGCCGTACGTCCGATGATCGTCCACCGGCCGTCCGCCCCCCCGCCCCCCCGCCCGCGGGGGGGGGGGGGGGGGGGGCCGCTCCGCGGCCAC
>NZ_JAJHUO010000016.1:0-11258 GCF_020859565.1 Saccharothrix luteola | reverse complement strand
GGGCTGTGGCGCCCCCCCGGCCCCCCCCCCCGGGCCCCCGGGGGGGGGGGGGGGGGGGGGGCGGCGGTCCGGATCCGCGGCACCCGTTCGGTGGGCGCACGGCTTCCAAAGTGGGCATTGACGTTGGCGCAACCTGCTCGTAGCCTCCCGGAAAGCGCTTTCCCCTCTGCACCGCGCACCACGTCCTGGAAGCGGTCGAGACCGGAGGAACCGAATGGGTGCACTGAAACGTTTCAGAGGCCGAGTCCTGGCGACGTCGATGGTCGCGTTGTTGGCAGTCGCCTGTGGCGGCAGCGGCGGCGGCAGCGGCGACGAGACCAAGGCCGGTCCCGCCACGCTGCGGTTCTCGTGGTGGGGGAACGCCGAGCGCGCCGAGTTGATGCAGAAGGCGATCGACCTCTTCCAGAGCAAGAACCCGGAGATCAAGGTCACGCCGAGCTTCCAGGAGTTCGAGGCGTACTGGCAGAAGATGGCCACCGAGACCGCGGGCGGCAACGCGCCCGACGTCATGCAGATGGACTTCGCCTACATCCGCGAGTACTCGGACCGCAACGCGCTCTACGACCTGAAGAAGCAGGACGGCAAGAACCTCGAACTCGGGGACCTGCTCGAAGGGCTCAAGGGCGCGGGTGAGATCGACGGCAAGCTGTACGGCGTGCCGACGGGCGGCAACACCTGGGGCTACATCTACGACCCCGCGTTGTTCGCCCAGGCCGGGGTCGCGGAGCCGAAGGAGGGCTGGAGCTGGGACGACTACCGGGCCACCCTCAAGACGATCGCGGACAAGACCGGCGTCTCCGGCGGCGGCAACTACGTCGGCAGCTACTACAACCTGGAGCTCCAGCTTCGCCAGGAAGGCGGGCTGCTCTACACCGAGGACGGCAAGCTCGGCTTCGACAAGGCCAGGTTGAAGAAGTTCATGGAGGAGGGCAAGGCACTGGCGGACGGCAAGACCGTGCTGCCGATCGAGAAGGGCGTGCAGATCAAGCCCGCGTTCGCGCTCGAGCAGAAGCTGGTCGCGGGCGACCTCGGCTGGGACAACTTCATGTCCCGCTACGCGAAGGCCAACCCCGGTCTGAAGCTGGGGCCGGTCCCGACCGACAAGCCGGGCACGTCCGGGCAGTACCTGAAGCCGTCGATGCTGCTGAGCGTGTCGCAGAAGACCGAGCACCCGGCGGCGGCGGCCAAGCTGGTGTCGTTCATGGTCAACGACCCGGAGGTCGGCAAGATCTTCGGCGCGAACCGCGGCCTGCCGCCGACGAACGCGCAGCGCGCCGCGGCCCAGCTCGAAGGTCCGCTGGCCGCCGTGGCGGCGTACGAGGACGACTTGAAGGACTCGTTCGGCAAGACGCCTCCCGCGCCGCCCAAGGGCGCCGGCACGTTGGAGCAGGCGTTCATCCGGATCACCGAGGAACTCCAGTACGGCCGCATCACCGTGGACCAGGCGGTCGACCAGTTCTTCACCGAGGCGGAAGAGACCCTCGGGTCGTGAGCCGGGCGACGATCGCGCCGGACCGGCGCACCGAGGTCGTCACCGACGGCGGGGCGGGTCCGCGCAAGCGGGCCCGCCCGTCCGGCGACGGCCTGGCGGGTTACCTGTTCCTGTCACCGTGGATCATCGGGATCGTCCTGCTGACCCTCGGGCCGATGGTGACCTCGCTGTACCTCTCGTTCACCGACTACGACCTGTTCAACACCCCGACGTGGATCGGGCTGGAGAACTACCAGCGGATGTTCTCCGACGCGCGGTGGCTGCGGTCGGTCGAGGTCACGGCGATCTACGTGGCGCTGGCCGTGCCGATCAAGCTGATCGCCGCGCTGGCCGTGGCGATGCTGCTCAACAGCAAGCGCAGTGGCCAGGGCTTCTACCGGGCGGCGTTCTACGGGCCGTCGCTCATCGGCGGCAGCGTCGGCGTCGCGATCGTGTGGAAGATGATGTTCAGCGACGACTCGGTGGTCGACCAGCTGCTGCTGCGGTTCGGCATCGACACCGGCGGCTGGGCGGGCAACCCCGACTTCTCGCTGATGATGCTGGTGCTGCTGGCGACGTGGCAGCTCGGCGCGCCGATGGTGATCTTCCTGGCCGGGCTCAAGCAGGTGCCGCGCGAGCTGTACGAGGCGGCCGAGGTCGACGGCGCCGGTCGTGGGCGGCAGTTCTGGTCGATCACGTTGCCGATGATCTCGCCGGTGCTGTTCTTCAACCTGCTGCTGGAGACGATCAACGCGTTCCAGGTGTTCACGTCGGCGTACGTGGTGGGCGGGCCGAACGGGCAGCCGGCGGGCAGCACGTTGTTCTACACGATCTACCTGTTCGACCGCGGTTTCGGCGACTACCGCATGGGTTACGCGTCGGCGATGGCGTGGATGCTGCTGCTCGGGGTCGGCCTGGTCACCGTGTTCCTGTTCCGCACCGCACGGGGTTGGGTGTTCTACTCCGGGGACTCGGGGGACAAGCGATGAGGCAGTCGTTGACGAGGGTGCTGTGGCACGTCGGCGTGCTGGCGCTGCTCGCCGTCGTGCTGTACCCGATCGTGTGGGTGGCGGCGGCGACGTTCAAGCCGTCCGAGACGATCATCGGCAGCCTGCAGCTGTTGCCGACCGCGCCGACGCTCGCGAACTACGAGCGGGTGTTCGAGGGCGTGGTCGGTGTCGGCGTCGGCCGGTTCTTCTGGAACTCCGCCGTGCTGGCGGTGCTGTCGGTGGTGGGGACGGTCGCGTCGTCGGCGTTGGCGGCGTACGCGTTCGCCCGCTTGCGGTTCCGCGGTCGGACCGTGCTGTTCGGGATCATGATCGCGACGCTGCTGCTGCCGTTCCACGTGTTGATCATCCCGCAGTACGTGGTGTTCCAGAACCTGGACCTGGTCGACACGTACGTGCCACTGCTGGCGGGGAAGTTCCTGGCGTCGGAGGCGTTCTTCGTGTTCTTGATCGTGCAGTTCATCCGGCAGCTGCCGCGTGAGCTGGACGAGTCGGCCAAGCTCGACGGCGCCGGTCACTGGACCGTGTTCTGGCACATCATCGTGCCGCTGTGCCGGCCGGCGCTGATCACCACGGCGATCTTCACGTTCATCTGGAGCTGGAACGACTTCTTCGGGCCGTTGATCTACCTGAGCACCCCGGACAAGTACCCGCTGCCGTTGGCGTTGCAGTTGTTCATCGACGAGTCGACGGGTTCGGACTTCGGCGCGTTGATGGCGATGTCGATGCTGGCGCTGGTGCCGGTGATCCTGTTCTTCTTGTTCTTCCAGCGGTTCCTGGTGGAGGGTGTGTCGACGTCCGGGCTGAAGGGGTGAGCCGGTGAAGCGGTTCTCGTTGTTCGGCGAGTGCTTGATGGCGGGGTTGCTGGTGCTGCTGGCGGCCCTGCCGGTGGTGACGCTGGTGCCGGCGCTCGCGGCCGGGTGCGCGCACATCAAGGCTCACGTCGACGGCGAGACCACGTCGGTCCGGTCGTTCTTCGAGCGGGTGCGGTCGGCGTTGCCGGGTGGGTGGGTGGTGTCGGTCGGGGTGGTCGGCGGGTTCGCCGTGCTGGTGGTGGACGTGGTGTTCTTGCGGACGCGGGTCGCCGGTGGCGGTGTCGTGGCCGTGGTGTGCGGGGTGGCGGCGGTCGGTTTGGCGGTGGTCGTGCTGCGTGCCGCGGCGCTGTGGTCGGCGGGTTCGCGGTGGTCGACCGTGGTGCGGGAGGCGGGGCGTCGTGCGGCGTCGGACTTCGGCGGCTCACTGCTCCTGGTCATGTCACTGGCCGTGATGCTGATCGTGACCTGGCAACTGCCACCGCTCCTGCTCCCGATGGTCGGCTGCGTGCTGATGGCGGCAGTCGCCGTGGACCGCAGGCAGAGCCCGGTCGCCAAACATCCACTTCCCCGCTAGACTGCCTCTGACCAGACAGTTACCTGTCTCACTGACGTCCACGTTCGAGTGAATCTGCCCCTGACCATCAACCAAAACGCCGTTATCAGCGACCTGGAACGTCGGTTGAAACAACGAGGCCGGCAACCAACCCCTGCCCCAGGCCCACCACCCGGGGTAACCAACACACCGCCGCCCAACCCGGCCACCGCAGCCGCCCCAGGGCTCAGCGAACCGGCCACCGCCCCTCGGCCCCGCGGCCAGCGGCGAGGGGGTCACCGGCCAGTGGGCTCACCGGCCGGCAAAGCCGGAGCCGAACGCCAGGCTCGCAGCGGCGGCGGCCACGGCGGACATCCAGCCGGCGAAGAAGACGAAGCCGGACGCGATGCCGGGTCAGTCGTGGCAGAAGTGTGCCCCCAGCCGCCGACGATGCCGGATGCGGACGCCGCAGCTGGTGTCGGCGGCGAAGTCGGGCACTCGCCGGTCGGATGTCGGCGGACCACGGTCGGACGTCGGCCGGATGTCGGCCTGGCACCCGCACCCGCACCCTTCGTCGCGCGGCGGGGCAGCTGTTGCCGGGCCGGGCTGGGGTTGGCGGGGACGGGTGTCGGCAGGGCCCCGGCGGGTGAGAGGGTGGGTCAGGTGCTGGCGCGGAGGATCAAGGTGGTCGGGTAGAAGGTTTGCGGGGGCGTGGGTTGGTGGTGGAGCAGGGCTGTGGCGGCGGCGGTGGTGATGGCTTCTACTGGGTTTGTGGTGGTGGTCAGGCCGGGGTGGCTCAGGGCGGCGTAGGCGATGTCGTCGAAGCCGGCGACGGCGACGTCGCCCGGCACGTCCACGCCGTTGCGGCGCAGGGCTGATAGTGCGCCGAGGGCCGACAGGTCGCCCAGGGCGAAGATCGCGTCCGTGTCCGGCCAGCGGGTCATGATCTCGGTGGTGGCGGATTCGCCGGTGGCTGCGGTGAAGTCGCCGGCGACCAGGCGGGGTGGGGTTCCGGCGTCGGCGAGTGCGCGGTGGTAGGCGGTGAGGGCGCGTTCGGTGCACGGGAGCCATTGGGGGCCCGTGATCATGGCGATTCGGCGGCGGCCGGTGGCGAGGAGGTGTTCGATCACCTTGGTGGTGCCGGTGGCGTTGTCCACGTCGAACGAAGGCACGTCGCGGGTTCCGATGCCGATCGACGCGATCCGGCCTCGGGCGGACCTGGGGATCGTGGCCAGCGCGGGCACGGTGGGGTTGACGACGATCACGCCGCCGAGGTCGCGGTTCTCGGCCAACCTGCCCAGTTCGGCCGGATCGTGCAGCGGGAGCCAGTGGAGGGATACGCCGACCCCGCCGGCGGCGGCAGCGGTGGCGGTGGTTACGCGGGCTACGTAAGGGTCGTTGAGCACGTGCGAGGTTCGGCCGCCGACCGCTACCGCGATGCGGGTACCGCTGCGGGTGGCCAGGGCGCGGGCGACGGGGTTGGGGACGTAGTCCAGTTCGCGGGCGGCGGTGAGGACGCGGTGGCGGGCGGACGCTGAGGCCGGGCCGCGGACGCTCAGGGCGCGGGACGCCGTTGCCACCGACACGCCGGCTCGGCGGGCCACGTCCGACAAGGTCGGTTCCTGCCCCTTCGGCGAGGTCGGCGGCCGCTCCTTCGACAAGGTCGGCTCCCGCCCGTTCGGCGAGGTCGGTTCCCGCCCCGTTTCGACCTCGTCCACGGCGGCGAGTCTGCCAGGCCCGACCCTTGTGGTGGAAGCGCTTCCACGTATGAGGTCACGGAAGTCGAGACGCCCGGTTCACCGGCATCCGGTTGTGAGGCACGGGTGTCGGTCGGCGCACGGGTGTCGGGGCCGGGCAAGGTGTCGGGTCGGTTCTCGGACAAGAGGATCGGGAAGGTCGGGGGAAGGAGCCGCATGTCGCGGAACGAGGTGACGTCGGACGGCGTCAGGGGTGCCGTTGTCGGGGTCGCGGTGACGTTCGGGCTCAACGGGGTCGCGGTGGCGTCCTGGTTCGCCCGCGTCCCCGCCGCCCGCGACGCGTTGGGCCTCGGCGCCGGCGCGCTCGGCCTCCTGCTGCTCGCCATGTCGGCTGGCGCCACGGTCGCGATGCTCACCGCCGGCGAGGTGACCCACCGCCTCGGAGCCCGGCGAACGGTGTGCGTGTCGACCATCGGGGTGTCCGCCGGGCTGGTCGTCGCGGGCCTCGCCATCGGCACCTGGCCGTCGACGGCGGCGACCGCAGTCGGGTTGTTCCTCCTCGGCTACGGCTCCGGCACGTGCAACGTGGCGATGAACGTCGAAGCGGCGGCCGTCGAGCGGCTGGTCGGGCGCACGATCATGCCGCGGTTCCACGCGGTCTGGAGCCTGGGCACGGTGGCCGCCGCCGGGTTGGCCGCGGCGGCGGCGTGGCTGCGCCTGCCGGTGACCGCGCACCTGACGGGCGTCGCGGTCGTCACGTTGGCCGGCACGGTCGCCGCCGCGCGGTCGTACCGGCACCGACACCGGCACGGCACAAGCGACACGAGCGACACGAAGAGCGAGAAGAGCGGTGTGCTGGCGGCCTGGAGGGAGCCGCGCACGTTGCTGATCGGGCTGCTGGTGCTGGTGCTGGCGTTCACCGAGGGCACGGCGAACGACTGGGTCGCGGTGGCGTTCGTGGACGGGTACGCGTTCGGGCCGGCGGCGGGCGCGGTCGTGTTCGGCGTGTTCGTGACCACGATGACGTTCGGCCGGGTGGTCGGCACGGTGGCGCTCGACCGGTGGGGACGGGTGCCGGTGCTGGTCGGCACGATGCTGCTGGCGGTCACCGGGACGACCCTGGCGGTGCTGGGCGGCGCACCGGCGGTGGCGGTGGCCGGGGTGGCCCTGTGGGGCCTCGGCACGTCGCTCGGCTTCCCGGTCGGCATGAGCGCCGCGGCCGACGAGGAGGACCGGGCGGCGGCACGGGTCAGCGTGGTCGCGGTCATCGGGTACACAGCGTTCCTGGCCGGGCCGCCGGTCGTGGGCCTCCTCGGGGACCAGGTCGGCATCCTCCGGGCGCTGCTGGTCGTGCCGCTGCTGCTGCTCCCGGCGCTCGCCCTGGTCCCCGTCCTCCGCCCTATTCCGTCCGCAAAGCCGTTGCCGTAGACGTCTTCGCGGCCCACGTGGCCGGCGGCAACGCGCCCACGATCGCGATCAGCGCGCCGCCGATGCCCAGCAGGAGCAGCGACAGCGGATCGTGCACGGCGAAGGCCGACACGGGCAGGCCGATCCCGGCGCTCTCCCCCATCGCCGGCAGCACGGCCCGGTGCAGCGCGACCCCGGCGGGCACGCCGACCGCGCCGCCGACCACCCCGATCACGACGACGGAGGCGATCACCATCGCGATGGTCTGCCGGGGCGTCATGCCGAGTGCTTTGTGGACGCCCAGGTCCCGGACCCGTTCCCGGGTGTCGAGCACGACGGCGTTCAGCACGCCCATGGCGGCCACCGCGACGAGCATCAGCGTGAGGACCGCGGTCAGGCTGTTGATCAGGATGACGACGTCGCTGGCCTGATCGGACCGACCGGGCCGCGCGGTCGCGCCGAGCGGCTTCAGCGCCGAGTTCAGCCCTTCGACGTACGAGGTGACGTCGGTGCCGGGCTCGACCGCGATGTAGTGGCTCGCGTCCGTCGACCCGGACGTGAACGTGGCCGCGTCGGTCAGCACCACCATGCCGTCGTTGCTCATCTCGAAGACGTCGCCGACGATCCGCACGGTGACCGACTTCTCGCCGTCGTCCAGCGTCACGGTGTCGCCGACCTCGGTGCCGGTGGCGGCGAGGAACGGCGTCGGCGCGACGGCTTCGCCCGGTCCCGCGAACCACCGCCCGGACACCATCTGGTAGCCGTCCCAGGTGGCGTCACCGGTGAACGAGACGAGCTCGGTCGAACCCGCCACCCCGCTGACGGTCACCTGCGTGCGGCTGGTGCGGTAGTGCGCGCGCGTCCCGGCTCGGGCGCCGATGGCGTCCGAGACCGCGACCGGGTCGGCTTCCGGCGCCACCGAACGGGAACCAGGGCCGGGACCGGGGCCGGGGCCGGGACCGGGGCGTTGGCCGGGACCGACGCCCGGCCCGTCCACCCCGATCGTCACGTCGGCCGAGTTGTGGTTGCGGGCGATCTGGATCTGGTTGAGCGACGACGCCAACCCGACCGCGAACGTCACCGCGGTGGCCCCGAACAGCACCGCCGCCACCATCGCCGCCGCACGGGCGGGCCGCGCGAACGGACGGGCCAGGCCGAGGCCGACGGGTCGCGGCACCGCCAGTCGGGCGGTCAGCCCGGCGGCCCACCGACCGCGGCCGGGACGCGGCGTGCGGCCGACGGCGATCGCGTCCACCGTGCGCAACCGACCGGCGCGCAACGCGCTCACCCACGCCGTCACCGACACCAGCGCCAACGCGGCGACGGCCACCACGACGTTCACCCACGGGGCCACGGTCAGCGTCACCGCGCCGTAGACGTCCTCGGTCTCGGCCAGCACCGGGATCGCGAGCAGGTTGCCCGCCACGACGCCGATCGCGGTGCCGACCGCCGCCGGGATCAGGGCCTGCGCCATGTACGCCCACACGACCTGCGCCGGGGTGAAGCCGAGCGCCTTGAGGATGCCGATCCGCCACGTCCCCGCGCCGACCGCGCCCGCGACCACGTTGCCGACCACGAGCAACGACATGACCAGCCCCAGCACGCCGAACGCGACCAGGAACGGCACGAACACCGCGATGCTGCGGTCGGCCGCCCGCTTCAGCACCAGCCACGACTGCGAGCCGGTCATCGCGCCCTCGGGCAGCGCCGCGGCGACCGCCGCGCGGCCCGCGTCGACCTGCTCGGCCGTGTCGGCGGACGCCAAGCGGTACAGCACCTGGTAGCCGCCGGGCGAGGTGATCCAGGACGGCGGCACCCAGCCGTCGGCGGTGCGGCTGACCGAGCGGGCCACGCCGACCACGGTCAACGACGAGCCGTCGGCGAGGGGGATGCGGCGGCCGACGCCGGAGCCGGTCGGCGAGTGCGCGTGCGGGCTCTCGGCGGACACGACGATCTCGCCGGGCGCGTCGGCCCACTCCCCGTCGGTCAACGTCACCGCGTCCACGGGCCCGCCGCCGGGGTCGGCCCGGCCCACCACGCTCAGCGGCGCGGGGTCGCCGGGCCCTTCGTCGCTCGGCGTGACCGACGTGGTCGGGAACGGCCCGGCCGTCGCGGTGACGCCCGCGACCGGGGCCGAGAGCTGCTCCGCCGTCACCTTGCCCGCATCGAACTGCGCCGACAGGTGCGCGCCGCGCTGCTCGGCGAACGCCTCGTCGAACGGCGCGGTGGACGCCACCAGCAGCGACCCGCCGAGCACGGACGACGTGACGGCCATCGTGGTGGCGAGCCCGATCACCGCGGTCTGCACCCGGCGCCGTGCGACGCCCGAGCGCACGACCCGTCCCAGCCCGCTCATCGGGTCGGCTCCACGACGACGTCGCCGGCGATGCGGCCGTCGACCAGCCGGATCGTGCGGCGCGTGCACGACCGCGCCAGCGCCAGGTCGTGCGTGACGACCACGAGGGTCTGGCCGTCGGCGTTCAGCTCGGCGAGCAGCGCGCTGACGTCCTCGCCGGAGGCGGTGTCGAGCGCGCCGGTCGGTTCGTCGGCGAGCAGCAGCGCGGGCCGGTTCATCAGCGCCCGCGCGACCGCGACCCGCTGCCGTTCGCCGCCGGACAGGCGTCCCGGGTAGGCGCGGGCGTGCCGGGAGACGCCGAGCTGGTCGAGCAGTTCCGCCGCGCGCTTGGTCGCCTCGCCGCGCGCCATGCCGGCCAGTTGCGCGGGCAGGACCACGTTGTCGGCCACGGTCAGGTCGTCGAGCAGGTTGAAGAACTGGAACACCATGCCGACCTGGGCGCGCCGGTAGCGGGCGGACCCGGCCTCGCCCAAGCCGTCGACCCGGACGCCGGCCACGGTGACCGTGCCGGTGTCGGGCCGGTCGAGGCCCGCGATCAGGTTGAGCAGCGTGGACTTGCCGCTGCCGGACGGGCCGAGGATCGCGACGGCCTCCCCGGCCCGCACGGTCACCGACACGTCGCTCAACGCCGGTGGCCCGTCGTCGTACCTGCGGCTCACGTCGCGCAGTTCGATCACCGGCGTGGTCATGGTCGGCTCCCTGGTTCGTCCTCGATGTGGCGCGGTGGACGCTAGGAGCGGCGCGGACTCGGGCGCGTCGGTCGGCCGGGGCATTTCCGGTACCCCGCCGGGATGAGCGCGGCGCGGTGTCATCCCTGCGATGTAGTCGAGCGGTGTAGGCGCGGTGGTCGCCCGGGTGGATGTCCGGTGGTCGGCGGTCGGTGAGAATGGCCGGGTGACGAACGCGGCGGTGGTGACCCGACTGCGGGCCTGGGCCGCACTGGCGTTGCTGCCGACCGGCCCGCCGCCGCGGCCCACGGTGCGCAACTACCTGTTCGACGCGGTGGTGGCGCTGGTCGTCGGCATCGCCTCGGTGCAGTACGCGATCAACACCCAGGACGTGCCCTCGCGCGTCATCCTCGGCGGCGTGCTGCAACCGATCCCCGTGCCACCGCCGCCGCAACCCGACACGTTGTTCGGCGCGGTGGTCATCGCGGTGGCGGCGGCGGTGGCGTTGGCGCTGCGTCGCCGTTATCCGCTGGCCGTGCTGTGGGTGGTGCTGTACGCGACCCTGGCGGCGCCGTCGGAGACGCCGCGGCTCACGTTCTACGCCTGCGTCATCGCCGCCTACTCGGCCGCCGCGTACAGCCCGCACCGGCCGCCCGCGTTGGCGAGCCTGCTGGTGGCGGTGCTGGTGGTGGCGGTGTTCCGGGACTCCGAGCTGCCGGTGGTGCCGAACGAGTACGTGCCGCTGCTGATCCTGGTGCCGCTGATCGTGGCGGCGAACGGCCTGCGCACGTGGAAGGTCCGCACGGACGAGGGCCGCGCGCAGGTCTCGGCGCTGGAGCGCGAGCAGGCCGAGGCGCTGCACCGGGCGGTCGAGCACGAGCGGGCCCGCATCGCCCGCGAGCTGCACGACGTGGTGACGCACCACGTCAGCGTGATGACGATCCAGGCGGGCGCGGCGCGCAAGGTGATGGCCTCCTCGCCGGGGCAGGCGCAGGAGGCGTTGCTGGCGGTCGAGGCGGGCGGACGGGCGGCGATGACGGAGTTGCGGCACGTGATGGGGCTGCTGACGGTGGACGGCGCGGACCCGGCCGACCTCGCGCCGCAGCCGGGGCTCGACCAGCTGGCGGCCCTGGTCGCCCGGCTCCGGGACAGCGGGGTGCCGGTGGAGTCGAGGGTGACCGGGCAGCCGCGCCCGCTGCCGTCCGGGGTGGAGCTGGCCGCGTACCGGGTGGTGCAGGAGGCGTTGACGAACGCGGTCAAGCACGCTTCCGGCGGGTCGGCGGCGGTGACGGTGGACTACGGCGT
>NZ_JAJHUO010000015.1:191229-251041 GCF_020859565.1 Saccharothrix luteola | reverse complement strand
CAACGCACCGACGCCCTGACGATCTGGAACGTGCACTACAACTACCATCGCCCCCACACCGCCGCCGGAAACCGACCACCAGCCACACGGCTCCACACCGGCGTCACCAACGTCATGGCCTCATACACCTAGTCATCGTGGAGCTCGCACAGCGGTAATCTCGCGCAGTCAGTCGTGGTATTGGAGCATTGTGCCTGCCGAAAACGTCATCCGTCCAGGTCAGGTGGCGTGGTGGTACTCGTTGAGGTACCGCTCAGCTGGGGTCTCGGCGGATGTCGAGTCGGGTGAGCAACGCCCGGGACATCATCGAGGTGGCGCGGATCGAGGCAGCTTCCATCCGAAGCGGCGTACCGGCCCAGCGAGGGTTGATGGTGTCGGTGCACACCAGTGGTTCTCAACGGTCCCTCCACACCGCGACCGGCGGCCGTGGCGACCGCCCAACGGGTGACCAGTCGCCTGCTGTCCGAGGCCAAGTTGGTGGACGCGGCGTTGACCGGCGAGCGGCGCGCGGTCGAGGAACTCCTCGGTCGTATCCGACCGCTGGTGCTGCGGTACTGCCGGGCCCGCATCGGCTCGAGGGAGCACGCTCGTCGAGCGCTCGAGCCGTTCCACACTCCTGGTGCACCTGCCGCGCCTGGAGGGATGGGGCGAGAGGCCGCCGGTGGAGAACGGCCCCTCGCTGGGCGGCTACGGCGCGGTCGCGATGAACGCCGCGCTCACGGCCTCGATGACGCAACTGCCCGAGCAGCTACGAAAGACGCTCACCTGGGACCGCGGCAAGGAACTCTCCGGACACGCCCAGTTCGCGCTCGAGACCGGGACCAAGGTGTACTTCGCCGACCCGCACTCGCCCTGGCAACGGCCGACGAACGAGAACACCAACGGGCTGCTGCGCCAGTACTTCCCCAAAGGCACCGACCTCTCCCGCTGGTCCGCCGAAGACCTCGAAGCTGTCGCACTGGCGATCAACAACCGGCCCCGCAAGATCCTCGACTGGAAGACCCCTGCCGAGGTTTTCGAAGAGCAGCTACGCTCACTTCAACAGTCCGGTGTTGCATCGACCGGTTGAACTCACCCAGTACAGCTCCGGGCTGTTCCGCTGCGCGCTCGCCGGTCACGGCATCCGGCCGTCGATGGGCCGCAGCGGTTCGTGCTTCGACAATGCCGTCGCCGAGTCGTTCTTCGCCACCCTCAAGCCCGAGATCGGCACCACCGTCTGGGACCACCCGTGACGCCGCCCGACGCGACTTGTTCGCCTATATCGGCTAACTACAACCACGACCGTCTACATTCGACACTCGACTACCGCACCCCGCACGAAGTCCCATCGGCTACAGTCAAGGGCTCACCCTCGTGGCATGAAATCCGGTGTCCGGTCTTCGGGGACAACTTCAGCCTTATGGTTGGCGCGGCACCCGGCATCGAGGTGATCTGTCGGGACCGTGCCGGCTATTTCGCCGACGGCGCCCGACGCGGAGCCACCGACGCGATCCAGGTCGTGTGGGTGATCCGCTGCTGTCGCTTCTGCCTGCGGGACAAGCCGAACAATCAGATCCGGGCCATGCCCACACCTGGCCCAGGCGTGGATGGAGGCACTGGGGCTGTACCGGGACACGGCGTCGGGCCGACGGCGGTGGCGCTCGCGCGCTGCAGATTTCGTCGCCCGCTGCGCGGACGGGTCGGCGCTGCTGCCGGACTGCCGACCACAAGAGCTGGTCAAGCCTCGGGGACCGGGCGGTATTTGAGCTGGCCGCGCGAGTACCGCTGCCGGGCGTGGCCCACGTCGACGGCCTTTCCGGTGGCGTGCGTGCGGATCTCCCCGGGCAGCCCGAACGTCGCCGACACCGTTCCCCCTGTGCTCGCTTACCCGCGCCCATCACCTGGAGTACCGGGTCCACTCGACCAGGAACAAGACCGATTCAGAGCTTCCCAGATCGGCAGCGGACACTGCGCCGGATGTGCGGGAAGGGCTGACGGCCACCATCGCTGCCGGCGCGTGCCCGCCGTGATCGGACTTCGATGGCCACTACCCAGGGTGAGGGTTTCAGTGGCGTCCGGGCGACCAACGAAAGCCGGTCGAGTGAGCCCGAACGATCCTGAAGGGCGCTGGACAACCACTCGATCGAACTGGGCCACCCGTTAGTGGTAAACCTCTGAGGGGACGCTCGACATCCGTTCTGCGGTGGACGATGTAGCGGCCGAAGAGGGCTTCCCTTGGCGGTGTCAGAAACCAACCGACAACGGAGAAATCCGATGCCCATTTCACCTACCGGCCTCGCCGTGTCGATCCAGGCCGCGGGCTTCCGCAAGGAGCCGCGGCACGGCCACCTGACGCCAGGGTTGCTGATGGCCCCGAGCTACGTCGTGGTTCCGGAACCGCCGGCGGGCCTCGTCGACGGGACCACGCGGGTCGAGGTCCTGGTGCTCCCGCTGCCGCTGGGCCGTAGCAGGATCGAGCGTATCGCGCCCACCCGGGTGACCGTCGTGAAGCTGCACGACACCACGATGGTCGCGCTCGATCTGGAGTTCCCGTCGAGACACGCCCCGAGCTACCAGCGCAACGGCCTTGCCAGCGGTGCGGTGCGGAACGCGGTCGCCGCGCACGGGGGACGTGCGTGGGCGGCGCTGGAGGCGGTGGGCGTGACGGGGTCGAGCGCGCACGTCGACATCACGCCCGAGCTGCTCGACGACTCGGCCTGGTGGATCGAGCAGCAGAGCGACCCCCGCTACGAGCAGGACGACGCGGAGGAGACGATCTTCCGGTCGAAGGTGTGCCCGCCTGGTGTGCCGGTCTGCAAGTGATGAGCCGAAGGCGATGAGCGCGACGTCCGGTGCGCGGTCGATCCCGCCGGTGGTGACCGATGTCGCCCTGGCGGCGTCGGCCTGCGCGCTGGACGTGCTCTTGTACTCGGACGCGGTCTCCGGGGACCGCGCGCCGGAGCAGATGCGGTTCTCGATCGCGTACGTGGCGATCGAGTTCGTGGTGCTCCTGTTGCGGCGGCGGGCCCCGGCGACCGTGTTCGCGGTGGCCTTCGCGCACTCAGTTCTGGCCAAGTTCCTGAGCGGCTTCGACTTCTGGCCCATGGTGGGGCTGTACCTGGCGCTGTTCACCGTCGCCGTGCACCGTCCGACCAGGGTCGCGGTCGTGGTGCTGGTCGCCGCACAGGCCCACGCGGCCTGGATAGCCGTGCTCGACCTCGCTTCCGCCAACCCGCGGCCCGTGCTGGTGGTGGCGGCCGTGTTCACGTACATGGCGGTGCAGTCGTTCGCGGTGTGGGCGGCCGGTCGGTGGATCCGCACCAGCCGCGAGCATGCGGGGATGCTGGAGGCCCGACGTGAGTGGGAGGCGCGGCAGGCCGTGGCGGAGGAGCGCGCGCGGATCGCCCGCGAGCTGCACGACGTCGTGTCGCACTCGGTCACCGTGATGGTGCTGCAGGCGGCGGGCGGGCGGCGGATGTTCGGGCACGACCCGGTGCGGGCCGAGCGGGCGTTCGGCACCATCGAGGAGGTCGGCGAGCAGGCGATGAGCGAGCTGCGCCGGATGCTCGACGTGCTGCGCACCGACAACGCCGACCAGGCGTTCGAGCGCCTGCCGGGCGTGGACAGCGTGCCGCACCTGGTCGAGTCGGTGGGCGCGACGGGGCCTGCGGTGCGGCTGCACGTGGTCGGCGAGCCGCGGCCGGTGGCGCCGAGCGTGGGCCTCGCGGTGTACCGGGTGGTGCAGGAGGCACTGACCAACGTCGCCAAGCACTCCGGCCCCCGCACGACCGCGGACGTCCGCCTCACCTGGACCGCCGACCGGATCGAGATCGTGGTCACCGACGACGGTCGTGACGCCTCCCCGCCCCGCCGCGACCTGTCGACCGGCCACGGGCTCACCGGCTTGCGTGAACGCCTCGCCGTCCTGGGCGGGCAGTTCACCGCCGGCCCCGTACCCGGAGGCGGCTTCTGCCTGCACGCGGTCCTCCCGGTCCACGACCCGCTCCCCGCAGCGGCCGGCCGATACGACGCCGAGCCGTCCGACGCCACGACGGGGCCGGCACGCGCTGATCGACTTCCTCCATAATGAGGCGATGGAAACCTCCCCGGACCAGGCCCATATTTTGACGGTCGACCTACCTGGAAACAATTGCCCTTACACTCCGTAACACGTTGGTCGAATTGACGGTCAGTCCGCGTGTCGAACCATCCGGGCGGTATGGGATTCGCGCCGGTGACCGCTGCCGGGCGGTGATCACCTCAAACATTGACGACGCCCGCAGCACCGGCCTTCCGGCCCCCGTCGTCGACTGGACTGCTCTCGGTGCCCTGCATGGCCGCCGACGCCACGGTGTGCCACTCTGCGGTCGTGAGTCGCTTCGTCGAAGACATCCGTCGAGCCAGGGTTGAAGGACTTCTACCGGAACGCTTTCGTCCTTCCGACGTGCGGAAGGCATGCCCAGGCTGGGCGGCAGCGACTTACGGCGTGTTCCTGCCGAAGCACCGCGTAGGCAACCCCGGCGGCTACACCGCGTACTTTCAGCGCCATGACGACGGCCGTTTCAGCCTGATCGCCTAGGAACGCCTGATCCCATTTCGACCCCGCAGAGCCGATGCGCCGGTTCGGAAGCAGCATCGGGGTAGGCTTCGCGGACGTACGAAGGTCGCTGCACCTGTGGGGTGCCAATAGTCGGCCACACGGTCTTGACCTGCGGTTGGGCGGCAGTGGTGTAGTGGGCGGCGTAGCGGTCCAGCACTGTCCGCAGGTGGGTGTTCGGTGATGATGAGCAGGCGGTCGGTGACTTCTCGCCTGACGGTGCCGACGAACCGCTCGGCTTGGACGTTGGTTCGCGGACGCCGTGGTGGGATCTTCACGACCTGGATGCCGGTGTCGGAGAAGGCCGCGTCGAACGAGGCGGTGAACTGACCGGCCCGGTCGCGGATGAGGAACCGGAAGCCGTCTGCCCGGTCGCCGAGGTCCAGCAACAGGTTGCGGGCTTGTTGGGTGGTTCAGGGTCCGTCGGGTTTGGTGCTGATGCCGAGGATGTGGACGTAGTGGGTGGCGACTTCCATCAGGAAGAAGACGTACACGCGTTTGAGGGTGAGGGCGCAGTCGACCTGGAAGAAGTCGCAGGCCAATAAGCTGGCTGCCTGGGCGCGGAGGAACCGTCGCCAGGAGATGTCGGTGTTGCGCCGGGGTGTGTGGGATCCGCAGGCGCTTGAGCACGCGGCGGACGGTCGAAGCGGCGACCCGATGGCCGAGCTCGAGCAGCTCGCCCTGGATGCGGCGGTAGCCCCAGCCGGTGTTCTCCCGCGCCATCCGCTCGATCAACACCACGACGGTGCCGTCGACCGGTGGGTGTCCGGTCCGGTGGGGTAGGTCCATTTCTTTGCGACCAGGCGTCGGTGCCATCGCAGGATGGTGCCCGGCGTCACCAACCGGTGCTCGCGCAGCAGTCGTGGCAGTCGGCGCACCAATGCGGCGAGTACCACGCGATCGGCCCAGTCCAGCGGCGGGCGAGGGTTGGTCCGGCGCGGCACTGCGACCGCCCCTGGGCTCTGCGTAGGCCAAGCCGACCGCGATCAGCTTGGCAGTGGCCGCGTTGGCGGTGCCCGCCGCCGCGCCGTATACCTCCCGCAGCCTGGTCTGGGACGGCAGTCGTGCGTCCGGGTGCAAATAGTCCTTCCCAGTGGCGAGACGGCCAGGTCGGCTGCGATGTTCGCCGTAGTTGATGCGGTACGCCGAGCGGCCGGTTCGGCAGGCAGTCGATGTGGTGGCGTGACGCCCTCACGGCTGAGGGTGCAGGATCGCGGAATGTGTGGTGATTCGCTGTCTGTGCCCGGTCCCGGTGTTGCGGGGGTGATGGGGCAGTCGGCGGCTGTTGTCGGTGGCGGCGTGGTGGTGCAGGCGGGCGGTGACGTGAATCTGCGTACCGGGGCGCGGGTGCGGACTCGGTATCGGTTTCAGGTGGAGCGCATCGCCCCGGTCAGGCTGGAGGGTCGTGAGGAGGAACTCGCCGAGTTGGCGGCGTTCTGTCTCGACCCGGCGACGGCGGGTGGGTATCGGTGGTGGCAGGCAGGGCCGTGGGCGGGTAAGTCCGCCTTGTTGTCGTGGTTCGTGCTGCACCCGCCACCGTGTGTGCGGGTCGTGTCGTTCTTCGTGACCGCACGGTTGGCGGGCCAGTCCGATCGGACCGCGTTCGTGGACAACGTGCTGGAACAGTTGCTGACGATTCTGGGCGAGGATCTGCCGCCGTTCTTGACACCTGCGACGCGCGAGCCCCACCTTCTGGGGCTCCTCGACGAAGCCGCTCATGCCTCGCATGCCCGCGGGGAGAGTCTTCTGCTGGTGGTGGACGGGTTGGACGAGGACCGCGGTGTCACGACCGGGCCCGACGCCCACAGCATCGCGGGTCTCTTGCCGTTGCGACTGCCTGCGGGGATGCGGGTGATCGTCGCCGGTCGCCCGGATCCACCGATACCGGGTGACGTCCATCCCTCGCACTTGTTGCGCGATCCGGGGACCGTGCGCGTGTTGGACGTCTCCGCGCGGGCTCGGGTCCTGCGCGACGAGATGGAGAATGAGTTGCTGCGGCTGTTGGACGGCGCCGGGCCGGATCGGGACGTGCTGGGGTTGTTGACTGCGGCGGGCGGCGGGTTGACGGCGGTGGACCTGGCCGCGTTGACCGACCAGGAGCCTTGGCAGGTGCGGCGGCGGTTGCGGACAGTCGCGGGACGTAGTTTCGCTCGACGCCCCGGTTCGCCATCGTCTGCTCCCGTGCCCGAGGTGTACGTCCTGGGTCATGAGCAACTGCAGGTGACCGCGGTGGACATGCTCGGTCCCGGCCGGTTGCATTCCTATCGTGGGCGGCTGCACGCCTGGGCGCAGGATTACCGCGACCGCGGCTGGCCTTCCGACACACCTCAGTACCTGCTGCGCGGTTACCCGACGATGCTGCTGGGCACGGACGACCTCGAACGCGTGATGGCGCTGGGTGTGGATCCTCGACGTCACCGTCGCCTGCATGCTGTCACCGGCAGCGACAACACCGCGGTGTCCCAGATTGCGGCTGCCATCGATGCGCACCTGGCTCGCGGCCCGGTCGACCTGGCTGCGGTGGGTCGCCTGGCCGCGCACCGCGATCGTCTGGCCGACCTGAACACACGGATTCCGGTGCTGGTCCCGGCACTGTGGGCCAGACTCGGGCACGACCAGCGCGCGCTCGCGCTCGCGCAGTCGATCAGCACTTCCGGGATGCGGGGACGGGCACTGCAAATCCTCGCCCTTGCCCTCGCTGAGGAAGGACGTTACGGGCAGGCCGTTGAGGTGGCCCGGTCGGTGGCCGAGCCGGATCGGCGGGCCGAGGCTTTGCTGTCACTGGCGGGCGTGCAGGCCGCGACCGGTGCCGACCGACCTGTCGACCTGATCGAGGAAGCCCTCACGATTAGCCGGACCGTTCTCGACGGGGACCGGCGCAACTCAGCGTTGATCCTGGTGGCCATGGCGTTCACCGACGCGGGCGATCACGATCGGGCGCTGGACGTGCTCGACGAGGCGACACGGTTCGTGAACGTAGCCGTCGACGGTCGCGGCTGGGCGTTGGAGGCGGTCGCGGTGGCGTTGGCAGAGATCGGCCACTATGCGCAGGCGCGCGAGGTTCTCGATGCGGTGCCCGATGCCGATCAGCGGGATTGGGGACTGGGCGCCGTGGTGGACGTGATGGCGAACGCCAACAGAGTCACCGAGGCTGTCGAAGCGGCACGCTCGATCGTCGGCGCGACCAGCCGAATCGCAGGGCTGACGGCTGTGGCGAAGGTGCTGGTCGCCACAGGCCGACACCGCGATGCCGTCGCACTGATGCACGCGGAGAGCGGTGCCGTTGAACGGAGTCGCCTAGCGCGATCGATCGTGGAAGTCCTCTTGGCAGAAGGTCTCGTGGACGACGCGGTAGAGCTCGTCTGGTCGGTTCCCGCCGTCAACGAGCGGATCGAGGCGGCGGTCTCTGTCGCACAGGCCCTTACAGGACAACCAGTTCGACGTGATGAAGTGGTCGACCAGGCAGCTCACCTTGCTCTGGGTGTGGTGGATAGTGCGAGGCGGCTCGTCGCGATCACCACGGTGGCCGCCTCCTGCGCGAGAGTCGGGCGCATCGAACAGGCCGTTGGGCTGGCACGCTCGGTCGACGATCCTGTTCTGCGCAGCAGGGTGGAACGGTCGATCGCCACTGCGGCGGCCGAAGCCGGTTTCGTCGATCAAGCAGTGCGACTGGCCCGATCGGCCCGCGGCAGCGACCATGCGGTAGCGGCGTTGACCGCGGTCGCCGACATTTTGATCAGATCCACAACGCCCACGACGGCCCACGAGTTGCTGGAGCAGGCACGCGAAACCGCCCTGGGGATTCTCGATGAGGAACGCGGTCGTGAAGCCATCGCTTTGGTGACGAGATCGTTCGTGTTGGCCGGACGCCGCGCCGAGGCCATCGCTTTGATCAGAATGGAGCGGAGCGCCGACCGTCGGGACATACTGTCGGCATCAGTGGCGCTTCTCGCCGCGCGAGCAGGTCATCACGACGATGCTCTCGAGGTGGCCGATATGATCGACGATCAGGGTGTGAGAGACGACGGCTACTCATCGATCGCGATGGTGCTGCAACAGGCCGGGCATCATCGCCGGGCAACCGACGTCATCGGTCGGATCGTCGAGACGGGAGCGCGTGACCGTGCCCTTTCCGCGTTGGTTCGGGACTTGGTGGAAACGACCTCGGAGCATGCATCGTCGATCGCCGTTGTCCGGTCGATCACCGATCCGGACCTGCGAAGCAGGAACCTGGCTGTGGTGGCCGAAGCGCTGATCGGCTCCGGAAACCGGACACCGGCGGAACTGCTGCTCGACGAGGCGGTTGACGTGGCGCGATCCGTCGTCGACCTGGCGAAGCAAAGCCAGGCACTCGCCCAGGTGGGACGCGAACTCGACCTGGCTCGCCATCCCGGGTCGACCGCTGTGCTCGACCGGGCGATCGGCGTGGCGCGCTCCATCGACGACGATGAACAGCGCGACGACGCCTTGGCGGCCGTCGTGCACACGCTTGTGGGTGCAACCGACGACGACGTGACCAAGCGATTGCTTGACATGGGAGAATCCGTAACCCGTCTGATTGGTGCGTCCTACCTGGAGTACGAGGCGTTGCTCCAGATCGCCGAACGATGGGCGGAGGTCGGTGAACAGGGCCGAGCCGCGGCCACTGCTCGTTTGATCGCTTCTCGGTGGAGCGAAGACGACGTGTTCGTCGAGTCGCTCGTCCACGTGGGCCAGCTGGATGAAGCCGAGTCCGTTGCCCGCGACATCGTGTCGAGGGCGCAGCGCGACAGAGCGTTGACCAGCGTGGTGCGCGGCTTCGGCAATGCCGGACAACATACTGAAGCGCTGGCCGCAGCCCAATCCATCGGCAACGTCACCCGCCGCGACCATGCCCTGGTGTCGACTGTCAGAGCGCTGGTAGCGACCGGTGCTCATGATAAGGCCTTGTCCGTCGCGAACGCCGTCATCGCACCGGGAGCACAAGCCGGCGCACTCGTATCGGTGGCCCGGTCCATGATCGCGGCAGGACACGCGAACCGCGGCTCCGACCTGCTCGACCAGGCCGCCGCCGTCGCGCGATCCGTATCCGCCACTGACCCCGATGCCGGCGAAGATGCCCTGCTGTCGGTCTTCGCAGCAATGGCCGAAGCAGGCAGAACCGATGACGCCAACGCGACGCTTAACTTGATCACGCAACGCCACCGGCGCTGTGAGGCCTTTCTCGCTGCAGCGAACGCAGCGATTGCAGCCGACGATCCGGCCCATGCGGACGCGTTTCTCGCAAGAGCGGACGACGCCGCCCGTTCGGTGACCGATGCCCCTCGGCGGGATTCAGCCCTCTGGAGCGTGGCAGTAGCGTCGACGAAGGCCGGTCGTCATACGCGGGCCGCTGCTGCGACCCGGGCGATCTCGGACCCGATGCGACGGTGCCGAAACACCGTTGCATTGTGGTTGGCCCGTTCCGAAACCGAAGACCGACCGTCTGAGGACTTGATCGAAGAAGCTCTGGAGATAGCCCGGTCCGCAGGCGACGTCGATCACCGAAATCAGATGGTCAAAGTCGTCGTGCGGTCGTTGGTGGCGAGCGGTCGCTTCGGCGCGGCGATCAAGGCTATCGAACATCTCACCGATGGCACCCAGGGCTGGGAACTGAGCTTCGTGGCGGCGGCCAAAGCTGCCACTGGCGACTTGGACGGCGCAGTACCGTTGGTGGCGGCGGCGCTCCAACGAACACATTGGCTCGCCACAGCTCGCAGCATGCGGCTCTTGTCGGCAGACGTCTTGCTGGCGGTACTGGAGGCGGCCACCGGTACGACATGACTCCACGTTGCTACATCCGAAACCTCAACCGGCAAGCGAGTTGAAACACCGCCCTTCGGGGCGATGTTGCGATCCTCTCCAGTCTCGTAGGTATGACCGCTTCAGTCAGGCTCGACGTGCACTGCGGCTGGAGCCCTGCGTGCGTTGATCATCGCTACGTCCGAGAAGGCGGCAAGTCGTCTGCGGTGGATCCGGACGGCGGACCCCGCCACGCAGTCTCGTTCGATACCATCCGAACGGTCCTGGACCGCAGTGTCGGCGCAAGCGTGCGCGGCTTGGCCAGCCCGACAACGGTTTCAGTCGCTGTGTCGCTCGCTCTTCGAAAGTCGACGCGATGGAGCTCTTGCCATGTCCGGACTTCTTCGCGGTGCACGTGTGCGCCTCCGTCATGGCCGGTGGCCAGGCTGCGTAGATGAGTGTTGCGTGGTGTAGCTCTGAATCTTGGTTCGGAGGCCCCAGCAACGCCTCGGCGCCTGACCCTCTCGCCCGGTGATGCAGCCTGCATCACCGGGCACGGCCTGCCGGTTCGAGCGGACGTTCTCAGAGGTGTGGCCGGTGGGGATCGAGGATGCTGACCTGTCCGTCATCGCCTTGTGTGAACTGGGCGCTGCCCCGCCACCGCGGCAGTTTGCGTTGCAGACGCCGCACGATCTCAATCGTCTGCGCGTCACTGAAACCGGAGGTGAACCGCCAGTCCAGCCCCGAGCCAACGACATCGCTGACGAACACGATCTCGACGGCCAGCAGCGCTCGGCGCCAATCCTCGACGGTCAACGACCCAGTGCGTTCGAACTGCTGCCACAGCGCCGAAGCCTCGGTTGACAGCCGCGCCGCGTCCGAGAAACCCATGGCCACTGCAAGCGCGTCAGTAGGGGCCGCTGGACCGCCCCAGTCGAGCAGTCCGGCACGCAGGACCGCCCCCTCATCGACATCAAGATCAACGGAGACGGGCTCACTCGCAGTCACGCACTCATAGTTCCAGCCGGTCCGCGACCAGCGCACACCGGCACAAGCGGACGTTTCTCACCGCACCGGGCATCTACACCAACCGGCCAACCCCGGACAGCAAAGGGCGCGGCTGCTCACGGAGTCCTCGCGTCTGTCGGGGGCGAGGGCCGTGAACACCCGGGCCCAAACACGCTAACCCTGCCGCCACCCAACCCGCGCCCGACGGCACACCCGTTCACCCATCCAGGGTGGGGCCAAAACACGCTGCCCAACCTGCAAGCCGGTCAGCACGCTCAGCCCCGACACCCAGCACTCGGAGCCAACTCCCGCTGCCCGGACGGGGCCGAGACTCACTGCTGAAAACAGCGGACTGCACCTCAGCACCAGCACACGGTTCTCACCTACGGGGCCGGGACGCGCCGCGACGTGAGTTGTCGGTCTTCGATCGAGCCGGACCCGCTCCCCATTCGCTGCGGACTCGGACACCGGCCCGATGAAGTGCCACGGGGAACCGAGCCTGATCACGGTGCCACCGTCGTGAGACACGAGGAGATCCGCTGGTCACACAAGATCCATATGTCACGCGCGGCGAGGCCCTACAAAATGTGTTGGACGACCCCGATCCTCTTGCCCGCTACACCGCCTGAACCCGACCCGGCGCACCGGCGGGACTCGGCGTCGTCGGTGCGCCCCGGTCGCCGGCACGCCACCGCGCGGTTGCGGCGGGGCCCGGACGTGGGCGACGTGGGTCAGTCGGTGTGGTGTGTCGCGGGTCGACGTCCTCGTGCAGTTCCCACGGGCGGTAGCCGTCGCGGGTACAGGTGAAGGTCAGGCGCAGTGGCGCGTCGGCGTGGGCGTCCGCCCAGTCCCTGGGGGTCATCCAGTGGGGGACGGGCGTGGTCTCCAGCGTGAACGCGAGCGGCTCGCGGTGGCGCAACGGCCGGGCGGGCACGACGCGCCCGTCCCGGGTGGCGCCGTCGACGCCGGGCCGGAACCGCCACGGTCCCCAGGCGGTGGCGGCGATGTCCGCGGCGGTGGGCGCGCCCGCGGTGACCGGCGCGCGGTCGGGCCGGTCGTCGCGGATCGCCACGGCGACCCCGTCGAGGTCGGGCGGCCCGTCCAGCACGACGACCAGGCGGGCGGTGGAGCCGGGCCGTCCCGGTCCGCCGTGCTGCACGGTGAACGTGCAACGCAGTTCGGGGCGCAGCTGGCGGTGTTCGAGGTCGCTCGCGATCCGGGCGACCTCGGCGGCGCTGTCGGCCGCGCGCCGCGCGGCCGCGCGGACTTCAGGCCGACGCCCAACGCCGCGATCCCGGTCACCGCGCCCACGCACCCGGTCACCGCGCCGACGACCACCCACGCATCGACCACGACGTCCTCCCCGCCCGCGCCGCGCGTCCGTGCCGCGCTGTTCCGTGCCCCAGTGTGCGGGCCGGGGCGCCCGGCGGTCGCGCTCCCGCGCCGCCGACGGACACAGCTCCCGTCGGGCGTCGACCTGTCCGGTGTCGGCCATTCTCCGCAGCACCGTCACGTTGCCCGCCTTGGCCAACCGCCGCGGAATCCACTCCTTGGCCCAGGACTTGCCGCGTGCCAGATCGAGGGCCTCCTGCCAGCGACCTTCATCGGCCAGCAGGTTTGCCACCGGCATCCGGTGCTCCACGTGCACGGGCCGCAGCCGGGGCTTGGTGGCGACGTCGTGGAGGAACCGGATAGCCCTGGCCTGCCTGTTCCTCGAGACCAACATGCGCACCATCGGTCGGACTGTGAAGGCGTAGCCGGCCAGTTCGATCGCCAACTCGACCTCGCCCCGGTCGAGCAGGACGCCGAGCAGGCGTTCGGTCGGTGTGTGTCCGGACGCCACCAGTGCCGCCACGGCCGCCTCGGCGCGGTCGCGGCGGCGATGGTGTGAGCGGCGAGGTTGCAGACGGCTTCGGGCATCCCGCTCGCCGCGAGCTCGCGCAACTGCTCGATGTCGCCCACGTCCGCACACCGCTCCGCCAGCCAGCCGTCGCCCCACTCGTCCGAGCGTCGCCTGCTGTCGCGAACGACCTCCAGCGCTTCGTCCCACCGCTCGGCTGCGCCCAGCACCTCGGCCAAGCGTTGCCGGACTCGTCCCTCCTCGGGCATCCGGCGCAGCGTCTCGTCTACGATCGCTCCCTTCGCCTGCTTGGGGGTTTCTGTGAGGTTCGTGATGTTCTGCGCTGCCGTCGTGATGCTGGTCGGTGGCTGTTCGGCTGGGGCGCAGACGCCTCCGCCCTCCAGCGCCGCGCCGGACCCGATGACGCTGGCGCGTCCGTTGGTGTTGCCGGAGGACGTCACCGCCGCCAAGGGTCTGGTGTCCGGCGGCGCGCCGGTGGAGGGCGTGACCGCGCTGGTCGAGTGCCCGGAGCTGGCCTCGGCCGGTCAGGCGCTCGCCGGGATCACCGCGACCTGGACCCGCTCCACGCCCACCCAGCAGGTCACGGTCACCCAGTACAGCGTTGTGTACCAGGGCATCTCCGGCAGGGATGTGATCAAGCAGGCCCGCGCCGTCTCCACGTGCCACCGCGACATCGAGGTCGCGTACCAGCCCGGCCAGCAGGCGACCGACGAGTTCTTCCACAGCAGCCAGGACCTGGGGCCCACCAAGCCGTTCGTGGACGACCGCTACGGCTACTGCCTGATCCGCCCCGCGAGCGATCACCACGTGTGCACCGCGCTGCTGGCCGAGGGCGACAAGGTCATCCGACTTAGGCTCGACATGACCAGCCACAAGGGCACCCTCGACAACCTGGGGCTCAGCGACTTCTCCCAGGACCTCACCGACCGCCTGGTCGCCTGACCACCCGGGCCGCGGACGCGGGCGGGGATCCGGTCGGCGTGCCGTCGGCCGAGCTCGTGGTCGAGGTCGGTCCTCGCTGCGGACGGGACGTGTCGACGAACGGTGCGGTCGGACGGGGTAGGGCCAGCCAGTCTGGTCGAAGGCGGTGGCGGGGGTGACGTGATCTGCGGCCGGGTAGATCCAGTGCACGTCGTCGGTGCCGAAGCGGCGCAGCGGGATCGCCGGCGGCGGGGCGCTGCCGCGGGGGATGTCGGGGTCGCGGACGGAGTCGACCAGCACGGTGGGCACCATCGAGGCGGTCTCGCCCCTGCCGCGCGGCAGGGACACCCGGACGCGCCGGCCGGTGGGCAGGTAGAGCAGGCAGGCGTGGGGCCACAGCACCGCCGCGCAGCCCGGGGTGCGGATGCGCAGCTGCTCGGCGTACCACGCGTCGGCTCGTTCGACGGGGAACTCGTCCTGGTCGCGGTGGACACGCAGCAGGATCTCGGCCTGTCCTCGGCCGGGAGGGACTACCAGGCCGACCCCGCAGGCAGAGCCGTCAGGACGAACACCGAACACTCCAGACCCTCCACCATAAGTCCACGTTCGGTCCACACCGGTGTGCCGGCGGCCTGGTGTTCGGCGTGCGCTGGTGCTGGTCGACGGGCGTCCACCTCGACCTCGGCGGCCGCGTGATCGAGGTCGTCCTGATCGACGTCCTCGGCGCCCGCGCCCGTGCGCGGCGGCCGCGCACGGCGGCCGCCGTTCTGGTGGCGGGCGACGTCGTCCTCGGTCGTGGACAATCACGCGGGTGACTCCGGTACTCCCCGAACGTGTCCGTTTCGGCTCCAGGCATCGTGCCGTACTGGACTTGCTGACCGATCTTGGTCGACCGGTGTCATGTGCCGAGCTGCGTGCCAGGAAACCCGCCGCCGACGGTGAGGTCGACGTGTCGGTGTGCGTGGCGGAGTTCGTCAGGCGTGGACTGGTCGCGTTGGACTCCACGGTGCGTCCGGCGGTGGCGGTGATCACCGCCCGTGGTCTTGCCGCGCTGGCTGGGGGCGAGATCCCGGAGACTCGGCCCGAGCTGGTGCACCGCTACCAGGCGGTGGCGTCCGTGATCGACGACGCCGGCGCGGTTTTGAAGCGGTGGGCGGCGGCCGATGACGGTATCGGGAGTGGTGGCACTGTACAGACTGCGGCCGTGCTGGCGCGGCTGGATGCGGCGCTGGCCGGTCTGGTCGACGTTCGGGCCCGCGTGAGCTTCACCGACGAGGACCGCGTGATGCGGCCGGCACTACGTCTTGTCCACCGCTGATCCACGCCGGTGTGTCGGTGTTCGGGTGCACCGCGTTCGTCGTGGGCTCGGTGGGCGGCGACCCTAGGTGATCGCGGGGCCGGTTGCAGATAGGACGGCACGCTCTGCGCTGGTGGCCGCGTGCACCGCACCGTTCGCCGCTGCCACCGTGCGCCTCAGCAGGGTCGGGCTCAGCGCCCGCCCCGCGCCGGTGCGCCTCGGCCACCGCGTGCACCGCGCGGCTGTTGTCGGGCGCCGCGTGCGCCGCGTGCGCCTCGGCCGGGTCGGGGCACGGCGGCGGTCGCGTGTGGTCGACGTCGTCCTCGGCCTGCGGGCTCGGCCGCTGGTGTTCGTCCTCGGCCACCGCGTGCACCGCGCGGCGTCCGGCCGGTCGACCACCGGTGACACCGGCACAGGTTCTGTCCGGCGGACGCCGGTGCACCTCGTTCCGGGCGGCGGCGCGACAGGTGGCGGGGTGGTTCTCGACATGGTGCTGCCCGGCCACCGCGTGGGCGTCCTGGACTGACGACGGAATCGGTCCGGTTCAACCGACGGTATGCCCGGCGACGCTGGGTGCCGGCGCAGACGGCCTGAGTGTGTCGAGGCAGCCAGCCGCGGGACCTGATGCGGAAGGGGAGGGCTCGGCCGGGCGAGTGGATCTGTGCGGCCGTCCGGGCGATAAGCGTGTCGGGCCGGAGAGGGCTGCAATCGGCCGTGCGGTAGACCAAGCTCGGGCAGGCGAACTCGGCATGCTGTCTGGAGGGTGGGGATGACGGGTTCCGGTCAAGCCGTCCATCGCACGATCGTCGTGGTGGACGTGGAGGGTTTCGGGGATCCGCGTCGGACGCTGCCTCACCAGGTGGGCACCCGGGCCGGTCTGTACCGGGTGATCGCCGACGCCCTGCGCGCGGCCGGGGTGCCGTGGGACGACTGCTACCACGAGGACCGCGGCGACAGCGTGTTCGTGCTGGTCCCGCCGGGCTACACCAAGGCTCCGCTGGTGGAGGTGTTACCGGGGGCGTTGGCGGAGGCGTTGCGCGGGCACAACGACACCAGCCCGGCCGCCCAGCGCACTCGGCTGCGGGTAGCGGTACACGGTGGCGAAGTGGTCTTCGACGGCCACGGCGTCACCTCGACCGCGGTGACCACGGCCTTCCGGCTGCTGGACGCGCCCCCGTTGCGCCAGGCGCTCGCCGACTCACCGGGCCTTGTCGCGCTGGTCGTGTCACGCTGGCTGTTCGACGAGGTCGTCCGCCACTGCGCCGGGCTCGACCCCGCGACCTTCCGGCCGGTGCCGGTACGGGTGAAGGAGGTCCGCGACACCGCCTGGATCGCCCTGCCCGACCACCCCTACCCCTCCGACCCGGCCGTACTCGACCGGCTGGCGAACCCGGTCACACCCCACGACGATGGCGCGACACCCCGACAGTTACCGGGGGCGCCGGCGTCGTTCGTCGGCCGCGACGACCACCTGTCAGAGCTGGACCGCGTCCTGACGCCCGTCGGCATCGACCCCGCCGCGGGGGCGGCGGTGGTGATCTCCGCGCTGGGCGGGGCCGGCGGTATCGGCAAGACCTGGTTGGCGCTGCACTGGGCGCACCACCATGCCGACCGCTTCCCGGACGGGCAGTTGTTCGTCGACCTGCGCGGTTTCAGCCCCGACGACCACCCCCTCCACCCGGCGGCGGCGGTGCGCGGCTTCCTCGACGCGCTCGGCGTCGACCCCGGCCGCCTGCCGACCGCCCTCGACGCCCAGGCGGCGCTGTACCGCAGCCTGGTAGCGGGCAGACGGATGCTGATCGTGCTGGACAACGCCGCCACCGCCGACCAGGTCGTCCCACTGTTGCCCGGTACCCCGACCTGCACCGTACTGGTCACCAGCCGAGCCAAACTCGCCTCGCTGATCGACCGGCACGGCGCCCGCCACGTGCAACTCGGCATTCTCTCCCGGGACGAAGCCCGTGTCCTGTTGACCGAACGCCTCGGTAACGCACGAGTGGCCGCAGAACCCGAGGCCACCGACGACCTGATCGCACTATGCGGGCGCTACCCGCTGGCCCTGTCGATCACGGCCCGCCACGCCTCCCTACGCCCGAAGATCCCGTTGGCCGAGTTCGCCACCGAACTGCGCGAGCTGGGCCTGGACATGCTCGACGACGACGATCCAGCCACCAGCCTGTCCACCGTGCTGTCCTGGTCCCTGCGCAGGCTTACCGACGAGCACCGCACCGTCTTCGGGCTGCTGGGCATCGCTCCCGGCCCCGACTCCACCCTGCCCGCCGCCGCCTGCCTCGCCGGCCTTCCACCCGCCCGCACGCGCAAGGCGCTGACGGTGCTGGAAGACGCGTCCCTGCTCGAGCGGCGACCAGGCGGGCGGTACGCGATGCACGACCTGGTCCGCGACTACGCCGTCACCACCGCCCACGACCTGCCCGATGACGTGCGGAAGGCGGCCCTGGTCCGGATAACGGACTTCCACCTGCACACCGCTTTCGCCGCCGACCGCCTCTTGAACCCTCACCGCCTGCTTCTGCACCTCCATCCGCCCGTGCCCGGCGCCCACCCCCACCCACTGCCCGACACGACAGGCGCGGAGGCTTGGCTGGAGGCCGAGCATGCAACCCTGCTGGCCACTCAGCGCGCCGCCGCCCGCCTCGGCCGCCACCAGGTCGTCTGGCACCTCGCCTGGGCATTGGAGACCTTCCTCTTCCGGCGCGGACACGGGCGCGACGCGCTCGCCGTATGGCAGGCGGCTCTTGAGGCCGCCGAACGCCTGTCCGACCCCGCCGCACGCAGCCGGGCCCATCGATTCCTCGGTCACGCCTGTTCCCGGCTGCGCCTGCACAAGCAGGCCACCGGGCACCTGGACAAGGCCCTCGACCTGGCCATGCGTGACCGCAACCCCACTGAACAGGCACACACCCATCAGGTGCTCGCGTTCACCTGGGGGAGCCAGGGGGACGACCGACGGGCACTGGACCACGCCCGACACGCCCTGGACCTGTACCGCACCATCGACCGACCGGACCATCCTGAGTGGGAGGGCACCGCGCTCAACGCGGTGGGCTGGTTCGCCGCGCGTCTGGGCGAGTTCGACACCGCCCGCGACCACTGCCTCGCCGCCCTCACCCTGTTCCGACACCACCACTACCCCGACGGCGAAGCAGAAGCCCTGGACAGCCTCGGGTTTATCGCCCACCGGACCGGCGACCACCGACAGGCCGTCGACCACTATCACCAGGCCCTCACCCTGTTCCGCGCACTCGGCTACACCTACCAGATCGCGAGCACCCTCGACAGCATCGGCCACTCCCACATCACCCTTGGGCAACACGACCAAGCCCGCACGGTGTGGCAGGAGGCGATACAGCTCTATCGCGACCAAGGCCGCGATACCGACGCCCAACGCGTCCAACAACAACTCGACGACCACGCCACCGACGGCAGTCCGGGCGGAGCCACTGACCGTTCACGGACCGCATCCCAGGCGGGAAACGATCACCGGTAACTCGGGAACAGCGCCAGGCGACATCGTCAAAGCCACTGAACAACGGATTTCGTCGTCAGCCCGTCCTCGGCGAGTTTGGCTGGTTCCGCTCCCGCGCTGCGGCGTGCTGATCAGCTGTGGCCGATCAGCGGAGTTCCGATGCTGACGCGGCTCTCCTCGTCGGTCACGACGCCCGTGGTCGGCGGGGATCTGTCGGGACGACGGGCGTGGGGCGCCGGTCGGACGGTGTGGGCTGGACGTCGCCGTGCAGCGCCTCCGTCGCCTCGATGATCTCCTTGGCCTCCTGCCCCGTCATGCGGCTGAGGATGTCCGCCGCGGTCATGTCGAGCAGGCTGCTCAACAGCGCGGCGGCGATGTCGGGTTGCATGGCGGCTAGGACGTCGACGGCGGGACCGTTGTCCTGGAGAGCGTTGATTGGCTCGACGTCGCCGTAGCGGCTGCGGCGGCTCGGGTCGGGTCTGACGCGGTTGAACTCGGCCCACGCCGTACGCCACCACGGCGACCTCCACGGCGGCTCCGTGCGCCTGTGCAGAGCGGCGGTTCTGATCCGGACATCCTCTCGGCCGGTTCTGCCGAGCTTCTCCTTGGTGGTTGGTTGTGCGGGCAGCGGGAGCCGGCTGGTGCGGGGGGTGTTCGGTCCCTTCGGGTCGGGTGGAGGGCTGTGGGTGGGGCAGGTGCCGGTAGTTCGGCTGTGGGTGGGCCGGTCGCGCCGGTGGGGGTAGCAGCCAATCGGGCAGCGCGGTCTGGACGGGGACCGGCGTGGGCGGTGGCGCCGGGCGTGGGGCGGGGGCCGTGGTGTCGGCGAGCAGCTTGTCCCACTTGAGCAGCCAGAGCTGTCGCTCGGTGTCGCCGGTGACACCGCAGCCGCGCAGGTAGGCGTCGAGGGTGGACTTCTTGGCCTGCTCCCGACCGGGCACCTCTCTTCCCTAGGCCGGACGAGCGCCCGAGCGCAGCAGGTCCCCCTAGCCAGTGGACCGCCGCGCACCGCCCGCTGCGGAGGATCCCTTCCCCGATCGTGCACGCGACGAAGCTTCGGCGACAACGGCTTGGTGGTTCGAAGACCGGGTCGAGTTGGTCGACGCGCGCAGGGTCAGCCTGGTGACGTGTTGCCGGAGGTGGGCTTGCGTCGCCGCGGGTGCTGGTCATCGCCTCGACCTCGGCGGCCGTTGTCGGGCACCGCGTGCGTCTCGGTCGGGTCGGGCGCACGGACCAGGAACCCCGGTCATTGCCGACAGAGCGGCAGCGGGTTGACGTCCTGGTGCTCGGGGGACGTGGTGCTGGTCGAGGTGGCGGCCTCGGCCATCGCCTGGAGCTCGGCCCCGGCCTCGATCACCGCGTTCACCCCAGGCTGGCCGCCGCGTACCTCGGCGGTCGCGTGCCGTCACCCGTTCGTGGTGACCGGGTGCTGGTTACCGTAGGCGGATGAACTTCGTCGTCCGTCGACCGGGGCAGCCTTTCGCCGAGTACATGACGGCGGTGTTCGCCGGCCTGATCGCCGATCTGCGCCGCGACGGCGTCGAGCCGGGCCGGGTGCGGTTGGACGTCGACGTCACCGACCGGTCCGACGAAGAGATCCTCCTGACGTTGTGCTCGCCGAAAATGTCGTCCGTGCAGGTCAGGCGGCGTGGTGGTACTCGTCGAGGATGCCGCCCAGTCGTTGCCGTCGGTGGATGTCGAGTCGGATGATCGCTGCTTGATCGGTGACGACTCGTGTAAGAGCGCGTAGCAGTCGTGCGTTGCCGATGCCTTGGTGGGGTCGGTGGGTGTTGTAGGACTTCTCGTACTCGCGCAGGGCGCTGGAGCAGGTGCTGTTGGTTCCAGATGAGGGTGCGGCCGGGAGGATCTGCCACGCCGTCGACGCGGCGACGTCGATGCCGAGTACCAGGAGTTCGCCGTGGATGCGGCGGTAGCCCCAGGCGGGGTTCTCCTGCGCCAGGCACAGCGCCAGGAGTCGGATCGAGCGGATGGTTCGTGGTCGGTCGGGCCGATTGGCGTGGGACCTGGGGGAGTGGTGGCGCGCGAGGAGGTCGCGGTGCCACCGCAGTACCGTCTCCGGACGGACCAGCAGTTGGGAGCCGATAACGCGTGGCGGTTGGGAGGCAGGGCGGTAGTGCCGCGAGGAACGCCCGGTCGGCGGGAAAACTGCGGACGGGCGTCACCGAGTTGGCGTACCAGGACGGCGATCTCGTGCCGCAGCACCAGCAGCTCCACGTCTTTGGCCGCCGATGACCGGCCGGGCAGGACTGGCCGGCCAACGAGCCGGACGAAGATCAGGTAGAGCAGTCGTAGCGCCGCGCCTCGCGATCATGCCTCGACGGCTCATGGTGCGCGATCCCGCAGTTCAGCGCTCAGTCGCAGAGTTCTGGAACCCCGCAGCCGCGATTGCCGCTATGTGCGGCGCACGTTCAGACGTGGAAGCTCATTCCGGTTCGGGTGATCTGCCCGCCGTGTCGCTCGTCCTTGCGTTCAGCCGCTTGGCGCGATTGGCAGACCGCTCGGCGCTGGGCGGTGTCCGGCATGTATCTACCCGCGCGTCGCATCAGAGGTACTACCTCTGCGGCCTTCGACCGACTGGCCGTACGGGATGCCCTATGTGGCGCTGCTCTCTTGGTGTCGTGAGCCCGTGAGATCACGAATCGGGTAACTACCGAAAATTGCGGATCCAGTCGCACGGGCGAGCCGTAAGGTGTCGCTACCGCGATGATCGGAGGTCGTCGCT
Source organism: Saccharothrix luteola (assembly GCF_020859565.1). Taxonomy (GTDB): domain Bacteria; phylum Actinomycetota; class Actinomycetes; order Mycobacteriales; family Pseudonocardiaceae; genus Actinosynnema; species Actinosynnema luteola. The sequence goes on along the minus strand of NZ_JAJHUO010000015.1, from coordinate 229,391 downwards.
TCTTGGCCTGCCTTTCTCTTGGTAGGAGACGCGTGACGAGTTAGCTGCATAACGTATCGCCATGTCGTCGTGGCGATTGTCATGATGAAGTTCGGGTCGGCAGGCCGATGTCATGCCGCGAGTGCAACGGTTAGGGGATGCCCGTCCGGGCGGCGTACGCCGTCACGTTTGTAACTGATTAGACGTGACATGTTTTAGCGGCGTGCCGACGGAGAGTCGAACGGCTGCTACTCGTGGCCGATGAAGCCGGGTGGTATGCACGTGCCTACCTCGTGATTATCGGTTCGTAAACTGCGCATCGCATGCGGGTACGTCTCGGCGCTGACTGTGACTTGATCGATGTAGGGACTTTGTGGAAACATAGTGGAGGTCTAAATGCTCAAACCGGTCGATGGCATGGACAGGCTGGTTTCCCTGCTCGACGACGTCACGTGCCACAGCCCCAAGCTGCCTTCCCTGGTGGTCGTGGCGACCTCGTCCGATCCGGATTTGAACGCGCAGTTCCTCTCCGACCTCAAGGACCGGCTGTCCGGTTTGGGGGACAGCGCTCTGGTGCCGCACGCGTACGCGGACAAGGATCTCGTCGAGTCAGCCGCCACGACGGGGTTGCCGCCGTATGTGGCGCTGCTGGACTTGCTCGTGCAGAAGCTGCGAGATCGCATCCCCCGCACCGCCGGCAAGAACTGGAGACCCCGGCGGTTCCAACTGGCCCAGGACATCCTCGATGCCGACGGAGAGGTCGGCGCGGCAGGACGCGCTACGCAGAGAGCGAGGCTCCTCGCCCTGCTGTACCAGCGTTGGGAGAGCCGCAAGCCTGTGCTCGGTTGGGCTCGTGAGATGAGCCAAGCGGACTTACCGGTCCATCTGATCGGGACGTTGCTCACCGCGATTCTGAGCGGCCCGCTGAAGTGGCTGTACACCAGGATCCTCAACGGTCGCTCGACACGCTGGCTCCGCGACCTGGTGAAGAGCGCGACCGGCAACCCGGGTGATTTCGCCTCCCAAGCGTTGTCATTGCTGTCCATCGGTGAGCTGAAGACCGGGCGTCTCGACAACCTGCGCCGCCAGGTCCTCGTCAAAGCCTTGCTGGAGGATCTGTCCGACCTGATGCGGCCCGGCCGGATATCGCCGCGCCGTCGGCGACGCCGGTGGACACCGATGCTGCTGTTGGACGGTGCCCAGCCGCACGTCGCGGCCCTGCTCGACGAGTTCGCCGAGCAGATGAAGGATCTCAATCCCGCGCCGTTGCTGATCGTCGGCGCCCTGAACCCGGATCACGCGGCTCGCGTGGCCACGACCACCCACAGCGTGCCGGACGCGGCGGCCACGTTGAATCGGTTCGTCAACGGCGAACGGACGGCACTGCCCAAGCCGCCGTACCTGGCGGCCCGCCTGCCGGTTGCCGGTGAGAAGGCCGCGGAGGAGAACCCCGCTGTCGGGATATGGATCGGGTCCCACCGCCACGTCACACCGCGGGTACCGGGTCTGTCGGCGGTCGCGCCGTTGGCCGTCGTGATCGCACTGCTGGCGGGTGCGGCCGGTTTCGGGGCCTATCAGTACCTGCTGGGTGGCTGCTCGGAGACGAAGATCAATGGCACCGGTGAGCGGGTCGGTGTCATCGACAGCGGGTGCAGCTTCGTCAGCGGCAAGATCATCGACAACGATCTCGTGCCCGACCTCGCGGCCCTCGAACGGCAGACGGCCGAGAACAACGATGCCGTGGACAGGCTCAAAGACCGACAGGGCAATCCGCGCTACTACCGGACCGTGGTCTTCTTCGGCCCGCTGACCCGAGCCGACCAGGCCGAGAGCACGGCGCCGCCGAACGCCATCTGGCAGCTGAAAGGTGTGGTGGGCAAGCAGAAGGAGCACAACCAGCTGGCCGACAGCGACGATGGCAAGGTGCCGGTGAAGCTGGTCTTGGCCAACAGCGGCGACCGGTTCGCCGACGGGCAGTGGGTCGCCGAGCGGATCGCGGCGCGCAAGCGGGCAGGGCGCGGCGAACTGGCGGCCGTCATCGGCATCTCGCAGAGCAGGCCACAGGCGCTCGACGCCATCGGCGGCCTCACCGGCATCCCGGTGATCGGCGCGGCGATGTACGGCAGCGGCATGACCGCCAACCCCAACATGTTCCTCTCCTCCCCGTTCAACGCGGCGTTCGCGGAGGAGATCGCGAAATGGGTGCGAGCACAACCCGGCAACTTGGGCGCCGCGGTCGTCTACGACCCCGACGACACCTACTTCAGCAACGAACTCCGGGCCGACCTGAACGAGCGCAACATCGGCTCGGAGGAGAAGGACGTCGTGGCGAAAGAGGTGCCCGCCAACAACGGCACAGCCGAGCCCACCCTGAAGAGAGAGGACGTGGAGAGGCTGTGCACCGAAGCCGACACCGTCGTGCCGGTCGTCGCCAGCCGCGGCGACCAGCTGCTCAAGCTGCTCTCCATCGGTGCGGACGTGAAGGCGTGCAAGGACCGCGTGGACCGTCCGATCCGGATGATCTCCGGGCCGGGCGGGGTGGTGGTGGCGGCATCGGGCGTCCTGTCCAACTACCCGTGGGTGAAGGTGTGGGTGACCGGGCTGGCCGGTACGGCCGAGCGGAGCGAAGGGGTCGCGGGTGCCAACGCCTTCGGGATGGCTGCCCAGGGCGCCGCCGATGCCCATCAGGCCACCACGCAGTTCCCTGGTTGGGACGTCTCCCAGGTCCTGGCCTGTCTGCGGGACCCGGAGTTCAACTACGATGGTCTCAGGCCCAACGTCCCCGGTGTCGGTGAGGGCCGCGTGCACATCATCGAGCCGTTGTGAACTGACGTAAGAGCGTCTCATCGTCTTGAAACGTCCAGCCTCGACAGGCTGTCAGGCGGTTCGCGCTTCCCCCTGTGGGCGACCACTCTGCAATCGTCGCCTGTTCGGGTAAACGAAACACGACGTGGGTAGAGTCCCGCAGCCACTCGAGTGCGCCGTGTGGCTGCGGGGTCACCACAACCCGTACGTGTTCGTGTCGATCGGTGAACCAATTTCGACAGTAGGCCACGTGCTCTGACTTACGCTTATGCTGCTGTGGGTTCGTACTCATTGATCAGACCGCCAAGGACTGGTCGTCGGCGTATTGAGGTTCAATTGGGCTCTGCGGTCGGATGGTCCTGCCGTGGTGGTGTGAGTTGGAGGGCTTGGTGTGGTCGGCGGTGGCTCGTGGACACCTTGATGGGGTCTTCACAACCCGGATGCCTGTACCGGAGAAGACCGCGTCGAACGAGGCGGTGAACTGGCCGGCCCGGTCGGGGATGAGGAACCGGAAGCGTCGGCCCGGTCGCCCAAATCCATGAGCAGGTTGCGGGCTTGTTGTTCAGCCTGGCCACCGTCTGCCGCTACATCCACGTCGTCCTCGACGGCACCCTGCTGCGCATCGACCGCATCGCAACCGACCGGCGTACTACTCCGGAAAGCGCAAGCGCCACGGCATGAATGTCCAGGTCGTCGCCGACCCAGTCAGGCGCTTGCTCTGGACGTCGCCCGCATTGCCCGGCTTGGCCCAGTACCTGACCGCAGCCCGCGCCTACGGCATCATCGACGCCCTCACCGCAGCGGACATCCGGTGGGAAAGTCCTCGGCTCGGGGTGGCCGCCGAACACGAGGCTGGGGACGATTCGGTTACCCATGGTGACCGCCCTCAGGGGTTAGTGTCCCACGGGGGAGATGCTGACGGCACCGGTCGCGGCGCGTTTGCGGGGGTGTGCCGTGCCGTCGGATGCGGTGGGATGGATCCCACATCTGCGTGTTGGAGAAGGCGCTCAAGGGCGCCCGGATGCACCCTTGACGATCAACCCGGCTGCCGCGGCGATACCGGCCAGTTCGGGTGGATCGGTTCCCGCACCAGCGTCATGACACGACCGCCCTAGGCAGACACATCGAGGTGGGGCGTGAGAACCGGATGTCCTACGCAGGGCGGGACTTCAGCGAAGCGCGGGGCGAAGGTGCCATCGGCACCAGTGGCAATGCGCCGCAGCGCGACCTCGTCGATTACCTGCCAGACCTTCGCCGGCGGCTCGCGCCCCAGCACGGCGAGTCGGCGTGCCGTGGGCAGGTCGACCAGCCGTGCGGTCGACGGCTGGCCCTCAGCACTTCGATGGAGCTTCGTGGTGCCAGTCGAAGCTGACATATTTCGCTGAGGAGAACCCGTGGACGTTAGTGGTCCGGTCGGTCAGCTTCAGCCAGTCTTTGATCCCGTCGACGTCATCCCCGACGGTGAAGCAGTGCAAGGTGACTTTGTGATCCCGATAGCCTCGTCCGTGGATGCGTGCGGAGAGACGGGGTTCCGAGCGGATGGCGACGTCATCGTCCGTGAACCAGCCCTCCAGGTCGTCGCTCGTTACGGCCGTGGCGGGGGATGGCCAGAGGAGGGACGCCAGGTAGAGGACTACCAGGCCTGCGGATGTCGATCGCCGCGGCATGTGAGTTCCTTTCTCCGGTTGGTGCGCACCCTTGGGTCAAGAGCAGCAGTACGGCATGAGGCTGCGCAAGATGCGTGCCGTGGCGTCACCCGGTGTGGGTCGGAAACAAGCCGATCGAACGACCGCCCTCTCCGGCGGACAGGGCGCGGTGCAACTCGCGTGTGTCCGGTCGCACCGCGCCCTTCGTCAGGTGATCAGGCACGGCCATGTTGGTTCAACAGGCCGGTTCAGCCTTCTTGCTCGCCGGTCGGTTCGCTGCTGTTCGTCTCCAGATAGCCCCAGAAACTGTCCGAGTTGAAGACGCAGCGCAGTGGCTTTTCGTAGCGGATGGTGTTCAAGATGTCGTTGAACCGGGAGACCGGGAAATACAAGAGGACGACGCCGTTGGCGGCCTTGACGTTCTGGGGAGGGGTGATCCCTTCTTTCATGAAAATAAGGTTGACTACTTCTGCGAGGCCGGCCAGGCATTCGATCACGGCCACGTAGTTCTGCGAGGCGAGCGGTCCTGCGTCATGCCGGATCCGGTAGGAATCGAAATTGATTGTTAACGTCGGCACTGATCCACGTCCTTTCGTGTGTCGCCGATGAGGCACCTCCAGTGGTTTTCGGTCTTGGTCCGACCCGGTCGGTCATCCCCATCCGGTTCGCCGGTGGTGACGATGACGGAGGTGCGTGGTGGTGCGCCGAGCCGGGGCCTGGAGCACGATGCCGAGCCGGGCCTGACCTTCGTCCTCGTCGAACTCGGCCAGTTCGCCCGGCGCCTTCAGTTCGGTGACGGGGCACCGCGGCAGCGCGACCGCTTCGGCGTCGGTCGGCGGCGCAGACGTCGCGCGGTGCGTGCGTTCAAGACCTTGGCGGCTCGGTCATGGCACTCCAGGGTGTGGTGAGGGTGAAGCCGCCGCGGCAAGTCGGGTTCGCGGCCACTTCGATCCGCCGGCAGGGCACCCTGAATGTATGAGCGATGCGCCCGCCCTTCACCGCCCTATCGCGGGTTGCGGCCTGGAGGTCGTGGGTGCTCGCGTGCATGAGCGGCCCAATTACCGGTCAAGCCACATGTGACGATTCGTCACGACCACTTGATGGAATACCGGCGAACGCAGGTGGCGGTATCGGGCTTCACGGGCGGAAGGCGCGGAGGGTGGCGGTGACCAGGGCGTCGGCGAACGCGTCGTCCAGTGGGCCGGAGCGCAGCAGCCAGCGTTGGGCCAGTGGCGCGTACAGCAGGTCGATGACGAGGTCGAGGTCGGCGTCGGGGGACAGTTGGCCGGCCTCCTGGGCGCTGCGCAGCCGTCGGCGCTTCGCCTCGCGCATCGGCCGTTCCATCTTCTCCCGGTAAGCGGCGGCGAGGTCGGGGTCGTTGATGATCTCCGTGTTCAGTGCCCGGATCGGGGCCTCGAAGCCGGGATCGGCGAACTCGGCCGCCGTTGCGCGCAGCACCGTCTTCAGGTCCCGCTCGACGTCCCCGGTGTCCGGCAGTTCGATGCCGCCGCCGTCCGGTCGTTCGCTCAACGCCAGCAGGGAGTCGAAGACGACCGCGCCCTTCGACGGCCACCAGCGGTAGATCGTCTGCTTGCCGACGCCCGCGCGGGCGGCGATGGCCTCGATCGTCAACTTGGCGTACCCGAGGTCGCCGATGAGCTCGCGCGTCGCGGTGAGGATTGCCAGTCGGGACCGCTCGCTGCGACGGGTGCTGTTCGGCGTGGTGCTGGTGGCCATGGCGGCACTGTACTCGGAACGAGACGGTCCGTCTTGACTTGTGCCCCGGTGTCTGTCAGGGTTCCGTGCATCGAGACGGGACGTATCGTCTCACAAGTTGGGGAGACGCCATGACGCGCGAACACACTCGTACCTGGTTCATCACGGGCGCCTCGCGTGGTCTGGGGCGTGCGTTCACGGAGGCCGCGCTCGCGGCGGGGGATCAGGTCGTCGGCGTCGCCCGCGACGTCACGCCGTTGGACGACCTCGTCGCCGGTAGCGGGGGCAGGCTGGTCGCCTTCCCGCTGGACGTGTCCGATCGGCAGGCGGTCGTCGCCGGGGTGCAGCGGGCGTTCGCGGCGTTCGGCCGGCTGGACGTCGTGGTCAACAACGCCGGTGGCGCGCTGCTCGGCATGGTCGAGGAGGTCACCGAGGAGCAGGCCCGCGCCCACCTCGACACGAACTTCTTCGGCGCGCTCTGGGTGAACCAGGCGGTCGTCCCGCTCCTGCGGTCGCAGGGCTCGGGCCACGTCGTGCAGGTCTCGTCGATGGGCTCCGCCGGTGGCTTCGCGGCGACCGGCCTGTACAGCGCGGGCAAGGCCGCGCTCGACGCGATGAGCGAAGCGCTGGCGATGGAGGTCGAGCGCTTCGGGATCAAGGTGACCATCCTGCAGCCCGGCGGCTACCGGACGGACCTGTTCACCCTCGGGCTCACGATGACCGAGGAGGACTCCGCCTATGCGCCGCTGCGTGCCTGGCTGAACGAGCTGTGGGGCGAGTCGGAGGACTTCGACCCGGGCCTGGCCGCGTCGGTCCTCATGCAGGTCGTGGACCTGCCCGAGCCGCCGAAGCGGCTGGTCCTGGGAGGTGCGGCCTACGGCATGGTCGAGGAGATGGCGCGGGCGCGCACGGCCGAGCTCGCCAAGTGGGAGCACCTCAGCCGGCAGGCGGGCTGAAGCACGTCGGGGGGGCCCCCCCCCCCGGGGGGCCCCCCCCCCCGGGGGGGGGGCCCCCCCCCCGCGGGCCGCCCCCCCCCCCCCCCGCGGCGGGGGGGGGGTTTCCGCCGGGGGCGCGCCCCGCCGCGGGCGGGGCGGGGGGCGCCCCGACGGGATCAGGACGCGGTGCAGGTGAGGGTCGGCGTCCCGGCGGTGCCGGAGGCGACGAACCCGAAGGTGGCGCTCGCGCCCGCGCCCACCGAGCCGTTGTAAGCGGCGTTGCGGGCGGTGACCGAGGACCCGCTGGTGGTCACGGCCGCGCTCCACGAGGAGTTGATCCGCTCACCGTTGGTGAACGTCCAGCTGACCGTCCAGCCGGAGATCGCCGACGCGCCGGCGGTCACGCGCGCCTCGACCTGGAAGCCGCCGGACCACTGCGAGGTCACCCGGAAGGTGGCCGAGCAGCCCGCCGAGGGGTTCCCGGTCGTCGTCGTGGTGGTGGTGGTCGTCGTGGTCGTGGTGCTGGTCGGGGTGGTGGTGGTCGTGGTGCCACCGTCGGTGAAGTTCACGTCGCTGCACGCGTAGTAGCTCTGGTCCAGGTGGCTGGCCTGCCACACGGTGAAGAGGACGTGGTGGCCGCTGCGGCCGGGCGCGTTGATCTCGACGGGCGTGCGGTTGCCCGTGGGGATCCTGCCGGTCTGGCCGACCAGTTCCAGGTCGCTCCACTTCACGGCCTGGGTCTTGGGGTTGAAGCCCTGCTTGGTGGCGTAGACGCGGATGTAGTCGGCGCCGTGCGAGGACGTGTCGTTCAGGTTGAGGGTGAACCGGCTGGGCTTGCTCGGGGCGACCCACGCGCCGATCTTGTCCATCGCGGCGTAGCGGCCGTTGAAGGTCAGGCCGCCGCTGCACAGCTGCCCGTCGGGGATGGCGCCCTGGTGGTTGCCGGCGACGCCCTCGCGGAACAGGCCGTTCCAGTTGTACATCGCGGACGGGTCGGCCTGCCACGCCTGGTAGCACATGGGGTCTTCGGTGGCCATCTGCTGCGACGGGCCGTTGGGCCAGCGGTGGTAGCAGCCGTAGTGGCGCGAGGGCGGGTCGCTGACCGCGCCGTGCGCGGCGGCGTTGCCCGCGCCGAAGGTGACCAGCACGGTCGCCAGCAGGGTCAGGCAGGCCCCGAGGATCGCGGACGCCCGCCACACGGCGGCCTTGCCGCGGGTCGGCACGACCTCCGTCGTGGTTCCCGGCGCCCGGCGGCGTCGGTCGGGGACGTCTTGGGAGGAGCGAAGCATGTGTACCGCCAAATCTTCGTTGATCGACGACGCGGACGTGCGCGGGTGCCTCCGCTTGCACCTGGGAGCGCTCCCAGAGCGGTGTTAGTGTCAGGTCGTGCCACTGGGTCGGCATCCGCCATTCGGGTTACGAGTTCGCAAAGCGGCCAGGTGGACCAGGGGGTGGAAGGCGAATCGGCCGTCCCGGTTGAGGCCGCTCGGGGCCTTGCGCAACGTTGCGCAATGTGGGAAAGGACGCCCCTCGGTGGTGCCCGCCGGTGGTCTTCGCCGGGAGAATTCGAGGCGTCGAAGGGGGATCAGGGTGCCGCGCACGGAACGTCCGCTGGTCGAAGAGGACACGCCGGTGCTGAAGTTCGCCGGTGACCTGCGGCGGTTGCGTCGCGTCGCCGGGCTGCCGTCCTACCGCGAGCTGGGCCGCCTGGCGAACTACTCGCCCGCCGCGCTGTCCGAGGCGGTGTCGGGGCGGAGGTTGCCCAGCCTCGCGGTCACCAAGGCGTTCGTCCGCGCGTGCGGGGGAGACGTCGATCAGTGGACGGCCCGCTGGCGCGAGCTGGCCGCCGAGGGACCGGACGACGGCGACGCGCCCTACGTGGGGCTGGCCGCCTACCAGGTGGGCGACGCCGACCGGTTCTTCGGTCGCGAGGCCGAGGTGGGCCGACTGCTGGCGCTGGTGCGCGAACGGCCCTTCGTCGGGGTGTTCGGCGCGTCCGGCGCGGGCAAGTCGTCGTTGCTGCGCGCGGGACTGGCCGCCCGGTGGGGCGCGCACCTGGTCATCACGCCCGGTTCGGACCCGATCACCGAGCTGGCCGCGGCGCTCGCCGACGACCGGTCCGCGGTCGAGGTGCGCGCCGAACTCGCCGCCGACCCCGAGCACCTGCGCGTGCTGCTGCGCCGGGCCGCCGACGACCTGCTGCTCGTGGTCGACCAGTTCGAAGAGGTCTTCACCCTCTGCCAGGAGGTCGACCGCCGCTGGCTGGTGCACGCGCTCACCCACGCCGCCGGCGCCGCCCGGGTCGTCATCGGCGTGCGCGCCGACTTCTACGGCCACTGCGCCCGCCACCCCGAGCTGCTCGACGCGCTGCACCGCTCGCAGTCGCTCGTCGGCCCGATGAACGCCGAGCAGTTCCGCCGCGCGGTCGTCGAACCCGCCGCCCGCCGGGGTGCCTCGCTGGAGAACGCCTTGGTGGCACGGCTGATCGCGGACGTCGCCGCCCAGTCGGGCGCGCTGCCGCTGGCCTCGCACGTGCTGGTCGAGACGTGGCGACGGCGCCGCGGCGCGGTGCTCACGTTGGCGGGCTACGAGGACGCGGGCGGCGTCGAGCACGCCCTGGCCCGCACCGCCGAACAGGTCTACGACGCGTTACCCGGGCCGGACCGGGAGGCGGCACGGCAGGTGTTCCAACGCCTGGTCGCGCCCGGTGACGGCACCGAGGACACCCGCCGCCGCGTCGCCCGGGCCGAACTCGACGCGCGCGACGCGCTCCTCGACCGGCTCGCCGCGGCCAGGCTGATCACCCTCGACCGCGACACCGTCGAGCTGACCCACGAGGCGCTGCTGCGCGCGTGGCCGAGGCTGGTCGGCTGGCTGGACGAGGACCGCGAGGCGCTGCGCGCCCACCGCAGGCTCACCAGCGCCGCGGACGCGTGGCGCGCCCACGACCGCGACCCCGACGTGCTCTACCGCGGCGTCCACCTCGAACAGGCACGCCGCCTGGCGCCCCGCCTCAACGCGGCCGAGCGGGAGTTCGTCGACGCGGGCCTGGCCGCCGAACGCGACCGCGAGGCGGTGCGCCGGCGGGGCGTGCGCAGGCTGCGGCGACTCGTCGCCTGCCTCGCCGCGCTCGTCCTGCTGCTCACCGCCACCGCCGTCTACGCCGTCACCGCCCAGCGCGCCGCCACCCGCGAGCGCAACCAGACGCTGTCGATGCGCGCCGCCGACAGCGCCCTGGACCTGCTGACCCGCCCGCGCGAAGCGGCGGCGCTCGCCCTGGCCGCCTACCGCGTCGCACCCACCACCCAGTCCCGCGACGCGCTGCTGCTCGCCCGCGCGGCGGGTACCGCCACCACCCTGGGCAGTGGTTACCTGCGCGTGCCCGGCAGCATCGCGGTGACCCAGGAGTTCGGCCCCGAACCCGGGTTGCCGGGCAACATCCGGCTCTGGGCAGGACCCGAGCAGCAGCGGGGCGGTGGGATGCCGGTGCCGCCCGACGGCTTCCTCAACCTGATCAGCGCCGACGAGCGCACCGCGGTCATGGTGGTCGACCGCGACGAGTTCCAGCTGTGGGACCTGAGGGATCCCGGCGCACCGCGCATCGCCGGCACCATGACCGACTGGCCGTTCCCCCTCGGCATCGACGCGGCGGGCACCCTCATGACCGCCGTCGAGGACGGCGGCGCGGTCCACTGGCGCCCCGGCGACACCACCCGCACCCGTTTGCCCGTCGACGGTGTCGAGTACGCCATGCCGTTGGACGACGGCGACGGCGTGGTCCTGGCCCGCCGCGACGACGACCTGCGGCACGTGGAGGTGTGGTCGCTGGACGGCCGGGTCACCCCCGTGTTCAGCCGTGACGCGCGGCTGTCGCTCGTGACGGGTCCGGGCTCCCTGCTCGCCGTCTCCGACCGGGACGACGCGCACCTCACCGTGCTGGACGGGTCCAGGACGCTGCTGGAGGCGGACGGGATCCCGGAGGCGGCCGTGGTCGAGTTCTCCCGCAACGGCCACGCCGTCATGGCGGTGCACCGCGACTCGGTGTGGCTGTGGGACCTGACCGGTGGGGAACCGCTCTCGCTGCGCGCACCGGGCGTGGAGTTCAGCTTCGTGCGCTACGAGCACGGCGAATTGCTGATGGTGGACACCCGCGGCGCGCTGTGGCGGCTCGCGGTGGACGTCGACCAGGTGATCGGCGACGTGTGCCTCGAACTGGTGGACGTCGACTGGGCGGCGCACTTCCCCGGTGTGGCGGAACGACCGCTGTGCCCGTGACGGCGCCGGGCGGGAGGGCGGACACCCGCCCGGCGCCTGCCCCGGACCGTCAGCCGAGCCGGTAGGCCCGGATCACGGTCTGGCTCAGCTCGCCGCCCCGGCCGTCGGTGGCGTGCACGCGCAGCGAGGCGAACGTGCCCGGCTTCGCCCGGTTGCCCACCAGCGCCGCGCGGCCCAGCACCGGGAGGCTCACCCAGCTCGCGCCGTCGTCGTAGGACACCTCCACGTGGAAGTGGCGCAGCGGCGCGTTGTCCACGCCGCGCTGCTGGTCCACCACCAGCGGCACGGTCAGCGGCCGGTACGCGGGCGCGCTGCCCGTGTGGTCCAGCTCCGGGGTGAACCGCACCACCGACATCGGCAGCCGCCGTTCGCGGTTGGTGGTGTCGGAGCGGAACGTCCAGTCGACCTCGATGCGCGTGCTGAAGTCCGAGACCTCCGGCGCGCGCGTCACCTCGGTCAGCGCCCGGAACACCGCGGGCCCCGGCGGCACCGCGAACACCCCGTGGCCGCTGCTGTCGTTCTCGCCGACCAGTTGCCCGTCGCGGTACAGCGCGGTGCGCGCGGAGGCGGTCCTGGAGTAGCCCTCGTTGCCCTCGCGGTCGCCGAACAGCGACAGGGAGATCGCCACGTCGTTCCCGGTGCGCGCCAGGTTCGGGTAGTCGCCGGAGTACATCACCGGACCGATGACGGGCGCGCCGAACGACCGGTCGTAGGTCCGGCCCGCGCCGTACCGCTCCTGCTTCGCGGTCATCAGAGCTCCTTCGTCGACGTAGAGCGCCTGCCAGACGACATCCGGTGTCGTGTAGCGCGTGAAGACGGGCGAGGAAGCCACGTCCGTGAACAAGGCCGGCCCGGTCGCACCGGACGGCGCGACCACGTAGCCGCCCAACTCCCGGTACCCGCCCGTGCTCTTCGGTGCGAACGTGGTGCGCACCTTCGCCAGGTCCGACTCACGCGGCCGCCGCACGAACCCGTCGGGCACCCGGCCGTGCTCGACCCACTCCAGCCAGTAGGCCGCCGACGGGCTCGCGGACTGCGCGGAGACGAAGACGTCCAGCTCGCCGGCCGGCAGTGACGGCCCGGCGTGACCGATCCGCGTCCCGGCCCGGAAACCGCCGGGGTGGTACACCCCCACGCTCACGGCGTGCTCGCCGAGCCGGCGCTCGACCACCACGTGGTGCTCGCCCGCCGTCGCGGCCGGATCGGGCGCGACGACCTCCAGCGGTCCCGTCGCGCGGGCGTCGAGGACGACGTGCGCCGCTCCCTCGACCCGGAGGTCCGGCCGGGTGACGATCGTGTGCGGGCCCTCCTCCGGGCCCAGCAGCGTCTGTACCAGGTAGTCGCCCTTGGCCAGCCGCGCGGTGCCGTCGCGCACGTAGGTGTGCGCGCCGGTCGCCAGGTGCACCAAGAGCGTGAACGCCCTGCCCTCGGGTGCGCCGGGGTAGTCGAAGGTGACCGGGTGGCTCTCCGCCTCGCGGTTGAGGCCGACCGGCGTCCGCAGCACCTCCGTGCCGCCGGCGGTCGCCACCACCGTCCCCGAGTGCGCGCCGTCCGCGGCCGCCTGCCGCGCGTCACCCGTGACGGCGACCTCGGCGGTGCCGCCCGCCGGGACGGTGACGCTCGTCGGGGACACCGAGAACACGCCGGGCCCGTCCGCCCGCACTGCCAGGTCCAGCGTGACCGGCTGCGCGCCGTCGTTGCGGTAGGCCAGGGGTTTCGTGGTGGGCCGGTCGTCGTCGTGCGGCCACTCGTGCCTGCCGAGGACGACCGACGTGGGTTGGCTGGTGATCGTCGTGGACAGCGCCGCGGCGATGTCCAGGCGGCCCGAGCCCTGGTCGTGCACGCCCAGCGCCGGGTTCGGCCGCGCCGAGGCGGTCAGCGCCGCCTTGAGCCGCGCGCCGTCCCAGTCCGGGTGCCGCTGGGCCAGCAGCGCCGCCGCGCCGGCGACGTGCGGCGAGGCCATCGAGGTGCCGGACAGGGCCATGTGGTGCTCGCCGACGGGCGTGCCGAGGGCTCCGCCGGTGCTCGCCCTCGCCGCGACGACGTCCACGCCCGGCGCGGTGATGTCGGGCTTGACCGCGCCGTCGGCGGCCCTCGGTCCCCGGCTGGAGAACTCGGCGATCGAGTCGTCGCGCGCCACCGCGCCGACGGTCAGCGCGGCGTCGGCGGTGCCCGGTGAGAGCAGGGTGCCCGGCGCGTCACCGGAGTTGCCCGCCGAGACCACGAACAGCGTGCCGTGGCTCGCCGACAGGGCGTCCACGGCGGCCTCGACCGGGTCGACGTCGTCGCTGGGCGGCAGGCCGAGGCTGATGTTCACCACGTCCGCGCCCTGCTCCGCGGCCCAGCGCATCCCCTCGACGATCGCCGACTCCGGGCAGAACCCCTCGCGGTCGCACACCTTCGCGTCGAGCAGCCGCGCGTCCGGCGCGACTCCCCGGTAGGGCGCGCGGTGACCGGCGATCGTGGCGGCGACGTGCGTGCCGTGGCCGAAGTGGTCGACGCCGTCCTGCTCGTGGCTGAAGTCGCGCCCGGCGACCTCCCGCCCGACCAGGTCGGGGTGATCGCCCTCCACGCCCGTGTCGACGACCGCGACGGTCACGCCCGCGCCGGTCAGCCCGGCCGCCCACGCCGCCGGCGCGCCGACCTGCGTGGTGCTGCGGTCCAGCAGCGGGCGGGCCATCCCGTCCAGCCACACCTTGCCGGGGCCCTCGGGCAGGTCGAGCCACCCGGTCGACTTCGGGACCTCGGCCGCCACCGCGTCGACGGCGGGCAGCGCGCCGGCCACCCGTGCGCCCGACGGCGGGCGGCCCCCGGAGACGATCACCGGCACGGTGTCGCGCCGCGCGTCGTCGTACCCGGCCTCGACCAGCCCGGTGACGTCGAACAGCCGTTGGTCCACCCGGCCCTCGGCCAGCGGTCCGGCCACGTCGGCCGGGACCACGCGCAGGCGGCCCGCGTGCCGGGTGACCTGGAACGAGACGTCCTGCCGGTGCGCGCCGGGCGTGACGGAGACGACCCGGTCGCCGTCGAGGACGACCCGGTCGCCGGTGACGAGGGTGACGGTCTTGCGGTCGTTCGGCGACGTCGCGCCCCGCGCGCTGCCGGGCGCGGTCGTGTCCGGTGGTGTGCTGTCGGGTGCGGCGTGGGCGGGCGCCGCCGTTCCCGCCAGTGCGGCGGCCAGCGCCAACGCCACTGCTCTTCGCGCCACGGGACCTCCCTGTCCGTAGGGGGGGAGCCCGTGCCGCGGACGTGGACGCGGCACGGGCTCCGTCATCGGTCCCGAGTGAAGCGGTGCGGAGGGTGTTCAGGTTCGCCCGGAGCGGGCTGAACAACGAGTTGTGAACACCGGCGGCGCGGTCGTGGCCGGCGTGATCACCGCTCGGAGTCGGCGAAGTCGCGCAGGATCATCGCGATCAGCGCGTCGACGTCGGCGTCGACCATCGGCACGCCGGTCATGCCCATCCGGTGCAGCAGGGTCCCGACGACGACGTCGATGAAGAGCAGGACCCGGTCCTCCGGCTCGCCCAGCGCGTCCTGGAGCACGGCGAGGTACGGGGCCTGCAACCGCGTCGACAGGACTTCGCGCAGGGCCGGGTCGCCGATGGCGTCCACGAACACGCCCGCGAACGCCGCGGCGAGCCCCGGCTCGCCGATCTTCGCCGCGGCCAACCGGATGGCCGAGGTCAGGATCTCGACCCGGTCGGCGCTCTCCGGCCGCAGCGGGCCGAACGCGTCGAGGATGCAGTCCACGATCAGCGCGCCCTTCGACTCCCACCGCCGGTAGAGCGTCGTCTTCGCGACCCCCGCCGCCGCCGCGATGCGGTCCATCGTCGCGCCCGCGTAGCCGAGCTCGTGGATGGTGCCCAGCGTCGCGGCGAAGACCACCGCGTCGATGCCGGCGCGCGGGCGGCCGGGCGGCCTGCCGGACGGGGTCGCTCGGGTCATGACCCCACGATAACCAATTGCGCTACGATCGGTATCGATACCATCGGTAGCGAAACTACGGTGGTCGAGGAGGAGACATGGACGACGTCATCGGCGTCGAACGCCCGTCGGTGGGGATCCGGCTGCTGCACGCCCTGAGGAAGGAGCCGGACTGGTCGGCGATGACGACGGAGGAGTTGATCGCCTACCGCGACGCGGAGAACCGCAGGCGGGCGTCCCGCCTGGTCCGGGTGGTCACCGGGCTGCCGGATCGCGGCGCCGGGATCAGGTGGCGGGAGGTGGCGTTGGCCGACCGCGAGGTCCGGGTCCGGGTGTACCGGCCGTCGCCGGACCGCGGCGGGGACGTCGACCTGCCGCTCGTGCTCCACGTGCACGGCGGCGGGTTCGTCGGCACGGCGGCGCAGAGCGACTGGGTGAACAGCCACCTCGCCGCACGGCTGCCCGCGGTCGTCGTCTCGGTCGAGCACCGGCTCCTCGCTCCGGGGACCCCGCTGCCGGCGGCCGTCGACGACGGTTGGGACGTGCTGCGGCACGTGGTGCGGTACGCCGGGGACTGGGGGATCGACCCGGCGCGGACCGCGGTCTTCGGCGAGAGCAACGGCGGGGTGATCGCCGCGCTGGCCGCGATCCGGGCCAGGGAGTCCGGGCTGCCGCTGCGGGCGCAGGTGTTGGTCAACCCCGCGCTCGACCTGACCGAGGCGGCGTTCGACCACACGTCGATGACCCGGCACGCGAACAGCCCGACCCTGACCATGGCGCACTTGCTGCTGTACCGGCGGTTGGCCGTTCCGCCGGGCACGGATGCCCGTGCGCTGTCGCCGCTGCGCGCGGACGACCTGAGCGGGCTGGCCCCGGCGCTCGTGGTGGTGCCGACCGTCGACCCGCTGGCCGATCACGGCCGCCGTTACGCCGAACGGCTGCGCGAGGCGGGGACGCCCGCGCGGCTCACCGAACACCCCGGGGCGACGCACGGGTTCCTCAGCATGCCGGGCGTGGTGCGGCAGGCGAAGGCCGCGCGGGCGGAGGTCGCCGGGTTCCTCCGGGACCGCCTCGCGGCGAGATCGACGAAGGTGGGAGAACGATGACCGTCACGGAGGCGATCGCGCCGCCCGAAGTCGACCCGGCGGGACCGGGCCTGGCCGCGCTGCTGCGCCCTCACCAGTGGACCTTCGCCGTCGTCGTCGTGCTCCAGGTGGTCGGCGCGGTCGCGGGGCTGGCGCCGTTGCTGGCGGTGGTCGAACTGGGCCGTGCGCTGCTGTCGCCCGGTCCGGTCGACCACGGCCACGTGTGGTTCGTCGTGGTCGCGGGCGCGGTCGGCCTGGTGGTCCGGCTGCTGTTCACGTCCGCGTCGGCGGCGGTGGGGCACCTCCTCGACGGCCGGGTGCAGCTGTCGTTCCGACGGGCGCTGGCCGCACGGCTGGGGCGTGCGCCGATCGGCTGGCTCTCCGGCCGCCGGACCGGCGAGCTGGCGAAGGTCGTGGGGGAGGACGTGAGCGCGGTGCACCCGGTCATCGCCCACGCCCCCGGCGAGCTCGTCGCCGCGTTCGTGGTGCCGCTGGTGTCGTTGGCCTACCTGGTCACCGTCGACTGGCGGCTCACGCTGATCACGGTCGTACCGGTGGCGCTGGCGGTGGCGCTGGTCCCGCTGATGATGACGCCGGCCCGGCTGCGCGAGCAGGAGGAGTTCGACGGCGCCATGGGTCGGATCGCGAGCTCGGTGGTCGAGTTCGTGCGGGGCATCTCGGTGGTGAAGGCGTTCGGCGGGGGCGAGCGCGCCCATCGCCGGTTCCGCACGGCGGTGGACGACTTCGTCGGCGCGTTCAACCGATGGGTGCACGGCATGGCCGGGATCGCCGCCGGGATGCAGCTGGCGCTGTCGCCGCCGTTCGTGCTGCTGGTCGTGCTGGTCGGCGGCGCGGCCCTGATCACCTCCGGCGGCCTGGCGCCGGCCGACCTGCTGCCGTTCGTGCTGCTCGGGCTCGGCCTGACGGCTCCGGTGGCGGCCCTCGGCCACGGCTTCGACGACCTCCAGGCCGCACGACGCGCGCTCGACCGGATCCGGGACGTGCTGGCGGTGCGGTCGCTGCCGGAGCCCGCGCACCCGGTCGCGCCGCGCGGGCACCGGGTGGAGCTGCGTGACGTCCGGTTCGGCTACGAGCCGGGTCACGAGGTGTTGCGCGGGATCGACCTCGTGCTCGAACCGGGCACGACCACCGCGGTCGTCGGCCCGTCGGGCAGCGGGAAGTCCACGCTGGTCCAGCTGTTGCCGCGGTTCTTCGACCCGACGCACGGCTCGGTCCTCCTCGGCGGTGTCGACCTGCGCGACCTCGGCAGCCGCGAGCTCTACCGGAGGGTCTCGTTCGTCTTCCAGTCCACGTCACTGCTGCGCGCGTCGGTCGCGGACAACATCGCGCTGGCGGTGCCGCGCGCCGACCGCGACGACGTGGTCCGCGCCGCCCGGCTGGCGGACGTCCACGACCGGATCCTCGAACTGCCGCGCGGGTACGAGTCGGTGATCGGCGAGGACGCCGGGCTGTCGGGCGGCGAGGCGCAGCGGATCTCGCTCGCCCGCGCGCTGCTCGCCGACGCGCCCGTGCTGGTGCTGGACGAGGCGACCGCCTTGGCCGACCCGCGGACCGAACAGGCGGTGCGCCGGGCCCTGGCGTCGTCGGCGGGCGAGCGGACGACCCTCGTGATCGCCCACCGGCTGGAGACGATCGCCGACGCCGACACCGTCGTGGTGCTGGAGGACGGGGTGATCGTGGAACGCGGCGCACCCACCGAACTGCTGGCGCGCGACGGGAAGTTCGCCGCGTTCTGGCAATCGCACCGAGCGGCGACGGCCGACGAGACCCCCGTCCGACGAGGAGGCGAACCCCGATGATCCGGATGCTGCTGCGGGTGCTGGGGAACGAGTACGCCCGGCCGGTGCGCCGCACCGTGACCCTGATGACGGTCACCGCGATAGCCGAAGGCCTGTCCTACGCGCTGCTGGTCCCCGTGCTGCGGGCACTGCTCGGGCACACGCCCGGAGACGTCTGGCCGCCGCTGATCGCGTTCGGCGCCGCCGTCGCGGTCTACGCGGTGCTGCGCTACCGCAGCGACCTCTCGGGGTTCCGCGCCGGTACGACGTTGCTGCGCGGCATGTACCACCGGCTCGGCGACCACCTGGCCCGCCTGCCCATCGGCTGGTACGACGGCGGCCGGGTCGGGGAGCTGTCCGTCCTGGCCGGCACCGGGGTGTTGCAGGCCATGGGCGTGATCGCGCACCTGTTGGCGCCGTTCGTCTCCGCCGCCGTGACCCCGCTGACGATCGTGGTCGTGATGCTCGGCTTCGACTGGCGGTTGGGGCTGGCCGCGCTGGCCGCCGCACCCGTCGTGGCGGCGGTCCAGTCCTGGACGGGACGCTCGGCCGCCGCCACCGACGCCGAGCGCGCCGAACGCGACCACGAGGCCGCCGGGCGGGTCATCGAGTACCTCCAGGCGCAGCCGGTGCTGCGGGCCGGGGGCCGGACCGCCGAGCGCTTCCGGTCGCTGGACGACTCGCTGCGGGACGTCGAGCGCGCGTCACGCCGGTCCGTGCGGTCGGCGTTGCCCGGCGCGGTGGGCCTGACGCTGGCGGTGCAGGCGATGTTCACGGTGCTGCTGGTCCTGGGCGCGTACCTCGCGCTCGGCGGGCAGATCGGCGCGGCCGAGGTCGTGGCGATCCTGGTGCTGGCCGCCCGGTGCGCGGACCCGCTGCTGTCGCTGTCGGATATCGGCGGCAAGCTGCGCGGCGCGCGTTTCGAGCTGGCGCGGCTCGACGCGGTGCTGCGCGCCGAGCCGTTGCCGCAACCGCGTGAGCCGGTCCGGCCGCGGCACCACGGGCTGGAACTGGACTCCGCCACCTTCCGGCACGGCGACCGCACGGTGGTCGACGACGTGTCGTTGACCGTGCCGGAGGGGCAGCGGCTCGCCGTGGTCGGCCCGTCGGGCGCGGGCAAGAGCACGGTGCTCCAGCTGCTCGCGCGGTTCTACGACGTGGACACGGGCGCGGTGCGCGTGGGAGGTGTGGACGTGCGCGCCATCGACACCGAGGAGCTGATGGCGCGGATCGCGTTCGTGTTCCAGGACGTCTACCTCTTCGACGGCACGATCGAGGAGAACGTGCGCCTCGGCCGTCCCGGCGCGAGCGCCGCCGAGGTGCGCGAGGCAGCGGCGGCGGCCCGGTTGGACGAGGTGGTCGAGCGGCTGCCCGGCGGTTGGGCGACGAACGTCGGCGAGGGCGGCGCGCGGCTCTCGGGCGGAGAGCGCCAGCGCGTCTCGATCGCGCGGGCGCTGCTGAAGGACGCGCCGATCGTCCTGCTGGACGAGGTGACCTCCGCCCTCGACCCGGTGAACGAGGCGGCCGTCCACGACGGCGTCGAGCGCCTGATGGCGGGCCGGACGGTGGTGATGGTGGCGCACCGGGTGCGGACCGTGCGACGTGCCGACCGGATCGCCTTCCTGGACGGCGGCCGGATCGTGGAGGAGGGCTCCCACGACGAGCTGCTGCGCCTCGGTGGCCGCTACGCCGAGTTCTGGCGCCTGTCCGAGCCGACGCCGGTCTCGTGAGCCGTCCGGTCAGGCCGGGGGCGGCGCGGTGCTGGAGCGGACCACCAGGCGGGTCGGGACCAGCGTGGTGCCGGGCTTGGTGCGGCGGTGGTGCACCTGGCGCAGGACGCGTTCGACGCAGTGGCGGCCGACCTCGGTGAAGTCCTGGTGCACGGTGGTCAGGGGCGGGATGAAGGAGGTGGCGTCGGTGATGTCGTCGAACCCGACCACGCTGACGTCGCGCGGCACCACCTTCCCCTTCTCGTGGAACGCGCGCAGCAGGCCGAGCGCCATCTGGTCGTTGGCGGCGAACACCGCCGTGCAGCCGGGCTCGTCGGCGAGCGCCAGCCCCGCCCGGTAGCCGGAGTCGGCCGACCAGTCGCCGCGCGCCATCGCGGGCACGGGCAGGCCGGCTTCGGCCAGGGTGGCGCGCCACGTCTCGGCCCGGCGTTCGGCGGCGTAGGAGTCCTCGGGGCCGGCGACGTGCCACACGGTGCGGTGGCCCAGTTCGAGCAGGTGGCGCACCGCCTGGCGGGTGCCGTCGGCCTGGTCGGTGTCGACGACGGTGTAGCGGTCCCCGCCGTTGGAGTCGACGATCACGGCCGGGATGCCGAGCGGGAGCGTCATCGTGGCCGCGTCGAGGAGGTGGACCTCCATGATCACGATGACCGCGTCGACGGCCAGCTCGCCCAACCGGGTGAACGCACCGAGCACGCCGTCCTGGGTGGGCACGGCCACGGGGATCAACGTGATGGCGTAACCCTCGTGCGCGGCGTGGTCCACTATGGCCTCCAGGGTGCGGCTGTTGCCGACCGAGGAGAGGGTGAACAGGATGACGCCGATGGTGCGGAACTCGCCGTACTTGAGAGCGCGGGCCGCGCTGTTGGGCCGGTAGCCGAGGCGCCGCATGGCGTCCAGCACCTGCTCGCGCGTCGAGCCGACGACGCTGGGGTGCCCGTTGGACACCCGCGACACCGTCTGCGCCGACACACCGGCCAGCCGGGCGACGTCGGCCATGGACACCCGGCGGGCGGGCGCGCGCCGCACGGCGGGCTGCCCGGACGCGGATTCCCCTGTCACGTCTGGGCTCCTCTCCGGCGGCAGCGTCGACGCCGTGTGGCGCGTCGCCACTATAGCCGGTGCCCGGCGCGGATTGTTTGCGCAAACATCGATCACGCCTCGGTGTGGCCGAGCAGCGGTTCCGGCACGAACCGGGCCGTGGGATCGGTCAGCGCGGCGAGTTCGAGGACGACCAGCTCGTTGCCCTCGGCGCGCACCACCGGCTCGGGCACGTACAGGGTGCGCTGCGGGCCGCGCGACCAGTACCGGCCGAGGCAGAAGCCGTTGACCCACACCACGCCCCGACCCCAGCCGCCGGTGTCCAGGTGGAGGTCGGCGGGCCGGTCGAGGTCGAACCGGGCGCGCAGGAGCACCGGACCCGGCACCGCTGCGGGCACGGGTCTGCGCTCGTCCCCGTCCGTCCACGCCGCCGGCGGCGCGTCGAGGGCGAGCGGGAGCACGTTCCAGCCGGTCAGGGGACGGCCGTCGAGGGTCGCGCCGCCGATGAGCCCCTTGGGTTCCCCGATGCGCGGCCCGTAGTTGACCCGCCCGTGGTCCTCGACCAGGACCGCCAACTCGCCGGCCGCGCGCGGCAGCCCGAGGGCGCGTTGGTGGTGCTCGCGCAGCAGGGCGCCGACCGGTCGGCCGTCCAGGAACACCGAGGCGTGGTCGCGCACCTCGCCGAAGCACAGCACGGCGGGGTCCGAGGCGTCGACCCGCGTGGTCGCCAGCGCCAGCCGCGGCGCGCCGTCCAGGTCGTCGAGGGCGGGCACGGTGTCGTGGCGCTGCCAGGCGGTCGACCGCTCGGCCAGGTCGAGCAGGGGTACGGGATCGGTCAACGCCACCGTGAGCCGCGGTGTCGGTCGCGCGGGGGGCGGCGGTTCGTCGGGCACGTCGTGGTGGCGGGCGATGACCTCGCGGAACGCGTGGTACTTGGCGGTGGGGTTGCCGGCTTCGTCCAGCGGCGCGTCGTAGTCGTAGGAGGTGGTGGTCGGCTGGTAGCGGCCCTTGTCGTTGGCGCCGCTGGTGAAGCCGAAGTTGGTGCCGCCGTGGAACATGTAGACGTTGACCGAGGCGCCGGCGGAGAGCAGCGCGTCGAGTTCGGCGGCGCTGTCCGCGGCCGAGGTGGTGTGGTGGTGGCTGCCCCAGTGGTCGAACCAGCCGTTCCAGAACTCGGCGCACATCAGCGGACCGGTCGGCTGGTGGCGGCGCAGCGCGGCCAGTCGCTCGACCGCCCGTGAGCCGAAGGACGCGGTGCGGTGCAGGCCCTCCAGGCTGCCCGCCGCCAGCATCTCGTCGGTCGGCTGGTCGATGGTGGTCAGCGGCACGGTGATGCCGGCGTCGCGGGTGTGCTCCGCCAAGGTCTTGAGGTAGGTCTTGTCGTCGCCGAACGCGCCGTACTCGTTCTCGATCTGCACGAGGATGACGGGGCCGCCGTGCTGGACCTGGAGCGGGGCGACGACGTCGTAGACGCGGTCGAGGTAGGACTTGACGGCCGCCAGGTAACGGGGTTCGGCGCGGCGGACCCCCACCTCGGGGTCGCGGAACAGCCAGGCGGGCAGGCCGCCGTTGTCCCACTCGGCGCAGATGTAGGGGCCGGGGCGGACGATCGCGTGCATGCCGGCGTCGGCGACCAGGCGCAGGAACCGACCGAGGTCGAGCCCGCCGGTGAGGTCGAACGTGTCCGGTGCGGGCGCGTGCGCGTTCCAGGCGACGTAGGTCTCGATGGTGTTCAAACCCATGCGCCGGGCCTTGTCGATGCGGTCGGCCCACTGGTCGGGGTGCACGCGGAAGTAGTGCAGGGCCCCGGACAGGATGCGGAACGGCCTGCCGTCGAGCAGGAAGTCGCGCTCGCCGATGCTGAAGTCGGGCACGGGGATCGGGTGTTCCTTCCGGGTGTGGCGCGGGTGTGCGCGGTGGGCGGGACGGCCGGTCGTGGGCCGTCCCGCCGTCGAGTCAGCCGTTGACGGTGAAGCCCTGCTGGTTGCCGTAGTCGACGAGCGCCTTCTGCCAGTCGGTGAGGCCCGGGTCCAGGCCGGTGGCCTGGGTGTAGGACTTGCCGACGGTGTCGTTGAAGACGGTGTTGGCGTAGAGCTGGTAGGGCAGGTAGCTCCAGCCCGGCACGACCTGGCCGGCGGCGGCGGTCAGGACCTGGTTGATCTGCTGCCCGCCGAAGTAGGGCGAGGCCTTGTCCTTGAAGGCGGTGGAGTCGAGGTCGGCCTTCGTGGCGGGGAAGCCGCCGCTGGCCAGGAACGGCTTGATCCCGTTGCCGTTGTTGAGCCAGCGCACGAAGGCCGCCGCGAGCGCGGGCTTGGCGCTCTGCTTGAGCACCGACTGCGTGCTGCCGCCGTTCTCCGCGGTCACCGGCTTGCCGCCGTCGTAGGTCGGCATCGGGGCTACGGCCCACTTGCCGGCGCCGCCCGGCACCGAGGACTCCATCACGCCCGGCATCCACGCGCCGGTCGGCAGCGTGGCGATCGTGCCGTCACCCAGCGCCTTGTACCAGGCGTCGGTCCAGCCGGGGATCGAGGAGACGAGCTTCTCCTCGACGAGGTGGTCCCACGCGGAGGTCCACTTCTTCGCGCCCTCGTCCTGGAGGTCGATCTTCACGGACTTGCCGTCGGTGGTGAACGGCTTGCCGCCCGCCTGCCAGATCATGCTGGTCGCGAAGCCCGCGTCACCGGTGTCGTTGGTGATGTACTTGGTCGGGTCGGCGGCGTGCAGCTTCCTGGCCGCTTCGACGTACTCGTCCCAGGTCTTGGGGACGGTGATGCCGTGCTGGTCGAAGAGCGCCTTGTTGTAGAACAGGGCCATGGGGCCGGAGTCCTGGGGCAGGCCGAACAGGCCGCCGCCGACCTTGACCGAGTTCCACGTCGATGGGGTGTAGTCGCCCTCGAACGCCTGGAAGCCGTACTGGCCGAGGTCGACCAGCGAACCGGTCAGCGCGAACTGGGGGAGTGCCTGGTACTCGACCTGGGCGACGTCGGGCGCGCCGGAGCCTGCCTTGATGGCGTTCTGGAGCTTGGTGTAGTGGTCGTTGCCGGTGCCCGCGTTGACGTAGTTGACCTTGACGTTGGGGAATTCCTTCTGGAACGCCTCGACCTGCGCCTTGGCGGACGGGGTCCAGCTCCAGTAGGTGATCTCGCCGCCGTCGCGCAGGGCGGCGTCGACCGCGTCCTGGGTGCCGGTCGCGCCGCCCGGCGTCGTGCCGCCGCCGTCGCCGCCGGAGGAGCAGGCGGTGAGCGCGGTGGCGAGGGCGGTGGCCAGGACTATGGCCACCCGGCTGCGCCTGGTGGGTGACATGGTTGGGGGTCCTTTCGCGGCGGTGGGAGAGGGTTACTGCTTGACGCTGCCCGCGGTCAGGCCTGACTGCCAGAAGCGTTGGAGCAGCAGGAAAGCGATGACGAGCGGGACGATGGTGATGACCGAGCCGGTGATCACGAGGTGGTAGATCGGCTGCGCGCCGACACCGGAGGCCTGCGCGCTCCACTGGTTGAGGCCCACCGTGAGCGGGTACCACTCGGGTTTGCTGAGCATGATCAGCGGCAAGAAGTAGTTGTTCCACGTCGACACCACCGCGAACAGCGCCACCGTCACCACCCCGGGGGCGAGCAGGCGCAGCGTGACGGTGAAGAAGATCCGCAGCTCGCCCGCGCCGTCGATGCGGGCGGCCTCCAGCAGCTCGTCGGGCACGGCCTCGGTGGTGTAGGTCCACACCAGGTACAGGCCGAACGGGCTGACCAGCGACGGGATGATGATGGCCCACGGCGTGTTGGTCAGGCCCAGGTTGCTGAACATCAGGAACGTCGGCACCGCCAGCGCGGTGCCGGGGATCGCGATCGCGCCGAGCAGCACGGCGAACACGGCGCGTCGGCCGCGGAAGCGGTACTTGGCCAGCCCGTAGCCGGCCGCGGTGGCCAACGCGGTCGCGCCGCCCGCGCCCACGACGACGTAGAGCAGCGTGTTGCCCAGCCAGCGCAGGAAGATCCCGTTGTCGTGGGTGAACGTCTGTCCGATGTTGTCGAACAGCGCGAACGTGCCGCCGAACGCCAGGCCCGACGTGGACAGCAGGTCCTGCTGGGTCTTGGTGGCGCTGATCAGCAGCCACGCCAGCGGCACGAGGGTGTAGACCAGGTACACCGCCATGACGGTGGTCAGCAGGCGGGACTTGCGGGGCCGGAGAGGGGACAGTGCCACGGTCCTCACGCACCCTTCCGGGAGCCGCGCAGCTGCACGACGTAGGCGATGATCGCGGTGATGACGCCCATGACGATCGCCACCGTGGCCGAGTAGTTGTACTGCTGACCGCCGAAGGACAACGTGTAGGCGTACATGTTCGGCGTGTAGAAGGTGCTGATCGCGTTGGGCGCCAACGCCCGCAGGATGTTCGGCTCGTTGAACAGCTGGAAGCTGCCGATGATCGAGAAGATCGTCGCGATCATCACCGCGCCCCGGATCGCCGGGAGCTTCACGCTCGCGATCGTCCGGAACGTGCCGGCCCCGTCGATGGCCGCGGCCTCGTACAGGTCGTGCGGCACGACCTTGAGCGCCGAGTAGAGGATCAGCATGTTGTAGCCGACGAACTCCCACGTCACGATGTTGCCGATCGACAGCAGGACCCAGTCGCCGGACAGCGGCGCGAGGACCTTGTCACCCAGCAACCCGTTCAGGTCCGCGACGAGGCCGAAGCTGTCGCCGTAGATGAAGCCCCACATCAGCGTCGCCACCACCGCGGGCACCGCGTAGGGCAGGAACACCACGATCCGGAAGAACCCCGCCGCGTGCAGCCGGGCGCTGTCGATCGCCAACGCCGCGACCAGCGCCAACCCCAGCATGATCGGCACCTGGACGACCAGGAACAGCAGCACCCGCAGGAACGACTCCCAGAACTTCCCGTCCCCGAGCACCGCCGCGTAGTTCTCCAGCCCCACGAACTCCGTGCCGCCGAAGAACACCTGCTCGCGGAACAGGCTCAACCACACCGCGTAGACGATCGGCGCCAGGAACACCAGCGCGAACACGGCCAGGAACGGCGCGACGAACAGCCAACCCCTCCGGTCGACGCGCAGGCGGCCGACGTTGCGCGCCGGCCGGGCCGGACGTGCCGGTGGCTCCTCGACCGGCGCCGAGATGGACGTCATCGTCTCTCCTGTTGACCACGGCGAAGATGTTTACGCAAACATTTGGCGGCCGACGCTAGCTCGTCGACTCGGGCCTGTCCAGGGGGCGGGCGGCTCGGGGCCGGGTGAGGGTTTCCCGACCGACTCCCCTTGACAGGCTGTCGCCCGGGTCACACACTGGCGCGGCCGCCGGTCATGTTTGCGCAAACATGACGTGTTCCGCAAGGTCCCCTCCACTGGGCACCACTCCTGAGGAGATCAACGATGAACTCTTCGCCCACCCGACGCTTCTCCCGCGTCGCGGCGGCGGTCGGCTGCGCCTTGGGCGTGGCCGGCCTGCTGACCGCGACCGCCTCGCCCGCCGGCGCGGACACCAGCCAGTTCAAGGGGGTGAACTGGGCCGACCCGCGCGACAACTACGCCGCCGACGAGGTCGTGCCCTCGGGGTTGTCCAAGTCGGACAGCTACGCCACCACCCACGCCAAGGCGACGGCGGTCATCGGGCAGTTCCAGGCCGAGCTCGGCGCCAACACCGTGCGCCTGCCGGTGAACCCGGCCACCGTCAACGGCCCGTTCTGGGACTCCTACACCGGTGCGATCGACGCCGCCGCGGCCAAGGGGTTCAAGGTCGTCCTGGGCTACTGGGAGTCCTCGACGGCCAAGGACGGCCGCATCGACGACACCGCCGCGTTCGACACCATGTGGAACCGGATCACCACGAAGTACGCGGCCAACGCCGCGGTGTACTTCGAGCCGATGAACGAGCCGTTCGGCTACAGCAGCCAGGAGTGGCGCGACGTCGCCGCGGCCTGGTTGACCGCCCGGCCGTCCGTGCCGCGCGGCCGCGTGTTCATCGGCGGCACGGGCTACAGCGAGGACGTCAAGCCGGTGTGCGCGGACAGCCGGCTCGACGGCACCTACCTCGCGCTGCACCAGTACGGTTTCTGGCACAAGGACTGGACCAGCCCGCAGCAGTGGGCCGACGACCTGCGGGCGCGCATCGGCACCTGCGCCTCGCGCACCGTCCTGGACGAGTTCGGCGCCGAGATGACCTCGGGCCTGAACTACAACGGCCCGGTCAACGGCTCCTACGAGGTCGCCTACATCCAGGCCGCGACCGACACCCTGCGCTCGCTGCGCATGGGTTCGGTGTACTGGCCGGGCCTGCGCACCGGTGACAGCTACTCGTTGACGACCCTGAGTGGCAGCGGCGCCGACCTCACCCTGAACGTCACCAACCCCAGCGGGGCCGACCGGCTGCGGTGGGCGTGGGGCGGCGGTGCCACGACGCCGACCAACGGCGTCCTGCGCGGGGCCGGGTCCAACCGGTGCCTCGACGTCCCGGGCGCGAGCCGGACCAACGGCACCGCACCCGCGCTCTGGGACTGCAACGGTGGCGCGAACCAGCAGTGGGCCCACACCGCCGCCCAGGAGCTGCGCGTCTACGGCGCCAAGTGCCTCGACGCCGAAGGCGGTGGCGGCACCGAAGCCCGGCTGATCATCTGGGACTGCCACGGCGGCGCGAACCAGAAGTGGACCCTCCAGGCGAACGGCACGGTGACCAACAACCAGTCCGGCCTGTGCCTCGACGTCACCGGTGAGGCCACCGCGAACGGCAGCGCGGTCGGGTTCTGGCACTGCAACGGCAAGCCCAACCAGGTGTGGCGGCGCAGCTGAGGGGGTGACCGGGTTCCCGTCGACGCGGGAACCCGGTCAGGGCAACCGGAAGTCCGCGACCCGGATCGGCGACGGCGTGGTTCCCGACGAGGCCTGTTGGTACTGCACGGACAGGACGCCGTCGACCGCGACGCGCGTCGGGTCGACGTTGACCTCGCCGAACGCGTTCATCGCCGGCCGGTCGAAGAGCACGGCCCAGTCGGTCCACCCGGAGGCCTTCGTCGCCGCCACGATCCGGCCGCGCGGCATCACCAGGTAGGCGTTGTCGGCGTGGTCGAGGACCAGTTTCGTGCGCTGGGTGCTGTTCGGCGGCACGGGGACCTCGCGCTTGGTCCACGTGCCGCCCGAGCGGGTGAGGTGGAAGGTGCGGGCGTGCCGTGCCCGTTGTGCCGCGTAGTCCGAGACGTACGGGGTGAACCGCTCCGGCACGTAGCTGATCACCACGTGCGGCGCGCCGGTCGAGTCGACGGCCTGGCTCTCCTGGTTCATGAGCGCGTGGTCGGGGCCGAGGCGGTCGACGAGGATGCCGGGGGAGGAGACGGCCACCCTCGTCCCGCCGGTCGTGCCCACGACGGTCCCCGCGTCGTTGCGCCAGGTGCGGCCCCGGTCGTCGCTGTGGACGTAACCCGTGTCGTGGTTGGCCAAGCCGCCGGGGGAGTGGAGGACGCCGCTGCCGTCCTCGCGCCAGGTGAAGGCGGCGTGCAGGCGTCCGCTGCGGTCGTAGTCCAGCCCGTGCAGGTACATGTTGCGCCTCGTGGACACGACGCCGTTCGGCCCGGTGTACTCGCCGGTGGCCGAACTCCAGGCGCCCAACCGCCGCCAGGTCCCGTCGTCGTACTCGGCCAACTCGTTGACGCCGTTGCCCGACCTGCCGGTGCGGTAGCTCAGCTGGAGAACCCCTTCCGGGGTCACCACGAACTGGGGGTAGGACAGGTCGCCCAGGTCGACGCCGTCGAGCGTCCGCTGCACCGCGCCGAACGCCGAAGCGTCCCAGCGGAGTGCTTGCGTGGTGAGGCCGGGGATCGACTTCACGTAGAAGACGCGGTTGTCGTGGGTGTCCATCGCGACGTGCAGCGTGCCGTCCCGCGGGGAGATGCCGAGCGAGATCACGTTGTGCGAGTCGTCGATGCTCAGCCGGTGCGGCAGCACGACCTGCTCCCACGCGCCGCCGAGCCGCCTGCGTGCCACGACGGCGTTGCGGCCGGCGGTGTACCAGGTCGCGTACTGGTGACCGGCGTGGGTGACGATCGCGTCGCGCTGGAAGGAGTTGTTGTTGACCACGCCGTCGTACGACACGAAGAACAGGGCGGCCGGGTCCAGCAGGGTGTCGGACACCAAGGTCGCCCGCGGTGCGATCGCTCGCCCGGTGCCCGACACCATGGCCGGTCCTCTCGTCGTCGCTTGTCAGCTCGTGCGTGGAGTCCGGTGCTCGGTGGTCCACTGCGGGACGAGCATGTGCGATCGTTTAAGTCGAGTCAAGCACTATTTGATCGTTTACGATCGTTTTGTTCGCGTCTGAGACCGGAGGAGTCGACGTGGTCGCGGTGCTGTGCGTTGGAGAGACGATGGCCGTGTTCACCCCCGCCGAAGCGGGGCCTCCGGAGGAGGTGCGCGCTTGGACGCGGGGCACGGGCGGCGCGGAGTCCAACGTGGCCTGCGCCCTGGCCGCGCTCGGCGTTCCCGTCGGCTGGGTGAGCGCGGTGGGCGACGACCCGTTCGGCCGGGCGGTCGTCGCGTCCGTGGCGCGGGCGGGGGTGGACGTCTCGCACGTGGCGGTCGACCCGACCCGGCCCACGGGCCTCTACATCAAGGAGGCGGGCCGGACCGGCAGCGCCGTGCGCTACTACCGGGCGGGCTCGGCGGCGTCCGCGCTCGGGCCGGAGGTGGTCGATCGGCTGGACCTGGGCGCGGTGTCGCACGTGCACCTGACCGGCATCACCGCCGCGCTCTCGCCGTCGTGCCTGGCACTGGTGCACGCCCTGCTGGACCACCCCGGCGTGACGACGTCGTTCGACGTCAACTGGCGGCCGGCCCTGTGGGGTCCGTCGGGGCCGGACGTGCTGCGCTCGCTGGCCGCGAAGGCGGACCTCGTCCTGGTCGGCGACGACGAGGCCGAGGCGTTGTGGGGCGTGTCCACGCCGGCCGCCGTCCGCGAGCTGCTGCCCGAGCCCGGCTCGGTGGTCGTCAAGCAGGGCGCGGCCGGCGCGTCCGTGCTGGCGGTGGGTGCGGAGCCGGTGTTCGAGCCCGCGTTGCGCGTGGAGGTCGTCGAACCGGTGGGCGCGGGCGACGCCTTCGCCGCGGGTTACCTGGCGGGCCGCCTGGCAGGCGGCCCGCCTGCGCGCTGCCTCCGGTCCGGTCACCTGGCGGCGGCCGGAGCGCTGTGCACGATGTCCGACGTCGCCGTGCCGCTGCCGCCGGCCGACGTGGCCCGGCTGCTCGTCGCCGATCCGGCCACGTGGGCCGCCGCGCGCGTCAGCGCGGCCGGCGTGCGGTGAGCCGGCGCCCGGCTGGTGTTCGGTGCGCTTGCCGGGTGGGTTCGGCGCAGCCGGTGGGCGGTGATCTTCGCTGGGGTGGCACCGCGCGCGTCAGCGGGGTCGGCCTGCGGTGAGCCGGTTGGGTCGGCGTCCGGCCGGTGTGCCGTGAGCCGGGCGGGCGGGTCAGCGCCGCCCGCGGGCGGTGATCAGTGCAGTGCTTCCGTGCGTACGGCTTCCGTGCGTGCCCCGGTCGACGCGCGCTCACGCAGTTCGGAACTGAGGACGACCCGGCGCACCGGCCGGTCGGGGCCTTGGGCCAGGCGTTCCAGCGCCAAGTGCACGGCGGTGCTGCCCACGGCGTACTTCGGCGGGCGCATCGCGGTCAGCGGTGGGTGGGCGAACCTGGCGACCTCGTCGTCGTAGGCGACCACTGACAGGTCGGCGGGCACCCGGACGCCGCGCTCCTCGGCGCGCTGCACCAGCGACACCGCCTCGCGGTCGGAGTGCACGACCAGCGCGGTGGCCCCGTGCTCGGCGCACAGGTCCAGGACCCGGTCGACGTCGACCGCCCAGCCCGGCTCGTAGTAGGCGGCGACGCTGACCTCCGGCGCCGGCCGCAGCCCGAGGTCGGTCATCGCGTGGCGCCAGCCGTCGCGGACCTGGCCGGACGTCGGGCTGGTCGCGCTGATCGCGAGCCCGATGCCGCGATGCCCCTGGCCGTGCAGGTGGCGGACGGCGAGCTCCGCACCGGCCGCGTGATCGGTGCGCACGGACTCGACGTGCTGCCGGTACGGGCCGGACACCGCCGACCGCTCCACCAGGACCACCGGCACGGGCAGGGCCGTCAGCCACGCGATCAGCTCCTCGGCCCCGGGACCCAGGGTCGGCGGTGCGACGAGCAACGCGTCGACCGCACCGCTGCCGATCATCCACTCGACCTGGTGCCGCACGTCGTCGACCTGGTAGGACGCCCCGCGCAGCACAAGCCGCGCGCACTTCTGGTGGGCGGTCTCCTGCGCGCCGCGGATGACCTCGGGCCAGTAGTAGTCCAGCGACGGCACGACCATCCCGATCGCCGGCGTCGGGTCCTCGCCGGACGCCTCAGCCCGCACGGCGACCAGCCTCACGCCGCCGTGCACGCGTTCCACCAGGCCTTCGGCGGCCAGGTCGTTCACGTCCCGCCGCACGGTGACCGGCGTGACGCCCATGGCCTGCGCGATGTGCGTGATGCGCACGACGCCCCGGCCCGCCAAGTGCTCCAGCAGCCACTGCCGTCGGGCGGCGGGCAGCATCGCGCCCTTGGCCTCCGCACCCGGTTTGTCCGCCATGACCGCCTGCTCGCCTCGTCGTCCTGATCGAAACTGATCGTAACAAGCAAACTGTACAGTCTTGCCCTTCCTTTGTGTCTGAGATTGACTGTTTCCGATCCTCACCCGGCTGAAACGATCCGAAGGAAGGCAACGCAACGTGGAGCAGCGCTACGCGACCGCGCCGCAGCAGGTCCCGGCCATGACCACGGACGACCTGCGGCGGCACTACCTGGTCGAAGACCTGTTCGCCGACGGCGAGGTGCGCGCGGTCTACAGCCACCACGACCGGGTGGTGCTGGTGGGCGCGCTGCCGCGCGGCGGCCCGTTGCACCTGCCGGCGTTCCCGGAGCTGAAGTCGGAGCGGTTCTTCGATCGCCGCGAAGCCGGGATCGTCAACGTGGGCGGATCGGGCACGGTGACCGTCGACGGCGAGGAGCACCGGCTCGCGCCGACCGCCTGCCTGTACGTCGGCCGAGGTGCCGAGGAGGTGTCGTTCGCCTCCGACGACGCCGACGCGCCCGCCGTCTTCTACCTGTTCTCCGCGCCCGCGCACACGGCCTACCCGACCGTGCTGGTGGAGCCGGGCGCCGGCACCGTGCGCGAGCTGGGCGACCCGCTGACGTCGAACCGCCGGACGCTGACCCAGTACATCCACGAGAACGGCGTCCGCAGCTGCCAGGTCGTGATGGGCGTGACGACGCTGCACCCCGGCAGCATGTGGAACACCATGCCCGCGCACACGCACGAACGCCGCATGGAGGTGTACCTCTACTTCGGCCTGCCCGAGGACGCCCGCGTCGTGCACCTGCTCGGCGAGCCGAGCGAGACCCGCCACCTGGTCGTGGCCGACCGCCAGGCGGTGATCTCGCCGCCGTGGTCCGTGCACAGCGGGGTCGGCACCGCCGCGTACAGCTTCGTCTGGGCCATGGCGGGCGAGAACCAGGCGTTCGACGACATGGACCCGCACCCCGCGGCGGCACTGCGATGACGCCGGAGGTGGCCGGCCTGCTCGACCTGACCGGCAAGACCGCCGCCGTCACCGGTGCGACGCGCGGCATCGGGCTCGCCGTCGCACGGCTGCTGGCCGCCGCGGGCGCGGACGTGATCGGCATCAGCGCGTCCATGCCCGAGGGCGACAGCCCGGCACGGGCCGCGGTCGAGGGCGAGGGCCGGGTGTTCACCCCCGTGCGGACCGACTTCGCCGACCACGCGCAGGTGGCGGAGCTGGGCGTGCTGCTGGCCGGCCGGGGCGTGGACGTGCTGGTCAACAACGGCGGCACGATCCGTCGCGCGCCCGCCGCCGAGCACAGCGACGCCGACTTCGACCACGTGATCGACGTCAACCTGCGCGCCACGTGGACGCTGTCGCGGGACGTCGGCCGCGCGATGCTGGCCCGCGGCTCGGGCCGGATCGTCAACATCGCGTCGATGCTGAGCTTCCAGGGCGGTGTCACCGTGCCCGGCTACACGGCGTCGAAGTCCGCGGTGGCCGGCCTGACCAAGGCCCTGGCCAACGAGTGGGCGCAGCGCGGTGTCAACGTCAACGCCGTCGCGCCGGGCTACGTCGCCACCGACAACACCGGCGCCCTGCGCTCGGACCCGGACCGCAACCGGTCCATCCTCGAACGCATACCGGCGGGCCGCTGGGCCGAACCGGAGGACATCGCGGGCGCGGTGCTGTTCCTGTGCTCCCGCGCGGCCGACTACGTCCACGGCGTCGTCCTCCCGGTCGACGGCGGCTGGCTGGCGCGGTAGGTGCGGTCAGCCGGGTGGCGGGACCGACGAGCCGCGCACGCGCAGGGACGGGGTGATCACCACCCGGTGCGACGGTCGGTCCGGGTCCTGCAGCCGTGCGGCCAGCAGCGACACGGCCGCCCGGCCGA
This sequence comes from Saccharothrix luteola, assembly GCF_020859565.1. Lineage (GTDB taxonomy): Bacteria > Actinomycetota > Actinomycetes > Mycobacteriales > Pseudonocardiaceae > Actinosynnema > Actinosynnema luteola. The sequence continues at coordinate 195,995 of NZ_JAJHUO010000015.1, read as the reverse complement.
TGGAGCGCCGCGCCGGGCGCACGGCGGTGAGCGCCGGCGTGAACAGCGCCGCCACTTCGTCGTCGTAGGCCACCACCGACAACCCGGACGGCACCTGAACGCCGCGCTGCTCGGCGCGCTGGACCAGGGCCATCGCCTCGGTGTCGGCGTGCACGAGCACCGCCGTGGTGCCGGTCGCGGCCACCCCGTCGAGCACCTCGTCCAGCGCGGTGTCCCACCCGGCCGTGCCGGGCGCCGGGATCGAGGTGTCCACGGTGGACGCCGGGTCGAGGTCGGTCTCGGCGCACGCGTCGAGCCAGCCCCGGCGCACGTGCGGGGAGGTCGGGCTGTTCTTGCTGGTCACCAGGCCGACCTTGCGATGGCCCAAGGACACGAGGTGGTGCACGGCCATGGCCGCGCCCAGGGCGTGGTCGGACACCACCGACTCCACGACGGCCTGGCGCGGGCCGACCGTCGCGACGCGCTCGACGAGCACGACCGGGGTGTCGATGGTGCTCAGCCACTCGATCGTGGCCGCGGCCGACGGCGCGGTCAGGCTGGGCGCGGCGATCAGCCCGCACACGTCCTCGTGGTCCAGCAGCCGCTCCAGCTGGGGTCGGTCGTCGGCGCTCTCGTAGGAAGAGCCCCGGAGCAGGATCCGCAGCCCGTTCGCGGACGCCTCCTCCTCCGCGCCGCGGACCACCTCCGGCCAGTAGTAGTCGAGCGAGGGGACCAGCATCCCCGCGGCGCCGAAGTGCGCGGGCTCGGCCGGGGCGTCCGACGGCTGGGCCGCGGGCGGCAGGAGTTCGGCGGTGGGGAGCGTGGCCCCGCCGTGCACCCGGCGCAGGAGGCCCTCGCCGTCGAGGTGGGCGATGTCGCGGCGCAGCGTCACGGCGGTGACGCCCATCTTCTCGCTGAGGTCGGAGATCCGGACCACGCCGTCGCGGCGCAGCGCCTCCAGGATCGACGCGTGCCTCTTGGCGGCGAGCGTGCGGGCCTCGGGGTTCACGACGCGTCCGCCGCGGTGGCGCGTGGCGACGGCGCCGTGGCGTGGAGCCCGCGTCCTGTGGTCGGCCGGGCCGTCACCCGCTTCCCGCCGGTCGCACCGTCCCCCATCCGCGCTTTCGTCACCGCAGGTCCTCTCGTCGTTGATCGTGACCCCCAATTATGTGGGCGGCTCGCCGTGACACCCCACGGCGACCGGCCGGTCCGCGCGCGACGCGCCCGCGCGGATGCGTGCGAAGAGCGTTCATGTGAGTCTTGACACGATCGCTCCTGAACATATTTACTGCTTAACAGGCAAAGCGATCAAAAACGAAAGTAACTGTGCACCGTTTGATCGAACGCCTTCGACGCTGAAGGACGAGTCACATGCCGCCGGAACCCCTGTTGAGGGCCGCCGCACCACCGACCCCGGTCGCGGGGTGGACCCGCGAGGACTGGGCGGGCACGGCCGACGCCATGCTGCGCGCCGTCCGGCCCTTCGCCTCGCCCGGTCACGCGCGGATCACCCTGCCCGGCCCGGCCGGCGGCTACGGGACCGACGTGGACGGCCTGGAGGGCTTCGCCCGCACGTTCCTGCTCGCGGCTTTCCGGATCGCGGGCGAACGCGGGGCCGACCAGGGCAACCTCGCCGAGTTCTACGCCGAGGGCATCGCGGCGGGCACCGACCCGTCGTCCCCGGACCGCTGGGTGCGCCTGGACGAGCACCCGCAGGCCAAGGTCGAAGCCGCCTCGCTGGCGCTCGCGCTGGACCTGACCCGCCCGTGGCTGTGGGACCGCCTCGACCCGGCCGTCCAGGAGCGGGTCGTCGCCTACCTCGCGCCCGCCGTGGGCGACCCGACCTACCCGCGCATCAACTGGGTGTGGTTCCGGCTGGTGGTGCAGGCGTTCCTGCGGTCGGTCGGCGGTCCGTGGTCGCCCGAGGACGTCGCCGAGGACCTCGCCACCCACGACGGCTTCCTCCGCGAGGACGCCTGGATGGCGGACGGCCACGAGCGCGCGTTCGACCACTACGTCGGCTGGGCGCTGCACGTCTACCCGCTGCTGTGGTCGCGGATGCCCGGCGCGGCCGGCTTCGCCGAGGCCCGCCGTGAACGGGACACGGCGCTGCTCGACCGCTTCCTGATCGACGCCGTCAGCCTGGTCGGCGCGGACGGATCGCCGCTCGTGCAGGGCCGCAGCCTGACCTACCGGTTCGCCGCCGCCGCCCCCTTCTGGGCGGGCGCCCTCGCCGAGGTGCCGTCCACGCCGCCCGGGGTGCTGCGCCGGGCCGCGACGAGCGTCGTGCGCCACTTCGTCGACCGGGGCGCGCTCGACGAGCACGGCCTGCTGTCCCTCGGCTGGCACGGGCGGTGGCCGCGCATCGCGCAGGCGTACTCGGGCCCGGGCTCGCCGTACTGGGCGGTGAAGGGCATGCTCGGGTTGGCCCTGCCCGCCGACCACCCGGTGTGGCTGGCCGAGGAGCTGCCGCTGCCGGTCGAGCGCGGCGACTACGTGCGGGCGATCAAGGCCCCGGGCTGGCTGGTGAGCGGCACGGTCGCGGACGGCGTGGTGCGGGTCGTCAACCACGGCACGGACCACGCGGTCCCCGGCGACACCAGGGGCGACTCCCCGCTCTACGCCCGCTTCGGCTACTCCACCGCGACCAGCCCGTTGCTCGACCGCGACAGCTGGACCGACCCGCACGACCAGGCCGTCGTGCTGGTCGACGCCGAAGGCCGGACGTCCCACCGGTCCGGCATGGCGGTCGGCGCCATCGAGGTGATCGACGCGCACGGCCTCGTCGTGGGCGTCGGGTCCTCGTCCGGTGTCGTGCGCTGGTTGGAGCCCGACCAGGCGCAGCAGGGCCACGGATCCGGCTGGTCGGGCCGCCACCACGACGCGGGCACCGTCACCGTGCGCTCGTTCGTCCGCGGTCCGTGGGAGGTCCGCCTGGTCCGCGTGGACGCCGTCGCCGAGGACCGCCCGCCGGTCGCCCTGCGGCTGTCCGGGTGGGCCGTCACGGGTGGGGCCGTCGACACCCGGTCCACCGAACCGCCGTGCGTCCAAGGCGCCGACGGCACGCGCTCGACGCTGACCGTCCTCTTGGGACAGGCCACCGACTCGGGTGTGTCCGCGCACGAGGACGCGAGCCCCCTGGGACCGGTCGCCGCGGTCCCGTGGGCCCAGTTCCCGGTCGTGCCCGGCGAGTGGTTCGCCGTCCTGCTGGACCTGGCGCGCGGCGCCGGCTCCCGGCCCGTCGAACCCGAGGTCCGGCTCGACCCCGGGCCGACGACCTGGGTCACCACCCGGTGGCCCGACGGCGCGCGCACCCGCGTCGCGCTGTCCTGACCGGCGGGCACCCCACCCGCGCTCCCCGTTCTCCCCGTGGCTCGACCAGGAAGTGAAGGACCATGCGACACCGCCATCCCAAGTGGACCGCCATCGCGGCCGCCGTCACCGCCCTCTCGCTCACCGCCACCGCCTGCGGCGCCGACGAACCCGCCGACACCGGCGGCCCGGTCACGCTGACGATGAGCGCGTGGAGCCTGAACTCCACCCCCGAGTTCAAGAAGCTCGCCGAGTCGTTCCAGGCGCAGAACCCGGACGTGAAGATCGAGTTCAAGGAGTACGACGCCACCAACTACGACACGCAGCTGACCGCGGACCTGGCCGCCGGCAGCGGGCCCGACCTCTACATCCTCAAGAACCTCAAGAACTTCATCACCTACCAGGCCGGCGAGCAGCTGCTCGACGTGTCGGACGTGGCCGGCGGCCTCGGCGACAAGGTCAACGGCCTCGGCAACTACAAGGTGGACGGCGTCACCTACGCCGTGCCCTACCGCCAGGACTCCTGGTACCTCTACTACAACAAGGACCTCTTCACCGCGGCGGGCGTGACGCCGCCCGACGAGACCTGGACGTGGGCGGAGTACGAGAAGGCCTCGGCGGACCTGGCGGCGGGCCTGAAGGCCGCGGGTTCCCCGGCCAAGGCGGCCTACCAACACGTCTGGCAGTCGACGGTGCAGGGCCTCGCGCTGGCCCAGACGTCGGGCGCCGACCTGGGCAGCGGTGACTACGGCTACCTGGCGCCCTACTACAAGCGCGCGCTGGAGCAGCAGCAGGCCGGCGCGCAGGTGGACTACGGCACGGCCACCACCAACACCCTCCAGTACCAGGCGCAGTTCGGCACCCAGCAGGCCGCGATGATGCTGATGGGCAGCTGGTACGTCGCGACCCTGCTCGCGCAGCAGAAGTCCGGTGCCGCGCAGTCGTTCCAGTGGGGCTTCGCGCCGGCGCCCCAGGCCGACGCGGGCGCCAAGGACAAGCCGATCACGTTCGGCGACCCCACCGGCATCGGCGTCAACGCCGCCATCGACGAGGGCAAGACCAAGGCGGCCAAGGCGTTCCTTACCTTCGCCGCGGGCGAGGGCGCGGCCACCGCGCTCGCGTCCATCGGCATCACGCCCGCGACGCTGACCGACCCGGTGGTCCAGGCGTACTTCGGCGTGCAGGGCATGCCGTCGGACGAGCTGTCCAAGTTCACCTTCACCACGCACGACACCCGTGCGGAGAACCCCGTCTCGGCGCAGACCGCCGCGTTGCAGAACATCCTGCAGGAGACCCACTCGGCGATCATGTCCGGGAGCACGCCGGTGGACGAGGCGCTGACCAAGGCGGGCGAACGGGCCCGCAGCGAGGTCCTCGAGTCCAAGTGACGGCCCGGGGGGGGGGGGGGGGGGGGGGGGGGCCCCCCCCCGCCCCCCCCCCCACCCCCCCCCCCCCCCAGACACCCCCAGAGGCCC
>NZ_JAJHUO010000015.1:0-191219 GCF_020859565.1 Saccharothrix luteola | reverse complement strand
GGCGGCGCCCCGGGCGGGGGGGGGCCCCCCCCCCCCCCCCCCCACTTCCAGCACATCACCTACGCAGGAGCACAGAGAGCCGATGAGCACCACGACGGTCGGCGGTCCGCGCCGAGCGGACCGGACGAAGCGGTGGTACCGGGCGCGCCGGTCACTGCAGGGCGCGTCGTTCGTCCTGCCGAACTTCCTCGGCTTCGGCCTGCTCACCCTGGGCCCGGTCGTCGCCCTGTTCTACATCTCGTTCACCAACTGGAACGTCTTCGGCACCGCCAAGTGGATCGGGCTGGACAACTTCACCCGCCTGCTCGGTGACGCGAGCTTCCACCGGGCGCTGCTCAACACGCTGTACTACTCCGCGTTCCACATCCCGCTCACGCTCGCGCTGTCGCTGGGCCTGGCCCTGTTGCTCAACCGGAAGCTGCGCGGCGTCGCGTTCTTCCGCACCGCCGCGTTCTTCCCGTACGTCACCTCGATCGTGGCCATCGCCATCGCGTGGAACCTGCTGTTCAGCCGCGACGCCGGCCCGATCAACCAGATCCTCGGCCTGTTCGGGGTGGACGACCCGCCGGGCTGGACCGCGTCCTCGACCTGGGCGATGCCCGCCGTGATCATCGTCGGGGTCTGGCGCGAGATGGGCTACTACATGCTGCTCTTCCTCGCGGGCTTGCAGACCGTGCCGCCGGAGCTGCACGAAGCCGCCCGGATCGACGGCGCGAACGCCTGGCAGCGCTTCCGCAACGTGACCCTGCCGTGCCTGCGCCCCACGACGTTCTTCGTCACGGTGATGCTCACCATCGGCAGCTTCAAGGTCTTCGACCTGATCCTCGTGATGACCAACGGCGGCCCGGGCCAGTCGACCCTGGTGCTGTCCCAGTACATCTACCAGAAGGGCCTGGTGGAGAACCGGTTCGGCTACGCCTCCGCGATCTCCGTCGTGCTGTTCGCGCTCTGCATGCTGGTCACGGTCGTGCAGTTCGCCGTCAACCGGAGGAGGAACGCCTGATGGCCGCGCCGCGCACACTGCCCGACCTCGCCGCGCCCGGGACGGTCGGCGCCGGGCCCGCCGCGCCGTCCGAGCCGAGCGGCACGCGGTTCCCCGCGCCGGGCAGGATCCTGGGCTACGCCGTCCTCGTCGTGGCGGCGGCCGGGCTGCTGCTGCCGTTCTTCTGGATGGTCTCCTCGTCGTTGAAGACCGCCAACGGTGTCTTCTCCGTCCCGGTGACCTGGTTCCCGGACTCGCCGCAGTGGGCGAACTACGTCGAGATCTGGCGGATCTCGGACATGCTGGTGTGGTTGAAGAACACGGTCTTCCTCTCGGTGGTCGTCACCGTGCTCCAGCTGTTCACCGGCAGCTTCGCCGCGTACGGGTTCGCCAAGGCCCGCTTCCCGGGGCGCAACCTGCTGTTCCTGCTCTACATCGGCACGATCGCGGTGCCGTGGCAGGCGTACATGATCCCGCAGTTCATCATGATGTCCGAGGTCGGCCTGACCGACACGCCGTGGGCCGTCATCGCCCTGCAGGCGTTCAGCGCCTTCGGCGTGTTCCTGATGCGGCAGTACTACATGACCATCCCCGACGAGCTGTGCGAGGCCGCCAGGGTGGACGGCCTGAGCGAGTACGGCATCTACTTCCGGATCATGCTGCCGCTGTCGGTGCCGGCCCTCGCCAGCCTGGCCCTGCTCACCTTCGTCACCACCTGGAACGACTACCTCGGTCCGCTGATCTACCTGCGCGACCCGGACCTGTGGACGATCCAGCTGGGGCTGAAGTCGTTCGTCAGCGAGTACAACGCCGAGCACGCGTTGATCATGACCGGCTCGGTGCTGTCCGTGGTGCCGATCGCGGTGGTGTTCCTGCTCGGGCAGAAGTACTTCGTCCAGGGTGTCGCGACCAGCGGGCTGAAGGGCTGACGACCGTGTCGCACGAGATCTACGCGAGGGTGTTCACCACCGCCTACGCGCTGCTGGCCACCAGTGCGCTCGTGGTGGGCGCGAGCGCGCCGTTCCTGGCCGTGCTGCTGTTCACCCCGGTCACGGCCAGTTGGCCGTTGCTGGTGCTGACCGCGCCGTTCGTCGGCCCGGCCTTCGCCGCCGCGCACGCCGTGTTCGGCTCCACCGCGCGCGACGACGGCGCACCGGTCGTGCGGGGCTTCCTGCGCGCCTGGCGCCGGCACGCCCGCCGGTCCGTGATCGTGGCCGCCGGAGCGTCCGCCCTCCTGGTCGTCCTGGCGGTGGACATCCGCGCGGCGTGGGGCACACCCGTCGGCGCCGTCGCCATCCCGGTCCTGGCCGTGCTCGCGGTGCTCACCGCGGTGACCGCCCTGGTGGCGCTCACCGGCGTGGTCGAGCACCCCGACGTGCCGCTGCGGCGACTGGTGCGGGCCTGCCTGTTCCTGGCGCTGCGCCGCCCGCACTTCACCGCGATCTCGCTGGTGGCGCTGTGGGTGCTGGCGGCGGCCGTCGGCGCCCTGCCCGTGCCGGCGCTCGCCCTGCTGACCGGCCCGGCGCTGTACGTCGTCTGGGTCGGCAGTCGCGCGACCCTCCGGCCGCTCCGCGTCGTCCCGGGCCCCGAGCCCGACTCGCGTTCTGTCGCGGCGCGCTGACCCGCGCCCGCTGTTCCGTCACCCGTTCTGAGGGAGAACCATGTCCGCGGAAGCAGACCGCGCCGCACCGACCACCGACCACCTGGCCGCGGCCTGGAACGCCGCCCTGGCGACCGTCAGAGGCAACATCGCCGACTTCACCGCCTGGTACCCGGACGACACGACCACCGCCGGCGCCTACCGGCCGCGCACGGCCCGCGACGGCCAACCCGAGGGAGCCAACGTCGGGTGGACCACCGGCTTCTGGCCGGGGATGCTCTGGCTCGCCTGGGAGGCGACCGGCGACGACGCCGTGGGGCGGGCCGCGCGACTCCAGGTCGACAGCTTCGAAGACCGCGTCCGGCGCGAGGTCGACCTGGACACCCACGACCTCGGGTTCCTCTACACCCTGTCGTGCGTGACGCCGTACCGGCTGCTGGGCGACGCGCGGGCACGGGAAGCCGCGCTGAAGGCCGCGAACCACCTGATGGACCGCTTCCTGGAACCCGCGGGCATCCTCCAGGCCTGGGGCGACCTGGAGAACCCGCTGCAACGCGGCCGCACGATCATCGACAGCCTGATGAACGTGCCGCTGCTGTACTGGGCCGCCGAGACGACCGGCACGCCGTCGTTCTTCGACGCCGCCATCCGCCACACCGAGCAGCTGCGACAGCACGTCATCCGCCCGGACGGCACCACGTTCCACACCTACTACTGGGACCCGGAGACCGGCGAGCCGCTGCGCGGCGGCACCGAGCAGGGCCACCAGGACGGTTCCTGCTGGGCACGCGGGCAGGCGTGGGGCATCTACGGGTTCGCCCTCGGCTACCGGCACGCGCGGCGGGAGTCGTTCCTCGACGCGGCCAGGCGCTGCGCGGACTACTTCCTCACCCGCCTGCCGGAGGACCGCATCGCCTACTGGGACCTGGTGTTCGACGACGGCAGCGGGGAGGAACGCGACTCCTCGGCCGCCGCCATCGCGGTGTGCGGCCTGTACGAGCTCGCGGACCACCTGGACGACCGGGACGCCGCCCTGCGCTACCGCGTCGAGGCCGACGCCATCCTGGACAGCCTGGCCACCGCGTACTCGACCGCGCACGACCCCGGCGCCACCGCGCTGCTCCTGCACGGCGTCTACGACAAGCCCAAGGACGTCGGGGTGGACGAGGGCAGCCTCTGGGGCGACTACTTCTACCTGGAAGCCCTGAGCCGGCGGCTGCGGCCCGACTGGCGCAGCTACTGGTGACGGGACGGGGGTGGGCGTGTCGAACGCCCACCCCCACTACGTCAGCTGGTCAGCCGGAACGTGGCGTCCGCGCGACCCGTCGCGTCGGTGATCTGGTCGAGCCGGAGCTGGTAGGCGTAGTGCCGGAGGTACCGGTCCGGGTGGTTGTAGGACTGGAACGACGACCAGGACGACGAGGCGAGCCCGGCCACCTGGCGGAACGTGGCGTCGGCCTTGAACGTCGCGCTGCCGTCGTCCGCCGCCAGCACGAAGTCGTAGTTGTTGTGCCGCAGGTAGTAGCCGGGGTAGTTGACCGACTGGAACGACACGGTCCCGGAGCCCGCCAGACCGGGCATCACCCGGAACTGGGCGTCCTGGGCCGGGCTCACGTTCGGGTCGATGCGCACGTCGAAGTCGGCGTGGCGCACGTACCGGTCCTGGAAGTTGTAGGACTGGATGCGGTTGACCGGGGTGGTCGCGCCCCACTTGGCCAGGACGCGGCTCTCCTCGGCGGCGGTGAGGTTGAGGATCGAGCCGTGCCGCTTGCGGGTGGCGCCCAGGTTGTAGTCCGTGCGGGTGGTGAAGTTGCGGGTGCTGCCCAGGTTGGTCGACGTGATCGGCATGTACCCGCGGCCGGTGGCGTACTGGTCCAGCCACAGCGCCCACTCGTTGCGCCCGTTGAACTGCATCCACATCGGACCTTCGACCACGTTGCCGCCGCCGGTGCCGTTGGAGATGCCCATGTGCGAGAGGTTGCCGATGGTGGTCCACGAGCCGAGGATCGAGTTGCTGCCCTCGACGGTGATGTGGCCGTCGGCGGAGGCCCGGTAGTAGCGGTAGCCGCCGACGCTGCCGGGCGATTCGACGATCTGGGTGTCGATGATGCCCTGGCCCGCGCCGCGGTCGATGTAGAGCACCGGCGAGGTGACGGTCCGGAAGTCCCTGGTGCGCACGTAGTAGATGCGGTGCTTGGTGACGCCGTTGAGCGGCGCGTTGGTCGCCCAGTAGACGACGTACTCGCCGGACGTCGGGTCGTAGATGGCCTCGGGCGCCCAGGCGTTGCCCGCGCCCGAGATGCCGGACGCGACGTTCAGCAGCCGTGGCGCGGACCAGGTGACCAGGTCGGTCGACTCCCACACGACCAGGGACTTGCTGCCGCGGTTGGCGGCGTCGGACCACGACGTGCCGCTCGCGATGCGCAGGTCGGTGGCGATGATCCAGTACCGGTCGCCGGCGGGGGAGCGGACGAGCGCGGGATCGCGCACGCCGCGCGTGCCGACGGTGGACAGCAGCACGGGCGCGCCGTTGTTCAGGTCGGTCCAGCGCAGGCCGTCGCGGCTGTGCGCGAGGTAGATCTGCTCACCGGTCGAGTGCTCGCCGGTGAAGTGCGCCATCAGGTAGCCGGTGAACGGCTCCAGCGCCTCGGCGCGCCGGTCGGTCGTCACCGACCAGGAGGTGAACAGCAGGGCGACGGCGGCGACCAGCGCGCCGATCCTCGTCAGTGTTCGTGGCACGGGTGATCTCCCTTGATCACGGGGTGGTTCACGATCGGAGCGGTGTGGTGTTCGGCGGCATTGGTGAGCGCTAACAACACGTGTCGGGTGCCACGGAGTAGCTGTGAGCGCCCTCACGCTTCAGCGGCGAGTATGTTCGATGTTCGCGTTAACATCAAGGGGTGGCGTGGGGCTTCGCGCCACGGGCGGGGCGGGCGCTGTGGGGACGCGGGCGCGCTGCGGCACCGTCGACGGCGACTCGTGCGCGTGAGGTCGGGCGGGTGGTCGACAACCCCCGACGCCTGGTCCGGTGAGACGCCCGCACCTGCGCGATGGGCCAGGGGGCTTGACAGGGGCCGGACAATAGAAAATCGGCGTGCGCTCCGATGTGGACTGGAGTACCCGCCGAACCTAAGACCACGTTAGCGCTGTGAGGGGCATGTGTCAACTCAGGGGTACGAAGACGAACTGCGGTCCGAGCGGGGCTACGTGGCCGGGCTCTACCGACGGCTGGACGCCGAACGCGTGCGGGTGAAGGCGGAGTACGACGCGGCGCTGCGCGGCACCGGTGGCACGCCCATGGAACGCGACGTCGAAGTGCGCACGCTGGCCAAGGAGGCGAAGCGACTGGACGTGGCCGACAACGGGCTCTGCTTCGGCCGGTTGGACACCCTCACGGGGGAGCGCTCGTACATCGGGCGGATCGGGTTGTTCGACGAGGACGACGAGTACGAGCCGGTGCTGCTCGACTGGCGCGCGCCGGCGGCGCGGCCGTTCTACGTCGCCACCGCCGCGAACCCGGAGAACATGCGCCGGCGCCGCCAGTTCCACACCCGCGGGCGGCACGTGGCCGACTTCACCGACGAGGTGCTCGGTCGCCCCGATGGCGCCGAGCGGGGTGACGCGGCGCTGCTCGCGGCGGTCAACGCGCCGCGCGGCGAGGGCATGCGCGACATCGTGGCGACGATCCAGGCCGAGCAGGACGAGATCATCCGGCTCGACCACCCCGGCGTGCTCGTGATCGAGGGCGGACCGGGCACGGGCAAGACCGTGGTCGCGCTGCACCGCGTCGCGTACCTGCTCTACACCCAGCGCGAGCGGATGGAGCGGCACGGTGTGCTGGTCGTCGGGCCCAACCCGGCGTTCCTGAACCACATCGGCCGCGTGCTGCCGTCGCTCGGCGAGTCCGACGTGGTGTTCATGACGCCGGGCGACCTGGTGCCCGGTCTGCGCGTCACGGCCGACGACACGCCCGAGGCCGCCCGGCTCAAGGGCTCGCTGAAGATCCTGGACGTGCTGAAGGCGGCGGTCGCCGACCGGCAGCGGCTGCCGGAGGAGCCGGTGACGCTCGAACTGGGCGGCGGCAGGGCGCGGATCGACGCCGCCACCGCGGAGTGGGCCAGGGACGAGGCGCGCGCGAGCGGCTTGCCGCACAACGAGGCCCGCGCGGTGTTCAGCGAGATCATCACCTACGTGCTCACCGAACGGGCGATCGGCAGGCTCGGCAAGGACTGGCTGACCAGGGACAACAAGGAAGCCTGGGAACGCATGCGGGCGGACCTGGTCAAGGAGCTCGCGGAGGACGACGGGTTCGTCGCCGTGCTCGACGAGCTCTGGCCGGTCCTGACGCCGGCCGCTCTCCTGGCGTCGCTGTACACCTCACCCGAGCGGCTGCGGGCGGCCGGCGCCGACCAGGCGTTGTGGCGTGCCGACGGCGAGGCCTGGACGGTGTCGGACGTGCCGTTGCTCGACGAGCTGGTCGACCTGCTCGGCCGGGACCAGGCGGCCGACCGGACCGCCGAGCGGCAGCGCAAGGCCGAGGCCGAGTTCGCCGAGGGCGTGCTCGACAGCCTGCACGGCCGCCAGGACTCGATGGACGACGAGGACCACCTGTACGCCACGGACCTGCTGTACGCCGAGGACCTGGCGGACCGGGTCCTCGAACGCGACACGCGCGAACTCGTCGAGCGCGCCGCCGCCGACCGGGACTGGACCTACCGGCACGTCGTGGTCGACGAGGCGCAGGAACTGTCCGAGATGGACTGGCGGGTGCTGATGCGGCGCTGCCCCGGCCGGTCGTTCACGGTGGTCGGCGACCTCGCGCAACGCCGGTCCGAGGCCGGTGCGACGTCGTGGGACGCGATGCTGGAGCCGTACGTGCCGGGCCGGTGGGTCTACCGGGCCTTGACGGTGAACTACCGCACGCCGGCGGAGATCATGTCCGTCGCCGCCGCCGTGCTCGCCGAGTTCGCGCCGTCGGTGCAGCCGCCGGAATCGGTGCGCGCGTGCGGCGTGCGGCCGTGGTCGAGGCGGGTCGCGGAGGACGGGCTGCCGGCCGCCATCGAGGAGTTCGTCCGGGACGAAGCCGGTCGCGAGGGCACCAGCGTCGTGATCGGGCCCGTGGGCATGGCGGGCACCGTGCCCGCGTCGGAGACGAAGGGCCTGGAGTACGACGCCGTCCTGGTCGTCGAGCCGGAGCGGATCCTCGCCGAGGGCCCGCGCGGCGCGGCCGAGTTGTACGTCGCGCTCACCCGCGCCACCCAGCGCCTCGGCGTCCTGCACCAGGGCCCGTTGCCGCAGGTCTTGGCCGGTCTCGCGGAGACCGGGACGCCGGCGGGTGCCGGCGGTCGGCGGTCGGCGTAGCGGTTCGCGCGCGGCCGGCCCGGCTCAGAGGGCCGGCCGCAGACGTCCTGTCGCGTCTGATCACCGGTCGGCCCACGATCGCGGCACGTCGCTTCCCGACGGGGTGGTCCGGTCCGGATCGGCACGGGGAGCGTGGACCGCGCGGTACGACCGGTGCAGGGCTCGACCGGGAGGGCGAGGAGCCGCCGTCCGCCGACGGCGGCTCCCACCACGGGGTGAGCCTCAGTTGTTCGACGCGGGCACCGCGGGCGGTATGAAGTCGGTCGCGCCGCGCTCCAGGCTCTCGGGCAGGGACGCCCGGTAGATCGGCATCGCGGCGGCCGTGGTCACGATCGCGACCGCGACGAGGATCGCGAACAACTCCGGGGTCACCATGTCGTGCGCCAGGCCGATGTTGATGAAGATCAGGATCATCAGCCCACGCGCGTTCATCAGCCCGCCGACCGCCGACGCGTAGCGCCACGAGAAGCCCTGGGCGCGCACCACCACCGCGCAGCCGAGGTACTTGCCCGCGAACGCGACCGCCATGATCACCGCGAGCGGCCACCACAGGCCGCCGCCCGCGCCGAAGCCGGACACCTGCGTGTTCAACCCGCTGAACGCGAAGAACACCGGCAGCAGCAGGATGGAGTTCAAGTCCGTGAGCCGGGTCTCCAGCTCCCGGCGCACGATCGCCGACTGCGGCATCGCCAAGCCCGTGATGAACCCGCCGAACACGGAGAACACGCCGATGTAGTCGGTGAACCACCCCGCCAGCAGGACGACGAGCAGCACGACCGCCATCACGTCGCGGCTCATCCGGCCCTCGCGCTCCACCCGCGCGCCCAGCCGGGCGAACAGGTTGCGCCCCACCGTGAGCATCAGCAGCGCGAACACCGCCGCGCCCGCCACCGTGCCCACCGCGTCGAACGGGCTGCCCGCCGCCGCGACCGCGATGATCACCGCCAGGATCACCCACGCCGCCGCGTCGTCGATCGCCGCCGCGACCAGCGTGAGGCCGCCGATGGGCGTGTTCGCGATCCCGCGCTCCTGGAGGATCCGCGCCAGCATCGGGAACGCGGTGATCGACAGCGCGCCGCCGACGAAGAGCATGAACTCCCACCGGGTCGTGCCGTCCGGGCTCAGCGAGCCGAAGAACAGCGCCGCCACGGCCGCGCCCAGCGCGAACGTCGGCACGATGCCCGACACCGCGAGCGCCGACGCCCGCCGCATGTTCCGCCCGGCGGCCAGGCCGTGGTCGAGCGAGGACCCGACCAGGAACATGTAGAAGGTCAACCCGATCGTGCTCAGCACGTACAGGGTGTCCTTGACGTCCGTGGGGAAGAGCTGGGCCTGCACCCCCGGCGCCACGGCGCCCAGCAGGGCCGGCCCGAGCAGGACGCCGGCGACCATCTCGCCGACCACTCTGGGCTGCTTGACCGCCATGGCGATGCGCCCGCACAACGTGGTCGCGGCGAGCACGACCGCGAGCGCGGCGAACACCTTCAACGCGAACTGGATCTGGTTCACTCGGTGATCTCCTGGGTGGAAGGCGGCTCTCGCCGCAGCGGACGACCCTGGGTGTCGTGCGTGTCGAAGTAGCGCCCGGCCAACCGCAGCCGGTGGGCGTGCAGGACCATGACCGTGCCGAGCACGAGCTGGACGACGCTGCGCCACACGTCCTCCCACCGGTCCCGCACCCGCAGGAACGCGCCGAGCACGGCGAGGCGGCGCGGCGGCAGCGGTTGGTCGGCCCGGACCAGCAGGCACGGGCCGCGGCTGGGCAACGACCGGGTGTGCCTGACCGTCGAGTGCGGCGTCACGCGGCGCAGCACCTCGCCGGTCGCGCCGCGCAGCGCCAGCGGGGACAACCGCCACGCCGGGCACGGCCGGTTGGCGGCGACGCCGAACGGGATGTGGTGCGCCGTGCGGACCCGGACCTCCTCCCAGCGGTCCGGGTCGAACACCTCCGGGCGCGCGTGGCCGGTGGCGTGGTAGTCGGGATAGCTGAAGCACAGCACCGAACCCGCGGGCAGCGTGGTGCGCTCGTCCAGCTCGATGTCCCCGGTGGTGACGCGGTGCGCGATGCCGAACAGCGGGTAGAGCCGCATGGTCTCGTCCAGGACGTGGGTGAAGTAGCTCTCGTCGGCCGCGAGCCGGGCCGCCACGCGCGGGTGCTGCGCCAGCGCGAGCAGCAGGTGCGCCATCGCCTCGGACATCTGGACCACGCCCGTGTTGAAGAACGTGCCCTGGAGGTAGTGCACCTGCTCGGTGGGCGACAGGCTCGCCGGCAACGGCCGCCGCACGTCGCCCGCCGCGACCCGCCGGGCCAGGTAGCGGGTCAGCCGCGCCCGCCGGGCCGGGTGGCGCAGCCCCGTGCACTTCAACGACGTCACCACGTCGTCGGCGTGCCCCACGATCAGGTCACGCGCCTCGCGGGGGCACGGCTCGCCGAACACCAGCTCGTAGAAGTACTCCGCCCACACCGGCATCATCAGGTCGCGCAGCCGCACCAGCGTGACCCGCCCGGTGAGCACCTCGTCGAGCACCCGGCCGGTGCAGCGGGCCGCCGTCGCCGACAGCACGTCACCCGGCCCGGCCAGCAGCGCGCGCGTGGTGCGGGCCACGTCCTCGTAGCGCGGGCCGGCCTCCAGGTGCTCTTGGTGCACCTCGGGTCCGGGGGAGAGCCAGTACCAGAACAGGTCCGACAGCCCGGCGCCGCGGCTGCGGCCGTTCGCGGCGGGGTGGCTGTAGACCTCCTGGAACCGGTCCGGCCCGACGGCGGCGTTGGGGAACATCACCGCGTTGTCCCCGTTGACCTTCTCGAACACCTTGGCGCGCAGAGCGACCACCCGCGCCGGCAGCCAGCGCGGCGCGGTCAGCACGACCGCGGCGGCGAGCAGCCCGGTCACCCACACCGCGCGGACACCCCCGTCCCGCGCGCGACCACCAGGTCCCGGGTCAGGTCGGTCAGGTCACGCCCGCCGCACAGCGCGAGGACGTGGTCGAACTCGTCGCGCAGCACGTCGAGCACCCGGGACACGCCGGCCTCGCCGGCCGCGGCCAGACCCCACAGCACCGGCCTGCCGACACCCACCGCCGACGCGCCCAGCGCGAGCGCCACGGCCACGTCACCGCCGCGCCGGACACCGCCGTCCAGCACCACCGGCACCCGGCCCGCCACCGCGTCGACCACCGCGGGCAACGCCTCGACCGCCGCCGGCGCGAGGTCGGACTGGCGGCCACCGTGGTTGGACACCACGATCCCGGCCACCCCGTGCTCGACCGCGAGCACCGCGTCGCGCGGGTGGAGCACGCCCTTGAGCCACAACGGCAACGACGTCAGCTCCCGCAGCCGGTCCAGGTGCGCCCACGACACCGACGGCGACATCTCGATGTCCCGCACGCCGCCCGGCGGGCCACCGGGCAGGTCGCGCATGTTCTCCGCCGCCAGCCCGGCGGGCAGGTCGTGGAAGCCGTGCTCGGCGTCGCGGCGGTGCCGGCCGAACACCGGGGAGTCGGCGGTCACCACCAGCGCCGTGCAGCCGGCCCGTTCCGCCCGGTGCACCAGGCAGTCCGTCACGTCGTCGTCGGGTTGCAGGTAGAGCTGGAACCAGACGGACGCGTCCGCGTCGACCGACCGCGCCGCCGCCGCCACCTCGCCGATCGCCACCGTCGAGGCCATCCCGGACACCAGCACCGTCCGCGCCGCCGCCGCGGCCCGCGCGGTCGCCAGCTCACCGTCCGGGTGCGCGAGCCGGTGGAACGCGGTCGGCGCGATCAGCACCGGCAGGGCGAGGCGACCGCCGGGCAGGTCGACCCCGAGGTCCCGGGTCGCCCGCCCGCGCAGCACCCTCGGCAGCAGGGCCAGGCGGCCGAACGCCGCCTCGTTCTCCCCGAGCACCACCTCGTCGCCGACCCCGCCCGCGTAGTAGTCGTAGTGCACGGGGTCGAGCACCGCGCGGGCCTGCTCGTGCAACCGCGCGAGCCCGCTGCTCACGGTGAACCCACGGCGGTCCGGTCCAGCCGGGCGTGCAGGAACGCCAGCAGCGGCGCCCGGTGCACGTCCTCGCTGTCCCACTCGTTCTCGAGGTTCTCGGTGAGGTGGTGCTCGTCGAGCAACGTCCCACCGCGGAAGTGCCGGACCACCGGGTGCAGGTAGCGGCCGTCGAGCCCGCTGGTGTCCTCTTGGGACACCCGGCCCGCCGTGACGTCGAACGGGTTGACCTGGTCGTGGTCCGCGCCGTACTCCAGCGTCACCGCCAGGTAGGACTCGACGTCGCCGAAGTCGCCGCGGCCGACCGCCTCGTGCAGGTGGGCCAGCGGCACCTCCTCGGCGTAGCGCAGCGCGCCGTCCGACCCGACCAGCACCGCGTCCGCCATGAACGCGAACAGCTGCCACAACGCCGAGGTGCGGTTCACCCGCTCGATGACCGCGTCGGCCACCGCGTCGGGGGTGGGGGAGAGGTCCCGGCTCGGCCACGCGACCCCGTGGTAGCGGTGCTCCATGATGTGGTGCAGCGCCCGCACCCCGTACCGGAAGCCGTGGATGAACCCGCTCGTCGACTTCTTGAAGTCCCTGGCCTGCGTGATGGTGCCGGCGAAGAACAGGTCGGGCACGTTCACCGACTCCCAGGCGGCGGTCTGGTCCGGGAAGCGGTCGTTGATCGTGAGCCGGGGACGGCACTCGGGCGCGAAGATCGACGCGTCGAACCGGAACCCGGTCGCCATGATCACCCGGTCGTAGCGGATCTCCTTGACCCGCTCGGCGACCCGCACGAAGGCGACCCGCACCAGGAAACCGTCGCCGTCGCGGCGGATGTCCAGCACCCGGCCGTCCAGCAGCGCGTTCTGCGACTTGAGCTGGTAGGTGTCGAGGAAGTTGTTGTTGACCGCGCGCAGGTGGCCGACGAAGTGCGTCTGCCACGCCAGCTTCAGCGAGCCGGGCCCGGCGACGTGGATGACCGACGCGGTCTCGATCAGGTTGTCGGCGGTCTCGAACGCCGAGTTGCCGCGACCGACGATCAGCACCCTCTGTCCGGTGAAGTCGGCGGGGTCCACCGACACCTCGTCGTACCGCTCGGCGAGCTCCGCCCCCTCGATCGGCGCCACGTACGACTTGGACACACCGGTGGCCACGATGAGCCGACGTGCCCGGTAGGTGTCGCCGTTGCGGTCGCGCACCACGAAGTCGTCCGGCCTGGTCACCTCGACCACCGACGCGCCGTAGCGGATCGGCAGGTCGTGCGCGGCGGCGAAGTCGGCCAGGTAGCGGACCATGTCGTCGGCGTGCGGGAAGTAGCGCGGCGTGTAGCCGGTGAACAGCAGCGACGGGTCGTCGGACAGCAGCGAGTTCCAGTCGGTGCGCAGGTTGAGCTCGGGGTCGTCCCACCCGGTGTTCGGCTTGTTGATCGAGATCAGGGTGCGGTGGCGGGGGAAGCGGGTGAAGAACGCGCCGGGGGCGTCACCGGCCTCCAGCACCAGGTGGTCCCGCCCGGCGCGGGACAGCAGGTAGGACGCCTGGAGCCCCGCCGGGCCGGCGCCGATCACGAGACACTCCGTGGAAACCTCGCTGGGCACGTCTTTCTCCTCACGTCCGGGTGGGGGACAGCAGGCGCTTGTCCGGCTTGCCGCTCGGTGCGAGCGGCGGTTCTTCGATCACGGTCACGGCCACCGGCGCGCACGCGGCGCCCAGCCGGTCGGTCACCAGCGCGCGCAGGGCCGCGAGGTCGGGCGCGCGGTCTGCGGTCGGCACGACGAACGCGTGCACCGCCTCGCCGGTGTCCTCGTCCGGCACGGCGACCACGTACGCCTCGGCGACGTCCGGGTGCTCGGCGACGACCCGCTCGATCGGGCCCACGTAGTGCAGGTTCGCGTTGACGATCACCACGTCCCTGGTCCGGCCGGTCAGGTGCAGGTGGCCGTCGGCGTCGAGGTGGCCGAGGTCGCGGGTGCGCACCAGGCCGTCGGCGAACACCTCGGCCGACCGCTCCGGGTCCGCCCAGTACGCGCCGGCCTGCGCCGGCGTGCGGACGAACAGCTCCCCGTCGACCTCTGGCGGCACGGGTGCGCCGTCCGCGTCACGGACCTCGACGTGCACGGCGGCGGGCGGTATCCCCACCGTGCCGGGCGGGTCGGCCGGGGTCGCCATCGAGATCATGCCCGTCTCGGTCTGGCCGTAGCCCTGGAACACGACCGGCCCGAGCACGTCCAGCGCCTCGCGGTGCCGGTCGGCCGTCAGCGGCGATCCGGACACCATCAGCGCCCGCAACGACGACAGGTCGGCCGGTGCGCGGCGCTGCGCGGCGACGAGCTTCGTCAACCGCGGCACGGTGAACACGCTCGCCGAAGCCCGGTGGCGGGTGATCGCCTCGGGGAACACGGGCCGGTCGGCGACGACCGCCGTGCCGCCGGCGGTGATCGCCACGACCGCGTACTCGAACATCACCTGGCTCGACAGCGACCCGAACACCAGGAAGCGGTCCAGCCGGGAGGCCAGCTCGCGGATCGCGGGCGGCCACGCGTCCGGTCGGGCGGTCCACGCGGAGGTCATCGCGGCGTAGGTCTGCGCGCAGGCCTTGGGCGCGCCCGTGCTGCCGCTGGTGTGGATCAGCCGGGCGACGTCCGAGGGCCGGCCGGCGCACCGGAGCCGACCGTCGGCACGGGTCTCGCGCAACGAGTCGACGGTCAGCACGGGGGTCCCCGATTCGGGCGCGATCGTGTCGTCCGAGTCGGTGATCACCGCGGCGACGTCGAGGCCGAGCAGGTGGCGCACCTGGTCGTCGGGCAGGCCCGGCCGCACGCCCAGCACCCTCGCGCCCACCGCGTGCGCGGCGAGGATCGTGGCGAACGCCTCCGGGTTGACGCCGAGCAGGAGCGCGACGCCGTCACCCGGACCCAGACCTCGCCCGCGCAAACCGGCGGCGATCCGCGAGACGAGGTCGAGCATCTCCGCGCCGGTCACCACGCGCGTGCCGTGTTCGAACACCGGCCGGCCCCCGGCGGTCTCGAGCACGTCGAGCACCGCGCGCGGGAACGGCTCGGCCTCACGCGCCGGCAAGGCATTCCTTCACGAACGCGACCAGCGGCTGCTGGTGCACCGCGGGCAGGTCCCACTGGTTCTCGAGGTTCTCGGCCAGGTGGTGGGTCGCGTCGAGCGTGCCGTCGCGGTAGTGGCGCACCACCGGGTGCAGGTAGCTCGCGTCGTGCGCGTTGGCCGCGTCGTTCTCCACCACGCGCGGGACGGTGATGTCGAACGGGTCCACCTTGTCGTGGTCGGGCCCGTACTCCAGCGTCGCGACGAACCGGTGCTCGGCCGGGCCCAGGCCGCCGTCGGCGACGTAGGCCACCGGCACCTCTTCCTGGTACCGCGCGGCGCCGTCGGAGACCGTGACGACGTCGCCGATCACCGCGAACTGCTGCCACAGCGCGGACGACCGGTTCACCCTGGCCACCACCGCGTCGCTGATCGCCTCCGGCGACGGCTCCAGCTCCGTCGACGGCCACGGCGTGTCGTGGTGGCGGGCGGCGAGGACGCGGTGCAGGGCGCGGACCCCGTACCGGAAGCCGTGGATGAACCCGCTGGTGGACTTCTTGAAGTCCCTGGACTGCGTGATGGTGCCCGCGAAGTACAGGCCCGGCACCGTGGTCGACTCGAACGCGGGTGTCTGCTCGGGGAACCGGTCGTCGATCACCAGCGCCGGGCGGCAGCTGTCGTCGAACACCGAGGCGTCGAACCGGAACCCGGTGCACGCCACGATCCGGTCGTACTCCACCTCCCGCGACGACTCCGCCGCGCGGGCGTAGCGGAACCGGACGCGGAAACCGCCGCCGGCCCGCGGCTCGATGAGCTCCACCGTGCCGTCGATGACCGCGTTCTCCGACTTGAGCTGGTAGGTGTCGAGGAAGTTGTTGTTCACCGCGCGCAAGTGGCCGACGTAGTGCGTCTGCCACGCGAGCCGCACCGAGTGCGGGCCGGCCACGTGGATGACCGCCGCGTGCTCCACCAGAGCGTCCGCGGTCTCGAACCCGGAGTTGCCCTTGCCGATCACCAGCACCCGCTGGTCGGTGAACGACTCCGGGTCGGTGTCGAACGTGTCGTAGCGCTCGGCGTGCTCGATGCCCGGGATCGGCGGCACGTGGAGTTGCGAAACACCGGTCGCCACCACGACCCGCGCGGCGCGCCACGTCCGCCCACCGCGGTCGAGCACGGTGAAGCCCTCGTCGTCACGGGAGATCCGCACGACCTCGGTGTCGTAGTGGACCCGGACGCCGGTGGCCGCGGCGAAGTCGGCCAGGTAGCGGACCAGGTCGTCGGCGTCGGGGAAGTAGCGGCGGCTGTAGCGGGTGAACAGCAGCTCGGGATCGTCGGTCAGCAGCGAGTTCCAGTCCATCCGCAGCCGCTGCTCCGGGTCGGAGTACCCGGTGTGCACCTTGTTGATGGAGATCAGGGTCCGGTGCCGCGGGTAGCGGGTGAAGAAGGTGCCCGGTGCGGTGCCGCGTTCGAGGACGGCGTAGTCGCGACCGTCGCGCTCCAGCAGGGCGGCGAGCTGCACACCGGCCGGTCCCGCCCCGATGATCAGGTAGTCGTGCGCCATGAGCCAGGAAGCTACGCAGTCGATCTCAGAACTCTCTGAGATCGACTGCCTACCGTCGGTGCGGTGACCACGACCGTGACCGACGCACCCGTGGACCTCGGCGCACCGCTGACGAGCGACCACCTCCACCGTGCGGCAGCGCCGTTGCCCGTGCTCGTCAGCCCGCCCGTCCGGGAGCGGGTCGACCGGGGCCGCGAGTACCTGCGCACCGTGCTCGCCGACGACGAGCGGCCCGTCTACGGCGCCAAGACCGGGTTCGGCGCCCTGGTCGGCTTCGCGGGCCGTGAGGACGAAGCGGACCAGTGCGACAACACCCTGGCACACCTCGGCGCGGGCCAGGGGCCGGACCTGCCGGCCGACATCGCCCGCGCCGCGCTGCTCGTGCGGGCGTGGTCGCTCGCCCAGGGCCTCTCGGGGGTCTCCGCGCACGTCGTGGACGGGCTCGCGGCGATGTTCGCGACCACGTTCGCCCCGGCGATCCCGCGCTACGGCTCGGTCGGCGCGAGCGGCGACCTCATCCCGCTCGCCTACGCGACCCAGGCGTTGCGCGGCCGTGGCCACGCCTACTTCGACGGTGAGCGGATGCCCGCCGACGACGCCCTGCGACGTGCCGGGCTGACCTCGCTCACCCTCGACGGGCGTGACGCGCTGGCGCTCGTCAACGGCACGTCGGTCACCACCGCGGCCGCCGCGCTCGCGTTGGACAGCGTGCGTGCCTCGCACCGGGCGATCCAGGACCTGACGTGCCTGCTCGTGGACGTCCTCGGCGCCGACCCGGGTTTCCTCGACCCACGCCTCATCTCCGCCTACGGGCACCCCGGCGCGGCCACCGTCGCCGAGCGGATGCGGGCCACCCTGGTCGGCACGATCCCGAGCGGCAAGCGTGCCCTCCAGGAGCCTTACAGCCTCCGGTGCTCGCCGCAGCTGCTCGGCGCGGCCGAGGACGCGTTGCGCTACGTCGACGGCGTGGTGGCGGCCGACCTGGGCGGTGTCAGCGACAACCCGCTGTTCTTCCCCGGTGACGACCTCGTCGCGCACGGCGGCAACTTCTTCGGCCAGCCGGCCGCGTTCGCCGCCGACGTCCTCGCCATGGTCACGGCGTCGTTGGGCAACCTCGCGGAGCGGCAGCTGGACCTGCTGGTCGACCCGGTCCGCAACACGGGCCTGCCGCCGATGCTGGCCGCCGGGCCGGGACGCCAGCACGGGTTGCAGGGCGTGCAGCTGGCCACGACGGCGTTCATCGCGGAGATCCGCCGCGCGGTCTTGCCGGCGAGCACGCAGAGCCTGCCGACGAACCTGCACAACCAGGACGTCGTGCCGTTCGGCACCCAGGCCGCGCTGCGCTCCTACGACGTCGCCGAACTGCTCCGGCTGCTGTGCGGTTCACTGGCGCTCGGCCTGCGGCAGGCGGTGCACGTGGGCGGCCGCCGCCCGACCGCGCCCCGCTGCGCCGCGCTGCTCGACGCCCTCTGCGACGTGATCGCCCCGGTGGACCCCGACCGACCGCTCGACGCGGACGTGCGTGCGGCGGCCGACCTCGTCACCGCGGGCCGGTACTGATCGCCTTGCCCGTCACGGCGTCGGCAGTCGCAGTCGCGGCAGCGGTGGCACTGGCGGTCGGGTCGGCGACGGGTAAGCGCAGGGTGAACCGCGCGCCCTCGCCCGGGTGGCCGACGGCCTCCACCGTGCCGCCGTGGCCGGTCACCACCTCGCGCAGCAGCGCCAGCCCCAGCCCGAACCGCCGCTCCGGCTCGCCCGGTCCGCGGTGGAACCGGTCGAACAGCCGGTCCGCCTCCACCGGGTCGAAACCCTCGCCGGTGTCCGCGACCGTCAGCTCGACCTGCCCGCCCCGCACCCCCAGGCGCACGTCGATCCGACCACCCTCCGGCGTGTGGCGGACGGCGTTCGCCAGCAGCTCGTCCACCGCGCGCCGCAGCGCGGTCTCGACCCCGATGACGATCAGCGGGCCGGTGGGGCGTTCGACGGTCAGCGTGATCCGCCGTTCGCCCGCCCGGTCGCTCTCGGTCTCCACCGCGGACTCCGCCAGCGCCGCCAGGTCGACCGCCCGGCCGCCGAGGCCCTCGGGCCGGCGGGTCAGCCTGGCCGACAGCAGCAGGTCGTCCACCACGTCGCCGAGCCCGCGGATCGAGCTGGCGAGCTTGTCGAGGCCGTCGCGGTGGTCGTCGGGCAGGTCGGCGGCCTTCGCCCAGCGGGCGAGCAGCTGCGCCCGCGTGTACGCCCGCGCGATCGGCGTCCGCAGCTCGTGGCTGGCGTCCGTGACGAACCGCCGTTGCCTGGCCAGCGCCTCCGCCAACGGCGCGACCGTGCCGCGGCCGACGCACAGCCCCAGCAACGCCGCCGCGACCAGGCCGCCGATCTCCGCGATCGCCAGCGCCACCAGCAGGTGCCGCCGGTCGGCGAGCTGGTAGCGCGTGTCGAAGACCGCCTGCACCGTGCTGCCGTCGGCGCCGCGCTGGGTCAGCGTCAGGTACTCGGTGCCGTTGAGCTCCAGTTCGCGCTCGATGGTCCCGCCGGACGCCGCGACCGCGTCGAGGTCCCCGCGCAGCGGGAAGCCCGGCGGCACCTTCAGCAGGCCGTCGTCGAGCACGCCGTCGTCCAGGATGAACAGCCACGTGCACCCCGGTGGCGTCGAAGGCACGCCGAACCGGGCGTTGTACCGCAGCTCGCGCGTCACCTGCGAATCCTGGGCGTGCACCATCATGGCGTACGCGAGACCGCCGACGAACGCCACCAGCACGGTGATCGCCAGCGCGACCAGCACGCTGATCCGCAGACGAGCCCGCCGGATCACCGCGCGCTCCGCCTCGGCCCACGAACGGCTCACAACGCCCCCAAGCGATACCCGAGTCCTTGCACCGTGTGCACCACCGAACGGTCGATCTTGGACCGCAGGTAGTACACGTAGGTGTCCACAATGGATGTTGCCGAAGCGTCCGGGAACACCACGCGCCGCAACGACGCCCGCGTGTGCACGGTGTCCGGATAGGTGGCGAGCACGCGCAGCAGGGTGAATTCCCTGGTGGTGAGCGGCACCCGCGCACCGTCGGGCAGCACCGCCTCCCGCTGTCCGACGTCGAGGTGCCCGCCGCCGATCCGCAGCACGTCGGCCAGTTCCAGCGCCCGCCGGCACAGCGCCCGCAGCCGCGCGCTCAACTCGTCCAGGTCGAACGGCTTCACCAGGTAGTCGTCCGCGCCCGCGTCGAGACCGTCGATCCGGTCGTGGACGGTGCCCATGGCGGTGAGGATCAACGCCCGCGTCCGCACCGACCTCGACCTCAGCCGCACGAGGAGGTCGAGCCCGTCGAGGGCGGGCAGGCCGCGGTCGATCACCACCACGTCGTACGGGCGGGTGAGGCCGAGGTGCAGCCCGCGCTGCCCGTCCAGGGCAACGTCCACGGTGTACCCCTCGTCGCGCAACGCGGCGGCGAGCAACTCCACGAGCTCGCGGTCGTCCTCCACCAGCAGCAACCGGAAGCAGTTGGCCGGCCAGGATCTGGAGTTGCCCTGCACGCCACCAGAATCCCACTTCCGGGTGTTCGGTCAACGTGATGAGAGGGCCGACCATCGGGGTTCCGCCGCCCCGCGTCCCGAATGGTCCATTCCGCGCTGCTTGCTACGACGCGATACCTAGAAGTACTATGCCTTGCACATCTAGGGTACGTCTTCGGGAGGGCAGGGTGAAGGTCGCCAAGGACCTCGTGGCCGCCTCGGCGACGCCGATGGTGCTGGGCATCCTGGCCGAGGAGGACAGCTACGGGTACGCCATCCTCAGGCGGATCAACGAGCTGTCCGACGGGAAGCTGGACTGGACCGAAGGGCTGCTCTACCCGTTGCTGCACCGGCTGGAGCGCCTCGGGCACGTGGAGTCGACCTGGCAGTCGGTGGCCGGCGAGCGGCGGCGCAAGTACTACCGGATCACGCGCAGCGGCCTGGCCGAACTCGCCGAGCAGCGCAGGCAGTGGGACGCGGTGGTGGACGCGCTCAAGGAGATCTGGCCCCGTCCGGACGATTCGCGGCCGTTGAGGACGTTGCCGCTGGGAGGGTTCGCATGACCGACGATCAGGGCGACCTGGACGCGCAGTTCGCCCAGTGGCGGCACTACGTGCAACGGCGACGGGAGCTGCGGCAGACCGACGTCGACGAGCTCGAAGACCACCTGCGGGGTTCGGTCGACGACCTCCTGGCCGCGGGCCTGCACGCCGACGAGGCGTTCCTGGTCGCGGTCAAGCGCATGGGCAGCCTGGACGAGCTGTCGCGCGAGTTCGCCCGGGAGCACTCGGAACGGCTGTGGAAGCAGCTGGTGCTGACCGGCGGGTCCGACGGCCCGGCGGCGGGCGGGCGGTCGCGGCGCGACCTGCTGGTGATGGTGGGCTGCGCGGCGGGCGCGGCGGTGTCGATCAAGGCGCCGGAGCTGTTCGGCCTGAGCCTGGAGGACGACGCCGCGTTCTACGCGCCCAACGTCGCCCTGTTCGCGTTGCCGTGGCTGGCGGGCTTCCTGGCCTGGCGCCGTCGGGCGACGGCCGGGGTGATCGGCGTGCTGGTGGCGTTGTTCGCGCTCGGCGCGGTGGCCGCCAACGCCTACCCGCTCGCGGAGGACTCCCAGTCGGTGGTGCTGACCAGCATCCACCTGCCGATCGCGCTGTGGTTCGTGGTCGGTCTGGCGTACGTGTCCGACGACGTGCGGTCGTCCCGGCGGCGGATGGACTTCGTCCGCTTCACCGGCGAGTGGTTCATCTACTACGTCCTCATCGCGCTCGGCGGCGGGGTGCTGATCGCGTTCGTGTTCGGCACGTTCGAGGCGATCGGGATCTCACCGGAGACCGCCATCTCGCAGTGGGTGCTCCCGTGCGGCGCCGCGGCGGCGGTGGTCGTGGCCGGGTGGCTGGTCGAGGCCAAGCAGAGCGTGGTGGAGAACATCGCCCCGGTGCTGACGCGGTTGTTCACCCCGCTGTTCACCGCGGTGCTGCTGGCGTTCCTGGTCACGCTCGGCGTCACCAGTGCCGGCATCGACCTGGAACGGCAGGCGCTGATCCTGTTCGACCTCCTGCTGGTCGTGGTGCTCGGCCTGCTGCTCTACTCGTTCTCGGCGCGCGATCCGCTGGCCCCGCCCGGCGTGTTCGACAAGCTGCAACTCGCCCTCGTGGTCAGCGCGCTGCTCATCGACGTGCTGGTGCTGCTGGAGATCACCGGCCGCATCACGGAGTACGGCACCACGCCCAACAAGGCGGCGGCGCTGGGCGAGAACGTCATCCTGCTGGCCAACCTGGCGTGGACGGCGTGGCTGCTGCTGTCCCTGATCCGCCGCCGTGCGCCGTTCACCGCGCTGGAGCGGTGGCAGACGGCCTACCTGCCGGTGTACGCGGTGTGGGCCTGGGTCGTCGTGCTGCTCTTCCCGCCGCTGTTCGGCTACCTGTGACGCGTGCCGCCGGGCCGGGTCACCGCGCGCACCGTTCGGCGGTCCGCAGCGCCAGTTCCAGTGCCTGGTCGCGGTTGAGGCGCGGGCCGTCGGTCGACACGTCGTCGACCAGGTCCACGTGCAGGCCCCCGGCGTGGGTGCCGGCGGCCCGGTGCGCGTCGTGGAAGGCCAGCACCTCGGCCACCACGTCGTCGAGGTCGCCGGTGGTGGCGGTGAAGGTGTTGCCGTGCAGGGGATCGCACACCCAGCCGACCGGGACTCCGGTGTCGGTGACGGCGTCGAGCAACCGCGGCAGCACCCCGCGCACCTGCCCGGCACCCAGACGGGTGATGAACGTCAGCCGTCCGGGCACGCGGTCGGGGTTGAGCCTGCGGGCGAGCCCGGCCGCGTCCCGGGCGGTGGCGCCCGGGCCGAGCGCGACCGCCACCGGGTTGTCGATCCCGGCCAGGAAGTCGACGTGCGCACGGCTGCGGTCGCCCACCCACAGCAGGTGCCCGGAGGTGCCGAACCGGCGTCCGGTGCGCGGGTCGGTCCGGGTAAGCGCGAACTCGTAGTCCAGCGGGACGGTCTCGTGGCTGACGAAGAGGTCAGGCGGGCCGGGGTGCGGGCCCGCCAGCCGTGACCGCACGAGGGCGACGACGTCGGCGTGGCGTGCCGCGGCCGGCGTCGTGGCCAGGCGTCGGTCGAGCGATTCCCGCGCCGCGTCGGCGGTGGCCGGGTCGGACACCAGGGCGCGCAGCGCGTCCAGGTAGCGGGCCGAGTTGCGGTACCGGCGGCGGGTGTCCGGGCCTGCGGTGACGACCCGGCCGACGGTGACCACGGGCAGGCACGCGGCGTGGCCGAGGACGAGCGCCAGCTCGCGCGTGAACCGGTACCCGGAGACGTCGTCGGAGGTCTGCGCGCCGGGGCCGCCGTGCAGCAGCAGCGCCTGCCCGGTGGCGACCTGGCCGATTTCCGCGGTGAGCCGGTCGCACTGCTGCGGCAGCACGAGCGCCGGGGTGCGGATCGGTGCCGGGCGCACGTGCCGTTCGTCGGCCCAGCCGGACCGTGCGGACAGGACGGACCCTTCGGCTTGTGCGGCCTGGTCGGACTCGCGCGTGCCGCCCTGTCTCGGCGACGGCGGCGTGAGCACGACCTCGGGCGTGGCGTCAGCAGTGGCGCCCTCCGGCTGGACCCGCCGCGGCGGGGGGTGGACGGTCGGGGCCGTGCCGCCGGGCTCAGACGAGTTCGCCATGGTGGGATTCCTCCGAGGTCGCCAGCGCGGCCTCCGCGTCGTAGCCGTGGATCCAGGCCAGGTCTTCGGGCAGCCGGCTCAGCTTGGCGTCCCGCTCGTCGGCGGCGGGCCCGTCGGGGAGCTGGTAGCACTCGCCGTTGCTCCGCGAACCCCGTTGCAGCATGCGGGTCCGGGTGCGCCGGGCCCGTTCGTAGCGGTCCAGTGCCAGCGCGGGCCGGTCCGGCCACGTGCGCAGGCAGGCCGCCAGCACCACGGCGTCCTCGACCGCCTGGTTCCCGCCCTGGCCGTGGTGCGGGAGCATCGGGTGCGCGGCGTCGCCGACCAGCGTCACCCGGTCCAGGCTCCAGCGGTCGACGGGCTCGCGGTCGAACAGGCCCCAGTGCGACACCTCGTCGGCCGCGCCGACGATCCGGGTGACCGCGGGCGACCACCCGGCGAACGCGGCCAGCACGTCGGCGACCCGGCCGCGGCGCACCCACGACTCCCGGGTCCACCTCGGGTCGCGCACCACGGCGAGGAAGTTCACCGTGTCGCCGCCGTGCACCGGGTAGGCGACCAGGTGCCTCGCAGGTCCGAGGTGGAACGACAGCGCGTCGTCGACCGCGTCGCCGACCAGGTCGGCCGCGACCAGGCCGCGATAGCCCGATCTGCCCGAGTAGACGGCGCGATCGGCTCCCACGACGTCCGTCCGCACCGTGGAGTGCACGCCGTCCGCACCCACCACCACCCCGGCCTCGACCCGCCGGTCACCGCCGAACTCGACCACGACCCGGTCGGCCAGCGGGGTGACGCCCAGGCAGCGGTGCCCGGTGCGCAGCTCGCCGCCCTCGTCGCGGTACCGCTCGGCCAGCAGCCGTTGCAGGTCCGCGCGGTGGAAGGTGTAGAACGGCGCGCCGAAGCGGTCCTCGTAGTCGCGGCCCAGCGGCAGCGCCTGCCGCACCGCGCCGGTCCGCCAGTGGTGGAACACCACGCGCCCCGGTTGGAAGGCCATCCGCCGCAGCTCCGCGCCCAGGCCGAGCCGCAGCAGGGGCCGGGTGCCGTTCGCGCCGAGGGCCAGCCCCGCTCCTTCCTCGCTCAGCGCGTCGGCCTGCTCGAACACCACGACCCGGACCCCCGCGCGGCGCAACGCCAGAGCGGTGACCAGGCCACCGATCCCCGCGCCGACCACGGCGACCGGCACGTGCTCGGCGCTCACGGCGCACCGGCGACGGCGTCGTGCGCCGTCACCCGGGGGTCGTCGCGGAACGCCGGGCGCCCGGTCGCGTCACCGTCGCGGTGGCCGTCGCCGGTCAGGGGAGGGGTGGTGGACTGGAGTGGGACTTCGGGCATGGTCGCTCCTGCGCGGAAGTCACGGCGCGACGCGGTGGACCCCGACCTGTCATCGGGTCCACGACCTGCCATCCGGTGTCGTCCGTACGGGCGTCCGATCCTCGCGGGCGGCATCACGGGCCGTGCTGTGCGCCGAGCGTATGCGCCGGTCGCGGGGGCGGCAATCGCGGTCGGGGCGGTCCGGGACCGCCCCGGCGGTCGACGGGCGGGTCGGGGATCGGCCCGTCCGGCGTGCCGGACCGGACACCCTCGTCACCGGTGGCGGTGACGTCGCCCCGTCCTCGTGGTGAGCGGAACGTCGCAGGTCACGCCCCGTCAGCGCGAAGTCCTTCGTCGGGGTACGTCCTGCCACGCGATGAGTGGTCGGACGAGGGTGGAGTTGATTTCGTGACGCGTGGTGATCCGGCTTCGCACAGAGGTGTCACGCCGGGGTTCCGGCGGGCGGAAGACCACCCGACGGAGGGAAATGACGGTCGCCCGGTCGACGCCGGGCGACCTCGTCCACCGCCTGGTCAGGTGACCGGCCGGTCGGGACGCCGGCGCACGCGGCGTGGCAGGCCGCCCAACGCCAGCAGCGCCAGCAACGGCAGGCCGTAGAAGACCGCCACCTCCAACGAGGTCGGCATGCGCAGCGAGATGAGCAGCTGGGCGAAGCCCAGCACCGCGGTCACCGTCGGCAGCAGCAGGATCAACGCGGCCCGGCGGCCGACGCGCGACCGGTGGCCGCACGCCACCACCGTGCCGCCGATCACCACGACGAACCGGAGCAACTCGACCACCGCCACGCCGTGCGCCAGGACACCCAGCGCCACGGTCAGGCCGACCGTCGCGGCCAGCACGAGGACCGCCCGGGGCCCGACCAGCTCCCGACCGCGCGCCGGTCCCGGCGACCACGTCAGCGCGACGGCGGTCAGCAGTCCCACCAGGACCCACCCCGCGTCCATCCCGGTCCACCAGTGCTGGTGCGGGAGGAACGTCGCGACCACCACGAACCAGGCCACGGCCGGCCAGGCGAGGACCGCGGCGGCACGCGACCGCCCGAGCAGGACGAGCACGGCCACCACGCCCCACAGGACCCACGCCGGCGCGTCCGGGAACTGCGTGGACCACGGCATGTCCGCCAGCGCGCCCGCCTTCACGAACCACGCGACCTCGTGCACGCCGGTCGTCGCGCCGGCCAGCAGCGCCACCGGCCCGAGCAGGCTGACGATCGCCAGCACGTCCCGGGCGTCGATGCCGTCGGCCGCCACCACCCGCCGCAGGTGCAGCCGCACCGCGGCCCACATCAGGTCGACGTGCTCGCGCCGGCTCGGTCGGGTCCGCTCGCCGGCGCCCGACATCAGCACCGCCAGCATCTCCTCGCCGTGGCGTTCGCGGTGGTCGCGCGGGTAGCGCGCCAGCAGTCGCCGGTAGCGCCGTTCCAACTCGCTCACGCCGTGCCCCCCGCCGGTCGTAGCCGCAAGCGTCGCTCCGCGGCCTGGGTCTGCGCCCGCAACCTCCGCACCTCGGTCTCCAGCCTGGCTGCCCCCTCGTCGGTCAGCCGGTAGTAGCGGCGGAGCCTGCCGTCGACGACCTGCTCCCGGTCGACCGCCACCCAGCCGTCCGCGGACAACCGGTCCAGCGCGGTGTAGAGGGTGCCCGCGCGCAGCTTGACCCGGCCGGCGGAGATCTCCTCGACGTCGAGGAGGATGCCGTAGCCGTGCTGCGCCCGCGCGGCCAACGCCGTGAGGATCAGGAACGTCGGCTCCCTCAACGGACTGTCTTTCACGTGATCGGTATATACCGATCATCAGACTATGGCAAGTTCGGACGCGTGATCGCCCACGATCGGGTGGCCGGTCACGCCGCGGTGGTCAGCCGAGCCACCGGCCGTCGCGCATGAGGGTGCGCCCCCGGAGCTCGTCGGCCTCGCGCCAGGCTTGGATCCGTCGCGGCCGGATCAGGAAGTACTGGTAGGGCTCGTCCTCCTCGCGCGGGTCGAAGCCGGTCCTGGTCGCGAACGCGTCGCCCGCCTCAGGGGCGAGATCGTCCACCGGCTCGGCGGTCCCGTCGACCATGACGACGTCCCGCGTCGGCCCGAGGCTGAGCCGCACGCGGCCGTCCGCCGGCAGGTTGCGGCCGGTGACGGAGGACCGCGGCGTCGAGATGAGGAACGCCGCACCGTCCCAGAGGTACGAGAGCGGCACGAGGTGGACGCCGGCCGGTCCGCCCGTCGCGAGCCAGAGGTCGACGTCGGCCGCCAACCTCGCCCGGGTGTCCCGCAGCCTCTCGTCGAGGCCGCGCGGCGGTGCGGCCGTCATGCGTTCGTCGCCAGCCGGGCCGACGCCTCCCAGGCGAACCCGTCCGGGTCGGTGAAGTCCCCGGCGTCGCCGCCGATCGTGAGCCGGTGCGACCCGGTGCCCTCGGGCGCGACGCCGACGTCCTTGGCCAGCGCGCGACGCCGGTACAGCGCCAGCTTGACGGGGCCCGGCCCGGCGGCGAACTCGACGTACACGCGGCCGAAGCTCTTGCCGACGGCGAGCCCTCGTCCGGTGTAGAACCGCTTGCTCGCGGCCACGTCCGCGACGCCCAGCAGGAGCACGACCTCGTCGATCCGCCGGGTCGCGGGACCGGTGTCCTTCTTGGCCGAGGTCGCGATCTTCCAGATCGCGCCGTCCGGGGCCTGCACGACGGCGCCGTAGCCCCACAGGGACTTCGAGGCGGGCTTGAGCGTGGTGGCGCCGGCGTCGAGGGCGGTCGCGACGAGGCTGTCCACGGTGGACGGCTGGGAGACCGTGAGCGCCAGCGTGAACCCGCGGAAGCCGGTCGTCGGCGCCTCGGAGGCCCGCAGGCGGAGCTGCCCGTCCAGGCCGAACGCGTCGGCGTAGAAGCGGTGGGCGGCCGTGGTGTCGGCCACGTCGAGGGTGACGGATGCGATGTTTGCCATGGGGAGAACGCTAGGTCCGGCCCCACTGCCCGCGCTTCTCGATTCCTGACCGGTCCCCGTGCGGGGCCGGTGCAGACCTGCGCGGGGGTGCCGTGGCGCAACCCGCGACGTCCGACCTCGGCGATCAGGTGAGGGGCGTGCCGAACCCGGGCGGGCGCGGTTCGCCGGCCGGAGCACGACGAGGCGGCCGGCCACCGGTCCGGTCGGCGCGACGCGGCGCGCCGGCGGCGACCCCCGTCGACAGGTCGCCGCCGGCGCCGGTGCTCAGCGCAGGCGCTTGATCTCGCCGCGGGTGCGGTAGAACGATCCGCTGGCCGACGTGAGCACCTCGGTGACCAGGTACCGCGCGCCGGGCACGCGGATGTTCTTGGGGAACTGCACGCCCCACGTCCGGTCGTAGCCCTCCGAGACGACGTGCACCCTGACCCGGCCCCCGACCTGCACGCACTCGACCACGACGCCGTCACCCGGCGCGACGTCCGACACGACCTCGACCTCCGCGGTCGCCTCGACCCGGTCGATGGCGCCCGCCTTGATGTCCTGGCGCTGCGGCAGCTGCCCCTGCTCGGCCGCGCGCACGGCGGCCGGGCTCGCGTCGAGGCACGCGAGCGAGCCGTCCGTGGTCACCAGGTAGAGCCGCTCGTCGCGGTACTGCATGGAGAACGCCGAACCGCACCCCGTGGCGAGCTTCCACAGCCGGGTCCCGTCGGCGGCGAAGCAGTACACCGAGGACTGGTTGTCGCCCGCGAAGACGAACTCGCCGTCGGGCGACGTGGCGCAGGAGAACACGGCCGCGTCGCAGCGGTAGTCGCCGGTCATGCGCCCGTCCGACTTGGCGAACCGGTGCACCCGGCCGCGACTGGTGCCCGCGAAGACGTCGTCGCGCTCCTGCCAGCCGAACAGCACCTGGCCGACGGTGTCGGCGTGCCACGCCCGGTGCCCGCGGCCGGTGTAGTGGGTGACGCCGCGGGAGTGGCCGTGGAAGACGCCTTCCGGCGAGCAGCGGACCATCCAGGCGCTGTCACCGGTGGCCGGCACCGACCACTGGAACTCGTCCTCGTGGTCCACCACGGTCACCCGACCCTGGCGGTCGGACACGCCGAGCACGCCGTCGTGGATGTCGAGCCAGTAGATGTCGACGTCGTCGGCGATCTCGTAGGCCACCCGGGGCACCTTGGCGCCGAGGTCGTACACCTGGCCGTCGTCGCACCCCGCGTAGATCCAGAAGTCGTCGGCCACGATGCACTTCACCGCGTCGGGCAGCCCGAACCGCCCGGTGACCCGGCCGTCGTGGGTGAGGGTGTAGACGTCGCCGTTCTCGTTGCCGACCCACGCGTGGTCCTCGCCGATGAAGATCCCGAACGCCGGAGCGCCGGAGGCGAACCGCCACAGCACCGGCGCCTGGGTGGCGGTGGAGCGGGTGCTGACGATCTGCCGCCTGCTCACCGACCGGCGTTGGCGCACGCCCTTGACCGCCGGCGCGTAGCCCTTGCGCACCTTCTCGCCGATCTTCTTCTCGGCGGCCTTGAGCGCCTTGGTGTGGTCGGCGAAGGTCGCGCTCCTGACCTGCCCCTGCTCCCCGATCCGCCCGTAGGTGATGGTGACTTCGGTGCCGTCGACCCGCACTTCGTAGAACTTGTGCGCGCCGCCGTCGGCCTCGGACAGCTCCAGGTACGTCGTGGCAGACATGCGTTCGCTCCTTCTTCACGTGATCTGAGGGCACGCTATCGAGCCACACCGACAATTCCGCGCGGAGGCGGTCGGGGCGTGGATCGGACGCGGTGACGCGAGCCGGGCCGGTCTCCGAAGTCGAGCGTTCCTCATGAACCACGCCGGCGGGCGAGCTGCTCCCGACTCACTGTCCTCTGTGGACAACCACGGTCGGACGAGTCGGCCGGGAGTCCATTGTGGATCTCCCGCTCGACGCCGCCGGTCGGCGACCACGGGCGATCTCTCTCGACAGGTTCGCGGACGGTGGTTGCGCGATGTCCTGGTAGACGGCTATGCTGTGTGTCATCTCGTTCTCGCGGACGTAGGTGGCCCTGGCCCCTCCCGCGAAATCTCGCGAAATCCCCGGTACCGGTCGGACGTGGCTCGTCGAGCCTTTCCCGACGTGTCCCCGGGTCCCGTCGCGGCGTCGCCGCGCACTCCACCCGTTCCCGCGATCAGGGAGAAACCCTTGAACCACAACGATCCTTCCGACACCCGGCTCACCTCCGGCGTCCTCGACGTCGTCGACCGCCGTGCCGTCCTGCGCACCGACGGCTACCTGCCCGGACCGCTCGACGTCACCGTCCCGCAGCACCTCGTGACCGAACACGGCCTGCGGCGAGGTGACGAGGTGCACGGCCGCGTGGCGCCCGCGCCCGGGGAAGGCAAACCGCCTTCGCTGGTCACGGTCGAGGCCGTCAACGGCGCGCACCCGCGCCACTCCCGGTCCCGGCCGTCCTTCGCCGACCTCCTGCCCGCCCACCCGGACGAACGGCTGCGGTTGGAGACGGAGGCGCACGAGCTGACCACGCGCGTGGTCGACCTGGTGATGCCCATCGGCAAGGGGCAGCGCGCGTTGATCGTCGCACCGCCCAAGGCCGGCAAGACCACCGTCCTGCGGTCCGTCGCGCACGGCCTCGCCAAGAACCACCCGGAGTGCCACCTGATGCTGGTCCTGGTCGGCGAACGGCCGGAGGAGGTCACCGACCTCGCCCGAGCCGTGCCCGCCGAGGTCGTCGCCGCCACCTTCGACCACCCGCCCCGCGACCACACCGCGCTCGCCGAGCTCGCCGTCGAACGGGCGAAACGCCTGGTCGAGCTGGGTCGCGACGTCGTGGTGCTGCTGGACTCCGCGACCCGACTGGGCCGGGCCTACAACCTCGCCGCACCGGTCTCCGGCCGGACCCTGTCCGGCGGCGTGGACGCCGGCTCCCTTACCGGCCCCAAGCGGTTCCTGGGCGCCGCCCGCAACGTCGAGGGCGGCGGTTCGCTGACGATCATCGCCACCGCGCTGGTCGACACCGGCTCGGCGGGCGACGCGCTGCTCTTCGAGGAGTACAAGGGCACCGGCAACGCCGAACTGCGGCTGGACCGCAAGGCCGCCGCCCGGCGCGTGTTCCCCGCCGTGGACGTCACCCAGTCCGGCACGCGCCGCGACGACCTGCTGCTCACACCCCGCGAAGCGACGGCGACCCGCCTGCTGCGCCGTGTCCTCGCGGGCAAGGACGACGCGGTCGACGTGCTCCTCGACGGCCTGCGCAAGACCGGCGACAACGCCGAGTTCCTCGTCCGCCTCACGAACACCACGCCGCGCTGACGCCCACGTGCCGGAAGCGCGGTCAGCGGCGCGACCCGGCGCTGACGAAGGCGACCACGCCGAGCACCACCAGGCACCCGACGAGCTGCGGCGCGCTCGGCCGCTCGTGCAGCAGCACGACACCCATGAGGATCGCGCCCACCGGCTGCAACAGCATCATCGTCGCGCCCGTCGCACTCGACAGCCGCGGCAGCGCCGTGGAGATCAGCAGCCAGCCCGCGATCTGCCCGATCAGCGCCAACGCGACCAGCCAGCCGAGCACGGACCACCTCGGCGACAGGTCGAGCCGGTCCGTCGGCACGCCGATCGCCACCGCCGTCACCCCGGCCGACACGGTGGCCAGGAACAACGTGTGGTCGCGGGCGCCGGGACCGGTGCTGCGGCGCATCAGCACCAGGTAGGCCGCGAACCCCACCCCCGCGCCCAACGCCAGCACCGCGCCCAGGACCGGGTCGGGGCCGAACGCGGGCGTGCCCGCCAGGCCGCCCGCCAGCACGATCCCGCCCAGCAGCACGGGCGCGGCCCACACGAAGCGGTTCGACGGCCGTTCCCGGAACAGCAGGTACGCCAC
The DNA here is from genome assembly GCF_020859565.1 of Saccharothrix luteola. Taxonomy (GTDB): domain Bacteria; phylum Actinomycetota; class Actinomycetes; order Mycobacteriales; family Pseudonocardiaceae; genus Actinosynnema; species Actinosynnema luteola. The sequence goes on along the minus strand of NZ_JAJHUO010000015.1, from coordinate 159,896 downwards.
CGCGGGCACGATCACCACCTGCACGGACAGCAGCACGGTCGCGATGCCCGCGCCGACCAGGGCGATCGCGTCACCCCACAGCACGAAGTCCACGCCGAGCCCGACACCGGCCAGCACCGGCAGCAGCAACCGCCGCCGCGCCGTGCCCCGCCGCCGTTCCCACCACACCAGCACGCCCAGCACCGGCAGCGAGAACAGGCAGCGCCAGAACGCGCTGGTGCTGCCACTGGCGCCGGACACCTTGATGAACACCGACGACAGCGCGATGCAGAGACTGCCCGCCATCGCGAGCAGCGCCGGGTTCACCCGCGTGCCGGGCAACACGGGCGCCGGTCGGGCTTCGGTCGTGGTCACCCGTCCACCCTGAGGTCCACCGACCATCAAGGACAAGCGAATTGTCGTCAGCGGAATTCGGTAGCATCTCTACCGTGTTCGGTTTGGAGCGGATGCGTGCGCTGCACGCCGTGGCGACCCACGGGACGGTCGCGGCGGCGGCCACGGCGCTGCACGTCACCCCGTCCGGCGTGTCCCAGCAACTGGCGAAGCTGGAACGGGAAGCCGGGCAACGGCTGCTGGAGCCGCACGGCCGCACCGTCCGCCTCACCACCGCCGGGCACGTGCTCGCGGGCCACGCGGCCACCATCCTGGCCCAGGTCGACAAGGCGCGGTCGGACCTGGAGCTGCTGCGCGAGGACATCACCGGCCCCCTGCGCATCGGGGCCATCCCCACCACCGTGCACGCCCTGCTGCCGCCCGTGCTGGCGGCGTTGCGCGCGCAACACCCCGGCCTGGAGGTGACCCTGCACGAGGGCGAGGCCGAGGAGACCATGCCGCTGGTGGTCGACGGCAGGCTGGACGTGGCGGTCCTGGAGAGCTGGGAGCACCGACCCGTCACCGTGCCGCCGTCGACCTCGCGGACCACGCTGCTGTCCGACGTGGCGGACCTCGCCGTGCCCGCGAGCCACCGCCTGGCGCACCGCAAGGCCGTCGACCTGGCCGAGGTGGACGACCTGCCGTGGATCGCCTGGAGCGCGGGCTCGAGCTGCCACGACTGGCTCGTGCACGTGCTGCGGCAGCAGGGCCTGGGCGCGCGGATCACCTGCACCGTCGGCAGCTACCCGACCCAGCTGGCCCTGGTCGCGGGCAACGTGGGCGCGGCCGCGATCCCGCGCCTGGGCCGCGACTCCGTGCCCGAGGGCGTGCGGCTCCTCACCACCCGCCCGGCGCTGAACCGCACCATCTACGCGATCAACCGCGCCGAGGACGACGACCGGGGTGCGATCAGGGCCTGCGTGGACGCCCTGACGGCGGCGGCGACCAGGTTCCAGCACCTCGCCTGACGACGGGCGCCCGAGCGCCCGCCCCCGACCGGGGATCGTCCCGGTCGGAGGCGGGCGCCGGTGAAGGCCGCGCTCAGACGCGCGTCAGCTGGAACTGCTGGTTCTGCCCGGAGCTGCACGGGTACTGCTTGAACTGCAGGTTGTCCTGCGAGCTGGACGGCAGGTCCAGGCACTTGCCGGAGTGCCGCGCGACCAGCCTGGAGTAGCCCGACCCGGCATCCACCAGCGACCACTGCTGGTTCTGCCCGGAGTTGCAGCTCCACTGCACGACGGCCGCGCCGTCGGCCGTGCTGCCGTCGCTCACGTCGAGGCACTTGCCGGAGTGCCGGGCGATCACCTGGTAGTGGTTGCCGCCCGCGGACTGCAAGCGGAACTGCTGGTTCGTGCCGCTGCCGCACGGGTACTGCATCAACGCCGCGCCGTCCGCGCCGCTGGCGTTGGCGACGTCGAGGCACTTGCCGGAGTGCCGCACGCTGATCCGGTTGTAGGTCAGGGCCACGGGGCTGATCGTGCCGGTCGCCGTGTCGATGACGATCTGGCCGGCGTTCGACAGGCTCATGGTGGTGTTGTTGGAGAACGTGATCGGGAGCCAGACGTAGCTGGAGTCGCTCACGGGTCCGTTCCAGGCTCCCGCCCAGCGGTCGCCCATGTAGAGGTACGACGTCGCCTGGGTGCCCTGGATCGGCAGCACGTAGGCGGGTTGCGAGCGGTACGTGGTGGAGTCGCCCACGTTGCGCATCTCGCTCCACGGACCGGACACGCTGGTGGCGGTGGCGTACTTCGCCTGGTTCGGCGACCACCCCGTGGCGCCGGACGTGAGCATGAAGTACACGCCGTTGCGCTTGAACAACGCCGGCGCCTCGCGGTGCCCACCCGGCCACGGGTTGCCGACCAGCTGCGCGATACCGCGGTAGTCGGCGTTGAGGCGGTAGATGTGCAGGTCGTAGTTCTCCCGCGCGGCCGAGATCATGTACGCGGTGCCGTCGTCGTCCTTGTACAGGGTGATGTCACGCGACATGTGCCCGAGCGGCCGGAAACTGCCCTGGTAGGTGTAGTTGCCGTCCACAGTGGACGAGTACGCCACGGCGGCCCGCGCCTCGCCGTAGTGCTGGCCGTTCTCCCAGTGCATCCACATGACGTACTGGCCCGTGGACGCGTTGTAGACGACCTTCGGCCGTTCCACCCAGGAGGTGCGCAGTTCCGAGTGGCTGTTCTGGGTGAGGACGTTGTTGCGGAACTCCCAGGTCTTCAGGTCGGTCGACCGGTAGACGGAGACGGCGCGGAACAGGTTGTCCGGGTGCCGGTTCTCGCCGAACCAGTAGTAGTAGCTGCCGACCTTGATCACGCCACCGCCGTGCGCCTGGACGAGGTTGCCGCCGGTGTCGGTGAACTGCACGCCCACGTCAACGGTGACGGGAGCGGCGTGCGCCGTGCCGCCGGGTAGCAGCAGGGTGGCCAGGCCGACGGCCGCGGCGGTCAACGCCGCACGCCACCGCCTCGGGGACAAGCGGGACATCTGGACTCCTTTGTCCGGCCCACCACGGGGATCGAACGGCCAGCGCCCGGCGTGGGCGACTCCGTGCGCTGGCGGCGGCGCCGTCCCACGCAATGTTTACGCAAACATCGGGACCAATGCTCGCAGTGCGCCGTGCCGGCGTCAACCCTCGGGCGGGCGCGGCGGGAGCGGTGACGTCACGCGGTGGAACCGGCGGTGATCGTGCCTCGGCTCGCGTGGTTCACCAGTGGCGGTTGCAGCACTCGACGTGCAGCTCGACGAAGGGGTTGCGGGCGTCCGGGTTGGACCACCGGTGGCGTCCCAGCCCGATCTCCGCGCAGCAGTGCGTGTCGGGCAGGGTGGCGATGTGGGCCGGGCAGTCCTCGGCGAGACCGCGCACCTGGTCGCCTTGGAGCTCGTAGGCCTGCCGGCTGCCGACGACGAAGAGGGTGTCGGCGGCGATGGTCCAGCGGAGGTGGTCGCGGAACTCGCGGTGGTGGCGCCGATCGTGCTCCTCGCGCCCGATCGCGCGGAACGCGTCGGTCGGCAGCGCCACCTTGTGGACGGCGGCCGGTGACAGGCCGGCGCGGACCCGCTTCCACCGCGACACGGGGAACTGGAGGCTGTGGTGCAGCAGCACGAGGTCCAGCTTCCGGCCGCCGCCGTACTCCTCACCGCAGCGGACCGGGCTCGACCGCAGCGGCAGGTACACGAGGCTGCGGGGTGAACGCGCGGCCAGCCACCAGGCGAACGCGAGGTCCACGGTCGCGGCCTTGTCCACCGACATCTGCGCGCCGCGCGAGGTTTCGCGCAGTGACGCGTGGGAGATCGGTCGCGAGGGACGGATCACCCGGTAGCCGTCGCCACCCAACCGCACGGCGCTGACGAGCGTCCGCCACTCCCGTCCGGCCAGCCGCACGTGTCCACCCTCTCCCCGGTGTCGATCGACGGCGACACTGTAGGCATCGGCGCCCACCGACGACCAGCGAATTGGCCGCGCCCCATGGCAGTGCGCCGTCGGCGGCTACGCAGCGGAACCGTGCACTCGACCGGCTCACGTGCCGTGATGGATCGGGTGAACCCACCTTCGACGCCTCCAACCGGGAGTGCAACGGCGCTAGCGTTCCCCGCGTCCGGCCGTCGAGCACGAGGAGGTCGTCGGATGCGAGGGTTCGCCAAGTTCGCCGCCGCCGTGTCGTCAGTCCTGCTGGCATCGGCCCTGGCCGCCGCCCCCACCGCCCACGCGGTCCAGAACGATCCCACCGAGTGCTCCGCGGCGCTGTACCAGGACGACCGCAGGCTCGGACCCGAGCGCCTGCCCGTGGCGGGCCCGGTCGGCCGTCAGCTGGTCGGGTACGACCGCACCGGCGGCCTGTCCGAGGAGGAGTTCTTCGACACCTACTACGACAGCGCCGCGAACTCGTGGCGCTACCCGCCGGCGGACGGCTACGAGGTCGACCAGGACGGCAACCCGATCAAGCAGCAGGAGACCCTGAACGAGGGCGAGTGGATCGACCGCTACGGCAGCGAGTACGGCGCGTTCCTCGCGCCCGAGGGCCTGCCCTACACCAGCCGCTCCATCCCGCCGCAGAACCTCGTCGGCACGCCGGCGGAGAACTGCAACTACCACGTCTACCTCGTCACCAGGGACTTCGACGTCGACGCGGGCCCGATCGCGCCGTGGTTCGCCCAGTCCGGCGGCGGCAGGCAGTACCAGCTGCGGGGCGCGTACGTGCCGGACGCGCCGGAGCGGCTGAACGTGGCGTGGTTGCTGGAGCACGACTACCTCGTCCGACTGCGCTGACGGCGACCTCGCCCTGGTACCGCACTGTGTGAACGGCTCGATCGGCAAACCGTAGTCGACGCACCGCGACCGCACCGCCACGATGGGGGGAAAGCGCGGGAGGTGCGGCCAGTGGACCCGGCAACGCGGATTCCCATGGCACGAGGTCGGTTGCCGGTCGTCGGGCACGCCTGGCCGATGATGCGCGACCCGCTCGGCTTCCTCGGTTCCCTCGCCCGCCAGGGACCCCTGGTCCGCATCGCGTTCGGGCCGGTCAAGGCGATCGTCGTCTGCGACGCCGAGCTGGCGCAGCAGATGTTCCGCGACGACCGCACGTTCGACAAGGGCGGCCCGTTCGCCGACCGGGTGCGCGACGTGGTCGGCAACAACCTGTCCACCTGCCCGCACCACGAGCACCGCAGGCAGCGGCGGCTGCTGCAGCCCGCGTTCCACGTCGGCAGGTTCGACGCCTACGGGCGCACGATGTCCGCGCAGATCGCCGACCGCGTCGACGCGTGGCGCGACGGCCAGGTGCTCGACGTGCCCGCGGAGATGGGGATGCTCGCCACGAACGTGCTCACCGCCACCATGTTCTCCGACACGCTGTCGCCCGCGCAGCTCAAGCGGTCGCAGGAAGACGCGGACGTGCTCGCCACCGACGTCCTGCCGCGCATGATGATGCCCAAGGCGCTCACCAGGCTGCCGCTGCCGGTCAACATGAGGTTCGAACGCGCGCACACCCGGCTCAGGGCGATGATCGAGGCGATCGTCCGCGCCCGGCGCGAGGAGGGCGGCGACCGGGGCGACCTGCTGTCCGCGCTCCTGGCCGGGTACGACGAGGAGTCCACCGGCGCGGACCGGACCTTGTCCGACCACGAAGTGGTCAACCAGATGCTCACCTTCCACCTCGCCGGCAGCGAGACGACCGCCGTCACGCTCGCGTGGGCGCTGCACCTGATCGCACGCCACCCCGACGTCGAACGCCGCCTGCACGCCGAGGTGGACGCCGTGCTGGCCGGGCGGACCGCGGGGCCCGGTGACCTGGCCGCGTTGGAGCTGACCGGGCGCGTGATCACCGAGACGCTGCGCCTGCGGTCGCCGGTGTACGTCCTCACCCGCGAGGTCACCGCCGACACCGAGCTCGGTGGGCACCCGCTGCCGGCGGGCACGGTGCTGGCGTACAGCCCGTACCCCATCCACCACAACGCCGACCTGCACCCGGACCCGCAGCGCTTCGACCCCGACCGCTGGGACCCGGCCCGCAAGCCCGCGCGCCACGCGTTCGTGCCGTTCGCGAACGGCGCGCGCAAGTGCATCGGCGACAAGTTCAGCCTGATGGAGGCGACGTTGGCGCTGGCGTCCATCGTCGCCCGGTGGCGACTGCGGCACGTGCCCGGCGGCGTGGACGTCCGACCCGCCGCGGCGGCGGTGATCCGGCCGCGTCGGCTGCGGATGCGTGCGACGAGTCGCGTGTCCTAGTGCCGTGACCGGCGGCCGGCGCACCAGCCGCCCGGTCCGGGTCGATACGCTGGCGCCGTGACCCCCGATCTCGTCCTGCTGTCCGGGGTGTCCTTCCGCGGCCACGAGGTCGCGGGTCCGCGACTGCGCGGTCTCCTCGCCCTGCTCGCCGCCGACCTGCGCGCCGGCTGCGGCGCCGGGCGGCTGGTCGACGGGCTGTGGCCGGACGAGCGGCCGGAGAACCCGCCCAAGGCCGTGCAGATCCTCGTTTCCCGGGCACGGTCCCGGCTCGGGGCCGACGTGATCGTGCGGACCCCGACCGGCTACCGGTTGGCGCTGACCGAGGACCAGGTGGACAGCTCGGCGCTGCTGCTCCGGGCCGAGGACTCCGCCCGGTGCTCGCGGGCCGGTGACCACGCCGCCGCGCTCTCGCACGCCGCCGCGGGCCTGGCCCTGTGGAACGGCGACCCCGGCGACGACGCCGATCCCGTCACCGCGTTGCGGGCCGAGCGGGCCGCCGCCCATCGCGCGCTGGTCCGGGCTCGCGCGCTCGCCCTGGCCCGGCTGGGCCGGCCCGCGGAAGCGGCGGGCCCGTTGGCGGAGTTGGTCGCGGCACGCCCGCGTGACGAGGAGGTGCTGGTCGAGCTGCTGCGGTGCGAGGCGGCGACAGTGGGCCCGGCCACGGCGCTCGACCGCTACGACGCCTACCGGCGGGCGCTGCGCGAGGAACTCGGCACGGACCCCGGCCCGTCGCTGCGGGCCGAGCACCGGCGGCTGCTCCAAGGCGTGGCGCCCGCGGTCCGGCACGGTGTCGCGCACGAGCCGAACACGTTGCTGGGTCGGGACGAGGACATCGCCGCCGTGCAGGCGTTGCTGCGCACCTCCCGCGTGACGTCGATCGTCGGTCCGGGCGGCCTCGGCAAGACCCGGCTCGCCCACGCCGTCGCCCGCCGCGCGGAGGCGTCGGTGGTGACCGTCGTGCCGCTGGCCGCCGTCACCACCGACGACGACGTGGTCCACGAGGTGGCGATGGCCCTCGGCGTGGGTGGGCAGCGGACGCCGGGCGGGCACGTCACGGGCGGTGACGTCGTCGCCGCCATCGCCGCCAAGCTCGCCGGCCCGTACCTGCTGGTGCTGGACAACTGCGAGCACGTCGTCGCCGGCGTCGCCGACCTGGTCCGCGCCCTGGTGTCGCTGACCGCCGAGCCTCGGGTCCTCACCACCAGCCGGACACCGCTCGGCCTGTCGTCGGAGTCGGTCCACCAGTTGCCGGAGCTGTGCCTGGCGACGAGCGTGGAGCTGTTCGGGCACCGGGCGCGGGCGGCGCGGCCCGGCGTCGACCTGCCCGCGACGGCCGTGGCGGAGCTGTGCCGCCACCTCGACGGGCTACCGCTCGCGGTCGAGCTGGCCGCCGCCCGCGTGCGGACCATGTCCGTGGCGGAGATCGCCCGACGGCTCGACGACCGGTTCGCCTTGTTGCGCGGCGGTGCCCGGGACTCGCCGCGACGCCACCACACGCTGCACGCGGTCGTGGACTGGAGCTGGAACCTGCTGGACCCGGCCGGTCGGGTGGCGATGCGCGCGCTGTCGGTGTTCACCGACGGGTTCACCGCCGACGCGGCGCGCGTGCTGCTCGGTGGGCTGCCTACGACGACGCCTGACGTGGACGTGGTGCTGGAGCACCTGGTCGACCACTCGTTGCTCAAGGTGTCCGACACGCCGTCGGGCACCCGGCTGCGGATGCTGGAGACGGTCCGGGAGTTCAGCGCCGCGCGGCTGGAGGCGGCGGGTGAGGCCGACGACGTGACGACCGCTTTCCTGGGGTGGGCGCGGGCGTTCGGGGTGGCCGAGCACGCGAACCTGTTCGACTCCGACCCCTACGACACGGCCGCCGCGGTCAAGGCGGAGCAGGAGAACCTGCTCCAGGCGCTCCGGTCGGCGCTGCGCCGCGACGACCGGCCCACCGTCGCGGCGATCACCGCGATCCTCGGCGGCATGTGGAGCCTGGAATCGAACTACCCGCGGCTCACGGCGTTGATCCGGCAGACCTCGTGGCCGCTGTCGCACTACCGGCCGGAGCCCGCGTTCGTCGAGGTGACCCGGACCGCCCTCACCGTGGCCGTGGCGTACGCGTTCGGCTCCGGTGGTCCGAGGTCGTCGCGGTCGGTCGTCGCGCTGCGCCGGCTCGGGGTGGCGGAGCCGGACACGGTGGTCCGGGCGTTCGGCCGGGTGGTCGCCGCGCTGGGCGACCGGGTGGAGCTGCGCCGGCTGTGCGACAGCGCCGAGCCGCTGCTGGCCGGCGTCGCGAACGCCTTCGTCGGCTACTACCGGGAAGCCGTCGGTGACGTGGACGCGGCGCTGGAGGCGGCCCGGCTGGCACTCGACGTGTTCACCGGGCACGACCTGCCGTGGCCGCGCTCGTTCGGGCACGGCCGGGTCGCCGAGATCTGCCTGCGCTCCGGGCGTGGCGCGCAGGCCCGCGACCACCTGCTCGCGGCGCTGCCGCTGCTCCAGCGACTCGGCGCGCGGGTCGACGCGGTCGGTGTCCGGGCGTGGCTCGTGCTGGCCAACCTCCAGCTCGGCGACACGGCGGAGGCCGAGCGGTGGCTGGACGGTCTTACGCAGGTCGCGCTTGACGAAGAGGAGACCGACTCGGTCGGCTACGACCTCGGCATCCGGGCCGAGGTGCGGTTCGCCCGCGGCGAGGTGGAGGCCGGCCTGCGGCTGTGGCGGCGGGCCGTGGACCGGGTCGGCGACGCCGGCCTGGACCCGTGGGCGGTGCAGGCGCGGTCGGCGGCCGTCGTCGCGCACGCCCGGCACGGCCGGCTCGACCTCGTGGCCGACGTCGCCGACGCGCTGCCCGGACCGCTGGCCGACCTGGTGGCCCGGCCGTTGGCCGACCCGCCGCCGCCGGCGGAGCAGTCGCTGTGCGGCACGCTGCTGGTGGCCGTCGCCACGGCGGACCTCGCCCGCGCCCGACAGGCCGGCGACCCGTGCCTCGCGCGGTCCGCGGCCCGGATGTTCGCGCTGGCCGAGCGGTTCCGGTTCTGGTGCGACTTCCAGCCGACGATGTCCCCGGCCACGATCCGGGCGGACGCCGAGCGGGCCGACCGGGCGGCGTACGACGAAGCCGTGTCGTCGTACGCCGCCCTGGACCGGGCCGGTCTCCGCGCGGCGGCGCTCGACCTGGTGCGGGAACGTCCGGTCGGCCGCTGAGCGGGACGGCTCAGCGCGTGCGGTCCCGGTTGTAGAGCCGCTTCGCCCACGCGTACCCGGCCAGTGCGATCACGGCGCACCAGCCGAGCGCGAGCACGGCGCTGGTCCCGATCGGCGTGCCGAGCAGCAGGCCCCGCAGCGTTTCCATGACCGGCGTGAACGGCTGGTGCTCGGCGAACCACCGCAACCCGGCCGGCATCGAGTCGGTCGGCACGAACCCGCTGCCGAACAGCGGCAGCAGCGTCAGCGGCATGGACAGGTTGCTCGCCGCCGCGACGGTCTTCGTCACCAACCCCATGGCGACGGCCAGCCACACGAGCGCGAACGTCGTCGCGGCGAGCACGCCGGTGACCGCCAGCCACTCGACCGCGGTCGCGTTCGGCCGGAACCCGACGAGCACGGCCACGCCGAGCACGACGGCGAGGCTGACCAGGGTGTGCAGCACGCTGCCGAGCACGTGCCCGGTCAGGACGGACACCCGTGCGATGGCCATGGTCCGGAACCGGGCGATGATGCCCGCGGTCATGTCGATCGCCACCGAGATCGCGGTGCCCTGCACCGCGCCGGTGATGGTGACGATCAGGATGCCGGGCGTGACGTAGCCGACGTAGGCGCCGCGACCGCCCGACCCGCCGCCGAGGCCGTCGCCGAGCATGCCGCCGAGCACGTAGACGAACAGCAGCAGCAAGACGATCGGCACGGCGAGCAGCATCAGCGTCATGGACCAGGCGCGGGACATGTGCCGCAACTGGCGGCGCAGCATCGTGGTCGAGTCGCGCACGGCCAAGGAGATCGCGGTCATCGGGTGGTCACTTCCTGGGAGGGGGTGACGGGACGGCCCGTCACGGCGAAAAACACGTCGTCGAGGTCGGGTGTGCGCACGGCCAACCCGTCCACGTCGACCGAGGCGTCGTCGAGGCGGTCGAGCAGGGCTTTGAGCGAGCGGACGCCGCCGTCGCCGGGCACCCGCAGGACCAGCGGCTCGTCGGCCGGGTCCGGCGCGACGCCCAGGGCGGCGGCGGCCTCGACCAGGGCGCGGTCGTCGGCGAACCGCAGCTCGACGTGCCCGCCCGGCGCCAGCCGCTTCAGCTCGGCCGGGGTGCCCTCGGCGACGAGCCCGCCGCGGTCGAGCAGCGCGATCCGGTCGGCGAGCTGGTCGGCCTCCTCCAGGTACTGCGTGGTGAGGAAGATCGTCACGCCCCGGGCGACCAGGTCGCGGACGATCTGCCACATGTCCCGCCGGCCGCGCGGGTCGAGCCCGGTGGTCGGCTCGTCGAGGAAGACCACCTCCGGGTCGCCGATGAGGCCCATGGCGAGGTCGAGCCGACGCCGCATGCCGCCGGAGTAGGTCACGCCCGCCTTCCTCGCCGCGTCGCCGAGGTCGAACCGGTCGAGCAGGTCCGCCACGCGTCGTCGGCCCTCGGCCCGGCCCAGGTGGTGCAGGTCGGCCATGAGCAGCAGGTTCTCCTCGCCGGTGAGGAAGTCGTCGACCGCGGAGAACTGACCGGTGACGCCGATCGCGGCCCGCACGAGGTCGGGTTCGCGGAGCACGTCGTGCCCGGCGACGCGGACCTCGCCCGCGTCGGCGCGGATCAGGGTCGACAAGACCTGGACAACGGTCGTCTTGCCCGCGCCGTTGGGGCCGAGCAACGAGAAGACGGTGCCCTCGGGCACGTGCAGGTCGATGCCGTCGAGCACCACCTGCCTGCCGTACGACCGGCGCAGACCGGTCACCGCGATCGCGGGGTTGTTCGTCATGCGGAGGACAGTGCCGCCGCATCGGATCACGGCGGTTTCACCGCGGTTTCAGCACCTTCCGAGCAGTCGTCGTATTCACCCGGAATCGAGGTCGCAACAGTTTCGTGGAGCGAAATGGGACGTCGTCGACTCCCCATCGACCATGCGGCGGATCCGGCTGCTCCGACATCGGCACATCGGCCGATGTGGCGACTCGCGGAAGTCCGTTAACCCCGTGTTTCACACCTCCGGTCGCGGCAGTGTTTACCGCTACGGTTGGCGACCAGGAGTGGCTCCCTGTGGTTATGGTGGAGTGTGATCGTGCACCGCTCCGCGAGCGGGCCGATTGCCGCAGGTCGGAGGACGAGGGGTGTGGTGATCCGATGTCGGCGGTCGAATGCGCGGCGGACGCCATTCCCCGTCCGGTGGAATGGCGCGGTCGACGTGGGCGCCGCGAGTGCGATCGGAATCCGCGACAACGCGCAATCCTGTTTGTGGCCTGGCCCGCCGGCCGCGGCGGGCGGACGCGGTGACGGCTGCGCCCGTGCCCGTCCGGGTGGAACTGCTGGGCGTGGTCCGGGCCTGGCGCAACGGAATCGAGGTCGACCTGGGCACCGCCCGGCAGCGCGCGGTGTTCGCCCTGCTCGCCCTCCGGGCCGGGCAGGCCGTGTCCAAGGACGAACTGATCGACGGCGTGTGGGGCGACTCGCCGCCCGCGACGGCCGGCGCCGGCCTCTACACCTACATCTCCGGCCTGCGCCGGGCGTTGGAGCCGGAGCGGCCCAAGCGGTCCGCCGGGGTGGTGCTCACCTCCGCCGGGTCCGGGTACTGCCTGCGCGTGCCGGTGGACGGCGTGGACGTGCACCGGTTCGAACGCCACCGCGAACGGGCCAGGGAGCTGGCCGACCGCGAACCAGCCTTGGCGTTGGCCGAGTTGGAGCAGGCGCACGCGTTGTGGCGGGGTGAGGCGCTGTCCGGGGTGCCCGGCCCGTTCGCGGAGTCGCAGCGGTCGCGACTGCACGAGCTGCGGTTGGCCACCGCGGAACGGCGGGCCGAACTGGCGCTGGTCGTCGGGCGGCACGAGGACGTGATCGCGGACCTCGCGGCGCTGACCCGCGAGCACCCGGTGCGGGAGGGCCTGCGCGCCCTGCTCATGACCGCGCTGCACCGGGCCGGGCGGCAGGCGGAGGCGCTGGAGGTCTACCACGACGCACGGCGGGTGCTCGTGGAGGAACTGGGCATCGAGCCCGGCTCCGCGCTGCGGCAGGCGCACCGGGTCGTGTTGGAGGACAAGGCCGACGACGTCCCCGCGCCACGGGTCGGCGCCTCGCCCATGATCGAGCCCGCGGTGTTCGTCGGGCGGGAGGAGGAGGCGGACGTGCTGCGCGCGGCCGTCTCCGCCCTGACCGCCGGTCGGGGCGGCGCGGTGTGGGTCGGCGGCGAACCGGGCATCGGCAAGTCCGCCCTGCTGGCCACCGGCCTGTCCCGGGCGGCCGAGGCCGGGTGCCGGGTGGCGTGGGCGGCGGGCGACGAGTTCGGGCCGCGCACCCCGCTGCGGGTGCTGCTCGACTGCCTCGACGTCACCGAGTCCTCCGGCGATCCGCGCCGGGCCGCGTTGGCGCAGGCGCTGCGCCGCCCCGCCGACGCGTCCGACGACCCGGTGCCGCTGGTGATCGAGCGGATGATCGGCCTGGTCGACGAGCTGTGCGACGAGGCGCCGCTGGTGATCGTGGTCGACGACCTCCAGTGGGTGGACGAGGCCAGCGTCCTGCTGTGGCACCGCCTCCTGCGGGTGGCGCGCCAGTGGCCCCTGCTGCTGGTCGCCGCCGGTCGGCCCGTGCCCCGCCGCGCCGACGTGGACCAGGTGCGCCGCGCGGTCGTCGGCTCCGGCGGCCGGGTAGTCGAACTCGGCAGGCTGTCGGACGAGTCGGTCACCGCGTTGCTCACCGCGCGCTTCGGCGCTCCTCCCGGCCGGAGCTTGCGCGCGCTCACCGACCTGGCCGCCGGGAACCCGCTCTACACCAAGGATCTCGTCGACGTGCTGCTGCGCGAACGCGCGGTGCGGGTGGTCGGCGGCCTGGCCGAGACGGCGGCGGACGCCGACCAGGAGTTACCCCGCCCGCTGGTGTCGGTGATGGCCCGCCGGCTCGGCTTCCTGTCCGCCGCCACGACGGACGTGCTGCGCTCGGCGGCGTTGTTGGGCGACGAGTTCGCCCTCGGCGACGTCGCGACCGTGACGGGCCGCGGGCTGGGGAGCCTCGTCGCCGCGGTGGAAGAGGCGACGGCCGCCGGCGTGCTGGACGACGGCGGGTCGAAGCTGGCGTTCCGCCACCGGCTGGTCCGCCAGGCGCTCTACCTCTCCGTGCCCGCCGGCGTCCGGGCCGCGCTGCACCGCCAGGCCGCCGACGCGCTGGCCGAGGCGGGCGCCCCCGTCGAACTGGTCGTCGGGCAGTTGGCCGCCGCGCCGGGCACCGTGGACGAGTGGGCCGCGGACTGGCTGGTCGCGCACGCGGTCGTGCTCGTGAGCAGGGCGCCGGACCCGGCCGTCGAGTTGCTCCGCGCGGTGATCGCCGAGTCCACTGTGGACGGCGAACGCCGGGAGCGGCTGGCCGCCCTGTTGGCCACCTTGATGTTCTGGCTGGGCCGCTCGCCCCAGGCGGCGGCGCGGTACGTGCTGGCCCGCACCAGGGACGCCGACCGGGCCGCCGGGATGCGCTGGATCCTCGCCTACACCCGGTACCGGGACGGGCAGGTGGCGGAGGCCGTCGACGCGTTGCGGGCGGCGGTGGCGGACGACGCCGTGCCGCCGTTGTGGCGCGCGCGGCTGGAGTCGTTGCTGGCGGTCGTGCAGCGGGAAGGCCTCAACGACGTCGCCGCCGCCGAGGAGACGGCGAACCGCGCGTTGCGGCGCGGCGAGGACGTGGGTGACGACCTGGCCGTGGCCCACGCGCTGCAAGGGCTGTGGCAGGTCAGCACGGTCCGCCGCGACCACGTGCAGGCGCTGGAGCGGGTCGACCGCGCGCTGGCCCTGACCGACGGTCACCGGGACCTCGGCACGCTGCGGCTCGGCTTGCTGGACGACAAGGCCTTCACGCTGCAGAGCCTGGACCGGCTCGACGAGGCCGACGAGGTGCTGCGCGCGGCCCGTGACCTGGCCCGGTCCGGCGGGATGGGCCCGCACGTCACCACCGCCGTGCAGGACTACTGGCGCGGTCGGTGGGACCGGGCGCTGGCCGAGGCGGACGCGCTGCGCGACGACCCGGGCAGCACGGCCGGCGGGCTCGGTGAACGCGGGCCGCTCCTGCTCGTGCACGGTGTCGCCGCGCTGATCGCCGCCCGACGCGGCCGGACCCTGGTGGCGGAGAACCACCTCGGCGTCGCCGCCGACCTGCCACCCGCCACCCCGTCCGACCGGGAGAACGGCGACTTCCTGCTGGTCGCACGGGCGGTGCTGGCCGAGCGCGCGGACCGGCTCGACGAGGCCTTCGCCGCCGTGGAGCCACTGCTGACCTCCAACCCCGCGCACCTGCCCCGGCGGCACCAGTGGCTGCCCGACGTGGCGCGGCTCGCCATCCGGACCGGGCGGTCGGACATCGCCGAGCGCGCGTTGGCCGCGTCCGTCGAAGAGGCCGCGCTGGAACGGGTTCCCGGCCGGGCGTCCACCGCCGAAGCCCGCTGCCGAGGACTGGTGGAGGGAGACCCGGAACCGGTGCTCGCTGCGGCGGCGCGGTACCGGGCCGTGGGACGGCCGGTGGAGCTGGCGGAGGCGTTGGAGGACGCGGCGGTGCTGCTCGCGGCACGGGGTGACCGCGCGGCGGCCGAGGCGGCGTTCCGCGAGGCGTTGGCGGGCTACGAAAGGCTGGGCGCGGTGCACGACGTGCGACGGGCGCGGGTCCGGATGCGTGGGCAGGAGTCCGGATGGGTCGGTGCCGGCTGAGGGACCGCGGTCGGGCGGGGCGGTCGGTGGGGTGAGGGTCGAGGTGCCGCGGTGCGCGGGCAGGGTGTCGGACGAGAGGTGGTCTGCGGGATGACGGGCGCGTTGCGGGTCGAACTGCTGGGTACGGTGCGCGCCTGGTGGGGTGAGCGGGAGGTCGACCTCGGCTCCTCGCGGCCACGTGCGCTGTTCGCGATGTTGGCGCTGCGCTCCGGAGGCGTGGGGCGTGACGAGCTGGTGGCGGGCGTCTGGGGTGCCGA
The DNA here is from genome assembly GCF_020859565.1 of Saccharothrix luteola. Classification (GTDB taxonomy): domain Bacteria; phylum Actinomycetota; class Actinomycetes; order Mycobacteriales; family Pseudonocardiaceae; genus Actinosynnema; species Actinosynnema luteola. Next base: position 144,673 of record NZ_JAJHUO010000015.1, on the reverse strand, counting down.
CGCGCCGCCGACGGCCGAAGGCAGCGTCCACACCTACGTGTCGACGCTGCGCAAGGCGCTGGAACCGGACCGGCCGCGTGGCGTCCCGGCGCGGTCGCTGCTGTCGGTCGGCTCCGGCTACCGGCTGCTGGTGGACGGCGGGCTGGACGTGGCGGCGTTCGAGTCGTCGCGGGACCAGGCCCGGCGGCAGCTCGCCGACGGCGACCCCGGCGCCGCCCGGCGCTCGCTGGACGAGGCGTTGGCGTTGTGGCGCGGCGAGGCGCTGGCGGGGCTGACCGGTCCGTTCGCCGAGGCGCAGCGGCGCAGGCTCGGCGAAGCGCGGACCACCGCGCGGGAACTGCGCGCCGAGGCCGCGCTCGCCTCCGGCGCGCACGCCGAGGTCGTCGCCGAGCTGGTCGACCTCGTGGCCGAGGAACCGCTGCGGGAACGGGCGCGTGAGCTGCTGATGCTCGCCCTGCACCGGTCCGGGCGCAGCGCGGAAGCGCTCGAGGTGTTCCGCGACGCGCGCCGGGTCCTGGTGGCGGAGCTGGAGGTCGAGCCGGGACGGCGGCTGCGCGCCGCGCACGAGCAGATCCTCAGCGGCACGGACCCGGAGCCGGTGACCGCCGTGCGACGACCGTCCCTCGTAGAGCCCGTCGACCCGCCGTCCGACGCGGGGCTCGTGGGCCGGGACGTGGAGCTGGCGGCGGTGCGCCGGGTGGTCGACGACGTCACCACCGGCGCGGGCCGGCTGCTGTGGATCGAAGGCGAGATGGGCATCGGCAAGTCGGCGCTGCTGGGCGCGGTGCTGGCGCAGGCCACCCGGTCCGGGCACCAGGTCGCCCACGCCGTGGCCGACGAGCTCGGCAGCCGGTTCCCGCTGCGGCTCGCGCTGGACTGCCTGCGCGTCGAGACGCGTTCGCCCGACCCGAGGCGGGCGGCGACCGCGAGGGCGTTGCGCCAGGAACGGCCCGCCGGGTCGATCTTCGCCGACTCCGACCCGGTGTTCGGCGCGGTCGACCGGCTGGTGGCCCTGGTGGAACAGCTGTGCGCGGACGGTCCGCTGGTGTTCGCGCTCGACGACCTCCAGTGGTCGGACGAGACCAGCACCCAGGTGTGGCACCGGCTGACGACCGTGGCCCGCCGGCTGCCGCTGCTGCTCGTCGGCGCGGCCAGGCCGGTGCCGTACCGGGCCGAGGTCGCGCGACTGCGCCGGGACGTCGAGTCGGGCGGTGGCGCGGTGCTCGACCTGGCGCCGTTGGCCGACACCGAGGTGGCCGGTCTCGTCGGACGGCTGGTCGGCGCGTCGCCCGGACCGGGACTGCGGCGGATCGCCGCCCGCGCCGGCGGCAACCCGCTGTACCTGCGCGAGGTCGCCGACGCGCTCGTCCGCGAACGGGTCGTCGAGGTCGACACCGGGGTGGCGGACGTCGCCGCGCACGCGTTGGACCGGGTGCCGGTGTCGCTGGTGTCCGCGGTGACCGGCCGGCTCGACTTCCTGTCCGACCCGACCCGGGAGGTGCTGCGGTGGTCGGCCCTGCTCGGCGGCGAGTTCGCGGTCGGCGACCTGTCGGTGGTGCTCGGCACGCCCGTGTTCGACCTCGCCGGACGGCTGGAGGAGGCCGTCGCGGCTGGAGTGCTGCGTGACGCCGGTCCGCGGATGGCGTTCCGGCACCCGCTCATCCGGCAGGCCCTGTACGAGGGGACGCCCGCCGCCCTGCGCACCGCGTTGCACCAGCAGGCCGCGCAAGCGCTCGCGGCGTCCGGTGCGCCCGTGGACCACGTGGCCGAGCAGCTGCTGGCCGCGTCCGGCGACGTCGGTTCGTGGGTGGTGGACTGGCTGGTCGCGCAGGCGCCCGCCCTGGTCTACCGGGCGCCGTTGGTGGCGGTCGAGCTGTTGCAGCGCTGCCTGGGGTCGTCGGTCGCGCGGGACGAGCGTGACGCGACGTTGATGGCGCACCTCAGCAGCGCGTTGTTCCGGATCGGGCGGGACGCGGAGGCCGAGGAGCACGCGCGCCGGGCGTTGCCGAGGTTGCGGTCGCCGGACCTGATCGCGGAGGTGCGCTGGACGTTGGCGTACATGCCCTACCGGGGTGCGCGGGCGGAGGAGGCGGTGACGGCGTCGCGGGAGGCGTTGGCCGATCCCGTGCTGTCGGACATGTGGCGTGCGCGGCTGTTGTCGTTGCTGGCGTTGGTGCAGCGGGCGGGCGTCGGAGAGTTGGACGGGGCCGAGACCAGCGCGCGGGCGGCCATCGAGGCGGGTGAGCGTGCGGCCGACCCGTTCGCCATCGGTCAGGCGCTGGAGGTGTTGTGGCAGGTCGAGGCCGTGCGCCGGGACTACCCCCGGGCCGTCGCGTACCTGGACCAGGCGCTGGACGTGGTCGGCACCGACGTCAGCCTCACCGACCTGCGGCTGTTGTTGCTGGACAACCGGATCTTCACGCTCCAGTGCCTGGACCGGTTGGAGGAGGCGACGTCGAGCTTGCGGGCGGCGTTCGAGCTGGCCGGGCGCGGGACGCCGGTGGCGGGCCTGCACCTGGCCGCCGCCGTGCACCAGTTCTGGCTCGGTGGTTGGGACGAGGCGGTGGGGCGGCTGGAGGCGGTCGTAGGTGATCCCGAGTTCACCGGTTTCGGCCTGCGCGAGGGTGGGCCCGTGCTGCTGCACGGCGTGGTCGCGCTGATCGCCGCGCACCGGGACGACGGCGAGCGGCTCGACACCCACCTGACCACCGGACTGACGTTGCCGCTGGTGACGGAGGCGTATCGGGAGAACTGCGACTTCCTCGTCGCTGCGCAGGCGATGGCGGCGGCCCGCGAGGGTGATCACGCGGGTGCCGTCGCGGTGCTCGGCACGATCCTCGACACCCGGTACGCGGACATGATGCTGCGGCACCAGTGGCTGCCCGAGCTGGTGCGCCAGGCGTTGGCGTGCGGTGATCAGGCGACGGCCCGAGCGGCCGTCGAGGCCTGCGAGGCCGAGGCCGCTCGGGAGACCAAGGCGGCCCGTGCCGCTGCGGCGGCGCGGCGGTGCCGGAGCGTGCTGGCGTCCGACCCGGAGGGCTTGGTGCCCGTCATCGGCCACTACCGCGCGGTGGGCCGGACGTTCGAGCTGGCGCAGACCCTCGAGGACCAGGCCGTGCTGCTCGCCCGTCGCGGTGAGGCGGCGGAGGCCGCCGGCGTCGTCGGCGAGGCGATCGACCTCTACCGCGGTTTCGGCGCGCGGTGGGACGTGAGGCGGGCCGCCGCACGGGTCGCGGAGGCGGGCTGAGCCGGCGGGTCGGGCTGAGCCGGCGTGCGGGTCGGGCGGGTCGGGCTGAGCGGGCGTGCGGGCTTGCGAGGTCGGCGGGTCGGACCGAGTTGGTTTGCGGGCTGGCGGCTCGGGCTGAGCCAGCGTGCGGACTGCGAGCAGGCTGGCGAGTGGTCCAGGCGGGTCGGGCTGAGTCGGCTCGGGCTGAGCGGCGGGTCGGGTTGGGCTGGCGGCTCGCAGGGCAGCGCTGGCGGCGAGTCGCTGGGCCTGGCGGACGGTCGGCTGGGCACCGGTCGTCGGGCGGGTCGTCGGGCGCTGGGGCAGTGGCTGGGTGTGGGTCGTTGGGCGAGGTCTCGTGGACCGCGGCGGGGACTGGTGGGTGGCGGACGTGGGCTGGTGGGTCGTTGGGTGAGGGTTGGTCGGTCGCGGGGTTGGGTTGAGGAGGCGCGGTGGTGGGCTGGGCAGATCGTTCCGGGCCGTCGTGCCACACCTTCTTTTCCCGGCAACAAATTTACCGTTTCCATTCATCCCCGACGCCTGTGCCACGTTTGGGTGATCTCCGAAGCGAGTGAGGTGGGTGGCGAATGGGTTGGGTCAGGCCTCGGTGGTGGTGGGCTCGTCGTGCGAGGGGGCGTTGATGACGCCGTCCGACGACATCACCCACCTGGCCTCGCCATGAGGGCGCACCGGGTGGGGGGTGCGGGCCTTGGCCCGAATGCCCCGCAGCGCCAGGTCCACCACGTGCCGAAGCGCGGCCGGGTCCTTCCGCGTCACGTCCTTCCTCGCCACGGGCTGAGCCTCCGACATGTCAGATCATCCCCTTCCGAAGGGCATAAGCGACCGCGTGCGGCCGGTTGCGCAGATTGAGCCGAGTGGTGATTCCGTAGAACACGTTCTTGATGGTCCGCTCCGAGTACGACAGCCGGCCCGCGATCTCGGCCGTGTCCAACCCGTCGGCCATCAACCGCAGCACGTCCGTCTCCCGCGCGGACAGCCGGTCGCGTCCCCCATCCGGCTCCAGCACCTGCCGCTGCAACCGCTGCACGTGCCGCAGCAGCTCGGCCACCATGTTCGGCGGCATCGCACCGCCACCCGCCGCCGCGGTCAGGACGCTGCGCAGCACCAGCTGGTCGGTCACCGCGGCCCGCGGCAGGATCGCCACGATCCGGCACTCCACGGCCGTGAGCACGTCGGACTCACCGACCTCGTCGAGGATCAGCACCACCGGCGCGCCGACGTGCGCGGCGGCCCGGCGCAGCCGCCCCACCACCTCGGCCCCCAACCGGTCGACCGCCATGACGACCACGTCCGGCTTCACGTGGACGCCGCCGTCCAGCACTTCCACGTCGGGCCTCGAACCGAGGTAGGTGATCAGGCCCGTCATGCTCAGGTGATCCGCCGCTTGGACGACGACCCGGATTCGCTCCACCGCTGCCTCCCGCAGTCTCGGATTGCACCACCGAGTCTGCGAGCCGCGGCTTCACGCGGTCTCAAGGGCGTCTAAAAGGATTCTTCACGCCCGCTGGATGACGTGAAGACGTGAAGAGACGCGCTCCGAACTCAACACCGGGGAACAGCCGCCGGTCAAGAGGTGACCGGTGAACCGCTCAGCCCGATCGGGTCGACCTCGACCCAGTGCTCGTGCACCGACCGCAGGACGTCGCCCAGGTCGTGCGCCGGCCGCCAACCCGGGTAGTCGCGCCGGAACTTGCGGGTATCGGTGATCCAGCACCGCACGTCCGCGAACCGGTGCTCGGGCACGTACTCGAACCGCACCTCCTGCCCTGTCAGGTACTCGTACCGGGCGATCAGCTCCAGGATCGACGTGCTCCGCTCCCGCCCGCCACCCGCGTGGTAGACCTCGCCGGGACGGGGGTCCAGGTAGAAGTGCCAGAACATCTCCACCAGGTCACGCGCGTCCAGCACGTCGCGCACCTGCTTGCCGCCGTGCCCGATCACCGGGAACGTCGCACCGCGCACGGCGCTGCGCACCAGGTGCGACAGGAAGCCGCTCTGCTCGACCCCCGCCTGCCGGGCCCCGGTCACGCTGCCGCACCGGAACACGCCGACCCGCAGCCCCAGCAGGCCCGCGTACGACTGCGCGGCGAGGTCGGCGGCCAGCTTCGACACCGCGGAGAACGTCCGGTTCCCGCCCAGCCGGACCGACTCGTCGACGCCGTGCTCGTGGTAGGGGTGCGCCGGGTCGATCTCCCACCTCGTGTCGGTCTCCACCAACGGCAGGGAGTCCGACAGGTCGCCGTACACCTTCGTGGTGGACGTCAGCACGACCACCGCCGAGGGGCTGTGCCGCCGCACCGCCTCCAGCACGGTCATCGTGCCGACCGCGTTGACCTCCAGGTCCGCCACGGGCCGGTCGGCCGCCCACACGCCGCTCGGCTGCCCGGCCGTGTGCACGACCAGCCGCACGTCCGTGCCGTACTCGCCGAACAACGTGCCGAGCGCGCTCCCGTCGCGCACGTCCACCCGGTGGTGCCGGTAGTTCGGGATGCGCTCGACGTCGGCCAGGTTGTCCGCGACGGAGCCGGCCGGGCCGAACAGCTGCCGCCGCATCCCGTTGTCCACGCCCACGACCAGGTCGAACCTCGACGCGAGCGCCCGCACGGCCTCACCACCGACCAGGCCCGCCGATCCGGTGACCACTACCACGTCCACGTGCCGCTCCTTCCTGAAGTCCTCGAGTCTGCAATGGACACTCAGGGCCGGCGGAAGAACTCCACCTCGCCCAACGCGATGTGCCGCCCCTGCGCCTGCCCTGCCGCGGCCCGCACCACCAGCCGGATCCGCACGACGCCGCTCACCGCCGTGTCGACCCGCTGCGGACCGACCCGGTCGGCCAACGGCAGCGGGACGGTGCGGCTGCCCCCGTCCGCCGTGATGACCACCATGTCCATCGCGGCGACCCTCGCCTGCCCGGTGAACGCGCGTTCCTCCACGCCGGCGCCCGTGTGCACGACCACCGACAGCAGCCGGTACGGGGTCGCGAAGCCGAACTCCACCGCGTCGCCCACGGCCGTCGCGCCCCAGTACCGGTTCGACAGGCCGTCCACGGCCGCCGCCGCGGGGTGACCGGGCACCTCGGCGGTGGCGGTGGTGCTGGTCGGCCCGACGGCGACCGGGGTGGACGTCTTGTCGCGCACGTCCTCGACCAGCGCCAACGCCGTCGGGTAGAACGCGATCGCGGCCAGGAGCAGCACCGCGCCCGCGGCGAACGCGACGAGCCGGCGCAACCACCGCGAGGTGTCGCCGCGCCACCGCCACCGCCGTCGTGCCTGCCGACCCCGCGCCTCGCTCACGCCGGGCCGCAACGGCGTGGCGCACCGGCGGCAGAACCGGCGTCCCGGCGGGTTCGCGACCCCGCACGCCGGGCACGGCGGCCCGACGACCACCTCGTCGTCCAGCGCGCTGGGCAGCGGACGTCGCGCCTCCGGCCGACCCGGCAGCACCGGCCCGGGCCGCTCCTCGGCCGCGTCCGCCGACGCCTGCGGTGCCGGCGGTTCCGCGGCCCACCCGAGGTAGGTGCCGCAGTTGCCGCAGAAGTCGTCCGCGTCGCGCACGGGCGCGCCGCACTGCGTGCACAGGCGCATGTCAGTCCCCGTTCCCGCTGAGCACTTCGACGGCGCAGGTCACGTGAAGCGGGCACACCGCGTCGACCAGCGCCACCACCCGCTCCCGGTCGACCGCGCCGGACCGGCCCGGCCGCACCCGCACCAGCACGACGTCCGACGCGCGGGGCAGGGCGGTGTCGGGCCGGGTGGACCACGTCGCGCCGGGACCGTCGACCACCTCCGCCCGCACGCCGAGGCACAGCTCCAACCGCGCGACGAGACCACGTGCGGTGCCGCGCAGGCGGTGCAGTTCGACGGCGCGGCGCACCGCCTCCCGGCGCAGCGGCTCCGGCCACGCCGGGTCGAGGTCCGCCGCCACCCAGGACGACAGCCAGGTCACGAAGTCCGCGGGCGCGAGGTCCGGGTCGAAGTGCTCCGCCAGGTTGTCGAGGGTCGACAGGATCGCGGACAGCACGGCGTCCAGGCCCGAGGTGAACCGCTGGGCGAAGTCGTCGGCCGCGTACAGCGAGGGCAGCATCGCGCCCAGCGGGTACCGGCTGGGCAGTTCCGGGAGCGCGGCGCGGCTCACGACCCCACCACCACGATCTGGTGCTGGAAGGAGAACACCAGCGCGTTCGGCGCGACCTCGACCCGGTCCACCGGCGCGCCACGCGCCCCGGTGATCGGATCGGCCGGGAACAGCCGGATCTCCTCCACCAGCCGCACCCCGCCGACGCCTTGGAGCACCGCGAAGACCTCGCCGTACTGCACCGGCCGGCCGAACTCCCACCCGGCGCCCTCCGTGCCGCCGCGCAGCGGGTTGAGGTGGCGGTAGAGCGCGTCCAGCGCGTCCTCACGCACCCGGTTGCCCTCCGCGGCCGGCGCCACCACCCGCGCGACCACCGTGATGCCCTGGTAGCGCGGTGGTTCCACGACCAGCCGGGTGCCGAGCAGCCGCCGTTCGTCCAACCGCCGCGCCACCGCCGACACCACGTCCTCGGTCGGAACCAGCTGCTCGAACCGCAGCCGGTCGCCCTCGTCGGCCACGGCGTCGGGCACCACCAGCACCCGCGCCGCGCCCGGACCGTCGGGCAGGCACCGCACCCTGGCCAGCGACGGCGCGGCCAGCTTGGCGATGTGCTCGTGGTCGGCGGCCGTCACCGCGCGTTCCTGCACCCGGAGCTGGTGCGGCGCGCGCACCTTCGCCTCGGCCACGGTCTCACCGTCGACGCCGCCACGCGCGGCCTCGCGGTTCTCCACCGCCGCCACGTACGGCACCGAGCTGCGCAGCGCGGAGATCGCGCCCCGCGCCACGTTGCCCGCCCGTCCCCCGCCCGTGCGGTAGCGGGGCACCTGCACCACCGAACCCTTCGGCGGCACGGCCCCGTAGCGGCGCAGCGTCCCGTCCGCCTCGCGGACCGCCGGCGGAAACCGGAACTCGCCGCGCACGGCGTCCAGTACCACGTGCCGGTCCTGCGGCGTCGACTCGCCGAAGTGGTCCACCACGGTCCAGTCCTGCCAGCCGTCGCCCGCCGACACCCGCACCACCACCGGGTCGCCGTCCAGCAGCACGGGCGCGCGCGGCACGGTGAACCGCTGCCCCGGCACGCCCGCCGTCTCGCCCAGCAGCACGTCGGTCTCCGTCTCGGCGTGCTCGGCCGCGGTGGTGCCGCCGATGGTGAACGCCTCGGCCTCCCGCACGGTCGGCGACTCCGAGTAGAACGGCTGCTCCCGCACCGGCTCGGTGACGCGGCAGCGCAGCCACCCCGCGCGATGGCCCGCCACCGCGGACTCGGTGTGCCCGGCGGGCACGTGCAGCACGACCTCGCCGGGCCGGTTCAGGCCGCCGGTGCTGTCCTCGTCCACCTCGCACGGCTGCCAGTCCTGCCCGTTCCACGCCTCCCACACCAGGGGCGGCTGCCGCGGGTCGACGCCGATGCCCTCGACCCGGCTGTCCAGCCGCAGCACCACCACGCAGCGCGGCACGGCGGCCGACAGCCCGAACAGCGTCGCGTCGCCGGGCGTCGGCGTGGCCTGGAAGCACCGCACGTCGTGGCCCGCCTCCAGGTCCTTGGTCCGGTCGGTGTGCTCACCCGACGCCGCCCTGGTCACCAGCCGCCGGACCGAGCACGGCACCACGGCCAGCTCGTCGGTGGTGGCGAACACGACCGCCTCGGAGCTCTCCGAGCGCGCCGTGGCGACCTCCGTGCCGACCGGCAGCACGACGGGTTGCGGCTGCGGCGCGGACAGCCGGAACGTGACGTCGGCGCGCGCGGCGGTCGGCGGGAACAGCGTGACGCCGAGCAGGTCCAGGAACGCCAGGTGGTTGCGCTCGGGCACCCGGTTGAGCCGGTAGACGAGCTGGTCGACCATCTGCGCGAAGGTCTCGATGAGGGTGACGCCGGGGTCGGACACGTTGTGGTCCGTCCACTCCGGACAGCTCTGCTGGACGTACCGCTTGGCCTCGTCCACGAGCTGCTGGAAGCGCCGGTCGTCCAGGTTGGGTGCGGGCAGCGCCATCTACTCCGCGCTCCCTTCGGCCGGGATGGTGTAGAAGGGGAAGACCAGGTTGCGCTGGTCGTTGGTGGACCGGATGGTGTAGCGCACGTCGATGTAGAGCGTGCCGACCTCGACGGCGTCGAACGCGACCACGACGTCGTCGACCTCGATGCGCGGCTCCCAGCGGTCCAGCGCGGCGCGCACCTCGCGGGCGACGTGGCCGGCCGTGGCGCCGTCCGCCGAGGCGAACACGTGCTCGTGGATGCCGCAGCCGAACTCCGGGCGCATCGGCCGCTCGCCCGGCGCGGTGCCGAGCACGAGCCGGATGGCCTCGGTGATCTCCTGCTCGCGCTCGACCATCCCGATGCCGCCGGTCGGCCCGGTCCGCAGCGGGAAACCCCAGCCGCGTCCGATGAAGCTCTCGCTCATCACCGGCCCCCGATGAGCACGGTCGGCGCGCCGGTGAGGACGTTCGCCTGGCAGGTGGTGCTGTCGCCGACCCGTGCCGCGACCACGCCGCCGATGAGCACCTGGCCGCCGATGCGGGGTTTGACGACGTTGGCGGGCCCCAGGACGGCGTCCTTCGGGATGACGCACACGTGCAGGCTGCCGCCGACGGCGGCGGGCTTGCCCTCGATCAGGACGGTGGCGACCTTGGCGGCCACCGCGGGCGGCGGGGTGCCGACGGCGCCGCCGTGCGACGTCTTGTCGCCCAGCCGGGCGGCGGGGAACATGATGGTGATCTCCTTCGGGTCAGTTGATCCGGACGATCGCGCCCTTGAGCACGGCCTGGGCGCGTCCTTCGACGGAGGCGTCGGTGCCGCCCCGCACGGACGCCGAGGTGGTCGCCTCGACGGACACCGTCCTGCCCTTCAGCACCAGGTCGCCGAGCCCCGCGTCCACGGTGATCCCGCGGGCGTCCAGGCTGATCGAGCCGAGCACCCGACGACCGCGCGGCGTGCTCACCCGGATGTCGATGCCGCCGGTCTTCTCGTCCAGCGTGATGTCCAACCGCTTGTCGCCGGTCTGGAGCCGGACGCCGGCGGCGGTGAGGCCGTCCAGCAGCTCCAGCCGGTTGCCCGTGCGGGACACCAGGGACCGCCGGTTCACCCGGCCGCTCGTGCGGTCCACCAGCGGCACGTCGTGCGGCGAGGGCTGGTCGACGCCGTTGTAGAGCCCGCCGAGCACGTACGGGCGGTCCAGGCTGCCCTGCTCGAAGCCGACCAGCACCTCGTCGTTGACCTCGGGGCTGAACACGCCGCCGCCGCGGACACCGCCCCACTGCACGGTGCGGACCCAGTCGGTGACGTAGTTGTCGTCCAGCCAGGGGAACTTCAGCCGCACCCAGCCCCGCTGGTCGCGGCCGACCTCCTTGATATCGGTGACGATCCCGGTGGCCAGGCCCGGCATCCGCGGCGAGCGGCCGGGCGCGTTGCCGCCCAGCGCCAACCCGGCCAGCGACCGGTCCGGCGAGCTGCTCACCGTGACGATGCTGCGGTAGCCGTGCTGGGGCTCCAGCACGTGCCGCACCGACGTGGCGGTGTAGCGCCCGCTGAACGCAGGCCCCGCGTCGGCCAACGCGATCGGCACGCCCGCGCGCAGCCGCGGATGGCCCTTGGCGACCGCCTCGATCTCCGCGTGCCCGGCGCTGACCGACTCGGCGAGCGACCGCGCCGCGGTGTCCGTCTCGGCCTGCGTGCTGTACGGCGTGTCCGCCACCAGCGTGGTGGTCCGCCTGCCGGCCACGGACTCGCCGAAACCGGGCAGCACGGTCTTGCTCCGGATAGCCGGCTCGACCGACACGAACGCCTTCTTCGTGGCCACGTCCCAGGCGCGCACCTCGACCTTCTCCACCTGGTCGGCGGCGGTCAGCGAGGCGCGCAGGGACAGCAGGTCGCCGTGCCGCAGCACCAGCGGGCTGTTGTCGGTGAGCGCGGGCGCGCCGGACGCGGGCTTGGGCTTGAGCAGCTCCAACGTGCCCTTGTCGTCCACCTGGACGGTCACGCCGTGCTCGTGGGCTAGCTGCTGGAGGAACTCCCAGTCCGACACGTTCGCCTGGCTGAGCTGCGCGTACCGGACGGGGGAGAGCTCGACGCGGCCGACGGTGAGCCCGGCGTTGCGGGCGACCTGGCGCACCACGGTGGTGGCCGGGACGTTGTGGAACGCCTCCACCCGGCGACCCCGGAACAGCCGGTGCGCCTTGCTCATCGCGCGGATGACGGTGAACGAGCCGGTCGAGTCGCCGTCAGTCTCCAGCCCGGTGACCTCGCCGCCGAACAGCTGCACCTGCGCCTTGCTCTCGACCGTCATCACCGACACCGTCAACGGCGTGCCGATCTTGATCTTGCTGTCGGTCAGCAGCTCGTGGTTGCCGTCGCGGTAGGTCAGGACGGCGAGGTCCGGCAGGCCGACGTTCTCGTCGACCACGCAGCTGACCAGCCTCTTGTCCCACGTGCTCGACAGCGAGGCCGCCGTCACGATCGGGTCGGCGGCGAACGAGCGGAACGACTTGCCCGCGGGCGGTGTCATCGGGCCTCCTCCATCGCGGGCACCAGCAGTTCCGCGCCCGGCACGAGCAGCATCGGGTCGTCGACGTCGTTCGCCTCGGCGATGACCCGCCAGGCGGTGGCGTCGCCGTACTCGCGCCAGGCGAGCTGCGGCAGGCTGTCGCCGGCCACCACGCGGTGCGTGCGGCGGGCCTCGCGCGACCCGGACGTCGGGTTCTGGCCGGGCGTGTCGCTGCCGGCTTCCTCGATCGACAGCGAGCACTTCGCGCGCAGCGGCCGGCCGTCGACGTCGAACAGCGAGTAGTCCACCGACAGGTTCGACAGCACGCCGTCGAACGACGTGGTCTTGGACGTGCCCCACTCGAAGCGGACCCACGGGCTCGCGGGCTTCTTCGTGGCCAGGCTCTTCTTGGTCGGCACGCAGGCGGTGAGCAGCTGCTCCACCCTGGTCTCCACCGAGTTGTCGTGCGTGGCGGTGGCGTCGAGGAAGACGTCGACCGACAGGTTCCGCGGTCCGCTGCCGACGAACTCCGGCATCGACGTCTCGTCCGCCAGCCGGGACGGGTTGCGGCGCCACTCGGTGTTCTTGCTCAGCGCCAGCGTGTTCGGGTTGAACTGGAACTTCACCGTGGCCAGCTTGGCGCCCGGCTTCGCGCCGGCCCGCACGGGCGGTTCCATGATCACGAGCTGGGCGCGGGTGAGGCTCGCTCCCGGTTTGCCTGCCATGTCAACCTCTCAGGACGCGTCGATGCCTTCGTGGGCGAACTCCAAGGTCTCCACGGCGGCCTGGGAGCTCGACGGGTCGAACGACGGGCCCTGCCAGCGGACCGGGACGATGCCCTGCACCTGCCAGCCCGCGATCCGGGTGCCGTCCGGGGTGAGGGCGACGATCTCGCCGTCCTTGCGCTCGACCTTCTTGATGACCTCGTTGAGCCACTTGACGACCTTGGCGGTGTCCGAGGTGACCGGGCGGGTCATGGTGATGTTGGACCAGGTGATGCGGGTGGGCAGCTGCCAGGCGAAGCCGTTGTTGCCGCCCTCGGCGAACTGCTCCACCTCCATCTGCGCGCCCATGCCGTCGCAGGTGTGGAAGGCGCCGAGGTCGTTGCCCGCTATGGAGAGCCGGAAGAAGACGCTCGTGGCGAAGAGGGTGTCGGACATCGGGTGCCTCCTGGTTGTCGACCCGGTTCAGCTTGGTCAGCGGCGGCGGTCGTGCAGCAGGCCGGCGCGCTCGCGACCGTGGCGCAGCTCGGCGCGCAGGAGCCTGCCGACCGGTTCGAGCAGCCGGCGGGCCAGGTCGTCGAGGTCGTGGTGGGTGGGTCCGGGCCGTTCGGCCGCGGGTTTCGGGGTGGTGGTGCGTTCGGGGGCGCGTTGGACGGGTGCGGACGTCGTGGTGACGCGGACCGCCGGCGCCGCTTGGACCGGCTTCGGCGGTGTCGGTGGCTTCGACGTGGTGACGGGCGGGTGTTTGACCGGCTGGTGCGCGGCTTCTCGTAGATCGGCCGGTGGCGTCGGGCGGACCACGGCGCGCCGGCCGTCCTCTGCCCGTTTGGTGCCGGGTGGCGCCGGGGCCGGATGCCTACGCGCGTCCCCCTTGATCAGCGCGCGTTGGACATCGGGCCCGGTGCTCCCGTTGCCCGAGGGCCGGCGGGCCACCGAACCCCGGGGCGTCCACCTCAGTGGGACCGCCCGGTTCGCCGTGTTCCGCGGGAGGTCGGGGGTGGCGGGGGAGATCAGTGGCCGGTTCGGGAGCAGGGGTGTGGTGGTGATGTGGCGCTGCACGGTCGGGCGGGTCAGCGGGACGACCGGAAGTGGTGCCCGGTCTGGTGGCCGTGGTGTCGGTGCGGTGCGGTCGGTTTGGTGGTCCGGGTCGCCGGCGGTTCGTCGGTGCGGTGCGGCCGGCCGGTCCGCGGTGGTTGCGGTTGTCGCTCGGCGCTGCACCACGTCTCCGGTCGCCGTTCGCGCTGGTTCGCCGGTCGGCTTGGTAGCGGTGTCGTGAGGTAGGACGGCGTCGGCGGGTATCCGCGCGAGTGGCTCGCCCAGGGCCGGTCCCGTTCTCGGTTTGCTGCGGGCGGACGGGCGGTGTGGGTGCGCCGGTCCGGTTTCCGGCTTGCGCTGCACGACGGCATCGGCCGGTATCCGGGCAATCGGCTCGCCCAGGACCGCCGCCGTCCGCGACGCCCGCTGCGGCCCGGCGCTGGGGCCGGCTGGTAGTGGTGACGTGGTCGAGCTGTGTGCCACCGGAGTGACCGGCTCGCCCGGTCCCGGCGGTGCGATCGGTGACTCGGCGGCCCGGGGTGTGGTGGTCGACTCTTGTCTTGTCGGTGCTCCTTCGGCGACGACCCGGCGCTGCACCGCCGGTGTGCTCGTCGTCCGGGCGACCGGGATCGGCCGCAGCGGTGTCACGTCCCGGCGTGCCAGGGTCAGCGGGGTGCCGAGGGGGCGGAGTGGGACCGGGCCGGCTGATGATCGCTGCGCAATCGTCGGCCGCTGCGCCACCGGGACGACGGGGGCATCCTGGACGGCCCGGATCGTTTGGGTGGTTTGGCTGGCTCGGACCGGTTGGGCCGCTTGGCCGGCTGGGGTGGCTGGTGTGGAGGGGACTACCGGTGTTGCGGGTGACTGCTGCGGGACAGGCGGCTCCGGCGCGACTCGGGTGACCGGGGACATCGGGGTGACCGGTGATCGCTGCGCGATTGTCGGCTCTTGCGCCGGTGGGGAGATGGGGGCGACCGGCGTGACGGAGGGGCGCGATATGGGTGACCGCTGCGCGACGGTCGGCTCCTGGGCAGCTTGGGCGACGGGTGCGGTTGGTGCGACCTGGGAGGCAGGGGCAGAGGTCGGGGTGGCAGGGGCGCTCGGGGTGGCGAGTGACCGCTGCACGATCCTTGGCTCCGGCCCGACCGGCTCGACCGGCTCGACCTGAGCGACCGGGCTGACCCGAGCGATCGGGTTGACCGGGCTGACCTGAGCGACCGGGCTGACCTGAGCGATCGGGTTGATCGGGGTGGCTGGAATGGGCGGGCCGACCCGATCGGCCGGGGCGGCTGGGCCTGCCGGAGCGATCCGAGCGGCTCGGGTGGTTTGGGTAGCCCGGGCGGGCGAGTCAGCGGGTGATCGCTGCGCGACTGTTGCCGCCGGAGCCGCCGGAGCCGCCGAAGCCACCGGAGCCGCCGGAGGCACCGGGGGCGGAGGGGTGAGTCGGGCGACTGGGGTGGCCGGTGACCGCTGTGCCACCGTTGGCTTCTGGTCGACCTGTCCCGTCTGTTCGCCCTGGCCCGCCTTGCCGGCCTTGCCGCCCTGGCCGAGTTTGCCGACCGGGGCGGTGGTGCCGGTGGTGGGGGAGCGGGAAGTTTGACCAGCAGGAATGTCGGGCTGAGCGACTGTGAGCTGGTCCTTCCCGGCGTAGCCGCCGGACCCGCCGGTGGGTCGCGCCAGGCCGTGCATCACACCGACCGGAGCGCCGGGCAGGACCGCGTGGCCGAGGTCGCCGCTCAACGTGTGGTCCTGCCAAGCCGCCAGGCCACCCCGGAACCGCAGTCCGTCACTCACCGCGATGCCCTTGCGCTGGATCACCCCCTCCATCGGCCGGGTCGCACGCCAGCCGCCGTCCGAATCGGACCCAGGAGTCGGAGCGGACACCGCAGCCGGTGCCGGCGCCACGGCCTTGCGGCGGAACCTGTCCCAGAAGCCCATCAGGTCACCCCCCTTCGTTCACCCGCGTGTTGATCCGTGCGATCTCCCGGACCCACCGCCTGCGCTCGTGGTGCTCCAGGTCGAGGATCCGGTCCCGCTCCCAGTGGAAGTGGTAGGCCACGTACGCGACCTCCTCGTGCAGCCGGTCGGCCGCGTACGTCACGATTCCCCCAGGCGACCACCGGCCAGGTCGA
The DNA here is from genome assembly GCF_020859565.1 of Saccharothrix luteola. Classification (GTDB taxonomy): domain Bacteria; phylum Actinomycetota; class Actinomycetes; order Mycobacteriales; family Pseudonocardiaceae; genus Actinosynnema; species Actinosynnema luteola. Next base: position 128,985 of record NZ_JAJHUO010000015.1, on the reverse strand, counting down.
CCTCGAACCCGCTGCCGCACGACGGGCACGTCACCCCGGCGCGCGTGTGCCCCTCGCTGTTGATCCGCCGGTAGAAGTCCTGGAGGAACGCGATGTCGGTGGCGTACATCCGTTCCACCACGCCGACGTTCACCTCGTCCACGGTGCCCAGCTCGGTGATCACCATGCTGAGCAGCAGCACGCTGAGGTAGCCCGGGTTCTCCTTGACCCGCAGGTCGATCTGCGGGCGCAGCTCGTCGCGCGCCGTCGCCAGCCGCATCCGCCCGGTGCGGTGCACCGAACCCTCCGCGTCCACGTAGCCGCGCGGCAGCTCGAACTCGAACTCGGTGCGCAACGCGGGTTCCCGCGCCACGGCGGGTGGCGCCACGTCCGCGGGCTCGGCCAGCTCGTCCAACGAGTCCAGCCCGATCACCCGACGCCTCATCAGTCCTCCAGGGTGATGTCCTCGAAGGTGATGGTCACCTTCTCCAACGCGGCACTGGACTCGCCCGCCTTGAGCGACGGGCCCTCCCAGCGGCTGACCCACCCGTTGACCAGGTTCAGCCGCCGCTCGGTCTCGCCCTTGCTGTTCATGATCTCGATGGTGATGTTCTGGCGCGCCGTCTCGACGTCACCCTTGTTCACCGTCTCCTTGAGCCACTTGGTGAACTCCTTGCTCTTGTCCATCCCCCTGGTGACCGTGATCTCGCCGCCCTTGCGGGCGCCGGGCTGCTTGCGCAGCAACGGCTTGCCCTGCGGGGTCACCTGCGAGATCTCGACCACGTCCTCCTCGATCGTCACCCCGCTGACCTCCTGCAAGGACTCGACCATGTACGCGCCGAGCTGGAGGCCGAAGATGTGGGTGGAGAGAGCGTCGCCGTCTGCCATGACTGGTGCTGCCTTTCGGGGATCCGCGCGGGGTTATTCGCTGACGAGGCTGGTGTTGTCGGAGAACTGGGCGAGGCGGAAGACCACGAACTCGGCGGGCTTGACCGGCGCCACGCCGATCTCGCACACCACCTGGCCGAGGTCGACCGACTCCGGCGGGTTGTTGTCGCGGTCGCACTTGACGTAGAACGCCTCGTCCGGCGTGCGGCCGAACAGCGCGCCCTGCCGCCACTGCTCGGTGAGGAACGCGGTGATGTTGCGCCGGATACCGGCCCACAGCCGGTCGTCGTTGGGCTCGAACACCACCCACTGCGTGCCCAGGAGGATGGACTCCTCCAAGTAGTTGAACAGCCGCCGCACGTTCAGGTAGCGCCACGCCGGGTCGGACGACAGCGTGCGGGCACCCCAGATGCGGATGCCGCGGCCGGGGAACGTGCGCACGCAGTTCACGCCGACCGGGTTGAGCAGGTCCTGCTCGCCCTTGCTGAGCGAGACCTCCAGGTCGACCGCGCCGCGGATCACCTCGTTGGCCGGCGCCTTGTGCACACCGCGTTCGGCGTCGCTGCGCGCCCACACGCCGGCGACGTGACCGGACGGCGGCACGAACGCGTTGCGGCCGCTCGCCGGGTCGAAGACCTTGATCCACGGGTAGTACACGGTCGCGTAGCGGGAGTCGTGGTTCGCCTCCTCCATCCGCCACTTGTGCACCCGCTGCGGCGACATCCCGGGCGGCGCGTCCAGCACCGCCACCCGGTCGCCCATCTGCTCGCAGTGCGAGATCACCGCCGCCTGCACGGTCTGCACGCCCTCCAGGTCGATCAGGCCGCGCCGGTAGGCGCTCATCAGGTCGGGCACCGCCACCATCGTGACCTCGTCGACGTTCTCCAGGCCGCCGAACCCGGTGCGCGCCGCCGCGTCGCCGACGTACTCCTGCGCGTCGAGCTTCACGGGCGCGGCCGCCTTCGCGGCGGGCAGCGGGACCGACTGCTTGTCCGGCCTGGTCAGCGCCGTGCCGGACTGCTCGGTGACCTCGATCAGCTTCGAACGCTCGGCGACCTGGGTCACCACGTAGTTCTTGAGGTTCTTGCGGGTCGACACGTCGAAGGTCTCCACGACCTTGTCGCCCTGGCGGACCAGCAGCTTGAAGCGGTCCTCCGGCGGGCTCTCGCCGTCGGCGTCGGAGACCTCGACGGAGACGTCCGGGCCGGCGGCGGGCAGGGCGGAGATCCGCAGACCGCCCAGCGTCACGGGCACCGGTGCGGCAGGCACGTCCTCACCGTTGCCGGCGGCACCGCCCACGCGCACCACGTACGCCGCGCCGCCGCCGTTGGCGAAGTAGCCGTAGACGGCGTGCGGGAGGTAGGCGTCCTCGGTGAAGCCGCCGAAGTCGCGCACGTACTGGTTCCAGTTGGTGACCAGGGTCGGCTGGTGGAAGGGGCCTTGTTCGGCGAAGCCGACGAAGGCGGCCACCGCGGTGCCGACTCCCTCGATCGGGCGGGCACCGGTCTGGACCTCCTCCACGTACACGCCGGGCGAGAGGTACTGCGGCATGGTCGCTCCTTGTCTGCTCTTCCGCTCTGGCACCACCAGCGTCGCCCGCGCACGACCGCGGCGGCAGGACCGGCGGGCCCCGGTCGAGGGCACTCCCGGTGCACCAACAGGCAATCGGCCGCCCGGGACGCGCGGGAGGACAGCGGCAGATCGCGCGCGCCGAAGATCACCGGCCGTGCAGGCACGCCGAAGAACGCCCGTGGCGGGCGGGAGTGGTCCGAGGCCGTCACCGCGCCTGGTCGGTCTCCGGCCACGAGCCGAACTCGCCGGGCAGCACGAGCCTGCCGAGCTTGCGGTACTCCTGCCGCACGGCGGCCAGCACGTCGGCCATCCGCACCGGCCGCTCGGCGGCGGCGGCCAGGTAGGCGGCGGTCACCGCGCACGCCCGGATCGACCCGCCCGCCAGCTCGAACCGCTCGGCGCAGAACGCCAGGTCGAGGTCGTCCGCCCGGGGCATGCGCGAGCCGAGGCAGCGGTCCCACAGCGCGAGCCGCTGCGCCGCGCCGGGCACCGGGAAGTCGGCGATCACGTCGATCCGCCGCGTGAACGCCTCGTCCACGTTGGACCGGAGGTTCGTGGTGAGCACCGCGATGCCGTCGAAGGACTCCATCCGCTGCAACAGGTACGCCGACTCCATGTTGGCGTGCTTGTCGTGCGCGTCCTTGACCTCCGAACGCTTGCCGAACACGGCGTCCGCCTCGTCGAACAGCAGCACGCCGTGCACGCCCGCGGCCTCGGTGAAGATCCGTTCCAGGTTCTTCTCCGTCTCGCCGACGTACTTGTCCACCACCGACGACAGGTCGACCACGTAGAGGTCCATGCCGACCGCGCCGGCCACGACCTCGGCCGACATCGTCTTGCCCGTGCCCGACTCGCCCGCGAACAACGCCACCACCCCGCGCCCACGACCGCCGCCGGGCCGCATCCGCCACTGGCCCAGCACCCGTTCCCGGTGCCGTGCGCGCAGCACCAACTCGTCCAGCTGTCGCCTGGTCGGTTCGGGCAGGACCAGGTCGTCCCAGTCGACGCCGGGGGTGATCCGCCTGGCCAACCGCTCCAACCCGGCCCCGTTCTGCGCGCGCACCCCGGCCCGGACGTGCGCCAGGTCGACCTGCCGGTCCTCCAGCAGCGCCAGGCGCGCGGCGACGGTCACCGCGCGGTCCACCTCGTCGGTGCCCAGCCGGTACCCGGCCAGGTTCGCGACCAGCGCGGGATCGGCCGCCGTGCCGGTGACGTCGGCCAGCGCCCGCGCCCACCGCTCGGCCCGGCGGTCCGCGGGCGGCGGGGGCACGGGCACCGACACCACCGGGTGCGCCGTCCAGCGCGGGTCCCAGTGCCGCCTGCTGTGCAGGAACAGCGGCACGTCGCCGACCAGCACGGTGAGGTCGCGGATCAGCCGGGCGCGTTCGGGCAGCAGCGGTTCCAGCGGGCCGAGCACCAGCCCCGCGCCGCGCAACCGGGCCTCCCGGACGACCTCCGCGAGCGGCGGGTGCGGCCGGTCGGCCAACGCCGCGACGTCCAGCACCACGGCGTCACGACCGGCCGCGGCCAGGGCGTCCACCGCGAGCCGGCCCGCGTCACCGTCGGTGTCACGCAGGTGCACCGACCGGATGCCGGCCAGCAGCCCCGCGGCGAGCCGACCGGCCGACGGCTCCGGGTCGCCGCCCGCGGGCGCCAGGCGGGCCGTGCCGCCGATCGCCGGGTCGGGCTCGTCGTCGCCGAGCAGGTGGGCGACCACCCGGTCGGGCACGCGCAACGACCGGGACAACGCGGGCAGCCCCTCGTCCCGCACCTCGACCAGGCCGGCGGCGACCAGCGGCGCGGACGCGGCGAACCGGAACCGTCCCGAGCCGGCCGCGGGCAGCCCGCACAGTTCGAGCGCCAGCCCCACGGTCGCGCGGCGGCGGGTGAGGTCGTCGTTGAGGTAGCCGTAGAGGCGTTCGAACCGGGCGTCCACGTCCGGCGCCAGGGCCACCAGCAGGAACTCGACGTCCACCGGTTCGAGGCCGAACCGCCGGGCCAGGGTCAGCAGCCGCGGCCCGGGCTCGGGCACCAGCGGGGCGAGCACGTCGAGGTCCGGGTCCGCGTCCGGTGGCGGCAGCGGTTCCGGGTGCCCGTCGAGGATGCGCCCGACCGCGTCGGCGGTCAGGTAGAGACCGCGGTTCGGGTCGTCGGGCGACGGGTCGTCCGCCATCCGCACGGCGACCGCCCGGCGCACCCGCCACTCGACCGCGCCCAGCCTCGCCCACAGGTAGGCCAGGTCCTGCGCCTCGGCCGTCGTCGCCGTCCCGGTCGTCACGGTCATCGGTTCGCACCACCCTGTCGGTCACGGCGTCGGGTTGTGGGCCTGCCGGGCATCACGGCGGTCCGCGCGCGTGAGGGAGCCGCCGTCGTCATCGGATCGGGCCGCCGCGTCGCCGCCGGTCGGCGGGGCGGGCACGGGCGGGCGCGAAACCGCTGTCGCCGGCGACGTCGTCGTAACGCAGCCTGCGGGCGTCCTCCTCGGGGCCGCCGATCAGCACCAGACCACCGGCGGCCGGCGGGGCGAGCGGGGTCAGGACGCCGGCCACCGGTGCCGTCACCACCAGGTTGACGGCCGGTTTGAGCCGCCCGCCGAGCGCCGACCACACGTCCGTCGCCGCACGGCCCTCCGACACCGGGCCGCCCGACTCCAGCAGCACGCTCAGGTCGAGCTCGGCCAACGACCCGGTCAGCCACTCGGACGCCAGCCTGCTGTGGCCCGCCAGGCAGACCAACGCCCCCGACAGCAGCCGGTGCTCGTCCTGCGGCCGGTTCGTCCACGCCGTCACCAGGTAGGACAGCCGGAACCAGCGCGGCGGCCTGCGGTGCCCGACCAGCTCGCCGCCCTCGAACACCTCCAGGTCGCCCGCGCTGCGCCTGCTCTCGTCCTCGCGGATGTCGTAGAGGAACACGTTGACGGTCGGCGCGTTGCGCCGTGCCGTCCAGTCGGTGGTCGGCGCCTCGAACGCGAGCTCACCACCGCCACCGGGCACGCCGCCGGCCTGGAGCAGCCGGCGGATCCCCTCGTCGACCTCATGGATCACCGCAACCTCCTCGTCGTCACCTGCGCCGGACCTCATCGGGCGGCCCCACGGAGCCGGGCACGACGAGGAACTCGGTGGTGGCGGGCTCGAAACCGGCCCCGGCGGCGGTGATCGTCCGCCGTCCGGTCTGGTCCTTGGCGAGGACGAGCAACTGCGCGGTGAACCCGCCGTCCGGGCGCGGGACGGTCGGTGCCGCCGCCGCGGTGATGCCGGGCGACCAGGACAGCCGCACCGGCACGCCGGGCGGGAAGTCCACGCCGCGCACCGACGTGACGAAACCGGGTTCGCCGATCGGCGGCACGGCCACGATCCGGGGGCGCAGCACGCGCATCGGCGCGGCGGCCGCGTTGTCCGCCGGGTCGGCGTCGGTGCCGGTCGTGCGCAAGGTCCCGCGCACGGTGGTCTGGAGCGGCGCGTTCGGCGCGAGGACGACCTGCACGACCTGCGACGCGCCCGGCGGCAGGTCCGGCAGCGCGCACCCGGTGTTCGCGCACCCCGGCGGCAGGGTCGCCACCGGCACCTGCGCGGGCAGCGCGAAGTCCAGCCGCAGCCCGGTGGCCAGGGCTCCGCCGCCGTTGCGCACCGTGTAGCTCACCGTCGCCCGTCCGCCCACATAGGACGGATCCGGCTGCACCACCACGGCCAGCGAAGGACCGGCCGGCGGCACGGCGGGCGGCGGGGCGGGCGGCGGCGGTCCGGTCACCGGGTCGCGCACCGGGATCGCCGTCGCCGCGGCGTTGTCGGACGGCAGCACGTCGAGCACGGCGCCCGCCACCGACCAGGTGACGCTGCGCCGTCCGGGCACCACGCCCACCACGTCGGCGACGACGTCCAGGGACCCGCCCGGCTCCACCACACCGAGGTCGCACCGCAACCCGGCCACGTCGCACGTGCCGCGCGCGGGGCGCAATGCCTCCAGCCGCACGCCATCCGGGACCGCCACGGTCAGCGCGGTGCCGGGCGACGTGGCCGGACCCCGGTTGACCACGGTCACGGTCACCGGCGTGGTCGTGCCGGTGTCCGCGTCCGGCGTGGTGCCCGGCGCCTGCACGGCCAGGTCGACCGTCTGCTGCCAGGTCGGCTCCTTCTGCCTGCCCGGCAGGTCGGCCGTGATCCGCCGCACCTCGCCCGTGCCGAGGTCGACCACGGCCAGCTCCTCCGGCGACCGGAGATCACCCACGCGGCGCGCGGTCAGCACCACGCGGTCGCCGTCGGGCGAGAACGACACGTCCCTGGGCTGGAACGGCCCCGAGGGCGGCGCGGTCAGCGGTGTGGCGCACGTGTTCGCCCCCGCCGGCAGCACCACGCGGCACCCGTCGTCCGCCAACGACACCAGCAGCACGCCGTCGGCCTCGCGGTTGAACGCCAACGCGCGCCCGTCCGGGCTGAACACCGAGCTGTCGTCGGTCACCTCGCAGTCGAACCCGCAGACCGCCGCCGACACGTCCCGCTGCCGGTCCAGCGTCCCGGCACGGGCGGTCCACACGTGGTTGTCGCGCACCTCGCCGGTGGGGCCGTCGAAGACCCGACCGCGGGTGAACGCGAGCGTCGTGCCGTCCGGCGACCACGCGGGCTGCGTGTCCTCCTGGTCGGCGGCGGACGGCGGCGGCCTCAGCCGCCCCACCACGGCGCCGGTGGCGGCCTCGACCACCACGATCCGGCTCGCGCCGCTGTCCGGTCGCACCCCGCCGGGCGTGCGGCGGGCGAACGCCAGGAACCGGCCGTCCGGCGACCAGACCGCGTCGAACTCCCAGTCCGCCGGCTGCCGATCGGCGACCGGCAGCCGGCGCGGGTTGCCGCCGTCCGCGTCCACCAGCCACAGCCGCTGCACCCGCCGGCCGTCGGCGTCCTCGAACCGGCTCAGCGCGATGGTGCGGCCGTCGGGGGAGTAGGACTGCCGCTGCGTCCACGGGTCGTAGCCGGCACGAGGGCGGAACAGCAGGTTGGGGTCGTCGGCGACCCCGGGGTCCTCGCGCAGCACGGGCACGCCCAGGTCGCGCGGGTCCGAGCCGTCCGGCCGGACGTCCTGGAGCGTCGCGGTGAAGTAGGTCTCGGCGGTCGTGCGGGCCACGACCAGGTGCTCGCCGCGCGCGTCCACCAGCCACGTCGGCGAGGTGACCGCGCGGTTCTCCGCCAGCAGCAGGCCGGGCGCGGTCGTGACGGGCAGGCCCGGGCCGGTGTCGACCCGGTACACCTTCTCCACGTCCGGGTCGGCCGGGCACGAGCAGACCTGGTCGGTGCTGAGGAACAGCAGACCGGCGCCGTCCGGCTGCCACACCGGCCAGCGGCCACGCCACCCGGCCTGGTCACCGCCCAGCACCGGCGCGCCGACCCGGCCGCCGTCGAGCACGCGTGGCCGCGGGACGCCGCCGACGTCCAGGGTGTAGGCGATGCGGCCGTCACGCGGGTTCCAGTCCGGCTCGCCCGCGTCGCCGTCCGGCTCGTCGGTGAGCCGGGTGACCCGGCCGCCGCCCACCGGGACGCGGTAGATCTCCCGCTCGCCGTCGCGGTCGCCGGAGAACGCGACGCTCGCGCCGTCCGGTGCGAACGTCGGCCACGTCTCGTCGGACGGCGTGTCGGTCAGCCTGCGCAGCCCCGTGCCGTCCACGCCGACCAGCCACAGGTCGCGCGCGCCGTCCTCGCGCGAGTCGAACACCACCGTGCGCAGGTCGGGGGACAGGCGGGGGTGGCCGGCGTCGAGGCCCTCGGTGAGCCTGCGCACCGAACCGTCGGTCGCGCGCAGGTACACCTGCGGCTGCGGCCCGTCGCGCAGGCTGGTGAACACCACCAGCCCGCCGCGCGCCGAGACGTGGTCGTCGTGGTGCGCGGGTCCGGCGCCGAACAGCGGCGCGCTCGGCCGCAGCTGATCGGGCACGGGACCGGTGACCGCGCCGAGGCTGCGGTGCCCGGTGCCCGCGTAGGCGATCCGGCCGGACACGGCGTCGTCCTGGAGCACTGCCGCCGACACCGATGTGGCGACGTCGTGCACCGCGACGACCGCGGCGCTCAGCGCCACCGCCGCGCCGATCGTGGCGAGGGGTCGGGTCGGCAACCAGCTCGACAAGGTCCCACCTCCGTCTGGGGCGTGTGCGGAGAATCGTCGGCTGGCGGACCGCGCGGCGCGGAGGTCCCGGCGGGCACGGTCGGGGCACGGCGCCGGGCCGTTCGGGCAACTCAGATCAGGCCGTGCCGCATCGCGTAGCCGACGGCGTGCGCGCGGTTGCGCAGCTGCAGCCGGGTGGCGACCTCGTGCAGGACGTTCTTCACCGTCCGCTCAGAGAACGACGTCTTGGAGGCGATCTCGGCGGTGTCGAAGCCCTCCGACACCAGCCGCAGCATGTCCGCCTCGCGTGCGGTGAGCGTGGACAGCGACGGGCGGTCGGGGTCCAGCACGCTGCGCTGCAACCGGCCCACGTGGTCGAGCAGCGTGCCGAGCAGGTCGCCCGGCAGCACCGCTTCCCCTTTGACCAGCGCGGAAATCGTGCTCACGAGCCGGTCCTGGTGCGCCTCGGAGCGGCGGACCACCGCCGTCACGCCGCAGTCGATGGTGATCTGGAGGGCGTCCTGGTCGAAGCGCCCCACCACCAGGCCGACGCGCGTGGTGGCGGACTGCCTCAACCGGCGCAGCAACCGCGTCGTCTCCTCGTCCACCCCGTCCACCACCACGAGCGACACGACGGCGCGCGCTTCCTCGTCCGGCCGCACCACCTCGACCTCGGGCCGTGGCCGCAGCTGGTGCGTGATGCCCGCCCTCAGCACCGGGTCCTCGGCGTACACGGCCACCGGAATCCTGGTCATGACAACCCTCCTGTGGAACAGCCGGGCCGCACGGTGTCGGCTCGTCGTGACCATCGTGTGCCGGGGGCGGGCTCCGGGGCACCGGCGCGGGGCCCTTCGGTGCACGGGTTTGCCCGCACGGTGCCCTTTTCTCCCTGTCCGGGCCGGTGCGGCGTCCCTACCGTTCGTCGGGTGACCACAACGACCGAGTTCGGTCTCCCCACCGTGGTTGTCACGCCCGGTCAGGAGACCAGCACGACGATGACGGTGCGCAACGACAGCGACATAGTCGAGGCGTACGAGTTCGAGGTGGTGGGCGGGTGCGCCCCCTGGACCACCGTCGAACCGGCACGGCTGTCGCTGTACCCGGGGACCTCGGAGCAGGTCGCCATCGTGCTGCGCCCCCCGCGATCACCCGAGGTGCGCGCCGGCGAGGTGCCGCTCGGCGTGCGGGTGCTGCCCGCCGAACGGCCGGAGTCGGTGGTGGTGACCGAGACGACCGTGATCGTCGAACCGTTCGCGCACCAGCGGGCCCGGCTGATCCCCAAGCGCCGTCGCGCGTGGCGCAGCGCGCGCTACCGCGTCGAGGTGCAGAACAACGGCAACACGCCGACCGTCGTGACGCTCTCGTTGCCGGAAACCGACGACCACCTGAAGATCGCCGTGTCCACCGCACCGTCCACTGTGGACCCCGGAGCGAAGGCCGAGCTGGAACTGCGCGCGCGGGTGGCGAAGCTGCTGTGGTTCGGCAAGCCCGCGGTGTGGCCGGTGCGGCTGGACGCGGTGGCGCTGGCGGCGGACGAGCGGCACGAGCACGAGCTGGCCGGCGAGCTGGTGCAGCTGCCGATCCTGTCCAGGTGGCTGCTGTCGCTGCTGGGCGCCTTGGTGGCGCTGCTGCTGGCGTGGCTGCTGCTGGTGCGCCCGGCGGTGCTCAGCGCGGCACGGGAAGCGGCCGACGGGCGTGCCCAGGAGATCGCGCAGGCCGTCGAGCCGCAGGCGCCGGCCGACCAGCCCGGCGGCGCGCCGGAAGAGCAGCCCGCCGGCGAGCAGGGGCAGGGACGAGGCCAGGGGCAGGGCCGCGGCACGAGCGGTGGCGGCGAGCAGAGCTCGGGCACCATCGAGGTCCGCGCGAACGCCGGTCAGCGTGCGACCGGCACCTACGTCGTGCCGGCGGGCAAGGTCTTCCACATCACCGACATCGTGCTGGCCAACCACCAGGGCGACGAGGGCGTGCTGACGATCGCGTTCGGGGAGCGCACGATCACCGTGATCGCGCTGGAGACGTTCCGCAACCAGGACTACCACTGGGTGACGCCGATCGACATCCCGGAGAACGCCACGGTGACCGCGACGGTCGACTGCGCCCGGCCCGGCACGCCGGCGAGCGGCCGGCAGGCCCCGAACTGCGCGCAACTGCTCAACGTCAGCGGCGAGCTGGGCGACATCGCCGGCTGAACCCGACCTCGCGCCGCCGCGCCGGTGACCGCCGCGCACCCGTTGTGGTGCGCGGCGAACTCGTGCGTGGACGAACTTGTGCGGCGAACTCGTGAGCGGTGAAACCTGTGCGGGAACCCCTGTGTGCCGCCACGTGAACCGCGGACTCGGGCGTGGAGCACCCTCCCGCGCGGTTCACCGGGCGCGGCGGTTCCACTCGTCGAGCAGCGCGTCGATCCAGGCGAGCATCAGCTCGACCGCGGCGTGGTCGCCGTGGCCGCGGTAGTGGCGGAGGTCCTCGATGGCCGCGGCCAGCTCGAACCGCAGGTCGCACGACGCGATGTCGCTCTGCGTGGGGTTCACGGCTCACGCCGCGGCGCGTTGCGGGCGGCCATCCGGAACGCCTCGATGTACTTCGGCAGCTCGACCAGCGCGCGCTCCCACGTGCCCGCCATGATCTGCTCGGCGAACACGGTGTCGACCACGAGCCGGTCGACCTCCGGGGCGATGTCGTCGCCCGCCGCGCTCCGCAGCCGCCTCGACACCTCGGTCCGGTGCGCCCGCGACCGGACGACCTCCAGGGTCCGCTCCAGGCTCGCGATGACCCGCGCGGCCTCCGCCGGCTCCACCACCAGCCACCCCTTGGCCGCCAGGTCGAGGAACAGGTCGCCCGCGAACCTCTCGGGCGTGGAACCGTCCGCCACGCGACCTCCGTCCTCGTGGGACCACATCGCCTCGCACCTCCGCACCGGCACCGGGGCCGGTACCGGTCCTCCGGAACCCCCGTCCGCCCGGCGGCAGGGAGCCGGCTTGAGCCCACCACGGGGAACGGGTGCGCCGGAAGTCCGACGGGGCAGGTCTGCCCGTCCGTACCCGGGACGTGCCTCGCGATGGTCGACTCGGCGGCCCGCGTGCTGGGCCGAACGGGTGACAGGTCTGGACCTGAACCGACACAGCAAGGCGGGACTCCACCGTGCGGGTACGACACGGGTCACCCGTCCGAACGGCGTGTGGCCCTCACTTCCGGAGGATCTCCGCCAACTCCCTGGCCACGACGTCGGAGATGTCGTCCTGATCGGTCACCACGGTCTTGACGGCTTCGCGGAACTTCTGGCTGAACTCGGTGTAGTTGCGGGTCTTCGGCCGCAGCCCGGTGTTCTGCAACGCGGTCCGCACGTTCACCAGGTGCTCGCCCTCGGCCCGGTCGTACACCGAGTCCCGGGTCGGCGCGAACCCGCCGACCTCGGCGAGGATCTGCTGGCTCTGCGTGCTGGTAAGGAACTGGATGAGGGCCTGCGAGGCCTTCGGCTTGTCGCTGTGCGCCGAGATCGCGAGGTTCTGGCCGCCGAGCACGCTGCTCGCCCCGGACACGCTCGACTTGGGCAGCGGCGCGGTGCGGTAGGTGACGCCCGCCGCGTCCAGCTCCTCCCGCAGGTCGGTCAGCTGCTCGTCGGCGACCGCCCAGTTCCGCATGAACGCCGTGCGGCCGGCGGCGAACTGCTCGACGGCGTCGGTCGCGGTGGTGTCCTCGGGTCGCGGGTCGGCGAGGGCGACGCGCGGGGTGGTCGCCATCGCGTTGAGCTTGCGCATGCCCTCGTAGTCGTCCTCGGTGAACTGCACCCGGCTGCCGTCCGGGGTGAGCGTGACGTTGCCGTCCTCGGTCACCACCCGGCCTCCCGCCGCCCAGATGGCCTCCAGCGCCTCGACCATCAGCATCTCGTCCGAGAACTGCGCGGTGGTCGCCGCCTCCAGCTCGCCGAGCGCCTGGGTGGCGGGGACGCCGGAGTGCCCCTCCCAACTGGTCGGCAGGGCGAGGCCTTCGACGTCGGTGCGGTAGTAGAGCAGTCCGACGTCGGTGTTGAGCGGCAGCGCCCACAGCGGTCCGCCCACCTCTTCGCACGTACGCCGGACCGGTGTGACGAAGTCGTCCAGGCCGCCGGCGAGCTTCGAGCGGTCCAGTTCGCGGAGGTAGCCGTTGTCGATGAACTCCCGCATCCAGACCACGTCGAGGAGGTAGACGTCGGCTTTGTGCTCGCCGCCGTCTTCCACGTCGTTGACCATGCGCTCGTGCTGCTCCCCGGTCTCGCCCGCCGCGGTTTCGACCTTGACCGGGTTGCGCGGGTGGCTCTCGTTCCACTGCTCGATCACCGTGGTCCGCGGGTCACGGGGGCTCAGGTCCGTCGCCGTCATGAGGACGAGCTCACCGCTCTCCAGCGGTGGCGGCAGCAGCACGTAGCTGCCCAGACCGAGGAGGAGGACCGTGACCAGGACGGCCACCGCCTTCCTCGGCCTGCCCAACGCCTTGCGGACCCGGTCCGCCGCCGCGGGGAAAGGCCCGTCCCACTGCCAGAACTCCCTCACCGCGCGCGGCAGGGCGTTGATCAGCACGCTGGACAGGACCAGCATCACCGCGGTCGCGGCGAGGTAGGGGACGCCATCCGCCCGCCACCACTCGGCGACGTCCGCGACCAAGCGGGCCGACACCGAGGTGACCACGGCGGTGACCAGCACGAACAGGACGATGAGTGGAACTCGGAAACCGGGCCGCCGGTGGCCCGTCGACTCAGTCATGCCGCCCCCCGACCGAACTCGTCAAAGGAATTACACCGATTCGTGCGCGGTGTCAACGATGGTGAATATCAAATGCGACGAAATATCCGCAATAGTGCGGGAATGATTCCACGATGGCTGGAAATTGCATTCCACCCACAACGGCCGGAGATCGCACCCCCGGTCCGGCCGAGCGGGACCGCTCCGGTGGCGGGCGGCGCGTCGAACGGGATTCGAGTCGATGCCGATCTTGACAGTTCGACGGATCGCTACCAACACTACGACCGCCGGTTATGTTAACGCTCACATAGCGTCCTCGACGAGGAGGATCGTGAAACGACCACCATGGCTGTCCGGCCTGTCGAAGACCACCGCGGCCGCCGCCGTCGCCATCGCCGCGGCGATCACGGCTCCCGCACTCGCGGAGGCGGCCACGCCGGTCGCGGGCACCACCTACCAGGTCAGCGTGACGAAGAGCGGCAAGTGCCTGGACCTCGTCGGCGGCTCGACGGCCAACGGCGGTGTGGTCCAGCAGTGGAGCTGTTCGGGTGACAAGTGGCAGCAGTTCACCTTGAACTCGGTCGGGTCCGGTACGTATGCGCTGGTCAACGTGAACAGCGGCAAGTGCCTCGACATCCCTTCCGGCACCACGAACTCGGGTGTCCAGCTCCAGCAGTGGAGTTGTGCCGGGTCGTCCAACCAGCAATGGCGGTTGGTGCAGTCGGGCTCCGGCACCTACCAGATCGTCAACGTGGCCAGCGGCTTGTGCCTGGCCAACAAGGACGCGTCCACGGCGTCGGGCGCGCCGATCATCCAGGAGTCCTGCACCGCCAACACGAACAAGCAGTGGCTGTTCACGCCGGTCGCCACCGCCCAGCCGACCGTCGCGTCCGACGGCACCGGCCGGTACCGGACCGTGCAGGCGGCGATCGACGCGGTGCCGGCGAACAACACCGCCCGCGTCACGATCACCATCAAGCCGGGCACCTACCGCGAGGTGGTCACGGTGCCGTCGTCCAAGCCGCTGATCACGTTGCAGGGCCTGGGCGCGTCGCCGGCGAACGTCACCATCGTCTACCACAACTCCGCGGGCACGCACGGGACGTCGGGCAGCGCCTCGATGTTCGTGCACGGCCGGGACTTCACGGCGACGAACCTGACGATCGCCAACGACTTCGACGAGAACTCCACCTCCAGCGGGCACCAGGCGGTGGCGCTGCACCTCAACGCCGACCGCGCCGTGCTGCGCAACGTGCGGCTGCTCGGCGACCAGGACACGTTCCTGGTCAACGACGCCACCCGCGCGTACGTCCGGGACTCCTACGTCGAGGGGACCGTGGACTTCATCTTCGGCGGCGGCACGATCGTGTTCGACAACAGCGACATCTACGAGAAGCGCTCGACCGGCGGCCCGATCACGGCCGCGAGCACGCCCGCGACCAAGGCGTACGGCTTCCTGTTCCACAAGTCGCGGATCACCGGCGCGGCGGCGGCCGGCACCACGACCCTCGGCCGACCGTGGCGACCGGACGCCCAGGTCGTCTACCGCGAGTCCACGCTGAACGCGCTGGTGAAGACCTCGCAGCCGTGGACCGACATGTCGGGCAACAGCTGGCGGAACGCGCGGTTCTCCGAGTACCGCAACACCGGCCCTGGCGCGGGCACGGGCACGAACCGCCCGCAGCTCACCGACGCCCAAGCCGCGAACCACACCCCGCAGAAGTACCTCGCCGGCAGCGACGGCTGGAACCCGGTCGGCTGACCACCTTCGAGAGGCAGGCAGGTAACCCATGCGCTTGCACCGCAGGCGGTCGGCACTGACCGTCGCCGCCACCCTCGCCGCGATCGTCGTGGCCCCATCACCCGTTCAGGCGGCCACGCCGGTCGCGGGCACCACCTACCAGGTCAGCGTCACGAAGAGCGGCAAGTGCCTGGACCTCGTCGGCGGCTCGACGGCCAACGGCGGTGTGGTCCAGCAGTGGAGCTGTTCGGGTGACAAGTGGCAGCAGTTCACGCTGAACTCCGCCGCATCCGGTACGTATGCGCTGGTCAACGTGAACAGCGGCAAGTGCCTCGACATCCCTTCCGGCACCGCCGACCAGGGTGTTCAGCTCCAGCAGTGGAGCTGCGCGGGCTCGTCCAACCAGCAGTGGCGGTTGGTGGCGTCCGGCTCGGGCACGTACCAGGTCGTCAACGTGGCCAGCGGCTTGTGCCTGGCCAACAAGGACGCGTCCACGGCGTCGGGCGCGCCGATCATCCAGGAGTCGTGCACCGCCAACACGAACAAGCAGTGGCTGTTCACGCCGATCAGCGGACGCGCCTGGTCGAACACGGCGGACGGCTTCGCCGGCACCGGCGGCGGCACGACCGGCGGCGCGGCGGGCCCGACGGTCACCGTGACGACCTACGCCGACCTGGTCCGCTACGCCACGGCGTCCACGCCGTACGTCATCCGCGTCGACGGCGCGCTCACCGCCACCCCGTACGGCGCGGAGCTGAAGGTGGCGTCGAACAAGACCATCGTCGGCGTCGGCACCCGCGGCCACCTCGTCAACGGCGGGTTCTTCCTCGGCACGGGCGTGCACAACGTGATCATCCGCAACCTGACCATCCGCGACACCCGGATGGCCTCCGACGACCCCGACGACAAGGAGTTCGACTACGACGGCATCCAGATGGACGGCGCGCACCACGTCTGGATCGACCACAACACCATCACCAGGATGAACGACGGGCTGATCGACAGCAGGCTGGACACGTCCTACCTGACCGTGTCGTGGAACGTGCTGGCGCAGAACAACAAGTCCTTCGGCATCGGCTGGACGAGCAACGTCACGGCCCGCATGACCATCCACCACAACTGGATCAAGGACACCAACCAGCGCAACCCCAGCACGGACAACGTCGCCCTGGCCCACCTCTACAACAACTACCTGCAGAACATCGCCTCGTACGGCAACTACGCCCGCGGCGCGACGAAGATGGTCCTGGAGAACTCCTACTTCGACAACGTCAAGGACCCGTACTACAAGGACGACGCCGCGCAGCTCCGCCAGTCCGGCAGCGTCGTCGTCAACTCGACCGGGCAGCAGGAGTCCGGCGGTTCGGCCTTCACCCCGTCCTCCTACTACTCCTACACCCTCGACCCGGCCGCGAACGTGCCGTCCCTCCTGCGCACGTACGCCGGTCCGCAGGCGAACATCGGCTGACGCCGACCACGCGGTTCCCCGGCCGCCCTCCCCGGGGAACCGCGTGGTCGGACACCGCCACCCGGGATCGTCAGGTGATCGGCAGGTCGGCCGGCAACGCCAATGGGGCAGGATGGCGGTACGGTGCCGGGACCGCTCGGCGCACCCGGCTCCACCCTGACGTCGCCGCGCGGTGCGGACCGATCGTGCCGCGATGACGGGCCGCTGTGCACTGAGGACAGCGCTCGTCGGACGAGGGGGATGCCTTATCCGTCCTGTGTGGACCGAGACCGTCCTGGCCGGTGAACCGGAGGCCACGACGTGAACTTCTGGGAGTTCGTCCTCGACCGGTGGAACCGACTGCTGGTCGAGGCCCTGCTGCACGTCAGCGCCGTGGTGCAGTGCGCGCTGCTGGCCGCCGTGATCGGTGTCGGCATCGGTGTCGCGGTGTACCGCAGCCCGCTCGGTTCGACCGCCGCAACGGCGTTGACCAGCGCGATCCTCACCATTCCGTCGTTCGCCCTGCTCGGCCTGCTGATCCCGGTGCTCGGGCTCGGCGTGCCGCCGACCGTGGTCGCGCTCGTGCTGTACGGGCTGCTGCCGGTCGTGCGCAACACGATCGTGGGACTCGGCGGTGTCGACCCGGCCGTGCGCGACGCGGCACGCGGCGTCGGGATGAGCAGGGTGGGCGTGCTGACCAGGGTCGAGCTGAGGCTGGCCTGGCCCGCGATCCTGACCGGGACGCGGATCGCCACCCAGATGCTGATGGGCATCGCCGCGATCGCCGCCTACGTCCGCGGGCCCGGCCTCGGCGTGGAGATCTTCGCCGGCCTGACCAGGGCGGGCAGCGCGAACGCGACCAACCAGGCGGTGGCGGGCACGCTCGGCATCGTCGTCCTCGCGCTGGTCCTGGACGGGATCTTCGCGCTGATCGGCCGCTACACCGTGTCCAGGGGGATCCGTGGCCAGTGAGATCCGGCTCGTCGACGTGACCAAGCGCTACCCCGGCGTCGAGGCGCCCGCGGTGGAGTCGGTCAGCATGACCATCCCGGCGGGGGAGACCGTGGTGCTCCTCGGCCCGTCCGGGTGCGGCAAGACCACCACGATGCGGATGATCAACCGGTTGATCGAGCCCACGTCGGGCCGGATCACCATCGACGGCGAGGACACCCTGTCGTTGAACCCCGACGAGCTGCGCCGCGGCATCGGGTACGCGATCCAGCAGGCGGGGCTGTTCCCGCACCTGACCGTCGGCCAGAACGTCGGCACGGTCCCCGGCCTGCTCGGCTGGGGCCGCCGGAGGGTGTCCGACCGGGTGGACGAGATGCTGGACCTGGTCGGGCTCGACCCGGCCGAGTTCCACGACCGCTACCCGCGGCAGCTCTCCGGCGGCCAGCAGCAGCGCGTCGGCGTCGCCCGCGCGCTCGCCGCCGACCCGCCCGTGCTGCTGATGGACGAGCCGTTCGGCGCGGTCGACCCGATCACGCGCGGCAACCTCCAGGACGAGCTGATGCGGCTGCAGTCCGAGCTGCGCAAGACGATCGTGTTCGTCACGCACGACTTCGACGAGGCGGTCAAGATCGGCGACCGGATCGCCGTGCTCGGCCCCCGGTCGCGCCTGCTCCAGTACGACACGCCCGAGGCGATCCTGGCCAACCCCGCCGACGACACGGTCGCCGGTTTCGTCGGCGCCGGCGCGTCGCTCAAGCAGCTCAGGCTGCGCCGGGTGCGCGAGGTCGAGCTGAGCCAGGCGGTGACGGCGTCGGTGACCGACCGCCCCGCCGACGTCGTCCGCAGGCTCGCCGCGTCCGAGCACCGCCACGCGTTGCTGCTGGACGCCCGCAACCGGCCGGTGAGCTGGGTGCGGGGCCCGGGGGAACCGCGGCCCGTCGGCGACTCGGTGACGCTCCAGTCGACGCTCCAAGACGCCCTGGAGGCCATCCTCACCGAGGGCGGCGCGGCGGTCGTCACCGGCTCGCGCGGCGAGTACGTCGGGCTGGTCGAGATGGACGCGGTGATCGGCACGGTGCAGAAGCTGCGCGACGAGCACGCGGAGGCGGACGCGTGACGGCCGCGACCGAGGTCCGGACCGCCGCCACCACTTCGCCGCAGCGGGCCGAACGGCTCCGACTGCTCCTCCAGCCGGTCGTCGTGGTGGCGCTGGTCGGCGGCGTGCTGCTCTGGGCGTTCACCCGCGACCTGGACTCGATCGAGCGGCAGAGCCTCAACGCCGCCGCGCTGGCGTCCGCGACCTGGGACCACCTGGTGATCAGCCTGGTGGTGACCGGGCTCGTCCTGGTCGTGGCGGTGCCGCTCGGCATCGTGCTCACCCGCCGGTGGGCACGCCGGTCCGCGCCGCTGTTCCTCGGCATCGCCACGATCGGGCAGGCCTCACCGGCGATCGGCATCCTGGTGCTCTTCTTCCTGGTCTCCGGCCTGGAAGGGCTGTGGGCGGCGGTGCTGCCGATCGCCTTCTACACGCTGCTGCCCGTGCTGCGGAACACCGTGGTGGGGCTCCAGGGCGTCGACCCGGCGCTGGTCGACGCCGGTCGCGGCACCGGCATGTCCGCCGCGACCGTGCTGCGGCGGATCGAACTGCCGCTGGCCGTGCCGCTGATCCTGGCCGGGCTGCGCACGGCGCTGGTGCACGCGGTCGGCGTGGCCACCCTGGCGGTGTTCGTCAACGGCGGCGGCCTCGGGCTGCTCATCGACACCGGCTACAAGCTGGCCAGGGTGCCCGTGCTGATCACCGGCGCGGTGCTGGCGGTCGGTCTCGCGCTGCTCGTGGACTGGCTGGGCGCGCTCGCCGAGACCTACCTGGGACCGAAAGGGCTGCGATGAGGCGGATCACGCGACTGGCGGTCGTGGCGGTGGCGCTGCTGACGTCCGGCTGCGGGCTGGAGTCGTCGTTCGCGCTGCCGTTCGACGTGGGACCGGGCTCGATCCGGCCGGTGCCCGAACTGGCCGGGGTGGAGGTCGCGGTCGGTTCCAAGGACTTCACCGAGAACCAGCTCCTCGGCTACATCGCCGAGGTCGCCCTCGTCGCGGCGGGCGCCGAGGTGCGGGACATGACCAACATCCAGGGCTCCAACAGCTCACGCCAGGCGTTGATCACCGGTGACGTCGACCTGTCCTGGGACTACACCGGCACCGGGTGGATCAGCTACCTGGGCCACACCGACCCGATCCCGGACGAACAGGCGCAGTACGAGGCGGTCCGCGACGCCGACCTGGCCCGCAACGGCCTGGTCTGGCTGGACTACTCGGCGATCGACAACACCTACGCCTTCGCCGTCACCGAGGAGTTCGCGCGCGCCAACGGCCTGCGGACCACGTCGGACATGGCCGCGCTGATCGGCCGCTCGCCGGAGAAGGCCGTGTTCTGCCTGGAGACCGAGTTCGTCAGCCGCAACGACGGGTTCCCGGGCGTAGCCAAGGCTTACGGCTTCGACGCCGCCTCGGCGGAGGTCAAGACCTTCGGCACCGGCACGATCTACACCGCGACGTCCACGGGGCTGTGCAACTTCGGCGAGGTGTTCACCACCGACGGCCGCATCGTCGCGTTGAACCTGGTCGTGCTGGAGGACGACCGGAAGTTCGTCCCCCGGTACAACGCCGCGGTCGTGCTGCGTCAGGACTTCCACGCCGCGCACCCGCAGGTGGGCGAGGTGCTGGCGCCCGTCGTGGCGAAGCTGGACAACGACACGGTGCGCGGGCTCAACGCGGAGGTGGACGTCGACGGCCGGGACCCGGCCGCCGTCGCCCGCGACTGGCTGGTGCGCGAGGGGTTCGTCTCGCTGCCCGCGTCCTGACGTCGTCTCAAGACCGCGCGTGCAGGAGTTCCAAGGCCTCGCTCGCGGTCAGGCAGCCCGCCGTGGTGAGTTCCAGGTTCGCCAGGGACGCGGCGTGGGCGGCGTCGTCGGCCGCGGTCACGCAGTCGCTGACCACGTGCACGGTGAAGCCGAGGTCGGTGCCGTGGCGCGCGGTCTGCTCGACGGTCAGGTTGGTGGCCACACCGGTCAGGAACAGCGTGTCGACGCCCCGCTCGGACAACCGGGCGGCCAGGTCGTTGCCGGCGAGGCCGGAGAGCTTCTGGTTGTCGACCACGGTCGGCGTGCCGCCCGCCACCTCCGCGATCAACCGCACACCGGGCGCGTCCGGCCGGAACGCCTCCTGCGCGTCACCGACGGCCCGCATGAAGCCGGTGTTGCGCACCAGCCCGCCCTCGCCCTCGGGAATGGTGAACCTGGTGAAGAACACCGGGACACCGGCCGCTCCGTGGAAGCGCGCCGCCCGTTCGACGACGCCGCTGCGGGCCACGGGCTCGGCCAGCATCGGCCCGAAGAACCCCTCCGGCTTGATGACGTTGACCTGCCAGTGCAGCGCCAGCACCGCTGCTCGCCGTGGATCGAGGCTCATGGCACTGATCCTGCCCCGCCCGTCGGACGTGGGTTCCGAGGGGGCTGCTTCCCGGTCGACGCGGCGTGCCGAGGGCTACACCCGATCGACCCCGCAGTGGATCAGGGCACGGCGAGGCGGGAGAAGCCGGCCGAGCCGTGCCCGGCGTCGATCGCCCGTCGCACGGCGGCACGCCCGGCGCTGAGGACGCCGTCGTCCAGGCCGTTCGCCCGGACGGTGTCGATCACGTCGTCCAGGATCGCCGCCGCCGAGACGAGGGTGGAGGCGTCGCCGGGGAAGTGGTCCGCGGCGACGTGCTCGGCGACCACGTCGACGAGCCCGGGGAGCAGGCCTGCCATCACCTTCGCGTGCCCGGCGAGCTCGGCCGGGGTGATGTGCTCGGCGGCGGCCAGCCGGAACGCGTGCACCACACCGAACATCGACGTCCAGAACAGGTCCAGCAGCGACACGTTGAACCCGGCCGCCCGTCCGGGGTCCGCGCCGACGTGCGTCCCGTGCTCGCCGAGCGCGGACAACGTGGCCCGGTGCGCCCGGTAGACGTCCTCCGGCCCGCTGTAGAGCAGTGCTGCCTCAGGTCCGCCGACGACGCCGTTCAGCAGCACGCCGTCGAGGTAGTCGACGCCGTGCTCCGCCGCCCACGCGGCCATCTCGCGGGCCTGCGCCGGCGAGCCGCCGGTGAGGTTGACCAGGGTGCGGCCCTTCAGCGCGTCGGGTTCGAGCACCGCTCGCACGGCCTGGTAGTTCAGCACGCACACGACGACGAGAGGGCTGGCGGTGATCGCTTCGGCGGCGGTGGCCGCCGTGGTGGCGTCGAGGTCGTTCCCCTTGCCCGGCGTGCGGTTCCACACGGTGGTGGGATGGCCGGCGGCGGCGAACGCGGTCGCCAGCGCCCGGCCCATCGGTCCGAGTCCGAGGACGGTCACGGGTGTCATGGCGGCTAAGCTAAACCTTGACATCGGCGTCAGAGTCAAGTCGGGAGCCGGGGTGCGGATCGGGGAGTTGTCGCGACGGACCGGCGTCAGCGAGCGCTCGTTGCGGTACTACGAGGAACACGGCCTGCTGCGCCCGGAGCGGCGGCCGAGCGGCTATCGCGCGTACCGCGACGCGGACGTGGCGGCGGTGCGCCGGATCAGGGTCCTGCTCGCGGCCGGGTTGAGCATCGCGCAGATCGTGCAAGTGCTGCCGTGCGTGGTTGACGACGACGACGGCCGGTTGGTGCCCGACTGCCCCGAGCTGGTCGACGAGCTGGTCAAGCAGCGGGACCGGATCGGCGAGGCCATCGGTGAACTCGAAGCGACCCGCGGCAACCTGGACGTGATCATCGCCGCCGAACGGCGAGCGGGCTGACGCCGGCAGCTCCCACCGCCGCGGGCCTGGCCGCCCGGGTAATCGGCTCGCCACGTCAGCGGGAACGCCGGTTCAATGCCGCCATGCGCATCACCTCGGACACCGCCGCCGACGGCATCCGCGAGCGGCTCTTCACCATCGGGGAGATCCCCGGGGTGCTCTGGACGCCCGCCGAGGGCTCCGGTCCCCGTCCGCTGGTCTTGATCGGGCACGGCGGCGGCGGGCACAAGAAGGGGTGGGAGGTCGTCTCCCGAGCTTTCCCCTACGTCACCTCGTGCGGCTTCGCGGTGGCCGCGATCGACGCGCCGGGTACCGGGGACAGGCCGGCGCACCCGGAGATCCGGCGGCTCGTCGCGGTCATCCAGGCACGGGAGGCAGCGGGCGAGCCCTTCGGCCCGGCGTGGCCCGAGCTCAACGACACCGTGGCGGCAGAACTCGTACCCGACTGGCAGACCACCCTGGACGCGCTCCAGGAACTGGACTCCGTAGGCAAAGGCTCGCCCGTCGGGTACTACGGCCTGTCCCAGGCCGGCGAGATGGGCATCCGCCTCGTCGCGGCCGAACCCCGGATCACGGCCGCGGTCCTCGGCCTCGTCGGGAGCGACTGGCTCGTCGACACGGCGGCGCGGATCACGATCCCGGTCGAGTTCGTGCTGCAGTGGGACGATGAAGGGAATCCGCGGGACTCCGTCATGAAGCTGTTCGACGCGCTCGGTTCCACCGAGAAGACCTTGCACGCCAACCCCGGCAGCCACTTCAGAGTCCCGTCCTTCGAGATCGACAGCTCGATCCGGTTCTTCGCCCGGCACCTGGGCAGCCCTGGGCGCTGAGACGGCATGAACGCCGCCGGGCGTCGCATCGACGAGATCCTCACGGGGTGACGGTCCGCCCCACACGGGTGGCCCCGCTGCGCCGCCACAGCACGCCGACGCCCAAGGCCGCCAGCACGCCCAGCACGCCGCCGGCCGCGACGACCTGGTGCGGCGGCACGTGCTCGGCGGCGAGCCCGGCGGCGGCGACCCCGAGCCCTTGGGCGATCTTGAGCGCGGTCACCGCCAAGCCGTAGACCTGACCCCGGGCCTCGTCCGGCGTCCACAGGGCGAACGTCGGCGAGGCGATGGCGTGGTAGCTCGACGCGGCGCCGGACGCCACGAACAGCAGTACCAGGACCGGCAGGCCGGGGTGCAGGAAGCAGACGACCAGCGGCGCGCTGGTGGCCACCGCCAGCACGGGCAGGGCGCGCAGCTGGGCGGCTTCCGGGCGGGTGGCGACGACCAGGCTCGCCAGCGCGCACCCGGCCGGGTAGGCGGCGAACAGCAGCCCGGCCGCGACCGGCCCGCCGCCGAACTGGTCGGCCAGCGGCACGGCCAGCGCCTCACCGCTGATGTAGAACGCGGACAGCGACGCGAAGCAGATCAACGCGAGGAGCCTGCGGTCGCGCCACACCAGGGTCGCGCCGGCCGTCATCGCGCGCCACCACCCGGGCCGCTCCGCGCCGCCGCCACCGGGCGCGGGCCGGCTCTTCACCCACCAGGCCACGGCGGCGGCCGACACCGCGAACGACACGGCGTCCAGCAGCAGCACACCGCCCGTGCCCACGGCGATGACCAGGACCCCGCCGGCGGCGAACCCGGCGACCTGGGCGGCCTGGCTCACGGTGGACAGCGCGGCGGCGCCCGCGCGGAACGCGGGACCGGGCAGGACGTGCGGCAGCAGCGCCGTCCGGGCCGGCACCGCGGGCGCGCCGGCCAACTGCAGCAGCACGAGCAGCCCGCACACCACCGGCCACGGCAGGACCGGCACGGCCATCAGCGCGACCAGCACGGCGCGCACCAGGTCGGAGCACACCATCACGGCGCGCCGCGGGTACCGGTCGGCCAAGCCGGCCAACAGGGGACCGCCGATCAGGTCGGGCAGGAACGTCAACGCGTAGGTGATCGCCGCCCACGCGGGCGAGCCGGTGTCGCGGAACACCAGCACCGTGAGCGCGACCCGGGCGAACTGGTCGCCGATGGTGGAGACGGTGTGCGCGGCGAACAGCGCCCGGAACTCGGTGGAGGCGAACACCTCGCGGTACCGGGCCCGCCCGGCGTCCTGGTCGACCATCCGGGGTCAGCCGGCGGTCCCGGCCGGCGCGGTCTCCACCCGGTCCCGACCGTTGTTCTTCGCGCGGTACAGGGCGGTGTCGGCGGCCAGCAGCAACTCGTCCACGGTGCGGCCGTGCACGGGGAACACCGCCACGCCCAGCGACGCGGTGATCCGCAGCGCGCCGTCGACACCCACGGCCGCGCCGGGCACGTCGGTCAACGGCTCGCGGACCGCGGCGCGGATCCGCTCGGCGACCTGCCGGGCGTCGGCCGGGTCGGTCCCGGGCAGCAGCACCACGAACTCCTCGCCGCCCCACCGGCCGACCAGGTCGCCGTCGCGGACCTGGCGGCGCAGCTCGGTGGCCACGGCGCGCAGCGCGTGGTCGCCCGCCAGGTGCCCGCGGGTGTTGTTGATGTCGCTGAAGTGGTCCAGGTCGAGCAAGAGCACGGCCATCGGCACGCCGGTCGCCGCGGAGCGGGACAGCTCGGAGGAGGCCCGCTCGGTCCAGGCCACCGAGGTCAGCGTGCCCGTCTTGCCGTCGACCCGGGCGGCGGTGCGGTAGACCGGCAGCAGGAGCCCCAGGTGCATCCCGAGCATGGTCACCACCAGCACCGGCACCACCCACGGCGCCGTCACCAGCACCACGGCCAAGCCCGTGCCCAGCCCGATCGACGCGGCGATGACCAGCTGCTGGCTCAACGGCCCCAGCACGTCGCGGCCCGGCCGGACCGGAGTGGACAGCAGGATCGCGCCCACCACCAGCGCGAGGTTGACGAGCCAGTACGCGACACCGGCCGCCACCAGGGCGCCCAGGTCGACCGGGCCGGTCAGCTGCGCGGCGTGCGCCGGCGCCGGATCGGGGTGCACCGCCAGCAGGATCGCGCCCGCCGAGAAGCAGGCGAGCAGCACCGTGGCGGCGGAGAAGACCTTGCGGTGCAGCGGGCTGCGCCGGTAGATCCGCACCCACCCGTAGCCGTAGCTCACCGCGACCAGCCCGGCCAGCAGCGGCGGCGGCAGCACCAGCACGCCCGCGAACAGCCAGATCGACTGCGGGTGCGCGTACGGGCTGCCCTCGGCCGCCACCTCGCGCACCCGTTCCAGCCCGCGCGCCGCCTCGAAGTGCACCACGGCCGCGCCGGCCAGCACCGCGAACCACACCCAGTGGCGGCCCGTCACCGGCGTCAACGTCACCACGGACGCCACCGCGACCACCGCCACGGCCTCGACGCCCAGCACGTACGCCAACACGGCACGCGGCAGCCGCCACAGCGACCACTCGCGCAACCACCGCAGAGGGGATGCGCGCTGTCGTCGACTGCCAGCGACCATATGGGTGTCACCGCCTCACTACCAGGTGATGACACCGTAACCAAGCCCTCACACAGAGTCGAGCACCCCGGGAGAGCACATGAGCACCGTCACGATCACCACCGGCAACGGCCGCCCCAACGACTGGCGCACCGGCCGCCCGAACGACTGGCGCCGCTGAACACCGCCGGCCCGGCCGCCACCCCCGCACGCGCGGCCGGGCCGCCCCACTCCCGCGTCACCCGCCCTCGTCCACGACCACCGGCCCGACCTGCGGCGTTCCGGTCGGCACGGGGTCGACGCGGATCTCGGCGCCCGACCACCGCGACCGCAGCCTCCGGTCGTGGCCGGCGAGCACGATCGCGCCCGGCCCCGGCCCCAGCGCGTCCTCCAGGTCGTCACAGAGCGTAGGCGAGAGGTGGTTCGTGGGTTCGTCGAGCAGCAGCAGTTCGGGCGGGTCGGCCACGACCAGCGCCAGCCCGAGCCGCCGCCGCTGGCCCACGGACAGCTCGCCGACGGGCTTGTCCACGTCCCACTCGTGCAGCAGCCCCAGGGAGACCAGCGGAACGGACTCGGCCCGCGCCGTGCCGAGCACCGCTTCGTACGTCTCCCGCGCGGTGCGCCCGGGCCGGTCGAACCGGGTGTCCTGGCCGAGCAGGTCGACCCGGAGCCCGGGACGCCGCCGCACGCCGGCCGGTTCGAGCAGGCCCGCCAGCACGAGCAGCAGGGTGGACTTGCCCGCGCCGTTCGGGCCGGTGACCAGCAGCCGCGCGCCGGCGGGTACGTCGAGTCGGGCGACCGCGAGCCGTCCGGGCACGCGCACGTCGCGCAGGGACACCAGCACCTCGTCGGGCGACTCGTCGGCGAGTGCGTCCGCGAGGACGTCCGGGTGGAAGCGCAGCGGCCTCGGCGGCGCGGGGACCTGCCGTCGTTCCAGCTCCTCGAGCCGGCGCGTGGTGTTGCGCACGCGGCGCGCGATCTGGTTCTGCACCCGGCCGGCCCGGTGCCCGTAGCCCATCTTCTCGTTGTCGCGCGGGGCCCGGTTCGGCGCGACCTGGCGCGTCGTCACGCCGAGCGCGTCGCGCAGGGCGGCGAGCGCTTCCTGCTCCGCGGTGTAGCGCTCCTGCCAACGTGCCCGTTGGGCACGTTTCTCGGTCAGGTAGGCGGTGTAGTTGCCCCCGTAGCGCACCGGGCCGTCCGGCGCGGGATCGAGGTCGATCACGTCCGTGCACACCGCGTCGAGGAACGCCCGGTCGTGGCTCGCCACCACGACGGCGCCCGGCAGGCCGCGCAACTGCTCCTCCAGGAAGCCCGCCGCGTCGTCGTCGAGGTGGTTGGTCGGCTCGTCCAGCAGCAGGGCGGACGGCCTGCGGACCACCAGCGCCGCCAGCGCCAGCCGCGCGCGTTGGCCACCGGAGAGCGAGGCCAGGGCGCGGTCGTGCGCGACGTCGTCCAGGCCGAGCCCGGCGAGCACGATCTTCGCCCGCCGGTCGGCGTCCCACGCCTCGTGCCGCTGCGCGTGGTCGAGGCGCTCGGCGTAGGCGGCGAGGAGGTCCGCGTCGTCCGGGGACCCGGCGAGCAGGCCGGCCAGCCGGTCGAGCTCGGCGAGGTCCTCACGCGCGCCGGCCAGCGCGTCGTCGAGCACGTCGGCGACGGTGGCCTCCGGGTCGAACGACATCTCCTGGTGCAGGTAGCCGAGGTCGGCCGGTCGCTCGACGCGGCCCC
Source organism: Saccharothrix luteola (assembly GCF_020859565.1). Classification (GTDB taxonomy): domain Bacteria; phylum Actinomycetota; class Actinomycetes; order Mycobacteriales; family Pseudonocardiaceae; genus Actinosynnema; species Actinosynnema luteola. Next base: position 101,666 of record NZ_JAJHUO010000015.1, on the reverse strand, counting down.
GGTCGGGGTGGTCCACGCCCGCGAGCAACCGCAGCAGCGTGGACTTGCCGGCGCCGTTCTCGCCGATAAGGCCGATCCGACGGCCCGGCGCCGCGGTGAGCGAGACACCGTCGAGGACGCGCCGGCCACCGAGGAGGCGCACGACGTCGTGCGCGAGCAGTGCTGCTTCGACCACGGTTCAGCCCGCCGTCGGCTCGTCCAGCAGCCGGCCGTCGGCGATCCGGAGCCGGCGGCCGATCCCGATCTCGGCGAGGAACCGCTCGTCGTGGCTGACGACGACGAACGCGCCCTGGTAGGCGTCGAGCGCGCGTTCCAGCTGCCCGGTGCTGACCAGGTCGAGGTTGTTCGTCGGTTCGTCCAGCAGCAGCAGTTGCGGCGCGGGTTCGGCGAACAGGACGCAGGCCAGCGTGGCGCGCAGCCGTTCGCCGCCGGAGAGGACGCCGACCGGGAGGTGCGCCCGGGAGCCCCGGAACAGGAAGCGCGCGAGCAGGTTCATCCGCTGCGCCGGCGGCATCGCCGGTGCGGACGCGGCCAGGTTCTCGGCCACCGTGAGCGTGCCGTCCAGCAGGTCGAGTCGCTGCGACAGGTAGGCGATGCGACCGTCGGCCCGCTTCACCTCGCCGCCGTCGGGCTCCAGGTCGCCGTGGATCATCCGCAGCAGGGTGGACTTGCCGACGCCGTTGCCGCCGGTGAGCGCGATCCGCTCGGGCCCCCGGATGGCCAGGTCCACGCCCTCGCCCGTGAACAGCTCCCGTTCGCCGTGGCTCGCGCGCAGGCGTTCGCCCAGGAAGAGCGTCCGCCCGGCGGGCACCGCGGTCTGCGGCAGCTCCAGGGAGATCTTCTGCCCGTCCCGCAACGCGCGCTCGGCCTCGTCCAACCTGGCCTTGGCCGCGTCGACCCGCGCCGCGTGGGTCCCGCTCGCCTTGCCCGCCGACTCCTGGGCGTTGCGCTTCATGGTGCCGGCGAAGATCCTGGGCAGCCCCGCGTTGCCGAGGTTGCGCGCGGCGTTGCTCGCCCGGCGCGCGGCGCGTTCGCGCGCCTGCTGCATCTCCCGCTTCTCGCGCTTGAGCTCCTGCTCGACGTTGCGGATGTTCTTCTCGGCGACGTCCCGCGCGGCCTCGACTGCCCGCTCGTACTCGGTGAAGTTCCCGCCGTGGTAGCGGACCTCGCCGCCGTCGATCTCGGCGATCCGGTCCACCCGGTCGAGCAGGGCGCGGTCGTGGCTGACCACGAGGAGGCAGCCGTGCCAGTCGTCCAGCACGTCGTAGAGCTTGTGGCGCGCGTCGAGGTCCAGGTTGTTGGTCGGCTCGTCCAGCAGCAGCACGTCCGGCCGCTTGAGCAGCTGGGCGGCCAGGCCGAGGGACACGACCTGGCCGCCGCTGAGCGTGTCCAGGCGGCGGTCGAGGGCGAGGTCGCCGAGACCGAGCCGGTCCAGCTGGGCGCGGGTGCGTTCTTCCACGTCCCAGTCGTTCCCGATGGTGGTGAAGTGCTCTTCGGCGACGTCGCCGGACTCGACGGCCGCCAGGGCGCGCAGGACCGGTGCGACACCCAGGACTTCGGCGACGGTCGGCTCGCCGGTCAGTGGCAGGTCCTGGGGCAGGTAGCCGAGCACGCCGTCGACCACGACGCTGCCCGCCGACGGCCGCAGCTCGCCCGCGATCAGCTTGAGCAGGGTCGTCTTGCCCGCGCCGTTGGGCGCGACGAGACCGGTGCGGCCGGTCGGGACGGTGCAGGACAAACCGTCGAAGATGGGGGTGTCGTCGGGCCAGGAGAAGGACAGGCCGGACACGACGACGCAGGTTTCGGACATGGGTGTGAGACCTCGGAGGTGATGCGGGCAACGCGACTGCCCAAGAGGAAAGGTGGACGACTGGGACGGCCACGGCGCTGCTGCCGGTGGCCGATCACATCCGGGGCTCACCCGGAGATGTCGTCTTCACCAATCACGTCGAGTCTCCTTCACACGGCTCTCCGACTGCACGATAGCAAACCCCGGCGACCGCCGCCGGGAACCGGCCGGGAAGGAGGCCCTTCCCGCAGATCAAGACCGGGCGGCCGGATGGCGGAACCCGGTGGTCATCCGCCGCGTCCGACCGGGCATGGCAACCGGCCGAATGGCGACCCGGATCTCAGTGGTGCTCGCGCTCGCCGCCACGCTGGTGGCGGTCGACCCCGCGATGTCCGGTGCGTGCGCCTGCGGGGCGTTCGTCGCGAACGACAAGCTGCGCGCGCAGCAGGAGACCGCGCTGGTGGAGCTGACCGGCCGCACCGAGTCGATCACCCTCTCGGTGCAGGCGCGGTCCGAGGCGACCCAGGCGGCGTTCCTCATGCCGGTGCCCGCGCGCGCCCGGTTCGAGCTGGCCGAGGGCGAGCTGTTCACCGAGCTCGACCGGATCAGCCGCCCGGACGTCGAGGTGCGGCGCGTGGTGGTGGACGGTAACGGCGCGGGCGCGCCACCGGGGTCCGACCGCCGCGCCACCGTCGTCGACCACGTCGAGATCGGCCCCTACGAGGTCGCCCAGCTCGCCGGGACCGACGCCACCGCCGTGACGGAGTGGCTGGGCGACAACGACTTCACGCTGCCCGACGCCCTCGGGGGCGCGCTCGGGCCGTACCTCGCGGAGGGCTGGCTCATCGTCGCCGTGCGCCTCGCGCCGACCTCCGGCAGCCTCGCCGACGGCCTGCCGCCGATGCGGCTGGCGTTCGAGACCGACACGCCGGTCTACCCGATGCGGCTGTCCGCCACGGCCGAGGGCAGGCAGCCGCTGCGCCTGTACGTGCTGGCCGACCACCGGGTCGACGTCACCAACCCGGCGCCCGAGGGCAGCGCGCCCGACCTCACGTTCGCGGGCGAGGTGCGGCCGGACCCGCAGTACCCGACGTTGTCCGCGATGCTGACCGGCCCGCGCTTCCTGACCCGCTACGACGCGGAGTTCCGGCCGGCGCAGATCACCGACGACATCCGCTTCACCCGTTCGGCGACCGACGAGCCCCACCGCGCGGTCGTCGTGGTGGTCGAGTACGTCCGCTCGTCGTGGCCGCTGCCCGCGTTGCCGCTGACGCTCCTCGGCTTGGCGCTGGCCGTCGGCGCGGTGGTGCTCGTGCGGCGTCGCCGGCCGGTCAAGGCGTGACGGCCGGCGGTCACTCGAACGGGCAGCCGGGATTCGGGGCGTCCACCGCGAGCGGACTGCCCGCCGGGTTCACGTACAACACCTCCAGCACCAGCGGTTCCGACTCCAGGTTCCGTCCGATGTGGACGTAACCGGGCCCGCTCTCCTCGGCGATCGCCTCACCGCCGCGGTACACGCCGTCCACCGAGCAGTCGGCGCGGTAGTGGGTGAGGGTGCCCGCCTTGACGAGCCCGAACACCGAGCCGGGGTGGTAGTGCCAGCCCGTCGCGCCACCGGGCGCGATGGTGACCTCCCGGACTACGTACTCCGTGTCCCCGACCACGCGTTGGAACAGCGTGACGCCGCTGACCCCGGTACCCGGTGTGGCCGAGGCCGCGGGTGCCGATCCGATGCCCAACACCACCGCCAAGCAGATCCCCACCAGGGTGCGCATGCCTCCAGCATCCTCCTGGCCGCCCGCCTGTCGACGATGATCACCCGGACGGACGATGGGTGGCCCTTGTCGTTCCACAGGGTGGGCCGGCGAACCCCGTCACCCACCGGGAACCCGTAGGTCCGCCCCGAGCGGGGACGTTCGGACGTCCGCACGCACGGCGGTCGCGCTATGGCCGTGCCGGCGAACGCGGAGCAGGCTTCGGATGCCGCAACGTCCTGGGGGGGACATCGCACGTGTCGTTTCGCGCCCTCCCATGTCCGCGGTGCGCCATTCCCCTTTGTCGAAAGGAAACGGCAGTGCCGTCTTCATCGCTCTCACCACGAGGGTCGCGCCGTTCGCCGCTGCGCCGGATCGCCGTCGCGGTGCTGGCCGCCGGTGCGCTCCTGGTGCCCGCCGTGCCCGTGTCGGCCTCGGTAGCGGACGAGCCCGCCGCGGTCGCCCAGCCGACGCCCGACTCACCGATCAGCGGCAGAACCGTGCCCGCGCTGCGCGGTGACGCGGCCAGAGCCGCCGCCGGCGCGAAGCTGGGCGAGCAGGTCCTCGAGCGGGGCCAGGCGTTCCAGGCGAGGCACGACCAGCGGCGGGCCGATGCCGACACCGTGACGATCCCGCCGTGGAGCGGCTCCCTGCACTCGGTCTGGGGCGCGTTCCCGACCGTGGTCTCCGACGGCGCGCAGGCGACCCACACCATCAACCCCGGCATCAGCATCCCGCCGGGCAACCCCGACGTGGTGTACGCGCCGACGCTCGTGCCGAGCGGGAAGACCTGCATCGAGGTCACCACGTTCTACTGGCAGGGCGGCAACGGCGTCGGCGCGTGGGACTGGTGCGCGGCCTCGCCCGGTTTCGCCGCCGTGGCCTGGATCGACTCGACCTTCCTGAGCACCTACACCACGACGTTCCAGGGCCTGCCCGCGTACACCGTGCTGGACGTGCAGACCAACGCCGTGACCAACTCCTGGACGGCCTACCTGTACAACTACACCACCTCGACCTGGGACGCGTTGTTCACCAGCGCCGACCCGATCAAGCTCGTCGACCCGCACGGCGGCTGGAGCATGTTCGAGGTCTACACCGAGTACAACGCGGCCACCGGCGAGGGCTACTACTGCACGGAGACCTACGGCACCCAGTTCCACGCGGCCAACCTCCAGATCAAGGTCAACGGCACGTGGACGGCGCTGACCACGGGCAACTCGTCGGTGACGCCGCCGGGCAGCGTGTCCAGCACCGACTTCGGCTGCTACGGGCTCTCGTTCACCCTTCAGACGGCGAACAGCCACTGGCAGGTGTCGCACTGACCCAGCCGCGCCGGCCTTGACCGCGGTGCGGGCGGTCCTGCGCCGCCCGCACCGCGGCCAGGGCCCGGTGAGGCCGACGCCGGCCGCATCCTGCGCGAGGCGCAGTTCGGCACCGACCTGACCGCGCCGGCCCGAGCCGCGCCGGGCACCGACGTGGCGGCGAACGCGGACCTGCCGGTCCTCCAGCCGGGGCTAGGAAGGCTTGCGCGCGCCCTTGCACGCCTCGATGCGGGCTTGCAGGAAGCCGAGGCGGGAGTTGGGGAAGTAGTTCTGCCACGGCTCCCCGTCGGCGTGCGGGCCGAGGACGCGGAACTGGTCGACCGCCTCGTCGTGGCGCTTGGCGACCATGAGAGCGGCGATGGCGAGGCCCCGGTCCGAGCGCTGCGCCTTCGTGGCTGCTCCTTCGCCGGCCAGGCGCGGCATCAGGACGGACAGCGCGTCGCGCACCATCGGCGAGCGCCACACCTTCGGGTCGTCCTCGACGCCTTCGAGGGCGGCGATGAGCGGCAACGCGGCCAGGGTCGGTGACGCGTCCATCGCACGGGTGGCGAAGTCGCACATCAACTCGTGCGACCCGCTCCACTTGCGACACCAGTACTGCAGGGCCTGCACGTGTCCCGGCCGGTGGTGCGGCGCGCGGGCGACGAGCTCCTCCCACACCCGGCCGAACCGGTCGTGGTCGTAGGACAGGCCGCGGGCCATCGTCACCAAAGTCGTCCACGGCGTCGGGTCCTCCGGCAGCGCGTCGGCCGCGTGGTGGGCCGCGACCCGCGCCCTGGACAGCACTCGGTGGAACCCCTCGAACTGGGCCCGGCTGGTCTGCGCGGCGCGGGCCGTGCCCCGCGCCTCCCAAGCCAGGTGCACCAACGACTGCGCGTGCAGCACGGCGAGATCGCCGTTGCCTGGATCGACCTCGTGCCACTCCTGGAGGAAAGCGCCGTTGCGGACGGCGCAGTCGGCCAGCGCCCGCACGACCTCCTCGCGACGTTCCCAGTGGCCCCAAGTGGACGACAGCAGCCGTGCGGCGGGCTCCCACCGGCCCTCGGTCGCGCCGGCGGTCGCGGCGTCCAGGTCCGGGTCGGCCGGTCCCCGCACGACCACCTCGGTGTCGGGCACCAGACCCCAGCGGGTGACGTCGACGCGCCCCGTGAGCCGCGCCGCGACCCACTCGTCGGGCAGGTCCTCGACCTCGACGCCGCGTCGCTTGGCCTCCCGCATGAGCGAGATGACGGCGAGGAGCTTCCCGGGCTGCTTGAGCAGGGACAGGACCACGTGGTGCTCTCCTGGGTCGTACCGGCCTGGGGCGGGGCACGCCGTCGGCGGCGCTCACCGATCGAAGCGCGGCCGAAGGCGGCGCGCCGGACGCTACCGGCACCATCTACCTGCACGAAGACGGCGAGCTGAGAGTAAGGACACACCCGTTCGTGTAACGCCGGCGAGCGGTGGCGTGATCTTCGTCGGACGCTTCCGGAGTGGGTGATCCGTGGCTATGGTTCACCGGCCCGGGCCGATCACGGCCTTGTTCTCCGGGGGGGCTTGGGACATGTTCGGTGCCACTTCGGCGCGCGCGCGACACGGTGGTCCGAGACGGTCGCCTGCCCTGTTGGCGACGGCCGCGGTGATGGCGTCGCTCGTCGTCGGCCTCACCTCCGACCGGGTGTCGTCGGACCGGACGCCGCCGGTGGCGCAGGACCAGTCGATCCCGCACACGGACTTCCCGCTCGCCGCGCACCCCGTGAACGCCGAACCGGTCGACACCGGTCTGTCCGACGCCGCCTGGCCGCGGCCCGGCAGGGCCACCGTCACCGCGGGCGCGTCGGCACGGGCGGCGGGCGACCTGCCCGTGACGGTGTCCGCCGAACAGGAGCGGTCGTTCGCGGTCGAGGTGCACCACCAGGAGAGCGCGCGACGCGTCGGCGTGACAGGTGTGCTGTTCACCGTCACGCCCGAGGACTCCGGCGAGGCGGAGGTGTCGGTCGGTGTGGACTACTCCGGGTTCGCCAACGCGGCCGGCGCGGACTTCGGCTCCCGGTCGCGGATCGTGCGGCTGCCCGAGTGCGCGCTGACCACTCCCGACGCGGCCGAGTGCCAGGTACAGGACCCCCTTACGTCGAGCAACGACCCCCAGACGCGCGCCGTCACCGCACGTACCAGCGCGGTCGGCCCGACGGTGTTCGCGGTGACCGCCACGGGCAGGGGGCCGAGGGGCACCTTCGAGGCCGGCACGCTCCCGCCGTCGAGCAGGTGGTCGGTCTCGGGCAGCGCGGGCGGCTTCGACTGGAGCTATCCCGTCGTGGTGCCGCCGCCGTCGTCGGGCTCCGCGGTCGCGCCGAAGGTCGCGCTGTCCTACAGCTCGTCCAGTGTGGACGGTCGCACGGTCGCGACGAACAACCAGTCGTCGTGGATCGGCCAGGGCTGGGACTACTCGCCGGGCGCGATCGAGCGCACGTACCGCACGTGCGCCGAGGACGGGACGCTGCCCGGGGCGCAGCGGACCGGTGACCTGTGCTGGGCGGGTCAGGTCGTCACGATGGTGCTGGACGGAAAGACCACCGAGCTGGTCCGCGACGACGCCACCGGCACGTGGCGTGCCGCGGCCGACGACGCCGCCCGGATCGAGCTGCTCACCGGCGCGGTCAACGGCGTGCACGACGGCGAGTACTGGAAAGTCACGTCGACCGCCGGCATCGGCTACTACTTCGGCCGCAACCGCGGGCCCGGCCACACCGACCAGGAGCAGACGAACTCCGCCTGGGCCGTTCCCGTCTACGGTCCCCGCCAAGGCGACCCGTGCTACGACGCCGCCGGCTTCGCCCGATCGTCGTGCGCGCAGGCGTGGCGGTGGAACCTCGACTTCGTCGAAGACACGCACGGCAACCTCACGTCCTACTACTACGCGCCGGAGACCAACCACTACGGCGCCAACAACGGCACGGCGGGCGTCTCCTACACGCGCGGTGGGACGCTCAAGCGCATCGACTACGGCCTGCGCAACGTCAACGGCAGCGTCTACGGGGTCGTGGCGCCGAACCAGGTGGTGTTCGACGTCGCCGAGCGCTGCACGCCGGACGCCGGCTTCGACTGCGACCCGGCCAAGTCCACCGCGGGCAACGCCAAGCACTGGCCGGACGTGCCGCAGGACCAGCACTGCAAGCCGGGCGCGGTCTGCAACAACCACGCGCCGTCGTTCTGGTCCACGAAGCGGTTGACCACGATCACGACGCGGTACGACCGGGGAGCCGGGCCGGTGGCCGTCGACCGGTACCAGCTCGGCCAGGTGTTCAAGAACATCGCGCACAAGGAGCTGTGGCTCCAGTCGATCACCCGCACCGGGTTCGCCCAGGACGGCACGTCGGTCACCGTGCCGGCGGTGTCGTTCTCGGGCAAGCCGTTCGACAACCGCGTAGACGGCTACCGCGACCTGCCGCCGCTCGCGCACTGGCGGGTCACCACCATCGCGACCGAGACCGGCGCGTTGATCGACGTCGGCTACAGCGCACGCGAGTGCAGCGCGTCCAGCGTGCCGACCGACCTGGCGGACAACGACCGCCGCTGCTACCCGGTGCGCTGGACGTCTCGGACCGACGGGGAACCGACGCTCGACTTCTTCCACAAGTACGTCGTGGACCGGGTGGAGGTCCGGGACCGCAACGGGATCTCGCCGACGCGGGTCACCGCGTACACCTACCTCGGCGCGCCCGCGTGGCACCACGACGCCGAGGTCGTGAAGCCCGGACACCGCACCTACGGCCAGTTCCGCGGGTACGGCGAGGTCGAGGTGCGCACCGGCGACAGCCGGCACGACGTCGACGGCGTCCACGACAAGCCGACGCTGACCCGCACGACGTACTTCCGGGGCATGGACGGCGACGTGCTGCCGCGCGACGGCCGCCGATCGGTCGAAGTGCGCAACTCACTCGGCGAGGCCAGCACCGACCACGAGCGGTTCGCCGGCACGGCCTTCGAGCAGGAGGTCTTCAACGGCGACGGCGGCAGCCGGGTGTCCACCTCCATCACCGAACCGCAGGTCCTCAGCGGCACGGCGACCCGTCAGCGCGTGGACCTGCCCGCGCTGACGGCCCAGATCCTCGGGGTCTCCCGCACGCGGACCGTCACCGCCCTCGCCGCGGGCGGCACCCGCACGGTGAGCGAAACCCACCGCCACGACGCGTTCGGCAGGCTCGTGGCGAAGACCGAGTCCGGCGACGGGGTGCCCGACCTCTGCACGACCACGACCTACGCCGACAACACCACGACCTGGGTCCGCGACCGCGTCGCCGAATCCACCGTCTCCCAACAGGTGTGCCCGCCTCAAGGGACACCGCGGACCTCCGTCCTCAGGTCGACCCGCACCTATTACGACGGGCAGAGCACGCTCTCCGCCGTCACCGCCGGCGTCGTCACCCGCGTCGACGCCGCGACCGCCGACACCGACGGCCGGTTGACCTACGAGACCACCGCGACGGCGAAGTCCGACGCCGCCGGCCGGCCCGTCGAGGCGACCGACGCCCTCGGCCGCACGACCCGCACCGCCTACACGCCCGCCGACGGCGGCGTCCTCACCAAGGCGGTCACCACCAACGCCAAGAACCAGACCAGCACGGTGGAACTCGACCCCGCGCGCGGCAACCCCGTCGTCAGCCTCGACGTCGGATCACGGCGCACGGACCTCGCCTACGACCCGTTGGGCAGGCTGACCGCGGTCTGGAAGCCCGGCCGGCGCAAGGGCTCCGAGCCCGCCGGCGTCACTTACGACTACCTGCTGCGCACCGAAGGCCCGCTCGCGGTCACCACCAGGACGCTCGTGGACTACGGGTCCGGCGCCGGCTACGTGGTCAAGGTCGAACTGCACGACGCCTTCGGCCGCCTCCGCCAAACCCAGGCCGACGCGGTCGACGGGGGCCGTGTCGTCACGGACCGGTGGTACGACTCGCACGGCCGGGTCCGGCACACCGACGGCGGCTACGTCACCAACGGCGTGCCGGGCACGACGCTGATCTCGGTCGACGTTAAGTCGGTCAACAGCCGCACGGTCACCGACTACGACGGCGCGGGCCGGCCGGTGCTGGAGACGGCCTACAAGGGAGCCACCCCGACGTGGACGACCAAGACGGTCCACGGGGGCGACCGCGTGACCGTCTTCCCGCCCAAGGGCGGCATCACGACCACGGTCATCAGCGACGTGCGCGGCCGTGAGACCGAGGTCCGCGAGTACACCGCACCACCGGCCGTCGACGGCAACGTCGTGTCCGGCGGCGCCTACCAGGCCACCACGACCGAGCACACGCCGTTGGGGCAGCAACACAAGCTCACCGACCCGGCCGGCCACCAGTGGAGCAACACCTACGACCTGCTCGGCCGCCGGACGAGCCGGACCGACCCCGACGCCGGCACCACCTCCACCACCTACGACCTCGCCGGGCAGGTCGTCACCACGACCGACGCCGAGGGGAAGACCCTGGCGCACGAGTACGACGAGCTCGGGCGCAAGACCGCCCGGCACGCCGTCTCGGCCGAGGGGAAGACCCTCCTGGCGTCCTGGCGGTACGACGGCGCGCCGTACGGCGTCGGCCTGCCCTGGTCCTCGACCCGCCACACGCCCGAGGGCGACTACGTCTCCGGCGTCAGCCACTACAACGGACAGGGCCTGGCCGGCAAGACGTTCGTCCAGGTCCCGGCCGTGGAGACCGGTCTCAACGCCCTGTACACCACCAGCTTCGGCTACACGACCACCGGCCTGCGGGCGTCCGTCCAGCACGCCGTCGCGGCCGCCGGCTTCCCCAACGGCGAGATCGTCTCCACCACCTACAACCGCCACGGCAAGCCGCTGATGACCGCGGGCTACAACGTCTACGTCATGGACTCGACCTACACGCCGTACGGCGAGGCCCGGCGGTTCACCCTGGGCCCGTCCAACAACACGGCGAGCCTCACCTACGACTACGACGCGCAGACCAGACGCCTCACCCAGGCGAACATGTCCGCGCAGGCAGCCGACCCGCAGGTCGACCACCTCAGCTACACCTACGACCCCGCGGGCAACGTCACCAAGTCCGTCAACACCCAGGGCACCGCGGGCCGCGCGCCCGTCCGGACCCAGTGCTACACCTACGACGCCCTGCGCCGTCTCGACAACGCCTGGACCGCCACCGACGACTGCGCCAACGCCCCGTCCACCACGGCGGGCAGCGCCACCGTCGGCGGCCCCACCCCGTATTGGACAACCTGGACCTTCGACCCCGCCGGCCTGCGCGCCACGCAGACCCGGCACGCCCTGCCCGGCGCCACCGGCGACACCACCACGACCTACCACCACCCGACCGGCGGCAGCCCTCAACCCCACACGCTCACCAGCGCCACCACCACCGGTCCCGCCGGCCGGACGTCGTCGACCTACGGCTACGACAAGTCCGGCAACACCACCAGGCGCACCCTGCCCACCGGCGAGCAGATCCTCAAGTGGGACCACGAGAACCGGCTCGACACGGTCACCTCACCCGCCGGGATCACCAAGTACGTCCACGACGCCGACGGCAACCAACTCATCCGCCGTGATCCGGACAAGACCACCCTCTACCTGCCAGGCCAGGAACTGGCCCGCGACCACACCACCGGCACGGTCGTCGGCACCCGGTACTACACCCACGACGGCAAGACCGTCGCCGTCCGCGTCGGCAACACCAACCCCACCTACCTCGTCACCGACCTGCACGGCACCCCGACCGTCGCCATCGGGTCCGTCGGCTTCGCCGTCAGCCGCCGCACCCTGGACCCCTACGGCAACCCGCTCGACCCCGCCGCGGGGGTCGTCTGGCCCGACCGCCACGGCTTCCTGAACAAACCCCTCGACGACACCACCGGCCTGACCGACCTCGGCGCCCGCAAGTACGACCCCACCACCGGCCGCTTCCTCAGCCCGGACACCCGACAGCGGACCGGCTACGGCTACGCCGACCACAACCCCGCCGGCCCCACCCCCCAGCCTTCGGCCGACTCCTCCATCCCCGGCCCGGCGAAGCACGAGCGCACAGGAGAGCCCTGGCGGGCGCAGGATCGGATTACGGCCTTGTCCGGAACCTCCGCCGTCCCGCACACCGGCCGCTAGAGGAGGTCGAACGCGTTCGGCAGGCCGAGCCGGTAGTTCACCTCGTCCTGGGCCTTGAGGAGTTCGAACTCGGGCGCCCGGTACAGCTCGTGCACGACCGCGCGCGGCGCACTCGACCCGGCTTCGTCCAGCAGCGCGTTGACCGCCAGGCGGGCGGTGCTGTTCGCCGCTTCCATGCTCGCGCCGTTGATCGGCGCCCGCACGTAGTCGCCGGCGAGGAAGAGGTTGGGCACGGCGGTGCGCGCGGTGGGGCGTCGGCGCCAGGAACCGACCGGCTGCACGACGAGTTCGTCGGCGTTGACGGGGTTCGGCCCGCCCAGCCCGGTCAGGCCGGGGTCCAGGAACCAGGTCACGAGCGACGACTCGTCGAGCACCGTCCGACCGGAGTCGTCGAGGTGCTGCTTGAGCTGGGCCAGCACCTCCTGGACGATCTGCTCCTCGGTCAGCTGCTTCGCCGGTCGGCCGAAGAGCACGCCGGGCTCGTCCCAGTCCGAGATGATGACGGACACGCAGTCCGCGACGCCGCCGTCGCCGTAGTCGGCCGGGAAGTCGCGCGCCGGCCAGAACGCGGCCTGGCTGATCGAGCTCAACGACCACGGCCCGTGGATGTAAGACACGTGCCCGTGCACGAGGGGAGTGGGCCGGTCGAAGTACAGCATCAGGCCGGCCATCCACTGCGTCTCCAACGTCGTCGCGTCGCGCAGCCGGGGGTCGGCCGCCAGGAGGTCGGCGTTCCACACGCGTCGGGCGTGGTCGACGGGCAGCGCGCAGACGTAGTAGTCGGCCTCGACCGCCTGCGACCGCCCCTCCGGGTCGCGGGTCCGCACCGCCGAGATCCGGCCGCCGTCCACGACGAGGTCCTCGACCGACCACCCCAAGCGGAACTCGACCCCGAGGCCACGCAGGTGCCGCTCCCACGGGTCGATCCACGCCTCGTTCGTCGGCAGGTTCAGCACCCGGTCCAGCGGACCTTCACCGCCGCGGCCCAGGAGGGTGAACAGCACCTGCTCGGTCACGAGGCCGGCGGTGTGCGCGCTGGCGTTGTCCGTCCTGGTCGAGCTGAGCACGCGCGTCGGCCCGTAGACGAAGATCCGCTGGTAGTCCTCGGACTTGCCCCGCGCACGCAGGAAATCCGGCCAGGTCGTGTGCTCCCACTGGTTGAGGCGGCGTTCCTCGCAGCTGGTGAGGTAGACCAGCACGCGCTGGGCGAAGACCGCCGCCTCGTGCGGCGGCAGGTGGAACGCCGTCTCGACCGCGGCGCGCACCTGCCGCAGCAGGGCGTCCGGCGTCAACCACGCCAACGGGTCGTCGGGGAGCGTCAGCGGAATGCGCAGGTCCTCCCGCCCGCCGGAGAACGACGCCAGGAACTCGGAGGCGGGGACCAGGTTGTCGTGCACGCCGTTGGCGTTGCCCGGGAACGGGATCCGCCGCAGCGTGTCCGGGAGGTCCTGGTAGAACCCGAAGAAGATGCGGAAACCGTGCTCGCCGGGCAAGTCTCGCCGACCGCCGTGCCCCGTGCCCGGCACCGGCATGCTGCGGCACTTGCCGCCGAGGGCGCGCCGCTCGTAGAGCGTGACCGAGAACCCGCGCTCGGCCAGCTCGTGCGCCGCGGTGAGGCCCGCGACCCCACCGCCGAGGACGGCGACCGTGGCACCGGGACCACTACCCGCGGCGGCGATCCCCGGCAGGCCCAACCCCGCCAGACCGGCGCCCGCGCCCGTGAGGAAGGTACGACGACTCAGCCCGAACCCGTCCACGAATCCGCACCCCCTCGACCGAGGTCAACGGGCCGCACTCTAGTCCCCTCGACCAGCTCGTCCGGTGATCGCTCGATCGGGTGATCACCGACGAAAAGCCTTGTACGCCTGCGGTTCTACGGCACTGGACCAGCCCGAACGACCTCCTGGTCGCCTGGGCCTCGCCCGGACGAGGCCGCGGAGAATCACCTGTTCGGCCGTCTCCCTGAAGGCGTGACCAAGGGGATGGCTCACCACGGGTCGTGGTCGCCGTGGTGCCGGTCGACGATGTCGCGAGAGCTGGGGAAGGCCTCGTGGGCGGCGACGTTGAACGCGTGGGCCACTCCGGCGCCCAGAGCACCGCCGACGACGAGCCCGATCGCGACCAGCACCGGCGCGCCGAACACCGTGCCGAGCCAGGCGCCGACGCCGTCGCCCGCGGCAGCGGCCGTCAGGAGCACGAGGATCTCGGGCTGTGCCCGGTCGGCGCCGAGGATGCCGAGGACGGCGAGGCCCGCGATCGCGCCCGGCAGGACCAAGCCGACGAAGAAGCCCGCCAGCGGCGTGAACCGGGGGATGTCATGGGTGCTGACGAGCCAGTACCCGGTCACCGCGCCGGCCGCGCCGACCAGGCCGAAGGCCAGCATCACGACCGCCTCCGCGCGTGATGCCCGGTCGAGGTCACGGTCGATGACGCCGACCAGGCCGCCGATGACGCACATCCCGCACAGGACCCCGGCGTACGCGCCCACGAGACCGCCCGTCCAGGACTCGACCCGCGCCCCGGCCACGGCTCCGACCACGCCACCCAGGACGACGCCGAGCGCGATGCCGAGCCGCGCGATCATCGCGGGCCCAGCTTCAGCACGGCCTGCTCGCCCTGCACCACCCCGACGGTGAACGCCTGGTTGTTGAACATGCCCACCCAGCCCGGAGGGCCCGCCAGCAGGCCGGTCATGCCGCTCGACGGATCGGGCCGCACCCCGGCCTGACCGCCGCCGACCACGACCGTCAGCGGGCCGACGGGAACGTGCAGCACGTCACCGGTCTTGACCACGACCTCGCAGATGCCGTCCGCGCACGCGGCGAGGTCCGTGCCGTCGGCGGCGGTGGGCGGTGGGCCCGGGACCTCGGTCGCAGTGGTGGTGGTCGGACGGGCGGTGGACGAAGTCGTCGTGGTCGCGACCGACGACGGAGCCGCGGCGGGGGCTTGCACGGTCCCGCACGCGCCCAGCAGGACCACCGGCAGCGAAGCGAGAACCCGACGGGCGGTGAGAGCGATCATGCGCCGACCGTAGGTCGCCGGCCACCGGTGCGGTCGCCCGCCGGCCGCTACCGGCCAAGACGCCCGCCACCTCGTAGGCTGACCCGCGGACGAGCGGACCGGAGGCTGAGATGGACGCGACGACGGTGGCCGAGGTGATGGCCGAGCTGTCCGCGCTCGAAGACCCGCGGGCCCGCGAGGTGAACGAGAAGCACGGCGACGACCACGGCGTGAACCTCGGCAAGCTGCGCGCGCTCGCGAAGCGGCTGAAGACCCAGCAGGACCTCGCGCGCCGGCTGTGGGAGACGGCCGACACCGCGGCGCGGCTGCTGGCGATCCTGATCTGCCGCCCGAAGGCGTTCGAGCGCGACGAGCTGGACGCCATGTTGCGCGAGGCGCGCACCCCCAAGGTGCACGACTGGCTCGTGAACTACGTGGTGAAGAAGCACCCGTCCGCCGAGGAGCTGCGCCTGGCCTGGTCCGCCGACCCGGACCCGGTGGTCGCGAGCGCCGGCTGGGCCCTGACCACCGAACGCGTGGCCAAGAAGCCCGAGGGCCTCGACCTCGACAGGCTGCTCGACGTCATCGAGGCCGGGATGCGCGACGCGCCCGACCGGCTGCAGTGGGCGATGAACCACTGCCTGGCCCGGATCGGGATCGACCACCCCGACCACCGCGCCCGCGCGATCGACATCGGCGAGCGCCTGGAGGTGCTCAAGGACTACCCGACCCCGCCGAACTGCACCTCGCCGTTCGCGCCCACCTGGATCGCCGAGATGGTGCGCCGACAGCACGACCGGTAGGCGGTGCGAGCCGGGGCCGGCGGGACTTCGTGCGCGGTGTTGACCGGCGCTCGCGCGGCTCGGCAGACTTGCGCGGTGATCGGCGGGGATTCACCCAGGAGAGCGGATCTCCCTCATGGGCCCGTCGGATCCCCTGCCCTCGTCGTACGGGGCGGGACCTCGACAAGGAGAGCCTCTCGTGGGTAGCTCGTTACGCTGCACGGTCATCGTCCCGACCTACAACCGGAGGCGGTTGCTGGAACTGACGCTCGACTCGCTCGCCAAGCAGGACCTGTCCCGCGACCGGTTCGAGGTGCTGGTCGTCGACGACGGTTCCACCGACGACACCGAGGCGGTGGTGCGCGGGTTCGAGGACCGGTTGGACCTGCGGTACTTCTACCAGCCCGACGAGGGGTACCGGCTGTCCGCGGCCCGGAACATCGGGATCCGGCAGGCGACCGGCGAGGTGTGCGTCTTCGTCGACTCCGGGGTGCTGCTGCACTCCGGGAGCCTGGGCGCGCACGCGGCCCGCCACGAGGCGTCCGAGGAACCGTTGGCGCTGAACGGGTACGTGTACTGCTTCAACCTCGACAACGAGGACGCCCAGCTGATCCGCAAGGTCGTCGACGTCGAGGACGTCGACGGCTCCATCGCGTCCCTGGAGCGCACGCGGGCGTGGCCGGACGTGCGCGAGCCGTTCTACGCCCGGTACTCCGACGACTTCGGCCACCTGCCCGCGCCGTGGCTGATGTACTGGACCTGCCACGCGTCGGCGTGGACGGAGCAGGTGCGCGCGGTCGGCATGTACGACGAGGAGCTCCGGCAGTGGGGCGGTGAGGACCTGGACCTCGCCTACCGGCTGCACCGCGACGGCGCCAGGTTCGCCGTCGACCGGGCGGCGAGCGCCATCCACTACCCGCACGAGAAGGACCAGGGCGCCAACACCACGTCCGCCCTGGAGAACTACCGCTACATCGCGGAGAAGTACCGGACGCCGATCACCCGGATGCTGATCGAGGAACCCCGGATCCGCTTCGCGGACTTCAACGAGGTCATCGCGGAACGCGGCCTGCCCCGCTGCGCCGACCACCCGACCGCCGGGTAGGTGGCCGGCATGTGGGACGTCGCGCGGGAGCAGTTCGCCGCACGACGGGAGATCGTCCGCCTGCTTCCCCGCGCCGGCCGCCCGCTGGTCGCCGCGCTGGTCGGGGTGGACCTGCTGCTCGGCTGCCTCCCGGTCGTGTTCACGGTGGCGACGGCCATGGTGCTCGGACGGGTGCCGGCGGCCGTGGCCGCGGGGCTCGACTCCGGCGCGTGGGACTCGCTGGTCGCGGTGTTCGGCGTCGCGGCGGGCGCGTTCGTCGCCCGGCAGCTGCTGTCCCCGGTGGAGCGCGCCCTGGGCGAGCTGGTGACGCGCCGGATCGACGGCGCGGTGTTCGACGAGCTGATGGCCGCGTCGCTGCGCAGCCCCGGCCTCGGCCCGCTCGAGGACCAGCAGGCGCTCGACGCGCTGCGCACCGCCGCGCGGGAGGTGGAGTTCGGCGTGCAGAGCCCCGGTCGGGCGGCCACCGGGCTGCTCGCGCTGATCGCGCGGTACACCGAGCTCGTCGGCTGCGCGGTCGCGGTGGGTGCGGTGTTCGCGTGGCCGGCCGCGGCGGCGCTGGTCGTCATCGTGCTGCTGTTCCGCCACGGCCAGCGCGGCGGGCTGCGCCGGTACGCCAGGACCCGGTCCCTGCTCGCCGCCGACCAGCGGGAGATCGACTACCTGCGCGAGCTGGCCGGCGGAGCCGCCGCGGGCAAGGAGATCCGGGTCTTCGGCCTGGCCGGCTGGTTGCGGCAACGCCTGCGCGACACCCACTTCCGCTTCCTCGAACCCCTCTGGGCCGAACGCCGCCGCATCTACCTGTGGCCGTTCGTCCGGTTCTCGGTCGCGGCCCTCGCGGTCACCGGCGCGGTCTTCGCGGTGGTGGGCGCGACGGCGCACGAGATGACGCTCACCGAATTCGTCCTCGTCGCGACCGCGACCCTCGGCCTGCTGCGGCTGGCCGAGCACTACCCGGAGGCGGACCTGCCGACCGCGATCGGCATGAGGGCCTACGACGCCGTGCGCCAGTTCGCCGAGCACGTCGACGCGCACGAGGAAGAGCCCGCGCCCGTGCGGCGGGCGACGGTGCCCGAGCCGGTCGGTTCCATCCGGTTCGAGCGGGTCGGCTTCCGCTACCCCGGGCAGCGGCGCGCGGTCTTCGACGGCCTGGACCTGACGATCCCGGTCGGCCGCTGCACGGCCATCGTCGGCGTGAACGGCGCCGGCAAGACCACCCTGGTCAAGCTGCTCGCCCGGCTGTACGAGCCGACCTCGGGCCGGGTCACGCTGGACGGCGTCGACCTCCGCGCGTTCCCCGTCGACGAGTGGCGCGCCCGGCTCAGCGTGATCTTCCAGGACTTCGTGCGGTACGAGTCGTCCGTCGCCGACAACGTCGGGCTGGGCGCCGTCGGCTTCCTGGACGACCGGGAGGCGATCCGCGAGGTGCTCGACTCGGTCGGCCTCACCGAAGCCGTGGACCGCCTGCCCCGCGGGCTGGACACGCCCCTGGCACGGCACCTCACCGACGGGGCCGAGCTGTCCGGCGGCCAGTGGCAGCGCGTCGCGCTGGCGCGGGCGTTGTTCGCGCTGCGCCACGGCGCGCGGGTCGTGGTGCTGGACGAACCGACCGCGAGCCTGGACGTGCGCGCGGAGACCGGGTTCTTCGAGGAGTTCGCCGGCCTGGCCGCCGGCGCGACCACCCTGCTGATCTCCCACCGGTTCTCGACCGTGCGGCACGCCGACCACATCGTCGTCCTGGAGCACGGCCGGGTCGCGGAGCAGGGCGCCCACGCGGACCTGCTGGCCCTCGACGGGCGCTACGCGGAGCTGTTCCGGTTGCAGGCCGACCGGTTCGTCGGCGCGGCGGACGCCGCGGTCGGGGGAGCGGCCGGGTGAAGGTCCTCCTGACGGGCGCGTGGACCATGATCGCCACCGCCTGGCGGTTGAACCCGCGCAAGACCGCGCTGGCGGTGGTCCTGATGACGGCCGGCGCCGTCGCCGCCCCGCTGCTGGCCGCCGCCCTCGGGTGGATGACCCGCGAGGTCGTCGCGGGCGCGGCGGTGCTCGCGGTGCTCGCGGGCGTGGCGGTGGCCGTGCTGGCGGTGATGGTGCTGGCCCTCGCGCACTTCGCCCACCTGGCCTACTACGAGCTCTCCGAGCTGGCGGAGCTGGACTTCGACGAGCGCGTGATCGAGGTCTCGAACGGCTCGGCCGGCATCGAGCACCACGAGCGGGCCGAGCACGCCGACACGTGGACCGTGCTGCGGCAGGAGGGCAGGCAGTTCCGGACCGGTCTCGAAGCGCTGCTCAACGGTGTCGGCCTCGTCCTCGCGGTGGCGCTCACCGCGGTCCTGCTGGCCGTGCAGAACCCGCTGCTGTTGCTGCTGCCCGTCGCCGCGGTGCCGCCCCTGCTCGCCGGTCGCCTGGCCGAGCGGGTGCTCGACCGCGCCCGGACGGCGACCGCCGAGTCGACCCGGACCGCGCTCAACCTGTTCCACCTGGCCACGTCCGCCCGCCTGGCCGGCGAGCTCAGGGTGTCCGGGGTGCGGGACGAGCTGCGCGCCCGGCACGGCCGGCTGTGGGCGCGGGCGACGCGAGGGCTGTGGCGCGCGCACCTGATCGCGACGTGCGCACGCGCGGCGGGGCAGGTCGTCTTCGCGCTCGCGTACGTCGCGGGCGTGCTGCTCGTGGTGCGCGACGCGATAGCCGGACGGCGCGGCGTCGGCGACGTCGTGCTGGTGATCGTGCTCGCCGCCCAGGTCAACCAGCAGGTCGCCACCGCCGTCACCCTCCTGCAGGACTTGCAGCGGATGGCGGGCGCCTACCGGCGGCTCACCGAGGTCTCCGCGTCGGTGACCGGCGCCGATCCGGCTCCACCCCGCCACTCGCCGCCGCGGCGGCTGCACGACGGGATCGACCTCGCCGGGGTGGCGTTCAGCTATCCGGGCGCCGACGTGCCCGTGCTGCGCGACGTCGACCTCCACCTGCCGGCCGGCGCCACCGTCGCGATCGTCGGCGAGAACGGCGCGGGCAAGTCGACCCTGGTCAAGTTGCTCTGCGGGTTCTACCGGCCGTCCGAGGGGCGGATCCTGGTCGACGGCGCGGACCTGCACGACATGCCGCTCGACGAGTGGCGCACGCGGATCGCCGCCGGTTTCCAGGACTTCGTCCGGTACGAGTTCACGGCCCAGCAGGTGGTCGGCCTCGGCGACCTGGCCCGGGTGTCGTCGGAACCGGCCGTCCGCGCGGCCATGGGGCGCGCCGACGCCACCGGCGTGCTGGACGACCTGCCCGAGGGACTGCGCACCCGGCTGGGCAAGAGCTACGCCGACGGCGCCGAGCTGTCCGGGGGCCAGTGGCAGAAGCTGGCGCTGGGCCGGGCCATGATGCGGGAGGCCCCGCTGCTCCTCGTCCTCGACGAGCCGACGTCCGCATTGGACCCCGAGGCCGAGCACGTCCTGTTCCAGCGGTACGCCGAGCACGCGAAACGGGTGGCCGGCCGAACCGGCGGGATCACCGTCTTCGTCTCCCACCGGTTCTCCACCGTGCGCACGGCCGACCTGATCATCGTCGTCGGCGGCGGTCGGGTGGTGGAAACCGGCGACCACGCCGCGCTCACCGCCTGCGGGGGCCTCTACGCGGAGTTGTTCGCGCTCCAGGCGAAGGCGTACAGCTGACGCGCGGCAGTACTTGGGCGTGGACTGGCGGCCCACCGCGGCGTCACCGATTGTGATCACTCGAACGTGCAAGCCCTTCACGCTCGCGAGGGATCGACGCCCACAGGCCCAGGGTGAAGGCTGTGCCCTTCACCGGCCACCAGAGGGAGCTGATCAAGGGCATGCTGATGACGACGCTCGCTGAGTACCGCGTGCGTCCTGGTCGGCTCAGGGAGTGGTCGCTGGATGATGCGCCCTTTCGGGAAGCGGCACGTTCGGTCGAGCGCGGCACACCCCTGTCGTACAACCAGGAATGGCACCTGAAGTTCGTCACCGCGCTCGCCGAGCGCGGCGCCGGGGTCCCACAGTGGATGGGGTTCAGGTTCGAGCTCGCCGGAACGCTGGACGTCGAGGCGTTCCGCGAGACGGTGCGGACGTGGGTCGAGCGGCACGAGACGTTGCGCAGCGGGTTCCGCGTGGTGGGCACCACGGCGGAGCGCATCACCGTCGACCCCGCCGCGGTGTCCGTCGAGGACCGGGTCGTCGGCGACTTCACGAGCGATGACGACCTCCGCGCCTGCCTCCAGCAGCGCATCGACGACGCGACGGGCGCGTTCAGCTGGCCCAGCTACGTGGTGGAGACCGTGGAGCGCGCGGAGTCCACCACGGTGGTCGTGGGGATGGACCACGCGCACACCGACGGGTTCTCCATCATGACCGCCGTCGGCGAGTGGCAGGACCTGTACGCCGCCGTGGCCGCCGGCCGCCCGGTCGAGCACGGCGGGGTCGGCAGCTACGTGGACTACGGCGTGGCGGAGCGCACCGCCGCCCGGGAGGTCGACGCCGACCACCCGGCCGTCGGGCACTGGGCCCGGTTCATCGAGGCCGGAGGCGACCGGCTGCTGCGGTTCCCGCTCGACCTCGGTGTCGCGGAAGGGGAAGTGCTGCCGCACGCGAAGCAGGACGTGCTGCTGCTGGACGTGCTCGAAGCCGACGCGGTGGAGGAAGCGTGCCGGGAGGTGGGCGGCGGGTTCCTCGCCGGACTGCTGTCCGCGCTGGCGATCGTCGCCCACCAGATCACGGGCGAGCAGGTCTACCGGACGGTGATGCCCGCGACCACCCGCACCAGGCGGGAGTGGCTGCGTTCGATGGGGTGGTACATCGGCGTGGGTCCGATCGAGATCGACCTCGGCGCGGCGGACGGCTTCCTCGACGTGGTGCCGGGCGCGCACGAGTCCGCGAGGACCGCGCTGCGCCTGAGCCGCGTGCCGATCGCGAGGGTCGCGGAACTCCTCGGCATCGAGCGCGAGCTGGAGCGCCGGATGCCCGAGGTGTTCCCGTTCATCTCGTTCGCCGACATGCGGGTGGTGCCGGGGATCCGGCACTGGCCCGAGTGGGACGCCCGGCCCCTGGTCCGGATGAGCACCAGCGGCAGCAAGGTGAACATCTGGACGCACCGCACCGACGAGGGGTTGTGGTTGACCGCGCGCTACCCGGCCACGCGGACGGCCGACGCGAGCGTCGCCTGCTACGTCGACCGGGTGCGCGAGGTGCTCCACAGCGTGGCGAAGACCGGTGATTACCTGTTGAGGACAGAGGGAGAGACGGCATGAGTTCCGCCCAGGCGATCGTGGGCTCCATCCTGACGGATCAGTTCAGGATCCGCCCCGAGGACATGAAACCCGAGGCGACCCTGGCCGACCTGGACATCGACTCGCTGACCGTGGTCGAGCTGATCGAGGCCGTCGGCGAGGAACTGGGGGTCAGGATCAGCGAGCGCGAGGTGAGCCAGTGGCACACGGTCCCGGACCTGGTGGCCACGGTGGAGGCGAAGCTCGCGCAGCGGTCGGCGGAGCCGGGGCGGTGATCTCCCCGGATCGCGGGTGCCGCTGACACGGGGCTCGTCGTCGCGGACCGGGAACCGGCGCCGGCCGGGATCGGTCAGGATCGGGCCGTGGTCGCGTCGGCCGCGAGGTTGCCGTGCGCCTCCGCCGACAGGTCCTGCCAGTCCTCCCAGGTCTTGAGCCGGGCGGCGTAGGCCTGCTTGATCAGTGGGTAGAAGCCCTGGCCGAAGAGCACCCGCAGGGGCGGGTGGTCGAGGTCGACGATCTTGAGCAACGCCCGGGCGGCGGCGGCCGGGTCGCCGGCGGGCTGGTTCGCCACGAGGCCGGCGAGCCGGCGGCGCAGGCCGTCGTAGACCGGGCTGGTCTCGGCCAGGTGCCCGTTGGCCAAGGGGTCGGGGTTCTTGCCGTTCCTGGTGGCGAAGCCGCCGGGCTCGATCACGGTCACCTTGATGCCGAACTCGGCGACTTCCTGGGCGAGGGCTTCGGTGAAGCCTTCGACCGCCCACTTGGACATGTGGTACGCGCCGCCCAACGGCATCGCGATGAGCCCGGCCGCCGAGGACAACTGGACGATGTGCCCCGAGCCCTGCGCCCGCAGGTGGGGCAACGCGGCCTGGACGACCCACACCGCGCCGAACAGGTTGGTCTCCACCTGGTCGCGCAGTTCCCGCTCGGTCAGCTCCTCGATCGCGCCGACCTGGGCGTAGCCCGCGTTGTTCACGATGACGTCGAGGCGGCCGAAGTGCTCGTTCGCCCGCGTCACGCCCTCGAAGACGGCGGCCTTGTCGGTCACGTCCACGTCCAGCGGGAGGACCGCGTCGCCGTGGGTGGCGACCAGGTCGGCGAGGTCGGCGGCGTTCCGGGCGGTCGCGGCCACCTTGTCGCCGCGCGACAGGGCGGCCTCGACGAAGTTGCGGCCCAAGCCGCGCGACGAGCCGGTGACGAACCAGGTCTTGCTCACGATGTCGTTCCGTTCTGTTGCCGTGTGCTGTCGGGCATGAGGCACCGCGGACCTCGGTCCTGTGACAGCACGCGAGCGTGACGTGTGGCACAGGGTTGCGGGATCGGCCGGGCCTGAACGGAAATCGGTGAGCTGTCGACCGTCGGCTGCGGGATCCGCGACCGACGCGGCGGTGTGGCAGCCTCCGGCCGCGCTGGGGGGAGAGCGGCGACCGGAGGCGGGTTCGAGGGTCGGCGCGGCGGTCGCCTCTCGGCGAGTGGCTCGACGCGGCTCCAGCCGAACGGTGTTCCGCGACGGCGGTGAGGTGAGGCCCGGGGGACGCGGACCGCACCGACCATCCCGTACAACGCGTGCGGCGTGATCGGCGGTTCCCGATCCGGAGTGTCCTCCGCCTCACCCGTTCGTGTGGCCGGGTCGCGGTCGGCGGCACGCGTGTCGGGTGGCGGTTCCGCGTCGGTTCGGCTGGCCTCGCGGGGGTGGGCGGGTGATGCTGGACGCGATGGCGGTGCAGCGGGATCCGACCGGTTCTGCGCTGGCCGACCTCGTCGCCCGGCAGCGTGACGAGATCGACCGGCTGAGGTCCGCTGCGCGCAGGCAGGCGGTGATCGAACAGGCCAAGGGCGTCCTGGCGGAACGGCTGTCGTGCCGTCCCGACGAGGCGTTCGAGGACATGCTGCGGCTGGCGCAGGCGACGGGCAGCGACCTGGCCGTCATCGCGGCCGGCGTGCTCGGCGTGCCGCCGCCACCACCCGCGCCCGGTCTGCCGCCGGCGACCGGTGACGGGGTGTACGACTCCTCGCGCTACCCGCGGCAGGTCGACATACCGCAACCCTCGCCCGCTCCGCCGTCCGAACGCACGCCGCAGCCGGTCGCGCTCGCCGCGATCGGCACGGCGGTCGACCCCGAGGAGCTGGCCGAGCTCGTCCGCGAGCACGTCGGCTGCGACGGCGTGCTGGTCTACCTGCTCGAACCCGACGGCGGGCCGCGGCTGGAGGCCGCCGCGAACGTGCCGGCCAAGGTGCGGCTGGAGTGGGAACGGGTGCCGTTGCGGCTCAGCACGGGCGTCCTCGCGTCGGTGCGCACCGGCCTGCCGCAGTGGCTGCCCGACCTGGAGGAGGCCCGCCGGCGGCACACGCTGATCGGCGACCCGGAGACGGTGTGGCGATCGCGGGCGTGGCTGCCGTTCCGGGACCAGACGCGCATCGCCGGCGTGTTCGGGGTGCTGTGGACCGACGAGCACGACTTCTCGTCCGAGGAGCAGTGGGAGCTGGAAGTGATGATCGGCGCCGCCGGCTCCACGCTCTTGGCGCTGCTGGGCCCGGACGGCGCCGCGCGGGGCCGGCGCTGGACGCTCTGGGTCCAGCACCTGCTCGACGTGCTGCCCGGCTCGGTGGCGCTGCTCGGCGCGGTGCACGACGAGGACGGCGAGGTGGTGGACTTCCGGTTCGAGGCCGCCAGCCCGGACGCGGTCGACTTCTCCGGCCGCCGGTACCGGCAGCTCGTCGGGCGCAGCATCCTCACCAGCTACCCGACGGTCGCGGGCACCGAGCTGTGGGCGGCGTACTTCCGGGTGCTCCGCACCGGGGTCCGGGAGGTGGTGAGCATCTTCGACTACGAGGAGAACACGCCCGGCCTGCCGCAGCACGGCCGGTACACGTTGACCATCGGCAAGTTCGGCGACGGCCTGATCCTGGCCTGGCACGAGCACGAGGACCCGTTGCAGCTGGAGCGGCTGCGCAGCGTCCAGCGCCTCGGCAACATCGGCTGGGGCGAGTGGAACCTGGTGACCAACGAGATCGACTGGTCCGACCAGCTCTACGTCATCTTCGACCGCGACCCGGCGCTCGGCCCGATGTCGCTGGACGAGATCCGGGCGTCCGTGGTCGGCGAGGACCTGCCGATCCTGCAGAACGCCGTGCGGCGGATGCTGGAGCGCGGCGAGGGCACCGACTCGGAGCTGCGCCTGCGCGCCGGCGACCAGATCCGGAACGGGCGGTTCATCGGCGAACCGGTGCTGGACGTCGAGGGCAGGCCGGTCCGGTTGGACGTGGTGCTGCAGGACGTGACCGCGATGCGGCGGGCCGAGAAGCGGGTGTTCGACCTCAGCGAGCAGTTCGCGCAGGAGCACCAGGTGGCGGACCACCTCCGCTCCGCCGTGCTGCCGCTGCCGAGCCGACCGCTGGAGCTGCCGGGGATGCGGGTGGTCGTGCGCTACCTGGCGGCCGAGCAGTGGGCGGAGGTCGGCGGCGACTGGTACCACGCGTTCCCGATCGACGACGGCAGCACGCTGCTGGCGATCGGCGACGTGGCGGGCCACGGCCTGGCGACCGCGGCGGCGATGGCGAAGCTGCGGTACGCGTTGACCGGGGCCGCGCTGACCAACCCGGACCCGGCCGGTGTCCTCGACGTGCTCAACCGGATGCTGACCGGCGGTGGTGGCGTGACGCTGGCGTCGGCGATCGTCGGCCGGTTCGAGCCGACCACGCGCCGGCTGTCGTGGGCGCAAGCGGGCCACCCCGCGCCGCTGCTGGTGCGGTCGAACGACGTGCAGCGGCTCGACCGGCCCGTGGGCCCGATCCTGGGCGCGGTGCGGGGAGCGGTGTACGCGACGGCGCGGACGCTCCTGGCGCCCGGCGACACGGTGCTGATGTTCACCGACGGCCTGATCGAGCGGCGGCCCTCCGCCGGCGTCCGCGGTGACGACCTGGAACGCCTGATGGAGGAGATCCGGGGGTTCGCGGCGGAGCTGGACCCGGCGCGGATGCCAGAGGCGCTGACCTCGCGCCTGGTGCCCGCCACGCCGTTGGACGACACGTGCATCGTGGCGGCCACGATCTCCGCCTGACCCCTCGCCGGTGTCGACCGCCGACCCGTGCCGCGGCCGGTTGCCCGCGGTCCGATCGGGTACACGTCCTGGTGAGCACGGGTGCACCGAGGACGAGGAGTGGTCGCAGTGAGCACCATGACGATGCTGGGGACCTACCCGGCGGAGATCAACCTCGACCGGCGCAGACTGGCGATGACGATCGACGCGCTGATCGAGTGCGCGGAGGCGTGCACGGCCTGCGCCGACGCCTGCCTGAGCGAGAGCTCGGTGGCGGAGCTGACGAAGTGCGTGCGCACCAACCTGGACTGCGCGGACATCTGCGGCACGACCGCGCGCGTGCTGTCCCGGCACACCGGCTACGACGCGAACATCAGCCGGTCGTTGCTGGAGGCGTGCGCGATGGCCTGCAAGTCGTGCGGCGACGAGTGCGGTGCGCACGCGAACGTGCACGAGCACTGCCGCGTCTGCGCCGAGGTGTGCCGGGCGTGCGAGCGGGCGTGCCGTGACCTGCTCGCCACGATGGGCTGAGCCGAGCCCGCCGGGGGAGTGGCCACGTCCGGCCCGACGTTTCCGGGGGTCGAGCGGGGGTACCGCCCGGGCACGGGCACCCGGACAGCCCGAGGGCGAGCACGCACGGAGGTGGCGATGTCCGCGTACACCACTCGCGAACGGCTGCGGGAGTGCCTGAAGGAGGTCGACTTCCCGGCGAGCAAGGACGAGCTGGTCCTGGCGGCGCGGGAGCGGGGCGACGAGATCACCGCGAGGGCGCTGCGCGCGATCCCGCCGGTGGACTACGCCAACGTGACCGAGGTGGTGGGCTCCGTCCGGTTCGAGGACGACACGCGCGTGGACCCCGGCGGGGCGCGGCGATCGGAAGGGTGATCCACATCGTGGTCGAGCACAGCGAGCTGGTCGAGGCGATCGGCCGGCGCGGAGACCTGGACAAGGCCACGGCGGAGGCGGCGCTGACCGCGGTGATCGCCACGCTGGCGCACGGCCTGACCGCCCCGGACCGGGACCGGCTGGCCGCCGCGCTGCCCGCGGCGGTGGAGGAAGCGGCGCTGGTGCCCGGCCGCCCGGAGCACCGGCCGCCGGACGCGGTGATGATCGAGCTGGCGCAGCGGTTGGACACGGGCACGGAGCGCGCCCGGCACTTGGCGCAGGCCGTGCTCGCAGCGCTGGAGGACACCGCGCCCGGGACCGGCGAGCTGCTGCGTGCCGCCCTCGACGTGCGAGGACGTGACGTCTCCGCCCGCGGGCGAGCCTGACCGGCATCAGCCGGACCGTCCTCGGCCAGGCTGCGGCTCAGGACGCCGGTGGCATCACCGGTGCGTTGCCGACGTGCCGGTGGAACCACCGCGCGGTCAGCCTGGTCACCTGGTCCAGCGCACCGGGCTCCTCGAACAGGTGATCCGCGCCCGGCACGACCTCCAGCCGCCCGCTGGAGCGCAACCGCCGCGCGGCCTCCCGGTTGCGCGCCACACCGTCCTCGTCCCGCTCGCCGACGATCAGCAGCGTCGGCGCGAGGACCCGGGTCAGCGCGTCCCCGGCCAGGTCCACCCGCCCGCCGCGGCAGACGACGGCGCGCACGGCGACCGGTCGTTCCGCCGCCGTGACGAGCGCGACCGCCGCCCCGCCGCCCACGCCGAACAACCCGATCGGGTGGCCGCTGGTCGCCGGTTGGTCGGTGAGCCAGTCCACGACCGCGGCGAGGCGGCCGGCGAGCACCGGCACGTCCACGCCCCCGTCCCCGCCCGGGAGCAGGTCGACCAGCACGGTGGCCAGGTGCTCCCGCTGGAGCGTCCGCGCCACGTGCAGGTCGCCTTGGGGGCCGCCGTCGTGCGCGAACACCACCACGCCGCTGCGGCGGGTCGGCATCGAGAGCCGGGCGTCCAGGCGGACCCCGTCCAACGGGATCGGCACGTCCTCGTCGAAGAACACGACTTCCTCCACCCCTGGCGGCCGGTGCGCGGTCGACCCCTGGTTTGCCGCGCGCGACCGCTCGAAACCAGTCGGGCCGACCACCGGCCACGGTCCGACCGACCACGGCGTTTGGGCTGAACGGCGGCTGGGCGGGGGTCGGCGAGCCTGCCTATAGTCCGGGCGAGATGTTCTGGGAGCGCTCCCAGAACACGTCCGACGGAAGAGGGATTCTCGATGAGGAGAGTTCTCGCCGGTGTGCTCGCGACCTCGGTCCTGGCCGGCCTGGTCACGTTGGCGGCGCACGCGAGCCCCCGAGCAGCCGCCGACGAACCCGTGGTCGTCGTCTCCAGCACGTTCGACGACGGCACGGCGCAAGGCTGGACGCCCCGGGCGGGCGAGGTGGTCGCGCCGAGCACCGCGGTGGCCCACGGCGGCACGCACAGCCTCGCGATCACCGGACGTGACCAGTCCTGGCAGGGTCCCACGCTGAACCTGCTGGAGAAGGCGCAGAAGGGCGTCCGCTACGACCTGTCGGTGTGGGTGCGCCTGGCCGCGGGCGAGGCGGCGACGCAGGCCCGGCTGTCCGTCGAACGCCGCACCGCCGGCACCCCGAGCTACGACCAGGTCGTCGGCGACACCGCGGTCACCGCCGACGGCTGGGCCAACCTGCGCGGCAGCTACACGTTGGCCGCCGACGTCGACTTCCTCAGCACGTACGTCGAGCTGAGCAGCGCCACGGCGTCCCTGCACATCGACGACTTCTCCCTCTCCCACACGCCGCTGCCGCCGATCCAGACCGACATCCCGTCGGTCAAGGACGTGCTGGCCGACCACTTCGCGGTGGGCGCGGCGGTCGGGACCGCGGAACTGCTCAACAACCACGGGCAGCTGCTCGCGAAGCACTTCGACTCCATCACGCCGGGCAACACGTTGAAGTGGGACGCGACCGAGCCCACCGAGGGCGCGTTCCGCTTCACCGACGCGGAGACCCTCGTCGCCTGGGCGAAGGCCAACGGCGCGGCCGTGCGCGGCCACACGCTGGTGTGGCACCAGCAGACGCCGGCCTGGGTGTTCAAGGACGCGGCGGGCAACGACATGACCGCGACGCCGGAGAACAAGGCGCTGCTGCTGTCCCGGTTGGAGGCCCACATCCGCGGCGTCGTCGGCCACTTCGGCGACGACATCGGGGTGTGGGACGTGGTGAACGAGGTCATCGACGAGAACCAGGCCGACGGCCTGCGCCGCAGCAAGTGGTTCGAGATCACCGGGTTGGACTACCTGCGCACGGCGTTCCGGGTGGCCCGCGAGGTCGCGCCGAACGCCCGGCTGGTGATCAACGACTACAACACCAACGTCCCGTCGAAGCGCGACAAGCTGCACGACCTGATCGTGAAGCTGCGCGCCGAGGGCGTGCCGATCGACGCGGTGGGCCACCAGATGCACGTCAACGTGCAGTGGCCGTCGTTGGCGGAGACCGAGGCGATGCTGGCCAAGTTCGTGCCGCTCGGGATCGACCAGCAGATCACCGAGATGGACGTCTCGATCTACACCGACAACAGCCAGTCCTACCCGACGCCGCCCGCCGAGGTGCTGCTCACGCAGGCGTACCGCTACCGGGACTTCTTCGAGCTGTACAAGAAGTACTCGCGGCACATCAGCTCGGTGACGGTGTGGGGGCTGGCGGACGACAACACGTGGCTGGACAGCTTCCCGGTGACCCGCAAGGACCACCCGTTGCTGTTCGACACGCGGTTGCAGGCCAAGGACGCGTACTGGGGCGTCGTGGACCCGAGCAAGATCGGCGGACCCACCAGCACGACCACGACGACCACCACGACGACAACGACGACCACCACGACCACCACGACGACGACGGTGCCGCCGGCGACGTGCGCGGTCGCCTACACGATCGGCGGCCAGTGGCAGGGCGGTTTCCAGGGCGAGGTCCGGATCACCAACCGCGGCACCACCGCGATCAGCGCGTGGACGCTGGCGTGGTCGTTCCCCGACGGTCAGCGGATCACGCAGCTGTGGGGCGGCGCCCACACCCAGACCGGCGCGGCGGTGAGCGTGCGCCACGCGGGGTGGAACAGCATGATCGCGCCGGGCGGCTCGGTGTCGTTCGGGTTCCTCGGCAGCTGGACGGGCTCCAACGGCAAGCCGACCGCGTTCACCTTGAACGGGGCGCCCTGCCAGAGCTGAGGCGTCAGTCCTCCGCGACCCGGTAGTAGCGGACCGCGGTGTAGGCGCTTGCCGTCTGCGCCGTCCACGTCCGCTCCACGGGTGGCGCGCCGTCGGGGCCGGTCTGCTCGCGCACGACCGGCTCCGACTTCGCGTCGTCGGCCCAGCGCACGAACAGCGCGGCGTGGTAGGAGGTGATGAGCGCGTCACCCGGGCGCAGGTCGGCGTGCGGGATCCCGGTGGCCACCTCGCCGAGGGTGACCGTGGTGCGCGAGTGCGTCAGGCCCCACGCCAGCGAGACGTAGCCGGAGCAGTCGGTGCGGTAGCTGCCGTGCTCGTTCTCGTGGCAGGCCTGCTGGCTGTAGGGCACCCGCGCGTCGAGCCAGGACTGCGACCGCGTCAGCGCCTCCTCGCGCGTGGTGACGCGGTCCTCCGCGGTCGTGCCGCAGGCGATCAACGCGCCGGGGTCGTCGGCCGCGTGCGCGATCGGCGCCTGGAACGCCGCCGTGCACGCGAGGGCGGCGATCAGGGTGCGGGTGCACATCGAACCCCCTCGGGTCGCGGTCGCGCCGCCCTCCCGTCGGGCGGCGCGGTGGCACCACGAGGTTTCCCCGCGTCCGGCGGCTTAGCTCCGGACCACCCGGCCGAGTGGTCCGCCACGCGCGCCGTTTCACCCGGAGCGGCGAGGGTAGTCGAGCCGTGATCGCAGCGGACGCGTGGAGGGAACCGGCATGCGCATCGCCTTCGTCGTGGCCGCGCTCAGCGTGGCGGTGGGGTGCGGCGGCGACCCGGGGCCGGACGACGCCAGGTCGTCGGAGGGGGAGGTGGGTAGCCGGGAGATCGGTGTGCTCGCCCCGGTCGGGGCCGCGGACGTGGCGTTCACCTACGACCCCGAGGCCGCGCCGCCGGGCGCGCAGCTGGAGCTGGAAGTGGTCCCGGGCGACGGCGCGACGACCGTGCGGCTCAGCGCCGACCTGCTCCAGCCCGACCGCGGCTACGCCGTCCACGCGCACACCGACCCGTGCGGCAAGAACGGCACCGACGCCGGTCCGCACTACCAGCACGAGGTCGACCCCGCCGCGACACCCGAGCGGCCGTCGGTCGACCCGGCCTACGCCAACCCGCACAACGAGATCTGGCTGGAGCTGGCCACCGACGGCCAGGGCCACGGCATGGCCGAGACCACCGTGCCGTTCGCGTTCGACGACCGCGCGCCGTCCTCGATCGTGCTGCACGAGCAGCCGACCACCGCGACCGAGCACGGCCGGGCGGGCAGCGCGGGCGCCCGGCTCGCGTGCTTCACCGCGTCGTTCCGCTGACGGTTCAGTCCACGGCGGTGGTCCTCGGCGAGCGGTAGACGCCGTCGACGTACTCGCGGTGCCGCTCGATGTAGCCCTTGATGAACGGGCACAGCGGCAGCACGGGCAGCTCCCACGCCCGCGCCTGGTCGAGCGCGGCACGGGCGAGGGCGCTGCCGACGCCCTTGCCCTCGAACGCGGGGTCGACCTCCGTGTGGGTGAACACGATCAGGTCGGGCGTGCGGATGTAGACCGCCTTGCCCGCCGGCTTGCCGTCGACCACGGCCGCGAAGTGCTTCTCCGCGGGAACGTCGTGCACCTCGATGACCATGGCGCGATCCTCGCACGGCCCACCGCTCAGGTCTCCTTGAGGAGCACAGCCCAGTCGCCGCTGGTGCGCTCGGCGATGACCGTGATGTTCACGGTGGCTCCCGGTTCCACCCCGACCTCCCAGTACCCCTGATCGGAGTCCGACAGGTGGGAGATCCGGTAGGTCCACGTGGCGTGTTCGACCACCTCGACGTCGTTGATCAGCACCCGGATGCGGCCCGGGGTGTTGACGGCCACCACGACGTAGACCGGTCGGCTCGGGAGGCTCACGGCGGTCTGCCACGTGCCGTTCGACCGGCCGGGGACGGCTCGCAGCTCGAAGACCCTGTCCTGGCCGGGGTTGGTCGCGTCCAGCGCGGGGTCGATGGGAGCCAAGGTCTCCGGGCGAGGCGGGAACGGGTAGTCCTCCGGCGCCACCGGCACACCGACGGCTGCGGCGAACGTCGCGTCGGGCGGCATCGGGCCGGCGTGCGCCCCCTGCTCCTCCTCGTCCCAGAGCTGTTCTCCCACCGACATGGTGACCGTCATGGGCGCGCCGACCCCGATGCGGTGCTTCGTCCAGTCGAGGTTGAGCTTCATCGGGAGTCCGCAGGTCAGGCCGTCGCCGACCGGCACGCCGTTGACGATGAGGGTGGAGTACATCTGCTTGCTGTCGTCGTGGGGGTCGCAGGTGATGAACAGCTCCGGTTCGGGCGTGGTGGGCACGAACCGGAGCGCGATGGTCGACGCGGGGGCCCGGCCTGACGTCTGCGCGACGATCCGCGTGCCTTCGTGGTACTCGGAGAACACCACCGGTTCCGGCTCGGCGGGTTGCGACTCGCGCTGGACCGGCGCCGTCAACGCGAAGGCCACGCCCAGCACGGCCACGATCGACGCCGCCACCGCCGTTGCCCGTCGCCGCCGGGAGGCCTTGACCTTGGCCCGGATGCCGGACATGCGCGGGCCGTGCGCGGCGTCGGGCGGCAGCTCGGCGTGCCGGCGCAGCACCTCGGTGAGGTCGGTCAGGTTCATCGCCGCACCCCTTCCCGGGTGATGGTGTCGTCCAGCCGCAACCGGGCCAGCGCCTTGCTGGTCTGGCTCTTCACCGTGCCGACGGAGACGCCGAGGGCGTGTGCCGCCTGTGCTTCGGTCAGGTCCTCGTAGAACCGCAGCACGACCACGGCGCGTTGCCGGCGGGGGAGGCGTCCCAATGCCTGCCACAGCCACTCTCGCTCGTCGACGGCGGCTTCCGGGGACGCGCCGACGGGCTCGGGCAGCACGTCGGTCGGGCGTTCGTCCCGCCACTTGCGGCGCCACCAGGTGGCATAGGTGTTGACGATGATCCGGCGCACGTACGGCTCCGGGTCGCCCTGCACCCGCCGCCAGGCCCGCCACGCCCGCGCCAGCGACGTCTGCAGCAGGTCTTCGGCGTGCCCTCTGTCCCTGGTCAACAGGAACGCCGTGCGCAACAGGCGTGGTGACGCTCCTGCCACGAACTCCTCGAACCCCTCGGGTACTCCCACCACGGCCCCTCGCCTCGTCCGACGCACGTACTACCAGTCGGCGCGAACGGATGGTTGCCATCCGCCGGTGGAGAAATCGGTGCGCCCGCCCGATGCCGATCGGGCAGGCTGTCGCGATGGGGTATCAGGTGCGCGACTACGTCGTCGATGACGAACCGTCCTGGCTGCGGTGTCGGGTGTTGTCGTTCCTGGGCGCCGCGCTGCACGAGAAGGTGCTCGTGGCGAAGCCGGAGGTCTCCGGGGCGGAACTCGTGGCGGTGGACGGCGACGTGGTCGTCGGCATCCTCGACCTGGCGGTCGACGGCGAGCTGGCCACCATCGAGGCGGTCGCCGTGCACCCGGACCACCAGCACCGGGGCATCGGCGGCGCGTTGTTGTCGCGTGCCCGCGCCCGGGCGCTGGCGCTCGGCGCGACCACGCTGGACGCCTGGACCCGTGACGACGCGCCGACGCTGCGCTGGTACCGCGGCATGGGCTTCGGCGAGAGCGACCACCACCCGCACGTCTTCGCCGACCACCACACGTCGGCCGACGAGCCGGCGCGTGCCGTGGTGGCGCGCCCCGGCCTGCGCGCGGTGAAGGCGGTCCTGCACGCGGACTTGGGCGAGGAGGCGCGGTCGCGGCGGGAGTTCGCACGGGTGCGCGTCTGCCGCCGGTTCGC
Organism: Saccharothrix luteola; assembly: GCF_020859565.1. Taxonomy (GTDB): domain Bacteria; phylum Actinomycetota; class Actinomycetes; order Mycobacteriales; family Pseudonocardiaceae; genus Actinosynnema; species Actinosynnema luteola. Next base: position 67,644 of record NZ_JAJHUO010000015.1, on the reverse strand, counting down.
GATCGCGTTACGTGGTGAGCTCGCTGGGCGTGGCGATGACGTCGACCATCGCGCCGTTGCGCAGGACCGTCACCGGCAGCGGTAGGCCGATGGCTTCGGCGAACAGCTGCCGCTGGATGCCCTGCGCGTCGCTGACCGGCGTGCGCGCCACGCTGAGCACCAGGTCGCCGTCGCGCAGTCCCGCCCGTTCGGCCGGACCGCCCGGCACGACCTGCACCAGCCGGACGCCCGCGCGTTGCCCGGTGCGCTCGGCGACGGCGTCCGGCAGCGGTGCGGGCGCGCCGATCACGCCGAGGTAGGCCCGCCGCACCCGGCCCTCGACCATCAGCGTGGAGAGGATGCGCCGGGTGGTGCTGTTCACCGGGATGGCCAGGCCGAGGCCGATGCCCGCCAACGCGGTGTTGATGCCGACCACCTCGCCTGCGGAGTTGGCCAGCGCGCCGCCGGAGTTGCCCGGGTTGAGCGCCGCGTCGGTCTGGATCACGTCCTCGATCACGCGTCCCGCCCGGCCGTTGCTCACCGGCACCGCGCGGCCCAGCGCGCTGACCACCCCGGCGGTCACCGAACCGGCCAGGCCCAACGGGTTGCCGACGGCGATGACGAGTTGGCCGACCTGGAGGTGGTCGGCGTCGCCGAACTTCGCCGCGCCGGGCGCGTCCTCCGACGCCTTGAGCACGGCGAGATCCGCGAGGGGGTCGGTGCCGACGACCGTGAACGGCGACTCGGCACCGTCGGCGAACACCGCCGTCCCGTCCCGACCGCTGCCGACGACGTGCGCGTTGGTCAGCAGGTAGCCGTCGTCGGTGAACACCACCGCCGACCCGGTGCCGCGCGGCATGCGCACGCTGGCCACGTGCGGCGTGACCGACTTCGCGACCGCGATCACGGCCTGCGAGTAGGCGTCCAGCGGATCCATCGGCGCCTCCGTCGATTACACGATTACGCCCCAATCGTGCTCTCGCGCGGGCCGTGCTGTCCGGGGCGTTCGCCGACAGCGGATCCACCCCGGACAGCAGCGGCTCAGCGCCGCAGCAGCATGGCCAGGTCGACGGCGTTCGCCATGGCTTCCGTGCCCGCGTCGTTCGGGTGCAGGTGGTCGCCGCTGTCGTAGGCCGGGTTCAGCGTGGCCGGGTCGCCGGGCACGCCGGTCGCGGCGGCGAAGTCCACCACGCCGTCGAACTCGCCGGAAGTGCGGATCCAGTCGTTGAGCGTCCGCCAGGTCGCCTCGCGCTCCTCGGTCCAGATGAAGGACCCCTTGAACGGCAGGATCGTGCCGCCGTAGACCTTCACGCCCTTGGCCCGCGCCTGCGCGATCACGTTCCGGTGCCCGGCGATCAGGTCCTCGGCCGACGCGCTGTAGCCGATGTCGTTGACCGCCTCCAGCAGGATCATCGCCTTGACGCCGGTCTGCGACAGCACGTCGCGCTGCACCCTCGTCACGCCCGCGACGCCCCAGAACGGCTCGTCGCGGTCGGCGATGAGGCGGTTGCCGCCCAGACCCGCGTTCACCACGGACAGCGTGCGGCCCGGCACCGCGTTCAGCCGCCTGGCCAGGAAGTCGGGCCAGCGGCGGTTGGCGTTGCCGGTGGTGTTGGCGGTGTCGGTGATCGAGTCGCCGAACGCCACCACCGTGCCCGCGACCCGCCGCGCGGGCGCGACGTCGACGCCGTTGACGACCATCCAGCACGGCGTGTCCTGGAACCCGCCCGACGCCACGCCGGTCCGGTCGCCGGGTGCCAGGTAGTTGCCCTGCGCGGTGAACGGGTGGTTGGTCAGCGGGCCGGTGGCCTCCGGCACGTAGGCGCTCACCAGCAGCGTGGACAGCGCGCGCACGTCCAGGCGGACCGGGTCGCTGAAGATCTCCTGGCCGACCGGCACCGTGACGTCCCGCCTGCCCTTGAACGTCACCGCGCGCAACGTGCCGGGCACCACCGCGTCGCCCGACTGCTGCACGGCGACCGTCGTGCGGCCGACCCGCAACGGCGTCGCGCCGAACGCGTTGCTCAACCGGACCCGCACCGACTCGCCGCCGGCGCTGAGGAACACCACGTTGCGCACGGTCTGGTCCCGCAGCCCCTCGCCCGCCGGGCAGTCGCTCCACGGGATCTCGCTGCCCACCACGGGACTCGCCGCCCAGCCGGCCACCCAGGGCCTGCCGTGCGCGGTCGCGGTCGGCGGCACCACGGCCGTCGCCACGAGCGCGGCTATCACGGCCAGTGTCCCCACGTGTCTTGCCATGAAGGTCTCCCAACGCCGGTCGTCTTTGATGGCGTCGCCGACCGTGGCAGCGGGTCTGTTAACCGGTCAAGGACACCACGACGAGCGGCGCGATAGTTGCGATGAGTGGCCCGCGCTTACGTGTTAAGCAGGGTTGCGGGTGGGTGGTCACACCGATGCACCGGGCCGGCCGACGCGCCGAGACTGGCGGCATGGACTCGGTGCGGATCTACGACATCATGGCCTGCAACGTCTACTGGGACTTCGACGGTTCCGGCCTGCCGCGCGAGCAGCACAAGTTCCTCGTGTCGTTCTACCCGACCGCCACGCCGACGCCGGAGTTGATCGAGTCGATCGTGGCCCGCGGGCCGGGCGGCTACCGGGTCGAGTTCGCCAACGAGCCGTTCACCCAGCGCAACCTCAACGGGCACATCCACGATTCCGCCCTCGGCTTCCACTGGTACATGGTGAACCTGCCGACCGGGTACATGCCGGAGGGTGAGTACACGATCGAGGTCACCGCGAAGGACGGTTCGGTGACGAGCCGGTCGCGGGTGCAGCGCCAGGAGCCGACGGACCGGATCGTGCCGGTCTACCGGGAGAACCGGGCGAAGGTCCTCGACGCGTTCACGCCGTCGCGCACCGCCGAGCCCACCGGCGCGGTCGAGCGGGTCGACTGGCTCACCCTGGACGAGCTGGGCGGCCCGGACGCGTTCTACGTGTTCCGGCTCGCCGAGGGCGGCTCGCTGCGCGAGTTCGACACGCAACGCCTGGTGTGGTGGGACAACATCTACCTCGACGCGGTCCGGTCTGGCGAGCGGACCACCGGCCTCAACCGCGGCCGGGTCACGCTGCCGGTGCCACTCGATCCGGGCAGGTCCTACGGCTACTTCGTCGAGATCACCGACGGCAACGTGCAGAGCGACGCCACCATCTGCGTGTTCCAACCGCACCAGTTCTTCACCGTGCCCGCCTGACCGCGGCCCCCGGGTCGCGCGGCCAGGCGGGTGCGCGGTGTCAGGCGTAGTCGGGCAGCGTGCGGGCCACGTCGTGCGGCGACGGCATCGCGGCCACCTCGGCGGCGATCGCCCGCGCCGCGCCCTGGACCGCCGCGGGGGCGAGCGGGCGCCGCCCCTGGGTGGGGCCCGCCGCGGCGGCCACGTCCGCGCCGACCAGTTGGCGGCCCAGCCCGGCCTCGGTGACCACGGCGGCGTTGCCGAACTGGTCGGCGCCCTGCGGCAGGATCAGCTGCGGCACGCCCGCGCCGAACGTGCCCATCGTCGTGCCGCTGCCGCCGTGGTGCACCACGAGGTCCACGTGCGGCAGCAGGTCCGCCTGCGGCACCCACGGGAGCACGACGACGTTGTCGGGCAGCTCGCCGAGCGCGCCCGCGTCGACCGTGGGTCCGGCGGCGACGAGGACCTTGACGTCCACGGCGGCCAGGCCGTCGATGGCGGTGCGCAGCACACCCGTCTCGCCGAACGCCGTGCCCAGCGTCAGGTACACCAGCGGTTCGCGGTGTTCGACCACCCACGCCGGCAGCTCGCCGGGCTCGGCGAACGGCACCGGCCGCAGCGGGATCCGGTTGCGCGCGGTGGCCAGGAAGGTCGGGTCCTGCACCGACGGCGGGCAGATGTCGATGTACGGGTTGCCGAGCCCCATGATGTCGTCCTCGGGGATCTCGACACCCAGGTCCGCGGCGACCTCGAGGAGGTGCCCGCGCGCGGTGCTCGCGAACTCGTCCGCCTGCCACATCCGGCCGAACGAGTGGCACAGCCCGGGCACGCCGGCCACCTTCGCCGCGAATCCCGCGCCGGGGTTGCCGAGCTCGTGCACCACCAGGTCGGGCTTGAGGTCGGCGATGACCGGCGCGAGCTCGGCGGCGAAGTTGCGCGGCAGCACCGAGGTGAACGCGGCCGCGATCCGGTCGGGGTCGGCGTCCTGCGGCCTGCCCACGAGGCCGCCCCCGTTCGCGATCTCGAAGGCCTCGCGCAGGTCCATGCCGCCCACGACGTGCTCGATGCCGTTCGAGGTCAGGGCGTTCGCGAACGCGGCGCCGGTGAAGTAGGAGACGTCGTGGCCCACCTCGCGGGCGGCGATCGCCAGCGGCAGCAGCGGGTAGGTGTGTCCGTGTAAACCTAGGCTGGAGAAGAGGATTCGCACTGGTTCGAGCGTAGCGAGAAGTTTTCCACGGTGGGTGAATTTCGTCCGATTGGGGCTCTTCGCGCCGTGAGGCGAAGATCACCTCACGCCGCTGTCACGGACGGCGTCAGGCGTAGTCGGGCAGCACGCCCACCACGTCGGCCGGCGACGGCATGGCGGCCACCTCGTCGGCCATCGCCCGCGCCGCGTCGAGCACGGCGTCGTCGGTGAGCAGGCGGCGCGCCTTGTCGGCGATCACCTCGGCCACCACCTCCGCGCCGAGCACCTGGTCGCCCAGCCCGGCCTCGGTCACCATCACGGCGTTGCCGAACTGGTCGGCCCCCTGCGGCAGGACCAGTTGCGGCACGCCGGCGCCCAGCGTGCCCATCGTGGTGCCGGCGCCGCCGTGGTGCACCACGAGGTCCACGTGCGGCAGCAGGTCGGCCTGCGGCAGCCACTCCCGCACGACGACGTTGTCCGGCAGGTCGCCCAGCTCGCCCACCTCCACGATCGTGCCGGTGGACACGAGCACCCTCGCGTTCAGCGAGGCGAGGCCCTCGATCGCGGTGCGCAGCACGTGCACCGTGGTGAACGCCGTGCCCAACGTGAGGTACACCAGCGGTTCGCGGTGTTCGAGCACCCACGGCGGCAGCTCACCGGGCTCGGCGAACGGCACCGGCCGCAGCGGGAGGCGGTCCGTCGCGGTGGCGAGGAAATCGCGGTCCTGCAACGAAGGGGGGCAGATGTCGAGGTAGGGGTTGCCGAACCGCATGATGTCGCCGTCGGGGAGGTCCGCGCCGTACTCCGCGGCGACCTCGGCCAGGTGCAGGCGGATGTCCTCCATCGGACCGCTGGGCAGCCAGTACCTGCCGAACGAGTGGCACACCGCCGGCACGCCGGTGACCCTCGCCGCGAGCGCCACGCCGACGTTGGCCACCTCGTGCACGACCAGGTCGGGCTTGTGGTCGACGATGATCGGCACCAGGTCCGCGGCGTGCCTGCGCGCCAGGATCGAGCCGAACACCTTCGAGACGCGCCGGGGGTCGAAGTCCTTCGCCTTGCGCGCCGCCGGGCTCGCGTTGCCGAGCTCGAACCCGTCGAGCATGTCCATCCCGCCCGTGACGTGCTGGATGCCGCGCGAAGTGAGGGCTTTCGCGAACGTGTCAGGGGTCGCGAACACGACGTCGTGGCCCTGCTCGCGGGCGGCGATGGCGAGTGGCACCAGCGGGAAGACGTGCCCGTGTGAGCCGAGGCTAGAGAAGAGGATCTCCACTCGTGGGAGTGTGTCGCCTCGCGGCCGGCGCGGTCCGGTTACCCGCTGGTCACTGCGGACCCGGCGAGGATGACTTCGGGTCGGGTGACGGCGTCAGCCCCGCCCGCACCGCCGCGGTCGCGTCGATGCTCGCGGTCAGGAACCGGGCGATGACCTCCTTGTCGGCGTCGTCGAACTGCTGCCACGCACGGGTGAACGCGCGGTCGAGCGGCTCGAAGAACTCGCGGCCCAGGTCCAGCGCCTTGGCCGGGACGCGCAACTCGACCTTGCGCCGGTCGTGCGGGTTGCGCGCGCGTTCGACGTGCCCGGACGCCTCCAACCGGTCGAGCACGGACGTGGTCGCGGACGCGCTCAGGTGCAGAGCGTCGGCCAGCCTGGTGGGCGACATCGGCTCGCCGCCCCACCGCGCGTCCATGATCACCGCGAGCGCGTTGAGGTCGGTGCGGTGCATCCGCTGCTTCTCGCCGAAGATCTCCGCGAACCGGTCGGTTTCGACCGTGAGCTGCCGGAGCAACCTGACGAGGGTCGAGTGGTCGGCCATACGCCCTCCCGTTATTGTTTCGACGGTCGAACTATCCGGCCATCGAAGTACATCGTCTCGGAGGTCATTGTCCCGTGCACCCGACCCGGTCCCGCACGCGCTGGTTGCTGCCCGCCCTCGTGGCGGTCGCGTGGTTGGCGCTCGGCGGGTTCGCCGGCCCGTTCGCGGGCAAGCTGAGCGAGGTCGCCGTCAACGACAGCACCGCGTTCCTGCCCGCGTCGGCCGAGGCGACGGAGGTCGCCGAGCGGCTCAAGGCGTTCGGCGACGCGCGCGGCCTGCCCGCCGTCGTGGTGGCCGAACGCCCCTCCGGCCTCACCCCGGCCGACCGCGACTACCTGGGCGGCCGGGCGTTCCCCGGCGAGGCGTCGCCGGTGATCGGGTCGCCGCGCGACGACCAGGCCGCGCAGGTGGTCGTCGCCGTCGACCCGGGCGACCCGGCCGGCGCGGTGGAGGCCATCCGGGCTGAGCTGACGGACCCGCCCGACGGGCTCACCGTGCTGGTGACCGGGCCCGCCGCGCAGGTCGCCGACCTGAAGGAGGCGTTCAGCGGCATCGACGGCCTGCTGCTCCTGGTCGCGGGCGCGGTGGTGGCGCTGATCCTCGTGCTGGTCTACCGCAGCCCGTTGCTGCCGCTGGTGGTGTTGCTGTCCGGGGTGTTCGCCCTCGGGGTGGCCAGCCTCGCCGTGTACCTGCTCGCGGACCGCGACGTGATCGACCTCAACGGCCAGAGCCAGGGCATCCTGTTCATCCTGGTGTTCGGCGCGGCGACGGACTACGCGTTGCTGCTGGTGTCCCGGTTCCGCGAGGAGCTGCGCGACACCGAGGACCGCTACGCGGCGATGCGGGTGGCGTGGCGGGCCACCATCGAGCCGATCGCCGCGTCGGCGGGCACGGTCGTGCTCGGTGTGCTGTGCCTGCTGTTCAGCGACCTCAACTCGAACAAGGGCCTCGGTCCGGTGGCGGCGATCGGGATCGGCGCGGCGCTGCTCGCCTCCGTGACGTTCCTGCCCGCCGTGCTGGTGCTCCTGGGGCGGTCCGCGTTCTGGCCGCTGCGCCCGAAGCTCGGCTCGCCGCACCCGGAGGCGAGCGGGCTGTGGGCGCGGGTGGCCCGCGTGATCTCCGCCCGGCCGCGTGCGACGTGGGTCGTGACGGCGGTGGTGCTGCTGGTGGGCGTGGCGTTCGTGCCGCAGCTCAAGGCGTCGGGCACGGCGCAGTCGGACGTGTTCCTCACCGAGGTCGACTCGGTGGCCGGGCAGGAGGTGCTCTCGCGGCACTTCCCGGGCGGCAGCGGCGCGCCGACCGTCGTGCTGGCCCGTGCGGGGCAGGCGCAGGCGGTGGCGGGTGCGGCGGACGTGGACGGCGTGTCCTCGGTGCGGCCCGCGGGCGAGGCGGCGGGGCTGGTGCGGCTCGACGTCGTGCTGGAGGACCCGGCGGACTCCGAGGCGGCGCTGGCGACCGTGCAGCGGCTGCGTGACGCCGTGCGCGCGGTGCCGGACGCCGACGCCAAGGTCGGCGGGCCCACCGCCACGCAGCTGGACACGCAGCTCACGTCCGAGCGCGACCGGCTGGTGATCATCCCGATCGTGCTGCTGGTGATCTTCCTGGTGCTGGCGCTGCTGCTGCGGTCGCTGCTCGCGCCGTTGCTGCTGATCGCCACGGTGGTGCTGTCGTTCGCGGCGACCATGGGCGTGGCGGCGCTGGTGTTCAACGGGATCTTCGACTTCCCGGGCGCCGACCCGGTGGTGCCGCTGTTCGGGTTCGTGTTCCTGGTGGCGTTGGGGATCGACTACAACATCTTCCTGATGACGCGGGTGCGCGAGGAGTCGGTCGAGCTGGGCACGCGGGCGGGCGTGCTGCGCGGGCTGACCATCACCGGCGGGGTGATCACGTCGGCGGGGGTCGTGCTCGCGGCGACGTTCTCGGCGTTGGCGGTGCTGCCCATCCTGTTCCTCGCGCAGATCGCGTTCATCGTGGCGTTCGGCGTGCTGCTGGACACGTTCGTGGTGCGGTCGTTGCTGGTGCCGGCCCTGGGCGTGGACGTGGGCAGGCGCATCTGGTGGCCGTCGCGGCTCGCCCGGGGGAGTGACTGACACCGGGTGATGTCACAGTCCGCGCCGGCCCGGTCGTCCTGTGTGCGACAGGGTTGTCCGGCGGGTCACGAGGACGGGCTGACGATGAGGATCGCGGTGGTCGGCGGTACGGGCGCGGTGGGGCGTCCGGTGGTCGAAGAGGTGGGGCGGGCCGGGCACGAGCCGGTGGTGCTGAGCCGTGCCGGCGGGGTCGACCTGCTCACCGGGGCCGGGCTCGACGCGGCGCTGGCGGGAGCCGAGGCGGTGATCGACGTGTCGAACCCGGCGAATTGGCGGCGCCTGGAGGAGGTCGAGCGGTTCTTCACCGAGGGCACCGGCCACCTGCTGGAGTCGGCGGCGCGGGCGGGCGTGCGGCACCTGGTGGTGCTGTCGATCGTGGGCTCGGACGTGGTCGACCTCGACTACTACCTGGGCAAGCGGCGGCAGGAGGCGCTGGTGACGGCCGGGCCGGTGCCGTGGACGGTGCTGCGGGCCACGCAGTTCTTCGAGTTCGCCGGGCAGGTGCTGGCGGGCGCGACGCGACCGGTGGCGCACGTGCCGCCGATGCTGTCGCAGCCGGTGTCGACGTCCGACGTGGCCGCGCGGCTGGTGGAGCTCGCGGTGGGTGAACCGCAGGGGCTGACCGCGCCGATCGCGGGGCCGGAGCGGATCCGGGTGGTCGACATGGTCCGGCAGGTGGTGGCGCGGCGGGGTGACGCGGTGCGCGTCGAGGAGGCGGCGGAGGGTCCGGCCGGGCTGTCCACCGGCGCGCTGTGCCCGCCGGGCGAGTACACCGAGGGCCGGGGAACGTTCGCCGAGTACCTGGACGCGGTGCGCCCGTGACGGGCCGCAGCACCGGCCCCGAAGCCGACCGGGTCGCCCGGCTCGCCGCCGAGTACACCCGTCTGCGGCCACGGCTGGTCGGCGTCGCGTACTCCCTGGTCGGCACGGTCGCCGAGGCGCAGGACGTGGTGTCGGACTGCTGGCTGCGGCTGGCCGCCGCGGACCGGCACGAGACCGTCCGCGACGTCGAGGCGTGGGCGGTGGTGGCGGTGGCGCGACGCGCGGTGGACGTGCTGCGCTCCGCGCGGGTGCGGCGCGAGGAGTACGTCGGACCCTGGCTGCCCGAACCGCTGGTGGAGCCCGTCGCCGACGATCCGGCGGACCGGGTGACGCTGGACGACACGGTCAGCTTCGCGCTCATGGTCGTGCTCGAAACCCTCACCCCCGCCGAACGCACCACGTGGGTGCTGCACGAGGTGTTCGGCATGCCGTTCCCCGAGATCGCCACCGTCGTCGGCCGCAGCCCGGCCGCCGTGCGGCAACTGGCCGTGCGGGCCAGGGCGCACGTCGCGGCCGGCGCGCCGAGGGTCGACGTCGGCGCGGTCGAGCACCGCCGCGCCGTCGACGCGTTCCTGCGCGCCGTCGGCCAGGGGGACCTGCGCGGCCTGCTGGCCGTGCTCGATCCCGACGTCGTGCTGACCAGCGACGGCGGCGGCCTGCGCGGCGTGGCCCGTCGACCGGTGCGCGGCGCGGACCGGGTGGCGTGGTTCCTGGTGACCGTGCGCCGCAAGATGCCCGTCGGCCAACGCATCGCGCCGGTCGCGGTGAACGGGGGCGCGGGGTTCGCCGCGGTGACCGGCACGGCCACCAGGTTCGTCTGCTCGGTCACCGTCCACGACGGGAAGGTCCGGCGGGTGGACATCGTGGCCACGCCCGACAAGCTGCCGCGTGAGCGGGTCGCGTAGGTCCGACCCGCCACACGGCGGCTCGTGCCCTGCACCGCCTAGGGCGTCGGCCGGAGCACCAGGGTGACGAAGCCGAGCACGCCGCGGTAACCGTTGAGCCAGCTGTCCCGGTGCGCGGCGGAGGTGGCCAGCACCTGCTCGCGGTCCGGGTGGTCGGGGTGGTCCAGCGCCCACGCGGCCAGCGAGCCGGTCCAGCTCCACTCGTACTCGTCCCACTCCGCGAGCGTGCTCACGTGGCCGTGCACCGGCGTCCAGCCGTCGGCGACCACGCGGGCGACCGTGGTCGCCAGGTCGGCGTACTTCTGCGGGCCGTCCTCCAGCTCCGCCCGCAGCTCCGGGCTCGGCTCGCGTTCCCAGAAGCAGTCGCCGAGCACGACCACGCCGTCCTCGGCGAGGTGGCCCCGGGCGGCGGCGAGCGCGGGCAGCAGCTCGCCGAAGGCGTAGGCCGCGCCGATGCTGAGCACCACGTCCGCCTTGCGGGCCGACCGGTACGTGGTCACGTCCTGCCGGAGGAGCTCCAGCCGGTCGGCCACGCCGAGCCGGGCGGCGTCGGCGAGGGTCTCCTCGAAACCCGCGCCGGAGATGTCCACGCCGACCGCGGTGACGCCGTCGTGCTCCTGCGCCGCGCGCAGCAGCCACGCCCCCTCGCCGCAGCCGAGGTCGAGCAGGTGGGCGTCCGGCCGACGGATCGCCCGGTTCAGGAGGTCGCTCACGGTCGGGTCGCCGAGGGGCGCCGCGATCGGGTGCTCGGCGTGCGCCAGGGCGCTGAGTGTCTGTCGATCCACCTTCAGTGACTAGCACAACGCGCAGGGGAACCGCGCGTGCGTTTCCCGGTCGTACCGGGACGAATTCGTGGTCGTCGGGCCATGGCGCGGGAGCGGATCGTGAAGTAGAAATAGCCAACTCCACACCGCCAACGCCTGACCTCGCCGAACCTGAGAGAGCGCTCTCACGTTCGCGTGGCCGGCGTCACTACCCTCAGAGGCATGTCAATGACGATCATGCGCCACGCCAGACGCGAGAGCGCTCCCGCGAGACTGCGCCGGGTGTTCGTGCTCGGTCTCGCCCTGGCCGCCGCCACCACGGCCGCGGCGCCGGCCGTGAGCGCCGACCCGCCCCGGCGCACGCAGGACCTCGGCGTGAACGTGAAGGTGTTCGACCCTTCCATGCCGGTCGCCGAGATCCAGGCCGCGCTCGACGCCACGCACGCCGCCCAGGTCGACAACGAGATGGGCGCCCAGCGGTACGCGTACCTGTTCAAGCCGGGCCACTACGGCACGGCCGAGCGGCCGTTGCAGATCAAGGTCGGCTACTACACCGAGATCGCGGGCCTCGGCGCCTCGCCCACCGACGTCGTGATCAACGGCAAGGTCGAGGTCTACAACCGCTGCCTGACCGAGGGCGGCACGGCCAACTGCCTCGCCCTGGTCAACTTCTGGCGCACGCTGGGCAACCTGACGATCAACATCGACGGCAAGGGCCAGGACGGCTGCCGCGCCGGCGCCAACTTCTGGGCCGTGTCCCAGGCGGTGTCGCTGCGCCGGCTCAACGTCACCAGCGGCACGTTCACGCTGATGGACTACTGCACCGCCGGCCCCCAGTACGCCAGCGGCGGCTTCATCGCCGACTCCCGGCTGCCGTCCGTCGTCAACGGCTCGCAGCAGCAGTGGCTGACCCGCAACAGCGAGCTCGGCAGCTGGTCCAACGGCGTGTGGAACCAGGTGTTCTCCGGTGTCGCGGGCGCTCCCGACGACGCGGCGTTCCCCACCCCGCCCTACACCACGCTCGACACCACCTCGCTGAGCCGTGAGAAGCCGTACCTGTTCGTCGACGACAAGGGCCGCTACCAGGTCCGCGTCCCGGCCGCCAAGCGCGACACCAGCGGTGTGTCGTGGGCGAACGGCCTGACGCCCGGCCGCACGATCCCGCTGTCGGAGTTCTTCGTCGCCAAGCCCGGCGACTCGGTGCGCGACATCAACAACCAGCTGGCGCGCGGCAAGCACCTGCTGCTCACGCCGGGCGTCTACGACATCGCCCGCAGCATCGAGGTCAAGCGGGCCGACACCGTGGTCCTCGGTCTCGGGCACGCCACGCTGACCGCCGTGAACGGCTCGACCCCGCTGGACGTCGCGGACGTGCCGGGCGTGGTCATCGCCGGCGTCACGATCGACGCGGGCACGGAGCTGTCCCCGGTGCTGCTGCGCGTGGGCAAGAAGCACGGCCACCGGCCGGCCGACCCGGCCAACCCGACCACGCTGTCGGACGTGTACTTCCGCGTCGGCGGGCCGCACGTCGGCAAGGTGGACACCGCGCTGGAGGTCAACAGCGACCACGTGCTCATCGACCACACGTGGGTGTGGCGCGCCGACCACGGCGTGGAGGGCTTCACCGACACGCAGCGCTGGAACACCAACACCGGCCTCACCGGTGTGGTCGTCAACGGTGACGACGTGACCGCGACCGGTCTGTTCGTGGAGCACTTCCAGCGCCACAACACGGTGTGGAACGGCGAGCGCGGCAAGGTCGTGCTGTACCAGAACGAGCTGCCCTACGACCCGCCGACGCAGGCCGACTGGATGAAGGGCGACGTCGAGGGCTGGGCCGGCTACAAGGTCGGGGACCACGTGCGCGAGCACACCCTGCACGGCGGTGGCGTCTACGTGTTCAACCAGAACAACCCGACGATCCACACCGAGAACGGCTTCGAGGTCCCGGAGGCGCCGGGCGTGAAGCTGCACCACATCATGACGGTCAACCTCAGCGCGGGCGTCATCGACCACGTCGTCAACGGCGTGGGCGGCCCGGCCGACCTGACCAACGTGGGCGCTCCGGTCTACATCGCGGAGTACCCGGCTCCGTGAGCCAGGACGCGGTGCCCGACCCCCGCCGCGGGGGTCGGGCACCGTTCGCGCGTCAGCCGCAGACCGCGCCGCCGGACGCGGAGCCGACGAGCTTCGAGTACTTCGCCAGCACGCCCCGCTGGTACCGCGCGGGCAGCGGCGTCCAGCCCTCGCGGCGGGCGGCGAGCTCGGCGGCGTCCACGCCGAGGTCCAGCGTGCCGTTGGCGACGTCGAGCGTGATCGGGTCGCCGTCGCGGACGAACGCGATCGGACCGCCGTCCGCCGCCTCCGGCGCGACGTGGCCGACGCACAGGCCGGTCGTGCCGCCGGAGAACCGGCCGTCGGTGAGCAGCAGGACGTCCTTGCCCAGCCCGGCGCCCTTGATCGCGGCGGTGATGGCGAGCATCTCGCGCATCCCCGGCCCGCCCTTGGGGCCCTCGTAGCGGATGACGACCACGTCGCCGGCGGTGATCGTGCCGTCCTCCAGCGCGTCCATGGCCGCGCGCTCGCGGTCGAACACGCGGGCGGTCCCGGTGAACACGTCGGAGTCGAACCCGGCGGACTTCACCACCGCGCCGTCGGGCGCGAGCGAGCCGCGCAGGATCGTGATGCCGCCGGTGCGGTGGATCGGCTCGTTCATCGCGCGCAGCACCGTGCCGTCGGGGTCCGGCGGCGCGATGTCGGCCAGGTTCTCGGCGACCGTGCGGCCGGTGACGGTGAGGCAGTCGCCGTGCAGCAGGCCCGCGTCCAGCAGCGCCTTCATCACCACGGGCACGCCGCCGATGCGGTCGACGTCGGTCATCACGTGCCTGCCGAACGGCTTGACGTCGGCCAGGTGCGGCACCTTCGCGCCGATCCTCGTGAAGTCGTCCAGGCTCAGCTCCACCTCGGCCTCGTGCGCGATGGCCAGCAGGTGCAGCACGGCGTTGGTCGACCCGCCGAACGCCATCACCACGGCGATCGCGTTCTCGAACGCCTCCCGGGTCATGATCTGCCGCGCGGTGATGCCCTTGCGCAGCATCCCGACCACGGCCTCGCCGGACTTGCGGGCGAACCCGTCGCGCCGCCGGTCCGTGGCGGGCGGCGCGGCGCTGCCCGGCAGCGACATGCCCAGCGCCTCGGCCGCGCTCGCCATCGTGTTCGCGGTGTACATGCCGCCGCACGCGCCCTCGCCGGGGCAGATGGCGCGTTCGATGAGGTCGACGTCCTCGCGGCTCATCAGGCCGCGGGCGCACGCGCCGACGGCCTCGAACGCGTCGATGATCGTGACCTCGCGCTCGCTGCCGTCGGTCAGGGTGACCCGGCCGGGCAGGATCGAGCCCGCGTAGAGGAAGACGGAGGCCAGGTCGAGCCGCGCGGCGGCCATGAGCATGCCCGGCAGCGACTTGTCGCAGCCCGCGAGCAGCACCGACCCGTCCAGCCGCTCGGCCTGCATGACCGTCTCCACGCTGTCCGCGATGACCTCGCGCGACACCAGGGAGAAGTGCATGCCCTCGTGGCCCATCGAGATGCCGTCGGACACCGAGATCGTGCCGAACTCGAGCGGGTAGCCGCCCGCCGCGTGCACGCCGTCCTTGCTCGCCTTCGCCAGCCGGTCCAACGACAGGTTGCAGGGCGTGATCTCGTTCCACGACGAGGCGACGCCGATCTGGGGCTTGACCCAGTCGTCGTCGCCCATCCCGACCGCCCGCAGCATCCCGCGCGCGGCGGTCCTCTCCAGGCCGTCGGTGACGTCGCGACTGCGCGGCTTGATGTCCGGGGTCTCGTTCATGGACGAAACCTAACGTCCCGGCCGGGTCGTCGCACCGGCGACCGGTCGAGCCCGGCCCCGACCGGTCGACGCGGTCGAGGCCGGGAGCCCGTCACAGCTCGGTGTAGCTCTTGAGGCCGACCAGCGTGGTGAGCTTCATCGAGTTCGCGCCGGCGGGGGAGGGCAGGCCGAACCGCTTGTCCACCAAGCGGTCCAGACCGCCGCATCCCCGCGCGGAGGGTACGGCGAACGCGTTGTCCTCGATGGTGAACCGGAGCACGGGCGGGTCGGCGGAGATCCGGTCGGGGCCGCTGGTCCGGACGGGCCGGAACACGAGAGGGTCGTCCTCGTCGCCGATCGAGCAGGTCCGCGGCAGCAGCCCGTTGATCACCCGCACCTTCAGGTGCTGCACGCCCATCCGGTCGCCGTCGGAGAGGAAGTCGGCGAACCCGGCGTACTCGATGCGCAGGTCCGCGCGCAGCACCGGGTGGTGCCCGGGCACGCCGAGCAGGCCGCCCGGCACGGTCGTCGGCTCGGCCCGCAGGGCGCCGAAGACCTGCGCGAACTCGCCGTCCACCCGCCCCTCGGCGAACGTCAGCCGCATCGCGCCGGTGCTCTGCTCGGCCAGGTCGCCGAACTTGACGGTGCCGCTGGACATCAGCACCTCGCAGCGCCACTGGGCGGGGTCCGCGCCCGCGGGGATCGCGGGGCAGTCGGCGAAGTCGAACGCGGGCGTCGGCTGCGCGGCGGCCTGCTGCGGGACCGGGGCGGCCTGTGCGGCGGCCTGCTGGGGCGCCACCGCGGCCAGGCCGATCAGCGCCGTGCTCGCCAGTGCCGCGACGGCGGCGCGGCGGGAGGTTCTCGTCATGCCGCCGAGCCTCCCGCCCCGCGCCGCGCCCATGATCCGGTAGATCCCCGGTATCACCCCCGGTGTGCGACCCCGAAGCGCGGCCGGGGTCACCCGAGCACGAACAGCACCGCGGACAGGCCGAAGCCGACCAGGCTGATCGTGGTCTCCATGACCGTCCACGTCGTCAACGTGGTCCGCACGTCCATCCCCATCAGGTTGCCGACCAGCCAGAAGCCCGAGTCGTTGACGTGGCTCGCGATCACCGAGCCCGCCGCCAGGGCGAGCACGATCGCGGCCAGCTCGACCGCGCTGAACCCGCCCGCCTGCACGACGGGCTGCACCAGGCCCGCGGCCGTGGTCAACGCGACCGTCGCCGAGCCCTGCGCGATCCGCAGCGCGGCGGCGATGACGAACCCGGCCGCGAACACCGGCAGCCCGATGTCGGTCAGCCCGTCCGACAGCGCGTCCCCGATGCCGCCGGCCCGCAGCACGGCGCCGAACATGCCGCCCGCGCCGGTGATGAGGATGACCGCGCACACCGGCCCGAGGGCCGAGTCGGTCAGCTTCTCGACCGCGTCCTTGCGCAGCCCGAGGGCGTAGGAGGCGACGAGCACGGTCACCAGCAGCGCCACCGGCGTCGAGCCGAGCGCGCGGGCGACCTGGAACCAGGACGCCTCGCCGTCGACCCACCCGGCGGCACGCGCCGCGTCCAGCCCGGTGTTGGTGAAGATCATGACCAGCGGGAGCAGCAGCAGCGCGACGACGGTGCCCGGACGCGGCGGGTTCTCGTGGTCCTCGGCCCGCGGACCGCCGCTGAGGATCGTCGGCACGGGCAGGACCAGCCGCTTGCCCATCGCCAGCCCGAACAGGTAGCTGGTCGTGTACCAGGTCGGGATCGCGATCAGCAGGCCGAACGCGATCACCAGGCCGACGTCCGCGCCGAGCAGTTCGGTCGCCGCCACCGGACCGGGGTGGGGCGGGACGAACACGTGCATCACGGAGAACGCGCCCGCGGCGGGCAGGCCGTAGCGCAGCACGCCGCCGCCCAGCCGCCGGGCCACCGCGAACACGATCGGCAGCATCACGACCAGGCCGGCGTCGAAGAAGATGGGGAAGCCGAACACCAGCGAGCTGACGCCGAGCGCGAGCGGCGCGCGCTGCTCGCCGAACCGGCGGATCAGCGCGTCGGTCAACGACTGCGCGCCGCCCGTGACCTCCACGAGCCTGCCCAGGATCGCGCCGAGGCCGACGAGCAGCGCGACGCTGCCGAGGGTGGTGCCGAACCCGCCGACGAGGGTGGGGACCACCGACTCGGCCGGGATGCGCGCGGCGAACGCGGTGAGCAGGCTGACCAGCACCAACGCCAGGAACGCGTGCACCCGCAGGTACATGATGAGGAACAGCAGGAGGGCGATCGCGCCTGCGGCGATGCCGAGCAGGGCGCCCGTGCCGAAGGTCTGGACCCAGTCGTCGTCGGCGGTCATCGGCAGCTCCGTCGTTCTCGAAGGTCCCGGCGGGTCACGCCGGGTGTCCGGCGGCGAGGTCGAGCCGGGTCACGGCGTCCTCGAGGATCAGCTCGGGCGTCCGCGCCACGTCGACCGCGACGCCGTCCTCGTCGGCTGTCAGCGGTTCGAGGGCGTCGAACTGCGACCGGAGCAGGGACGGCGGCATGAAGTGGCCGGACCGGTGCGACATCCGCTCGCCGATCACGTCGGCCGTGCCGTGCAGGTGGAGGAAGCGGACCCGGGCGTCCGCGCCCCGCAGCACGTCGCGGTAGGCGCGCTTGAGCGCCGAGCACGTGACGACCGTGCTCTCGCCCGCGGCGGCGCGTTCGGTGATCCAGTCGCGGATCGCGGCCAGCCAGGGCGCGCGGTCGGCGTCGGTGAGCGGGGTGCCCGCGGACATCTTCCCGATGTTGGCGGCCGGGTGGAACTCGTCGGCCTCGGCCATCGGCCGGCCGAGCCGGTCGGCCAGCATCCGGGCGACCGTGCTCTTGCCCGATCCGGACACGCCCATCACGACCACGCAGGTCGGTTCGGCGCTCGTGGTCATGGGTGCACCTCTCGGCTGCGACGACGAGACGATCAAAAGTAGTACCTTTGGCGGCGAAAGGTATCACCTTTGAACGGGCTGAGGAAGGCGCCCCGGGGCTACGCTGCTGCCGTGCCGGTACAACGTCGTGGGGGAGCGCCGGGCGGCGACGCCCTGCACACCTCCGTGCTCGACACCCTCGGGCTGCGGATCACCAGCGGTGACCTGGCCGAGGGGCGGGTCCTGACGCTCGACGGCATCCAGGAGCAGTTCGGGGTGTCCCGGACCGTCGCCCGCGAGACCATGCGGGTGCTGGAGTCGATGGGCCTGGTGACGTCACGGCGACGGGTCGGCATCACGGTGCAGCCCCCGTCGTCCTGGCAGGTCTACGACCCGCGGTTGATCTGGTGGCGGCTGGCCGGGCCGCACCGCGACGCCCAGCTGCGCGCGCTCACCGAACTGCGGATCGCGGTCGAGCCGGTGGCCGCGGCGCGGGCGGCGTGGAACGCGTCGGCGAAGGAGCGCGACCGCCTGCTCGACCTCGCCACGCGGATGCGCCGGCTGGGCGAGGCGGGCGAGCTGGAGGAGTTCCTCGAACTGGACGTCGCCTTCCACGCGCTGCTGCTGGAGTCGGGCGGCAACGAGATGTTCGCCGCGCTCCAGGACGTGGTCGCGGTGGTGCTGCGCGGGCGGACGAACCTGGGGCTGATGCCGGAGAAGCCCGTGCCCGGCGCGTTGGACCTGCACGAGGAGGTGGCGCGGGCGGTCGCGTCCCGGCACCCGGAAGCCGCCGAACTGGCCATGCGCGCGTTGGTGACCGAGGTGCGCGACGCCGTGGTTCCCGTGAACGGTCCGCGCGCGGTTCTCTGATCGTGGGTGCGAACCGACGGTTGTCGGTCGTGGCCGGTCCGCAGTGGACATCGCCCAGCGTGGTGCCCGCGGTGACGAGCCCGGCCGGTCGGAGGCCACCGTGCCGGGAACGCACGGCCCCCGTTCGCCGTCGAAGGCGCGAACCACGAACGGGGAGGCGCCGTGAACTACCCACAGCAACCGCCGAGCGGGCAGGACCCCTACGGGCAGCCCGGCCAGTACGGCGGCTACCAGTACGGCGGGTTCGCGCCGCAGCCCCCTCCCGCGCCGAAGAAGCGGACCGGGGCGATCGTCGCCGCCGTCGTCGTGGTCGTGCTGGTGCTGGGCGGTGTGGCGTTCACCGGGTTCGTGCGGCCCGGGTTCTTCCTGGGTGCTGCTGACCCCACCACGACCACGACCGCGCCGCCGACCACCGCGTCGTCCACGACGGCGAAGGGCGGCGACGCGGAGAAGCTGCTGGAGGCGCTGGTCGCCGGGCTGGACTCCCAGGACGCCGCCGCCCTCAAGAAGCTCAAGTGCCCGAAGGCCAAGTCCGGCGTGGACAACGCCATCGAGGACGTGTCCGCGCTCAGGAAGGCCGAGCTCGTCGGCAGCGACGAGGTCACCGACGACAAGGTGGAGGGGACCGTCGAGGTCACCACGTCCGCGCGGACGTCGCAGGTCGAGGTGACGGTCGTCCGCGAGGACGGCGACTGGTGCTGGCAGGACATCGCGCGGGCCGAGAACGGGCCGTCGGCGAGCGGACGCCCGACGGCGACCACCGTGCCGACCACCGACCGCGAGCCCACGGCCGGCGGCAAGCCGGTGCCGCCCCAGGCGCTCGCCGCCATGCGGTCCTTCCTGGACAGCGTGAACGCCGGTGACGCGGCGACCGCGGCCGGCCTGCTGTGCTCGGACGCCATCAACGACGCGGCGGACGTGGAGAAGTTGGTCGGGTACGACCCGGACCTGGCCGTCGACCCGGCGATGGACGGCCGGACGACGGGGGAGGACTCCTTCCAGGCCTACCTCAAGGGCACGGCCAAGGGGCAGAAGGTGGGGGGCCACTCCACGAACCTCTGGGTGACCAGCTACGACGGCCCGTGGTGCGTGCACGCGTTCCGCGTCGTCGTCACCTGATCACCGCCCGGCTCAGCAGGACTTGGTCCAACTGCACTCCAGCCGCTCGTCGGCGACCGGCTCGGGCGCGACCCTGGCCGCGGGCGGGGTCGCGCCGTCCCGGTGGCCGGCCAACCGGATCGCGACGGCGTCCTCGAACGGTTTCGCCGACGTGAGGGTGTTGTTGCTGATCATGGCGAACACCAGCGGGGTGCCGTCGGCGGTCGTCACGTAGCCGGAGAGGGCGCTGACGCCGGTCAGGGTGCCGGTCTTGGCCCGCACGTTGCCCTCGGCCGGCGTGCCGCGCATCCGGTTGCGCAGGGTGCCGCCGACCATCCGGTCGCTCTTCCCGGCCACGGGCAGCGAGTCGTACCAGGGCTGGAACCACGGCTCGCGCCGGGCGGCGAGCAGCAGCGCGGCCACCTGGTCGGGCGAGACCTGGTCCATCCTGGACAGTCCGGAGCCGTCCCGCAGCGACAGCGCCGCCGGGTCCACGCCCAGCTCGCCGAGCTTCGCCGTCATCGCGCGCAGCCCCGCGTCCCAGCTGCCCTCGCCGTGCACGGCCCGGCCGGCGGTCTTGACCAGGATCTCGGCGTGCATGTTGTTGCTGAGCTTCATGAACGGGACCATCAGCTGCGACAGCGGCATGGACCGGTGCTCGCCGAGCACCCGTGCGTCGGCCGGGGTCGCGCCCGTGCCCGTGCCGCCGAGGACGTGGACGCCGTGCCGGGTCAGGGCGTCGCGGAACAGGGACGTGACCAGCCCGGTCGGTTCCCAGACCGTGCTCCACTCGCTCTCGACGGCGCCGCCGGCGGGGATGCTGCCGCGCACGGCGATCACGTTGGTGCCGTGCTGCCGTTCGACGGAGACGCTCGACGCCGAGCCGGGCGCGCCGGTGACGGTGGTGTTGGCGATGGTGACGTAGTCCGTCGGCGGGTCGGTGGTGACCGCGGCGGGTTGGCCCGCCGCGCCGGGTGCGACACGGACGATGACGGTCCCGGCGTCGTAGTCGGTGTCCGGTGAGACGGTCAGCGCCGAGATCTGGGCGTTGTAGTAGTACGGCTCGTCGTCCCAGGCCCAGCCGGTGCCCAGGCGCACGGAGTCGAACCAGGTGTCGTCGGCGACGAGCTTGCCGCGGACCAGCCTGATGCCACTGCGGGCGACCTCGGCGGCCAGCGCGTCGTAGTCGGCGGCGAGCATCGTCGGGTCGCCCGTGCCCCGCAGGTGCAGGTCGCCGGCCAGCACCCCGGCGCGCTCGCGGCCGGTCGCGGCCACAGTGGTGCGGAACCGGTGGTCGGGGCCGAGGATGTCGAGCGCCGCGGCGGAGCTGATCAGCTTGCCGTTGGACGCGGGCTGGCCGCGCTTGTCGCCCTCCCGGGCGAACACGACGGCGCCGGTGCCGGCGTGGCGGACCACGAGCCCGACGTCCGCGCCGTCGAGGGCCGTGCTCGTGATGATCGCGTCGAGGTCCCGGCTGAGCGCGTCGTCGGCCCGCGCGGACGCGGACGTCACCAGGTCGGCGGCCGGCGCCGCGGCGAACGCGACAGCGGCCAGGGCGAGCGCGAACGACCGTGATCTGGGCATGGGAGCTCCTCCAGGGACGCCGGTGCGACTGCTGGTCAAGGATTGTCCACCTATCCCGATGGCTTGTGAAGTTCTGACACTCCGGGTCGGTCGGCTGGGCGCCTGGTTGCGAACCGCGATAGGGGCCCCGCAAAGGGTTTCCCGTTGTAGCGTGCACCGGAGCAATCACGGCCTGTGGTGAACCGAGGAGTGGCAGCGTGGAAAGACCATCGTGGGTCGGCCCGGACATCGACCTCTCGCGACCGAGCCCGGCGCGGGTCTACGACGTGCACCTGGGCGGCGCGCACAACTTCCAGGTGGACCGGGAGGCGGCGCAGCGCATCGTCGAGGTCATGCCGGGGTTACCGCGGATCCTGCGGGCCAACCGCGCGTTCCTGCGCCGTGCGGTGCGCTACCTGGTCGGCCAGGGCGTCACCCAGTTCCTCGACCTCGGGTCGGGCATCCCCACGGCGGGCAACGTGCACGAGGTCGCCTGGAGCGCCGACCCGGGCTGCCGGATCGTCTACGTCGACGTGGACCCGGTCGCGGTCGCGCACAGCCGGGCGATCCTCGGCGAGCACGACAACGCGACGGCGGTGCACGCCGACCTGCGTCGGCCGCGGGAGGTGCTGGCCCACCCGGAGACGGTGCGGACGCTGGACTTCACCCGGCCGGTCGGCGTGCTGATGTTCGCGGTGCTGCACTTCGTGCCGGACTCCGACAAGCCCGCCGAGATCGTCCAGGAGTACCTCGACGCCACCGCGCCGGGCAGCTACCTCGCCCTCTCGCACGCGAGCCTGGAGGGTGAGGCCGACCGGGCGGAGGAGGCGACCGAGCAGTTCCGC
This sequence comes from Saccharothrix luteola, assembly GCF_020859565.1. GTDB lineage: Bacteria > Actinomycetota > Actinomycetes > Mycobacteriales > Pseudonocardiaceae > Actinosynnema > Actinosynnema luteola. Next base: position 45,807 of record NZ_JAJHUO010000015.1, on the reverse strand, counting down.
AACCGGGTCACGGACTTCTCGATGCGCACCCGGGCCGAGATCGCCGACCTGCTCGCGGGCGTGGAGGTGGTCGATCCCGGCGTGGTCTACCTGACCGAGTGGCGGCCGGAACCCGGTGACGAGGACCCGGACCCGAAGCAGATGTCGACGTTCGCGGCCGTCGGTCGCAAGGCGGGCTGAGCGCACTCCGACGACGGAGGCGTCCGGGCGCCGTCGTGCGCACGAGTCGCGCGATGGCGTCCGGGATAGGATCGTGGTGATGTCGCCACGGGTGTGGCGCGTGCTGCTGGTAAGGGGTTGCGGTGGTGGTGAAGGGCAAGGTCGTCCGGTTCGACGAGGTGCGCGGGTACGGGTTCGTGTCGCCCGAGGAGGGTGGCGAGGACGTGTTCATCCACGTCAACGACATCGACTTCGACAAGAGGCTGATGGCGCCCGGCGCGCTGGTCGAGTTCCTGGTGGAGATGGGCGACCGGGGGCCGAAGGCCTCCCGGGTGAGCCTCGTGCGGGAAGCGTCCGTGCGGTCCGGGGCGCCGTCGTACCACTCGGGTGACGACGTCAACGGCAACGACATGTTCTGCGAGGTCGTGTCGACCAAGCGCTACTTGCAGGAGGTCACCGAGACGCTGCTGGCCTCGGCGCCCGGCATGACGGCCGAGCAGATCCTGAACGTGCGCAAGAACCTGGTCGGGATGGCGCGCAAGTACAACTGGCTCGAGGACTGAGCGAGCACGACCGGCTCGAGGACCGAGCGCCGGTCGCCCGATCCCGGGACCCCGTGGCGGACCGGAGTTCACACCGGTCGCCCGGCCGGCGTGGTTCCGCGCGCCCTGGTGAGGTCCCGGGCCAGGGCGGTGAAGTTGGCGGCCACCGGGGAGCGGTTCGGCACGGGCAGCGCGATCGCCAGGTCGACCAGTCGCACGGTGGGGCTCAGCGACAGGAACGCGACCTCCGGCCGCGGCTGCGCGGCGGACGAGCCGGGCACGATGCTCACCCCGCAGCCCGCCGCGACCAGGCCGACGATGGTCGGCATCTGCACGGCCTCCTGCGCGACCTCGGGGGTGAACCCGCCGCGTCGGCACAGCGCGGTGATCTCGTCGTGCAGCCCGGGTCCGAGGTGGCGCGGGAACAGCACGAACGGCTCGCCGGCCAGGGAGCGGACGTGCACGCGCCGCCGGCGGGCCAGGCGGTGGTCGTTCGGCACCACGGCGACCAGCGGCTCGCGCGACACCGGCACCAGCTCCAGGTCGTCGGACGGGCCGGGCAGCGGCGGGCGGACCAGGCCGACGTCCAGCGCCGCCGTGCGCAGCCGCTCGACCTGCGGCATCGTCGGCAGCACGGAGAAGGACAGGGTGACGGTGGGGTAGCGCGCCCGGAACTCGCGGATGATCATCGGCAGCGGGTGCAGGACGGACGAGCCGACCATCCCGATCGACAGGGAGCCCTCCTCGCCACGCCCCGCCGCACGCGCCCGCCGCGCCGCCGTGTCCACCATGGACAGCGCGGCGCGCGCGTCCGCGACGAACGCCTCACCGGCCCGCGTGACGTGGACGTTCCTGGTGTCGCGGTGGAACAACGACACCCCGAGCTCGGTCTCCAGCGCCTTCACGGTCTGGCTCAACGGCGGCTGCGCCATGCCGAGCGCGGCGGCGGCCCGGCCGAAGTGCAGGTGGTCGGCGACCGCGACGGCGGCCCGCAGGTGCCTGAGATCCATATCCACCCCGTATCAATCGCACCGATCCTGTGCACGATCAGATCAGGTGACCGGTCCGGCGGCATCCTGGCCGCATGCTGAAGACGATCCTCACGCTCGCGATGGCCGCGACGATCACGCAGGCGCCGCCGTCCGACCAGGTGGTGCGCAAGGACTGGAAGGTGCGTGGCGACGCCGGGCACCTGGGTGTCCGCGAGGTGCGCCCGGCCCGGTCGGCGCGCGGCCGGCCGGTGCTGCTGCTGCACGGCGCGCGCGTCCCGGGCGTCGCGTCGTTCGACCTGCCCGTGCCGGGCGGATCGCTGGCGGCCGACCTCGCGCGCGAAGGCCACCGGGTGTTCATCGTGGACGCGCGCGGCTACGGCGCCTCCGACCGGCCCGCAGCGCTCGACGCGCCACCGTCGGCCAACCCGCCCGCGGTGACCGGCGAGCAGGTGGTGCGCGACATCGCCTCGGTCGTCGAGCGGCTGCGCGCGACGACCCGCCACGACCGCGTCGACCTCGTCGGCTGGGCGACCGGCGGGCACTGGGCCGCCTGGTACGCGAGCGAGCACCCGGACCGGGTCGAGCACCTCGTGATCTACAACAGCCTGTACGGCGCGATCGACGGGCACCCGATGCTGGGCCGCGGCACGGACTACGAGGACCCGGCCCGGCCCGGCCACTTCGACGACGCGCGCCACGGCGCGTACCGGCTCTCGACCGGACCGGGCCTGCTGGCGAGTTGGAACTCCGGCATCCCGGTGGACGACAAGTCCGCGTGGCGCGACCCCCGCGTCGCGGCGGCCTACGTCGAGCACGCGTTGGCGAGCGACCCGACGTCGGCCGACCGCGAGCCGCCGAGCTTCCGCGCGCCGACCGGCGCGATGAAGGACAGCTTCCACCTCGCGACCGGCCGACGCCTCTGGCACGCGGGCACGATCACCGCGCGGACGCTGGTCCTGCGGGGCGAGCACGACTTCTGGTCACGCGAGGGCGACGTGACCACGCTGGTCGCCGACCTCGACCGGGCGGCGGACGTGCGGGCGACGCGCCTGGACGGCGCGACGCACTTCGCCCACCTGGACCGGGCCGCGCACGGCCGGGACCGGTTGCTCGACGAGGTGGTGCGGTGGCTCCGCTAGGGCGCGGCGTCACGACCGCCGGGCGATCAGGCGGACGCGGAGCCGTTGCAGCGGAGGCATGAGCCCGTAGATGACGATCGGCACCGCGATCGTCGCCAGGACCAGGGTCCGCAGCACGGTCGGCGCGCCGTCGAGGAGGTCGCCGAGCAGCAGTTGCAGCACGGTGAGCGTCGGGAAGACGGCCAGCCAGATCATCAGGGCCAGGTGATGCCGCGGCGGTGGCCCGCCCCGGGTCACCACCGGCTTGTCGTTCTCGGTCATGGCACCAGGTTCGGCCTGCCCGGCCGGAAACGACAACTCCTGTTGCCGTTTCCGGGAAATCGCCCAGGTGGAGCGCGGCTGGGCGACCCTGGCGTCGAGGCAGGCGGCCGTCCGGGTCATCGGGCGGCGGCCGTCCGCGTCGTGGTCACCGCCTCGATCACGTGCGGGGACTCGGCGGCGGCGGAGCGGTAGACGTCCTCGTACCGGGCGGCCATCAGCTCGACGTCGAACCGCCGGGCCGCCTCGGCCCGGCACCGCTCGGCCGACAACCGGTCGACCCGGCGCAGCGCCGCGACCAACGACGCGTGGTCCTCGCACACGAAGCCGGTCTCACCGTGCGCGACGACCTCCGGGACGGAGCCGCGGCGGGTGGCGACCACGGGCGTGCCGCACGCCATCGCCTCCACCATCACCAACCCGAACGGCTCGTCCCAGCTGATCGGGAACAGCAGGCAGCGCGCGGCGGTCAGCAACTCGAGCTTCTCCTCGCGGCCCACCTCGCCGAGCCACTCGACGCCCGGGCCGAGCAACGGCCTGATCTCCTGCCGGAAGTACTCCCGCTCCGCCGGCTCACGGCACTTGGCCGCGATGCGCAGCGGGACGCCGGCCCTGGTCGCGGCGGCGATCGCCTCGGGGATCCCCTTGAACGGCGCGGTCCGCCCGAGGAACAGCGCGTAGTCCTCCTTGTCCCGCCGGAACGGGAAGAGGCCGACGTCGATCCCGTTGTGCACGGTGCCCGCCCAGTCGAGGTCCGGCGCGAGCCGGCGCTGCGTGTTCGACACGGCCACGAGGTGCACGCTGCCGTTCAGGCCCCGGTAGTAGCGGCCCATCTCGCCGGTCACGGGCGAGTGCGTGGTGACCACGGTGGGCACCGAACGGCCGCGCGCCAGCAGCGGTCCGGCCAGGCTGTGGTCGTGCACGACGTCCACTTCCAGGTCGGACAGGATGGCGGGCAGCGCGGCGGCGTGCACCACCTCCGGTATGCCCTGCCCCATCCGGTCGGACTGCGGGCGGTCCCAGGTGGCCCGGAACTCGGCGGCCGTGCCGTTGCGCCCGACCCCGACGAGGACGACGTGGTTGCCGCGGGCGACCAACCGGTTCGCCAGGTCGGCGCACATCGCCTCGGTGCCGCCGTAGCCCGACGGCGGCAGCTCGAACCAGGGCGGGGCGATCATCGCGACGCGCAGCGGTGTCACCGAACTCACCCCCGGTCCAATCCCGGGTGCACCCCTACCGGTGCCCGGACCAGTTCGACGTCGTCGGGCAGGCCGCGCACCCGCACCTCGTCGCCGTCGACCTCCACGTCGACGCGCGCGCCCAGCATCGGCACGCCGTCGAGGGCCAAGGGTTGGAACGACTCGGGCACCACGGGCGCGAGCCACACCTTGCGGCGCGGCGCGTAAGGCTCCACCCGCAGCAGCACGCGCAGCAGGTGCACGGGCGTGGCCGACGCCCACGCCTGCGGCGAGCACGACGTCGGGTACGGGATCGGGTCCGGGTACTCGGCGCGGTCGAAGCCGCACAGCAACTCGGGCAGCCTGCCGCCGAACGCCTCGGCGGCCTCCAGCACGGCGATCGTCACCCGCTGCGCGGGCTCCACGAAGCCGTACCGCATGAGCCCGTGCACGATGAGGGCGTTGTCGTGCGGCCACACCGATCCGTTGTGGTAGCTCATCGGGTTGTACGCGCCCATGCCGGACGCGAGGGTCCGCACGCCCCACCCGGTGAACATCTCCGGCGACAGCAGGTGCTCGACGACCCGCTCGGCCTTGTCCTCGTCCACGATGCCGCTCCACAGGCAGTGCCCGATGTTCGACGTGAGCGCGTCCACAGGCCGCTTGTCCCCGTCCAGGGCGACCGCGTAGTAACCCCGGTCGGGCAACCAGAAGCGGTCGTTGAACTGCTCCTTGAGCCGTGCCGCGCGCTCGCGCCAGCGCCGCGCGCCGTCCGGGTCCTCGAAGTCCTCGCAGATGCAGGCACGTGCCAGGTAGGCGTGGTAGGCGTAGCCCTGGACCTCGCACAACGCGATCGGCGGCTGCGCGATCGTCCCGTCGGCGAAGTTCACCCCGTCCCACGAGTCCTTCCACCCCTGGTTGACCAGGCCGCCGCCGGTCGCGCGCTGGTACTCCACGAAACCGTCGCCGTCGCGGTCCCCGTAGTGCTCGATCCACTCCAGCGCGCGGTCGACGTGCGGGATCATCGCCTCGACCTGGTCCCGGTCGATGCCCCACCGGGACAGCTCGCCCAGCAGCATCACGAAGAGCGGTGTGGCGTCCGCCGTGCCGTAGTAGACGTTGCTGCCGCCCAGCGCCAGCGAGGCGTCCGCGCCGAACCTCATCTCGTGCAGGATGCGGCCCGGTTCCTCCTCGCTGTTCGGCTCGACGCGCGTGCCCTGGTGGTGGGCGAGGGTCCGGGCCGTGCCGAGGGCGAGGTTGGGGTCGATGGGCAGCGACATCAGCGAGGCGAGGATCGAGTCGCGGCCGAACAGCGTCATGAACCAGGGCGCGCCGGCGGCGACCGCGATGTCCGAGGGCCGGTCCGGGTCGAAGATCCTCAACGCGCCCAGGTCCTGCCTGCTGCGCAGAAGCGTCGCGCCCAGTGCCGGATTGCCCGTGTACCGCAGGACGGGCACGTCCTCGCGCCACCGGCGGGCGCGCAGCACCGGGACCGACTCGTCGATCGGGCGTTCGGGCGGGAACATCGTCTCGGTCGTCCGACCGTCCACGACGGGCTGCACGGTCACGCACGTCGACCACTCGCCCTTGGGCGGGATGACGGCGCGGAAGGTCAGGGTGGACGGCGAGTAGTCGGCGCCGTCCGCGTGCACCCGCACGCCGCGGCTCTGGCCGTCCAGGCGTCGGGTCAGGCGCAGCTCGTCCGGCTCGACGTCGCACTGGTGCCGCCCGCGTGCGCGGACCCGGCTCTCCTTGACCTCGAACAGGTCGGCGAAATCGGCCTCCACGTGCACCGAGATGACGTGCGCGACGGACTCCCGGCCGAAGTTGCGCAGCGTGATGTCCTCGCGCATGCCCGCGCCGACGTACCGCTCGCGCCGCACGAGCAGGGTGCTCTCGGCCTCGTGCCCGCGGGACCGGCCGCGGCCGACGAACGTCATCCGGAACGGGTCGCGGGTGAGCGTGGTGATGTGCTCGACGGCCGCGCCGTCCACCCGCAACGCCCAGCCGGACACGATCCGGGTGTCCTGGAAGAACACGCCCTGGGCGGCGGCGCCGTCCACGTTGCCGTCGCTGCCGCAGACGCAGAACGACGTGCCGTGGACGAGCGTCACGGTGTCGGGTGACAGCGCGACGGGCTCACCGTCGTAGGCCCAACCACCCTCGGTCATCGTCGCCCTCCTCCGTCGGGTGTTCCCTCGCACCGACCGGGTCCACCACGGGTGCCACCCCTCGAGGTGGGCAAACAACACCCATCCCACCGGGGGACGCCGGTGGCCGGGCCCGCATGCGGGTCGCGCGCGGGGGTAGCCCTCGACCATGCGCGCGCTCACGCTCGACCCGAAGACGGCGGATTCGCTGCAGGTCACCGACGTCCCGGAGCCCGAGCCGCGGCCCGGTGACCTGCTGGTCGAGGGACTGGCCGTCGGCGTCTGCGGCACGGACAAGGAGATCGCCCGCGCCGAGTACGGCTGGGCGCCACCGGGCCGCGACCGGCTGGTGCTCGGCCACGAGTCGCTCGGCCGGGTGACGACGGCCCCTCCGGAGAGTGGTTTCACGGCGGGTGACCTGGTGGTGGGCGTCGTCCGGCGACCCGATCCGGCGCCCTGCGGCGCGTGCGCTCACGGCGAGTTCGACAACTGCCGCAACGGCGACTACACCGAGCGCGGCATCAAGGAGCTGGACGGGTACGCGTCCGAGCGGTGGTCCGTCGAGCCCGACTACGCGGTGGTGCTCGACCCGGGGCTGGCGCACGCCGGCGTGCTCATGGAGCCCACGTCCGTCGTCGCGAAGGCGTGGGAGCAGGTCGGTCGGGTGGGGGAGCGGGCGTGGTACGAACCGGAACGCGCGCTGGTGACGGGCGCCGGGCCGATCGGGCTGCTCGCCGCGATGATCGGCGTGCAGCAGGGGTTGGACGTGCACGTGCTCGACCGGGTCGCGGACGGCCCGAAGCCCCGGCTGGTGCGGCGGCTCGGCGCGACCTACCACCACGGCGACGTGGACGAGGCCGCCTCCCTGCTGCGGCCCGACGTGGTGATCGAGGCGACCGGCGTGGGGAGCGTGGTGATCTCCGTCGTGCGCAACACCGCGCCGTACGGCGTGGTGTGCCTGACCGGCATCTCGTCGGGCGGCCACACGGTGGACGTGGACGTCGCGGGCGCGAACCGGGTGATGGTGCTGGAGAACGACGTGGTGGTCGGCTCGGTCAACGCCAACCTGCGCCACTACCGCCAGGCGGCCGACGCGCTGGCGAAGGCCGACCGGGACTGGCTGGACGGCCTGATCAGCCGCCGCGTGCCGCTGGAGAGGTTCGCCGACGCGTTCACCGCCCGGCCGGACGACGTCAAGGTGGTCATCGCCCTGTGAGGTCGTCTGGATCGGTACGGCAGGTGGTCTCACCGATGCGGGCGTGATCACGTGCGCCCATGCTGTCGGCATGGCTGTCGACCCGCGTGGTGCCGACCTGAAGCGACTGCTCGCCGAGGACACCGGCGGACCGGTCGTCATGCTCAACCTGCTGCGGTTCGCCGAGGGCGGTCCGGCGTCCTATGAGGAGTACGCGCGGCACCTGCGGGAGACCTTCCTGCCCCGCTACGGCGCGGAGGTCCTCTACGCGGGCACGGGCTCCACCGCGCTGGTGGCCGAGGACGGGCAGAGCTGGGACGCCGTGGTGGTCGTCCGCTACCCCGACCGCGCCGCGTTCGGCCGCATGGTCGCCGACCCGGAGTACCAGCAGGTCACGCACCTGCGCACGCGGGCGCTGACCGAGGCGGTGCTCCAGGCGACGACCCCGTGGGCCTGAGCGCTCAGGAGCCGCTCGCGCTGGGCAGCATGGGCGGGCAGCCGGCGGTCGCGTACGCGGGGTCGTGCTCGAAGTGCCACTCCTCGTTGAGGTAGCGGCGGCACCAGCCGAACGCGGACCCGTTGGCCTCGACCCAGGCGGCCGACCCGAGCGGCTGCACGTCCACCGCGATCCCCTTGACGTGCATCGACTTCTCCGGCGGCAGGACGTACCGCGCGGCGAGCTCCGCGGTGCCGAACCGCCGCACCGCGTCCTCGAACTCCCGCCGCTGCTGGCCGGTGCTCCGCTTGCCGTCGTTCAGGCACAGCCCGACTCCTTGGGCGTCGGCGGCGGCCTTCAGCCGGTGCCACGCCTGCAGCACCTCCGGGCGCAGGCCGTCGGGCCGTTCGTCGACGTAACGCCCGTCCAGCGGGCAGACCTGCCCGGTCTCCGGGCCCGGGACCTCCTCCACGATCGCCATTGGACGTCCGGCGACCGGGTGGTGGACCAGCACGACCCGGCCGGTCGCGCCGAGCGCCCCCAACGACGCCACGGCCGACAGCAGTGCCAGCAGCAGACCGATCACGACGCGCCGCATCAGGTCAGCGACTCCACGGCGTACGCGGTGGCTTCGACGAGCAGCGCCTGGTCGTACTCGGCGTCCGCGGTCGCCTTGCTCGACATGATCGAGATCACGAGCGGCGCGGCGTCCGGCGGCCACACCACGGCGATGTCGTTGACCGTGCCGTGGTCGCCGGTGCCGGTCTTGTCGGCCACCGTCCACCCCTGCGGCACGCCGGCGCGGACGCGGTGCGCGCCGGCCTTGGTGGCGTTGCGTTCGAGCAGGTCGCGCAGGAAGGCGCGCTTGTCGGGCTCGAGGGCGTCGCCGAGCACGATTCTTCGGTAGTCAGTGCCGATGGCACGGGGCGAGGTCGTGTCGCGGAGGTCTCCCGGCACCGCGGTGGTGAGCTCCGGTTCGAACCGGTCCGACCGGGTGACGGTGTCGCCGAGGGCGCGCGCGTAGTCGGTCAGCCCGGCCGGGCCGCCGAGCTCGCGCAGCAGCAGGTTGCCCGCCGTGCCGTCGCTGTGGCGGACCGCCGCGTCGCAGACCTGGCGGATGGTCATGCCGGTGGCCACGTGCTGCCGGGTGATGGCGGAACTCGCCATCAGGTCGTCCTCGGAGTACATGACGACAGTGTCCAGGTGGGACAGCGGGTTGCGGTGCAGGACCGCGGCCGCCGCCAACCCCTTGAACGTGGAGCAGAACGCGAACCGCTCGTCCGCCCGGTGCGCGAGGGTCGCTCCCGTGCCCGTGTCCAGGGCGTACACACCCAGTCGCGCGTCGAACCGCCGTTCCAGCTCGACCAGGTGATCGGTCGGCACGGAGGAGGGCGTGGGCGTCGTGCCGGCCGGCGTGGAGGACGGTGCGGGCGGCGGTGTCGGTTCTTGGGCGCAGCCGGCCAGCGGGAGCAGCGCGGCGGCGCCCAGGAACGCGCGGCGGCTGATGGTTCGGTGCGGCGGTGTCACGCCGACGAGCTTCACAGGCGATCGTGCATGCTGTCCAAGACACCGAGGTGGGCATCGATGCCGATCTGGCATAGTCGAGGCCCGTGGACGTGGTCGAGGCGTGCAAGGCGTTCGTGGCCGTGAGCGGGCATGGCAGTTTCACCGTCGGCGCCGCCGCGGCGCGGATACCGCAGTCCGTGGCAAGCAGGCGCGTCGCGGCGCTTGAGAGGCACTTCGGCGCGAGGCTGTTCACCCGGACCTCGCGGAGCGTGGCGCTGACGCCGTTCGGCCGGGAGATGCTGCCGTCGGCGCGGCGGCTGGTCGACCTCGCCGAGGCGATGGAGCACGACGCCGAGCGCGCCAAGCTGCGCCCCTTCCGGCTGGCCGTGCCGGAGGTGTGCGCGCCGCGCCCGCTGGCCCGGCTCGTCTCCGACGCCCGCCGCCACGACCTCGAACTGGACCCGCGCCCGGCCGGTCCGGTCGAACGCGCGGAACTGGTCCGCACGCTGGACGTCCGGGCCGCGCTGGTCGCCGTGCCGCCCGACGAGGGCGCCTGGCGGGTGCCGCTCGGCCTCGCCGGTCACGCCGACCCCGGCGCGATCTCGGCGGTCTACGTGGAGACCCTGCGCGCCGGCCGTGCCGAGCGGACCACCCGCCGGCGGCGGATCCGGCTCCAGCCGGAGGACGACGTGCCGCACGTCCGCGACCGCCTGACGCGCCTGTGCGACGCCGTTGGCCTGCAACCCTCCCAGGTGGTCGTGGCGGCTTCGCTGGTCGCGGCCACCGCCGACGTGCTCGCCTCGACCGACCTCCTGCTCTGCTCACCGGGCCAGGCCGACGAGCTCGGTCTGCACTGGCGGCCGGTCGGCGAGCTGGACCTGGCGCGCGGCTACGCGGTCACGGCCGGGTCGCGCGAGGACGGCCGGCGGATCCGCGACCTGCCGCCCGCCGTGATCGGGCACTGCCTCGGCATCCCGGCCGGAGAGGCGTGAGGATGGGGACGACCAGGGTCCTGCGTGAGGCGCGGGAAGCACTGCACGACGCCGGCCTGCGCGGCTCGTTCCTCGTGCGCGACCTCGACACCGGCGACGAGCTCGGCCTCGACGCCGACGTGGAGTACCCGGTCGCGTCGCTGGTCAAGGTGCCGCTCGCGATCGCCACGCTGGAACGCGTCGACCGGGGCGAGCTCGACGCCGCCACCCCGGTCGTCGTGACACCGGGCCGGGTCACCGCTCGCGGGCCGATCGGGTTGCCCAAGTTCCGCCACCCCGCCACGATCGCGCTGGACGACCTGCTCTACCTCAGCATGGCGATCAGCGACAGCACCGCCGCCGACGCCCTGTTCGCGCTGACCCCGCCCCACGCGGTCGCCGCCGAGCTGCGCCGGCTCCGCCACGACGGCATCGCGGTCCGCCACCTCATGCGCGACCTGATCGACACGCCCGCCGAGCGGTTCACCCCGGCGGAGGGCCACCTCGCCCACTCGCTGGCCATCGCGGCGGCGACCGAGGGCCGCGGGCACCCGGTGACGCAGCTGGACATCAGCCGCGCGAACGCCGGTTCCGCCCGCGCGTTCGTGGACCTCCTGCACGGCGTCTGGCGGCCGACGACGATCCGGCCCGCCGTCGCCGAACGGGTCCGGGAACTGATGGGGGACAACGCGTTGCGCCACCGGCTCGCACCCGACTTCAGCTCCGACGCGTCGCGGTGGTCGTCCAAGACCGGCACGCTGCTCAACCTGCGGCACGAAGTCGGTGTGGTCGAGCACGCCGACGGCCAGGCGTTCGCCGTCGCCGCGCTCACCGAGTCGCGCGTGCCGGCCGTGGTGCAGCCCGGCGCGGAGGCGTTGATGGCGCACGTCGCCCGCACGCTGCGCGACGAGCTGCGGGCGTCGTGAGTCAGCGGAAGTCGCGCGCGGACGGCACGAGCGCGGCGGCGGCCGGAGCGAGGCCCTAGGAGAGCAGGAAGTCCAAGGACGACACCCGGCCGCGAAACGCCGACGCGCCGCCGGGACCACGACCCCGCCCGAGGGCGGGACCAGCGCCGCGCCCAACCACAGCACCGCCGTCGCGACTATCGACGTCGGGGTGCCGACCACCAGCGCCGGCGACGCCGTCGTGAGCGCCTGGGACGCCGGGCGGCACGCCGCCCTGCCCCACACCGACCGCGGCCGCCTCCACGGCGATCACCCCGACCGACCGTCCCAACCCGACCGCGATGACCGGCGAGGTGGGCGCGGCGACCAACCCCGCCCACAACGCCACCCGCCGCCGGGAAGGCGAGTCGGCGCCCGGACGTCGAGGTCGTCGGCCCTCGGTTTCCGGCGACCGCCGGTCGAAGCGCTCAGGCGCGCCAGACCGTGCCGCGCCGTTCGTACTCCAGCACCGTCTCCACCCGCTGGGCGAGCTTCGCGCCGAGGAACCGCTCCACCAACCACAGCGCCACGTCCAGCCCGGACGTGATGCCGCCGCCCGTGATCAGGTCGCCGTCGTCCACCACGCGGGCGTTGACGACGGTGGCGCCCTGTGCGGCCAGGTCGGGTTTCGCGCCGGTGTGCGTGGTCGCGTTGCGGCCCTTGGTCAACCCCGCCGCGGACAGCACCATCGTGCCGGTGCAGATGCCGACCCGCAGCGCGTCGACGGCGGCCAGGCGGCGCAGGAAGCCCTGGTCGGCGACGAGCCGGTTGACCCCCGGCCCCGTCTTGTCGTTGTACCCGCCACCGGGCACCACCAGCACGTCCGCCTTCTCCGGCGACCAGCCCCCGGGCGCCCGGACCTCGGTGCCGTACGTGCAGGTGACCGTGCCGGGACGACCGGTGGTCACCAGAGTCGTCGTCAACGCGCCGCCGCTCATCCGCCCGCCGAGCCCCAGCACCTCCACCGGTGCGATGAAGTCCTGCTCCTCCGCCCCGTCGAACAGCAGCACCTGCACCCGCAGCGGCGCCGCCGCCGACGCGGTGGCCGCACCGCCTGACATCCCTCCCACTGCTCCCATCGTGCCGACGGACAGCGCCGACGCGCGTAAGAACGTACGACGTTCCACGGTGACCTCCCCGGTTAGCGGTTCACCACAGTGGTCGGTCGACACCCGCGTCCGGTTCCCAGCGGTCGGCGGGTCGTCACCGGGCGGCCGCGCGGACGAGTGCCGCGGTGGCCGTCGAGCGGGCCTGCTGGCACCAGGCGATCGAGAGGGTCGCGGGCGGCGTGTCCGGCACGTCGAGGTAGGCGATCCCCGCTCGTGGGTGGTGGCCGACGACGGACTCCGGCAGGAGGGTGACGAGCTCGCCGAGTTCGACCAGCTTGAGCAGTGGGGGCAGGTCGTGCACGTCGTGCCGGGCGACGATCCCGTCGAGGTGGCGGTGGAGTTGGTCCAGCCGCGTCGCGTCGTCGATCGGTAGCCCGAGCTCGGCGAGGGTGGCGTGCCCGCGTGCCGCGAGCGGGTGGTCAGTGGGGACGGCGGCGACGTGCCGTTCGACGGTCTCGGCGTCGAGGCCGGTGCGGTCGAACGGTTCGTAGATCAGGGTGGCGTCGGCTTCGCCCTGGCGGAGGAGCCCCGCTTGCTCGCCCCACCGGCGCACGCGCACCGCGACCGGCAGGGACGACGCCGGGTCGCCCGCGTACCCGGCCAGGATGGTCTCCAGCAGGCCCGCGTCGCCGTCGGCCTTGACCGCCAGGACGAGCTTCGGCTCCGCGGCGCGTTGCGCTCGCCGCCCGGCCGCCCGCAACGCGTCCAGGGCGATCCGGGCCTGGTCGAGGAGCACGGCACCGGCGGGGTCAGCGCGACGCTGGGGGTGGTCCGCTCGAGCAGCGTGACGCCCAACTCCGCTTCCAGCTTGCGGATCGTGCGGGACAGGGGAGGGGGCGAGATGCCCAGCCGCTCGGTCGCGCGGGCGAAGTTGAGCTCTTCGGCGACGGCGACGAAGTAGCGCAGGGGGCGTGACTCCAAGCGGCACCCACCTCCGATCGGTATGTCCCTGAGGGTGACAAGCCGGTGCTCGGTGATCCTTCCGGTACGGCGGCGCCGCGGGCAGGGTTTGTCGCATGGTCATTGTCAGTGGTGCCAACGGGAAACTCGGTCGAGCGGTGGTGGAACGGCTGCTGCGCCGGGTCGGACCGGGTCGGTGTGTGCGTCCGCGACCCGGAGCGGGCTCGGGGGTTGGCGGAGCGGGGCGTTCGGGTCAGGCAGGGCGACTTCGCCGACGAGGGGAGCCTGGCGCACGCGTTCGAGGGCGCGTCACGGGTGTTGGTCGTGTCCGTGGACGCCGGCGGTGAGACGGCGGTGCGCCTGCGCGAAACCGCGATCAACGCCGCCGGGAAGGCCGGGGTCGAGCGCGTCGTCTACACCAGCCACATGGGCTCGAACCCGTCGTCGCCCTTCGCGCCGACGGTCGACCACGCCGCCACGGAGGTGGTGCTGCGGGAGTCGGGCCTCGCTTTCACGTCGCTGCGCAACGGTTTCTACGCGTCGACGGCGGTCATGCTGCTCGCCGGCGCGGTGGAGACGGGTGAGCTGGCCGCCGGCGGAGGGTCCGGTGTCCTGGACGTCCCACGACGACTTGGCCGAGGCGGCGGCGCTCGCGTTGACCGAGGACGTCTTCGACGGGGTGACGCCGGCCCTCGCCGGTCCGGTGGCCGTGGACCTGGCCGACGTCGCGGCGATCGCGTCGGAGGTGACGGGCCGGCCGATCCGCCGCGTCGTCGTGTCGGACGACGACTACCGGGCCGCGCCCGTCGCCCGTGGGCTGTCCGAGCACGTCGCGGACTTGCTGCTGGGGATGTTCGCGGCGAGTCGTCAGGGTGCGTTCGCACGGGTCGACCCCGCTCTCTCCGGTCTGATCGGACGGCCTACCGTGCCGCTGCGCGACGTCCTGGAAGTCCACGACCGGTCCGCCGCGCTTCCCTAATCGCTCTATAGCTTCAGTGTTGACTGATTTCTGTAGGGGCTGGCTGGACGGTGAGCGGGTCGCCCAAGGTCGATGCGGGTGAGGAAGTCGCGGCGGACGGGGTCGGCGATCCGGGCGATCTCGTCGGCGACGAGCGAGGCGTCGGTGCCTTCGAGCGTGAGGGTGGCGAGCATGCCGGGCAGGGCGGTGCGGTAGACCCGCTGGGTGCTCGGCACGTTCACGTCGTACAGCTCGGCCGGCTGGTCGGGGGTGAACGACTCGGCGGGACCGGTGACCATGTGGCCCGCGTTGTGGACTCGTGCGAGTTCACGTCGAGCTCGGTCGCGCGGAGGTCGTTGCCGGTGTCGGGATCAGGCGAGGCCGCCGTTGGCGAAGAGGACCTGGCCGTTGACCCAGCGGGCGGGACCTGCGAGGAACGAGACGGCTTCGGCGATGTCCTCGGGCTGCCCGAGCCGTTCGAGCGGGGTGGCCTTGGCGAAGTTGGCGACCAAGGCGTCGTCCTTGCCCTGCAAGAACAACGGGGTCGCGGTTGGGCCGGGTGCGACCGCGTTGACGGTGATGTCCTTGCCGCGCAGTTCGCGGGCGAGGATCAGGGTGATGCTCTCGACGGCGGCCTTGCCGGCGACGTAGGCGCCGTAGGTGGGCAGCTGGGTGCGGGTGACCGAGGTGGAGAAGTTGACGATCGCGCCACCCCGGCGGACGCGGCGGGCGGCCTGCTGCGCGACGACGAACGTGCCGCGGACGTTGGTGCGGTGCATGCGGTCCAGGTCGTCGAGGTCCAGTTCGGCGATCGGTGCCAGGACCATGGTCGCGGCGGTGTTCACGACCACGTCGATGCCGCCGAAAGCCGTCTCGACGGCGTCGAACGCGGCGCTCATGTCGTGCTCGTCGGCGACATCCCCACCCACCGCGATGGCCTGCCCGCCGCGGGCGGTGATGTCGGCGACGATCGCATCGGCCTTGCCCTTGTTGCGGGCGTAGTGCACGCCCACCGCGAAACCGTCGGCAACGAGCCGCTCGGCAACCGCCCGCCCGATCCCCCCGCTGCCGCCGGTGACGAGGGCGACCCGGGTGGCGGCAGTGGGATTGCCGGCGGTGGGTTCAGTGGCGGTGTTCTCGGACATGACATTTCCTTTCGGCGCAAGGGATGCGCAGTGTGTGCCGGATACGGCGACGGTGCGGCCGGAGACAGGGCGGGCGCTATGTGTGCCGGCGCGGTGGGGCCGCGTGGACGGCCGGGGTGTGCGGGCCGGGGCATGGCGGCTCTGCGGCGGGCCATGCGGTGGCGGCGCTGCGGTGGTGGTTGGGCAGGGGGCTGCGGCCGGCCGTGTGTGGCTGCTGGGTGCAGCGGGTGCAGCGGCGGCGTTGGTGGGTCGGGGTCGTGGGGAGTTGGCGGCAGGTGCAAGCGGGGTTGGGGTGGAGTCAGGGCTTGGTGGGGGTTGCGAGGTGGGTCAGCCATTCGGTGAGGAGGGCGAACTCCGCCGGGCTGAACGACTCCGGCCGGTTCGAGCGCAGCAACGCGCCGAGAGTGGTCGCCGCCTGTGCCACCGCCTGCGCCACCGACGGCGGGGTGTCCGCGGGATCCGCGTCCGGCTCCGGGGTCAGGATGCCGGGCAGCACGATCTCCCTCACCCGCACCGAGAGCTCGGGGTCGCGGTCCGCCTCGGGTCGGTTCAGCAGGGACAGGGCGACGCCCGTGTTGGCGGCCATCACGACGTCGGCGGCGCGGTCGGGTTCGACGGCGAGGCGACCGACCTGGGCGATCCGCTCGAGCACGCCGCGCAGCAGCTCGTTCGCCTCGCGGACCGCCTGCGGCGGGGACGACAGGCGGGGTGTGTACATCAGGCGGTACACGTTCGGGTGATCGAGGGCGAAGCGCGTGTGCCCGTCCCACCCTCGCCGCAGGTCCGCCACCGGGTCCTCGGTCGGCACGGCGGCGCGCTTGGCCGCGAGGTACTGCGCGAACCAGTGATCGACGACCGCGGCGAGCAGGCTGTCCTTGTCGCCGAAGAGCCGGTAGATCACCGGCTGCTGCACCCCGGCCTTCTCCCCGACGCCGCGCGTGGAGATGTCGCCGTTGGGCGAGGTCTCCAGCAGCTCGGTGGCCGCCGCCAGGATCGCTGATCTGTTGTCCATGTTAGCAACGATAACACAGGTGCGGATCGATGACAACAGTTTGCCGTTAGCGATGATACGGGCAGATCACCGGGACGGGCTGTGGTCGAGCCAGGTTCGCAGCGCCCACCAGTGGCGCAGGGTGCCCAACACGGTCGACGGGTCGTCCGCGCTGTCGTCCCACGGCGTGCCGGTGATCTCGGCCAGCCGGTCGAGCCGGTACCGGACGGTGTTGGGGTGCACGTGCAGCGCGGCGGCGGCATGACCGAGGCGTTGGCCGTGGTCGAGGTAGACCAGGGCGGTGCCGACCAGTTCGCGGTGGAAGTCGTCGTCGTGGTCGAGGCCGTCGAGCGAGCCGCGCAGGAGGTCGGCGAGCACCGGTTGCGCGGCCAGCGCCACCTCGCCCGCCAGGTCGGTGAGGTCGCGCACCCCGCGCAGCCCCGCCCGACCGGCGATCCGCAACGCCGCCACGCACAACGGGTGGATGTCACGCATGACCGCGAGCCCCGTCGCGGGCGCGACCACCAGCAGCACGTCCGGCCCGAGGTCGGCCGGCGGTCGGGCGGCCAACCCGGCCAGCCGACCCTCCACCAACCCGTAGACGCCGCCGCACCCCAGCAGCCGCTGTTCCAGCGCACGCGCCTCGCCCGGCAGGGTCACGTCGGAGACCAGGCAGTGGTACAGCCCGTCGGACGACAAACCCGCGCGCCGCAGCTCCGCGGGTTCCGGCGGCGCGCCGTCGCCGTGCACGAGCAGCCGTCGCAGCAGGTGCGTGTTCGCGTCCCGGTTCGTGCGCGACAGTTCGAGCTCGGCCGTGTGGTAGCCGTTGATGACGTGCCGCTCCAACGCCCCGGTGTAGCGGTCGAGGTCGACCAACCCCTCCAGCAGCACTTCGTCGGGCACGCCGGCCGCCCGGCTGCGGGCGATGGCGATGTTCATCGCCGTCGTGCGGCCGGCCTGGACCCCGCGCAGCAGTCCGTCGATGGAGATCCCCTGCGCCGCGCGGTCCGCGCCCAACGCCTCGGCTGCCTCGAAGTCCTGCGCCTCCGGCTCGTCGGACCGCTCGAAGAAGTCGAGCCCGGTCGCCAGCAGAACCTCGACGTGCCGGCGGTTCTCCGCCTCCGGCAGCCGCGCCACCTCCGGGGACTGGCCGCGCGCGGCCCGGACGAGCTCCTCGACCACACCGCGATCGGTCGCCATGCCCCTGAGCACCTGCCCGAGCAGGCGACCGCGATCGTGCGCTGCCGACACCGGCCACATCCTCCCGCCGCGACGTTGTGGCAGTGGCATAACGAGCACCCGGCTCGTTGGGCGCCGGCCCCTACCGCGGACCCGCCGCGAGCCGGTATCTATTGCCTACTGAACGGTAACAGTCCGGCCGGACCCGGGGGCCACGGGTTCTGGAACCGGCGTGGACGAATCGCAAACCCTGCACGGATGTGACAACTCGCGCATCCGGTTTGGAGCTGTCGTGGACAAGAAATCCGGGTCGGGAGGACGGAAGCGCGTGCCCCGCACGCGCCTGCTCGGCCTCCTGGCCACCTGCGTGCTCGTCGCGACCACCGCACCCGCCGTCGCCGCCCCTCCCGCGGGCACGGCGCTGCGCGAGGTGATGTTCGTCGGGAACAACTGGGACGGCACCGCCGACGTGATCGCCTCCAGCGGCGATTTCGCGAAGATCGGCCGGGTGAACATCATCCCCGACCGCCAGGAGCGGCTGTGGGAGATCTACCTCAACCCGATCAAGCTCGCGTTCTTCCTCGGCATCAGGTCCGGCCCCGGCGAGGGCCACGACCAGTTCGTCGACGACATGTACACCACGCCCGACGGCCGCGCCGTGGTCGCCTCCCGGCCGAGCTTCGCCGACGTGGTGTCCATCGACCTGGCCACCGGCCGGGTGAACTGGCGCTTCCCGGTCTCGGGCTTCCGCTCCGACCACATGGCCGTCTCGCCCGACGGCCGCCGGGTCGCGGTGTCCGCCTCGACCTCCAACACCGTGCACGTGCTCGACATCGAGACCGGTCGCCAGGTCGGCTCGTTCGCGACCGGTGACAAGCCGCACGAGAACGTGTTCACCGACGGCGGCCGGTACCTGTGGAACATGTCCATCGGCGAGGTCAACACCGCCCTGGACGACCCGGCGTTCGACTTCACCAAGGGGGACCGGCGCGTCACGGTGGTGGACGCGGCGACGTTCCAGCAGGTCAAGGTGATCGACATGAGGCCGCGGCTGGACGCGTTCGGCCGCTCCGACCTGTCCGACTCGGTGCGGCCGGTGGCGTTCACGCCCGACGAGTCGAAGCTGTACTTCCAGGTGTCGTTCTTCAACGGCTTCCTGGAGTACGACGTCGCCACCGACCGCGTCACCCGCCTCAAGGAACTGCCCAAGAACCCGAACACCAGCGAGGACCGCACGACGTGGGTCAACGACTCGCGCCACCACGGCATGTCGATGAGCCCGCGGGGCGACAAGCTGTGCATCGCCGGGACCATGGACGACTACGCCGTGATCGTCGACCGGGCGACCCTGCGCGAAGGCGCGCTCGTGCCCGCGTCCAAGCCCTACTGGGCGACCGTCAGCGGTGACGGGCGCAGCTGCGTGATCTCGGAGAGCGGCTCCGACCAGGTGACCGCGATCGACTTCGCCACCGGGCGCAAGCTCGTCTCGGTGCCGGTCGGCGACCACCCGCAGCGGGTGCGCGTCGGCCACGTGCCCACCGGTTGGACGGGGCCCTCGACCAGCTGAAACGGCCAGGGGAGCGGTGGTCGGCGCGGTTGCCGGCCACCGCTTTCCGCACGTCCGGACCGAGGCGCTACAAGCGAGGAGGTCCCAAGTGCCTGACCGTGTCGAGCCCCGGCAGCGTGCTGTTCGGCACCGGTCACCTGTGCTCGGTGGTCGCGCAGCAGGCCCTGGTGGCGAACACGACCGAGACCTCGCGCCACGACGCCGCGTTCGGTTACCACACGTTCGCGGCGTCGCCGGGGCAGGCGGTCGGGCCGGGCCTGATCCTGCTGTTCGACGGTGATCGGACGATCCCGCGCACGGACACCGTGTTCGTGGTGGCGTTCGTGATCACCGTCGTCCTGATCGGCGTCACGCTGGCGTTGCGCGCGCCCGCCGTCGGTCGTGCGGCCACAGTGGACGGTGCGCCGGACGGCGTGCGCGACCTGCTGCGACGGCCGGGCCTGGTGCGGACGCTCGCGGTCAGCTGCGCGGTGATCGCGGCGGTCGACATCACGTTGGTGTACCTGCCCGCGCTGGGCGCCGAGCGCGGCATCCCGTCCGGTGTGGTCGGTGTGCTGCTCGCGGTGCGCGCGGCTGCGTCGATGACGTCACGCCTGTTCCTCGGCCGCCTCGCCGCGTGGCTGGGCAGGCGTCGGCTGTTGTCGGGCAGCGTGGCGCCGGCCGCGGTCGGGCTCGCCGCGGCGGCCGTGCCGATGCCGGTGTGGCTGCTCGGCTTCGTCGTCCTCGTGGTCGGGCTCGGCCTCGGTGTGGGCCAACCGCTGACGATGTCGTGGCTGGCGGAGGCGACGCCGCCGGGGCTGCGCGGCCGGGCGATGTCTTTGCGCCTCACCGGGAACCGGCTCGGCCAGGTCGTGGTGCCCAGCGCGGCGGGGTTGCTCGCGGCGGGCACGGGCGCCGCCGGCGTCCTCGTCCTGACGGCCGCGAGCCTGACCGCCGCCGGTGTCGCGGCCGCACGACGTCCGCCGACGTGACCGCCGCGGGTGCGTCAGTCGGCGAGACCGGCTTCGTAGCCCGCGATCACCAGTTGTGCCCGGTCGCGGGCGGCCAGCTTCGCCATGAGGTGCCCGATGTGCGTCTTGACCGTGTGCCGGCTCAGGTGCAGCGCTTGTTCGATCTCGGTGTTGGACAGCCCTCGCGTGATCAGGTGGAGCACCTCCTGTTCCCGAGGGGTCACGCGGTCGAGCGGTCGTCGGGCGCGGGGCGGCGCGGGGGTGCGGAGGAAGTCCGCGATGAGCCTGCGGGTGACGGTCGGCGCGAGCAGCGCTTCACCGGCCGCGACCGTCCGGATGGCGTCGAGCAGCCGGTGCGGCGGGACGTCCTTGAGCAGGAACCCGCTCGCGCCCGCCCGCAACGTCTCGTACACGACGCCGTCGAGGTCGAACGTGGTGAGGATGAGGACCTTGGGCGCCTCGGGCAGCGCGGTGAGGCGCCGGGTGGCGGCGATGCCGTCCAGGTCGGGCATCCGGACGTCGACGACCGCGACGTCCGGCTGGTGCCGGGCGGCCAGCTCGCACGCTTCCCGGCCGGTCCCCGCCTCCGCGACCACCTCCACCCCGGGGTCGGCGTCGATCAGCAACCGGATCGTGTCGAGGTACATCGGCTCGTCGTCGGCCAGCAGCACGCGGATCGGCTCAGCCACGGTGGGCGCCGGTGTCGAACGGGAGCGTGGCGCGGACCGCGAACCCGCCGCCGGGAGCGGGGCCCGCGTCCAGCGTGCCGCCGTGGAGCGCGACCCGTTCCCGCATGCCCGGCAGCCCGTGCCCGTCGGCGCCGGGCGCGGCCGTGCCCTCGTCGACCACCGAGATGACGAGCCTGCCCGGCTCGACGGCCGTGACCAGGTGGCACCGCGGCGGGTGGCCGTGACGCCGCACGTTGGTCAACGCCTCCTGCACGATGCGGTAGGCCGAGACCCGTACCGCGGCCGGTGCCCCGGACAGGTCGGCCTGCTCGGCGGTCACCGTGACGCCGGCCGAACGCGCTTCGTCCACCAGCCGGTCCAACCCGGCGGCGCCCGCCGGGGCCGACGGCTCGCGCAGCCCGCCGAGCACGGTCCGGACGTCCGCGAGGGCCGACCGGCTGACCTGCTCGATGCCCCTCAGCGCCGCCTCCCTCTCGTCGGGGCGCGTGCCCGCCACGTGGTTGGCGACGGCGGCCTTCATGGCGATCAGGCTGAGGTTGTGCCCGACCACGTCGTGGATGTCCCGGGCGATGCGCAGCCGTTCCTCGGCCACCGCCCGCGCGGTGCGCGACTCGGCCAGCTCCGCGGCGTGCCGCCGGCGCGTGCGGACGGCGGCGGCCACCGCCCAGGACCCGATGACGACCACCGCGCTGAACAGCAGGGTGGACAAGGGGTTCGTGGCGAACGACTCCGTGCCCGCCGGCGCCGGGACGAGCGGCAGACCCGGCACGGTCGCCACCGTCACCCCCGCCACCACTACGCACGCCAGCGACGCGACCGCGCCCACGACACCCGACCGGGACGACGACAACACGACCGGGTAGAGCGCCAACGCGATGGCGGCCAGCGTCGACTCGTTCCCGGTGCCGACCACGATCGCCGCCGAGCCGACCGGCAGCACGGTGGAGAGCACCGCGGTGGGCCGGAGCCCGCGGACGGCGAGCGGAACCCCGAGCGCCACGGCCGCGACCGCGGCGAGCACGTCCACCGCCGGCGCGCGCAGCACCGCCCACGCCACGACCACGCCCGCGGCCACCACGTCCACCAGCAGTCCTTTCGGGCCGAGTCGCACCATGGTGGCACCGTAGCCGGGCGACGACCGGCGGAACTCGGACCACGGTCCGATGGCACGCGACCGGGACGCCCGGAGACTGCCTGGGGTGTTCACCTCGATCCTGTCCGCTTTGATCATCTCCGCCACGTCCCTCACGGCTGCACCCACCGTCGACGCCGCGGCCATCGACGCGGTCGTGCGGGAGTACCGGGAGCAGACCGCGCTGCCGGGTGTCGCGGTGGCCGTCACCCGCGGCGCCACCGTCGTGCACACCGCCGGGTACGGCCACACGCCCGACGGCGACGCCGTGTCAGAGCACACCATCATGGCCGCCGCGTCGGTGAGCAAGTCGTTCACGGCGGTGGCGGTGATGCGGCTCGTGGAGAGCGGCCGGATCCGGCTCGACGACCCGGTGCGCGCGCACCTGCCCGAGTTCACGATGGCCGACCCCCGCGCCGCCGACATCACCGTGCGCCAGTTGCTCGACCAGACCTCCGGCATGTCGGACACGACCCACCGGTCGTTCAGCGGCCCGCCGGTGCGCACCCTGGCCGAGGCGGTGGCCGCGATGCGCGACTCGACGCTGGCCGCCGCACCCGGCTCGCGCTGGGAGTACCACAACCCGAACTTCCAGGTGGCCGCCCGGCTGGTCGAGGTCGTCGGCGGCCTGCCGTTCGCCGACCACCTGCGCCGCGAGGTGTTCGACCCTCTCGGCATGGCCGACAGCCGCACCGCCGACACCGAGCGCGACCTGCCCCCGAGCGCCGAGGGGCACGTCAGGGTCCTCGGCGTGCCCGTGGCGCTGCCCGAACCGCCGGCGTTCGGCAACGGCTCCGGCGGCGTGCTGACCTCCGCCCACGACCTGGCGGCGTGGCTGATCGTGCAGAACAACGGCGGACGCGGACCCGACGGCACGTCGATCGCCACCCCGCGGAGCATCACCGAGACGCACACGCCGACCACCGTGTCGGAGTCGTACGGCCTCGGCTGGTTCGTGGGCGTCACGGCGGCCGGCGCGCCGCTGGTCGACCACGGCGGCGACCTGTTCACCTCGACCGCGTACCAGGCGCTGCTGCCCGGGTCCGGCCACGGCATCGCCGTCCTGGCCAACACCGGGATGCGGCACGGCGACGCCCAGGCGCTCGGCGCGCGCCTGGTCACCCTGGTGGAAGGCAGGCAACTGCCGCCCGTGGGCGACCCGAACACCGTCGTCGATGCGGTGCTGCTCGGCCTCGCCCTGGTGTTCGCGGCGCTGACCGTTCGCGGCGTGGTCCGGTCGCGACGGTGGGCCGCCCGCCCACGGTCGACCGCGTCGACGGTGGCGCGCCTGGTCCCGCTGGTGCTGCCGCTCCTGCTCCTGCTCACCGTCCACCGGGTCGTCGGCTACCTGTACCGGGGACGTGACGTGGCGTGGCTCCAGGTGCCGTACCTGTACCCGACGTTCGTGGTCGCGCTGGCGGTGACGGCTCTGGGCTGCGTCGCCCTGCTCGCGGCCAGGGCCATCGCGCTGACCGGCCGCACGGGGCCGGGTTGATCCGCGATGCTGTGGCAGCCGGGGCCCGGACGAGCGATGATCTTCGCGTGACGGACACCTTGTGGGAACTGAGCGTGGCCGACCTGCGCGCGCGGACGGCCAGTGCGAGCCCGACGCCCGGCGGCGGGTCGGTGGCCGCGGTGACGGCCGCGTTCGGCTGCGCTTTGGTGCTCATGGCCTTGGAGATCACCGCCCGGCGCGACC
Source organism: Saccharothrix luteola (assembly GCF_020859565.1). Classification (GTDB taxonomy): domain Bacteria; phylum Actinomycetota; class Actinomycetes; order Mycobacteriales; family Pseudonocardiaceae; genus Actinosynnema; species Actinosynnema luteola. The sequence goes on along the minus strand of NZ_JAJHUO010000015.1, from coordinate 22,018 downwards.
CGTCGGTCGGCGACGCGATCACGGCGGGCAAGTCGCTGCTCGACCGCCTCGGTCCCGCCGCCGACCGTGACGTGGAGCTGTTCGAGGACTACCTCCGGGCACGGCGGCTGCCGCGCTCAACGGACGGGGAACGGGCCGCCCGGGAGGCCGCGGTGGCGGCGGCTTCGGCGGCGGCCACGGAAGGCCCGCTGACCGCCGCCTCGGACGCGGTGGAAGCCTTGGAGTGGGCGCACTCGGTGCTGCCCGTCGTCAGCGGCACGGTCGTCAGCGATGTCCGGGCGGGCGCCGACCTGCTGCTCGGATCCGTCCTGGCCACCCTGCGCGGAGCCGAGGCCAACGTGGCGGGGCTCGGTGCCGACGCGGCGGCGTTCACCGCACGACTGGACGCCGTGCGCCGCGCCGCCGTGGCCGCGCACACCCGCATCGAGAGCAGCACCCCGGAGGAGTCCCGATGACCGCCCGCACCATCGACCCGGCCGACCTCGCCGAGTCCATCCGCGACGGGATCCGCGCCGACCTGGCGACGATCCCGGAACGCCTCACCGTGGTCGGCTTCCTGGTCGACGGCGACCGGCCGGCCCGGACCTACGCCGAGTACACCCGGCGCGCGTGCGCGGAGGTCGGCATCGACTTCGACCTCCGCACGCCACGCGCCGACGACGTCGAGGCCGCCGTCCGCGACGCCGGCGCGGACGACGGCGTGCACGGCGTGTTCGTCTACTACCCGGTCCGTGACCCCGAACGCGACCGCTGGCTGCGCGAGCTGGTCGACCCGCGCAAGGACGTTGAGGGCCTGCACTCGTTCTGGAGCCGTTGCCTCTACGAGAACCGGCGGTTCATCGACGACGCAGGCACCCGCCGGGCCGTCCTGCCCTGCACCCCGCTGGCCGTGATGAAGCTGCTGGGCGAGGCGGGCGCGTTCCGCGGCGACGGCGACACCCCGCTGGCGTCGGTGAAGGCGTGCGTCTTCAACCGCAGCGAGATCGTCGGGCGCCCGTTGGCCGCCATGCTGGCCAACGACGGCGCGGACGTCACGTCGTTCGACCTCTCGGGCTCGCTGGCGTTCCGGCACGCGGCCGGCATCCAGGGCCACCACGTGGACGCCGTGGCCACCGACCGGGCCACCGCCCTCGCCGAGGCGGACGTGGTGGTCACCGGTGTGCCGTCACGCGACTTCCCGCTGGTCCGGGCGGACGAGATCAAACCGGGCGCGGTGTGCCTTAACTTCTCCACCATGAAGAACTTCGCCGACGACGTGGTGGACCGCGCCTCGGTCTTCGTGCCCCGGGTCGGCTCGATGACCGTGACCATGGCGATGCGCAACGCCGTCCGCCTCTACCGCAACGCCCACCCGTCGTGAGCGGTGGGCAGCGGCGTCCAGATCACGGGCCGGTTGGTGCTGTCGGTGCCCGTGGTGCGGCCGGCGCGCCAGAGGAACCCTCGGGCTGACGACCACTCGTTGGCCGCGGTCCACCCGATGACGTCGCCGCGTTCGTTGAGCGACTGGTCGCCGTGCGCGACCCGGCCGTTCTCCGACAGCACGGTCGCCTCGTTGATCGCCTCCGGGGTGTACGGGCCGTAGCCCGACGAGCCGCCCAGTCGCGTGCACGCCCCGTCGGCGCAGCGGACAGCTGCGAAGTCCTGGTCGGCGGCCGAGGCGTAGCTGCCGCGGCCTTCGACCCGACGCGCGCGGAGGCGGACACGGAGGCGGTGTCGGCGAGCCGACCACCGCCGTTGGCGTGCCGGCGACCGCCGCCGGTCGGCGCCGGCTTGACGTGGCCGGGATCGAAGCCCGACGGCGTGGCGCCGGAGACCCGGAACTCGTACGGGTACCGCCGGGCGGCGTTGTAGCCGTCCAGGAACACGTAGTGCGGCACCGCGGTGGCCGGTGCGCCGGTCACGACCAGCCAGACCTCCCGCTCCCCGGACTGGAGCTGGGACGGCGTTGTCGGGCGTGCCGTGACGGGGGTCAGGCGAAGGTTGCGGCCACCCACGCGGCCAGTTCCGCCCGTGCGGCGGCCACCGGTCCGGCGGGCGCGTTGTTCGTCACGAGCGCGAAGTGCGGCCCGGTGTCCTGTGTGGACAGCAGCAGCCGGTTCACGCCGGGCACGCCCGGCTCCGGTGCGACGGACACCGGTTCGGTGCCGGTGTGCGCGGGAAGCCCGGTGAGCGAGCCGAGATCGCTCACCACCGTGGTCGACGCGGGCGGGAACGACGACGGCAGGTGCAGCTCCGTCGGTGCGGCGACACCGTTGCCACGCCACACGAGCACGCCGAACTGCCCGGTTCCGACGAGCGCCCGCACCGAGGGCATCGTGTCGGGGACCCGGTTCCACGACAGCACCGCGCCGCCGTCCCGGGCGCGGTCCTCGTAGGTGAACGCCGCCGTCCGGCCCGCCACGGCCCGCGGGAACAGCCGGTCGACGATCCGGCCCTCCACCGTCAGCACGGGGTCGCCGCCGTCGTCGACGCGCACCGCGGAGAAGTGCTCGTCGTTCATCGCGTCACCCTCGGTGCGGACCTTGTCCGGGTTGTCGTTCATCAGCTCGTGGTGCCGGCCGTAGTTGACGTCCCAGTGCCACTGGCTGCCCGACAACACCGGCCCGGACCCCGCCGCGCCCGCCCACCACCGCGCGCCGGGCAGCCGGGAGTCCAGCGCCTGGTACATCGCCTTCAGCACGGTCGGGTTCTTGTCGGAGGTGAAACCGGCGACCGGGTGCCCGAACTCCGACACGATCCCGGCCGTGCCGAGGGCATCGGCCCGATCCCGGATCCGGTTGAAGTCGGCCGTGTACTCGCCGTCGGCCACCTTGCCCGGCTTGAGCAGACCGGACTGCGCCTTGCCGTCGTAGAAGTGCGAGTTGAACACGAAGCGGTCGCCGAGCGTCGGCACCGCCGGGAAACCGCCCGGCTCGGCGAAGAACTCCACGTTCTGGTTCCAGAACACCAGCGGCTCGACGAACGCGGGCTTGTCGGCCCACCCGGCGTCGTCCATCCGCTGCCGGAACTGCCGGTAGAACGGCATGAGCAGGTCGCGTTCCCAGGCCACGCCGTCCTGGCCCTCGTCGTACCGTCCGGCGTAGGGCTCGTTGAGCGGGTTGACGCCGAGCACGAGCCGGAACGCCTCCGCCGACAGCGTCGACTTCAGCCGCCGCATCGCCTCGCCCGCCTGGTGCAGGAACTCGTCGCGGATCCGGATCGGCCCGGCGGACGTGGTGATCTCCCGGTTGTGCCAGAAGTCGCGCGTCGCGGCGGTGACCGCGTTGTTGCTCTTCATGTTCTGGCCCCAGTGCACGCAGATCCCGCACGACTCCTTCGGGTAGCCGCCCGCGCGCACGACCCACTCCGGCGCGCCGTCGCCGGTGTACCAGCTGTCGCGGTTGAAGAGGTGGCGCGAGTACAGGTCCTGGTGGAAGTCGAGGTAGACCCGGATGCCCTGGTCGGTGAACGCGCGGATCTGCTCGCCCACGCGGTCGAGGTAGGCGAGGTCGATCCGGCGCGGCTCCGGCTCGACCCACGCCCAGGTGAGGAGGAATCGCACCGCGTTCGCGCCGGTCATCCGCCGCATCGCCGCCGCGGACGACCGCGCGTCCGCCGTGCCGGCGAACGGCAGGCCGCGGTGCTCGGCGAGCTTGGCCGTGCCGGACACGTTGAACCCGCGCAACACCACCTCGCGGCCGTGCTCGTCGCGGAACGCGCCATCGGCGACGGTCACGGCGGAGCCGTCGAACCACAGCCCGTCCGGCGCGGCGACACCGGGGGCCGTGGAGGTGGTCAGCACCAGCGCCAGCAGGAACGCGATCCGCTTCACCGCGACCGCCCTTCACTCGACCCGAAGATGAAGGTGTTTCACGTTGAGGGTAGCGGATCGGCCGGGTCGCACAAGGGCGCGGAGCCGGGGTTACGCTCGCCCGGTGATCCCGCACGACGACTCGCAGGACCGTGAGCAGGAGGCATCGGCCCGGCCGCAGTCGCTGATGCTCAGCTTCCTCGGCATCCACGTGCTGAACCGGGGCGTCGCGGTCTTCTCCGGCAGCGTCATCGACGTGTTCGCCCGGGTCGGGGTGTCGGAGGACGCCGTGCGCTCGACGTTGACCCGCATGGTCAAGCGGGACCTGCTGGCGCGGCACCGCGTCGGCAGGCGCACGTACTTCGGGCTGACCGCGCGCTCGACGGCCGTGCTGGAGGATGGCGAGCACCGGGTCTGGCGCAGCGGCGCGATCAACAGCGACTGGGACGGCGCCTGGACGGTGGTGGGCTTCTCCGTGCCCGAGTCGTGGCGCAGCCAGCGGCACGACCTGCGCTCGCGGCTGATCTGGGGCGGGTTCGGCCCGCTGCAGAACGGCCTGTGGGTCGCGCCGGGCGTGGTCGACGTGCCCGCCCTGGTCGAGGACCTCGAGCTGGACGACCACCTCAAGGTGTTCACCGCGCACACGGCCAAGCCGACCGAGGCCGAGCAGATCGCGCGCACCGCGTTCGACGTGCCCGCGATCGCCGAGCGCTACCAGGTGTTCCTGCGCCGCTGGGACCACGACCGCCCGCTGGCCGACGCGCCGGACGACCTGGCCAGGCAGCTGCTGCTGCACACCGAGTGGCTGCAACTCGTCCGCCAAGACCCCCGGCTGCCCGCCGAGCACCTGCCCGAGGACTGGCCCGCGATCCGGGCCGAGCAGGTCTTCCAAGCCCTCGCCGGCGCGTACGTGGAACCGGCCGCGTCGATCGCCGCGTCGGTCCTCGACACGATCCCGGTCGACGGCCCCTGAAAACCCGTTCCCGGATCGGTTTCCGAACCCGTCGCGTGATGTGGCGTTGACGTCCCGGAAACGAAGCCCTACCTTCGCCGCAAGGATTCGAAGCACTTTCGAGAGCGTGCCGCCAACCGCCGCCTCCGTTTGTCGGCAGCCGTCGCCCGAACGCGTCCACACCCACGTTCACCAGCGTGAACGCATTCACCACCGTGAACGCCGAAGGGTCGGCGGAATCGGGCGCAGAACGCCCGGTTCAGCACAGGAGGCTCCTTTGAGCAAGCACGGCAGATTAGCGTCGCTCGCCGCCGTGGCGAGCGCGTTCGTGGTCGCGGTGGCGGTTTTGCTGGTGCCTTCGGCATCGGCCGCGACGTTGTTCGACGACGACTTCGAGGACGGCAACGCGACCGGCTGGAGCTCGAGCGGCGGCAGCTGGACGGTGGTCGCCGACGGGTCGCGCGCCTGGCGCCAGTCCGGCACCAGCGCCGACGCCAGGGCGACCGCGGGCACGGTGTGGTCCGGCCAGTCGGTGCAGGCTCGGGTCAAGCCGACCGCGTTCAACGGCTCGAACCGGCACGTCGCCGTGACGGCCCGGGTGCAGAACACCGGCAACTACTACTACCTGGCCCTGTCCAACGCAGGCTTCGCGGTGCTCGGCAAGCGGGTCGGCGGCGGGCACACCGCCCTGGCCACCGCGCCGGTCGCCGTGGCCGTCGGCACCTGGCGCACGGTGCGGCTGGAGGTCTTCGGCAGCACGCTGCGCGGTTTCGTGGACGGCGCGCAGGTCGTCACGGCGACCGACACCACGTTCGGCAGCGGCCGGATCGGCCTGGCGACCTACTACGCGTCGGCGACGTTCGACGACGTGGTGGTGACCGACGTGGCCGGACCGGGCGGGCCGACGAGCACCACGACCACGACCACCACCTCGCAACAACCCGGCACGTGCGCCACGTCAGGGCGTCCGCAGGGGTTCGCCTCCGTCACCGCGTGGGGTCAGGGCGGCACGACCGGCGGCGCCGGCGGTCCCACGATCGAGGTCGACACGGCGGCGGAGTTCCTGGCCGCCATCGCCCAGGTCGGACCGCTGAACATCTGCGTGCGCGGCATGATCGCGCTGCCCGGGCCGATGCACGACGTCACGTCGGACAAGACGATCGTCGGCATCGGGTCGGCCTCCGGTCTCACCGGCGGCGGGCTGAACATCGGCCTGCCGGTCTCGAACGTCACCTCGCCGCCAGCCGACGCGGTGCGCAACGTCATCGTCCGCAACCTCGTGTTCCGCGACTGGGCCGACGACGCGATCAACGTGCAGATGTTCTCCCACCACGTGTGGATCGACCACAACGACCTGTCGAACGGGTACGACGGCGCGATCGACATCAAGCGCGGCTCCAGCTACGTCACCGTCTCGTGGAACCACACCCACAACCACAGCAAGAACATGCTGTTGGGCCACGACGACGGCAACGGCGCGCAGGACGTCGGCCGGCTCAAGGTGACCTATCACCACAACTGGTTCGACAGGACGCCGCAGCGCAACCCGCGCGTCCGGTTCGGCGAGCCGGTGCACGTGTTCAACAACTACTACCTCTACAACACCGACGTCGGCGTGGCGTGCCAGGCGGACTCGGGCTGCGTCGTCGAGGGCAACTACTTCGAGGACGTCGAGGAGCCGGTGAGCAACAACTACGCCGGTCCCGGCGGGCGGTGCGTGGCGCGGAACAACGTGTTCGCCGGTGAGTCGGGTCAGCCCGACTGCAGCGGCAGCGTGCAGGAGCCGCGCGACTACTACTCCTACACGCTGGACGACCCGAACACCGTGAAGGCCGCGGTCATGGCCGGGGCGGGCGTCGGCAAGGTCGGCTGACCGGCGACGGCGTGGCCGGCTCCCGGGTCGGCCACGCCGCTTTCTTGGCGGAACCCTTACCCGGCGTTGTCTTCCTCCTGTGCTGTCGCTTCCACACGTCACACGAAAGTGGAACGCGACATCCGCACCACCCGCAGGAGATGACGATGAGCAACGTTGGCCGCACCTGTTCCGGAGCGATCACCGCGGTGGCCCTGGCCGTCACGCTGACCGCGTGCGGCACGGCCTCAGGCAACGAGCAACCGACCACCGCCCCTGCCACCACCGCCGTCGCCGGGCCGTCCACGCAGGAGGTCGAGGCGCTGTTCGACACCTGGAACCGCGCGCTGGCCACCGGCGACCCGCAGCAGGTCGCCGATCTCTACGCGCCGGACGCCGTGCTGCTGCCGACGTTGTCGGACAACGTCCGCTCCGACCGCGCCGAGATCGTGGACTACTTCGAGCACTTCCTGGCCAACAAGCCCAGCGGCGAGATCCTGGAGTCGCACGTGGCGGTGCTCGGCCCGGACACGGCGATCGACGCGGGCGTCTACCGCTTCACCCTGGCCGCGAACGGCACGCAGGTCGACGCCCGCTACACGTTCGCCTACGAGCGCGTCGACGGCAAGTGGCTGATCGTCAACCACCACTCGTCGGCCATGCCCGAAGCGCACTGACCGGGCGCACTGACCGGGCGCACTGCGCTCAGGGTGCCCGCAGCACGATCCGCACGCACAGCCCTCCGTGCTCGCCCTCGTGCAGGCTCGCCGACCCGCCGTCGTCGGACACCAGCTGCTTGACGATCGCGAGCCCGAGGCCCGAGCCGGAGCGGCCCGTCAGCCCCGGGCCGCGCCAGAACCGGTCGAACGCGCGCTCGCGGTCGGCGGCCGGCAGGCCCGGACCCCGGTCGACCACCTCGATCACCGCCTTGCGGCCTTCCCGCCTGCTCACCACGGTGATCGCGGCGTGGTCCGGTGAGACGGCGAGCGCGTTGGACAGCACGTTGTCCAGCACCTGCTCCAGGTGACCGTGCCCGGTCAGGGCGCGCAGGTCGGGGTCGGCGGCGTCGTGCCGGAGCCGGATGCCGCGCTCCTCGGCGGCGGCCCGCCAGGTGTCGAACCGGCCCGCCACCACGTCGCCGATCCGGACGGGTTCCGGGGTGGCCACGGTGGACTCGGCCCTGGCGAGCGTGAGCAGGCCGTTGACCAGCCTGCTCATCCGCACCACCTCGGCGGTGGCGTGGTCGACGTCCTCGCGCACGTACGGGTCGTCCACGCCGTCGGCGATGTTGTCCAGCGACAGGCGCAGCGCGGTGAGGGGAGTGCGGAGCTGGTGGGAGGCGTCGCCGATGAACGCGCGCTGCGAGCCGACGAGGGTGCCGATGGTCTCCGTCGCGGTGTTGAGGGTGCCGGCGAGGGTCCGGGTCTCCGGCGGGCCGGTCTCCTCGACCCGCGCGGTGAGGTCACCGTCGCGCAGCCTGCCCGCCATCCGGTTGAGCTCGCGCAGCGGGCGGGTCAGCCGGCGGGCGAGCAAGAAGCCGACCACGGCCGCCGCGATCAGCACCGTGACGGCCAGGGCGGCGCGGAAACCCCAGATCTGCCACAGCCGGGTGCTCAGCGGACCGGACGGGTAGCTGATCCGGACCGCGCCGACGACCGCGCCGTCCGGGGACCTGGCGGGCACGGCCAGCACCAGGCCTTCCGCGCCGAGCGCCTCGGCCTCGCCCCACCTCAGGGACTCGCGGCCGTTCAACGCCTCGGTGAACGCGGGGTCGTCGGTGGCGGCGGGCAGCGGCAGCGGGTCGACGGCGGTGCGTGCGGCGGTCAGCACGTCCAACCGGCCCGGTGTCTGCCGCTGGTAGGCCTCGACCAGGCGGGCCAGCGCCTGGCGGGACGGCGCGTCGCCGGGCGCGAGGAGCAGCGCGGCCGTCTCCGCCTCCCGGCGGGCGGAGTTCTCCTCGTCGCGGTAGAGCTGGTCGGTGAGCGTGAACGCCACCGGGACGGTGAACGCGGCGATCGCCACCAGCACCAGCAGCACGTAGCTCGCGACCAGCTGGCGGATCACGTGAGCACCAACCGGAACCCGACTCCGCGCACGGTCTCCACGGCGACCGCGTCACCGAGCTTGCGGCGCAGCGCGCCCACGTGCACGTCGAGGGTCTTGGTCGGGCCGAACCAGTTGGCGTCCCACACCGCCTCCATGATCTGCTCGCGGGTGAACACCGCGCCGGGCGCTTCGGCGAGGAACGCCAGCAGGTCGTACTCCTTGGGCGTCAGGGTGATCTCGATGCCGTCGACGTGCACCCGTCGTGCCCGGCGGTCGATCGTGAGCCTGCTCGGCTGGGCGTCGGGCGACCGGGTGGCGTCGGGTTGGGGCAGCGCGGGCCGGACCCGCCGCAGCACCGCGCGCATCCGGGCGATCACCTCGCGGACGCCGAACGGCTTGGACACGTAGTCGTCCGCGCCGATCTCCAGGCCGACCACGCGGTCGGTCTCGTCGGCCCGCGCGCTGATCACGATGATCGGCACGTCGCCGCGGGCGCGCAGCTCCCGGCACACGTCCAGCCCGTCCATGTCCGGCAGGCCGAGGTCGACCAGCACGATGTCGGTCGGCTCCGCCGCCAGGGCCTCGGCCCCGGTGCGCACCCACTCGACGTCGAACCCGTACCTGGCCAACCCCCGCGTGAGGGACTCGGCGATCGGCTCGTCGTCCTCCACCAGCAACACCCGCATGCCCGAAATCCTTCCACCACCGCGCGTGTCGAACCTCCCGGTCCCGCGTGTCGAACGCTCAGGCCCCGCGTGTCGAACGCTCGCGTCCCGCGTGTCGTCCACTCAGGACCCCCGAATTCCACGTTCGGGACACGGCCGAGCGGTCCGGGGCGAACCTGAACGTAGAACTCGGGGGTCCTGGAGGTTCGACACGCGGGTCCTGAAGGTTCGACACGCCGGTCCTGGAGGTTCGACACGCGGGACGCGAGCGTTCGACACGCGCGGGGGTTAAGAGATGGCGGTGACGGCGGCGAGGATCTGGTCGGCCACCTCGGTCGGGCGGGAGAGGGCGATGGCGTGCGAGGCCTCCACCTCGACGGTGGTCGAGCCGAGCCGGTCCGCGGCGGCGCGCTGCGAGTCCGGGTGGATGGCGTTGTCCGCGGTCGCCACCACGAACCACGACGGCAGGGTCTTCCACGCGGGCTCGACGGACAGCGGCTCGCCGAGGGCGCGGGCCGCGATCGGGCGCTGGCTGACCGCCGCGGTGGCGGTGACCGAGTCCGGCAGGTCGGCGGCGAACACGCTCGCGAACGCGTCACGGCGGATCGTGAACTCCGTGTCGCTGCCGTCGCCGTCCGGGAACTGCTGCGGCACCAGCGACGTGTTCAGCTCCACCGGCGGGAAGCTCTCGACCGAGCTCAACGCGCTGTCGCCCTTGTCCACGCCGAACGACGCCACGTACACCAGCGCCTTGGCGTTCGGCGCCTTGGTGGCGGCGTGCGTGATCACCGGGCCGCCGTACGAGTGGCCGACCAGCACGACCGGCCCGTCCACCTGCCCGGCGACGCTCGCCACGTAGTCGCCGTCGTGCGCCAGCCCGCGCAACGGGTTGCTCACCGCGAGCGCCTCCACGCCACGCGCCCGCAGCAGGTCGATCACCTCGGCCCAGCTGGACCCGTCGGCGAACGCGCCGTGTACCAGGACGACGGTGGGGTTCTGGCCGGTCATCGTGTGCTCCTCGGTTCGTCTTGCGGGGTGATGCCATAAAGCTAGTACCCGATTAAATTGTGCACAAGGTACCTGCAACGTGACGATCTTCACCCTCGCTCGTTGGACCCACCGCGCGATCGACGCGCCCTGATCGACCGGAGGAACCCGATGCGCCTGGTGATCGCACTCGTCGTCGCGGCCGTCGCCGTGACCCCTCCCGCCGCCGCGAGCGCCGATCACCCCGCGCCGGAGGACGTCTGCGTCGCGAGCGTGCCGGAGACCGATCCGCTGGAGCCCGGACCGGTGAGCATCTGCGTCAGCGTCTTCAAGCCCGCCACCGCCTCCCGCGACCACCGGGCGCCGGTGCTCCTGCACAGCCACGGCTGGGGCGGCAGCCGCACGTCCGCGCCCGGCTCGTTCCGGCGGTACCTGGACGCGGGGTTCGGCGTGGTCAGCATCGACCAGCGCGGTTTCGGCGAGAGCGGCGGCAAGGCGCACGTGGAGGATCCCGCGTTCGAGGGCGAGGACGTCATCCGGGTGATCGACCACGTCGCCGCGCTGGACTGGGTCCGCACGAGCGGTCCGGGCGACCCGGTCCTCGGCGCCGTCGGCGGCTCCTACGGCGGCGGCTTCCAGTTCGCGGGCGCGTTCACCGAGATCATGAAGACCGGCCGCACCCGGTTCGACGCCCTCGCGCCCCAGATCACCTGGCACTCGCTGAACGACAGCCTCGCCCCGCGCGACGTCGTCCGCACCACGTGGGTCACCGCCCTGTACGCCGCCGCGCTCGACGCGCACACCTCGACGCTGCACGCCGGCTACGCCGAGGGCCTGCTCACCGGCAACTGGCCCACCACCATGGACGGGTTCTTCCGCGACAACGGCCCGGCGCACCACGTCGCCGCCGGCCGCCGGCTGGACATCCCGGTGCTGCTGCGCCAGGGCATCAGCGACAACCTGTTCCCGCTCGACCAGGCGATCGACAACTTCGACCGCGCCCTGACCCCGCGTGCCCGCGCGAACAGCCTGCTCATCGGCTACAACGGCGGTCACGCACTGCCCAACGCCATCCCCGCCGGGCACGCCGTCGCGGGTGACGCGTGCTCCACGAGTCACGGCGGCTACGACGACCTCGAACTGCGGTTCCTGGCCGAGAACCTGCAAGGCGCGCCGCGCACGATCACCGGCCACGGCCGCTACCAGCTCATGACCGCCGAGGGCGGCTGCGTCACGGTGGACTCCGTCGCGCCGACCACCACCGCCGCCCTGCCGGACATCGTCACCACGGCCGGCGTCGGCCTGCCCCAGGCGATCAAGATCGCGGACGGCCCGCTCACCGTCGCCGGGTCGCCGACGCTCGACGCCGTCGTCAGCACGCTCGGCCTCGACAGCCGCGCGTTCTTCGCCCTCAGCGCCGGCACGTCGCCGTTGACCGCCAAGGTGATCCAGAACAACGTGCTGCCGCACCGCGAGCCGAGCCTGAACCCGGGCACCCGCCGCACGATCGAGCTGCCGGCGGTCGCCGCGACGGTCCCGGCCGGCCAGTCGCTGTTCCTCACCGTCACCCCGATCTCGGACATGTTCCTCCTGCACGGCAGCCGCACGCCGAGCGCGATGGTGCTGCGGGACGTCACCGTGCGCCTGCCCGTCCGCGGCTAGTGGCGCGTCTGCGACATCCGGTAGAACCGCGCGGTCAGGCGTTCACGGGACGTCGGTGGCCGAGTAGCGTCGTGGCCATGGCCGAGGAGCGGTCGCCCGGTCCGGGCATCGGGCAGCGCGTGGGCGGTGTGGTCATGATCGCGGTCGGCGTCGGCCTGCTGGTCCTCGCCGTCTTCACCGCGGCGGGCGGGATCCGCATCGAGAACGGCGCGGGTGAGCCCATACAGCACGTCCTGTGGATCCGGCTCCTGTTCACCCTCCTCACCCTCGTCTTCGCCGGCTCCTTCGTGGCCGCCGGCGTCGAATTCTTCACCGGCCGCTCGAAGACGTCCGAGGGTGGAGGCACCTCTTCGAGGCAGAGCGGCGTGTGGATCGACCCCGGCGACTGAGCGGTCCGGGCTTCCCGAGGGGGCCCGAGCTCGGTTCGCCGTTGCGGTGGACGAACAGTCCCCGAACCTCCGGCCGGCCGTGCCGCCGGCGGACCTGGGAGCGTGGGTGGGCTCCACGCGACCCCATCGGTGGGCGCCGTCCCCGCCGGTCACGGCGCTAGGTTCGAGGTCATGGACTTCGAGGAGATCGTGATCGAGACCGATCGGCTCGACTTCCCGGCGCTCGCGGCGGGCGACGGGCCGGTGGTCGTGTGCTGGCACGGGTTCCCCGACCACCCGGCCACGTTCGGGCCGCTCGCCGAGCACCTGGTCGCCGCCGGCCGCCGGGTGGTGGCGCCGTTCCTGCGCGGCCACCACCCGACGACCGCGGACCGGATGACCCACGCCGACGGCATCACGCTCGCCGCCGACGCGGAGGCGGTCGCGCGGGCCCTGTCCCCGGACGCCGGGATCGACCTGATCGGGCACGACGTCGGCGCGGGCGTGGTGGGTCGGCTGGCGGCGGCGTGGCCGGATCGGGTGCGGCACGCGGTCACGATGGCCGTGCCGCCGCCGAGGACGCTGGGCCCGGTGCTCCGCGATCCCGCGCAGCAGCAACGGTTCTTCTACCTGTGGCTGTTCCAGGTGCCCGGTGTCGCCGAGTCGGTGCTGGAAAGCGACCGCGGCCTGGTCGACTACCTGTGGTCCACCTGGTCGCCCGGCCTCGACCCCGGCGAGCACCGCGCCCGCGTGCACGCGATGTACGGCGACCCGGCCGTGCTGCGCAACGTCCTGCGGATCTACCGCAGCAACTTCGACCGGTCGCTGCACGACCCGGACCTCGCCGCCCTGGCCGCCAGGACCGAGGCGCCGGCCGACGTCCCGATGCTCGTCCTCGCCGGCGAGGACGACGGCTGCATCGCGCCGGAGCACTTCGCCGACGCCGCCACCGGCCTCGCGGAAGGGTCCTCGGTGCGGGTCCTGCCCGACGCCGGCCACTTCATGCACCTCGACCGGCCCGACGAGGTCGCGCGGCTCGTGCTCGGCTGGTTCAGCCGCCACCCCTGAGCCGAGGCCGCCGCGAGCGACCCCTCGACGAGGTTTTGACGTGGTCGTCGGAGGCGATCACGATGACGGGGTGACAGGACGATCTCCCGGCGTGCCCGCTCGGAAGCGCGGGCGGGAGGCCGCGCCCAGCATCCGCGACGTGGCGGCGGCCGCGGGCGTCTCGTACCAGACCGTGTCACGCGTGCTCAACGAGTCGCCCAACGTCAACCCCGGCACCCGCCGGCAGGTGCTCGACGTGATCGAGCGGCTCGGGTACCGGCCCAACCGGGCCGCCCGGGCGCTGGGCTCGGGCCGGGCCGGCGCGGTGACGGTGGTCATCGCCGACACCACGCTCTACGGGTACGCGGCCACGTTGCGGGGCATCGAGGAAGCCGCACGCCTGAAAGGGCTCGCGGTCGGCGTCAGGGTGGTCGAGTCGAACCGCCCCGCGGACGTCCGGCACGCGGTCGAGTACGTGAGCGATCCCAACGCGGGCGGCATCGTCGTGATCGCCTTCGACGCCGCCGGCGCGGGCGTCCTGCGTGCGCTGCCCGCCGCCGTGCCCGCCGTGGCCGCGACCGAGGCGGGTGGCCTGACCGGCACCGGGCGGGCCATGATCTTCCTGGACGAACGGCAGGCCGCCGCCGACGCGACCGCATACCTGTTGTCCTTGGGCCACCGCACGGTGCACCACGTCGCGATCCCGTCGGAGACCGGCACGAGCGCCCGCCAGAGCGGGTGGCGCGACGCGCTGCGGGAGGTGGGCGCGCCGGTGCCGCCGGTGGTGCCCGTCGAGTGGGACGTGCGGTCGGCCTACCTCGCGGGACGGCGGCTGGCGGCCGACCCGGGCGTCACCGCGATCCTGTGCGGCAACGACGACACCGCGATGGCGGTCCGCCGCGCCCTGCACGAAGCCGGCCGGGACGTCCCGGGCGACGTCAGCATCATCGGCTTCGACGACGTGCCCGGCGCGGCCTACTGGACGCCCGCGCTCACCACGGTCCGGATGGACTTCGTGGCGCTGGGCCGTGCGTGCCTGGCGGCGCTGGTGGCCGAGGTGGCCGGCGTGCCGCGGCCCGCCGTCGACCTCGCGGCGCCGTCCCTCGTGGTCCGCGAGTCGACCGCCCCGCCGCCCGGTCGTTGAGAACCCGTCCACCGCGATGTCGGTAACAACAAGATAACGCGGTCTTTTCGCCTGTTCGTGTGACCGGTCACACTCGGCGTCGTCATGTGACCGGTCACATGACCTTGATCAGCACGGATGCCGGCCTGCCGCCGAACCCACGACAGGGAGAACCGTGATCTCATCGGAGTCCGCCACGAGTGTGGTCTGGGGCCATTCGGCGTTGGAACTCGTCGTGGACGTGTCCCCGGACGGCCCGGTCGGCGTCCGCACGCTGGCCGCCGGGCCGCGGGCCGAGCACCCCAGGGCGACGCAGCCGCTGGTGGAGCTGATGGTCGCCGGCGAGGGCCGGGCCCGCGCCTCGCACCGGTTCTCCGACACCGCGCTCGGCGCGCGCATGGTCTACGCCGGCTCCGCCCGCACGCGGGACGGCAAGTGGAGCGAGCTGCACGTGGACGTGCGCGACGAGCGGACCGGGCTGCTCGCGCGGACGACGTTCCGGTCGGTCGACGGCGTCGCGGCCTGCCAGGTCCGCACCACCGTGACCAACCGGGGTGACGTCCCGGTGCTGCTGCACGGCGTCACGTCGTTCGCCGCGGGCTTCCCCGGCGCCGAGGTCGGCGACGTCGAGCTGCTGCGCGGCGAGAGCGAGTGGCTGGGCGAGGGCCGGTGGACGCGCCACCCGCTGCGCGACGGCGTGACCCCCGACCTCAACCTCCGGTTGCACGGCCAACCAGGTCGGGGTCGGTTCGCCGCCGTGAGCACGGGCACGTGGTCCACCGGCACGCACCTGCCGACGGCGGGGCTCGCGGACCGCCGGACCGGTCAGGCGTGGCTGTGGCAGGTGGAGCACAACGGCGCGTGGCGGTGGGAGGTCGGTGAACGGCTGGACGGCGCGTACGTGGCGTTGCTCGGGCCGACGGACGTCGACCACCAGTGGCAGCACTTCCTGCTGCCCGGCGAGGCGTTCACCACCGTGCCCGTGTCGGTGGCCGTGTCGGAGTCCGGTGTGGACGGTGCGGTCGCCGCGCTGACCGCCCACCGGCGTGAGCTCGTCCGCCCGCACCCCGACCGGTCCGCCCTGCCGGTGGTGTTCAACGACTACATGAACACGCTGATGGGCGATCCGACCACGGCGAAGCTGCTGCCGCTGGTCGACGCCGCCGCCGACGTCGGCGCGGAGGTGTTCTGCGTCGACGCGGGCTGGTACGACAACGGCACGAGCTGGTGGGACGCCGTCGGCGAGTGGCGGCCGTCGGAGACCAGGTTCCCGCGCGGCATCGCCGAGGTGCTCACCCGCATCCGGGAGCGCGGCATGGTGCCCGGCCTGTGGCTGGAGCCGGAGGTGATCGGGGTGCGCAGCCCGATGGCCGACAAGCTCCCGGCCGCCGCGTTCCTCCAACGCGGCGGCGTCCGGCTGGTCGAGCACGACCGGTACGTGCTCGACCTGCGCCACCCGAGCGCGGTCGCGCACCTGGACGACGTGGTCGACCGGCTGGTCGAGGACCTCGGCGTCGGCTACTTCAAGCTCGACTACAACGTCGACCCGGGCACTGGTACGGACTTCGCCGCCGACAGCGCGGGCGCGGGCCTGCTCGCGCACAACCGGGCCCACCTGGAGTGGCTGGACCGGCTCCTGGACCGGCACCCCGACCTGATCCTGGAGAACTGCGCGTCCGGCGCGATGCGCATGGATTACGCGCTGCTGTCCCGGATGCAGCTGCAATCCACCAGCGACCAGCAGGACCCCCTGCGCTACCCGCCGATCGCGGTGTCGGCGCCGATGTCGGTCCTCCCGGAGCAGTCGGCGAGCTGGGCCTACCCCCAACCGGACATGGCGGAGGAGCTGTTCGCCTACACCGTGTGCACGGGGATGCTCGGCCGGCTCTACCTGTCGGGGCGGCTGGACCTCATGGACCCCGGCCGGCTGCGGTCCGTGCGCGACGCGGTGCGGGTGTTCCGGGAGATCCGCGCGGACCTGGCGGTGGCGGCGCCGGTGTGGCCGCTGGGGCTGCCCGCGTGGAGCGATCCGTGGCTCAGCCTGGGCCTCAGGTCCGGTGACGTCACGCACCTGGCCGTGTGGCGGCGCGACGGCGCGGGCCCGGACGTGACGCTGTCCCTGCCGCACCTGCGCGGCAGGTCGGTCGACGTCGACGTGCTCTACCCACGTGAGCTGCCCGCGTGGAGCCATTCCTGGGACCAGGGCACGGGTTCGCTCACCCTGGCTCCCGCGCACCACGACACCGCCTCCGCGCGGCTCTTCCGGATCGCACCAGGCGGAGGACGAGGACCGGCCACCCCACCCACCGGAGGAACAGCACGATGAACGGATGGATCCGCGTCGCCTCCGCGGCGGCGCTCGCGCTCGGCCTCGCGGCGTGCAGGCTGCAACCGTTCGTCGTGACGGCGCTCGTGGTGAGCCTCATCGGGATCCCGCTGTGGCTGGTGGCGGTGACGGCCGGCAAGTCGCAGGGCGAGGCGCTCACGCCCGACCTCTCGCTGCCGACCGAGTGGCAGCTTCTGGAGAACCTGAAGACGGTCTGGGGCGACGGCGAGGTGCCGGCCGCGTTCCTGGGCAGCCTGGTCGTGGTCGTGCCCACGGTCTTCGGCGTGCTGGTCTTCGGGTCGATGGCCGCGTGGGTCCTGGCCCGCCGTGCCACCCGGCTCACCGCGGTGCTGTACGCGTTGGGGATCAGCGGGATCGTGCTGCCGCCGGCCGCCGTCACGGTGGTGCTGCTGCTGCGCCAACTCGGCCTGGCGGGCAGCGCGGGCGGCATGATCGGGGTCTACCTCGGCATCCACCTGTCCACGGTGATCTTCTTCGTCACCGGGTTCGTGCGGACGATCCCGGTGTCGCTGGAGGAGGCCGCCCAGCTCGACGGCGCGGGCCCGGTCACGGTGTTCCGCCGCGTCGTCCTGCCGATGCTGCGGCCGGTGCCGGCGACCGCCACCATCCTCATCTGCCTCTACGTGTGGAACGACGTCTTCCACGCGTTCTTCGTGGTCGGCGGGAGGCTTGACACGTTGCCGCTCAACCTGTTCCGGGTCGCCAGTGCCGGCCTGCACCTCGACAACCGGCACCTGATCTTCGCCTACGTGATCTCGATGAGCCTGCCGCTGGTCGCCGTCCTGGCGGTCGCGCAGCGACGGATCATCTCCGGCATCACCAGCGGCGCCGTCAAGTGACAAAAGGAGCGTTGATGCGACACCCCTTCCTGGCGGGCACGATGGCCGCCGCGATGGTCCTCGGCACCTCGACCGCGGTCTCGGCGCGGAGGTCGTCGGCCGAGACGTTGCGCGTCGACCTGGACTCGCCGACGGGCGCGTTCCACGGCGGCGCCACCGGCATCCTCTACGGCCTCGGCGACCCCGGCGTCCCGTCGCACGACCTCATCGCCGGCATGCGCCCGCGCACGGTCTCGCAGAAGGCGCCGGACGGCGAGCAGCACCCCAACGGCGACGCGTTGCAGGTCGCGGACGGGTACTTCGCGGCCGGAGGCACCGACGTGCACATCTACGCGCAGGACGTGTACAGCGCATGGCCCTACCAGGACCTGGGGATCGACGACTACATCGCGCGGTTGCGGCCCCAGTTGGAGAAGGTCGCCGCACGGCCGGACCGCGACCGGTTCGTGTGGACGATCTTCAACGAGCCGGACTGGATCTGGTACGGGGACTGGGCTGCGGACAAGGACGAGTTCCTGGCCGACTGGACCAGGGTCTACCGGCTGGTGAAGTCCGTGCTGCCCGATGCCCGCATCACCGGCCCCGGCGAGACGCGGTACCGCCCGGACCACCTGCGTGACCTGCTCGCCCACGCCAAGGCCGACGACGTGCTGCCCGACATCGTCACCTGGCACGAGCTGGGCCCCGACTCCCTGACCACCTACCGCGAGCACTACGAGGACTACCGGAACCTGGAACGGGAACTCGGCATCGCGCCGCGGCCGATCAACATCAACGAGTACTCCAACCGGCGTGACACCTCCGTGCCCGGCCAGCTGGTCCAGTGGATCGCCATGCTGGAGGAGACCAAGGTGGACGGCCAGATGGCGTTCTGGACGATGGCGGGCAACCTCAGCGACCACGCCGTGCGCGCCGGCCGCGCCAACGGCGGCTGGTGGCTGACGAAGTGGTACGCCGACCTGTCCGGCGACACGGTCCGCGTCACGCCCCCGCGGCCGAGCACCAGGGACACGTTGCAGGGCCTGGCCGCCTACGACCGGGGCGACGCCAAGGCGACCGTCCTGCTCGGCGGGACGGCGGACGCGGTGGACGTCGCCGTGACGGGCCTGGACCGGCGGGTGTTCGGCGACCGGGTCGACGTGCGGGTCGCCAAGACCACCTGGTCGGGCTACGAGGGTGACGCCGGACAGCCGTCCGTCGTCAGCGCGGCGCGCGTCCGCGTGGTCGACGGCAAGGCGACGATCGCGGTGCCCGGCGGCGACCCGCTGGCCGCCTACCAGGTCGTGGTCACCAGGGCGGGCCCCGGCGCCCCGCCCGCCGCCGACGCGCCGTGGCAGGCGAGCCACGAAGCCGAGTCCGGCACGGTCGAGCACGCCGTCGTCGTCACCCAGGACGACGGCTCGGGCTCGCCCGACATGGCCCAGCGCTACACCACGTCGGGCCGCAAGGACGTCGGCTCCATGAAGGACCCCGCCTCGCGCGTCACGGTCGACGTGGACGTGCCGCGTGACGGCACGTACCGGCTCGGGGTGTTCTACGGCACCGGCGGGGTCGTCGGCCGGCAGGCGCTGTACGTCGACGACGCGCACGTGGGCGACCTGACGTTCCCGGCGACGCTGAACTGGGTCTACCGCGGCCGGCTCGACACGGCGATCGCGCTCACCGCGGGCAGGCACCGCGTCTCGTTGCGCACCAGCGGCCCCGACGGCTTCCTCGGCGGCCCGTCCGACATCACGCTGGACCGGTTCGACCTGACCGAGGTCACCGGTCCCGAGAGGACGGTCTACCCGCTCACCGAGTCGCGCCGGTCCGGTGGCACGGTCGACCGCGGCGCCCGCGCGGTCCAGGTCGCCGCACCCGGCGCGGTCGTCCTCGGCCCCGGTGACACCGTGGCCACGTACGTGTCCGCCGCCGAGGACGGCTACTACGAGCTGTCCACCACGTGGCTCGGTGCCGGCCGCAGCGCGCTCGGCCTCGCGCTGTCCGGACGACGGGTGCCCGACCTGACCGCCGACCGGGCCGGCGCGTGGTCGGGCCGCGTCACGGCGCACCTCAAGGCGGGCATCACGGAGGTCGTCCTGTCGAACGAGAGCCGCACACCGCTCGTGCTCGGCACGCTGACCTCCGTGCGCGACGCCGGGTCCGACGGCCGTGCGGTCCGCGTCGAAGCCGAGTCCGGTCGGCTCGCCGGGGGAGCGGTGGTGACCTCCGGGCCGTGGGCCTCCGGGGGCTCGTACGTCGGCCGGCTGGGCAACGGCGGCACGCTGACCGTCGATCGCCCGGCGGCGTTCGGGGCCGGCCAGTACAACCTGACCGTCGCCTACGCGCAGGCCGAGAAGAACACCGGGCACCCGTACAACACCGACACCATCACCCGGACGCTCGTCGCCACCGAGGAAGGCGGCCACGCCACGAGCGCGCCGTACCGCCACAACTACACCTGGGACGGCTTCTGGCCGGAGACCTCGCCGATCGACCTGGTCACCGACGACGGCGCGCTCACGTTCGGCAACCCCGCCGCCTGGGGCCCGAACGTCGACTGGGTCCAGCTCGCGCCGCTCGTCGTGGCGTCCTCGGTGAAGCCATTGCGCTGAAGCTCAGCCGAGCACGATGGCGAGGCCGGTCAGGACCGGCACCGAGAGGATGGTGGTGAGCAGCACGACGTCGCGGGCGAGTTCGGCGCCCCGGTCGTAGGCCGTGGCGTAGACGAACACGTTCTGCGCGGTGGGCAGCGCCGAGGCGATGGTGACGGCCAGCAGTGCCGGGTCGTCCAGGCGGACCACCCAACGACCGAGGGCGTAGGCCAACGCGGGCTGCACCACCGTCTTCAGCACCACGACCAGCCACACCTGGCCGGCCGTGCCGCCGGACGCCGGGCGTGGCGCGCCGTGCAGGCTCGCGCCGTAGGCGAGCAGGGCGGCCGGCACGGCGAGGTCGGCGAGGAGCTCGACCGGCCGCAGCACCGGCGCGGGCGGCAGCCGGCCGACCGCGGCGAGCGCCAGGCCGAGGGCGCAGCCGATCACCAGGGGCGTGCGCAGCGGCTGGGTCAGCAGTCGTGTGCGGGACGGTGCCCCCTGGCCGGGATCGCGTGACGCGGCCAGCACGGTCAGCCCGATCGGCGCCAGGACCAGCACCTGGAACAGCAGGACCGGGGCCACGAGCGAGGCGTCGCCGAGCACGTACACGGCGATGGCGACGCCGAGGTTGCCCGCGTTGACGTAGGACGAGGCGAGCGCGCCGGTGGCGAGGTGACCGGCGCCCGGCTGCCACCGCCACCGCGCGACGGCGAGGTAGAGCAGGGCGCACGCCACCGCGCTGCCCGCCGTGGCGACCAGCGTGGTCGACAGCAGCACGGCCGGGTCCGCCTCGGCGAGGGTGAGCAGCAGCAGCGCCGGCGTCGCGATGAAGTACGACAGCCGGGACAGCACACCGGCCGCGCCCTCGCCCAGGACGCGGGCGCGGCCGGCGATCCAACCGACCGCGATCACCGCGACGAGGGTGGCGAAACCGGCCAGGACCGCGTTCACCTGGCGTTCGCCCGCGTCACCGGGGCGCGTCGACCGCGGCCGTCTCGACGGTCCAGGCGCGGGTCTGGTCGGCGAGGGTGATGCCGAGCCCCGGCCGGTCGGACAGGTGCATGCGCCCGTCCCGGGTCTCCAGGCGTTCGTTGAACAGGGGGTGCAGCCAGTCGAAGTGCTCCACCCAGGGTTCGCGGGGGTAGGCGGCGGCGAGGTGGACGTGGATCTCCATGGCGAAGTGGGGCGCCAACTGGAGGTGGTGGTGGTCGGCGAGGGTGGCGAGCGTGAGGAACTGGGTGATCCCGCCGACCCGGGGCGCGTCCGGTTGCAGCACGTCCACGGCGCCGGCGCGGATCAGCTCGTAGTGCTCGGCGACGCTGGTGAGCATCTCGCCGGAGGCGACCGCCGTGGTCAGCGACCGGGCCAGCTCCGCGTGCCCCTCGACGTCGTAGGCGTCCAGTGGCTCCTCGATCCAGACCAGGTCGAACTCCTCCAGCGCCCGGCCGACCCGCTGGGCGGTGGGGCGGTCCCACTGCTGGTTGGCGTCGACCATCAACGGCACGCCGTCGCCGAGGTGCTCGCGGACGGCGGCGACCCGGCGCAGGTCCTCCGACCGGTCCGGCAGGCCCACCTTGATCTTGATCGCGCCGACGCCGGACTCCAGCGTGCGGGTGGCGTTGTCCTTGATCTGCTCGACGGTCTCGTGCAGGAAGCCGCCGGAGGTGTCGTAGCAGCGCACGGAGTCGCGGTGCGCGCCGAGCAACTTCGCCAACGGCAGGTTCGCGCGTCTGGCCTTGAGGTCCCACAGCGCGATGTCGAACG
>NZ_JAJHUO010000014.1 GCF_020859565.1 Saccharothrix luteola | reverse complement strand
GTAGACTGGTAACGCAACGGCTCCGCTCCTGGTCAGACGTCTTCTGTGAGAGGAAAACGATCTTAACCAGGCGGGGCCGTTGCGCTGTCACCAGCGATCAAGAGTTCTGAATAACGCTCCTACGTTCGCGACCCCCGAATTCAACGCTCAGCGCCCCGCGCCCGGACCTGAGCGTTGAATTCGGGGTACCTGAACGTAGGACTCACGCGACGCGAACGTAGGACTCTCGGGACCTGGAGGTTCGACACGCGGGGCCTGAGCGTTCGACACGCGGCGGTCAGTGGAGTGTCAGCACGGTGTCAGCGGGCCTTGCGAACCTTGATCCGGCAACGGGCCAGGGCGAGCGAGGAGGACGCACATGACGGCGTTGGTGGCGGTTTCGAGTCACCTGCCGGAAACGGTGGCCGTCGCGGACCTCAAGGAGCCGCTCGGCCTCGACGACCAGCAGGTGCGCCGGTTCACCCGGCTCTACGGCCTCGACCGGATCTGCAAGTCCGACCTGTCCGAGGCGCAGCTGCTGATCGCGGCGGCCGAGAAGCTGGACGGGCTGCGCGGCCAGGAGGACCGGGTCCGCTACCTCATCCGCGCCAAGGGCATGCGCACCACCGCGCCCTACCCGCTCAGCCCCGTGCACGAGGTCCGCGAGGCCTTGAACCTGCGGCACGCGAAGACCCTCTCGGTCGCCGACCACGGCTGCGCCACCGGCCTGCTCGCCATGGACGTGGCCGGCACGCTGCTTGCCGCCGACGGCGACCCCGACGCGCTGGCCCTGATCCTGGCCGGCGACAAGACGTTCACGCCGTTCACCCAGTGGGTCCGCGACACGTCGATCATGGGCGAGGGCATGGCGGCGATCCTGGTGGCCGCCGACGGCGACCGCGACCACGTGCGCGGCTACGCCAGCCGCATCCACGGCCGCGACGACGGCGTGATCGACCTGACCCCCGAGATCGCCAAGGACGCCCGCCGCATCTACCAGGACGCGCTGGCCGAGGTCGTCGGCGCGGCCACCGAGGAGGCGGGCATCGGCGTCGCCGACCTCGACCTCGTGCTGCCCCACAACGTCAACCGCGTGTCGTGGACGGTCGCGGCGAAGAACCTCGGCCTGCCCAACGACAGGTTCTTCCTGGACAACCTCGGCGCCACCGGCCACTGCTTCTGCGCCGACCCGTTCATCAACTACCAGACGGTGACGGAACTCGGCCTGCTCAAGCCCGGCGACAAGTACCTGATGACGGCCGCCGGCCTCGGTCAGACGTTCGCCGCGATGGTCCTGGAGCACTGAGATGTCCTGGAGCGCTGACATGGACGAACCCGACTTCACCCGCCGGCTCAAGTCGGCGCTGCTCGGCACGCCGGACGCCCCGCTCGCGTTCCTCGGCAACTTCGAGGTCGAACAGCGGTGGGCGCTCGGCGAGCACACCCTGCCCCGGCTGTCGGCCGAGGGCGGCGCGGCCGTGGTCAACCACATGGACGAGTTCGCGCTCCTGCTGGCCGGAGGCGACGACCACGTGGTGCTCAAGGCGGCCCCCGACCCCGTCTACCTGGCCTACCTCACCGAGCTGGGCATCGACCTGCCCACCATCCACGTCGTGGCGGACTCCGACCCCCGCCGCACGGTCACCGCCGACGCCCTCGCCGACCCCGCGACGCTGAAGGCGCTGGCCGGCCTCGCCAAACGGGGCGTGCGGCTGACCGCGCACGGCGTGTCCGACCTCGAAGTCGAGCTGGCCGAGCGCACCGGCATGGCGCTGGCCGCGCCGGACGCCGGCACGTGCAAAGCGGTCAACAGCAAGGTCTACAGCCGACGCGCGGCCGACGAGCTGGGTCTGCGCCAACCCGCCGGGTGGGCCTGCGAGACCGTGGACGAGCTGCGCGAGGCGTTCGAGCGGGCGCGCGAGCTGATCGCGGACGGCCGCAAGGTCGTGGTGAAGGAGGCGTTGGGCGTCTCCGGCAAGGGCATCGCGGTGCTGGAGAGCGAACGCCGGATGGACCGGCTGCTCGGCCTGGTCGCCAAGCAGGTGGAGAAGTCCGGCCGAGCGCGGGTGGGGTTCGTGGTCGAGGAGTGGGTCGCCAAGCGCGCCGACCTCAACTACCAGTTCACCGTGGCCCGCGGCGGCGACGTGCGGTTCGACTTCGTCAAGGAGCTGCACACCGAAGGCGGCGTCCACAAAGGACACCGGATGCCCGCGCGGCTGACCGCGGGCCAGGTCGCCGAGCTCACCGAGACCGCCCACCGGCTGGGCAAGAAGCTCGCCGCGGACGGCTACTTCGGCGTGGTCGGCGTGGACGCGATGGTCGACCCCGACGACGGCCTCTACCCCGTCGTCGAGATCAACGCCCGCCACAACATGTCCACCTACCAGGCACGCGTGCAGGAGCGGTTCGTCGGCGCCGGGCAGATCGCGCTGGCGCGGCACTACCCCGTGCGGTTGCGCCGCAGGCTGCCGTTCGCCGAGGTCCGCGAGCTGCTGCGCGGCCTGCTGCTCGACCGGGCCGGCGGCACCGGCCTGCTGGTCAACAACTTCGCCACGGTCAACGCGGGCCACCGCGCCGACTCGGCGTTCGACGGGCGGCTCTACGGCCTGCTCGTCGCGTCGTCGGACGAGGAGCTGCGCGGCGTGGACGACGACATCACCTCCCGATTGGAGGCGCGACCGTGAGCGCAGAGTTAGAGGTGCAGGGCATCGGGATCACCGAGATCGCCGAACGGCACGGCACACCCCTGTACCTGTACGACGGCGAGGAGCTGGAGTCCCGGGTCGACGGGCTCAAGGAGCTGCTGCACCCGCGGCTGGAGTTCTTCTTCTCCCTCAAGTCGAACCCCAACATCGGCGTGCTGTCCGTGCTGCACGCCCGGGGCGCGCGGGCCGAGGTGTCGTCGATGGCCGAGCTGGTCACCGCGCGACGCGCCGGCGTCGACCCGGCCGACATCATCTTCCTCGGACCGGGCAAGAGCGCCGACGAGCTGGCCGCCTGCCTCGACGAGGGCGTCTACGCGATCGTGTGCGAGTCGTTCGGCGAGCTGGCGCTGATCGAGGAGTTCGCCGCGCTGCGCGGGATGCGCGCGCCGGTCGCGCTGCGGGTCAACCCCAGCTTCGCGGTCAAGGGCTCCGGCCTGACCATGGGCGGCAAGCCTCGCCAGTTCGGCATCGACGAGTCGCAGCTGTTCGCGTCCGACGACCTCGTGGCACGGCACCCGAACGTCCGGTTCATGGGCGTGCAGGTCTACATGGGCACCCGCATCCTGTCCGAGGAGGCGGTCGCCGAGAACACCGAGCGGATCTTCGAGCTGGCCGACCGGCTGGCCGGGCACCTCGGCATCCCGCTGGAGCTGGTCGACATCGGCGGCGGCCTCGGCGTGGCCTACTTCGACGGCGAACGCGACCTCGACCTCGCCCTGCTCGCCGCCCGCGTCAACCCGATCATCGCCGCGTTCGCCGACCGGCACCCCGGCACGCGCCTGGTCATGGAACTCGGCCGCTACCTCACGGCCACGGCCGGCACGTACGTCGTGCGCGTCCGGTACGTGAAGGAGTCGATGGGGGAGAAGTTCGCGGTCGCCGACGGCGGCACGAACCACCACATGGCGGCGGTGGGCATCGGGTCGTTCGTCAAGCGGAACTTCCCCATGCGGGTGCTCAACCGGGTCGACGAGCCCGCCACCGAGAGCTGGCACGTCACCGGACCGCTGTGCACGCCCAACGACACCCTCGGCAAGAAGGTCGAGCTGCCGCCCGTGCGGCCCGGCGACCTCGTCGGTGTGCTGCGCTCCGGCGCGTACGGCCCGACCGCCTCGCCGGTGCTGTTCCTCAGCCACGGCTACCCGGCGGAAGTGCTCGTCCACGGCGGGCGCGCGCACCTGGTGCGCACCCGTGACGAGACCGAGGACCTGCTGCGCCACCAACACCTCCCCGACCTCGCCGCCGCCACGGCTCTCACCGAAGGAACCGCATCATGAGCGAAGCCACCACCGACGCCACGCACGAGCGGATCGTCGGCGCCATCACCGCCGTCCTGGCCCAGGTGCTGGACTACGAGCTGCCGGAGCTGACCGAGCAGTCCCGGCTGTTCGACGAGCTCGGCCTCGACTCGACCGGTGTCTTCGAGCTGCTGATGCAGCTGGAGGAGGCGCTGGAGGTCGAGTTCGACACCGACAACCTGGAGATGGCGCACTTCGAGACGGTCCGCTCGCTGGCCGACTTCGTCGCCGCGGAAATGGACCGCTAGCCGTGTACCGGACGTCCTCGGCGACGTTGTCCTCGTCGTCGCGCCCGGCGGGAGCGCTGGGGTTGGCGCGGGTCGTGCGGACCCGCGTCGCACCCGACCGCTCGCTGGACGACGAGTTCTCGTTGCGCCACTTCACCGATCTCACGTCTCTCTACGGGGTCGCCGTGCGGCCGGAGGTGCTCGCCTCGCCGGGCACGACGTTCACCGCGCTGACCCGGTCGCTGCACGCCGGGTTGGCGCCGTTGGGGCCGGTGGAGCTGGCGATCGTCGCCCACGCCACGCCGGACCTCGACTGCCGGCTGGCCGCGGCGACGTACCTGGCCGAGGCGGTGCCCGGCGCGCCGTTGTCGTTCTCGGTGTCCGACGTCGGCCGGTGCGCGCCGTTCGCGGCGTTGCGGATCGCGTCGGACTACGCGGCGCGGCACGGTTTCGCGCGGGCGCTGGTGGTGATCGCCGACCAGGCGACGTTGCCTTACGAGGTCGACGACCGGCCCGCCGGTGACGCCGGGGTGGCGTTGTTGCTGGAGCCCGGTGGTGCGCCGTTGTCGGTGGTGCACACGCCGGGGGTCGCGGTGGTCGACCTGCCGGACGCCCTCGCCGTTGCGCTGGCGTCGGTGGTGGGTCCGGACGAGCGGGTGGCCGTGGTCGCCGGCGCCGGGATCGACCCGGAGCTGGTGCGGCACGGTGGGACGGTGCGGTCCGCGGCGGCCGGGTACCCGTGCACGTCGCTGTGGGAGGGGTTGGCCGATTCGCTCGGACGGGTGGTTCTCGTCGAGCACGACCCGGTGACCGGCGACCTCGGGCTGGCCGTGGTGGGGGAGGCGCGGTGACGACGTCGGTGAGGTTGGGCGCTGCGGTGTTGTGGCGGGGGGGCGGGGGGCGCGGGGGGGGGGGGGGGGGGGCCGCGCGGTCGCGGCGGGGGTGGCTCGGGGGGCCCGGGGGGCGGCCCGCGGCGGGGACGCGGCGGGTGCGGTTGGGCGCTCCGGTGTTGCCGCGCTGCCCCGGGGCCGCGCGGGAGGAGGGGCTGGCGCCCGCGTTGACGCTGCTGGGTTCGCTCGTGGCGCCGGGTCTGCTGCCGTGCGGTCCGGGTGGGCACGCGGTCGTGCCGCAGGAGGTCGCGGCGTCGGCGGACCGGGTGTGGGCGGACGGTGTCGTGGTGGACCGGTCTGGACTGGACGAGTCCACTGTGGATACGATCGACCTGCCCGGCGGGGCGGTGGTGCTGTTGCGGGTCCTGGATACACGATCGGGTGAAGATGGCCCGAAAATGTACGGAAACAGTGTTCTCGTACCTCGGTTGAGAGCAGCGGACCCCGAGACCGACCCTGGCACGTCCGACCCCGGCGCGTTCGACCAGCGAGCCGCCTGGGCGTTGGGCTTGGTGTGGCTGAGGCTGGGGCTGTCGGAGGCGCTGCGCGAGACGTGCATGCGCTACCTGAACGGGAGGCGCACCGGCAACACCACCCTGCTCCAGCAGCAGATGGTGAAGTCGACCGTCGCCGACGGGCTGATCGAGCACCTGGAGGTGCGCGCGGTCCTGACGGGCGTGGACGCGGGCGAGCCGCCCGGGGTGATCCTGGCCCACCTGCACGCCAGGATCACGGCGGCGGACCGGTGGCTGGTGAACCTGCTCGGTGCGAGCGGGTACCTGGTCGGCGGCCCGGGACAGGTGGCACACCTGTCGGAGCTGCTGGCGGAGGCCTACGTGCCCACCCCGACCACCCACGCCGGTGTCGCGGCGGGTTCGGTTGGTGGCGGATCGGCGGATGTCGTGGGTGGCATGGCGGCCGGTTTGGCTGGTGGTGGGCCCGTGGATGTCGTGGGTGGCACGGCGGCGGGTCCGGTCGGTGCGGCCGATGCCGGTGCGGCCGGTGTCGCCGGTTCGGGTGCCGGCGGTTCGGGTGCCGGCGGTGCCCCTGGTGCGAATGCCGCCGGTGTGGGCGCGGTTGGAGCCGGTGGGGTGCGGTCCGTGGGCGTCGAGTCGTGAGCGCGTTGGACGCGCGGCTCGTCGCGTTGCGCGACCAGGTGCGCGAGTGGGGCGCGGACTTCCGTCGCCTCGGGCTCGCGCTGGACCGCGACCCGGAGCTCATCCGCGACCACTTCGACCTCCCGGCGGTCCGCTACCTGTCGACCATGGGCATCCCGCCGGAGTACGGGAACGTCCCCATCCCCATCGCGGGCAACCGGTTCTACGGCACGCTCGCCCTCGAACGGGCGATCATCATGGAGGAGTTGGCCTGCGCGGACGTCGGCATGCTGGTCGCGTCACCCGGCCCGCTGCTGGCCGGCGTGCTGGTCGACCTGCTCGCCGACGCCGAGCAGAAGGAGTGGTTCTACGGGCGGATGCTCGCCGAGCCGCTGTGGACGTTCTTCGCGCTCACCGAGCCGGACCGCGGGTCCGACGCGGGCGGCCTCACGTCGACGTTGACCCCGGTCGACGGCGGCGGCGTGCTCGCCGGCGAGAAGCGGTACGTCGGCAACGCCTGCCGGGCGCAGCTCGGGGTCGTGTTCGCACGCGTCGGGTCCGGCCCGCTCGGCATCAACGCGGTCCTGGTGGAGACGCCCACGCCCGGCTTCTCGGCGACTGCGCTGGAGACCATCGGCCTGCGCGGCGCCCGGATCAGCGCGATCACGCTGGACGACGTGCACGTGCCCGCCTCCCGCTTCGTCGGACGGCACCTCTCGCCGTCACGCCGCGGCATGTGGGCGTTCGTGCAGACGTTCAACCTGCTCCGGCCGGGTGTGGCGGCGATCGCGCTCGGCATCGCGCGGGCGGCGCACGAGTACGTCGCCGAGCACCGCACGACGTTGCGCCGCGACGAGCGCGACCGGCTCGACGAGCTGGGCCGCCGGATCACGGCGGCCCGCGCGCTCGTGCACCTGGCCGCCCGCGCGGTCGACGCCCGGACCTCCGACGGCTACCTGGCGTCGGCGGCCAAGGCCCGCGCGT
The DNA here is from genome assembly GCF_020859565.1 of Saccharothrix luteola. Lineage (GTDB taxonomy): Bacteria > Actinomycetota > Actinomycetes > Mycobacteriales > Pseudonocardiaceae > Actinosynnema > Actinosynnema luteola. Next base: position 253,597 of record NZ_JAJHUO010000014.1, on the reverse strand, counting down.
CGCAGCTCGCGCTCGACGCGACCCGCGCGGCCTGCGAGTTCTTCGGCGTCGGCGCGCGCTTCGACCACCCGCAGCTGGACAAGCTGGTCCGCGACGCGCGCGGCCTGGAGTTCATCGAGGGCACGTCGAACATGCAGAAGCTGAACCTGTTCCAGGGCCTGTTCACCGGGAAGCTGGACCGGGACGACCCGTTCCGGGTGGGCGTCGGCTCACCGCGCTGAACCCCGCGAGCCACCGCGCCACCGCGGCGGTGGACCGCAGCCGCACCCACGGCACCCCGGCCCGCGCCAACCGGTCGGGGTACTCGGCGAGGTGCCGCCGGCGGGCCCGCACCGCCCAGGCCACCACCGAGTTCCGGCCGACCAGGAAGCCCGGCCGCTCCCGGTTGCCGTTCCACAGCACGGTCCGGCGCACGATCCGGACCGTGCTGCGGCGCAGCAACCGCGGCACGGCGACCCACAGCGGCAGGTCCAGCCACACGATCAGGTCGGCCCGGTGCCACAGCACGTCGGCGGTCAGGGCGGCGAGGTTGCCGTCGACCACCCAGGCGGGCCCCGCGGTGGCCGCAGCCAGCCGCTCCCGGAACTCGTCGTCCGGCGGCGTCGTCCAGTCCGGGCCGTGCTGGATCGCGTCCAGCTCTACGTGCGGGGCGTCGACCACGCGGGCCACCTCGCGAGCCAACGTCGACTTGCCCGCCCCGCTCACGCCGAGCACCACGATCCGTCGCACGGTCATGCCCCCCAGCCTCCCAGGAAACGGCCGGCGACGGTGCTCAGCCCGTCGGCACCAGGGCGAGCGCGCCGTACGCGTAGCCGGCGATCCGGGTGACCCCGATCCCGCTCACGCCCGCGACCCGCAACGGCACGTTCGACGAGGCCGGCGTGGGGGTGCCCAACTGGTGGTTCCAGTTGTAGCCCCACGCCCACACCGTGCCGTCCGAGGTGAGCGCGTAGCCGTTGTGCGCCTCGCCCGACGCGATGTCGACCACGCCGGTCAGCCCGGACACGGGGGTGGGCGTGCGGACGTGCGCGGTGCTCGTCGAACCGTTGCCGATCTGCCCGTTCGCGTTGCTGCCCCACGCGACGACGGTCCCGTCGGCCTTGCGGGCGTAGCGGTTGGCGTTGCTGCCGTCGATCTCGACGACGTCGGTCAGTCCCGGCACCTGGATGGCGACCAGGCTCTCCTCCAGGTTGTCCGTCGAGCCGGTGCCCAGCAGGCCGTACGCGTTGGAGCCCCACACCCACGCCGTGCCGTCGGACTTGAGCGCGAAGCCCTCGGCGCTCACCGCGACCGCGTCCGTCATGCCGACGACCTGCACGGGCACGTTGGACGAGCAGGTTCCCGGCACGTCCTGATCGCACGCCACGCCGTTGCCGAGCCTGGAGAGGAAGTTGTAGCCCCAAGACCACACGGTGCCGTCGGACTTCACGGCGTAGCTGTTGTGCTGGCCCACCGCGATGTCGACGACACCGGTCAGACCCGCGACCCGCACGGGGGTGGTCTGGTGGTCCGACTCGTAGTCGACCCCGTCGCCGATCTGGCCCATGCCGGTGCTCCCCCAGGACCACACCGTGCCGTCGGACCCGAGCGCCAGGCCGTTGCTCGCACCGGCCGCGACGGCGGTGATCCCGGACAGCCCCGGCACCCGCGCGGGTCGCTCCGACCGGTGGCCCGGCACTGCCGAGCTGTAGCCCCACGCCCACACCGTGCCGTCGGCGCGCAGCGCCAGGTTCTCCGCGGAACCGGCCGCGATGGCGACGACGTCGCCGAAACCGGGGATCGCACCCGGATCGGCGCGGTAGCCGCTCGACCCGTCGCCGAGTTGGCCGTTCTGACCCTGGCCCCACGCGAACACGCACCCGGTGTCGCCCGCGCACGTGCCGACGAAGTACCCGGTGACGTCGCCGAGCAGGTGCGCGGCGCCGGACGTGCCGAGGTTCTTCAGCCTGACCTGCCGGTCGAAGAGGGGTGCGAACACCTGGGTCGTCGCCGTCCGCGCGGCCTCGACGAAGAGGGTGCGCGCCGGGTAGTCGCCGGACCAGTCCTGGGCCATGCCGAACCGCGCCGTCCCGGTGCCCTGGGCGCCGGTCAGGTTGGCCACCACGCCGGTGATCGGCAGGGACGGCGCGCCGACCGTCGCGTCGAACGCCAGGTAGCCGCCGGCGGCGACCGGCCCGGAGGGGACGCCCAGGCCGGTGGTGGTGTCGAGCACTCGGCGCGGCGGGACCGGGACGAAGGCGCCGGTGGCGTCGGCGCCGTAGTAGCCGGCGAGCTGGCCGATCACGCGGACCGTGCCGGCCTCGTTGAACAGGTCGACCTTGCGGTCCGCGCCCAGCGCGACCACGGCGAGGTTCGAGGCCGTGCGCCGGGCCGCCGTGGTCAGCACCGACGTGCCCGGCCGCGCGGTGCCCGTCCGCCACGCCGTGACCGAGGTCGGCGCGGTCGTCTGCCCGCCGGTGAGGGTGATGGCCACGGCGGTCGCGCCCGCGGGCACGCGGGCAGAGAGGTCGACGGTCCTGGTGGCCGCCGCGCCGATCGCGAGGTCGAACAGCTCCGCGGACGGGGTGGGCCGGTACTTGGCGCCGCTGCCGGTGGCGTAGTACCCGCTCAGGTCGGCGACCAGGTCCAGCGAGCCCGTGGCGTGGGTGAGGTCGACCTTGCGGTCCGGTCCGACCTGGACGGTGACCGAGCCCGAACGGCTCTCGCCGGTGTGCAGGCTCACGGCGGCGGTGTCCGGCCGCGCCGTGCCGGCCCGGTACGCGGTCACGGTGGTCGCCGCCGACGCGGCGAGCCCCGTCACGGTCAGCGCGACCGCCGTCGCCGTCGCCGGCAGCCGGTCCGACAGGTCCACGGTCACGGTCGCGCCCGCGGCGACCTTGCCGACCCCCGTGCGGGTGTCGAGCACCCGTACGGGCGTGACGGCCGTGTACCCGGACAACGCGGGCGCGGACGCCGCGACCGGCTCGGCCGCCGCGCCGGTGGGCAGCGCGACCACGTGCGCGACCGACGCCACCAGGGCGGCGAGCAGCGCGAGACCCGGTCTGATCACGAGATTCCCCCCAAGAAGACCAAGACGGTCGGCGAAGAGTAGGAACCCGAGCCGATCTCGCACAAGTCCGATGACCGATGGTGAGGAGGACCGGACGCTGAGTCCAGCCCGGACACCGCACGGCGACGAGCCCACCGGGTCGGGGGACCGGTGGGCTCGTCTTTTCCCGGGGGGTGGGAAGACCTACTTGCCGTGCAGCTGCTTGAGGTACTCGTACGTGGTGGGCAGCGTGCTCATCAGTTCCTTCTGCGTCTGCTTGATCTGCGCGAACACCGCCTCGGCCGAGTCGAGCACGTCGGGCCGCGCGGCCAGCGCGGGCAGCGTGTGGTCGGGCAGGTACTCGAGCCCGGCGAAGATGCAGTAGTAGTTGGAGTTGTTCCAGAAGTTGCGGAACTCCGCCTCGAAGTTCGCGTAGTACGTCGACTCGTCGGTGATCGGCATGTTGACCGCGAGACCGGCCTTGTACATGCGGACCTTCTCCTTGAAGTCGTCCGCCAGCTCCAGGTCCTTGCACGCCTGCCAGAACGGCGTGTCGTTGCGGGGCGCGAAGCTGAAGTGGCCCTGCACGAAGTCCCGCGAGTCGTCGAACATCGTCTCGATCTCCGCGTTGAAGCGGTCCTGCAGGATCGAGTCGAAGTCCTTGTCCGGGAAGTGCTTCGCCAGCTGGAACAGCGCCGCGTAGATGAAGTAGATGCCGGTCGACTCCAGCGGTTCCAGGAAGCACGACGCCAGGCCGATCGAGACCACGTTCTTGACCCACGCCCGGCGGTTGCGGCCGACGCGGAACTTCACCTGGTTCAGCGGGGTGTTCTCCGGGTCCAGGCCCCACATGTCGCAGAACTCCAGCGTCGCGTCGTCGCGCGACTGGAACCGGCTGGAGAACACGTAACCGCTGCCGAAGCGGCCCAGCATCGGGATCTTCCACGTCCAACCGGACGACATCGCGATGGCGCCGGTGTACGGCTCGACGCCGTCGACCGCGTCGTCGTGCGGGATCTGGGCGGCGACCGCGCTGTCGTTGAGCAGGTGGTCGCTCATGTCCAGGAACGGCTCCTTCATCGCCTGGTTGATGAGCAGGCCGCGGAAGCCGGAGCAGTCGATGAACAGGTCGCCCTCGAGGGTGCGCCCGCTCTCGGTCTTCAGCGCCGAGACGTGGCCGCGCTGGTCGATGACCGCCTCGACCATCTTGTCCTCGACGTGGATCGCGCCCTGCTTGGTGGTGGCGAAGCGGCGCAGGAAGTCGGCGACCAGGTTCGCGTCGAAGTGCCACGCGTAGTTGGTCCACTTGGTGCCGTCCAGGAACCTCGGCGAGAGGTTCTGGTCCATGATCGGCGGCTCGCGGTAGCAGGCGTAGTCGAACGGCTCGTCGGTCTGGCCGGTGAGCTTCTTGTGCGCCCAGTAGTGCGACAGCGGCTGGTTCTCGTGGTTCGGCAGCAGTCCGAACAGGTGGTAGTAGTGGTCGCTCGTGCCCTGGTACGGGCGACCGCTCGCCTCACCGACACCCGGCGTGCGCCAGTTGGTGAACTTGATGCCCATCTTGAAGCTGGCGTTGCACTCGCGCATCCAGTCCTCCTCGGCGATGCCGAGGAAGTCGAAGAACGTCTTGTGCAGGTTCGGCACGGTGGCCTCGCCGACACCGATCTTCGGGATCGCGGGCGCTTCGAGCACGGTGATGGTCACGGCCGGCCCGAGGGCCTTGCCGAGGTACGACGCGGCCATCCAGCCCGCGGTGCCGCCACCGAGCACCACGACCTTCTTGATCCTACGATCTGTCATCGAGGTTTGTCCTCCCGTCATGATCACGACAAAGGTCGCGGAACCGACGTTCGCCGCGGTGCTGCCGGTGTTCGAAGGGCGAGTGCCCGGAATACGCGTGTCGGGACAACCTGAACCCAAATCGCTATGGATTTTCTATACCCGACGCCGTCAGTGACGTGTCAGCGGGTTGTCAGCCGTGTTCGCGAGTATGTGGTCGTGGCCGCTGCCCGGCCGGGTCGGCGCAGCTCATCAGGCCTGCACGAGAAAGGGACGGTAACGTGGCACCTGCCTTCGCGGTGATTTCCGGCGCTCAGGTGGACGAGGTATTGCGAGGGCGCGAGAAGCACGTTGTCGAACTCATCGAAGCCGCCTACCGGTGGCACGGTGAAGGCGACACGGTCAATCCGCCGTCCTATTTCCTGCGGTTCCCCGAAGACCCCTCGTCGCGGATCATCGCGCTGCCCGCGTCCATCGGCGGCGACGTCGGCGTGCACGGCGTGAAGTGGATCTCCAGCTTCCCCGCGAACGTCGCCGCGGGCCTGCCGCGCGCGTCCGCGGTGCTGATCCTCAACGACCGCGAGACCGGCTACCCGATCGCCTGCCTGGAGAGCTCCATCGTCAGCGCGGTGCGCACCGCCGCGTCCGCCGCGCTGGCCGCGGACTGGCTCAGCCGGAACCGGAACCGGCCGACGCGGGTCGGGTTCGTCGGCACCGGCCTGATCGCCCGCTACATCCACACCTACCTGACCGCCACCGGGTGGAGCTTCGACGAGGTCGGCGTGCACGACCTGAGCCCCGACTCCGCGAACGGCTTCCGCGAGTACGCCCAAGGCGCGGGCGACGGCGCGGTGGTGATCCACGACAGCGCGGAGAGCCTGATCCGGTCCAGCGACCTGGTCGTGTTCGCCACCGTCGCGGGCACGCCGCACGTCACCGACCCGACGTGGTTCGACCACAACCCGCTGGTGCTGCACGTGTCGCTGCGCGACCTGTCGCCGGAGGTGATCCTCGCGTCCACCAACGTGGTGGACGACGTGGAGCACTGCCTGAAGGCGAACACCTCGCCGCACCTGGCCGAGCAGCTCACCGGCGACCGCGACTTCCTGTCCGGCACGTTGCACGACGTCATGACCGGCGCGGTGACGCCACCGGCGGACCGGCCGCTGGTGTTCTCCCCGTTCGGGCTGGGCGTGCTGGACCTGGCGGTCGGCAAGCACGTCTACGACGAGGTGTCGCGGGCGGGCGGGCTGGCCGTGGTCCCGGACTTCTTCTTCGACCTCGACCGCTACGGCAAGCGCTGAGCCGCCTGACCGTGCACTTCGCCTAGGAGTCGGCGCATGCCAGTGATATCGACGCCCCAGGAGTTCAACGTGGACGACCTCTACGTGGACCTCCGGCGGCTCTCGGGCCACCCGCTGTACCTCAAGTGCGAGGGGTTCAACTTCGCCGGGTCCATCAAGCTCAAGGCCGCCAACGAGATGGTGTCCGCCGCCGTGCGCGCGGGGACCCTGCGCGAGGGCGTCACGCTGGTGGAGAGTTCGTCGGGCAACCTCGGGGTGGCGCTGGCGCTGGTGGCGGCGAGCCGCGGCTACCGCTTCCTGTGCGTCACCGACGCGCGCTGCAACCTCGCCACCAGGCAGCTGATGGAGGCGTTGGGCGCGCGGGTGCACGTCATCACCGAGCCCGACCCGCAGGACGGCTACCTCGGCGCCCGCATCCGCTACGTCAAGCAGGTGTGCGAGGACGAGGGGCACGTGTGGCTCAACCAGTACGCCAACCCGGCGAACTGGATGGCGCACTACCAGAGCACCGGCCCGGAGATCCTGAAGAGCTTCCCCGAGGTCGACGTGGTGTTCATCGGCGCGGGCAGCACCGGCACGCTCATGGGCTGCGCGCGCTACTTCAAGGAGACCAAGCCGTCGGTGCGGGTCGTCGCGGTCGACTCGGTCGGCTCGGTCACCTTCGGCACGCCCGCGCAGCCGCGGGTGCTGCCGGGCCTGGGCACCAGCGTCCGCCCGCCGCTGCTGGACGAGTCCTTCGTGGACGAGGTGCTGCACGTGGCGGAACGGGACACCGTGCGCGCCTGCCGGACGTTGCTGCGGCACGGCTTCCTGTTCGGCGGCTCGACCGGCACGGTGCTGTCCGGCGCCGCCGACTGGCTCACGCGCAACCGGCCCGACGGCGACGTGACCGCGGTGGCGATCGCGCCGGACCTCGGCGACCGCTACCTGGACACCGTCTACCGGGACCAGTGGATCAGCGACATCTACGGCGCGGACCTGCTCGCCGAGGACGCGATGCTTGCGAGGAGACTGCCATGACCCCACGGCTGCCCCTGTCCGCCGGTCAGCTCGACATCTGGTTCGACGAGAAGCTCTCCGGCGGCACGTCGGCGTACAACACCGCGGGCTACCTGGACATCCGCGGACCGCTGGACGTCGACGTGTTCCGCGCGGCCGTGGCGCGGCTGGTGGTCGAGTCGGAGTGCATGCGGGCGCGGTTCACCGAGATCGACGGCGAGCCCGGCCAGGTGGTCGAGCCCCTGCCGGACCCCGGTCTGCGGGTGCTGGACCTGCGCGGCGAGGCCGACCCGGAACGGGCCGCCCGCGACTGGGTGCGGGCGGACCTGGACGTGCCGTTCGCCCTCGGCGACTTCCCGCTGTTCCGCCTGGCGCTGCTGCGCGTCGGTGACGAGCGGGCGTTCTTCTCCCTGTGCATCCACCACTTCCTGTGCGACGGCTACTCGCAGGTGGTGTTCTGGCGCAGGCTCGGCGAGCTGTACGAGGCCCTGCTGGCGGGCGCGTCGGTCGACGACGGCCGGTTGCCGCCGTTGGCCGAGCTGATCGCCGCCGAGGCGGCCTACGGCGGGTCGGGGCAGGCCGAGCGGGACCGCGGGTTCTGGGACCGCCGGTTCACCGACGCGCCCGAGCTGGTGAGCCTGTCGCACCGGGACGGCCCGCGGACGCAGGGTTTCGTGCGCCGCACCGCCGTGGTGCCCGAGTCGACCGCGCGCCTGCTCCGCGAGATCGCCGCCGAGGCCAAGGTGACGTGGCCGACCGTGGTGACCGCCGCGATGGCGGCCTACACCCGGCGGATGACCGGCGTCCGCGACGTGCTGCTGACGTTGCCGGTGACCGCCAGGGTGGGCGCCCGGATGCGCGCCATCCCCGGCATGGTGGCCAACACCGTGCCGCTGCGGCTCGCCGTCGACCCGGCGACGTCGCGCGCCGGGCTGCTGGCCGACACCTCGCGCGAGGTCACCAGGGTGCTGCGCCACCAGCGGCACCGGGTCAGCCGCATCCGCGGCGCGATGGGCCTGCGCAGCGACGACCGCAGGCCGTTCGGCCCGCTGGTCAACATCCTGCCGCAGGAGACCGAGCTGAAGCTCGGACCGTGCGTGATGACGGTCAACAACCTGTCAACCGGCCTGGTGGACGACTTCGAGGCCACGGTCGTGGAGGCGCCGGGCGGCGGCCTCGAACTGCACATGAGCGGCAACGCGGGCCTGTACGAGGACGACGAGGTGGCCGGCCACGTCACCCGCTTCGCCGTGTACCTGGAGGAGTTCGTGCGGGTCGCGCCGGACGCCGCGCTGAGCCGGGTCGACTTCGCCGGGACCGACGCCGTCCTCGGCCCGGTGCGCGAGGACGATCACACCGGTGTCGTGGAACGCGTGCGTGCCGTCGCCGCGGCCACCCCCGCCGCGGTCGCCGTGGTCGACGGGTCCGGACCGGTGACCTACGGCGAGCTCGTCGCGCGCGCCAACGCCCTGTCGCACGAGCTGACCGCCGGGCTGACCGCCGTGCTCGCCGAGCCCGGCGCCGGGTTCGTCACCGCGGTGCTGGCCGCCCTCGGCGCGGGCGGCGCCTACGTGCCGCTGGACGTGCGCGCGCCGGTCGCCCGGATCGCCGGCCTGCTGGCCGACAGCCGCGCCACGCACCTCGTCGTGGACCCGGCGCACCGCGCGCTCGCGGCCGAACTCGCCGGCAGCGCGCGCGTGGTCGTGCTGGACGACGCCGAGGACCACGAGCTGTCACCGGTGTCCGACTCGGCGGACGACCTGGCGTACGTGATCTTCACCTCGGGGTCGACCGGCCGGCCGAAGGGCGCCATGGTGCACCGGGGCGGCCTCGTCAACCACCTGCTCGCCAAGGTCGAGGACCTCGGGCTCACCGCGGCCGACACCGTCGTGCAGAACGCGCCGGTGACCTTCGACGTGTCCGTCTGGCAGATGCTCGCGCCGCTGGTCGTGGGCGGACGGGTGCGCGTCGTGGGCGCGGCGGAGGCCGCCGACCCCGACACCCTGTTCGGCCTCGCCGCGACCGAGGGCGTGACCGTGCTGGAAGTCGTGCCGTCGCTGCTGCGCGCCGCGCTCGACGCCTGGGACGCCGCCGGCGGCGCCGTGCCGCTGCCCGGGCTGCGGCACCTGGTCGTCACGGGCGAGGTGCTGCCCGCCGACCTGTGCGCGCGCTGGTTCGACCGCTACCCGGGGCTGCCGCTGGTCAACGCCTACGGGCCGACCGAGTGCTCGGACGACGTCACGCACGCGCTGATCACCGGACCGGTCGCCGGCACCCGCGCGCCGATCGGCCGCGCCGTGCGCAACACCAGGCTGTACGTGCTGGGCGACGACCTGCGACCGATGCCGCAGGGCGTGCCCGGCGAGCTGTACGTGGCCGGCGCGGGCGTCGGCCACGGCTACCTCGGCGATCCCGAGCGCACCGCGACGACGTTCCTGCCCGACCCCTTCGGCGGGCCGGGCGACCGCATGTACCGCACGGGCGACCGCGTGGTGCGCCACGCCGACGGGCAGCTGGAGTTCCTGGAGCGCCGCGACTCCCAGGTCAAGATCCGCGGCCACCGCATCGAACTCGGCGAGGTCGAGGCCGCGGTCCGCGCGGTGCCGGGTGTCGGTGACGCGGCGGTCGCCGTCGTCACCGACCCGGCCGGGCACAAGCGGCTCGTCGGCTACGTCGTGGGCGAGGCGGCCGGGGTCCGCGATCAGGTGGCGGAACTGCTGCCCGAGTACATGGTGCCGTCGACGTTCGTCGTGCTGGACGCGCTGCCCTTGACCCCGCACGGCAAGGTGGACCGCAAGGCGCTGCCGGCGGTGGACTTCGGCACGCCCGTGGCCACGCGCGGGGCCCGCACCCGCGAGGAGGAGATCCTCTGCGGTGTGCTCGCCGAGGTCCTCGGCGTGGCCTCGGTCGGCGTGGACGACAGCTTCTTCGCCCTCGGCGGCGACAGCATCAGCTCCATCCAGGTCGTCAGCCGCGCCCGCGCGGCGGGGCTGGTCGTCACCTCGGCGGACGTGTTCCGACTGCGGACACCGGCCGCCCTCGCGGCGGTCGCCAAGCCCGTCTCCGCCGTCACGGTGGTCGCGGACGACGGTGTCGGCGAGGTCGAACTGCCCCCGATCGCCCACCAGTTGCGCGAGACGCCCACCGGGCTGACCCGTGACTACAGCCAGCACGTCGCGGTGTCCGTGCCGGCGGGCCTGGACCTCGACCGGCTCACCGCGGCCGTGCAGGTTGTGCTGGACCACCACGACGCGCTGCGGCTGCGGCTCGCCGAGCCGGTCGAAGGGCTGTGGGCGCTGGAGGTCCAGCCCCGCGGCGCGGTCCGCGCGGCCGACGTGGTCCGCGCCGGCGGCACGCTCGACGCGGCACGCGAGCGCTTGGCGCCCAAGGACGGCGTGGTCGTCCAGTTCGCGCTGAACGACGGCGAGCTGCTGGTCGTGGCCCACCACCTGGCCGTGGACGGCGTGTCGTGGCGGATCCTGCTGCCCGACCTCCGCGCGGCCGTCGAGGGACGGCCCCTGCCGCCGGTCGGCACCTCGTACCGCCGCTGGACCCGGCTGCTGTCGGAGCAGGCGCGCACCGCCGCCCGCACCGCCGAGCTGCCGCTGTGGACCGGCCTGCTGCGCGGCGGCGACCCGCTGCCGGTCGCACGCCCGCTGGACCCCGCCGTGGACGTCGAGCGCACCGCGGGCCACCACCGGTTCGAGGTGGCCGACGCGGCGGCGTTGACGACCACCGTGCCCGCCGCGTTCCACGCCGAGACCAACGAGGTGCTGCTGGCCGCGCTCGCGGTCGCGGTGGCACGGCGGCGCGGCGCGGGGTCGGTGCTGGTCGAGCTGGAGGGCCACGGGCGCGAGCAGGCCGAGGACGTGGACCTGGCGCGCACCGTCGGCTGGTTCTCCAGCGTGTTCCCCGTGCGCCTCGACGTCGGCGACACCTCGGACGTGCCGGGGGTGGTGAAGCGGGTCAAGGAGGCGTTGCGCGCCCTGCCCGACCACGGCCTCGGCTTCGGGCTGCTGCGCCACCTCAACCCCCAGACGCAGGGCGTGCTGGCCCGGTTCGCCCCGCCGCGGATCGGCTTCAACTACCTCGGGCGCTTCGGCGTGGACCGGGGGGAGTGGTCGTTGCGCGGCGACGTCGGCCTGCACGCGCACCCGGACGTGCCGCTGCGGTACGCGCTGGAGGTCGCCGCGGTCACCGAGGACCGGCCGGACGGCCCGGTGCTCGTGTCCGACTGGCAGTACGCGGGCGCGCTGCTGTCCGAAGAGGACGTCCGGGGCATCGCCGAGACGTTCACCGCGGTCCTCGGCTCGCTCGTGGAGCACGCGGGCCGGGCCGGTGGCCGCACGCCGTCGGACTTCCCGCTGGTGTCGCTGACCCAGCGCGAGATCGAGGACGTCGAGCAGGCGGTCGGCCCGCTGGACGACGTGCTGCCGCTGTCGCCGTCGCAGAAGGGCCTGCTGTTCCAGGCCGACTACGACCGCGACGGCGTGGACGCCTACACGTTGCAGGTGACCGTGGACGTGTCCGGTCCGCTCGACCCGGCCCGCCTGCGCGCCGCCGCACGGGCGCTCGTGGCGCGGCACCCCCTGCTGCGCGCCGCCTTCCGGCACCGCGAGTCCGGTGACGCCGTCCTGGTCGTGCCCTCGGCGGTCGAGCCGCCGTGGGACGAGGTCGACCTGACCGGGATGGACCCCGCGGACCGGGACCGGGAACTCGCCCGGCTCACCGACGCCGACTGGCTGCGCCGCTTCGACCTGACCGCGCCGCCGCTGGTGCGGTTCACCGTGGTGCGGCTGACCGGCGAGGCGTCCCGCGTCATCTGGACCGTGCACCACTCCCTGGTCGACGGCTGGTCCAACCCGATCTTCGCCCGCGAGCTGTTCACCCTGTACGCCAACGGGGTCGACACGGCGGCGCTGCCCCCGGTGCCACCGCACGCCGACTACCTGCGGTGGCTCGCCGACCGGGACGTCGAGGCGGCGCGTGGCGCGTGGCGGGCGGCGTTGGCCGGGCTGACCGAGGCGACCCGCCTCGCGCCGGTCGACCCGGACCGAACGCCCGCGGTGCCCGACGAGCTGCTGGTCGACCTGCCCGAGTCGCTGACGGCCCGGTTGACCGACTGGGCGCGAGCCAACGACCTCACGCTCAGCACGGTCGTGCAGGGCTGCTGGGCGGTGCTGCTCGGCGCCCTGACCGGGAGCCGGGACGTCGTGTTCGGCGCGGTGCGGTCCGGCCGGCCCGCCGAGCTGCCGGGCGTCGAGGCGATGATCGGCCCGTTCCTCGGCACGCTGCCGGTGCGGGTGGCGCTCGACCCGGCGCAGACGCTCGTGCGGCTGCTCGCGGACCTCGGCGCAGGCCAGGTCGACCTGGAGCCGCACCAGCACCTCGGGCTGGCCGAGGTGCAGCAGCAGGCCGGGATCGGCGAGCTGTTCGACACCGTGGTCAGCTACCACAACTACCCGATGGCCGACGCCCGCGAGCTGGGCGGCCTCGTGCCGGACCTGGACGTGCTCGGCGGCGAGGCCCGCGTGGTGGCCGAGTACCCGTTCGCGCTGGGCGTGTACCCCGGCGAGCGGATGCGGCTGCACGCCCAGTACCGGGGCCGGCTGTTCACCCGCGACGACGTGCGGGTGCTGGTCGACCGGTTCGTGCGGCTGCTCCGGACCGTCGTCGACGCGCCCGACACCGCCGTGGGCCGGGTCGACGTGCTGGCGCCGGGGGAGCGGGAGCTGCTGCTCGGCGAGTGGAGCGGGCGGATCGAGCCGGTCCCGGACGTGACCGCGCCGCGGCTGTTCGCCGACCGGGTCGCGCAGGCGCCGGACGCGCTCGCCGCGGTGTTCCGCGACGAGGAGCTCACCTACGCCGAGCTGGACGCCCGCGCGAACCGGCTGGCCCGGCTGCTGGCCGCCCGGGGCGCGGGCCCCGAGAGCGTGGTCGCGTTCGCCCTGCCGCGGTCGCTGGAGGCCGCGGTGGTGGTGCTCGCCGTGCTCAAGTCCGGCGCGGCGTTCCTGCCGATCGACGCCAAGCTGCCGCTGGACCGGATCGGGTACATGGTGGACGACGCCCGGCCGATCGCGCTCGTGTCCACTGTGGACGCCAGTGCGCGGATGGCCGGGCTCGACGTGCCGCTGGTGCTCCTGGACGACCCCGCGGTGCTCGCCGAGCTGGATGGCCTGCCCGCCACCGCGCCGGAACCGGCGCTGCGCCGAGGACACCCGGCCTACGTGATCTACACCTCCGGGTCCACCGGACGGCCCAAGGGCGTCGTGGTCGACCACACCGGGCTCGTCGCCATGGTCCGGAGCCTGATCGCGAAGTTCGACGTCACGCCCGACACGCGGGTGCTCCAGTTCGCCTCCTACAGCTTCGACGCCACCGTGTGGGAGTGGGGCCTGGCCCTGCTCGGCGGCGGCACGCTGGTGGTCGCCGACGACGACGCCCGCGCGCCGGGCCAACCGCTGCTCGACCTGATCAGGACCCGTCGGGTCAACCTCGCCGCGCTGCCGCCGGTGGTCGCGGGCGGGCTGCCCGAGGGCGCCCGGCTGCCCGACGACCTGGTGATGGTCGTCGCGGGCGAGGCGTGCCCGCCCGAGGTGGTGGCGCGCTGGGCGCCCAGGCACCGGATGTTCAACGGGTACGGGCCGACCGAGGCGGTGCTCGCCTCCACCGTCGGCGGTCCGCTGACCGGCGGGGGCAGGCCGCCCATCGGCCGGCCGACCGCGGCGCACCGGGTGTACGTGCTCGACCCGCTCCTGCGGCCGGTGCCCGTCGGCGTGACCGGCGAGCTGTACGTCGGCGGCGGGCTCGCCCGCGGGTACCTCGACCGGCCCGGCCTGACCGCCGAGCGGTTCGTCGCCGACCCGTTCGACGTGCCGGGCGGGTTCATGTACCGCACCGGCGACCTCGTCCGGTGGCACGCCGACGGCCAGCTCGACTACGTCGGCCGCGCGGACGACCAGGTGCAGCTGCGGGGCTTCCGCATCGAGCTGGGCGAGATCGAGTCGGCGCTGGTGTCGCACCCCGGGGTCGCCCAGGCCGTGGTCGTGGTCCGTGAGGACGACGGCGACCGCAAGTTGGTCGGCTACCTGGTGCCGGACGTGCCCGCACCCGAACGACCTGGCGCGGTGCCCGAGGGCGTGCGGGAGCTGCTGGCCGAGTCGCTGCCGGAGTACATGGTCCCCGCGGCGCTGGTCGCGCTGGACGAGCTGCCCCTGACCGCGCAGGGCAAGCTGGACCGCAAGGCGCTGCCCGCGCCCGAGGCCGGTGCGCCCGCCGGCCGCGGCCGGGGACCGCGCACACCGGTCGAGGACATCCTGAGCGGGCTGTTCGCCGACGTGCTCGGCCTGCCGCAGGTGGGGATCGACGAGGACTTCTTCGAGCTGGGCGGGCACTCCCTGCTGGCCACGCGGGTCATCAGCCGTGCCCGGTCCGCGCTGGGCGTCGAGCTGCCCATCCGGGCGTTGTTCGAGGCGCGCACCGTGGCGGCGTTGGCCGAGCAGGTGCGCGGCGCGCAGGGCGCCCGACCGGCCCTGGCGCCGATGCCGCGTGGCCCACGGGCGCCCCTGTCGTTCGCCCAGCGGCGGCTGTGGTTCCTCAACCGCCTGGAGGAGAGCGCCACCGGCACCTACAACGTGCCGCTGGCGATGCGCCTGACCGGCGAGCTGCGGGCCGACGCGCTGCGCGCCGCCCTGCGCGACGTCGTGGCCAGGCACGAGGTGCTGCGCTCGGTGTTCCCGGACGTGGACGGCAAGCCGCACCAGCGGGTGGCCGACCTGCCACCGGACTACCCGGCGCTGGACGTGGCCGAGGTCTCCGAGGCCGAGCTGGGACGCGTGCTGACCGCCGAGACCGACCGCGGGTTCGACCTGGCGGCGGAGCCCGCGTTGCGCGCCAAGCTGTTCCGGCTGGGCCCGGACGAGCACGTGCTGCTGATCGTCTTCCACCACATCGCGTTCGACGGCTGGTCGATCGCGCCGTTCGCCCGCGACCTGACCGACGCCTACCGGGCCCGCTGCGCCGGCGTGGCCCCGGACCGGCCGCCGCTGCCGGTGCAGTACGCGGACTACGCGCTGTGGCAGCGGGAGCTGCTCGGCTCCGAGGACGACCCGGAGAGCCTGCTCGGCGCTCAGCTCGCGTACTGGACCCGGGCGCTCGCCGACCTGCCCGAGGAACTGGACCTGCCCACCGACTTCCCGCGCCCGGCGGTGAGCACGCACGACGGCGGCGAGGTCGAGTTCCTCGTCGACGGCCCGCTGTACGCGGGGCTGGTGGCGCTGGCACGGGAGTCCGGCGCGAGCGTGTTCATGGTGTTCCAGGCGGCGGTGTCGGCCCTGCTGACCAAGCTCGGCGCGGGCACGGACATCCCGCTCGGCACGCCGGTGGCCGGCCGGGCCGACGAGGCGCTCGACGAGCTGGTCGGGTTCTTCGTCAACACCGTGGTGCTGCGCACCGACACCGGCGGCGACCCGACGTTCCGGGAGCTGGTGCACCGCGTGCGGGAGGCGAACCTCGGCGCGTACGCGCACCAGGACCTGCCGTTCGAGTACCTGGTGGAGAAGCTGAACCCGGTGCGGTCGCCGGCCCGCCAGCCGCTGTTCCAGGTCATGCTGGTGATGCAGAACGACGGTGACGGACCCGCCGTCCTGCCCGGCCTGAACGCCCGCGTGCAGCCGGTGGCCGCGCCGCGCGCGAAGTTCGACCTCACCTTCCAGCTCGACGAACTCGTCGCCGACGGCGTGCCCTCGGGCATCCGGGGCGCGCTGGAGTACACGACCGACCTGTTCACCCGGTCCACGGTCGAGCGGATCGCGGACCGGCTGACGCGGTTGCTGCGTGCCGCGGTGGCCGAGCCGGGCGCGCGGCTGAGCCGGATCGACGTGCTGGAGCCTGAGGAGCGCGACCGGGTGCTGGGCGCGGGCGTCGGTCCGCGCCGCCCGGACGCGTACCGGGGCGTGGTGGAGCGGGTGCGCGAGTTCGCGGCCCGCAACCCCGACGCGGTGGCGGTCGTGGACGACGACGGCGAGGTCACCTACTCGACGCTGGTCCGCCGTGCCGCCGCCGTGTCCCGTGAGCTGGACGGCGGTCTGGCCGCAGTGCTGGCCGCACCGGGCGCGCGTTACCTCTCGGCCGTGCTCGGCGCGCTCGGCGCGGGTGGCGCCTACCTGCCGTTGGACGTGCAGGCCCCGGTGTCGCGCACGGCCGCGCTGCTGGCCGACAGCGGCGCGCGCGTGCTGCTGACCGACGTCGCGCACCGCCGCCTGGCCGAGCAGGTGGCCGGTGCCGCCCGGGTGGTGGTGCTGGATGACACCCTGCCGGCCGACACCGAGCTGCCGCCGTTGTCGGGCGCGGCGGACGACCTCGCGTACGTGATCTTCACGTCCGGGTCGACGGGCAAGCCGAAGGGTGCGATGGTGCACCGGGCGGGCATGGTCAACCACCTGCTCGCCAAGGTGGACGACCTGCGCCTGACCGAACAGGACACGGTGGTGCACAACGCGCCGGTGACGTTCGACATCTCGGTGTGGCAGATGCTGGCGCCGCTGGTGGTCGGCGGCCGGGTGCGGGTCGTCGGCCGTGAGGTCGCCGCGGACCCGGAGGCGTTGTTCGGCATCACGGCGGGTGAGCGCGTCTCGGTGCTGGAGGTCGTCCCGTCGCTGCTGCGCGCCGCGCTGGACGTGTGGGACACCACGGGCTCGGCGCCGGAGCTGCCGTCGTTGCGCCGGCTGGTCGTCACCGGCGAGGCGTTGCCCGCCGACCTGTGCGAGCGGTGGTTCGCCCGGTTCCCCGCCATCCCGCTGGTCAACGCCTACGGGCCGACGGAATGCTCGGACGACGTGACTCACGCGGTGATCACCGAACCGGTGCGCGGCACCCGCGTGCCGATCGGCAAACCGGTGCGCAACACCGCGCTGTACGTGCTGGGCGACGACCTGCGGCCACTGCCCGTCGGCGTGCCGGGCGAGCTCTACGTCGGCGGTCTCGGCGTCGGGCGCGGCTACCTCGGCGACCCCGCGCGGACGTCGGTGACGTTCCTGCCCGACCCGTTCGCGGCGGAGTCCGGTCTCGGCGCGGGCGCGCGGATGTACCGCACGGGCGACCGGGTGGTGCTGCGGGCGGACGGCGACCTGGAGTTCCTGGAGCGGCGCGACCACCAGGTCAAGATCCGCGGCCACCGCATCGAACTGGGCGAGGTCGAGGCCGCCGCACGAGCGTTGTCCGCCGTGCGCGACGCGGTGGTGGTCGCCAACGCCGACGCCAAGGGCCACAAGCGGCTCGTCGGCTACGTCGTGCTGGACGACGATGCAGACGGTGACATCGCGCTGCTGCGCAAGGAGCTCGGCGAGTCGCTGCCCGACTACATGGTGCCCGCCGCGCTGGTGACCCTCGACGCCCTGCCCCTGACGCCCAACGGCAAGGTGGACCGCAAGGCCCTGCCCGCCGCGGACTTCGCGCACCTGCCCACCGGACGCGCGCCGCGCACCCCGGGCGAGGAGCTGCTGGCCGGGATCGTCGCCGACGTGCTCGGCGTGCCGTCGGTCGGCGTGGACGACAACTTCTTCGCGGTCGGCGGCGACAGCATCAGCTCGATCCAGGTCGTCACCCGTGCCCGCAAGGCGGGGTTGCCGATCGCCATCGCGGACGTGTTCGTGCACCAGACCGTCGCCGACCTGGCGGCCGCGGCGGACGAGCGCGCGCCCTCGCGTGCCGCGGCGATCTCCAGCGTGTTCGAGGAGTTCGACGCCCTGGCGGAGACCACCCCGTTCGACACGGTGCTGCGGATGAAGCCGGGCGGCGGGCCGGCGCTGTTCTGCCTGCACAGCGGCGTTGGCTTCGCCCTGCCCTACATCGGGCTGGCGCCGCACCTCGGCCCGGACACGCCGCTGGTCGGCATCCAGTCGCCGTCCATCACCGAGCTGGCCGCGCTGCCGATGTCGTTGGGGCAGTTGGCCTCGGACTACCTCGACCTGATCAAGTCGATCCAGCCGGAGGGCCCGTACCACCTGCTCGGCTGGTCGTTCGGCGGCATCCTCGCCCACGAGGTGGCGGCGCGGCTGGAAGCCGACGGCGAGCGGGTCGGCGTGCTGGCCAACCTCGACGCCTACCCGCCGAGCAGGCACGACCCCCACGGCGACGAGCAGGCGATGCTCGGCTGGGTGGTCGAGCTGGTCGGGCACGACCGGTCGGAGTTCTCGGGCCGCGAACTCACCGCCCAGGACGTGGTCGAGGCGCTGCGCCGCGACGGCAGCCCGCTGGCCGGGCTCGGCGACGAGCGGGTGCTGGCGATGATCGAGGTGATGAAGGTCCACTCGCGGTTCTCCGAGCGGTACCGGCCGTCCCGCTACGACGGCGAGGTGCTGCTGTTCGCGGCCTCCGGCGACCTGCCCGAGGACGAGCTGGCCGAGCGGGTCGACCTGTGGACGCCGCACGTCGGCGGCCTCCGAGTGCACCACCTGCCCGGTGGGCACGACCACATGATGAACCCGGGCCACCTGGCCCGGATCGGCGCGGCGGTGGCGGCCGGGATGGCCCGCCCGCACGGGAATGGGGAATCGTGAACGCACTGGTCGACGTCAAACCCGGGCTCGGGGCGACCCTGGTCGAAGTCCTGGCCGTGACCGGCCGGCGGCTGCGGCACCTGCGCCGGGCGCCCGGCCGGTTCATCGGGGTCACGCTCAACCCGCTGGTGTCCATGCTGGTGCTCGGCTACCTGTTCCAGCAGTCGATCTCCATCCCCGGCGGCGGCAGCTACCAGGAGTACCTGTTCGCGGGAGCGGCGCTGCAGGTCGGCCTCGCGGGCGTCGGTCCGACCGCCATCGCGGTCGCGACGGACCTGAAGGGCGGCCTGATCGACCGGTTCCGGTCGCTGCCGATCTCGCGGTCGTCCGTCCTCATCGGACACACGATCGCCGACCTCGTCGTCGCGGTGATGGGCCTGGTCGTCGTCGTGGGCGTCGGCCTGCTGCTGGGCTGGCGCTCCCACACCGGGCTGCTGCCCACGCTCGCCGCGTTCGGCGTGCTGATCGTGTTCTGCTACGTGGTGACGTGGGTCGGCGTGCTGCTGGGCATGTCGTCCAAGAGCCTGGAGACCATCGACTCGATCGCGCCGCTGGTCGTGGTCGTGTTCCCGTTCCTGTCGAACGCGTTCCTCTCCGAGCAGAACCTGCCCGCGTGGCTGGCGCCGATCGCCGCCTGGAACCCGATCAGCGCGGTGGCCACGGCCTGCCGGCAGCTGTGGGGCAACCCGGTCACCACCGGCGGCGGCTTCCCGACCGACCACCCGGAGGTGGTCGTCGTGGTGACCCTCGGCCTGCTGTTCCTGCTGACCTCGTTCGTCAGCCTGCGCCGGTACGCGAGCACCGCCAACTGAGGAGAACACGGACATGACCGCCCACCTGGCCGATGTCGACCTGGCCGACCTGGACCTGGCCGACCCGCAGACGTTCCTGGACGTGGACCTGCACTCGATGTGGCGGCGGCTGCGCGAGGAGGACCCCGTGCACTGGAACCCGCCGGGCGACGGCACGCCGGGCTTCTGGGTGCTGTCCCGCTACGCCGACATCGTCGCGGTGTATAAGGACAACAAGAGGTTCACCTCCGAGCACGGCAACGTGCTGGCCACGTTGTTGCGCGGCACGGACTCGGCGTCGGGCAAGATGCTCGCGGTCACCGACGGCCCGCGGCACCGGGACGTGCGCAACCTGATGATCAAGTCTTTCTCGCCGCGCGTGCTGGCGAAGGTCGCCGAACGGGTGCACCAGCGCACCCTCGCGCTGGTGGGCGACCGGGTCGGGCCGACGTTCGACTTCGCCACCGACGTCGCCGACCACATCCCGATCAACACGATCGGCGACCTGATGGACGTGCCCGTCGCCGACCGCGCGAAGCTCGTGGACTGGAACAACCGGACGCTGAGCCGGTACAGCTCCGAGGACACCGAGCTGGAGGAGTGGCTGGCCCGCAACGAGATCCTGCTGTACTTCTCCGGCCTGGCCGACCAACGCCGGCGCAACCCCGGCGACGACGTGGTCAGCGCCCTGGCCAACGGGCTGGTGGACGGCGGGCCGCTGAGCGAGGACGAGATCGTCTTCAACTGCTACAGCCTCATCCTGGGCGCGGACGAGTCCAGCCGCATGTCCTCGATCGGCGGACTCCTGGCGCTGCACCAGCACCCGGAGCAGTGGCGCGCGCTCAAGGACGGCGAGGTCGACATCGACACCGCGACCGAAGAGGTGCTGCGCTGGACCACGCCGGCCATGCACTTCGGCCGCCGCGCCGTCGTGGACGTGGAACTGCGCGGGCGCGTCATCAAGGCGGGTGACGTGGTGACGCTGTGGAACAGCTCGGCGAACTTCGACGAGGAGGTGTTCGCCGACCCGATGTCGTTCGACCTGTCGCGCACGCCGAACCGGCACATCGCGTTCGGCCACGGACCGCACTTCTGCCTCGGCGCCTACCTCGGGCGCGCCCACGTGCGGTCGGTGCTGGAGGCGGTGCGCGACCTGGTCGACGAGATCGAGCTGGCCGGTGAGCCGCGCCGGCTGTTCTCCAACTTCGTCCACGGCTACTCCAGCCTGCCGGTGACGTTGCGCTGACCCGGTGACGTTGCGCTGACCCCGTGCCCACGACCGCCCCGCCGCGGACGCCGCCCCTCCGGTCGACGTCCGCGGCGGGGCTTTCCCTTGTCCGCTGCGGGGATCCGCACCAGAGGTGGGGACAGCCCTACCCCGACCCGGTGGGCACCACCAGTGCCCGCGTGGTCACGCAGCGGAACGATCTGAAGACACAGTGCCACAGCGGAGGAGTTGAGGTCGTGGGCAGCGTGCCGGTGACCGTGTCAATCGCCAAGTGGAGCGCCACTCATCCGTGGCGCGCGATCATCGGGTGGCTCGCCTTCGTCGCGGTGTGCGTCGCCGCGGGCGCCATCGTCGGCGTCCGAGACGCCTCCAGCGAGGACTACCGGGTCGGCGAGGCGGGCCGCGCCGAGACCGTGGCGGCCGACAGCGGGCTGGTGGACCCGATCGTGGAACGGGTGCTCATCACCTCACCGTCCGGGCCGCTGGACCAGGCCGCCGCCGACACCGCGGCGCGCGAGGTCGCCGACCGGATGCGCGCCCTGGCCGAGGTGTCCTCGGTCGGCGAGCCGACGCGCTCGCCGAACGGCGACGCCGTCCTGGTCGAGGTGACAATGAAGGCCGCGGACCGCACGGCGATGGAGCAGGTGGCCGTGCTGCTGGAGCAGACGGCCGCGGTGCGCGGCGCCCACCCGGAGCTGGTGGTCGAGCAGACCGGCGGCGTGTCGATCGACGTCGGCATCGACCAGCAGCTGGCCGCGGACCTGGCGTTCGCGGAGAAGCTGACGCTCCCGGTCACCCTGCTGATCCTGCTGGTCGTGTTCGGCGCGCTGATCGCGGCCGGGGTGCCGGTGCTGCTGGGGCTGTCGTCGGTGGTGACGGCGATGGCGCTCTCGGCGGTGGCCTCGCACGTGTTCCCCGACGCGGGCGCGACGAAGAACGTGATCCTGCTGCTGGGCATGGCGGTGGGCGTGGACTACTCCCTGTTCTACCTCAAGCGGGAACGCGAGGAACGCGCCCGCGGCGGTGGCCGGGTCGACCACGTGACCGCGGTGGAGCTCGCGGCGGCGACGTCCGGGCGGGCCATCGTGGTGTCCGGTCTCGCCGTCATGGTCTCGATGGCCGGTCTCTACCTCGTCGGCGACGTGGTGTTCTCGTCACTGGCCACCGGCTCGATCATCGTGGTCGCGGTGGCCGTCGTCAGCTCGCTCACCGTCCTGCCCGCGCTGCTGGCCAAGTTCGGCCGCTGGGTCGACCGGCCGCGCGTGCCGCTGCTGTGGCGGCTCACCAGGCGCGGCGAGGGCCGGGTGTGGCGCAGGGTGCTGGAGCCGTCGATGCTGCGGCCGGGGCGGACGCTGCTGATCAGCACCGGCGCGATGCTGCTGCTCGCCCTGCCGGCGTTGGGCATGCAGCTGGGGCTGCCCGGCAACGACACGCTGCCCAAGCAGGTCGCGGAGATCCGCACTCACGACCGGATGGTGGCGCTGTTCCCCGGCGAGGGCGCGCGGCACGTCGTCGTGGTGCGGGCCGATCCGGCGCAGGCCGCCGAGGTGGCGTCGGCGCTGGACGGGCTGGTCGGGCGGACGCAGGGCGACCCGCTGTTCGCGCCCGGGGCCGCCGAGCGGGTGTCCGGGGACGGCCGGGTCACCGTGCTGGAGCTGCCGATCCCGTTCTCACCCGAGTCGCCGCGAGCCGAGGAGTCGCTGGCGAAGCTGCGCGCCGAGCTGGTGCCCGCGGCGGTGGGCGGGTTCGAGCACGCGGTCTCCGGTGACGTCGCGCGCAACGTGGACACCGTGGCGCACCAGTCCGACAAGCTGCTGCGGGTCGTGCTGTTCGTGCTGCTGCTGACCTTCGTGATGATCGTGGTCGCGTTCCGGTCGGTGGTGATGGCGCTGCTGACGATCGCGCTCAACCTGCTCGCCACCGCGGCCACGTTCGGCGTGCTGGTGCTGGTGTTCCAGCTCGGCTGGGCCGAGGACCTGCTGGACTTCACCTCCGGCGGGTTCATCGTGTCGCGGGTGCCCCTGTTCCTGTTCGTGATCCTGTTCGGGCTGTCGATGGACTACCACGTGTTCGTGCTGAGCCGCGTCCGCGAGGTGGCGCAGAGCGGCGTGCCGTCGTGGCAGGCGGTGCGCGAGGGCATCGCGGGCTCCGCCGGCGTGGTGACCAGCGCGGCCGTGGTGATGGTGTCGGTGTTCGTCAGCTTCGTGTTCACCAGCCTGCTGGAGATGAAGCAGCTCGGCCTGGGGCTGGCGGTGGCCGTGGTGCTGGACGCGTTCGTGATCCGGCTGCTGGTGCTGCCCTCGGCGATGCGCCTGCTGGGCCGGGCGGGGTGGTGGCCGTCGAAGCTGTCCCGCCGTGCGGACGACTCGACGGTCGGCGAACCGCAGCCGCAGTCGCACGAGGAGGCGCGCTTGCCGCGCTGAACCTTGTGACGGGGGATGGCCTCCGGGGTCGTGACGCCGTCGGACGGCGCGCACGGCCCGGGAGGTCGGCGCGTCGTCGGCACTGCCGCGGGGTCCGGTCAGGTATCCGTCAGTGCGCTGTCAGCGGTGTTGACCAGGATCGGGAGCACCCGAGGCCGACGCCGGCGACGCGGACGGAGTACTGACGTGGTGAACCCCTTTGACGACGAGGACGGCACGTTCCTGGTGCTGGTGAACGACGAGGGCCGGCACAGCCTGTGGCCGACCTTCGCGGACGTGCCCGCGGGCTGGACCGTCGCGCTCGACGCGGGTCCGCGTGCCGCCGCGCTGTCCTACGTGGAGCGGAACTGGACCGACATGCGGCCCGCGGGTCTGCGCGAGGCAGGCTGACGTGGACGCCGCGATTCGCGTTGAAGGACTGAAGAAGACCTACAAGGGCGCCGAAGCCCTCCGCGGTGTCGACCTGACCGTCAAGCCGGGATCGGTGTTGGGCCTGCTGGGCCCCAACGGCGCCGGCAAGACGACCGCCGTGCGGATCATGGCGACGCTGCTCGCGCCGGACAGCGGGCTGGTCGAGGTCGCCGGCTACGACGTCGTGAGCCGGCCGGGGGAGGTGCGCCGGCGGATCGGCCTGGCCGGGCAGTACGCCGCGGTCGACGAGCTGCTCACCGGCCGGGAGAACCTGACCCTCGTCGGCAAGCTCCTGCACCTGGGCGGCAAGGGCGCTCGGGACCGTGCCGCGGAACTGCTGGAGCGCTTCGACCTCGTCGCGGCGGGCGACCGGCCCGTCGGCACCTACTCCGGCGGCATGCGCCGGCGGCTCGACCTGGCCGGCTGCCTGGTCGGCCGGCCGCAGGTGCTGTTCCTGGACGAGCCGACCACCGGGCTGGACCCGGCGAGCAGGCAGTCGCTGTGGAACACCGTGCGCGGCCTGGTCGCCGACGGCATGACCGTGCTGCTGACCACCCAGTACCTGGAGGAGGCCGACTACCTGGCCGACCAGGTCGTGGTCATCGCCGCCGGCCAGGTGATCGCCGACGGCACGCCCGACGAGCTCAAGCGCAAGGTCGGCCAGGAGTGGCTGGAAGTGGCCGTCGCGCTGCCCGACCGGGTGGCCGCCGCGGTGGCGGTGCTCGCGCCGCTGGCCGTGGACGAACCGGCCGCCGATCCGGTCAAGGGACTGGTGAAGCTGCAACTGCGCGACGGCATGGACGGCATCGCCGCCGCCGCCGTCGCCCTGCGTGACGCGGGGGTGGACGTCGCGGACTTCGCGCTGCGCCGCCCGACCCTCGACGACGTGTTCTTCAACCTCGTCGGACACCAACCGCAGGGATGAGGCACCGGAACACCGAGCATTCGCGGCGCCGACGTCCGAGGCCCGACAGCCGAGCGGCGCCACCCACCGATCGGAAGGGATCCCTGCCGTGCACCTGCGCATCCCCAACTTCGCGGGCAGCCGCGCGCTGTCGATGACCAGGCACCACGTCCACGGCTCGCCGGGGGCGCGAACATGACCGACGTCCTGTTGCGCGTGGGGCACGTGGCCGCCGTCCTGGCGGTCGTGCTGGTCGCGGCGTACCTGGGTCGGGTCGCGGCACGCGCCGCGCGGCAGCCCGAGGTCATCGGCGAGATCCTGGCGGGCATCCTCGTGGTGCCGGCGGTCCTCGCGGTCGGCGGCGCGCCGACCCTCGCCGCGGTGCTGCCCACCGACGTGGTGAGCCCGTTGAAGGTGATCGGCCAGGTCGGCCTGGTGCTGTTCCTGGTCGGCGTGGCGCACGACCTGCGGCACGGCGGCTCCGGCCTCGGCGCCCGCGCGGTCGGCTGGGTGACCGCGGGCTCGTTCCTGCCCGCCCTGCTCACCGGCCTGGTGATGGCCGCGTGGGTGGTCTGGGTGGCCGACCCCGAGCTGCGCGGCGACGCGCCCGCGCCCGCCCTGGTGCTGATGATCGCGGTCGCGTTGAGCGTGACCGCCGTGCCCGTGCTGGCCCGCGTGCTGGAGGACCGCGGCATGGTGGACAGCCCCGCGGGCAAGCTCGCCATGGCCGCGGCCGTGGTCACCGACTCGGCGGCGTGGGTGCTGCTGGTGGTGGCCGTCGGCATCTCCGGCGGCCTCGTGGTGTCCCTGGTCCTCGTCGCCCTCGGCGTCACGGTGACCGTCGTCGGCCGCATCCTCCTGCGCGGCCGGGTGCCCATGTCGGCCGCCGAGCGCTTCCCCCGTGTCGCGGGCGCCGCCGTCGCCGGGTTGGCGCTGCTGGTGGCGTTCCAGTTCGAGCACTGGGGCCTGACCGCCGTGTTCGGCGCGTTCGTGGTCGGCCTCGCGATCCCCGGCGGCGCGTGGGCCAGGGCCGTGCGGCCCGTGATGGCGTTCGGCAGGCTGCTGGTGCCGGTGTTCTTCGTGGTGGCGGGCATGGGCGTGGCGAACGCGCCGCGCGGCTCGGTGCCGTGGACCGCCATCGCCGTCGCCATCGCGCTGGCCGTCGTCGGCAAGGTCGGCGGCGGCTACCTCGGCGGCCGGTTGGCCGGCCAGGACCGCCGCACGGCGGTGACGGTCGGCGTGCTGGTCAACACCCGCGGCCTGACCGAGATCGTCGTGCTGCAGGCCGGGTACAGCGCCGGACTGCTGTCCGTGCAGCTGTTCCTGGCCCTCGTGGTGATGGCGTTGGCGACGACCGGCATGACCGGTCCGCTGCTCTCGCTCATCGAACGCGCCGGAGCCCCGAAGCCCGTGCCGGTACCCGAGTTGCCCGGGAGCAGGTCATGACCCAGTCGCTGCCCGCGATCGAGATCGCGGAGTTCCGCACCCTGATGTCGCACTTCCCGACCGGTGTCGCCATCATCACCACGACCGGCCAGGACGACTCGCCGCGCGGCATGACCGTCTCGTCGGTGTGCAGCGTGACGTTGTCGCCGCCGACGCTGCTGGTCTGCCTGCGCAACGGCAGCCCCACCCTGGACGCGGTGCTGGCCCGCGGCGCGTTCGCGGTGAACTTCCTGCACGGCGACGCGAAGCCCGTGGCGCAGCTGTTCGCCTCCGGCGCGCCGGACCGGTTCGACCTGGTCCCGTGGCGCCTGCCGCCGCGCGCGGGCGGACCGCACCTCGTGCAGGACGCGCACGCGGTGGCCGACTGCAACGTCAGCCGGACCGAGGCCGTCGGCGACCACACGGTGGTGTTCGGCCAGGCGTTCCGGGTCGCGCGGGAGCAAGGCCTGTTGCCCCTGCTCTACGGGATGCGCGAGTACCAGGTGTGGCGGTCCGACCAGGGGTAGGGCCAGCCCTACCGGCAGTTGGAGAACCCCGATCGCCCCGGCGGCCCCTGTCACCGGGGCGATCGCGCATTAGCCTCGGGAACGTGGTCCGGTTCTCGCCAGTCATCACCAGGTCCGCGCCGGAGACCTTCGACCTGTGGCCGGTGTCCGGCGGCGACGGCGGCTGGCTGCACCTGGACGGCACGGTGGGCCAGGACGAGGTCGGCTCGGTGCTCTGCACGATGTACCTGGACAGCGGTGGCCGGGACGCGCGCACCGCGGCCGCGGCCGTGCACGAGCTGATCGGCTTCGACACCCTCTGCGGGCGCGGCGGGCTGCTGCTCGACGGCGGTGGCGGCGTGCGCGTCGAACCCGGTGGCACGGACCTGTTCGAGTGGCGCACCTGGCTGCACGCGCTGCACCGCGCGCCGGTCGACCTCGGTGACCCGCCCGCGCCGTGGGTCGAGTACGTCGGCGTGGACGTGGTCCGCGTGTGGGTGGACGAAGGACGCGACGCGCCGCACGTGGACCTGTCCAGGACCGTGCTGCCCGCGATGCTGCGCGCCGCGCAGCGCGACCTGGTCGACTTCCTCGGCCCGTTGCGCAGCTGGGCCGGCGTCCACTCGCCCCACCAGGCCGAACTCCTGGTGGCGAGCGTGGACGCCGGCCTGCAGATCACCGAGCCGTTGCCGCTGTAGCCGGTGCGGTGGCCGATTCCGCGGTCGGCGCGATTCGATCAGGCGTCCGGCCGTCGAGTGAAATAGATCTTCCCGTCCGGGTGGCGGGTGAACGCCATGATCCCGGTGCCGTTGCCGGTGTAATCGGTGACCGCCAACCCGCTCGTCTTGACGGCGCCGGAGACGAGGGTCCAGTCGCCTCCCGGAGCGGCCGACTTGCAGCGCAGGTTGTCGGCCAGGTCCTTGGCGAACACCAGTGATTTACCGGGTGTTACGGCCGGTGCTCGTTTCGACAGCAAGGGCGGCTGTACCGCCGACCACTGGGCCGAATTGTCCACCGCGCCGTTCTGGACGAAATACGGCATGTGGTGGATGTGGCTGTCCTCGCCCCGCCGGACCAGGCTCAGCGCGTTGCCGAGGCCGGGGCGGTAAGCGGCCACCTGCTGGTCGCTCTTGCCCGGTGCGGTGAGGAACTTCGGGGCGGTCCACGACGTGGGCGCGCCGACGCCGCCCTTGCTCGTGGCCCGCAGCCAGGCGATCGACCCGTCCAGGGCGGCGGTGAGGAAGACGTACAGGTGATCGGTGGTCGCGCCGGCTTGCGGGAGCGAGATGGCGCACGGCCGGCCGCTGTTCTGGGTGCCCGGCACGAAGGTCCACGTCGAGAAGTTCCCCATGTGGCGGGTGTTGCTGTAGACCGAGAAGCTCGGGGTCATGCCGAACAGGTGCAGGCCGTCCTCCCAGCTGACGGCGCTGAGTGACACGACCGGCTGATCGTCGGCCACCGGCTGCCAGTCGTCCCACGATAATCCGGCATTGCTCGTTCTTGTCCAGTGCGCTCGCTTCGCGACGCCGTCCACGGCGAAAAGAAATACCTGGTTGAAATAGTTCACTGCGGTCAGTTCATTGTTCCCCGCACCGTTCGGCTGATTTCCGGGCACGACTGCCCAGCCTGTCCAGGCCACGATGATCTCCTTGGGCTACCGGTGCAATCCGAATTCGCCCGTGTGACTCTGCCAGAGCTTGGGGTGAGTGTCGTCCTCGGTTCGAGTGAAGTGAAGTCCTCGTTCAGCGGTAGGAGCGTGCCGTCGACCTGCCGTCGTGCTCGGCGGTGGCCATCGCCACCGCCGAGCACGAGATCGACGACGACTCGGCTGCGGGGATCTTGCCCCGACCCGGTGGACGTCGGTGGTCGACGTGCTAGCGCACGCAGTCGCCGTCCGTCGGCGTGCGGCCGGGCTCCTCGGTCTCCGTGGCGGGCATCGGCACGGAGAAGCCGCCGGTGGGCGTGCCGGTGGCGCCGTCGGCGAAGAACGCCGCCAGGAACTCGCGCACCGCCGCCGGGTCGACCGACAGGGCCTGGCCGTGCTCCGAGTCGATCGCCTCGCCGAGCGGGATGATCGCCGTCCGCACGGTCGGGGTGAGCCGCCCGGCGAACTCCACCAGGTTCCACCCCGGGTCGACGCGCAGGTGCCGTGCGGCCACCTGCGCCAGCTCGGCGATCTTCGCGGGGTCGCTCGCGACCACCTTCTTCGCCAAAGCACGCAGGAACGTCTGCTGCCGCACCACCCGGTCGAGCTCACCGTTCTCGAGCCCGTGGCGTTGCCGCAGGAACGCCAGCGCCTGCGCGCCCGAGAGCGACTGCCGCCCGGCGGGCAGGTCGACGCCGGAGAGCCCCTCGCGCGACGCGTGCTTGAGGCAGACCTCCACGCCGCCGACCGCCTCGGACATCGCGCTGAACGCCGCCATGTCGACCGCCGCGTAGTGGTCGACCTCCACGCCGGTCAGCGCCTCGACGGTGGCGGTGAGCGACTCCACGCCGGCCTCGTGACCGTCGCGCCCCTCGGCCTCGGCCGCCCGGTGGGCCCGCGCGTACGCCGAGTTCAGCTTCCCCTGGCCCACACCGGGGATGTCGACCAGGGAGTCCCGGGGCAGCGACGCCGCGCTGACCACGCCGTCCGCGCCGACGCGCGCCAGCACGACGGAGTCGGTGTTCGCCGACCCGTCCAGGCCGATCAGCAACACGGTCTGCGCGGTCGCCGGCGGTGCGGCCGGGCCGACCGGGGACGGCGCCGCGCTCCGGTCCACGGCCAGCGGCACGATCACCGCGACGGCCGCCGCGACGACGGTCAACCCGGCCGCGGCGAACAACGCGAAGGGACGCCGCCGGGACCGCGCGCCGTGCAGGTTCGCCAGCACGGTCCGGTAGTCGACGGCCTGGTCCGCCTCGGCCGCGATCGCTTCGCGGATGAGGGCTTCTTGCCGGGTGTCGGTCATCGCAGCACCTCCGAGGGCGTGTTCTCGTTGACCCGCAACGTGTGCAGCGCGCGGGAGATGTGGCTGCGGACCGTTCCCTCGGTGCAGCCCAGGATTTCGGCGATCTCGGCGTCGGTGCTGTCCTCGTAGTACCGCAGCACCAGCGCGGCCCGCTGCTTGCGCGGCAGCACGGCGATGCGGGCCCGCATCTCGTCCCGCTCGGCGTGGCGCACCGCCGGGTCGGCGACCGCCGGCGCCAGGTCGTCGAGCACGACGTGGGTCGAGGACACGTCCCGCGCCGCCCGGCGGCGCCGCCACGACAGGTACTCGTTGGTCACCATCCGCTTGACGTACAGGTGGGGCACGTCGACCGCCCCGATCCGCGCCCACTTCTGCCGCGCGCGCAGCAGCACGTCCTGGACGATGTCCTGGGCCAGGTGCTTGTCGCACGTCAGCGCCGTGGCGTACCGCAGTAGTCGATCAAGACGCTCGGTGACGAACTGGTCGTAGTCGGCCGGCACGTCGCCCCTTTCCTCCGCTGTCGGTTTCCGTTGCGGACGGGAAACCCTTCAGAGGACGTCTGATGTTGAACCAATCGGGTGTGACCTCGGACACAGGCGGTCCATCGCCCCTCGTGCGGGTTGGTCGGGATGTTCGCCTCTTCGCGGGTGAGGATGCCCTACTTGCAGGTGCCGGCCGGTTCGTCCTTCGACTCGATTTGTGCGCGTGAGGTTTCAAGGTCGACACTGTCGTCACGTCGGCTTGGGGGTCCGGATGATCGATGCGTCACCCGACGACGGGGGTGGTGGTCGTGCCGCGACGGCGAACACGCAGAGCGGTGCGGCGGGCAACGTCGTGCAGGCACGGGACATCCACGGCGACGTCCGCCTGGACACGCCCCCGCAGCGGCGTTCGTGGGCGCCCGCCGCAGTGCTCGCCGTGGCGGTGATCGTCGCAGCGTTGATCATCGCCTGGCCGCGGTCGTCGGACGACCCCGCGACCGGGGCGCCCCCCGAGTTGGGCGTAGTGGTCGACATGTCCCACAACGACCAGGCCCCGTGGGGGTACGTCTCCGAGTCCCCCGACTTCCCCGGCAGCGCCCTCGTGGACCGACTGGCCGAACCGATGGCCGCACTGGATCGTGACCTGGTGCGGGAGATCCGCACGTCGGACGGGGCGATCAGCCTCCACCGCCACCTGATCCGGCTGCACCTGATCGGCCCCGTCGGAGGTACGAGGGTGACCGACATCCGGCCGGTCATCCGGCGCACGGCACCGCCGCCCTCCGGCAGCCTCGTCCACGTGCCACCCCAAGGCAGTGAGGAGTCCTCGGAAGTACTGCTGCTGTTGGACGAGGGGTTCCCGGTGCTGCAGAGTTCCGAACCGATGCCCTCACCCCCGCCGGGCGAGGCGGGCCGTCGGATACCCACCGGCCCGTACTTCCCGCGGCACACGATCAACCTCGCCGCCGGTGAGACCCATGAGGTCGTGCTGACCACCATTGCGCGGTCCCGCAGCTACGAGTACGACCTCGCGATCACCCACCAGACCGGGACCGAGATCCGGGAGACCGTGGTGGACGACAACGGCCAACCGTTCCGAGTCGCCGGTCGCTCGTGCAGCAGCGAACACGTCGCGAGCTACCAAGCCGCCTACAGGTTGGTCACCGGCTTGAGCGTGGTCGCCGAGTTCGACCCAGCACGCATCGATCTCAGCCCGATCCTCTGCTGACCACCATGCCCAACACCAACCGCAACCGGCTCGTGGTGAGCATCATCGCCGCCGTGCTGATCATCCTGGCCGCCGTGGCTGTCCGTTCTTTGCTCGACTCCCCGGACACCGAGCAAGGACAGGCGTCAACGACCACGACACCGTCGTCGACGACCGCCACGCCCGCCGGCCGGACGTGCGGCGAGGTCAAGGGCGTGGACGCGGACGGCCAACCAGTGCCCGCGGCCCTGCTCGCCCAGGTCCGCGCGATTCACGAGGCAGCGTGCCGACCGGACCCCCGCGCACTGCTCGACACCCTCACCGCACCAGGCCACGAACTCCCCGAACCGACTCTCGAACAACTGCGGGCAGACCCCGGGGCCAGGGCAACCCTCGCCCTCACCCTGGAAACGGCTCCACGCACGAGCCAGGGCGGCCACACCTACTGCGCGCCAACCGGCGCCGCTGCCGTCTTCGGACGGGGAACCCACGACCGTCCAGGTGGCCTGACCGCGTTCACCACACGGCCCACCGGCATGACCGAAGGACTCTGCCCAGCGTGACGGCACGTCCGCGCCGCCGACCAGCTACCTGGTCCGTCGGCACGCCTCGCTCGCTGGACGGTCACTTCGCCTGGGCGAGCCAGACGGCGTCGGCACCGGCAGGGAACCGCAACTGGCCGGTCGTGTCGTGCGCGGCCAGCCACACCGCCTCGGCGACATCGCTCTCCCGGGTGTACGTGTCCTGGCTCGTGAAGGCGGCCATGGCCTTCCTCGCCCACGGTGCGTAGGGCGCCGGGACCAACTCGTCCAGCGAGGCGCCGTTCGTCGCCCTGGCTGCGAAGTTCGTCGTCAGGCAGGCGCCCGGCTCGACCGCCTTCGCCCGCACGCCGAAGGGCGCGAGTTCGAGCGCGAGCGACGCGGTGAACCCCTCGACGGCCATCTTGCTCGCCTTGTAGACGGCGGAAAGCGGCATGTGGCCCAGCACCACGCTGGAGGTCACGTTGACCACCACGCCGGAGCCGCGCTCGCGGAACTGGGGCAGCACCGCCTGGGTCATCGCCATCACGCCGAACGTGTTGGTCTCGAACACCTCCCGCACGC
Organism: Saccharothrix luteola; assembly: GCF_020859565.1. Taxonomy (GTDB): domain Bacteria; phylum Actinomycetota; class Actinomycetes; order Mycobacteriales; family Pseudonocardiaceae; genus Actinosynnema; species Actinosynnema luteola. The sequence continues at coordinate 221,501 of NZ_JAJHUO010000014.1, read as the reverse complement.
GGGCCATGGGGGTGCCCTCGAACACGCTGATCGACGGGACGCCCGCGTTGTTGACCAGGACGTCGACGGGCCCCGCCGCCTCGAAGGCGGCGGCGATGCTCCGCGGCTCGGTGACGTCGAGCCCGACGACGCGGAGCCGGTCCGACCGGGGGAGGACGTCCGGCCGCGGGGTGCGCATCGTCGCGATGACGTGCCACCCCCGGGAGTGGAAGTGGAGGGCGGTCTCCCGCCCATAGCCGGAGGACGTGCCAGTGATCAGGACCGTCTTCATGGGATGCTCCGTGCGATCCGGTGGGATTCGACAACACCGACCCCTCCTTCGCCGAAGGAGCAGCGGTGATCCCATTCAATCGCCCTGACCTGCTGGAACGGTAGAACGATCCTGCCGTCGTCTGACACGATCCTCTCCTGGTCACGTTCCGCCTCGATCAGGTCAGCACGCCCGCCGGAGTGCGCCCGACATCCCGCAGGCGCGCCGCGTCCCGGCTCGGGGGTTCGCCGAACTGCCGGCGGTACTCCCGGCTGAACTGCGACGGGTTGTCGTAGCCGACCCGCCGGCCGACCGCCGTGACATCGCCGGGGTGGGTGGCGAGCAGCAGTCGGGCCTCCTGCAACCGGATCTGCTTCTGGAACTGGATGGGGCTCATCGCGGTCACCGCCTGGAAGTTGCGGTAGAACGCGGACGTGCTCATGCCGGACATGCGCGCCACGTCCTCGACCCGGAAGGGCTGCGCGTAGTGCTCGCGGATCCAGCGCACGGCCCGTGAGATGTGGCTGAGGCCGCTGTCGGCCAGCCCGATCTGGCGCACCGTCGCCCCCTGCTCGCCGGTGATCAGGCGCCACAGGATCTCGCGCTTGACCAATGGCGCCAGCACGGCCCGGTCGCGGGGCTCGTCGAGCAGGCGCAGCATCCGCACCACCGCGTCGATCAGCTCGGCGGACGCGTCGCTGACGGAGATCCCCGACGGGACGCCCTCACCGGCACGCGGGAGGTCCCCGGGACCGGCCTGCAGCAGCAGTTCGGCGACGGCGGAGGGTTCCAGCACGAGGCCGAAGCCGAGCGCCGGCCGCTCGGGGTCCGCGCGGGTGAACTCCCCGGTGACGGGCAGGTCGACGGAGGCGACCAAGTACTGCCCGGGGCCGTACTCGTAGATCCGATCGCCCAGGGCGAGGCGTTTCGCGCCCTGGGCGATGACCGCGAGGACCGTGCCGGACATCGAGGGCGCCGGTGGGTCGGGCCGGTCGACCCTCGAGATGAGGACGCCGTCGATGGCGGTGGTCCAGTCGGGGCCGGCATGTCGGGCCAGCAGGGCGCGGAGCTCGTCGAGGCACATGCGCCCATTGCAGCACCCTTCCCGCTCAAAGCTCCCGAAGTTGAGAGGATCGTGCAAGCCGTCAAGAGGATAGTTCTACGTTTCCCCAGCTCAGAAGGGTTGAATGGTGGCACACCACTCCCTTGTTGAGAGGAAGATGATGATCGCCACCTACGGCTTCAGTGCCACCCTGACCGCATCCCCGGGCCTGGGTGACCGGCTGGTCGACCTCCTGCTGACCGGCCTGGACGAGGGGAGCCCCGGCGCGAGCGAGCACTGCGTCGTCTACCTGGTCTCCCGCTCCGCGTCCGATCCCGACGTCGTCCACGTCATCGAGGGCTGGACCAGCGAGGAGGACCACCACCGGGTCTTCGCCGGCGAGACCGCCCAGGCCATCGTGGCCCGGATCGGCGAACTGCTGGCCGGGGAGCCCGAGTACGCCGACCAGGTCCCGGTCCGCGGCAAGGCCGCCTTCCCGCCCCGGTGATGCGGCCCGCTTCCCGTCCACCCCTCCGGCACCACCCACGAAAGGCGACGACATGACGACCGCCCGCCCCGCCCTCGACCCCGAACTGCGCGAACTGCTGACCGGCATGCCCCTCGTGCCACGGCTCGACCCGGAAGTCCTGGCGCAACTGCGCGACTACCCCTCGACACCCCTCGAACCCCTCCTCGCCCACCGGCAGGTCGACCGGCACGAGACCACCGTGCCGGCCGAGGACGGCACCCCGATCCAGCTGTCGATCTTCAGCCCCGCGCACCGCGCCCCCGCCGCCCCCTGCGTGTACTGGCTGCACGGTGGCGGAATGGTCATGGGCGACCGCTTCTCGCAAATCGACATCCCGCTGGAGTGGCTCGACGAGTTCGGCGCGGTCGTCGTCTCCGCCGAGTACCGGCTCGCACCCGAGGCCACCGGCACCACCCCCGTCGGCGACTGCCACCGGGGACTGCTCTGGGTCGCCGAGCACGCCGCCGAACTGGGCGTCGACCCCGCCCGGATCATCGTCGCCGGCGCCAGCGCGGGTGGCGGCTTGGCCGCCGGCCTCACCTTGCTGGCACGCGACCTCGGCACCGCGGCGATCGCCGCGCAGGTGTTGATCTGCCCCATGCTCGACCACCGCAACACCAGCACCTCCAGCCGCCAGTACTCCGGTGTGCCCGGCGTGTGGACCGGCGAGATGAACGCGTTCGGTTGGCGCGCCCTCCTCGGCGACCTCAGCGGTGACGAGGTGCCCGCCTACGTCTCACCCGCACTCGCCGACGACCTCACGGGCCTGCCGCCCACCTACGTCGACACCGGCTCCGCGGAGGTCTTCCGCGACGAGGCCACCGACTACGCCACCCGCATCTGGGCCGCCGGCGGCCACGCCGAACTCCACGTCTGGTCAGGCGGCTTCCACGGCTTCGACGCCCTCTACCCGCAGGCACGCATCTCGACCACCGCCCGTCGAACCCGCACCGACTGGCTCGCCCGCCTCCTGACCACGAACCAGGAAGGCGCCTGACAGGTTCCGGCGCCACCGCAGCGCCGCCTCCGGGCACACCAGCGCATGCCGTTCTCGGGCGGAACGCGTGCGGGAACACGCGTCGGGGGGGGGGGGGGGGGGGGGGGGGGGGGGGCGGGGGGGGGGCGGCGGGGGGGGGGGGGGGGCCCCCCCACCCCCCCCCCCGGGGGGGCGGGGGGGGGGGGCCCCCCGGGGGGGCGACGAGCGGTGGCGTCACAGGCAAACGCTGCCTCGACTGCTCATGGTGAGCACGTTGCAGGCCATCAGCTCGTCCTCCTGCGCCACCTCAGCTTGCAAGAACAGCACTTCCTCCATGCTGATCACTCCTTCCACCCGGTGTCGGTGCATCGGTGTCCCCTCGACGTGCTGCCGGGGGAGTCTGGGCGGCGTCGAGCAGGCGTCGCAGGGCGATCAGGACGCCGGCCCCGCCCGACCACAGGTCGGTGGAGATCCGCTGACCTGGCTCGCCGAGCCAGCCTGCTCCGCCCCCGTGCGGCACCGCGTACCTGAACAGGCCGCGGGCGCTGGTCAGCGCGGCGTCCACGAGGTCGGGCCGGTCGAGCCGCGAGCCTGCGTCGGCCAGCGTCGTCACGAGGCCCGCCAGCCCCGGGAACAGACCGGGGAACACCGTGAACCCGGCCGTGCACGCGTCCAGGCACCGCGACAGCACCTCGGTGGCGGTGAGGTCGACGTCGACGGGCACGCCGAACTCCGCGTCCGGCCGGTGCGCGAGGAAGCGGGAGAGGACCCAGGCGTAACCCGCGCTGCCCGCGAACAGGTAGGGGTAGACGCGCCGGTCGCCGCGGGCGACGCGAAAGCCCACGCCGCCGCCCGGCAGGGGCACGGCGTAGGCGAGTTCCTCGCCCAGCAGCCGCATGCCGCGGGCGAACAGCCGGTCGTCCCCGGTGGCGCGGTGCAGGTGGTGCAGCGCGAGCGCCACACCGGCCCGCCCGCTGACGAGCCCGGATCGCGTGGACGTACCCAGGCGGGCGGTCAGCTCGTCACCGTCCGGCACGCGATCGAGCAGCCCCGAAGCCAGGTCCAGCCAACGCTGTTCACCCGTGCGCCGGTGGTGGGCCAGCAATCCGAGCGCGGTGCCCGCCGCGCCGCCGCCCACCGTGCTGGAGGTGTCGTTGAGGCGGTGGGAGGCCGCCTCGTCGAGCAGCTTCCCGGCCGCGTCCCCCTCGCCGAGTTCGGCCAGCACACCCGCGATGCCCGCACTGCCGTGGAGCAGGCCGGGTGCGGTGGTCTCGGCTGACGCCAACGAGTCGTCCCGCAGCCTCCGGACGATCGCGGGGTCGATCGCGCGACCCGCGCGGTGCAGCGCGTGCACTACACCCGCGGTGCCGGCGGCCAACGCCCGGGTGTTCGTCTGGTGCCCGAGCGGGATCGTCGGGTAGACCCGTGCCGGGTGGTCCGGCCGCGCCACCTCCTCGATGGCGTCGGCGGTTCGCTCGGCCAGGTCGTGCAGCGCGGCGACCGGGTCCGCCCGAACGGCGGCCGGGGAGGGCAGGCGGGTGTCGTCGCCGCGTTCGTGGCAGCGCGTGGCCCACCGCCACAACCGCGGCTCGACGGGAGCTGTCCCTACCAGGTCCGCGTGCAGGTGGTCGAGCGCGGCCGGGTGACGTTCGGCCACTTCGTGCAGCGGGAACACCAGGAGCAGCGCCAGCGCCGACAACCCGTACCGGTCGAGTTCCCTCGGGTCCTGCTCGACCACGGCGCGCGGGTCCGGGTGCAGGTAGCCCGGCGTGCCCATGTACCGCCGCACGCGGTCGGTGGGCTGCACCGCCTCGAAGTCGACCAGCCGGACGCGATCCTCGTCGTCGACGAGGACGTTGGTGGGGCTGAGGTCGATGAACACGAAACCCAGGTCGTGCAGCGCGCGCAGGTGCGCGTCGAGCTGGTCGAGGAGCGCGAGGCAGCGCTTGTGGTACCCGGCGTACGCCGCCGCGTCCGCGTGGTCGAGCACCGCGGGGTTGTTCGTCACCATCCACCGGTACAGCGACACTCCGGGGATGAACTCGGAGACGAGGTAGCTGTGCTCCCAGTGGTGGAACAGCTCCACCGGCCGCGGGCACACGCCGGGTGCGCGGGCGTGGACCTCCCGCAACACCAGGTATTCCTCGGCTAATCGGGTCTTCGCGTCAACGCCGTCCGCGGTGTAACCGTTGTGCGCTCTCGCTTCCTTGACGAACACGGTGGCGCCGTCGCCGGTGCGGAACCGGTAGGCGCCACCGGCGTTGCTGTGCCGCAGCACGGAATCGAACGTGTAGCCGTGCATGGTGACCGGTCCGGCGGCACGCGCGGGGGCGGTCTCGCGAAATGGGTCGGACATGCCGTGCGGCAGGCGGAAGGCGGGTCCGCGCTCGTCGTCCGTGACCTGCCCGTCCGGACGGGTCATGGTCGGCACGTGGTTGCCGTCCGCGTCGACCCTGCTCCGGCCGCGGAACGCGCCGTACCGGTACGACACGCACGTGCTGTCGCCGAATCGCCGGTCCGTGAGCACGAACGGCCCGTCGATCCCGGCCAGGTCCTCCGACAGGCGCCTCATCAGCAGGAGCGCGCGCTCTTCGGTGGGCGGGTACAGGGTGCAGAACTTGCCGCTCTGCGGCCTGGCGGCGTGCTTGTCGTGCGCGATGAGGAAGGTGCGCTCGCCCGCGAGGTGCTTGAACGGCACCCCGAGTTCGACGCAGGCAGACGACACGATCGCCAGCACTGACCGCGCGTTGCGCAGGGAGCTGGACACGTGCACCTTCCAGCCCTGGTCGGGCAGGACGAGCCCGGGCGGTCCCCAGTGGGTCCACGCGCCGTCGTGCAGCCGCGTCCACCCGTCGGGCACCTGGGCGGGGGAATAGCGCACGCCGGGATCAATGGTGTCCCACGGTTCGTAATAATCTGCATCCGCGATCAGGAAAGACATGTCGACAGCCATTTCATGCCCCTGTCTGCGGACGAGAGGGCACTCGCGCGCAAATCAAGCATCGCAACCGGTCCACGCAACGTCAAGGAACGATTTTCGCGCAATATGAAAACGTTCCGAGTGGTCGAACACGGTGGTAGCAACGGTGCAACGCGGCTCCGACGTCGGGCCCAACCGCGCCCGAACCGGCTTGGTTCCGCCTCCCGGCGCCGTGGACCTCGTCTTCGAAGTCGACCCGGACCCGGTCGACCAGGCCAAGGTGGTGCTCTCGCACTGGTTGACCGGAAGGGCTCCGACCGCCGTCGCGGCGACGTCCCTCCGCGCCCGGAGGGACTTGGAGGCGGAGGTCGACCGCGTCATCGCCGAACCGGAGGCCGAACCCGGTATCACCCAGCCGCCGAGGGTGTGAACTCGAGTGGTCGAGTTCGCCCCGCCCTGGGAGATGATCAACGCTGCAGTGGAGTTCTGGCGGAAGGCGTCTCCCACCGACGTCAACGTGCCGTTCAGCGCCGGGATACCGATCACCATCCGGGATCGCGACGACTGTTCCAGCCGCCACTTCCACGAAGCCGTAATCCGCTTGTCCTGCGCTGTGGAGGTGCGGCGGCTACCGGATCGCTTGGTCCGAATCTCGGAGAACACATCCCCCAGTCAGGAGATCAGCTCTGTGACGACGTCCGATGTCCGACGGTCAGTGGCCGAGGTCGGCTGCTGTGTGAAGGAACAGATGTGAACGTCTCGGGTAGCCCACTGGACACAGGTGACCGGTCGCCTGCTGCGACACAGCCGCAGGTGTGGGGTCACGTGCCGTTGCGCAACCCGGACTTCGTCGGCCGCGACGACCTCCTGGAGCAGCTGCGCCTGCGGTTGGGTGAGGCGGGGTCCACCGCCGTGCTGCCCGAGGCGTTGCACGTGCTGCCGGCCAACGCCGACCCCGATACCTCGACCAACTGGCCGCGCTACGCCGAACTCCTGCCGCACGCCCTGGCGGCCCGCGCGGTGGACGGCCGGGACCGGCGGGTACGCGCGCTGATCACGAACCCGGCTCGGTACCTGCTCAACACCGGCGACTTCGACGGCGCGCGCGACCTGTCCGAACAGGCCGTGCGGTCTCGGCCGGAGCACCCCGCGGCGAGTCAGGCTTCCGGGCGGGTGAGCCGGCCTGTGCGGCGATCATTCCTGATCGTGGACATCGAAAACTCCAGCGACCGCACCAACCTCGGATTGCTGGAACTCCGACGAGACCTCTACGAAATGCTGGACACCGTAGTGGCACCCTGGGGATGGCTCCCTGATCAATGGGTGACCGAGGACCGGGGCGACGGCGTCATGGTGATCGCCGACGTGTCGATATTCGATCTTCTCGATCAGTTCGTCGACGATCTGTCGGATGCCCTGGCCCGTCGGAATTCGCGGTCACCGAATGGACGGATGAGATTGCGGATCGGGCTCCACTACGGGTTCGTGCACCGTGACCGGTACGGCTGGGCCGGAGAGGCTCTGACCACCGCGTTCCGCATCGTCAACGACGACCGGTGTCAAGGCGGCGTTGGCAGCAATCGACCGCGCCCACGCGGTCCCTGAGCGCTGACGATCGAACGGCGTGGCTGCGTGATGTAGTCGACGATGAGACGCCGGGGTTGCGTCCACAGGTGAACGGCTGGTGATCCGGTCGTGCCTGGTCCAGGCCCCGGGAGCGGTGGGTTAGGGTCCGGTCGTGCCCACGTTCCATGCCGCAGACGCAGTCGAGCTCCACTACGACGAATGGGGTGAGGGCAGGACGCTCGTCGTCCTGCCGGGTGGTGCGGGACGGCACCCGGAGTACCTGGGTGACCTCGCGGGGTTGCCCGGTCGGCTCGTGGTGCACCACTTCCGCGGCTCCGGGAACTCGGCGTCCGCGGCGACGGTGTCGTTCTGGGAGCAGGCCCGTGATCTGGAGGACCTGCGCGCCCACCTGGGGTTGGCACGCCTGGACCTGGTGGCGCACTCGGCGGGCACCCGCGTGGCGGTCGCGTACGCCGCCCGGTACCCGGAGCGGGTGGCGAGCATGCTGTTGATCACGCCCCCGGTGGCCTACCTGACCGACACGCCGTGGGACGGCGAGGAGATCGCCGCGCACCGTCGCGGCGACCCGGCGTTCGACGCGGCGGCACTGGCCACCCGCGAGGGTCCGCGGAGCGAGGACCAGACCGACTTCGAGCGGTGGCAGGCGTTGACGGCGCCCGCGGGGTACGCGGCGTGGACCGAGAGGGAGCGGGCCCATTCGCGCATCGGGCACACCGAGCTGGCGACGGTCCGGGCCTTCCTCGCCGCGACCGTGCCCGACGATCTGCCGCAGCGCCTGTCGATACCGGCCGCGCCCGTGCGGGTGATCGCCGGTGCGCAGGACTTCCTGACGGGCCTGGCGCCGGTGGTGGCCGCGGCGGGGTTGTTCCCGAAGGGCGAGGTGGTGGTGATCGACGACTGCGGCCACTACCCGTGGGTGGAGCAGCCGGACGCCTTCCGCGAGGCAGCGGACCCGTTCGTCGTCTGACGCGCCACGAAGGCGAGGGTCAGCGGAAGACCGCCAGCGCCCACATCTTGAGGACCTTGTCGCCGGCGTCCCAGTTCTCCACCTTGCCCAGCACGCGGGCCCGGAACGACGTGTCCTCCGGCAGGACGTCCTGCTCCCGCACACCCCGGCGCGCGATCTTGACCCGGACGTGGGCGTCACCACCCGGGTACGGCGCGCGCAGGCGCAGGTACTCCTCGTCGGACTCGTCGCCCTCCTTGTACTTCTCGAAGAGGCCGTCGACGGAGAGGAACATCCTGGTCTCGCTGAGCTTCGCGTCCGCGGCGCCGCCGTCGACCAGGCTCCGGTGCGCGTGCACCTCGCCCTTGTGGAAGTCCGCGTAGACGATGGCGTCGGCGGCCTCGAGCTGCCGCAGGACGTCGCGGATCGCGGTGATCGGCCGGTCCTCGGCCTCGAAGGACTCGGCTCGCTGGGCCTCGTGGACCCGGTTCCCGCCCAGGTTGAACCAGCGGACCTTCACCTCGCCCCGGCCCTCCGCGTTCTCCCGGGTGTACTGCTCCACCAGCCGCTTGAGCGCCGGCACGTTGCCCCGGTTCTGGAACATCTCCATGACCATGGTTTCGTTGAGGTAGATCAGCACCTCGTGCTCGCCGATGGTGCCGGCCACCTCGCGCGGGGACCGCCCGTGACGTCGGTGCAGCACCACCGCCGCGACGACGAGCGCGACGCCGAGGGTGGCCAGGACCCAGAACCAAGGGCTATCGACAGCCACGGATCTCCTTGAAGGCCTCGGCGAGGGACGTCGCGTTCGCATCGACCATGCGACCCCCGGTGGCCCTCGCCGCCCGGTCCAGCTCCACGGGGTCGGCCTCGCCGAACCGGACGGTGTAGGTGTGGACGGCCTTCGCCGCGGGATCGCGCGCCTCGTGGTTGCGCAGGAAGTCGGCCAGGCTGAGCCCGGCGTTGCTCTCACCGTCGGTCATCAGCACGATGGTGACCGGTGACCCCGGGTTCGCCCCGGTCACCGCCGCGGCTTTGGCGTAGGCGGCGTCCAGTGCCGACCACACGCCGGTGGCCTGGTCGAACCGGTCGGTGGCGATGTGGTCGCGGATGGCGTCCAAGTCGGCCTGGTCGGAGATCACGAAGTCGCGCTCGTCGAGGACCGCGCCGCCGAAGCGCATGATGGTGAACCTCTCGCCCTTGTAGAAGCGCGTGAACTTGCCGGTCTCCGACGAGTCGGCGCCGCTGAAGCCGGCGAACGCGGACCGCAGGGCGGCGATGCGCGCTCCCTCCATCGACGAGGAGAAGTCGAGCACGAAGATCACGTGGGACGGGTTGCGCGACAGCGGGTCGGCGTACTCGGCGGTGAGCCGGTCGACGGTCTCCTTGCGCTCGGGGAAGTACAGCGTGTTCGTGCCGAAGTCGTGGAACCGGGGGTCGCGCGGCACCTGGTTGTTCAGCGGGCGGCGCAAGGTCCGCTCCATGATCCCGCGCTGCGCCCGCTCCGACTCGAACCAGCCCACGACGGTGTCGAAGCTGTCCCGCTTGGTCGGGTCGAGCAGCAGCATCGGGTAGTCGGCCAGGATGATGCCGTCGCGCGGGTACAGGATCTCCAGCGGCTCGCGCAGCTTCCCGCTCGCGTTCAGGGACAGCAGCACCGACTCGTAGTTGATCAGCGCGTCCGCGGCGTCCTGGTCGGCGGCGTAGGACTCGGCCAGCCGGTGCGAGGTGTCCTCGGTGACCGTGCGTCCGGCGAAGAAGCCGCGGAGCCGGTCGCAGGTCACGTCCTCCTCGCGCAGGGCGCCGCCGGCACCTGCTGCCGCGGTCGCGACACCGATCAGCGCGGACAGCCCGCTGCCCGCGTGCTGGGGGTCGGCCATGCCGAAGCGCACCATCCCCGCCGCCGACCGGTCGGCCAGGTCCGCCCAGGACAGCTGCCGGTCCGCGGTGGAGGAGCGGAGCAGCTCCGCGGTCTTCGGCTTCACCCCGATGGCCAGCGGCGAGAACATGAACCTGCTGCTGGGGGGCCGTTCCCCGGTGAAGCCGAGTTGCTTGAGCTTGAGGTCGAAGTAGCGGTCCGTGGACAGCCAGGCGACGTCGTGCCGGTAGTCGCCCGGGTTCAGCGCGTTGGTCGCGTCGATCGTGCCGCGGTGCTCCAGGACGAGTTCCACGCCGGTGTCGCGCCGCAACTCGTCGAGCAGGGGACCCATGTCCGCGAGTTCGGAGGAGGCGAGCACCCGCAGGGTCACGTGCGGTGGCCGCTCGGTGGTGCACGCCGCGAGCAGCGCCAGGACCGCGCACAGCGCGGTCAGCCTCCGCGCGACGGGCCGCGTCACCGGCAGTCGCCGATCGTGGTGATGAGCTTCTCGAACAGGTCGACCGAGGGCAGGTACGCGCGGGTGTCGTCGTCGGTCGAGGACGGCGCCTCGACGCCGCGGTCGGCGAGCAGGCCGGCCAACTGCGGGCTGGCCGTGTCCTGGCCCGCGTCGAGCACCCGGAACCCCAGTTCGACGGCACGTTTCCGCAGCTCCGCGTCGGTCCGCAGCAGCTGGGCCAGCAGCGTTCCCCGCTCGTTGAGCGCGATGAACGACGGTTGGGTCTCGAAGTGGTCGGCGGGGTAGAGCAGGACCCGCTCCAGGTCCGGCTGCCCGGTGGGGCGGCGCAGCTGGTGGGCGAGGTACTGGTGCTCGTAGATCACCACGATCGGCGCGATCCGCTTCCCCTCCTGCGACAGGTAGAAGGGGACGCGGTCCGGCGTCGGCGCGCCCTGCTGCCGGTAGAACGACTTCAGCGACTCGCCGAGCGCGACCGCCTCGCTCTCGGAGCTCGCGATCCGGCCGCCGTTCCTGGCGTAGGCGATCAGGCCCTGGTACGTGCCGCCCGAGTTGGACTTGCACACGTCGGAGGTGTGGGCGAGCACCAGGTTGTTGTTCGTGATGCCGTACGTGCCGATGCCGATGTCGTTCCAGCGCTTGCCCTGCTCGGTGAGCCGGATGAACGCGCCGATGTCGAGTTCGTAGTACAGCGTGTCGGGGCGGCTCGGGTCCATCGGCGTGGCCACGCCCGCGTCCCGCAGCGCCTGGGCGTAGGGGCGGTAGGTGGCGAGCACGATCGGGCTGACGAACGGGACGTGCGCCTGGGCGAACTGGTCGCGGGCCTCCCGGTCGGCCAGGATCAGGTCGGTCGTGGGCTGGCCCGAGGGGAACACGAAGTCGTACTGGTCGATGTCGTTCGTGGCCATCTCGCGAGAGCCGGTGTTGTGCACGACGACCTCGACGTCGCGGCGCTTGAGGATCTCCTGCACCTTGCCGTCGCGGAAGAAGTCGACCTTCGACCCCATCTTGCCGAGGACGACGGTGACCGGCTGCGCCGGAGGCGCGGGTCGGACCACGGCGGGCGTCAGCACCAGGAGGATCAGGCCCACCGCGCCGACCACCAGCGCCGGGGCGTGGTTGGGCCGGGGCGGACGTTGCCTGATCCGTAACAGCGGTTCCTCGGCCACCCGTCCTCCAGCGATCCCCCCATGGCCCTGACGATCACACCTTTACACCCGCCGGGTGAACACGACGGGTCCAGTCGATAACGCTTCGCCCTCGGGTGCCCTGGTGGGTCGAGGCGTTCGACTTCGTCCCGGTGTCGCGGGGGAACTGCGCAGTCGGACCATGCCGCGTCGAGTGCCCACCAGGAACGACCCGTCGCTGTCAACGGCGAGTGCGGTGATCGGCAACTCCAGGTCGGCCTCCCACGCCAAGGTCAGGTGCGCCGATGGGGCGAAGTCGACCGAGCCCTCCGCCCCCGCGACATCACCGCGCGCACTGGGCGGCGGGTCGTCGCGGACCGGCAAGTCCAGCCGCCAGCAGCACACCAGGGTGCCGCGGGTGGTGGCGATCCACCGGATCCCGTCCGGAGTCGTGCCGCACACCGGGGCATGGCCGGTCGCGGCGCCCTCGGTTGGCGACGTGATCGGTCCACCGACCTCCAAGTCCCACACCACCATGGACGTCCCGGTGACGACGAACAACTCGCCACCCGGCCAAGCCGAGATGAACCTCGTCCTGTCCGCGGTGATGCGGGCAGCCCAGCGCGTGCCGATCCGCCGCCTCACCCACGTGCCGGTCGCGGCGTCGATCGCGTGGATCTCGTTGCGCGAGTCGGCGTACAGCACGATTGTCCGCCCGTTCCGGTCGGTCGTCGCGCAAAGCGCCGTCACGCCGCCATCACGCACGGTCCACAGTGGAGTCGACGTGCGCAGGTCGATCCCGTGGAGGGCGGGTGCCTCGGTCGCCACGATCCCCACCACCGAACCGTCGGGTGAAGCCGATGCGGTGAGGGCCGTCATGTCGTGCACGAGTCGCGGCATCAGCTTCGAGTTGACGGGCGACGAGGTCAGGTCCAGGACCTCGATCACTCGCCTGTCCCAAGGGACGAGCAGCAGTGTGACGCCCGCACGGTTCACCACCGCGACGGCGACGTGGCTGTCGCCACGCTTCAGCACCGCCGTCTTCCGACCGCTCTCCCATACCCAGTGCGCCTGTCCGCCGTACTGCTCGACGTGCGTGCTGACGACGTGCCGCCCCGCCGCGACGATCTGCGTCACCGGGCCGATCCGGAACGGCGTCGGGCCGTCCGCGCGTGGAACCGACACGTCCCACAGCCGCACGTCGCCGTCGTCCCGGCCGCTGGAGGCGATGATGACGCGACCGTCCGATGTGCGGGTCGAGGCGAGGGCGGCGATCTCGCCGGTGTCGGCGTCGACTTCGACCTCCACGCCCGGAACCTCGGGTTCCGCGGGGTCCCACAACCGGATGGTGCGGTCGTCCCGATGGATGCGCAGCTCTCGGCCATCAGGAAGCACCACCCTGCTCTTCGGCCGCATCGAGGCCGCGAGCACCACGTCGAGCGGCAGCGGCACAACGGTGTGGTCGAGGCCGATCGGGTCCGCGGGCAATCGTCGGCCGGTCCGGGCGTCCCACACCTCCACCCACTCGGGCAGGAAGTTCTCATGAGCGGGATCGACCACCGTGACCGCGAGCGTGCCGTCCGAGCGCGACTCGACCATCATCGCGTAAGCGTGGCGCCGATCCGTCCCGGACAGCGGAGGACCGATCCGGCGGTTGGTCGTGACGTCCCAGGTGAGTACGACGTACATGTCGAAAGCGATCGACACGGCAGGTCCGCGTGGCGTGTCGGTCCAGGCGACCGCCCGGACATCGGCCCGCCGGTCTCCGTGCGCCGGTCCGCGCCACGTGGTGGCGCGTCCGGTGACCAGGTTGCGAGCGGTGACGGTCCCACCTTGCCCGCAGACCACCAACACCGGTTCACCGTTGCGCAGTGGCACGCACACCAGTCGCTCGCAACCCTGGAGCGAGCCGAGCCAATCGGGCTCCACCGCCTTGCTGCCGGTGATGTCCGTGATCCGCACGGTCCCCCTGATGTCCTTGCTGAACACCCACACGGGACCGTCCGGCAGGCGCGCGACGTCGAGGGCGATCACCGGGCTGCTGTGCCGCGTCAGCACCGCGTACGGCTGTTCCGGCGCCCACATGGCCGCGACACACCGCCACGGTGCCTGCCCTGCTGACGCGCGCACGACCTCAGCCAAGTCCTGGTCACCGGCGCGGCGCGCGGCGAGTTCGAGATAGGCGGGGTGTTCGGCGGCGGGGCGATCGCGCAGGTGGTGGGCCACCCGCCGGTACGCCCAGGCCGCGGTCCGCCCCCGTGCCGAGAGGACCTCGCCGAGCACGGCCAACAACTCCGGCTGGTCGGCGGTGAGCAGGAAACCCGCGTCGACCACCAACGAGTCGAGCAGCCCTGCCGCGGCGGCGTGACCCGCCAGGTGTCGCCGCGTGTACGGACGTGCCGCGGCCCAGTCATCCGGGACCTCCGCTCGCAACCGCTGCACGAGGGTCGCGTTCAGCACGGTGATCCGTTCCTCACCGAGGGTCTTGCGCAAGTACGTGCGGAGGACATCGTGCAGCCGCACGGCGTCGCCCGATCTCGTCACCAGTGCGGCGTCGGCCAATTGCCGGCACAACGCGCGACTCACCCGCGGATCCGCTCCCCACAGAATCCCCGCGACCTCGACGGGGATGTCGACGTCCTCCGGGAAGACGCCCAACTGCCGGAAGCGGTCACGCCCGACCTCGTCGAGCCTGCGCACGCCGGCCTCGATCGTGGCGCCCACGGCCGAGTCGCGGCGATCCGCGCTCGCGAGGTCCAAGCCGGCCGGACCGTCGAGCGCCAGTTGCTCGGCGATCAACCCCGCGGCCCTGTCCGGCGGGGTGCCATCCATGACCTCGTACCGGATCGCGCTGTTGACCAGCGACAGGAGGATCGGCCATCGACCTGTGAGCCGTTCCAGCCGGGCGGTGCCGGTCAGACCCGCTATGCCGGAGGTCAACAACGCCTTGCTCTCTTCGGCGCTCATCGAGGCCAGCACGACGACCTCGGCACGGGGCGGCAGCACTCCGCGCAAGCGCGTGGTCACCAGTTGCGGCACGTCGGGGAACGCCGCCAGCCGGTCCGCCGACCACACGTCGTCCACGACCAGCAACGTCGCCGGCCGCTCCGCCAACAGCCGCCCGAGGTGCTGACCCGCCACCACCGGGTCGGTCAGTCGAGGCCGATGACCGCTGACGACCTCGCTCAAGTCGTTCACCTTGTCGGCGAGCACCGGGTCGGGCACGTGCTCGCCCAAACCCACCCACAGCACGCCGCCGGGAAACCGGTCGCGCACCCGCGCGCAGACCTGGGCGGCCAGCATCGTCTTCCCGAACCCGCCGGGCCCGACGACGCCGACCGGCGCGGTTCCCCGCGTCAACCGCTGAACCACGTCGTCGACACCGGCACGCTCGACCCAGGCGCGTGGTGCTGCGGGAACCAACCAGACCGGGCCACCGACGGGCCGAGGACCTTCCGCGATGGTGACGTTGCGCGCTTGGACGACGTTGCCCACCACGGTCCCGCTGATCTCGTTGTGCGTTCCCGCCACCCACCCAGTATGCCGCCGCACAACGCTTCGAAGATCACACCGAGACGAGATCCCCCGTGCTGGTGATCGGCCGCCCGGCAGGCACGGAACACGTTGTACGGCTACGTGTACCGCCTGCGGCAGGCGTTGGTCGACGTGGGCGTCGCGATCGACCGCACGCACGCCGGGTACGTGCTGCCGGTGGACGAGGGCGAGGTGGACCTGCACCGGTTCCGCGGTCTGGTCAGCCGGTGGCGGCGCGAACCCGACGAGGCGGCACTGGCCTCGGTGGGCGAAGCGCTCGGGTTGTGGCGCGGTCCGGCGTTGAGCGGGCTGCAGGGCACCTGGGCGGAGGCGGTGCGGCGGACGGTGGAGCAGGAGCGTTGGCAGGCGGTGCTGCACCGCAACGACCTCGCGTTGCGGCTGGGTCGGCACGCCGACGTGATGGCGGAGCTGACCGCGTTGGCGGAGGAGCACCCGCTGGACGAACGGCTGGCCGGCCAGGTGGTCGTCGCGTTGTCGCGCTCGGGTCGGCAGGCGGTTCCTCACCCAACACCGGTCCGCCGCCGCCCACCGCGTCGCCGCCCGTCTCGACCACCCCCACGCCCGTGCTCGACGCATGACCGGTTCCAGCCGCCGGGGTGCCGCGGCAGGTCGGGTGAACGTACGCAGCCCGTTCGCCGCACCCGGTCACCGATAAGGGGTAACGGCGGTGGTGCCGGTCGCCCGGCCAGCCGGGCACCGCGCGCACCGGCCGCTCAGGTCGATCGAGACGGCGATGTCCGAGAACCCGTGGGCCACCGCCGCGTCGGCGGCCCACCTCAGCGCGACCGAGGCGTCCACCCGCGTCACGCGACCGCACCGGACGCACGTGAGGTGGTAGTCGCGGAAGTCGTCGGTCCTGAGGTGGAACACGTGCCGCCCGTCCCGGTCCAGCCCGGTGCCGATGACGCCGGCGTCCACCAGGGAAGCGAGCTGCCGGTACACGATCGTGAGGCCGATCCGCTCGTCGCCCGCCCGGAGCGCCCGGTGGATCGAGTGGGCGGTCGCGGGACCGGGCAGGGCGGCCAGCACGCGCAGCACCGCCCGTCGGTGCGGGGTCATCCGCGACTGGACGCCTCTGCGGGCCGCGCTCTCGTCCACCGTCGGCAGGCCCGTCAGGAGCAGGTGGCTTCGATCAGGCAGAACCCGGACGGTGGCAGCGGGATGACGTCGTCGACGGTGAACCCGTTGCCGCTCAACAGGGTTTCGAACTCGGCACGGGTGCGCTCCCGGCCGCCGACGTTGACCGGCATGTTGAGGTCGCTGAGGTAGACCACCGGGGACAGGGCGTCCGCGACCGCTTCGGGGAGGACCGGCTCGACCACCAGCAGGCGGCCGTGGTCGGGCAGGGCCTGCCGGCAGTGGCCGAGGATCGTAGTGGCGCGCTCGTCGTCCCAGTCGTGCAGGACGCTCTTGAGCAGGATCGCGTCGACACCTCCCGGGAACGAGGTGAAGAAGTCGCCGGTCCGGACCGCGCACCGCGACGCCACACCGGTCGCGCGCAGCGTGCCGTCGCCACCACCGACGTCCATCACCGCGCCGAACCGCCCGAAGTCGTACGCCTCGGGCAGGGCGGCGGCGGCCAGGTGGGTGCCCTGGCTCATCGCCGCGTTGAACGCCGCCGCCAGGTCCGGTGCGGTCTTGAGGTGGTCGAAGAACGGCACCCCGAACTCGTCCTCGAAGGTGGTGCGATCGCCGATGACGGCCTCGTCCAAGCGGTGCCACGGCCGCACCATGACCGGATCGGTGAACACGCGGGCGAAGGTGTGCGGGGAGCCCTCCCCACCGGACCGGAGCATCGCGCCCATCGGGGTCAGCGCGAAGCGGTCACCGCCGCGGTCGACCGCCAGGCCCAGCGCCGTCGCCGCGCGCAGCAGGCGACGCGTCGTGCCGACCGGCGTGCCGCACGTCGAGGCAACCTCCGGTGTGCACAGTTCGGCTTCGCCGAGGGGGTCCGCGACGCCGAGCCGGACGCACGCGCTCACGACCTGGGAGGCCATCGAGCCGAAGATCATGTTCATCAGGGCGCGGCGTGCTTCGGTGATCGTGTCCTGTCCCATCGGATCCCCCCGGGTCGCACCGACGACAACGATTATCATCACTGATATACGCGGTGATCGGATGTGGTGTCGTGGTCGATCACGTGGCGCACCGCCCCTCGCGCAGCTCGACGACCCGGTCGCAGCGGGCGAGGGTCGCCGGGCGGTGGGCGATGACCAGGACGGCGACGGTGTCGTCGGCCGAGGTCAGCGCGGCGGTGATGGCCTCGTCGGCGTCCGGGTCGAGGTTGGCGGTCGCCTCGTCCAGGACGAGCACGCGTGGGTTGACCAGCAACGCCCGGGCCACAGCGACCCGTGCCCGCTGACCGCCGGACAGCCCGGCGCCGGCCTCGCCGACGACGGTCTCCAGTCCGGCGGGCAGACCGGCCCGCGGGTCCAGGATTCCCGCCCTCCGCGCCGCGCGCTCGATGTCCGGGTCGTCGGCGCCGGGGCGGCCGAGGCGGATGTTGGTGGCGATCGTCCCGGCGAGCAGACCGGGTTCCTGCGGCACGGCGCTGATCGCGCGGCGCAGGTCGTCGTCGGCCAGCTCGGTGAGGTCGACGCCGTCGAGCGTGATGTGGCCGGTGTCGGGATCCCACATCCGGACGGCCAGCAGCGCGCAGGTGGTCTTGCCGGCACCGGACGGGCCGGTGAGCGCGACCCGTTCGCCGGGGCGGACGGTGAAGGACACCTCGCGCAGCACGTCCGGCCCGTCGCCGTAGCGGAACGTCACGCGGTCGAACAGGAGACCCGTCGCCTGGTCGCGGGCCGGCAAGGGCCGGGGCGCGGCGGCTTCGCGGACCGCCGGGGCGCGGTCGAGGAGGTCGACGATGCGGCTGCCGGCGGCACGCAGGGTGCCGAGGTTGCGCAGCAGGTCGGAGATCTGCGAGACCGGGCCGAGCGCCGCCGTGGCCAGGATCATCGCGACCGGCGCGAGCGCGCGGCCGACCGCGTCCAGGTTGACCGCGCAGACCGCGAGGGCACCGATCGCGCTGAGCGACAGCGCCGCGTCGGTGACCGCGCGTTCCACGCCCGTCCGGGAGCCGATCCGCGCCTGCACGGCGGTCAGCACGCCGGTGTGCCGGTCGAGCGCGGCGGTGCGGCGGTCCAGGGCGCCGGCGGCGCCGAGTTCGTCGAGGCCGCGGACGGTGTCGACCAGCTCGGCGTTGAGCGTGGCCGCCGCCGCGGTCAGCTCGGTGCCCTGCCGGGTGGCGATCCGCCCGAACAGCCAGGGCAGCGCCGCGGTCAGCACGACGAACGGCGCCCACACCAGCAGCAGCCACGGCGTCACGAGCAGCGACAGCGTCGTGGTCGCGGCGATCAGCACGAGGGAGGTGAGCGCCTGGGCCGCGGTGTGGGCGTAGAGCCATTCGAGTCGGTCGACGTCGGCGAACGCGACCGAGGCCAGGTCGCCGCTGCGGCGCGGCTTTCGGCGGTCGGGCAGGCTCACCAGGAGGCGGTCGAACACGCGGGCGCGCAGGGTGGTGATCAGCCGGTACGCCAGGTCGTGGGAGACCCACGACTCGCGCCAGGTCATCGCGGCGGTGAGCACCGCGACGCCGCACAGGACGACGGCCGCGGGGACCAGCGGCGCGGCGCCGGTCGCGGCGGTCCGGCCCGCGAGCCACGTGCCGGCCACGGCCGCGGTCAGCGCGCCGAGCTGGGCGACGGCGTTGGCCGCGATGGTCCAGCCGAACGTGGCCCGTTGCTCGGCGATCACGGGCAGCAGGCGCCGCAGCGGGCCGCTCATCGTCGTGCCGCCGAGGGGACGACGCCGGCGACGCGGCCGGATTCGATCGTGACGACCGCGTCGGCGTCGCGCAGGGCGCTCTCGCGGTGCGCGATGACGATCCGGGTGGTGCCCGGGCGGTGCTCGGCGAGCCGGGTGAGGACGCGGGCCTCGGTGTCGACGTCCAAGGCGGAGGTGGCCTCGTCCAGCAGCAGCACGGGTGTCGCGGCGAGCACGGCCCTGGCGATGGCGAGCCGTTGCCGCTGCCCGCCGGAGAGCCGGGACCCGTTCTCGGTGAGCACCGTGTCGAAGCCCCGGGGGAGCGCCTCGATGAAGTCGAGCGCGTCGGCGACGTGGGCGGCGGTGCGGACCTCCTCCGGCGTGGAGTCGGGGCGGGCGAGGCGCAGGTTCTCCGCCACGGTGCCGTGGAACAGGTGCGTGTGCTGGCCGACGACCGCGATGCTCGCGCGCAGGGCGGCGAGGGTGTAGTCGGTGATCGGGGTGCCGTCGAGTTCGATCGTCCCGTGCTGCGGGTCGACGTGCCGGATGATGAGCCGGGCGAGCGTGCTCTTGCCCGCACCCGACGGGCCGACGATCCCGGTGGTGGCACCGGGCGCGCAGTCGAAGCCGACGTCCGCCACCCCTGCCCCGTTCGGGTACCGGTAGCCGACGTGGCGCAACCGCAGCCCCGCCCCGGGAGACGCGGGATCGGTGCGCGTGCCGGTGTCCGCGACGGCCGGGCGTGCGGTGAGGATCTCGTCGATGCCCTCCACCGCGCCCAGCCCCTGGTAGCCGAGGTGCCAGTGGGCCGACAGGTCGAGCACCGGGCGGAAGCACTCCCTGGCGCACAGCAGGAACAGCAGCACCGACCCCGACGGCGCGGTGCCGCCGAGGACTCCGGCGCAGGCGACGACGATGGTGGCGGCGGTGCCCAGGTGCAGGGCGAGCGCGCTGACGGCCGACTCCACGAGCGAGACCCGCAGCTGGGCCATCGTGGCGCGGTGCAGGTGTTCGCCGCGTGCGGCGAGCGCGTCACCGGTCCGCTTCCCCGCGCCGAACACCCGCAGGACGCCGATCGCCTGGGTCGCCTCCAGGTAGTCCGCCGCGAGCTTCTCGTAAGCGCGCCAACGGTCCCGTCCCGTCCGGAGCAGCCGGGCGTCCCAGAAGCGGGGGACGACCACGGCGCACAGCACCGCCGAGGCGAGGGCGGTGGCGGCCGGGACCGAGACCGTGAACAGCCACCCGGTCACGGCGGCGGGCACGAGGCACGTCACCAGCAGCTGAGGCAGGTAGCGGCTGTAGTAGGCGTCGAGGGCCTCCACGCCGTCCACGACCGTGTGGGTGATCGCGCCGGACCGTTCCCCCTGCGCCCACGCCGGCCCCAGCGCGGTGATGCGGCGCAGCAGCTCGCCGCGCAACCGGGTGCGGATGGCGATGCCGAACCTGGCGGCGGCGACCTCCCGCAGCCACAGCAGGGCCGCTCGCACCGCGACGACGCCGACGAGCGCCGCGATCAGGGGCACCACGCCGGCGCCGTCCCCGCCGGTGAGGTCGGCGAGGACGGCGGCCGTCAGCACGGCCCCGGTGACGTGGCAGGCCGACACCAGCGCCGACAGCACCGCCAGCAGCGCGATCGGCCCGAGGACGACACCCGCCAGGTGCAGCAGCCTGCGGTGGATCACGACGTGAAGGCGTCCGGGTGCAGCCGCTCGGCGATCTCCCGCACCACGGAGACGTTCCCGAGCGTGCCCGGGTAGGTGTCGGAGGCGTCGATCGCGATCAGCCGCTGCTCGCGCACCGCGGTCATGTCGGGGAACGTGCGGGTCAGGTAGTCGACGGTGGACTGCCGGTGCTCGGGGGAGTTGGCGGCGAACACCAGCGCGTCGGGGTTGGCGGCGGCCAGCGCCTCCGGGGTGATCTGCGCGGCGAAGAACTTCGCGAACTGCGGGTCCTGCGGCGAGAACACGTTGTCCCCGCCCGCCCGGCGGATGATGTCGTACTCGATCCCGGCGCCGATCGCGGTCACGGTGGTGCCCTCCAGGTACACCTGGGCGACGGTCGGCTTCTCGCGGTTGGCGAGCGCCGCGTCCACCTCGGCCAGGTCGGCCTTCCCCTTCTCGATCAGCGGCGCGGCCTTGTCGGGCACGGCGAAGACCTTGCCGAGGTTCTCCAGGTCGGTGAAGACGTCCTCGACCGTGCCGCTCATGCGCCGGTCGGCGCACCCTCCGGTGGCGACGTACGCCGCGACGCCCGCCTCCCGGAGCTGCTCCAGGCTCGCGAAGCCCTGCTCGGCGTTGAACTCGTACGTCGTCGGCGAGAACACGAAGTCCGGCTTCGCGTTCAGCAGCTGCTCCCGGCTCGGCGGCTTGGACTCGCTCAGCACCGCGACGTCCGCGGCCAGACCCGCCACGTCCTCCGGCAGCGGTGCGGTGGCCGTCTGCGCCTGCCCGACGAGCGACCCCGCGAGGCCCAGCCGGAGCAGCAGCTCGGTCTGCGACGGGCTCAACCCGACCGCCGCGCCCGGCGCGCCGGCGACGGTGACCTCCCGGCCGCAGTTGGTGATCGTGACCGCGCCGCCGGCGGCGCTCGTCGGGGTGGTCGGGGTGACCGGGGAACCGCAGCCGGCGACCAGCGTGACGCCGATGCCGATCGCGAGCAGGGACAGGGTGCTACGCATGGATCTCATCTCTGTGCTCGGTGGGACCCGGACCGGCCGGACCCGGGTGGTCGAAGACCAGGACCGGACGGCCGGTGCGCGGATGCGTGAGTTGGTCGACGCCGACCCGGAAGACGTCCTTGACCACGCGGGGCGTCAGGGCTTCGGCCGGCCGGCCGATGGCGACGAGCCGTCCCCCGTCCAGGACCGCGATGTCGTCGCAGTGGGTGGCGGCCAGGTTGAGGTCGTGCAGCGCCGCGATGATCGTGCGGTCCAAGCCGGTCGCGATCCGCATGAGTTCCAGCTGGAAGGCGATGTCGAGGTGGTTGGTCGGCTCGTCCAGCACGAGGACCGGCGCGTCCGCGGCGAGGGCGCGGGCCAGCATCACCCGCTGCCGCTGCCCTCCGGACAGGCGACCGATGGGCCGGTCGGCGACGTCGGTCGCGCCCACCCGTTCCAGCGCGGTCCACGCCAGGTCGAGGTCGGCGTCGGTGTCGCGGCCGAACCCGCGTTGGAACGGCACCCTGGCCAGCAGCACGGCGTCCAGCACCGTCAGGTCGAACTCGGTCGACGTCTCCTGGGTCATCACCGCGACCGACCGGGCGACGGTGCGCCGATCGGTGCGCCATACGTCGTGCTCGTCCAGCAGCACGCGGCCCGCCGACGGCGCGACGGCCCGGTAGAGCGTGCGCAGCAGCGTCGACTTGCCGCTGCCGTTGGGGCCGACCAGGCCCAGGAACCGACCCGGGCGGATTTCGAGGTCCACGTCGTGCAGCACGTCGCGCCCGCCGAGGGTGGCGCTGACGTGGTCGAAGCGCACCCTCATCGGTCCAGCCCCGCCCGTGCGCCCGTGTCTCGGCGCATCAGCCACAGGAAGAACGGCGCGCCCACCACCGCGGTGAGGATGCCGATGGGCACTTCCGCGGGTGCGGCGACCGTGCGCGACAACAGGTCCGCGAGCATCAGGAACGCCGCACCGCCGAGCACCGCGACCGGGAGCATCCGCCGGTGGTCGGCGCCCACGAGGATGCGCGCCACGTGCGGGATCACCAGGCCGACGAAGCCGATGCCGCCGCTGACCGAGACGATCGACCCGGTCAGCAGCGCCGACGTCACCAGGAGGACGGCCCGCAGCCGGTTGACGTCCACGCCCAACGCCGTCGCGGACTCGTCACCGGTCAACAGCGCGTTCATCGCCCGCGTCCGCAACCCGACGACGACGCACGCGACCACGAACGCCACCGCGGGCACGACCAGCGAGCCCATGGACGCGGCGGACACGCTGCCCAGCAGGAAGAACAGGACGCTGAACACGTTCTGCGCCTCGGTCGTCAACGTCAGGTAGCTCGTCACCGCGCTGAACAGCGAACCCAGGGCCACCCCCGACAGGATCATCCTGGTCGGCGACAGCACGCCGCGGTGCCGTGCGGCGAGCGCGACGCACGCGCTGGCCACCAACGCCCCGGCGAACGCCGCCGCGCCGAGCGGAAGGCCGCCCACGGCCGCCGACCCGAGCGTGATGACCAGCACCGCCCCGACCCCCGCGCCGGACGACACACCGAGCAGGTACGGCTCGGCCAGCGGGTTGCGCACGATCACCTGCATGATCGACCCGGCCAACGCCAGCCCCGCCCCGGCGAGACCGGCCAACAACGCGCGCGGCAACCGGAACTGCCACACCGCCTGGTCCTGCAACACGGTCAGGCTGCCGTCCGACATCCACGGCATGTTCGGCACGAGGTGCCCGACCACGATTCGCGCCGTGTCCACGACCCCCACCTCGACCGTCCCGACCGAACCGGAGACGACCACCAGCACCAGGATCGCGAGGGCGAGCGCCGAGACCACCACCCGCTGCGCGGTTGGCGACCGGCGCGCGGACACCCGCCGATCACGGTCGGCCGACCGGGACGACCGGGGACGAACAGCCATGACGAAGCCGATCACTCTGAGCAGGGGGGACCGCGCGAGCCTAACCGCACTGATAACCGTTATCAACAGTGACCTGGATCATGGGACGACGAACGCGCCGGCCCACGAACGGGTTCACGATCATTTCCATCACCGGGCAACCTCGCGGCGCACAGGGTGCGTTCCTGCTTGTGTAGAGGCACGACACAGGAGGTCATCGAGGTGAAACGGTCCGAGGAGAACGCGTACCGCGAGTACGTGACGGCTCGGTTGGAGCCCTTGCGGCGCACCGCGTACCTCCTGTGCCGGGACTGGCACACGGCGGACGACCTCGTGTCGATCACCATCAGCAAGCTGTACCGGCACTGGCCGAGGGTCGGCGCGACGGCCGGCATCGACGCGTACGTCCGCAAGGCGCTGCTGCGCACCTGGCTGGACGAGAAGCGGAGGCCGTGGCGTCGCGAGCAGTCCGTGGAGGAGCTGCCGGAACTGCCGACGACGGCCGAGTTCGCCGTCGTCAACCGGGCCCAGCTGCTCGACCTGCTCGACGGTCTCCCGCCGAGGCGGCGGGCCGCCGTCGTCCTGCGCCTCTACCTCGACCTCTCGGTGGAGGAGACCGCCGAGATCCTCGGCTGTTCGGTGGGCACCGTGAAGAGCCAGACCGCGCGAGGTCTCGACACGTTGCGCACCAGCGCCGCGCAGGCGACCAGGGAGGGGTACTGATGGACAAGCAACTGTTCGACGACGCGATCGGGGAGGTGCCGCCGTCCACGGTCGACGTGGACGCGGTCATCGCCCGCGGCCGCCGCGCGGTCCGGCTTCGCCGGGTGGCGAACCCGGCGGTCGCCGCCGGAGTGGCCGTCGTGGTGCTGACCGGCGCCGTCGCGTACACGCTGACCAGCGGCGACGGCGGGGGCGCGCCGATCGGCGGGTCGCCGGGCACCACGTCCGCAATGTCGCCGTCCTCGACCACGCAGCACCAGCCGGCCGAATCCAAGGTGTCCACGTCGTCGGTCGACATCGTGGATGACAAGGTGCCACCGCCCCCGTGCGGGGGCAGGCTGGAGCCCGCGGCCGAAGCCGCCGCGCGGCTGACCCTGGCGACGACCGACGCGGTCAAGGCACAACGGCCGGACCTGAAGCTGTCGGCCAACCCCGCGGGCGACTACCCCGCGGGCACGCCACACGGGCCGCTCGACTACTACCAGGTGAACCCGACGGATCCGGGTGTCGAGCTGTCCATCTGCGACACCGACGCCACCTTCGAGGCGTCGGCGACCACGACCACGGCGGACGGGAGCGGGAACATCTTCGTCCTCATGGCGCCGACCTGGCACGACGGCCTGGGCCCCGTGTGTTCCTATCCCGGCCTCGGGACCCGGACGTCCTGCGTGGCGGAGACCGGCCCCCGGGGTGAGGAGATCGTCAAGCAGACGGCGGACATGGGAGGCGGCATCACCATGAACCAGGTGCTGGTCCACCGCGAGGACGGCACGCGGATCCTCGTGCAGGCCGAGAACATCGACACCTCCGGCAAGATCGGTGGCGCGCCGACCGCGTCGAAGCCGCCGCTGACCCTCGACCAGCTGGTCGAGATCGGCGTCGACCCGGCACTGACGATGTTCCCGGGCTAGTCCCCCGCAGCAGAAACTCGATGGCCTTCTTCCTCGGTCAGCTGCTCGAGCAGCGCGAAACCGTGCCGGTCCACCGAGATCGCGGTCGCGGAGAGGACGACCACCGCGGTGCCCGCCGCGCGGTCCAGGCCCAGCCAGCTGCGGAAGCCCCCGGTGCCGCCGTTGTGCCACGTGATCGCACGGCCGTTGCGCTCGAGCGTGATCCACGCCGCGCCGATGCGCACCACCCGGCCGGTGAAGTCCTCGACGGGTTCCAAGGCGGCGGTGCCGGGCGCGGAGCCGTCGAGGAGCGCGGCGGCGAGGCGGGCCATGTCGCCGATGCGCGCGCGGATGCCCCCGGCCGGCCCCAGCGCTTCACCGGTCCACGGCTGACGCTTGCGGCCCCACCTGGTGGTGCCGTTGAGCGCGGCCGGTCGCAGGTCGGCCGGGGTGGCGGGCGCGTAGCACACCTCCAAGCCGAGAGGGGTGGCGACCCGGTCGCGGAGCAGGTCCTGGAACGTCGTGCCGGCGGCGCTCCCCAGGGCGTGGCCCAGGAGTTGGAAGCCCAGGTTGGAGTAGCGGGGGCGGGGTGGGCCGGGGCGCACGCCACGTGCCTGGGTGAGCAACTCATCGAGCGTTTCGCCGTACGGGTTCGCGCCGTGCAGCCACAGCGCCAGCGACCTGCGCAGCAGCGAGGCCGAGGCGGGCAGGCTCGGCAGGCCCGAGTGGTGGGTGGTGATGGAGGACAGCGTCACGCCCGCCACCGGGGTGCCGTCCAGCGGCAGCAGGTCGCCCAGCGTGGTGGACGGCCCGATCTCGCCGCGTTCCCGCGCGTCGGTGTAGAGCAGGCCGGTGATCCCCTTGGAGATCGAGCCGATCTCGAAGTCGGCGTCGTCGGGCGCGCCCACGCTCGCCACCGAGGTCCCGGCGGGCGAGACCGTGGCGACGGCGGCCACCGGGTGCCGAGGCCCCAGGCGCGCGACCGATCTCTCCGCAAGCGTTGCACCTGACAAGACCCACACCCCTTGGACTTCTTCGACACGGCGACGGGCAAACCGTAGTCGGCGTGCCCGTGATCGACAGTGCCCCTTCGGCTACCGGTGGCCCGACTTTGGTATGAGCCGGCCGTGATCCGACGGCGACCCGTGATGGCCGGTGGCCGGGCGGCAGCGTTTGACGAGTCGCCGGAACGGGGATCCGTGTGCTCGCGGGAGGAGTGCTGGGAGGCGCCGGTGGACGAGGGGGTTCGGCGGGCGCGTGACGAGGTGGTCAACATGGTCGCGCTGCGCCCGGTGGCGACGTCGATCGGCCGCGGGGCGCTGCCGCGCGGACTCCTCCGGCGCGACCTGGGGTTGTCGGTGGCGTCGGGTGTGTTGGATCTCCTGGCCGCGGCGGCGGTGGTCGCCGTGGGCCCGGACGCGTGGTTCACCACCGCCGCCGGTGTCGGGTTGGGCGTGGCCGGCGCGAACGCGATCATCGAGGCCTTCCAGGAGTGGCGCCGGCGCACGGCAGAGGTCGCACGCATCCGCGAGTACGGCGCGGACGAGGTCGACACCCTGACGGACCTGCGCGCCGACGTCCCGACGCCCTTGTGGGGCAAGGTGGTTCGGGTGCTGTACGACCTGCTCTTGCTCACCGTGGTGACGACGGTCCTGGTCTGGTCGGCCGGGGCGCACGCTCGGGTGACCGTGGCGGCCGCCCTGGTCTGCTGCCTCATCGCCGCCGTGCTGGAGCACCGGTACGCCCGCCGCCGGGAGCGGTGGAGGGCGGACTTCCTCCGCGGGGAAGACGTCGCCCTGCCACCCCTGCCGGACGGCTGGCGCATTCTCGTGCCGCGCCGACCGGACGAACCCGGCGCTGTCGCGGGTACGGGAAAGCCTGCCGAAGGCGCCTGAAAGTCGGTCTTCGGGCCCAGGCGCTCGCGGAGCGATTCGGTTCAGTAATGCCACGAGGAATGCTCGGCCGCCGATGGGGAACTGCGGACGGGCATTGCCCGGTCGACGTTGCAGGACGGTGATCCGGCGCCGTGGCGTCCTTAGGCAAAACGGATCAGCACGGCCGGCCATCTGCCGTGTCGATCAACGTCACGGCGGACGGCAGCCGTCCGTGAGTGGGCGACGCCTCTTGGGTTTGTACGTCCTCTACCTGCATGGATGGGCTTCTCGGAAGACACAGGGTCGCTGGGTCACCGCGGTTGCGCAATACCGAACGAAGGCCATTGCTTCGGACTTCCGCGCGGGTTGCGTCCGTTGGAGTTGTCCATGGTCCGTACGCCAGCGGAATTGCTCTGCCGGGGTGCATGACGGGTCTTGGTCGGGCGTGTATAAATTCCGGGGAAGCATCCGCTGCCACTGGTGAAACAGGGGTTGTCGACGCGATATCAGGCTTGCCTCGGTCTCGTTATCCCCGAAAAGGGCGGTCCTGAACCCGTTCGTCGAACCGACCGTGCGCCGTTCGTCGCACGGATTTGATTTCGCAATTCCGGAAGACGGGAGAACCACGGGATGTCGGTGGTCGGGACCAGCGTGCGCGGACACCGGGACTTCCGGCTGTTCTGGCTCGGTGGCGCGGCTGCCCTGCTCGGCTCGCACGCCTCGGCGCTGGTGCTGCCGGTGCTGGTCCTGCTGCTCGGCGGCTCGCCGCTGACGGCGGGCGTGCTGGGGACGGTGGTCGGGTTGGCCGAGGTGCTGGTCTCGCCGGCGGCGGGCGTCTACGCCGACCGCGTGCCACGCCGGCCGATGATGGTGATCTCCGCCCTGGTCGCGGCCTGCGCGGCGACGGTGATCGCGCTCGTGGTGCTCACGGGTCGGGCGTCGTTGCCGGTGCTGTTCGCCGCCGCGGTCGTGGAAGGCGTGGCCACCGCCTGCTACGCGGCCGCCGCGTCGGGCGCCATCCGCGCGATCCTCCCGACGGACGACCCGGCGGGCGCGCTCGGCGCCTTGCAGGCCAGGGAGAAGGCCGCCAAGCTCGCCGGACCGGGCATCGGCGGTGGCCTGTACCAGGTCGCGCCTTGGGCGCCCTTCCTCGTCCACGCCTTCGCCTACGCGGTCACCGCCCTGTGCGCGGGCCTGCTCAGCTCGGACCTGCGACCGGCGCGGACGGAGGAACACAAGTCCTCCTTCCTGCGCGACTTCGCCGACGGCGTGCGGTTCCTGTGGGCCGAACCGTTCCTGCGGTTCATGGTCACGTGGGCCGCGAGCGTCAACCTGGTGCTGGGCGCGCTGTACTTCCACGTCATCCTCGTCGCGCGCCTGCACGGCGCGTCCGCCGCCACGATCGGCCTGCTGCTCACCGCGGCGGGGGTGGCGGGCCTGTGCGGGGCGCTGGTCGCGCCCTTCTTCCTGCGCCGCTTCGCGCCGACCCGCCTGGTCCTGGTCGTCTCGTGGCTGGTCGTCGTCGTCGCGTTCCTGTTCACGACCACTCCGCCGCCGCTGGTGATGGGAGTCCTGCTGGCCGCTGTGTCGGCCCTCACCCCCGCGCTGAGCATCGCGTTCCAGAGCAAGGCGATCACCAGCACCCCGGACGGGATGCAGGGCCGGGTCGGGACCGCGCTGGGCGTCGTCGGCGAGGGCACGGGCGCGGTGGCGCCCCTCGCCGCGGGCGTGCTCGTCGCCGCGCTCGCCCCGGCCTTCGTCGCCGTGGTGCTCGGGGCGGCGCTGGTGGCGATCGCGCTCTACACGACCGCGACCGTGCGGTCCCTGGCGGCGCCGTCCGGGGCCGACCGCACCCCCGAGCCGGTAGAGGAGTGACCGCCGTGCAGATCGACGTGCAGGTGTTCTTCCCGGAGGTGCCCGCCTTCGCCGAGTTCGCGCCCGACCGCGCGGTCTACATCGGTGACGTGGACGGCCGGTGCGAGGTGTTCGCCCGGTCCGCCGCGGGCGCGCGTCAGGTCACCGACCGACCGCAGGGCACCATCACCTGCGCGATCGACCCGACCGGCGCCCGGGTGTGGTGGTTCGACGACGACCTCGGAGGGGTGGGCCGCTGGCGGATCACCCCGTTCGGCGGCGGGGACTCCGAGGACGCCGGGTTGCCGCCCGGACGCGCGGCCGGGCTCGCCATGTCCGCCGACGGCACTGCCGCCGTCGGCGTCGGCCACGACGGCCTCTCGGTCTACCGGAGGAGCCCGGACGGCCGGGTGGACCACGTCGGCGACTTCGACGGCCACACCACGCTCGTCGACCTGTCCCACTCCGGCCGCCTGGCCGTGCTCGCCCGCGACCCCGAGGACCCGGTGCCCGCGGTGGTGCTGGACCTGGCCACGGGCGAACGGCTGCCGCTGCGGCTGCCGGGACGAGTCCTGTGGGTCTCGGGGTTCGCCCCGGTCGAAGGCCCGGAACGGCTGCTGCTGACCGCCGCGGACGACACCGCCTACCGCCTGGCCGAGTGGACCCCGGACGGCGGCGTCCGCGAGCTGCGCTGGTTCGACTCCGACACCGAGATCGCGCCGACCTGGTACCCCGACGGCAGGCGGGTCCTGGTGCGCCGGGACCGGCACGCCCGGTCCGAACTGCGCGAACTCGACCTGGAGCGGCGGACCGACGCGCCCGTGCCGACGCCGCGCGGGAGCATCCTGGCCGCCCAGGTGCAGCCCGACGGCGACCTGCACTACGTGTGGACCGACGCGACGCACCCGCCGCACCTGCGCACCGCGTCGGGCCGGTGGTCGCTCGGCGGCCGGCGGAACGCGACCGTGGCGGGCGTGACGAGCGAGGTGTGGGTCGACACCCCGGCAGGACCCGTGCACGCGCTGCTCACCGCGCCGGACTCACCCGGACCGCACCCCACCGTGTTCCTGCTGCACGGTGGCCCGCACACCGCCGCCCGCGACGCCTACGACGCCCTGGTCTCGGTCTTCACGGGCATCGGCTGCACCGTGGTCAGGCCGAACTACCGCGGCTCGACGGGCTACGGACCGGCCTGGCGCAACGACTTCTCCGACGGCCCCGGTCACACGCAGCTCCTCGACCTCGCCGCCGTGCGCGAGCACCTCGTCGCCGCGGGCGTGGCAGACGAGGACCGCACGGCGGTGGTGGGCACGTCGTGGGGCGGCTACCTCGCCCTGCTCGCCGCGGGCGTCCAGCCGGAGCTGTGGCGTGCGGTCGCGGCGGTCAACCCGATCGCGGACTACGTCGCCGCCTACCGCGGCGCCACACCCGCCGTGCGGGCCCTCGACCGCCGCATCTTCGGCGGGGACCCCGACCAGCGGCCCGCCGCGTACGCCGCGGCGTCCCCGATGTCCCACGTCGCCTCCGTGCGGGCGCCGGTGCTGATCCTGGCGGGCACCGAGGACGACCGCTGCCCACCGGACCAGGTCGCCGCCTACGTCGCGGCGCTGGAGGCGCACGGCGTCGAGCACGAGCTCCAGTGGGCCCCTTCCGGCCACGAAGGCCGCACCGGCGCGGTCCACCGCCAGATCATCGGCTCCGTCGTGAGCTTCGTCGCGACGGCGCTCGGGGGACGGGAGATCGCCGCCCCCGCCAAGACGGGATGAACGAGGGCCCCGGCACCGGGCCGGACCCGTCCGCCCCGACCACAGGAGGGAGGTGACCACATGCGCAAGCGCGTCATCAAGAACGACCCGATCAGCGGCAACCGCGACCAGAGCCGCGGTGTCGAGGTGAGCGTGTCCGTCAAGGTCAGCTTCTGACGTCACGCCACCCAGGTGGCAGAGGCGGGCGGTACCCGATCGCCCGCCTCCCACCCCCCGGATCCGGACACCACAGACGCGAGCACGACGAAAGCGAGCCGCAGTGCGAATCGTTCTGGTCAACATGCCGTGGGCGCTGATAGACGTGCCCTCGCTGGCGCTGGGCATCCTCAGCTCGGCGGTGCGCCGCGAGGTCCCCGGTACCTCGGTCGAGGTCGTGCACGCCAACCTGGACTACGTGGACTGGATCGCCGAGCGCAGGTCGTTCACCGTCCGCGACTACTACTTCTACTCGCTCGACACCTACTTCCAGGGCGTCGGGGACTGGGTGTTCACCTCGGCGCTCTACGACGACCCGCACTGGCGCGAGGCCGAGCTGGACGAGCTGGTGCCGATGCCGGACGAGCAGCGCGCGATGTCCTTGGAGCTGCACGAGACCGCGCCGGAGTTCGTCGCGGAGACCGCTCGGCGCATCGCCGAGAGCAAACCCGACCTGGTCGGGTTCACCTCCACGTTCCAGCAGAACGTGCCCGCGCTCGCGGTGGCCAAGGAGCTCAAGCGGATCCTGCCGCACGTCCGCGTGGCCATGGGCGGGGCGAACTGCGACGGCGTGCAGGGCGAGGCGATCCACCGCAACTTCCCGTTCGTCGACTACGTGCTGCGCGGTGAGGGCGAGGTCTCCTTCCCCGCCCTCGTCAAGGCGATGCACGACGGCGCCCCGCCCGCCGAGGTGCCCGGCCTGTGCTGGCGGGACGACGACGGCGCCGCGGTGGTCAACCCCATGGTGACCACGCCGCTGGCGCCCGCGCAGATCGTGGCGCCCGAGTACGACGGCTACTTCGAGCGCCTCGACGCGTCGGTGGTGCGCGACTGGCTGGACCCGAAGCTGGTCGTGGAAGGCGCGCGCGGCTGCTGGTGGGGCGAGAAGCACCACTGCACCTTCTGCGGGCTCAACGGGTCGTTCATGCAGTTCCGCAGCAAGAGCCCGGAGGTCTTCTGGGACGAGATCGTCGAGCTGGTGCGCAAGCACCAGGTGCTGGACATGTTCGTCGTGGACAACATCCTGGACATGAACTACGTGCGCACCCTGCTGCCCACGATCATCGAGTCCGGCTACGACCTGCGCATGCAGTACGAGATCAAGTCGAACATGAACCGCGGCCAGCTCTCCACGCTCGCCGCGGCCGGGCTGGTCAACGTGCAGCCCGGCGTCGAGAACCTCAACAGCCGGGTCCTCAAGATCATGGACAAGGGCGTGACGGGCTGCCACAACGTGCGGATGCTGCGCGACGCGGCGTCGGAGGGCCTGTCCATCGCGTGGAACTACCTCTACGGCTTCCCGGGCGAGACCGAGGACGACTACCTGCCGGTGATCGAGCAGATGCCGGCCCTGCACCACCTGCCGCCGGTGGAGGGCGTCGCGCGGATCGTCATCGAGCGGTTCAGCCCGTACTTCAACCGCCCGGAACTCGGGTTCGCCAACCTGGGGCCCGGCACGCAGTACGCGATGAACTACGACCTCCCGCACAGCGAGCTGATGGACCTGGCCTACCTGTTCACCTCCGACTCGCTCGGCGTGGGCGAGGACATCGGCGACCGGTTGCGCGACGCGGCCGACCGGTGGCAGCGCGAGTTCCCCACCAGCAGGCTCAGCCACACCGACCTCGGCGACCGGATCCTGCTCGTCAGCCGCCGCGCGGACTTCGACTGGACCAGCCGGTGGCTGGACGACCCGTGGGAGGTCGCGCTGTTCCGCCTGCTCGACCAACCGCACGCGCCGGGCGCGCTGTCGCGCAAGCTCGCCGCGGCGGGGCTGGACGCCGACCCGGGCCGGATCGCCGACGTCCTGACGGAGTGGCTGCGGCTCGGGGTGCTGTTCACCGAGTGCGACACGTACGTGCACGTGGCGCCGATCGCCCGCAACCAGGACCTGATGAGACTGCCCCGGCCCGACTCCGAACCGGAGCACACCCGGCCCGACATCGAGGAGGTGCCCGCGTGACCGCCGCCGTCCAGGCCTTCGAGCACCGACCCGCCCCCGTCCCGCTGCTGCTCTGGCGCGACCACGACGACGCCGTCCTGCACCTGCCGGAGCTGGCGATGGGGGAGCAGCCCGCCTCGGGCGACCCGCAGGCCACGGCCGCGGACCTGTACGCGAGGGGCGTCCGCAAGGTCTCCGTCGGCAGCCCGGTGGACCTCTCCGGCGGGATGGACGCCAGGACCCTGGTGTGGCTCATGGTCTTCCTGCGCGAGCTGACCAGTTGGAGCGTCGCCTACGACTGGACCATGATCTCCGGCAAGAACCAGGACGTGTGGACGCGCCTGAACCACTTCCACCCGCCGCGCGCCATGCCGGACCACCCCGACGCCGACGCGGTCCTGGAGCAGTGGCGGAGCACGTACTACCTGTGCAAGTGCATCCACCGGCACGGTCCGGGCTTCCTGGAGGTCAGGGACCGCCGGGCGGGTGACCTGTCGCGCTTCGTCATCGACGATCCCGACTACCTCGCCGCGGTGGAAACCCTGATGCCGGGTGCGCGGTCGGACTCGATACCCCCGGACGTCCTCGCCCACCTCATCGACGAGGGTCTTGTCGGCACCGTGGACGCCTTCGCCTGGTGGCTGCCCTACCGCGTCCGCCGCTGGCCCTGGCCGTCGATGATCGTCTGAACCCGTCACCGCTTCACGGGCGGCGGTGTTCGGCGCGAGCCCGGCGTCCGGGACGACCGGGCTCCTCCGCCCACTCATGATCCGCAGATGTGCGGAAAGCGGGAAGGGTGTTCAGCAGCCCTTATGCTCAGCGCGGCGGAGGTTCGGACTCCGGGTTGCAGAGGTAAAGGGTGGCGTCGGTGGCAGCGGAGCAGTCCTCGTTCACGACCTGTCCCGTCTGCCTCGACACATTCGTCTGGGACGACAGTGCGCAATGGTACTGGGGCGACGACGGCCATGCCCGTGTCCGAAACGACGAGGTGCCCGTCGACCACCGCTACGTGCGCTGTCCGAACCCTTCTGCTGATGCGCCGGAGCACTACCTTCCGGTGGGTTACGCGGATTATGGCCCTCCCGTCGTGATCGGGCTGGTCGGTGTCCCGATGGCAGGGAAGTCGACGCTGCTCGCGGCACAGGTTCACCAGGTGCTCGCGGGCGGTCTCCGGGACTTCGGCCTCACGGTCGAACCATTCGATACCCCGCGGTTGAGAAGCTTCCGGGACCGCAACGTGATTCCGTACTCGCAGGGGCAGGTCCTGGTGCCGGCAGGCACCGGCCATTCGATGCGTTCTTACGACTTCTCCTTGCTGGTCACGCGCCGCGACGGTCAGCAGAGGCTGCTGGTCTTCTTCGACCCGCAGGGCGAGGATCTCGAATCGGAGCACGACGGCGGGTCGCGCTTCCTGCGCGCGGTGAGTGGGCTGATGGTTCTCGAATCGGCTGACACGGCTGTTCCGGCAGTGTCCGACGACAGGTTCACCGACCCGAGTGGCTGGGCCTGGTCGGCGCGCTTGCCCGATCGCGCAGTCCCGTGGGCGGTGGTGGTGACCAACGCCGATCGCCTTCGCTACCTCCCCGAGGTCTCGAAGTGGCTGCGCTTCCCCAGGCCTTCGGGGCCGCTGTCGGCCGACGCGATGAACGACGAGAGTCGAGAGGTCGCACGCCTGATGCTGCGGGCAGGGCTTCGGCACCCGCGGCTCCAGCGGAGCGGGCCCACCACCTTCCACGTGATCTCGGCGTACGGCACGGCACCGCGACGGGGTGGGACCGATCACAACCTCCGGTTTCCCCGAGTGGCGCCTGCTCGTGTGTTGCAGCCACTGGTCGCGCTCCTGGCGATGACCGGGGTACTCCCTGACGAGGACTCGCGGCGGGTCGGCCTCACCGGCCAAGACCTGGCAGCGTTGGCCGCGGAGGATCTGGCGCCCTTGCCCGATCCGACGTCGAGCGAACTCGAGGCGATGGCCCCGGTGCCGCATTCCGCGGTGGCCAGCGATGCCGCCGACACCGTGGACCGGCTCGGCATGGGCGCCGATGTCGTCACGGTCGCGACCCTGCTGGCGGCGAAGAGCACGGCGCTGCCGGTTTCGCTCGCACTGCTCGGGGAGTGGGGAACGGGCAAGTCCAGTTTCATGATCCAAGTCGCCGACCACGTCACGGCGCTCACGGAGGCGTCGAGCAGTGCGCCGCGGGAAAGCGCCTACGTGGCCAACGTGCGGCAGGTCCGGTTCAACGCCTGGCACTACAGCGACGATCACCTGTGGACAGGGTTGGTCGAGCACATGTTCCGCGAGTTGTCGGCGGATGCTCCGCGCGGGGAAGAGCCGCGCTCAGGCGTGGAGAGTCGGCTGCGTGAAGCCGTGGAGGCGCGCGCGGAGATCGCTGAACAACTCGAGTCGGTCGCCCGGGTGGAAGTCGGTGGGTGGCTGGGTTGGCTTCGCCGGCCCTTCCGAGCGTTCCGCGTCCTCAGCGCGACCAGACGAAGCGTGTGGAGGGAAGCGAAGACGAGCCGTGATCTGTGGCCGGGCCTCGTGTTGCTGACGCTCGCCGCAGGAGCGGTGCTCGCCGGAGTCCGCTTCGGCTCGACGGCGATCGGCGTGGTCGGCGGTGTCGTAGCCGCCGTGGCGGGAATCCTCGCACCTGTGGTGAGCGTCAAGCGCAAGGCCGCCGCTTTTGTCGATGAAGCCCACACAGCCCTGGTCGATCGCAGCCGTGAGGCCGATGAGCGCGTGCAGCAGTTGGAGGACGAACTCCTCGCCGCCGACCCGGCGAGGCGGCTCGGCGTGCTCCTGCACGACATCGGCACAGCCGACCGGTACCAGGACTTCCGTGGACTGGTGGGCCGTATCCACCGCGACCTGCTCCAGGTCGACCACAGCCTCATCGAGGCCCGGGACGAGTGGGAACGAGTGCGAACCAACGTTCCGCCACCTTTGCAGCGGGTGGTCCTCTACGTCGACGACCTCGACCGCTGCACGCCGGGCAGGGTCGTGGAGGTGCTCCAAGCGGTCAGCCTGCTGTTGAGCATGCGCCTGTTCGCAGTCGTGGTGGCCGTCGACCCGCCGTGGCTGCTACGGGCACTGGAAGAGCACTACGGCCCGGCCCTGCTCACCGCGGACGCGATGGGCGAGCCCGGACAGCGCCGCGCCTTGGACTACCTCGACAAGATCTTCCACCTGACCTATGCGCTCGCGCCGCCCGACCCGGGCCAAGCCGAGGCCTACCTCCGGGATCTCCTTCCCGATATTCCTCCACCCCTCGGCCTCTTCGACGAGACAGGACCACCGGTCACCGATCCCGTCAGCAGCACTGCGCCCGACACCGTCGAGAGACCGACCGACTCCGTCGGGACACAGCGACCGCCGAGTCGTCGGCCCTCTGGCCGGCCGTCGGCCAGCCTTTCCGACCTGTCCAGCCAGACACTCACGCTCACGACCGCGGAACACACGTTCCTCCCCACGCTGCACCCGCTGCTGCCCACGCCGCGCGCGATCAAGAAGTTCGCCAACCTCTACCGCCTGCTGCGCATCACGGTCCACGAGGAACTGGCCGGCTTTCTCGGTGACGACGAGGAACAGCCTTTCAAGGCGGCGGCGGTCCTGCTGGCCGTCGTGGTCGGCACACCGTCCATCGCACGGGACCTCCTCGTCGGGGTGGCCACGAACACCGACCAGGACGACATCCTCAAGGTGGCCGAGGAGCTGAAGATGATCGGCCTCACCGCGTGGCTGCCGACTTCCGACGCACCCCGGACCACCGCGGCCTATCGACGCTGGGCCCCGACCATCGCCCGATTCGGCATCGAGACGTACCGGTTGCTCCGTCGTTGACCAACCTGAGCAGATCGTCCGGGACGGTCCACGGCTGCGACTCACCCGCCTCACGACCGGAACGATCCACATTGGACATGCTGGACACCACTGCGGTGATCATGTTGTCAGGACCGGTCGGGTCATCGCGGGATCATCCAACAGGCATTCAGCGCCACCGTCGTCGAGCACGTCCCTGGCCCGAGTCGAGGTCTTGCTCAGGACGGATTCGTGTTCGGCAGCAGGCAGATCGGCGAGTGCCTTCTCGACCAGGGGCACGAGTCCGTGCATCAGGATGTTGTCGCCTTGTCGAATCGCCAAGTCGAGCCGGTCGGCGATCGCCGCTGTCAGCTCCGGACGAGGACCACGACGTTCGCCGCTCATGACGTTCGGCGACACGGAGGCGATCCGCCGAACCCGTGCTGGACCCGCCGGCGTGTAACTCTCGGTCAGCCCGACCGGGTGGCCGCCTCCGCGACGGATCGGCCGGTCCGTCGCAGGACGACGGCGAGCGCGCCGAGGAAGCCGACGGCGGCGAGCAACTGCACGGCGTGCAGCAGCACGATGGTCGTCAGGCTGCCCGGCAGCACGGTGTTCGCCACGGACAGGTCCGGTGAGACGACCACGATGACGTACGTCAGCACGCCGGCGGCGGAGGACGTCAGCCACAGGGCGGCCAACCCCACCCGGTGCGCCACACCGCGCCGCCTGGCCCACCACATCCACACCGCGAACCCGGGGATCAGCCAGACCCAGTGCTGCGGCCACGAGAGCGGGGACACCAGCAAACCGGTCACCGCACAGGCCAGGACACCGGCGGCCTCCACACCACGCCGACTGGCCCACGTCGCGATCGTCAGCCCGGCCACGCCCACCACGACCGCCAGCGCGAGCCACAGACCCGGCGCGGACAGCACTCCGGGCAACTGCCCGAGCACGCCCTTCAGCGACTGGTTGAAGGCGCCGGACGGGCCGGTCACCTCGGTCCGCTCGGCGGCCAGGATGAGCCCGCCCCACCAGGCCACGGACGGACCGGGCAGCACGACGAAGCCGACGAGCACCGTGCCCAGGAACGACGCCGTGGCCACCGCGGCGGCGCGGAACCGGCGGGTGAGCACGAGGTAGGCGATGAAGATGAGCGGGGTCAGCTTGATCCCGGCCGCGATGCCGATGCCGACGCCCTGGAAGCGCCCCGGCCGCCGGGTCAGGTCGACGAGGACCAGGAGCATGAGGAACACGGTCACCTGGCCGACGTTGAAGTGCATCACCAGCGCGCCCGACGGCAGGGCGATGACCGTGGCCGACAGGGCGTACTTGGCCCGACGACGCGGTGACTCCCGTTCCACCAGCCCCATCGCGAGCCAGGCCGCCACCTCCAGCGCGAGCACCGAGAGGAACGTCCAGAGGACGAACCCGACGTGCAGGCTGGTCAGCGCGAGCGGGATGAACACCAGCGCGGCGAACGGCGGGTAGATGAACTGGAACCCGTTGTCGGTGGCGATGTCGTAGGGCGACACGCCGTCGAGCACGGCCGAGCCGGTGATGTCGTAGACCTTGAAGTCCACCTCCAGCATCCAGATCGAGCCGCCGATCGGGATGGTGGCCGCGAGGGCGGCCGTCACCATCACGGCGATGGCGACCGCCGCGAGCACCGCCCCGGGGGGTGGGCGGTGGGGTGGAGCCGGCGCCGAACGCGCGGGTGCGCCTGCCGCGGTCATGTCCGGGGTTCCTTCCTGGGTTCGGGGATCGATACCGGCTGCAGCCGGAAGATCCACGTGTTGAGCAGGACGAACCGGCCTAGCGTGCCCAGGGCCGACGAGGCCAGGAGCACCACCAGCTCGACCAGCCTCGACGGGCGGTCGGCGACGGCGTCGAGCACCAGCAGCGCTCCGGAGGTGAACCCGCAGTACAGGGCGAACACGACCAGGGACTGCAGGTGCACCAGCACGAGCGGCCCCCGCGGCCGGTCCCGGAAGGTGAGCCGCCGGTTCGCCTCGGTGTTCAGCAGCAGGCTCAGCGTCATCGCGACCAGGTTCGCCGCCAACGGCGGCCACCAGGTGCGGAACACGGTGTACAGCACCAGGGTCGTCACGGTGGCCATGAGGCCGATCACGGAGAACATCACCAGGTGGCGCAGGCGCGGTGTGTCCCGCACGGCCAGCACGGCGTCGGGGTGGACCGCGTTGGGCTCGGCCCGGGGCGGCAGCTCCGCTATGTCCGCGCCACCGGAGAGCTTGGTCCACACCATCCGGATCAGGCCGCGCAGGTTCGTCGCGGCGGTGCCGGTGACGTTCACGCGGCTGTCCACGTCCTCCACCCAGTCGACGGGGATTTCGAGCACCCGCAGGCCGTTGTGCTCGGCCAGCAGGAGCAGTTCGGTGTCGAAGAACCACGTGTTGTCCTCGACCCGTTGGAGCAGTGGGCGCACCACCTCGGCCCTGGCCGCCTTGAAACCGCATTGCGCGTCCCGGAACTGGGCTCCGTGGGTGAGTCGGAGAAGCATGTTGTAGCCGCGGGAGGCCAGTTCCCGTTTGATGCTCCGCACCGCGCGGGCCCCCGGCGCCAGTCGCGAACCGATGGCGATGTCCGAATGGCCGACGGCCAATGCGGCCACCAGCGGGATGGTCGCGTCGAGGGCGGTGGACAGGTCCACGTCCATGTAGGCGACGACGTCGGCGCGACTGGCCGACCAGGCGGCCCGCACCGCGTTTCCCTTGCCGCGTTGCTCCACGGACATGACGCGCACCCGGGGCCACTGCCTGGCGAGCCTCTTCGCGACCAGGAGGGTGCCGTCGGTGCTGGCGTTGTCGACGATGGTGATCGTCCAGTCGAACGGCATCCGCGCGGTCAGGAAGTCGTGCAACGTGGCGACGCAACCGGGTAACGCGCGCTCCTCGTCGAAAACCGGAATGATGATCTCGACGGTGGTGGTGACGAGGGGAGTGCTCGACGGGACGTCGGACGGCGCCGGCTCTTCACCGGGTAGGGGCAATTGCTCCGGCAGGGGTCCATCCATCTCCGCACCTCTCCGCAAAAGCCGCGGCGTCAACCGTAACTCCGGTCGAGGTGGGGAAACTTGTTCTGGAATGCGGAATGTGCCGCGCACGTCGACGCCGCGGGCCGGGCGCGGGCGCGGCGCACACCGTGTCGACTGAGCGAGGTTCGCCGACGACCGCCCTACCGGGCCCCGAGCCTGTGGTTCGTTCTCAACGGTCCTCGGAGGCGTGCCCGGGCCGGGGCACGGGCGTCGGGAACACGGTCCCCAGCACGTGGGTGAGGATGGCGGCGGAATCCGCGGGTGGGGCGATCGTGTGACGCAGGGCAAGCCCGATTCCCAGCGCGCCGAGCATGACGACCGCTTGGTGCAGGGGCATCGCGGGGTCGAGGCGCAGGCGTTGGGCGTGCTCGGTGAGCAGGGCGACGACCTCCTCGTCGTGACGTTGCTGGAGGGCGGCGATCAGAGGTGCGGTTTCGGGTTGCTGGGCCGTCGCGGCGAGCACTTCCGCAGCCGCAGCGCTCCACTTCGCCGCGGCCTCGGCGGCCGGGCCGAGGGGGGTGAGGGCCGCGATCAGGTCGTCGCGGCCGGTGGCCTGGGCGAGGGCGTCGCGCAGTTGTCGCAGGTGGGTGGCTGCGTCGGCTTCGATGATCGCCAACCACAGTCCCTCCTTGCCACCGAAGTGCTTGTAGACGGCACCTCGGGTGTAGCCGGCGTCGGCGGCGATCTCCTCGACCGTCGCGGCGATGAAGCCGCGTCGCAAGAACACCTCCCGTCCGGCTGCCAACAGGTGTTCGTGGGTGCGTCGCTGCTGCTCCGCACGCGTCAACCTGACCATCGCCCACCATTCAGTAACGGAACGTTTCCAGAAACACGACGTTACTATACGCTCGGACCCATGGAGTCCCTGGCTGTCGCGGCGTCGTTGCTGAGCCTGCCCCTCTGCCTGGCGGGGTTCGTCTGGTACGCCGTGCGCGCACGGCGCAGCGGCGGAGGCCCCTCGATCATGTCGCCGTTCGAGGAGATCTGGGACCCGATCACCCACAGGACGAACATCGAGATCCAGATCGAGGCTGAGCGGACACCGCAGACACCCTCCCCCGGCGACCCGCCCGTGCTCCTGTCGCGACGCCTCGACGATCCCAGCACCCCTCAGTGACGATCGGATTGGCCGTCCGCACATCGGCAGTAGCGGAAGTCGAGCACCACGTCGAGCCGGACATCGGGCGAGAGGCCCGGCGCGGTGTCGAGTGTGCGGTCGCACGTCGCCCGATCCCGCTTCGAAACCACACTCGTCCACAGCGAGCGGGTGCCGGGACCCGACCAACCCACGACCAGGACGATCCGGTCAAGCCTGAGAACCGCGAGATCGTCGTGAACGCTCACGCCTCGCGGCCGCGGACCGGCCGCCGGCCTGGAACCACCGCTCATCGGCATGTCCGTGCGTTGCCTGCTGCACTGCACCGGTCGAGGGCCGGCCTGGCGCCGACGCTCGGGTCGGGGTCCGCTTGCCGTTTGACGAGCGCCCGGGTCGTCCGGAGAGCCGGCAGGCTGCTGTGATCCGTGAACCCGATCGTCGCCCAGGTGTTGACCATCGTCGGTGTCCTGCTCGGCTCAGCCGCCACGTTCGTCGTCACGTCCGCTACCGAGCGGATCCGTTGGCGAGGAGCGCAGTCCGCCCGGTGGGACGACAAACGCCTCCTCGCGTATTCGGATCCGCGTTCACGGCCCTCGCGGAGGCGGAGACCGAACGAGCCGAGCGGTGGGAGACAGTCACGGGCGCGGGCGTAGAACTCGTTGCGCGATGCCTGCCGAAGTGCCATGCGACTGCTGCCCGAACTCACGTGGAAATCGCTCGAGGACGACCCCGACCCGTCCTCCTCCGCCGAACCCCCGCCACCACCGCCCGACCGCCCCGCCGCACCTTGACGACCGATCAGCGGCCTGAGCGCATGTGAGCGTGGCCCGGCGCTCACTCGGTGCCGGGACAAAGCAGGCTTCATCCGGGGGCTTCAGCCAAGTCTCGTGGGCCTCAGGACGGGCGCTGTCGCCAGCGTCTCGGCGAGAACCGTCGCGAAATCGGCGGGTACCTCGGTGCCCTCCGGCGGTAGTGGCTCCCCGCGCACGGCCTGG
This sequence comes from Saccharothrix luteola, assembly GCF_020859565.1. Classification (GTDB taxonomy): domain Bacteria; phylum Actinomycetota; class Actinomycetes; order Mycobacteriales; family Pseudonocardiaceae; genus Actinosynnema; species Actinosynnema luteola. The sequence continues at coordinate 179,715 of NZ_JAJHUO010000014.1, read as the reverse complement.
CAGAGCGAATACTGTGCATAAGCCACGTAAGGGTCGGGTTCCTCGATCGAGGTCAAGGCCAGCGCGGCTCGATACCGGCGAGCGAGCTCGGCATCCGGCATCACCTCGCCGAGCACCTCGGACGACTTGTCCTCCGCGGTGTTCGTCGCCAGGCTGGTCAGCCGCTGGAGCATCAACGCGGCGACCTTGCGTTCCGCCGACGGTTCCGCGAGCTGATCGGTGATCTCCTGGACCTCATCCGGGTCGCACAGATCAGCGCCCTGGTTGATCCCGTGCATGGCCCCGACACGGGGTGTGAGGAAGTGACTGCGGACGCTGAGATGGTCGACGAGCGCGCCCACGGCCTCGACCGGCACACCCCACTCGGCAGCGACCCTGGCATACGGCCACCACTGGTCACGCGTCAGGTGGAGCCGGTCGACGATCCGCGTGCGCTCGACCTCGACGCCCACGAGCACGTCCCGAAGCCACTCCGCGAGGTTCGACACATCATCCACCCTCGGGCAGCCGATCTCCCCGGTCGCGGTGTGGAAGACGACATCGACCCCGTTCGGTTTTCCCATCTTCACGCGGTGGAGCACGGTGACCCGTCGCACTTCCCTCATCGGCACCCGGGTTTCCCCGGAAATCCGCTTGACCAGAAGAAACTCCGGAGCCTCTCGTGGACGCAGCTCGACCCAGCGGACCGCGGCGAACTCGTGGACGACCACGAACACCGACAGCGCCAGCCCGAGCAGGACCAGCATGCCAACCAGCACAAGCACCGTGTACCAGGCGGCTGTAGCCCCGAAGAACCCCCACGCGGCAGGCACCAGCACGATCGCGAACGGAACCGCCATCACCGCCGGCGTGACGAGCCCGCCCGCCGCGTTGCCGCCCAGATGGCGGGCCACACTCGGCAGGAACACCAGCCGCCACCCGTCAGGCCGCGCCGACACGATCCCGGGAATCGCCGATGGCACGTCCATCGGTACAGCTTGCCCCGTTCGCCGCACCGAAGCGACAGCCAGCCGGACCAACCCACCCCACCGTCAAGATCGGCCACCCGCTTGCCCGTTGGGATCGTCGCAACGACATACAGCGATCCGGGGCAGGCGATCCCGCTGTACGAGGCCACCCCCACCAACAGCGAGCGGGTGCTGAGACCCGACCACCCCACAAGCAGGATCACCCGCTCGAACCTCGGCGAGGCAAGACTGACGTGAAGCCGTCACCGTGGGGTCGGTACGGGACCGGCCGACGGTAGCGCCGAACGTCCGGACATCGGCGGTGTCGGCCGTGTTCTCTCAGGTTCCCTTGCGGAACGCCGCCGTGACCTCCTCGCCGGTGGTCAACGGTGCGCCGAGCTCGCGCGCCAGCCGGCCCGCGTGCACGTCGACGACCGCTTCCAGCAGGTCCGCGTACACCTCCACCGCTCCGCGCACCCGCACCCACCCGACGACCGCGACGCACACCGCCACCACCACCGCCGGCCACCAGAACGCCCCGACGACCGCGTAGGGCACGCACCACGTGGTCGTCGCGACCGCTGCCTCTGCCTCCGCCCGTGCCGCCCGCAGCTCGGCCCGCCCGGAGTCGTCGAGCACCAACCACAACCGTGCCCACCACGACTTGAGATCGACGGCGTACTGGTGGTGCACCCGGTCCTCGACGGCCGCCAGCCGGTCGCCCGTCCACGTCGCCCGGGTCGGCGCGGCGAGCGCGATCCGGTTGCGCTTCGCCGCCTCACCCCGTTCGTGCGCCCGCACCCATCGCCGCCGCCGGCGCCGTGCCGCCCAACGCGGGCGCGTGCCGAGGAAGCAGCGCCACGTCACCGGGCACAGCGCCCGCACCACGAGCCCCGCCGCCACCGATCCCAGCAGCACGGCGGCCAGCACGAGGAGTTGGGCTGCCGGCGGCCGGGTGCCGAGGTCGCGGGTGACCCCGTCCACCCGCGCGACCAACCTCGTCACGTCCAGCGCGTGCGCGTGCCCCAGCAGCGCGCCCACCGCCGCGGTGGCGAGGAACAGCACGCCGGGCAGCACGAGCAGCGACACCCACCGCTCGGCCAGCCGCTTGCCCAGCTCACCGAAGAACGCGTTCACGCCGGTCGCCGCCTCAGCGGCTCGTCGCGCAACCAGCACCGCTCCGCCGGCACCGGACCGCCCGGCTCCCGGGCCACCTGCCGCGCGCACGCGTCCGACGGGCACGCATACACCTCGCCGAACGGCCGACCACGCATCCCGGGCAGCACCAGGTCGCTGCCGCGCAGCACGTCGGCGGGGATGCCCAGGCGCGGCAACTCGTCCTGCAGCGGGTGACCCGCGCGCACCCTCGCCAGCACGTCATCCAGCACCCGCCCCAACCCCTGGCGCGTCACAGCGGCGCGCAGTTCGGGCAAGGTGGTGCAGAAGGCGGCGAGGTGTTCGTCGGCGTGCGGCACGACGTTCCTCCTCTTCGTCGGGGACTCCCCAGCCTGTCAGGAATACACGGAGATCGAGGTGGATGGGTGCGGGACGAGCTGATCCAGGACGTTCTCGGCCGGATCGCGCGCGCCGACGACGGCGACGCGGAGGCGGTGCTCGCTGCGGAGGCGGAGACGGCGGGAGAGCAGTTGTTGGCGTTCCTGTCCCCGGAGGGCAAGCTCGACTTCGAGGTGCTGCACATCGTCGGCACCCTGCACCTGGCGCGCTCGATGTGGCGGGAAGGACCGGCGGCGGCCGAGTCGCACACCCTCGCCGAGATCCTGCTCGCGCCGGTCTTCCTGCTCCGCCCCGACCTCGCGCCGCCGATCTGGGAGGGCGACCCCGCGGCCCCGGAGGGCCGGCGGCGGCGCGACCTCGGGTCCGCGTTGGTGCGGGTCGGCATGGTGCTCGGCAACCCGACCGCGTTCCACGTCGCCGTCGACGTCCTCGCCCCGACGGCCAACGATCCGGCCGACCCGTTCGCCGCCGGGTGCGGTGTCGTGCTCGCCGCCGCCGCGCGCCTGCTGTCCTGGCACACCGGCGATGCCGAAGCGTTGACGACCGCCCAGGTCGCCGCGCAGCGCGTCCTCGACGCGGGGCCCACCGACGCCACGCCGGCGGCCCGTGCCGAACTGGTCCGCGCGCTGCTCCTGGAGCACACCCGCACCGGCGACCAGGCCGTGGGCGGCCGCGCGGTGCTGGACCCCCGGGACGCGCCCCCCCAAGACCCCGCAAGCCGGGGGGGGGGGCGCCGGGGGGGCCCCCCCCCCCCCCCCCCCCCGCCCCCCCGGCCCCCCCCCCCCCCCCCGCCCCCCCACGCCCGGCAGGCGCCGCCCGATGACCCCGAAGCCCTGGGGGTCGCGGCGATGGCGCTCGCGCTGTCCGCCGAGCGCACCGGGGACCGCGCACTGGCGCAAGAGGCCACCGCGCTGGGTCGCGAGGCCGTGGCCCGCCGGCAGGAACCCGACCAGCTCGGCGCGCTGGCGACCGCCCTGGACACCACCGCCGGGTTGACCGACGACCCCGCTCCGCTCGTCGAGATCACCGACCTGTTGCGCCCGTTCCTCGACTCCGGCTCGCAGCAACTGCTGTACCTGCACGGCAGCGCCCTGTTCCGGCTGGCCTCGACCGATCCGGCCGCCCTGGACGAGACGGTGACCGTGCTGGCCGGAGCCCTCGCGCAGATCCCGCCGACCCACCCCGACCACCCGGTCCGCACGGGCATGTACGCGGAGGCGCTGTGGCGACGGTGGAAGCACACCGGTGACCGGGACAGCCGCGAGGCCGCGCTCGCCGTCCTGGAAGGCGGCGCCGACCCGCGCCTGCGCGCCACCCGCGTGGGCTACCTCGTGGACCTCGCCGCGTCGAGCCACGACGTCGCGGACGTCGACACCGCCCTCGCCGCCGATCCGGACTGGAACGACCGGGCGATCCTGCTCGGGCACCGCTACGACCTGGTCGGCGACCGCGCCGCCCTCCTGGAGGCGATCGCGTTGAACCGGGCCCACCTCGCCGACCCGGACGATCCCGAGGACGAGGCCCGCATCGCGCACAACGCCGCCATGCTGCTGCGCAAGCTGCACGACCTGGACCGCACGCCCGAGGTGCTCGCCGACGCGCTCACCCTGGCCCGGCGCGGCGTGGCCGCCAACCCCGCGCCGACGGGCCGGCAGGCCGAACGCGTCGCCCTGCTGGCCCTGCTCACCGCCGAGTCCGGGCAGGTCGAGGAAGGCTCGCGGCTCGCCACCCAGGCCGTCGCGGACTGCCCGCCGGACCACCCGAACCGCTCGATGGTCCTGGCTCGCGCCGCCGATGCCCACTACCGGCACCACGACGCGACAGGCGCGAGCACCTCGCTCGACACCGCGATCGCCGTGTGCCGCGCCGTTCTTCTCGCCGATGAGGACCAACCCCGGGTGCTGGAGCTGCTCACGGTGGCGTTGCGGCGGCGCGCCGAGCTGTCACCCGACCTCCACGCCCTGGACGAGGCGGTCGACTTCGGGCTGCGCGCGGTCCAGGCGCAGCCCTTCTCGCGGATCCGGGCGTCCACGGCGCTCAACCTCGCGGGCTCGCTGGCCGAGCGCTACCGCCGCACTCGGGACGTGGACGACCTGCACCGCGCACTGGACGTGATCCGCGACCACCTCGGGGCCGTGCCCCCGACCGACAGCTTGAAAGCCCGGCTGGCGGACCAGATGGGCGTCGTGACGATGTTGCTGTACCAGCACACGGGCGACGAGGACGTGTTGCGCGAACGGGTGCGGATCGCCGAGCGCGGCGCCGAGCGGTTCGGCCCGCACGACCCGACCCGCCCCCAGGTGCTCAACAACCTGTGCTCCTCGCTGATGGAGCGCTACTTCGTGGACGGAGACCCAGCCGACGCGGAGCGGGCCGTCGCCGCCGCCCGTGAAGCCGTCGCCCTGACTCCCGCCGGCCTGGCCATCCGCGGCTCCCGGCTGCTCAACCTCGCCATCGCGCTGGGAGTCCTCGGCGAGGCGACCGGCACCAAGGGGCCGCTGCGGGAGGCCGTCCGCGTCGCCGAGGCGAGTGCGGGCGTGCTCAACGCACCGCCCGCCACCCGCATCCGCGCCCACCGGGTGTGGGGTGGCTGGGCGGTGATCCTCGGGCGGTGGAGCACCGCACTGGCGGCCTTCGCCGGCGGCGTGGACCTGGTGGCCCAGGTCGCGCCCCGGCACGTGCGCCGTGCGGACCGCGAGTTCCGCCTGGCCGACCTGCGCGGGGTGCACACCGACGCGGCCGCCGCCGCCCTCGCGACCGGTGACCCGGTCCGCGCCGTCGAGCTGCTGGAGCAGGCCCGCGGCGTGCTCCTCGTCGACGAGCTCGACGCCCGGGCGGGTTCGCTCGCGCTGCGCGACCGCGCACCGCACCTCGCGGCCGAGTGGGACGCGGTGCTGGAGGAGCTGGCCGACGAGTCCCAGTCGACTGACGAGCGGCAGGCGTTGTCGCGGCGGTGGCAGGACGTGCTGGACCGGATCCGCGCGGTTCCCGGTCTCGACGCCTTCCTGCGCCCACCGAGCGCGCTGGACCTGCGCGTCTCCGACGGCGCGATCGTGCTGGTGAACATCAGCCGGTGGCGCTGCGACGCCCTGCTGATCACCTCTCGCGGCGTGCGCTCGAAGCGGTTGCGGCGCGTCACCATCGAGGAGGTCGAAGAGCGGGCCGGCGCCTACCTCTCGGCGCTCGACACGCTCGACGGCGGCGACCTGGTCGCCCGGTTCCACGCGCAGACCGTGGTCCGCGAAACGCTGGTCTGGTTGTGGGACACGATCGCCGGACCGGTCCTGAAGGCGCTCGGCCACACCCGCGCGCCCCGTTCCGCGTGGCCCCGTGTGTGGTGGTGCCCGACCGGCGCGCTCACCCACCTCCCGCTGCACGCCGCAGGTCGGCACGACATCCCCGGCGCCGCCGTGCTCGACCGCGTGGTGTCGTCCTACACACCCACCGCCCGCACCCTGAGCCACACCCGGTCCCGCCCGCCGACGACGCGGCGCGACCTCCTCGCCGTCGCCATGCCCACCACCCCCGACCACGCCGACCTGCCCGCGACCGACGCGGAGGCGACCGACCTCGCCGCGCTCCTCGCCGCCGAACCGCTGCGCGGTCCCGCCGCGACCCGGGCCGCCGTGCTCGCCGCGCTGCCGCACGCGACGTGGGCCCACTTCGCCTGCCACGCGCACAGCGACCCGCTCGTCCCGTCCGCCGGCCACCTGCTGCTCGCCGACGGCGCGCTGACCGTCGCCGACATCGGCGCCCTGCGCCTGGAGAACGCCGAGCTGGCCTACCTGTCGGCGTGCTCCACCGCCCGCGCTGCCCGCACCACGCCGGACGAGGTGATCACGCTCGCATCGGCGTTCCAGCTCGCCGGGTTCCGGCACGTCGTCGGTGCGCTGTGGCCGATCCAGGACGCCGTCGCGGCCCGCGTCGCAGCCGCCTTCCACCGCCGCGTGCACGCCGGCACGCCACCCGCCGAGGCCCTGCACCAGGTGTTGCGCGAACTGCGCGCCGAGTTCCCGCTCGCGGTGTCGCAGTGGGCCGGGTACGTGCACGTCGGCTCCTGACCGCCATTCCCACTACGGCCACTCGCGCGAGGCGAGCGGGGGTCGGGCAGGGCGCGGGCGTCCCACGGCTGGTCTCACGGATCAACCTGGCCCACCCCGACCGTCAGTAGGTGATCCGGGTCAGGTGATCCCGCTCTACGAAGCCGCCATCGCTCACTCTGAGCGAGCGCTGGGCTCCGGCCCCCGCAACCAGGATCGTCCGACCGAACCTCGACAACGCCCGATCGAACTGAAGCCACTCACGCTCAATCGTCGGCCTGACCTCAAAAGCGCGCGAACTGCCGCTCAACGGCAGAAGCAGACGTACGCCGCAGCGCCCGGTCATCAGTCGGCGTCACATCACCTAAACGGGTGACCATCAGCCGGTATCCGGGTGACCAAGGTCGACATGACCGATCCAGCGCGACTCGTGTCGTCCGAGCAGGCAACCATGGGCACGACGACCATTCTGCAAGCGAAGACAACGTACGGAGGGCGGCCACTTGTTGATCATCGCTCCGGTCGAGCCGGTGCCACCCAACTTCCCTGCGGCCGCCGGCTTCTTCTCCCAACTCGCAGGCGTCATGGCCGGCTTCGCCTTCGCCAGCCTGATCACGCTGATTGCAGCTCAGCTGACCACCAACCATTCGGCGGGCAAGACCCTGGAGAGTGGTGGCCCCCTGTTGGCCACGTTCGTCGCCCTGGGGGTGTCGAGCCTGGACTACGCCATGGTGGCTGGTGAAACCGCCGGCACTGCGCGAGTAGCCTCGCTCCTGACGGTGTCCGGGGTGGGTTTCGGCGTTGCCGGGATCATGCTGCTGTACTCGATGCTTGTCCTCGTCCGCGGCCTGGAGAGCGACGCTCCGCGAAGTCGCGCCATCAGTCACGCCATGGGGAACCTGATCAGAGCCGTCATCGTCTTCCTGCTCTCCCCGGTCGTCGTCCTGTTGACGTGGAGCGGAGCACGCGGCCATGTCATCCAGAAGTACGGTGCCGCCGCGGGCTTCACCGGCCTCGACTGGGCGGCGCTATCGGTTCTTCTGTTCATCGTCGTGGTGGTCACCGTGTGCGCCGTCAAGTTCTTCGACCGGCCACAGCACCACCCCGCGTTCACCCGGTTCATCTCCGGGGTTGCGGTCGTCCTCACCTCGGCGTCAGTCCTGGGCGCAACCGCGCTCCTCAGTTTCACCGAGAGCTCCACACCGGTTCCCGACCCCATCCCCTTGGTAGCGATCATCCTGGTTGGAAGCTTTGCCGTGTTGGTGGCCTACTCGGCGAGCAGGCTCCGCACCGCTTCGGACAACTCGGATACACCCGTGCTACCGAACGACCACGCAGAAACTTCCCTGGCACCAGACGACGGTACGGCCAGTGAAGTCAGCGGCCGATGATGCGGTTCCGGCGCAGATCAGCCCGGCCGACCCGACTTCTCGCCACCTTCGACGCCGAATGGCCGAACCCCTGACGACTGTGGTCACCCCCCAGCCGGCACATCGGCGTCACGTCCCCCTCATCGGCAGAAGCGGACGTCCGCTGAGGCACTCGGCCTGCGGCGTGACAGGACGTCAATCGCGGTGGCCGTCGGTCAGGTGGATGTGACGCAGTCCTGGACCGAAAGCCGCGACGTGGTCCGCGGTGCCGTGGTGGGGCTTCGTCGGCGTGAAGCGGCCTTCGCCGACCGCGACGTCGTAGGCGCCTCCGCGTGGGTACTCGGCCATGATCCCGGTGACGTGCCACTCGGCCGCCCAGGCGAGTCCGGCCTCCAGGGTGTCGAACACCCCGGAGGGGTGCCGGGCGCGGTCGCCTTGGAAGATCCAGACGGTTGACCTGAGCGGGCTCCGCCGGTCGGCATCGGGTCTGCGGCGCAGGCCTTCCGGCGTGAACGAGAACGAGCCGGGGAACTTGCCGGGCCGATGACGTGCGGCGAGGACCACAGGCTCGGCGTGCACCCCGCGCGGCTCCGTCCCGGGGGTCGTGTCCACGATGGCATTCCACAGGTGCAGGCAGATCAGACCGCGGTCGGGATCGGCCGTGGCGTAGGCAAGGGTCTGGGGGAAGAAGGGGTTGGTTCCGCCGATCCACAGCGACGGGGGCCCGAACGTCCCGATGACCTCCGACAGGGTCCGGTCCTGCGTCACCCACTCGCCGACACCGGAGCTCAACTGCTGGAACTCCGCCTCCGACAACGCCCGATCGAGTTCGAGCCAACCGAGGCGATGGGCGATCTCGGCGTAGACGGAGGTCGTGGCATCACGCACGGCATCCACCGGCAGGATGTCGCCGTACGCGCCCATGACGCCCGTCGCGGCGAAAGCGTCGCGTTCGCGCAGTCCATCACACTCCCTCCGCCACAGCTCCAAGCTTCCGTCCACGGCGGCCATCGCCTCCAGCAGAAGCCTTTCGGCCGTCTCATGACCGCCGTACGTGCCAGGACGACGAAGCACATCGTTCACCCGCGCCAAGTGGTGCCGGCGGGCTTCACGGAGAAGGAGGTCTGGATCCTGTTCGCTGCTCATCACCGCCGATCATGGCACTCCGACGAGTTTGCGGGACCTCCGCTCGTCGGCAGAAGCGGATGTTGGCCGCGCCAGGCGGGATGCTGTGTCGCGTCGTGCCGCGGACCCGTCCGCACCGGCGGAGAACGAGCAGTCGGGCCGCTCGTATGTCGTCGGCGCTCGTCGACGTAGTGCCGCACGAGGTCCTGGACGACCTCCTGCCGCGGGTAGATGTAGTGGGTCTGGCCGTCGTACCGGGTGCCGTAGTCGACCTCGTGCGCTTTCCCGTTCACCCAACATTCGCACGCGCCAGGCCTGTCCGCCTCTTGGAGCAAGCGGTCCGCGAGCCCGTGCTCTGTCAACATTCGCACCGCGCGGTGCTCCGACACCCCGGCGCGCGGCCGGGTCTCCGGCCTCGCCCCCCGACTTGGCCGACGTGGCAGCGACTGCTTCCACGCGTGATCGCCGCCACCGACCTTGCCCAGGTTGAGTCGCTCGGCCACGAGCACGACCACAGTGCCGACCGTCGCCGCGGCCACGCCCGAGGCCGGCAACGCCATCCACCTGCCCGAGAGCACCTCTGGGACGTCCTGGACGGACTGTGGGCGAACCGCTGGAGTTCATCACAGGTGGATCATCGCCACGGCTGCCGGAAACACTTCAGACAGTCCGTCCGATCCGGCAACGCCCTCAGCGGCTCGGCGGGGGAGCTGTCGAGCGTTCGGTGGCAGCGATGTAGTCGGCGAGGGCTTCGCGGGATCGGGTGAGGGACGCGAGCCGGTCGTCCAGCGCCTGGAGCCGGGCGCGGAGGCCGTCGAGGAGTTCTGGGCAGGGTGCCAGGCTCGGCGCAGGGCCCGTCGTGCACGGGAGCATGTAGCCGATTTCCTCGGTCGTGAGGCCGGCGCCCAGCAGTTTCGTGATCTGGTTGACGGTCAGGACCGCGTCGTCGGTGTACTCGCGGTAGCCGCCTGCGCTTCGGCCGGGTTCGAGCAGGCCCTGTGCTTCGTAGTAGCGGAGTTGGTGGGTGCGGACGCCGGTGCGGCGGCTCAGTTCCCCGATCAGCATTCCCGGCTCGCCCTTGACCTTCATACCGATGTGAACGTTCAGGATCCCGGTACCTGTTCCGAGTGGGTAGAGGGAGACGACGATGGGTGTGGAGAAGTCGGTGGCGGTTGTCGGGCTGGGGTTGATGGGGCAGGCGTTGGCGGGGGCGTTCGTGCGGGTCGGGTATCCGACGACGGTGTGGAACCGGACTCCTGGGAAAGCCGGGCGGTTGGTCGCCGACGGTGCCGCGGTCGTCGATTCGGTCGAGGAGGCCGTGGCGGCCGGGTCGGTGGTGGTCGTCTGCGTCGCCGATCACGGCGTGGTGCGAGGGTTGCTGCGGACGGTGGGCGGTGGGCTCGAGGGCAAGGTGTTGGTGAACCTGACCTCGGCCACATCGGTGCAGATGCGGGAGATCGGTGGGTTGGAGGGCGTCGACAGCTACCTCGCGGGCGCGATCATGGGGATGCCGCAGGGGATCGGCACGACCGAGTCGTTGGTCTTGTACAGCGGGCCGCGTTCGGTGTTCGAGGCGCACGAGGAGGTTCTGCGGGTTCTTGGTGAGGCGGTGTACCTCGGGGCCGATCACGGGCTGTCGTCGCTGTACGCCGGGGCCGGGGTAAGCCTGATGTGGAGCGTGCTCAACGGCTTCCTGCACGGCGCGGCCCTGCTGGGTGCGGCGGGCGTGGAGGCTTCGGCCTTCGTTCCGTTCGCGCGGCAGAACATCGCGACGGCGTCCGGCTGGTTGGCCGGGTATGCGGGGCAGATCGACGAAGGGGCGTACCCCGGGGCGGACGCGACGATCGACTCACACGTCGCCGCGATGGGGTCCCTCGTCCAAGAGAGCGAGGCCAACGGTGTGAACGCCGAGTTGCCGAAGTTCATCAGGGAGTTGGCCGAACGCGCGGCTGCCGACGGACGGGGCCGGGACGGGTACGCCGCGATGATCGATCTGTTCCGCACGCCCTGAGGACCGTTCAGCGGAAGTAGGTCGGGATTCCCGGCACGGTAGCCGTGGCATCGCCCCAAACCGCCGTGCTGCACCGCGTCACGAGGCCGTCGGGTCGGTGGCCGGCAGAGAGATGCTTTGTGGCGTGGAGCGCCGGGTCGGCATCGGCACCGAAAAGGCGCTGTGGTGAAGTCCCGCCACCATGCCGCTCGCTGCCGCACGGATCTTTTAGAGCGTGGCCCGGGACTGTCAGCGCAGCTGTGAGTCGGTGCCGGGGAGCACGTCGGTACAAGATCCGCTGAGGGCTGGAGGCGGCTTGGACAAGCAGGCCCGCTACCGTCGCACGGACGAGTTCCTGACCATCGTGCGGGCTCGGGCGAGTCGTTTACCAGTGTCGGTCACCCTGGACGGCGAACGTGGTCGACACGAGGTTCGGCCCGACGTCGACGGGTAGAACAGGTCGACGCCGGGCCGAACGTCGTTCAGACCAGCGTGGCCGCGGCGTAGCGGCCCGCCGGGCGCGGTAGGCCGTAGTGGTCGCGCAGCGTCCGGCCGGTGTACTCGCTGCGGAACAGGCCGCGGGCGCGCAGCAGCGGCACGACGTGGTCCACGAAGTCCTCCAGGCCGGACGGCAGCAGGGGCGCCATCACGTTGAAGCCGTCCGCCGCGCCCGTGGTGAACCACAGCTCGATGTGGTCGGCGATCTGCTCGGGCGTGCCGGCGACGACCTGGTGCCCGCGTCCGCCGCCGAGGCGACCGAGCAGCTGGCGCAACGTGAGCTCCTCCCGCCCCGCCAGGTCGCGCACCAGCTCGAACCGGCTCTTCGCGCCGTTGACGCGGCTGACCGGGGGGAACGGCGGCAACCGCTCGTCCAGCGGGTGGTCGGTCAGGTCGAGGCCGATCAGCTCGCCGAGCTGCCGGACCGCCCGCACCGGGATGATCAACGCGTCGAGCTCGTCGGCCAGTCCCCGCGCCTCGGCCTCGGTGCCGCCGAGCACCGGGACGATCCCGGGCAGCACCTTGACGCCGTCGGCGTCACGCCCCCGGGCCCTGGCACGCCGTTTGAGGTCGGCGTAGAACGCGGTCGCGTCGCCGTGCGTCTGGTGGGCGGTGAACACCGCCTCCGCCCACGCCGACGCGAACGCCCGGCCGTCCTCGCTCGACCCGGCCTGCACGAGCAGCGGGTGCCCCTGCGGGCTTCGCACGGCGTTCAGCGGCCCGCGCACGGAGAAGAACCGGCCCTTGTGGTTGATCTCGTGCACCTTCGCGTCCTCGGCGAACACACCGGATTCCCGGTCCACGACCAGCGCGTCGTCCTCCCACGAGTCCCACAGCGCGGTGACCACGTCGAGGAACTCGTCGGCCCGCCGGTAGCGCTCGGCGTGCTCGGCGTTGACCTCGCGGTTGAAGTTCTGCGCCGAACGGTCGCCCGCCGTGGTCACGATGTTCCACCCGGCCCGCCCACCGCTGATGTGGTCGAGCGAGGAGAACAGCCGCGCCAGGTTGTACGGCTCGCTGAACCCGGTCGACGCGGTCGCGATCAGCCCGATGTGCTCGGTGGCCTGCGAGATCGCGGTCAGCAGCGTGATCGGCTCGAACCGGTTGGCGGCGGTGTGCCGCACGTCGCCCCAGATCTGCACGCCGTCGGCGAGGAACACCGAGTCGAACGTCCCGCGCTCGGCGGTCCGCGCCAGGCGCTGGAAGTGCGCCACGTCGTCGAGGGCACGCGGGTCTGTGCGGGGGTGCCGCCAGGCGGCTTCGTGGTGGCCGACGCCCATCAGGAACGCGTTGAGGTGGAGCTCGCGTGCGGACAACTTCAGACTCCCAGTCGGATCGGGTTGCGGAGGTCGAGCGGGTCGGCGTAGATCGCGTCGAGCTGGACGGCGCCGGCCGCCACACCGAGGACGTCCAGGCCGAAGCTGCTCGGCAGCACGGCCGAGGGCGACGGGCAAGCGCGCGACGTCGCGGCCACCTCGGCGCGCAACGCGTCCGCGCACTCGGGCAGCCGGGTGACGCCCAGCTCGGTGACCACGACGACGTCGGGGTTCACGATGTCGAACAGCAGCGCCGCGGCACGGGCGACGATCCTGGCGCGCTCGACCAGCAGCGCGGCGGCGGCGCCGTTCCGGGCCACGGCGGCATCACCCAGATCGGTGATCGAAGGCCGGGGGATCACGCCCGCCCGGTAGGCGCGCCACGCCCACGCGCGGTCGGACACGGTGGCTTCCAGGCACCCGGCTCGGCCGCACGGGCACTCGGTCGCCCAGCGCCAGGTGCGCGACACCGCCCGCCGCCGACCGCGCGCCCCGGTGCGTGCCGCCACCGGTGATGATCGCCGCGTCCACCACGTTGCCGACGAACAGGTGCACGAGCGACTCGTGGTGACCCGCGGCGCCGAACAGCTGCTCGGCCCTGGCCAGCGCCCGCGCGTGGCTGTCCACCAGTACCGGCAGCCCGGTGCGCGCCGCGAGCAGGTCGCGCACCGGCACGTCCCGCCAGCCCAGCGAGGCGTGCTCGACCAGCACACCGGCCTCGGTGTCGACCCACCCGCCCGCGGCCACACCGAGGCCGAGCGGCACCTGCCCCGGCAGGTGCTCGGCGTGCAGCCCCACCAAGCGGTCGGCGGCGGTCGCGAGCACCTCCTCGTGGTCGTCGGGGTCGCGGTGCGGCACCCGCAGCCTGGCCCTGACCCGCCCTCGCAGGTCCAGCAACGCCAACGTGCAGAACTCGTGGGCGATGTGGATCCCGGCCACCAGGTGGCGACCGGTCTCCACGTCCACCGGCGTGTGCGGGCGTCCCATGCCCCGGTACGGCAGGGAGCCCGCCACCTCGGTGAGCAGGCCGAGGCCGGCCAGCGCCGCGCAGTTGCGCGTCACGGCCGCCGGGCTCAGGCCGGTCAGCCGGGCGATCGTGGTGCGCGCGACCGGTCCGTGCCGCAGCACGGCCCCCAACAACGCCGACGCCGCCGTGCCGCGGGGGTTCACGAGATCAGCGGCGGGCCTGCCGGCGACAGCGCGGGGCCCACCGCCCGTGCCGCGCCCGGGGTGCGCCCGTGACCCCACCCGATGTCACGGCGGTAGCTGCCCAGCAGTCCCGTCCGCCGCAGGTGCTCCTCGTCGTGGGCGAACGAATCCACCGGCAACGGGTGGGTGTGCGGCGCCACGAACAACGCGTCGGTCGGGCAGTTCGCCTCGCACTGGAAGCAGGTCTGGCAGTCCTGCTGCCTGCTGATCACCGGCACGCCGTCCGCGCCCCGGTCGAACACGTTGGTGGGGCACACGACGACGCACTTGTCGCAGGTGACGCACTGCGCGGCCGACACCAGCTCGATCACGCCGCCACCTCCTGCGGGCGGGCCCACACCTCGTCCAAGCCACCCGAGGTGATCCGGAAGTGCTGGGCGGGGTCCAGTTCGGGGAAGTCGAGCCGCTTGGCCATGCCCCGGCTCTCGCTGCGCACCAGCGCCGAGCCGTACATCCACCGGGCGTGCGCGGCCATCGCCGCGGCCTGGCGCGCCCGCACCGCGTCCGGGCCCTCGGCGCGCAGACCGGAGCGCAGCGCCGACCACGTGGCGTCGAGCTGCCCCAACGCCGTGCGCAGCACGTCACCGTGCCGCAGGTAGTTCTTGTCGTACGGCAGCACCTCGGCCTGCACGGCGCTCACCACGTCCGCGGACGACACCGACGACGTCGTGCCGGTCGGGCGCAGCCCCGCACCACCGGCGGCGCGGACGCGGCGCCCCGAAGCGGACGCACCGAGTGCACGCGCGAACCGTGCCGCCGCTCGCCCCGACCACGACCCGGACGAGATCGCCCACGCCGCATTGTGGCTGCCGCCGCCGGTGAACCCGCCGCAGATCAGCTCCCGGGTCGCCGCGTCACCGGCCGCGTACAGGCCTGGCACGGTGGTCGCGCACCCGTCGTCCACGATCCGGATGCCGCCGGTGCCGCGCACCGTCCCCTCGGCCAGCAGCGTCACCGCGAACGGCTGGGTGAACGGGTCGATGCCCAGCCGGTCGAAGGTGAGGAAGAAGTTCGGCTGCGCCAGCCGCATCGCCGTGCGGGCGGCTTCGTCGGCACGGTCGAGCTTGCAGAACACCTTCTCCGACGCCAGCAGCGTCCGCGCGATCACCGAACGGCCGCGTTGGCTGCCCGCGCCGTCGAGCACAGATCCGTCCGCCCGGTAGAACGTGGCGTAGTTGTAGAACGCGGTCTTGGTGACCGAAGTGTGCTCGGGCGCGATGCCGTAGGCGTTGGAGAACTCCATGCCGGACAGCTCCGCGCCCACCTCGGCGGCGAACAGCGCGCCGTCACCGGTGTTGACGTTGCAACCCAACGCCTTGCTCAGGAACGCGCAGCCGCCCGTGGCCAGCACCACCGCACCGGCACGCACCCGGAACGCCCGGTCGGCCTGCCGCTGGTACCCCGCCGCACCCGCCACCACGCCGTCGTCGGTCGTGACCAGCTCGGTGACGGGGCTGTGGTCGAGGACCCGCACGCCCGCCCGGCGCACCCGGACGCGCTGCCGCCGCATGTACTCCGGCCCTTGCAGGCCGTTGCGCAGCGGTCGGCCGTCCGGACCGACCGGGAACGGGTAGCGGGCCACCTCGGCCAGCTCGTTGATCCGCTCGTAGGTCTCGTCCAGCACCCGGGCCATCCAGCGCCGGTCCGCGAGGTGACCGCCCAGCGCCTCCCTGCTCGCCATGGCCCGCTCCCGTGCCTCGGGCTCCGGTGGCACGTACCACACACCGGTGCCGCCGGACGCCGTCGCGCCGCTGGTGCCGCAGTACCCCTTGTCGGCCAGCACCACCGCGGCGCCGTCCTCGGCCGCCTTGAGCGCGGCCCACGTCGCGGCGGGCCCACCGCCGACGACGAGCACGTCCGCGTCGAGTTCGAGCGTCATGCGAAGCTCCTTTCCGTACTCGGTGGATCAGGAACCGACGGGAACCCGCCAGGACGTGAACCGGCGCTCCAACGCGACCAGCAGCTGGTTGAACACCACGCCGATGGCCGAGATCGTGATGATGCCCGCGTACATCTGCGGGATGGCGAAGTTGAACTGCGAGGCGTTGATCAGGTAGCCGAGCCCGGCCTTGGCCCCCACCATCTCCGCGGCCACCAGCACCAGGATCGACACCGCGCCGGCCAACCGGATGCCGGTGAACACCGTGGGCACCGCGGCGGGCAGGATCACCTTCTGGAAGAGCCGGAACCCCGACAGGTCCACCGACCGGGCCAGCCGCAGCAGGGTCGGGTCGACACCACGCACCGCGCTGATCGTGTTGAGCAGGATCGGCCAGGTGCACGCGTAGAACACGATGGCGATCTTCGACGTCTCACCGATGCCGAGCAGCAGCACGAACACGGGCAGCAGGGCCAGCGCCGCCGTGTTGCGGAAGACCTCCAGCAGCGGCCCGAGCAGCGACGCCACCGACTTGTACCAGCCGATCACCAGGCCCAGCGGCACGGCCACCGCCACCGCGAGGCCGAACCCGGACAGCGACCGGGCCAGGCTCGCCCCGGTGTTGTCCAGCAGCTGACCGTCGGCGGCCAGCCGCCACCACGCGTCGAGCACGGTGGAGAACGGCGGCAGGAACGTGTCGTCGACCAGGCCCAACCGGGGCGCGGTCTCCCACACCCCGAGCAGCAGCACGATCGCCACGACCTTGCCGACCGTCGTCACCAGCGCGTCGACCACCCGGCGTGCGACCGGCGGCCCGGCCACCCGGCTCGCGGGCCCCTCCTCGTCCACGGACGGTCGTGACTCCAGCAGCGCGGTCATACCGCCGCCACCTCCTTCTCCTGTTGCTGTGCGCGGGAGACCTCGTCGTGCAGCAGCTCCCAGATCCGGTGCCGGTAGCGCGTGAACCCGGCGCCGGAGCGCAGGTCGGCCTGGCCGGTGCGGTCACCGAGGTCGATCGGGACCACCTCCTTGACCCGGCCGGGCCGCGAGGTCAGCACCGCCACCCGCTGCCCCAGGTAGACCGCCTCGTCGATGGAGTGCGTGATGAACACGACCGTCTTGCCGGTGCGCTGCCAGATGCGCAGCAGCTCGTCCTGCAGGGACTCGCGGGTCTGCGCGTCCAGGGCCGCGAACGGCTCGTCCATCAGCAGCACGGCCGGGTCGTAGGCCAGGCTGCGGGCGATCGCGACGCGCTGCCGCATACCGCCCGAGAGCTGGTGCGGGTGCCGGTCCTCGAAACCGCCCAGCCCCACCAGGTCCAGGAACTCGCGGGCCCGTCCGGACCGCTCCCGGCGTGGCACACCGGCCGCCTCCAGCCCGAACTCGACGTTGCCCTGCGCGGTGCGCCACGGCAGCAGCGCGTACTGCTGGAACACCACGCCCCGGTCCAGGCCGGGCCCGGTGATCGGGGCGCCCTCCAGCAGCACCTGGCCCTCGCTCGGCTCGGTCAGCCCACCGAGCAGGTCCAGCAACGTGGACTTGCCGCAGCCGCTCGGCCCGACCAGGACCAGGAACTCGCCGCGCTCCACGTCCAGGTCGACACCCCGCACGGCGGTGAACTCGGTGCGCCGCCGGGACGCCCGGTCGCGGACCACGAACCGCTTGGTCACGTCGCGGAAGCTGATGTGGGTGCTCACGCCGCCACCCCGTTGAACTCGTTGGTGTAGAGGTCGGCGAGCGCGACCTGGTCCTTGGTGATCTCGCCGCGCTCGGCGAGCCAGTCGACCCAGAGCGCCAGCTCCTCGTCCACGATCCGGCCGCCCTTCCCGGCGACACCGGTGGACTTCCAGTACCGCAGCGCGGCCGGGTCCTCGTTGCGCCCGCGCTTGGTGAGGATGTCGACCTTGCGCGCCACCACCTCGTCGCGTGGCGTCGTGCGGCTCCACTCGATGGCCTTCGCGACGCCGGTGACGAAGGTCCGCACGGTGTTCGGGTTGTCCCTCAGGAACTTCTCGGTGAACACGTACGTGCCCGCGGTGAACGCGCCCAGCAGGTCGAAGTCGGAGAACAGCTTGCGCAGACCGCCCTTCTCCAACGCCTTGTCGCGCAGGATCCCGCCCAGCACGCCGACCTCGAGCTGACCCTGCCGCACGGACTGCTCGATGTTGACCGGCGGCACCGCGATCGGCTCCACCTTCTCGATCTCGTCGGGGGACAGGCCGTTGCGCTTGAGGTAGATGCCGAGCATGGCCTCGTGGTGCGCGCCCAGGGTGTTCATCCCGACCTTCTTGCCGATCAGGTCGCGCGCGGAGGAGATCGGGCTGTCCTCCAGCACGTAGAAGCCGCTGAAGGCGGCCTCGTCGGAGCCGTAGTAGCCGATCACCGACCTGATCGGGGCGCCGGCGGCCTTGAGCTTGACCACCGCGCCGTTGAACGCGCCGCCGAAGTCGACCTGGCCGGTGGCGGCGGACTGGATGTCCTGCGGGCCGCTGGTGGTGTTGCCGACCCACTCCAGCGTCACGTCGCCGAGGTGACCGAGGTCGGCGGCCAGTTCGGGCAAGGTCACGTCACCCGCCCAGCCCTGGTAGCGCAGCGTCTTGGTCTCGACGCCGCCACCGGCGCCCGCGGTGGAGCAGCCGACCGCGGCCGCCGTCAGGCCGAGGAGGGTGAGGCCGAGGAAGTTCCGTCGCGTGCTGATCACGGCGAATCCTTTGTTGGGGATAACGGGCAGGCCGAATCACCGGGCACCGGCGCCCGGGGTGGAAAGGAAGAGGGGTCAGCGACCGGCGCGACAGAGGGCGCCGGCTTGCCGTCGGAGATCGACGTGCCGGCGAGAGGTGAGGGTGACGGCTTGGCTCACGTGCCAGAGCCTCACACCGAGGTCAGGCGGGGTCAACGGGCTCGGCGACCGTCCCACATCATGGAGTCGGCCGTCCGCCGAGCTGGACACGGGCCACTTCCTTGCGCAGCGCAAGGAAGTGCCGAGGCGGTCGCCGACGTCAACCGCGTCCGCGTGCTGGGAAGATTTAATTCACCACCGCGCAATGTTGTGCCCGCACCGCCCGAATCTCCATCGTGAAGTGCGAACGCATTCCCACGAGAGGACAACGACGATGACCGCACAGCTTTCCGACACGATCACCGTCCACCGGCTCGGCGCGGGCATCGGCGCGCGGGTCGACGGCGTCCGGCTGGGCGGCGACCTGTCCGAGGGCGCCGTCGCGACCGTCCGGGACGCGCTGCTGGCGAACAAGGTGGTGTTCTTCCGCGGCCAGGAGCACCTGGACGACGCGGGCCAGCTCGCCTTCGCCCGGCTGCTCGGCGAGCCGACGCTGGCCCACCCGACCGTCAAGGGCCGCGAGCACACCAACGTGCTGCCGATCGACTCCGACTACGGCAAGGCCAACAGCTGGCACACCGACGTCACCTTCGTCGACCGCGTGCCCGCGATCAGCATCCTGCGCGCCGTCGAGCTGCCCCCGTACGGCGGCAACACGGTGTGGGCCAACACCGTGCGCGCCTACGAGGAGCTGCCGCCGGCGCTGAAGGCGTTGGCGGACCGGCTGTGGGCGGTGCACAGCAACGTCTACGACTACGCCGGGCTCGTGGACTCGACCCGCATCGGCGGGGTGGACGTGAAGGAGGAGTCCTACCGCGAGGAGTTCGAGTCCCAGCGCTACGAGACCGAGCACCCCGTGGTGCGCGTGCACCCGGAGACCGGCGAGCGGGCGCTGCTGCTCGGCCACTTCGTCAAGCGGATCGTCGGCCTGACGACCGCCGAGTCGCACACCGTCTACCACCTGCTCCAGGACCGCGTGACCCGACTGGAGAACACCGTGCGCTGGCAGTGGGCCGACGGCGACGTGGCGATCTGGGACAACCGCGCCACCCAGCACTACGGCGTCGCCGACTACGACGACGCACGCCGTCGCCTGCACCGCATCACCATCGCGGGCGACGTCCCCGTCAGCGTGGACGGCGTCACGAGCACCACGGTCGTCGGCGACGCAGCCCACTTCTCCGCCCTCTGACCCGACCGTCCCGCGGGAAGGCGATCGTCGCGCCCGGGACCGGGGGAGCCCCGCTCAGGCCGACCAGCCGGAGCGGCCCGGCCGGCCGGCCGTCGTGCCGTGCCGATCGGCAGGCCGGCCGAGCCGTCCCCCGCCACGGGCGCTGCCCGCGGGGTGAACCGGGCGCGGTAGTCCTCGCCCGTGGCCTTGACGGGCGGACGTGACGTCGGAGGTGCGAACGCATCACCCCCAGTCTGGTCAGCCCGATGACCATGTACATGTGGCAACCGGAGAAGAACCAGTGGGATCTCGCCTTGAGCATCCTTCAGGGAACGTGCCGGCAACTCCAGGACGTCTTCGCGCTCTCCGTACAGGAGGCGTGGAGCCGGATCGGGTGCTGCCCGATGTACGGGGACAACGGGGGGCACGGCGACTGGACGACGGACAACCGGCAGTCCCTGTGGTTCAGGCGAGCGGCTTGAGGACGGTCAACGGGACGTCGAACACGAAGGGCTTGCCGTGACGGTCGCTCAACCACCCCGTGCCGACCGTGGCGATGTCGTCGTCGATGTGGTCGACCGTGCAGCCGACGAAGGCAGGTCGAGGGTAGGTCGCGTCCGGAGTCAGGTCCGTGCCGTCATCGAAGTAGGCGACCTTGCCGACCAGTTGATGTGGCCTTCCCATGGTGGCCTGCGTGTCGTGCCCGACGGGCGGGCATACCCGCTGCGGCTCTCGGCACAGCCACTTCGGCACACCCTCGGCACAGGCGCCGCAGAACCTCGACCGCAGCAGGCGTCCAGCCCGCCTGGCGTGCCTCCGGAACGCCGCCACGGCGACCGACGATGATCCGGATATGCCCGAGGACCGCCCAGCTCTCCCACCGCCCTCCCGTCCGGCACGCGGTGAGCAGTCCGCCAACCACTGGCCCATGCCGCCGGCGACACCATCCACGTCGCGCACGCCGCTGGAGCCGATGCCGCGCAGGGTGATCGCGACCGTGGCGGCTCTGATCGCCACAGCGACGATCGGCCTGGTGGTGGTGTTGTGGTGGGCGGCCACGGCCGGTTTGTCCGGAGCAGAGCTGGTGAACGCGCGGTTCAACGCACTGCGCACGGGGCTGAGCATCGGAGTGGGCGGAGGCGGGATCTTCGCGCTGTACCTGGCGTGGCGACGCCAGCACGCCACCGAGATCGGGCTGGTGCAGAAGGAACGCGACCAGGCCGATGTCGCGCGCGCCTACGAACTGCAACGCGAAACCGCCGAGCACACCCGCCTGCACGCCGAACGCGTCGCAGCCACAACGGAGCGCGACGCCGAAGCGCGCCGGATCACCGACCTTTACGCGAGATCGGTGGAGCAGCTCGGGTCGGACAAGGCCCCAGTACGTCACGGCGGCCTGTACGCCCTGGAACGTCTCGCGCTGGACCACCCCGACAACCTCGCTCTGCGCCAGACTGTGGTCAACGTGATCTGCGCCTACCTCCGCGCTCCCTTCGATCTCCCTGGCGAACCTCGCGACGCCGACACGGATCGGCCTGTCCGCGACGAGCGCCACGAACAGGTTCAGGAGCGCGAGGTTCGCCTGACCGCCCAGCGCATCCTCACCTCCCACCTGTACTCGGGCAGTGACGACGACTACCTCGCAGCGACCTTCTGGCCCGACACCGACCTCGACCTCACCGGCGCAGTTCTCATCGACTGGGACATGAAGGACTGCCTACTGCGTAAAGCGACATTCAAGCGGACTATTTTTGCTGGGCATGCAATATTCTCTGGAACGACCTTCACCGGCAATGTGCAGTTCAGTGGGGCGATGTTTTCCGACGATGCCCTGTTCGGCAGGGCAACGTTCACCAGGAACGTCCAATTCAATGGAACTGCATTCAACGGGGGTGCTCGATTCGACGGGGCAAAGTTCATCATGCATGCGGGGTTCAGTGAAGCGACTTTCGCTGAAGGGGCCTTGTTCGAGGGGGCGACGTTCACCGGGAAGGCTCTTTTCAACAAGGCAAGGTTCAGTGGGGACGCCCAATTCGGCGGAGTCAAATTCATTACGTATGTCGAATTCAATGAGGTGATGTTCGCTGGAAACGCCCTGTTTTGGGGAGTGGCGGTCGAGGATGCCTACTTCAACGGGGCGGCATTCAGTGAGGACGTCCGATTCGATGAAGCAAACTTCATCAGGGAGACGCAGTTCAAGGGAGCCACGCTCCGCCACGCTCCACCTGGACCGCGTGCCGTCTTGTGGTGGCCCACGAGATGGCGACCCTCGTTGGATCACACGGCGATCGAGGGTCGCGAAGGCACCTGGCATCGCCTTCTCGGGCGCGGCGAAACCGATGAGCCGGCTTCCCCGTCCGATGATGGCTGATCCCCGGTCCGTTCCCGATCGCGGTACCCGGCGGCGCAGGTTGGCTTCAGTGCCAACCCTGACGGTGGCACACAGTCTGCCCGTCGCCGTGAACGCCGGAATTAGGTGCTGGTAAACGTGGAAGGCAAGTAGGTCCTCGGCGCGACTATATTTGTCACTTCGAAAGTCGGCGGTGGCTGCATCGACACTGGTCGGCGTCCGGTCGATCGGGCCGCTTTCGGGCGGCGTGGTCGACCGGCTGCCGCACCTGACCGCGCTGCACGCGGCGTCGGCCGCGCCGCACCCCGGCGCCCTGCCCGCGCCGCCACCGCTCAGGTACTCCGACACCCAGATCCGGGAGATGGAAGCGGAGGACGCCGAGGCGTACAGCCGCGCCGTGGGGGAAGAGGCCGAGGACTTCGGCCCCAAGCCGCTGTCGGTCACGCGCTACCCTGCCGACGACGAACCGGAGTTCGGGCGGGTGCCCGCGCCGCGCCGTCGCGCAGCGGTCCAGCTCGGTCCGGCCGCGACGGCGCCTCCGTTGGCGGTGCAGTTCCGGGAACCCGCGCTCGCCGGGAGGCGACCGTCCTGGTCGCTCCTGCGGAACGTCTACCGGCTTCGATGCCGACTACTACCGGGCCCAGCAGCGCTTCGTCCGCGCCGCCGTCGACCAGGCCCAGACCGCCCTGGCGGCAGCTCGACCCGCGCGCCCAGTCCGCCTCGCGGATGGAGGAGGTCCGGCCGCAGGTCGTCACGGCGGTGGAAGAGGCACAGCGGGAGCCGGCGGCGCTTGCGCCGCGGTACATCGCGGGCACGCTGCCGGCTGCGGGCGCGGTGTCGGCTCCGCTCGCGCTGCTGGCGGCGTCGGCGTTCCTGGGCCGCCAGGTGAACGGGCTTGAGGAGCCTAGCTCGTGGGCGGTGCGGTGAGCAGGGGTGCGACGCGGTGCGTGGTCTCGTCCAGCAGGGCGGCGAGTTCGGGGAGGCGGTCGTCGGTGATGCGGACGGTGGGGCCCTGGATCGCGATGGCGCCGAGCACTCCGCCGCCCGGGCGCGGCACGGGGGCGGCGATGGCGCGGACGCCGGGGTCGCGTTCCTCGTCGTTGAGGGCCCAGCCGCGTTCGCGGACCAGGTCGAGCTCGGCGCGGAGCTGGTCGCGGTCGGTGATGGTGCGGTGGGTGGCCCGGACGAGGTCGCCGAGGCTCTCGATCTGCTTGTCGATGTCGCCGCCGAAGGCGAGCAGGCACTTGCCCATCGCGGAGACGTGCATGGGGACCCGGCTGCCCGACTCCTGGTTGAAGCGCAGCGGTTGGCGGGACACCACGTCGAGCACGACGCGGACCTCGTCGCCGGCGCGGATGCCCAGGTTGATCGACTCGCCGGTGGCGGCGGCGAGCTCTTCCAGCAGGGGCAGCGCCTGCTGGTAGCCGAGTCGCCGCGCCGCCTTCTCGCCGAGCACGACGAGCGAGGGACCGAGCTGGTAGCGCTCGCTGCGCGGGTCCTGGACGAGCAGACCGGCCTCGGTCAGCGTGCGGGCCAGGCGGTGAGTGGTGCTCACGGTCAGGCCCGTCCGCTGCGAGAGTTCCGTGATGCCCACGCCGCCGTCGTCGGCCTCGACGCAGCGCAGGACGCCGAGTGCGCGCTCGACGGCCTGGGCACCGGATCGTGGCTGGTTGGGTGGTGCGTCGGTCACGCCGGCATCCTCGCACACCAGCCGGCGGGCCACGCGCTGTCACGAGTTGGCGGGCACCAGCTCCCCCGGCGGCGGTCCGGCCACGGGAACCGTGGGCGCGCCGAGGGCCGGTCGCACCCACAGGCGGTCGCCGGCGCTCACGCCCAGTGCCAACTGCTGGGTCCGGGTCATCGTGACCAGCACCCGCTGGCCGCCGACGGCCAGCTCCACGCGGACCTCGAAGCCGATCCGGGTCACCCGCTCGACCTGCCCCTGCGCGGCGCCGCCGGGGTCGGTCTCGTGCAGGCGCAGGTCGTGCGGGCGGATCAGCTCGTCGCCGAGTCGGGTGACCGGACCGAGGAAGCGCATGACGAAGTCGTTGGCCGGCTCGTCGTAGAGCTGGTCGGGAGTGCCGACCTGCTCGACGCGACCATCGTTGACCACCACGATCTCGTCGGCGACCTCCAGCGCCTCGTCCTGATCGTGGGTGACGAAGATGGTGGTCACGTGCACCTCGTCGTGCAGCTTGCGCAGCCACTCGCGCAACTCCTTGCGGACCTTGGCGTCCAGTGCGCCGAACGGCTCGTCGAGCAGCAGCACGGCCGGCTCGACCGCGAGCGCGCGGGCGAGGGCCATCCGCTGCCGCTGCCCACCCGACAGCTGCGCGGGCAACCGGTCGCCGAACTGTTCCAGGTGGACCAGTTCCAGCAGTTCGTCGACCCGCCGGCGGATCTCGTCCTTGGGGCGCTTGCGGATCTCCAGCCCGAACGACACGTTGCGCCGCACGGTCAGGTGCTTGAACGCCGCGTAGTGCTGGAAGACGAACCCGACGTTGCGCCTGCGGGCCGGGTGGTGGGTGGCGTCGACCCCGTTGATCTCGACCTGCCCGGAGTCGGCGGTCTCCAGCCCGGCGATGATCCGGAGCAGGGTGGACTTGCCGCCGCCGCTGGGCCCGAGCAGCGCGGTGAGCCCGCCGGAGGGGATCTCCACGGAGACGTCGTCGAGGGCGACGAAACGCCCGAAGTTCTTGGACACGTTGCGGACCGCGATGCTCAACGGGTGGCCCCTTCCTGCGGGCGGATGAGCGAGACGACGACGAGGCACAGGATGGCGGCGAAGGCCAGCAGGAACGAGGTGGCGTAGGCGGTGTTCTGCTCGAAGTCCTGGTAGCGCTGCTCGACCACGAGCGTCGCGGTCTGCGTGCTGCCCACGATGTTGCCGGACACGATCTTCACCGCGCCGAACTCGCCGAGGGAGCGGGCGAGGCTCAGCACGACGCCGTACACCACCGCCCAGCGGATCGCGGGCAGCGTGATCCGGCGGAACACCTGCGCGGCGTTGGCGCCCAGGCTCCTGGCCGCCTGTTCCTGCTCGTCACCGATCTCCTGCAGGACCGGGACCACCTCGCGGACGACCAGCGGCAGCGCGACGAACGTGGTGGCCATGACCATGCCGGGCATGGCGAAGACCACCTCGAACCCGGTGGCCTGGAGCACCGGTGAGAACCAGCCGTCGACGCCGCCGTAGACCAGCACCAGCGCCAGGCCGACGACCACGGGCGACACCGACAGCGGCAGGTCGATCAACGTCGACAGCACCCGTCGCCCAGGGAAGCGGTAGCGGACCAGCAGCAGCGAGACGCCCACCCCGAACACGGTGTTGATCACCACGGCGCTGAACGCGACCTGGGCGGTCAGCCACAGCGAGCGGGTCACCAGCGGGTCGGACAGCGCCTCCACCATCGTGTCGAGGCCGTCGGCGAACGTGTGCCGCGCGACCAGCGCCACCGGCCAGACGACCAGCAACCCCAGGTAGCAGATGACGATCCCGCGCAGCACGTAACGGACCCGGGAGCGCGGTGCGGTGCGGTCAGCCACGGCGTGCCACCCTTCGCTGGATCACTTCGAGGGCCGTGATCACCGCGAGCGCCGTCGCGAGCAGCAGCGTGGCCACGGCGGCGGCCGAGGAGAGGTCGCCGTTCTCGATGTAGGTCAGGATGCGGACCGAGGTCACCTCGGTGCGCATCGGCAGGTTGCCCGACAGCAGCACGAGCGAGCCGTACTCGCTGATCGCCCGTGCGAACGACATCGCCGCACCCGCCGAGATCGCCGGCAGCAGGCTCGGCAGGACGATCCGCCGGAAGATCACCGGTGCGCTCGCGCCGAGAGAGGCGGCGGCCTGTTCGGCCTCGGTGTCGAGTTCGGCGAGCACCGGCTGCACGGTGCGCACCACGAACGGCAGCGTCACGAAGAGGAACGCGAGGAACACCGCGGTCCGGGTGTTGGCGACGTCCACGCCGATCGGGCTGCGCGGGCCGTACAGGGACAGCAGCACGAGGCCCGCGACGATGGTCGGCAGGGCGAACGGCACGTCGATGACCACGTCGAGCACCCGCTTGCCCGGGAAGTCGTCCCGCACCAGCACCCACGCGATCAGCGTGCCGACCACCACGTTCACCGCGGTCACCAGGAAAGCCTCGGTGAGGGTGAGCCGGATCGCGGCGAACGTCTGCTCGTCGACCAGCGTCTGCCAGAACGCGTCCCACCCGCCCGCCGAGGTCTCCACCACGACCGCGATCAGCGGGATCAGCACCAGCAGGCTGAACCACAGCGTCGCGACGCCCAGCCCGATGCGCGACCCGGCCTCCAGGTTCGACCGAGGGGTGGTCCGGCGCCGCCGCGCCGGACCGGTTCCCGTCGTGTCGACCGTGACGTCGACCGAGGTCATGACTTGCCGGTGTCCTTCTGGATGAGGGTGATCAGACCCTTGTCCTGGTCGAAGAACTTGTCGGCCGCGGCGGGCCAACCACCGAAGTCCTCGGCGATCGTCAGCAGTTCCTTGGGCGCGGGGAACGGGTTGCTCTTGTCGTTGGCGCCGGCGACCTCCACCGAGATGCCGTCGGTCACGGGCCGGAAGCCCTTCTTGGCGAACTCGGTCTGGCCGGTCTCGCCGAGCACGAAGTCCAGCCACTTGGCGGCCTTGGGGTCGGCGTTCTTGAGCGTCGCGCCCGGGTTCTCGATCAGCAGGGTGGTGTCGGGCACGAGGTAGTCGAAGTCCTCGCCGCTCTGCCGCGCGAGGATCGCCTCGTTCTCGTAGCTGATCAGCACGTCACCGGTGCCGCCGGTGAACGCGGTGGTGGCGTCCCGGCCGCTGCCGGGCAGCGCGGAGACGTTGGTGAAGAACTTCGTGAGGTACTCACGGGCGTCGTCCTCGGTACCGCCGGCCGCGATCACGTGGCCCCAGGCGGCGAGGATGTTCCAGCGGGCGGAACCGGAGGAACCCGGGTTCGGCGTCACGATGCCGATGCCGGGTTCGACGATGTCGTCCCAGCCCTTGATGCCCTTCGGGTTGCCCTTGCGCACCACGAGCACGACGACCGAGTCGGACACGATCCCCTTGGTGGGGCCCGAGTTCCAGTCCTCGGCCACGAGACCGGCCTTGACGAGCCTGGTCACGTCCGTCTCCACGGAGAAGTGCACGTAGTCGGCCTTCAGCCCGCTCGCCACGGCGCGGCTCTGGTCGCCGGACGCGCCGTAGGACTCCTGCCAGGTCACGCCCTCGCCGTCCGGCGTCTTCGCCCACGCCTGTTGGATGGCGTTGTTGGCCGCCTTCGGGACAGCGAAGCCGACCAGCGACAGCGTCGTGCCGCCGACCGCACCCCCTCCTGTTCCACACGCGCTCACAGCGAGCACCGTCGCTGCCGCCAACGCGGCCAATCTGCTGGGTATGGAACGGGTCGTCCTGCTCATGGGGACCTCCGTGCGGCGGGAGCGGGCTTCGCAAACGCCCGCAGAGTACGGCGACGGAGACCATGTGGAAACGGCTCCCACAATGCGGACAAGTGCGCACGGGAGCGGTGGGCGGCGCCTGTCGGCGGCCCTGTCACAATGTGGGATCGTATTCCACAGATGGCGCGGGCGCCAGTGGTGGACGACGGCATCGCGGTACCGACCGCCCGTCCTGATCTAGGCCACCGACTCGTTCACCTTCCCGGCGGCCAGGAACCGCAGCAACGCCCGGCTCACGTCGTCGTTCTGCCGGAAGGCCGGGTTGTTCGTCCGCGGCCGGGCGAAGGCCGCCTGCGCCCGGTTCGTCGTGTAAGGCCTCACGACGAACCGGCGTGCGTGCGGCACCCTCGACTCATCCAGCACGCGGCTGTCCGACGCGTCCACGGCGACCTGCCCGTCCCGGCGCGAGCAGTTCCTCGAGCCGGTCCGCTGGCGAAGTAGCCGAACAATCCCCGCCACCACGCGAGATCCCCGGTCAGGCGACCGGACGCGGCGAGCTGCGCGAGCTGCCCGACAACGCCCAGCAGGGCGGTGAACGCGCCCAGGTCCGCGCTGAACGCCTGGTCGCTGCGGCGAGCGAGGTCGGCGGTGGTGTAGTCGTGCGGGAATTCCTGGAGATCGTCGGACGAGCCGAACACGAGGCCGTCGAGGGGGCGGTCCAGGCGCTCGAAGTCCAACCGGTCCACGGCGGCGGGCACGGCCGACTCCTCCAGTGATGCTCACCGGCATCCTGACCCTAATCGTGTCCGGCTGAACGGCGGTCGACGTCTGACGGTGGTGAGCGGCCGGACCCGGGCGCTTCGACAGCCCCGGTCCGGCCGTGCCGCTCCGGCGTCGCGACCACGGTGTTACGCCCATCCCGGTGCCGAGGCGGCCTGTCGGTGGAAGCGGTTCGTCACAGGACGACTTCCGGCGTCGGGACGAGTGCGTTGAGCGCATCGGCGTCAAGCCGCCTCACGAACACCTCCGTCAGCTCGTCGTGCGTCCCGGCCAGTGCCGACTCGTTGAGGAACACCCCGCGTCCCGCGACGCGTCCGCCGAGCTCGACCAGCAACGGCCGCAGGTGCACTTCGACCGCCAGCGCGTGCCGGTCGGAGGCAGCGATCTGCAACGGCACCACGACCTTGCCCCGCAACCAGTCCGCGGGCGCGCGGTCCAACACCGCCTTGAGCAGGCCCGTGTACGTCGCCTTGTAGGTCGGCGTCGCGATCACGAGCACGTCGGCGCGCGCCAGCTCGTCGAGTGCCGACTGAACCTTCGCCCCTCCCGGGGTGAACACCTCCTGGGCGAGATCCGCCGCGTCGACGAGCGGTCCGGCGTCCGAGACCTCGTGCCTGAGCACCTGGCGCACCGCGTCGCGCAGCGCGAGGGCCGCGTGCCAAGTGCGTGAGGCCGGACGCGGATTTCCGGCCAGCACTCCGATCCGTGTCATGGACGTCCCTTCCCGGTGGGGGTTGCCGGTGTCCTTTGTGGACCAATCAATCGGGCGTGGTGGAGATCGCGCTCGCCTGCGGACGGAGAGGTCGATGTGGCGGCGCGCACCGAAGCACGTCGATGCTGGCACCCGGACCGCTGTCGGACCAAGAGGGCTCAGGATGTGGGAGAATGTCGTTAACAGAGCCATTTCCGCGCCGACACGCGCTCCACGGGGCCGTCCACATCGTGGACAGTGCCCCGGGTGGCGGAACTGGGCCGTTGTCGCAGGAAACCCCCCGCTTCAGGTGGCGTAATCCGGTCGTTACCTCGCGTCCCGGCGGCAGACCGCAGACTGTGCCGCGTGAGCAGCCCGCGACCGAACCCGTCCGAGCGGCGCCTGCGTGCCGACCGGGCGCGGCAGGCCGCCGACGTCATCCGCCAGCTCGTCGTCCAGCGCGCGTTCCCCAACGGCGCACTGCCCGACGAGCGCTTCCTCGCCGCCGAGTTCTGCGCCTCCCGCAACAGCATCCGCGAGGCGCTCGACCTGCTGCGCGAGGAAGGGCTCATCGAACGCGTCCCCGGGGTCGGGACGGTCGTGGTGGCGGAGAAGTACGCGCACGGCCTCAACCGGCTCATGGGACTGGCCGAAACCCTGCGCGAGCACGGCGAGGTCGGCAACGACGTGCGGGCCGCCGGGCTGGTCCGGCCCCCCGGCCCGGTGGCGCAGCGACTGCGGCTCGCGGAGGGTGAGCAGGTCGTCTACGTCGAACGGCTGCGCCGGCTCAACGGGCTGCCGCTGTCGCTCGACCTCACCTACCTGCCGCGCGACGTGGGTGAGCCGCTGTTGGAGGAGGACCTGGAGAACCGGGACATCTTCTCGCTCATCGAGCGCACCAGCGGGCAGCGCCTGGGCACGGCGGCGGTGACGCTGGAGGCGGTGAACGCCGACCTGCACTCGGCCGCGGTGCTGGAGGTGCCGCACGGGTCGGCGTTGCTGGTCGTGGAGCGCCTCAGCCGCTTCACCGACGGGCGCCCGGTGGACCTGGAGTTCATCCGGATGCGCGGCGACCGGCTCACCATGCGCGCCGAGCTGGTGCGCGGCCCGTTGGAGGCGCGGTGAACGTCGCCCCGCGCTTCCGCCTGCACGTCGACCTGCGCCGGCAGGCCAGCGCCATCTGTCGCTAACCCCTTCGCATCCCGTCCGAGCTGCGTCCACGAGGACGCAGCCGTCCTGTCGCACCCTTCCCAGGAGAACCGCTGTGGCTCTGGTGAACAACCGCGCCGACGTCCCGGTGACCATCGACCAGTCGCTGTGCATCGAGGGGTGCCGGCTGTGCGTGGACATCTGCCCGTTGGACTCGCTCGCCATCAACCCCGACACCGGCAAGGCGTTCATGCACGTGGACGAGTGCTGGTACTGCGGACCGTGCGCCGCGCGCTGCCCGACGGGCGCGGTCGAGGTCAACATGCCCTACCTGCTGCGCTGAAAGGGAACGACGATGTCCAAGCGAATCCTCGGCGCGGCAATGGTTGCCGCCATGCTGACCTCGTGCGTCGCCGGCGCGGCGTCGGCCGACGTGGTGCCCGTGGTGGTCGGCTACCAGTCCAAGACCATCAACACCGTCACTGCCGGCACCCTGCTGCGCGAGCTGGGCCACTTCGAACGCAGACTGGCCGACCTGGGCGCGCGGACCGGCAAGAAGTACGAAGTGGTCTGGCAGGACTACGACACCGGCGCGCCCATCACCGCGCAGATGCTCGCCGCGAAGATCGACATCGGCTCGATGGGCGACTACCCTCTGCTCATCAACGGTTCCCGCGCGCAGAAGCTCGGTGACGAGGGCACCCGCATGGTGTCGGTCACCGGCTACAACGCCCGCGGCGCGTTGAACATGGTGGTAGTGCCGCCGGACTCGACCGCGACCACGCTCGCCGACCTGGCCGGGCAGCGGGTGTCCGCCAGCGTCGGGTCCGCCGGGCACGGCACGCTCGTGCGCGCGCTGGGCGACGTCCAGGTGACCGTGGAGAACCAGCAGCCCTCCGTCGGCGCCTCCGCGTTGCAGGCGGGCAACGTCGCCGCGCTCGCACAGTTCGTCGCGTGGCCCGGACAGCTGGTGTTCGCCAAGCAGGCCAAGCTGCTCTACGACGGCGCGGCGCTCGGCCTGCCGACGCTGCACGGCGTCGTGGTGCGAAACCAGTTCGCCCGACAACAGCCGGACGTCCTGGCCGAGTTCCTGCGCGCCCAGGCCGACGCCACCCGCCACCTGCACGAGGAGCCGCTCGACGCGGCGCAGGTCGTCGCGAAGGCGACGGGTCTGCCGGTCGAGGTCGTGTACCTCTACAACGGTCCGAACGGCATCGCCACGTTCGACCTGAGCCTGAAACCCCTCCTCCGCGACGCCTTGAAGCAGGACGTGCCGCTGCTCGAGTCCATCGGCAACATCGAGGAACTGGACGTCGACCGGTTCATCGACGACGGGCCGCTCAAGGCCGCGGTCGGCGAGGGCGGCGCGGACACCGCCAACCCGGCGAGGATCACCGGCAAGGACACCGCGTGCGGCCTCGACGTGACCGACCCCGCCACCGCGAGCGAGGTGTGGTTCGAGGGCGAGGAGACCACCCACCCCGCCGCCAACCCGACGTGCCTGCTCAAGCTGATCAACCAGAGCGGCAAGAAGGTCCGGGTGGCGTACGTGCCCGACGCGGTCACCGGGACCCGGTGGTTCGCCGACCACGCGCACTGGGTCCGCGCGGACGACGGAACCCTGCTGCCGCACACGACGAAGGCCGCCGCCCGGGGCGTCGTGCTGGACTACGCGCAGGCGCTGGCCGCGGCGGGCAAGCCGTGAGCGCGCGGTGGGTGCTGAGGATCGGCTCACTGGCCGCGGGACTGCTGCTGTGGCAGGTCCTCACGGCCACCGGGACGACCGCGTGGCTGCGGTTCGACCGGTTGCCGACCGTCGTCGAGGTGGCGTCGCGGCTGGCCGAGGAGACCGGCACCGCCGGGTTCTACACCGACCTGGCCGCGAGCCTCGGCCGCATCGGCACCGGGTTCCTGCTCGCTGCCGCGCTGGGCACCGCGCTCGGGATCGTCGTCGCACGGTCCAGGCTGCTGGGCGACGTGCTGCAACCCCTGTTGGAGGTGGTGCGGCCGATACCCGCCATCGCGCTGGTGCCCATCGCGATCCTGCTGTTCCCCACCGACGAGCAGGGCATCGTGTTCATCACGTTCGTGGCCGCGTTCTTCCCGATCCTGGTGAGCACCCGGCACGCGGTGCGGGCGCTGCCGACGATGTGGGAGGACGCCGTCCGCACGATGGGCGGCAGCCGGCGGCACGTCCTGCTCAAGGTCGTGCTGCCGGGCACCCTGCCCGGCGTGTTCGGCGGCCTGTCGGTCGGCATGGGAGTGGCGTGGATCTGCGTGATCTCCGCCGAGATGATCTCCGGCCGGTACGGCGTCGGCTACCGAACCTGGCAGGCCTACACGATCGTGGACTACCCCGGCGTAATCGTCGGCATGGTCACCATCGGGCTGCTCGGCTGGCTGACGTCCTCCGCGGTCGAGCTGGCCGGACGACGCGTCACGCGGTGGCTGCCGAGGGAGGCCAGGGCATGAGCGTCCGCGTGGAAGGTCTGACCGTGCGCTACGGCGACGCCGTGGTGCTGCGGGACCTCGACTTCGACGTCAGCACCGGCGAGACCCTCGTCGTGGCCGGGCCGTCGGGCTGCGGCAAGTCGACGCTGCTGCGCGCGATCGCGGGCCTCACCCCGGTCGCGGCGGGCCGCGTCGTCGTGGACGGGCAGGAAGTGCGCGGCACGTCCCGGGACCGCGCGATGGTGTTCCAGGAGGACGGGCTGCTGCCGTGGCGCACCGCCCAGCGCAACGTCGAGTTGCCGCTCGCCCTGCGAGGGGTGCGCCGGACCGAGCGGCGGACCGTCGCCCGGCGGTGGCTGAGCCGCGTCGGCCTCGTGGGCTTCGAGCGGCACCTCCCGCGCGAGCTGTCCGGCGGGATGCGGCAGCGCGTGCAGCTGGCCCGAACCCTCGCCCAACGACCGAAGGTGGTGCTCATGGACGAGCCGTTCGCCGCCCTGGACGCGCAGACCAGGGCCGACATGCAGGAGCTGGTGGTGGAGGTGCTGCGGGAGGCCGGCACGACCACGGTGTTCGTCACGCACGACGTGGACGAGGCCGTGGTGCTCGGCGACCGGGTCGTCGTGCTCGGCACGGGCGAGGTCGACGTGCGGCGCGAGGCGATCCTGGCGGCGGTGATGGCGTGATGGAGATCCCCGACATCTCGCGACGCGTGCGGCTGGAGTGCGACGTGCTGGTCGTGGGCGGCGGCACGGCCGGCTCGATGGCCGCGATCACCGCCGCCGAGCACGGGAAGAACGTGCTGCTGCTGGAGAAGGCGCACGTGCGGCACTCCGGCGCCCTGGCGATGGGCATGGACGGCGTCAACAACGCGGTCATCCCCGGCAAGGCGACACCGGAGGACTACGTCGCCGAGATCACCAAGGCCAACGACGGCATCGTCGACCAGCGCACCGTCATGCAGACCGCCACCCGCGGGTTCGCCATGGTGCAGCGGCTCGAGCGGTACGGGGTGAAGTTCGAGAAGGACTCCTACGGCGACTACCACGTGCGCCAGGTGCACCGCTCCGGCAGCTACGTGCTGCCCATGCCGGAGGGCAAGGACGTCAAGAAGGTGCTGTACCGGGTCATGCGCGAGCGCCGCATGCGGGAACGCATCCGCATCGAGAACCGCGTGATGCCCGTGCGGGTCCTGGTGTCCGAGGGCCGGGCGGTCGGCGCGGTCGGGTTCAACACCCGCACCGGCGAGTTCGTCACCGTTGCCGCGGGCGCCGTCATCCTGGCCACCGGCGCGTGCGGTCGGCTCGGCCTGCCCGCCAGCGGCTACCTCTACGGCACGTACGAGAACCCGACGAACGCGGGCGACGGCTACGCGATGGCCTACCACGCGGGCGCGGAGCTGTCCGGTATCGAGTGCTTCCAGATCAACCCGCTGATCAAGGACTACAACGGCCCGGCGTGCGCGTACGTCGGCAACCCGTTCGGCGCCTACCAGGTGAACCGGCTGGGGGAGCGGTTCGTCGACTGCGACTACTGGTCGGGGCAGATGATGGCCGAGGTGGCGCGCGAGATCGCCTCGCCACGCGGACCGGTCTACCTCAAGGTGACGCACCTGCCGGAGGAGTCGCTCTCCGCGCTCGAGGGCATCCTGCACACCACCGAACGCCCCACCCGCGGCACGTTCCACGCCGGCCGCGGGCACGATTACCGCACCCACGACATCGAGATGCACATCTCCGAGATCGGGTTGTGCGGCGGGCACTCCGCGTCCGGCGTGGCCGTCGACGAGAACGGTGCCACCACCGTGCCCGGCCTCTACGCGGCGGGCGACCTGGCGTGCGTGCCGCACAACTACATGATCGGCGCGTTCGTGTTCGGCGACCTCGCGGCCACGCACGCGTCGGAGCACGGTGTGCCGCCGGGACCGCTGCCCGAGGACCAGATCGCCGCCGCGCACGAGCTGGTGTACCGGCCGCTGCGCAACCCCGACGGCCCGCCGCAGCCCCAGGTCGAGTACAAGCTGCGCCGGTTCGTCAACGACTACCTCGCGCCCCCGAAGACCGGGACGAAGCTCCTGATCGCCCAGGAGTCGTTCGCGCGCATGGCAGGCGAGATCGCCGGCATGGGCGCGCAGACCCCGCACGAGCTGATGCGGTGCGCCGAGGTGACGTTCATCCGCGACTGCGCCGAGATGGCCGCGAAAGCGTCCCTGATGCGCACCGAAAGCCGGTGGGGCCTCTACCACGACCGCCTCGACACGCCGGATCGCGACGACGAGAACTGGTTCCACCACCTCAACCTGCGCAAGAACGACGCGGGGGAGATGGAGTTCGTCAAGCGACCGGTGCACCCGTACCTCGTGCCGGTGGACGGTCTCGAACACCGACCGGGTCAGGTCGAGTTCCTCGGATCGCCGTCGATTCGAGCGGCGTCGGTCGCGACCACCCGCGCGTCCGGTGGCGTCGTCGGCTCCGACCGGCTGCTCGACCTGGTGGCCCTGGCCGACGAGCACCCGGACCTGGCCCGGTTGGAGGAGTACCTGCACGACCCGGACCCGGCCGTGCGCCGGGCCGCCGTCGCGACCATCACCGAGGTCGTGCCGGAGGCCTTCGAGTTCGCCCTGGTCCGCGCCATGGCCGACGCGGACGAGGCGGTCCGGACGGCCGCCGCGGCTGGTCTGCGGGAACT
This sequence comes from Saccharothrix luteola, assembly GCF_020859565.1. Lineage (GTDB taxonomy): Bacteria > Actinomycetota > Actinomycetes > Mycobacteriales > Pseudonocardiaceae > Actinosynnema > Actinosynnema luteola. Next base: position 144,313 of record NZ_JAJHUO010000014.1, on the reverse strand, counting down.
CGTCGAGGTCGTGCCGCGCGGGGAGGCGCTGCGGCGCGCCTTGGAGGAGTCGCCGTTCCGTTCGGTGGCGCTGGAGGTTCTGTGGGCACTGAAGCTCGGCACCACCGAGGTCTACGCGTCGGCCCTGGCCGACGCCGATCCGGAGGTGCGTTCGGCGGCACTGCGCGGCCTGGTGTCGTTGCGGGAACGGGTTCTCGTCGAGTCGCTCGCCGATGATCCCCGGCGCGAGTTGCGAGTCCAGGTGGCCAAGGGCCTGGGCACCCTGGCCGACCCCGCCGCGGTTTCGACGTTGCAGGCGCTGGCGGGCGACGCGGACGCGTTGGTACGTGCGGCGGCTCTGGAGGCCGGGGGGCAGATCGGCCGTCCCGCCGCGCTCCAGCCCGTGGCACGGGCAGCGCTCACCGACCCGGCGTGGCAGGTGCGCGTCGGAGCGGTGCAGGCCATCGACGACCCGGACGCCGTCCTGCCGATGCTGGGTGACGGCAACATCGACGTGCGCAAGGCGTCCGTGCGAGCTTTGACCAGGTGGGCCCGGTCGCCCGCCGTGAGGTCAGGGCTGTCGGACGCACTGGCCGACACCGACGCCGACGTCCGGGCCTACGCGCGGCACGCGCTGGAAACACCGAACAGGTGAAGTCCAGACTGATTTGAAAGAGACCCGGTGATCGAGGTGAGCACGGAACCAGACCACCGTCGGGCCTGTGGGCTCCCAGCGGACCCGCTACGCCGCGTGTTCCGCGTTCCCGCCAGGCCGGGTCGCGCCGCTACCCGAGGCAGGCCCGGACGGCCTCGGCCAGGTTCGTCGCCCGGAGGTCGTCGGGACGGTGGTTCCAGTGGTTGGTGACGTAGCCGAAGCCGATCCGGGCGTCGGGGTCGGCGAAGGCGGTGGACCCGCCGGAGCCAGGGTGGCCGAACGACCCCGGACCGGGCATCGGCAGCGGCGCGCAGGCGCGCCAGAACCCGAGCGACATGTTGAAGGAGCGCTCGGCCGGGATGTTCAGCTCCGGCGGCACCCCGTGCAGCCGGGTCCGGTCGGTCTGCACGGCCGTCGCCCTCCGGACGGTGCGTCGCAGGCGTCCAGGGGGCTGATGTCGGAGTACGAGGTGCCGAGCGTTGCTTGGTCGCGGTTCGCACGGTCTCGGTGTCGGGCGGGACAGGCGGTGGAGGTCGACGGCGAAGGGGCCGTCGTGGTCCGCGTGCATGAGCGCGTCGAGGCCGCCGGGCTCCGGTGCGCCCAGGTCGGTGAACAACGTGCCCGTGTAGAAGTCGGGGCTGGTGTCGAGGGTCTGGCCGGTGCCGGTGGTCGTGCCGATGACGCGGTAGCCCCCACCGAGGGCGGTCGGCCAGGTGCAGGCCCAGCGTGGTGAACGCGGGCATGCCGGGCAGGGTGGCGGGCCATCGCTGGATGTGTGCCTCGTGGGCGGCCAGCACGATCCGGTCCTCGCGGCGCAGGATCCACTCCAGGTGGGCCCGCACCTGCGTCCACCTCAGCATCAGGCTGACCATGCCGTCGCCCATCAGCCGGCCGGCCTGGTCGGGGTCGGTCGCGCCGCGGACCCAGGCGTCGACCGCCCAGCCCTCGGTGAACCCGGGCTCCAGGGCGTAGGCGCCGAACCCTTGCCGTTCGACCAGGTAGCGGCACAGGCGGTGGCGCAGCAGGTAGGACTCGGCGTTGTAGTGCGCGCTCTCCCCGATGGCCACCACCCGCGCGTCGCCGACCACCTCGTCCAGTCACTCCGGGGCGTCCAGCGGCCCTGGTGGCCGACTCCATCGGCTACCGCCAGGGCACCCTCTGGCTCACCCCCGACGAGCTCACCGGGCTGGCCGGCGAGCTGATGGGGATCTTCCGGGCCCGCGCCGCCAACGGACCCGCGCCGGGCCGTCGCCCCTACCTGCTCAGCCCGGTCTTCTTCCCGATCGGGACGGTGCCGGATGCCGAGCACGGGTCGCCGCAGGACGAGTGATGAGGCCGGGATCTCTCGGCCGTCAACAACGCGTATGGGACCCCATCGGGGGTGTCAAGGACTCGTCAGGCGCCCATTGAGCAGCCAGTTCCGGAGGCATCCTTCCCGGCATCGCGGTCCCGCGTCCGGGACTGCTCGGAGTCGGGAAGGGGCGCGGGATGGCCGATCTGGCCTACGTGCTGCTGATCATGGGTGTGTTCCTGGTGGCGGCGCTCGGGGTGCGCGGTCTGGGGCGGTTGTGAGCGGCACCGGTGTGGTGGCCAACGCCGTCGGCGGCGTGCTGGCCCTGCTGTTGATCGGGTACCTGTTCGTCGCGCTGATCCGACCGGAGAAGTTCTGATGTCCCCGACCCTCGCCGGCCTGGCGCAGGTCGGTCTGCTGGTCGTCGCCTTGGCGGTGGCGTACCGGCCGTTCGGCGACTACATGGCCCGCGTGTACACGAGTGCCCGGCACTCCGGGGTCGAACGCGCGGTGTACCGGGTCGCGCGTGTCGACCCGGACTCCGAGCAGCGCTGGGGCACCTACGCGTTGAGCGTGCTCGGTTTCTCGTTCGTCGGCGTGGTCCTGCTCTACGTGCTCCAACGGGTGCAGTCGGTGCTGCCCTGGGACTTCGACCGCGGGAACGTGCCGCCGGGGATGGCGTTCAACACCGCGGTCAGCTTCGTGACCAACACGAACTGGCAGTCCTACGTGCCCGAGACCGTCATGGGCCACGCCGTGCAGATGATCGGCCTGACGGTGCAGAACTTCGTCTCCGCCGCGGTGGGCATGGCGGTGGCCGTGGCCCTGGTGCGCGGGTTCGTACGGCACCGCACCGATCGGCTGGGCAACTTCTGGGTCGACCTGACCCGCGGCGTGGTGCGCGTGCTGCTGCCGGTGGCGTTCGTGTTCGCGATCGTGCTCGTGGCCACCGGCGTGGTGATGAGCCTGAAGTCCGGTGTGGACGTCGACGGGCAGACCGTGGCGACCGCGCCGGTGGCGAGCCAGGAGGCGATCAAGGAGTTGGGGACCAACGGCGGCGGGGTGCTCAACGCCAACTCCGCTCACCCGTTCGAGAACCCCAACGCCTGGTCCAACCTGATCGAGGTCTTCCTGATCCTGCTCATCCCGGTCTCGCTCACCCGCACCTTCGGCACCATGGTCGGCGACCGCCGGCAGGGGTACGTCCTGCTGGGCGTGATAGGTGCTTTGTGGACGGTCATGCTCGCCGTCATCTGGGTGGCCGAGGCGAATGGCCTGCGGCCGCTGGAGGGCAAGGAACTGCGGTTCGGCATCCCGGGCAGCGCGCTGTTCGCCAACAGCACCACGGCCACGTCCACCGGCGCGGTGAACTCGATGCACGACAGCTTCACCGGTCTGGGCGGTGGGGGAGCGATGCTGAACATGCTGTTCGGCGAGATGACCCCGGGCGGTGTCGGCACCGGCCTCTACAGCATCCTGGTCATGGCCGTGATCGCGATGTTCCTCGCCGGGCTGATGGTCGGTCGCACGCCGGAGTACCTGGGCAAGAAGCTGGGCCGCCGTGAGGTCACGGCCGCCGCCGTGTCGATCCTGGCCATGCCGACCGTGCTGCTGCTCGGCGCGGGCATCGCCGCGATCCTGCCTTCCACGCGGGGTGCGGTGAACAACCCGGGTGCGCACGGCCTGTCGGAGATCCTCTACGCCTACGCCTCGGCGTCGAACAACAACGGCAGCGCGTTCGCCGGCATCACGGTCACCGGCGACTGGTTCCAGGCGTCGCTGGGCGTGTGCATGGCGTTGGGCCGGTTCGTGCCGATCATCGCCGTGCTGTGCCTGGCCGGTTCGCTGGCCGCGCAGCGGAAGGTGCCGGTCACGGCGGGCACGCTGCCCACCACCGGCCCGCTGTTCGCCACCCTGCTCGGCGGAGCGGTCGTGCTGGTCGCCGCGCTGACCTTCGTTCCCGCCCTCGCCCTCGGTCCGATCGCGGAGGCCCTGTTGTGAGCACCACCACCGAACACCCACCGCGGACTCCGGAAGAGATCCGCGAACGCCACCCGCACCACCTGGGCCACCAAGTCGCCGCGGGCATCTTCAACCCCCGCCAACTGCTCGTCTCCTTCCCGGACGCGCTGCGCAAGCTCGACCCCCGCCACCAGGCGCGCAACCCCGTCATGTTCGTCGTGTGGGTCGGCTCCCTGCTGGTCACGGTGTTCGCCATCGGCGACCCGGGCGTGTTCACCACCGCCGTGGCGGCGTGGCTGTGGCTGACCGTGCTGTTCGCCAACCTCGCCGAGGCCGTCGCCGAGGGTCGGGGCAAGGCCCAGGCCGACTCGCTGCGCAAGGCCAAGACCGACGCCGTCGCGCACCTGACCGACGGCCGCACCGTGCCGGGCACCCAGCTGGAGGTCGGTGACCTCGTGGCCGTCGAGGCCGGGCAGGTGATCCCCGGTGACGGCGACGTGGTCGAGGGCATCGCCACCGTGGACGAGTCCGCGATCACCGGCGAGTCCGCGCCCGTCATCCGCGAGTCCGGCGGCGACCGGTCGGCCGTCACCGGCGGCACGACCGTGCTGTCGGACCGGGTCGTCGTGCGCATCACCGCGAAGCCGGGGGAGACGTTCGTCGACCGGATGATCGCCCTCGTCGAGGGGGCTCAGCGGCAGAAAACGCCCAATGAGATCGCCCTGACGATCCTGCTCTCGACGTTGACGATCATCTTCCTGCTCGCGGTGGTCGCGCTGCAGCCGTTCGCGGTGTACTCCGGCGGTGAGCAGTCGGTGATCGTGCTGACCGCGCTGCTGGTCTGCCTGATCCCGACGACGATCGGCGCGCTGCTGTCGGCCATCGGCATCGCGGGCATGGACCGGCTGGTGCAGCGCAACGTGCTGGCCACCTCCGGCAAGGCGGTCGAAGCCGCCGGGGACGTGGACACGCTGCTGCTGGACAAGACCGGCACCATCACCTGGGGCAACCGGCGCGCCACCGACCTGATCCCGGCGCGCGGCACGTCGCTGGACGCGCTCGTGGACGCCGCCCGGTTGTCGTCGCTGGCCGACGGCACCCCGGAGGGCCGCAGCGTGGTCGAGCTGTGCGCCGAGCGCCACGGCCGCCCGGCGGAGGCGGACGAGCACGAGAAGACCGGCGAGTTCGTGCCGTTCACCGCGCAGACGCGGGTCAGCGGCGTCGACCTCGACGGGCGGCGCGTGCGCAAGGGCGCGGCGAGCGCGTTCACCCTCGACGGGGCCACCAGGGCGGTGGTCGACGGGATCAGCGCCGAGGGCGGCACACCGCTGGTGGTCGCCGTGGACGACCGCGTGCTGGGCGTGATCAGGCTGTCGGACGTGGTCAAGCCCGGCATGAAGGAGCGCTTCGCCGAGCTGCGCGCCATGGGCATCCGCACCGTCATGGTCACCGGCGACAACCCGCTCACCGCCCGCGCCATCGCCGCCGAGGCCGGGGTCGACGACTTCCTCGCCGAGGCCAAGCCCGAGGACAAGATGGCGCTGATCCGGCGCGAGCAGGAGGGCGGCAAGCTGGTCGCGATGACCGGCGACGGCACCAACGACGCCCCCGCCCTCGCGCAGGCCGACGTGGGCGTGGCCATGAACACCGGCACCTCGGCCGCCAAGGAGGCCGGGAACATGGTCGACCTGGACTCCGATCCCACCAAGCTGATCGAGGTCGTGGCGATCGGCAAGCAGTTGCTCATCACCCGCGGCGCGCTGACCACCTTCTCGGTGGCCAACGACCTGGCCAAGTACTTCGCCATCCTCCCGGCCATGTTCGCCGCCATCCACCCCCAGTTGGACGAGCTCAACATCACGCACCTGGCTTCGCCGCGGTCGGCGATCCTCTCCGCGGTGATCTTCAACGCGGTGGTCATCGTCGTGCTGATCCCGCTCGCGCTGCGCGGCGTGCGGTACAAGCCCACCAGCGCCGCCGCGCTGCTGCGGCGCAACCTGCTGGTCTACGGCCTCGGCGGCGTCGTGACGCCGTTCGCGGGCATCTGGCTGATCGACCTCCTCGTCCGACTCATCCCCGGAATCGGGTGACCCGCTCCATGAACGCACTCGCCAAGCAGACCTTCGCCGGACTGCGCGTCCTGCTCGTGCTCACCGCGCTCACCGGCGTGCTCTACCCGGCGGCCGTGTGGACCGTCTCCCGTCTGCCCGGCCTGCACGCCAACGCCGAAGCCGTCCACACCACGCTGGTCGGTGCGGACCGTGACGGCGATCAGTGGTTCCGCACCCGGCCCTCGGCCGCGACGCTCCCCGCGTCCGGCGGTTCCAACAAGGGCGAGCTCAACCCCGACTACGACGCCGTCGTCGCCGAGCGCCGCACCGAGATCGCCCGACGCGAGGGCGTGGCCGAGGACCGCGTGCCGCAGGACGCGGTCACCGCCTCGGCGTCCGGTCTGGACCCGCACATCAGCCCCGCCTACGCCGAGCTCCAGGTGCCCCGCGTGGCCCGGGAGAACGGACTGGCCGAGGACGAGGTTCGGACGTTGGTCGCCGAGCACACGGACGGTCGCGCCCTCGGGTTCCTCGGTGAACCGGGGGTCAACGTGACCGCCCTGAACCGGGCGCTCGACGCGGCGGCATGACGATCGGGAGGCGATCACCGCCACGGTGCTCGCCTCCGCGCTTGCGGCCGGCGGGATCGTGGAGAGGCAGGCTGACGTGGTGCGGGGCAAGCGCGGTGAGCTGCGGATCTACCTGGGGGCCGCGCCCGGGGTCGGCAAGACCTTCGCGATGCTCGGAGAGGCGCACCGACGCCGTGAGCGCGGCACCGACGTGGTCGTCGGGCTGGTCGAGACCCACGGCCGGGACAGGACCGCGGCCCTGGTCGACGGGCTGGAGGTGCTCCCGCGCCGGCGGTCGCACCACCGCGGGGTGCGGGTCGACGAGATGGACGTCGACGGCCTGCTGGCCCGGCGGCCCGAGGTGGCTGTGGTGGACGAGTTGGCCCACACCAACCTGCCCGGGTCGCGCAACGCCAAGCGGTGGCAGGACGTCGAGGAGCTGCTCGACGCCGGGATCGACGTGTTGTCGACGGTCAACGTGCAGCACTTGGAGTCGCTCAACGACGTGGTCGAGCGGATCACCGGCGTGCGGCAGCGCGAGACCGTGCCGGACGAGGTGGTGCGGCGTGCCGAGCAGGTGGAGCTGGTCGACCTCACGCCGGAGGCGCTGCGCCGCCGCCTGGCGCACGGCAACGTGTACGCCGCGCACAAGATCGACGCGGCGCTGGGCAACTACTTCCGGGTCGGCAACCTCACCGCGTTGCGCGAACTGGCCCTGCTGTGGGTGGCCGACCAGGTCGATGTGGCGTTGCAGCGCTACCGCTCGGAGCAGAGCATCACCGACACCTGGGAGACCAGGGAACGGGTGGTCGTCGCGATCACCGGCGGCCCGGAGAGCGAGACCCTGATCCGCCGGGCGCGGCGCATCGCCGTGCGGGCGGGCGCCGAACTGCTGGTGGTGCACGTCCTGCGCGGTGACGGCCTCGCCGGTGCACCGCCGGACTCGATCGCGAGATCGCGCAGGACCACCGAGGGCGTCGGCGCGACGTTCCACACCGTGGTCGGCGACGACGTGCCCACCGCCCTGCTCGACTTCGCCCGCGCCGTCAACGCCACCCAGCTCGTGCTGGGAACGTCGCGCCGCTCGCGGCTGGCGCGGGTGTTCGACGAAGGCATCGGCTCGGCCGTCGTCCAGGACTCCGGGCCGATCGACGTGCACATGGTCACCCACGCGCAGGCCCGGCGCGCCTCCAGCCGGAGGGTCAACCGGGGTGCGCTGACCACGTCACGCCGACTGCTGGGATGGGTGTTGGCGACGGTGCTGCCCGCCGTGGTCACCGGACTGGGCATGCTCACCCGGGACGAGGTCTCCTTCTCCACCGACCTCATCGGGTTCTTCCTGGTCACGGTGGTCGCGGCGCTGGTCGGTGGGCTGGGTCCGGCGCTCGGCGCGGCGCTGCTGGGCGCGGGCCTGCTGAACTTCTTCTTCACCCCGCCGTACTACAGCCTGGCGGTCGCGACCCCGGAGAACCTGGTCACCCTGCTGGCCATGCTCCTGGTCGCGACCCTGGTCGCCCTGGTCGTGGACCGCGCCGCCCGGCTGGCCGAGCAGGGCGCGCGGGCCCGCACCGAGGCCGCGCTGCTCGCCTCCTACGCCCGCACCGTGCTGACCAGCCCGTTCCCCCTCGCCCGACTGCTGGAGAAGGTGCGGGAGAACTTCGGCCTGGAATCGGTGGCGTTGCTGGAACGCGGCGACGGCGAGTGGGAACGCGTCGCCTGCGCGGGCCCCCGGCCGTGCGACGAGCCCGACGAGGCCGATGTCGACGTGCCGGTCACCGCGGACGTGCACCTGGCCTTGCGCGGCCGCGCCCTGCCGGCGAGCGACCAGCAGGCGTTGGAAGCCGCCGCGGGCCAGGCGCTGCTCGCCCTGCGGCAGCAGCGCCTGGCCGCCCAGACCGCCGAAGCCCAGCGGCGCGCCGAGACGACCGAACTGCGCACCGCGATCCTGTCCGCCGTCGGCCACGACCTGCGCACCCCGCTGACCTCGATCAAAGCCGCCATCGGCAGCCTGCGCGACCCCGACCTGCGGCTCTCGCCCGAGGACACCGCCGAGCTGCTGGACACCGCCGAGGTCTCCACCGACCGGCTCGCCGGCCTGGTCGACAACCTGCTCGACTCCTCCCGCCTGGCCACCGGCGCCGTCGCGCCCCTGATCAGAGCCGTCACCTACGACGAGGCCGTCGCCCGCGCCCTGACCGGACTCGACGAGCGCCGACTGGTCTCGGTCGACGTCCCCGAGGACCTGCCGCCGGTGCTGGCCGACGTCGGCCTGTTGGAACGGGTGGTCGCCAACGTCGTGGACAACGCCCTGCGGCACGGCCGCCTCACCCCGCGCCGCCCGGTCGACGTGGACGGCGACGGCGCCATCACCCCAGACGAACCCGAGATCGCCGTCCGCGCCGGCGCCCACGGCGACCACGTCGAACTCCGCGTGGTCGACCACGGCCACGGGCTGCCCAAGAACACCGTCGACACCGTCTTCGCTCCGTTCCAACGCCTCGGCGACCGGGGCAACACCCCCGGCGTCGGCCTGGGGCTCAGCGTCGCCAAGGGCTTCACCGAGGCCATGGCCGGCACCATCACCGCCGAGGACACCCCAGGCGGCGGCCTGACCATCGTCCTCTCGCTACCCATGGCCAAGGCGGTGTCGGCATGACGACCGCCCCGAACCTCGTGGCCCGACTGCGCCGCAAGCCCGAACTGAGGAAGGCGCCCCAGGCGTCGAGGACGCGGAGAAGCCTCGGACCCGCGATCCGGTTCGAACCCGGGAGGTGTGAGCGTGGCCGGGTGCGCGCGGTGGTGACCTGAATGGACGATGCGACTGCGGCGGTGGTGCTTCCTCGTCTGGTCATCCCGGACAGGTCCGGGTTCGCCGATGGACTCGGGCAGCATGGTCTGCATCGCGGAGACGACCGTGGCTGATCCCACTCGTCTCATCAGCGAACCGGTGGTGCTGACGCGCCCGCTGTACGGCTGGGAGAACGTGCACGGGACGATCAACAACGAAGGCCCGTACCCGTTGCTGACCGACGAGACCGTGTACATCACGTACTCCGGTGGGGACTCCAGGGGCTACACCTATTCCATCGGGATGCTGAGCATTCCCCGAGGCGGTGACTACCTGGATGCCTCCGCGTGGTCCAAGGCGATCACGCCGGTCCTGAACTACCGGTCGGTGGAAGGGCTCTGTGGTGCCGGGCACAACTCCCTCTTCACCGACTACGACGGCAACACCTGGATCTGCTACCACGCGGTCGCCTCGCCCGTGGGTCACGACGTGGTCTCGTCCGCGATGCACCGAGTCCACTTCGGCAGGGACGGAATTCCCGTCTTCAACCTCAGCCCGGCCCGCGACCTGCGAGAGGAACTGACCGACGTTCGCCTCGAAGTGGTGGTGCCCTGATGCGCAGGACAGGCCCTACCTCGGGCTGACGGCATCGGCGAACGGCCTGGGCGGCACCCGGACCTGGTAGGGAGCCGCTGCCGGTGATCGTCGTCAACGGCTCGGACAGCGCGTGTGGACGGTTGTTCTTGTGACTGCACGAGTACGCCCACCTCCTGCTGCACACCGGCGGCCTGTGCGCACTGGTGACCGACCGCGCGGGTCGCTTCGACGCGGTTGACGTGTCCGGAGTGGACATCGATGAGCCGGTCGGTCGACCCGAAGTTCGTCCCGCTGCGTGTCCCAGGAAATGGTCGGGCCCGCCGGTGGGTGACCGGCGGGCCCGAGTGGTTCGGTGGTGTCGTGTCAGCTGTGTGCGCGGTGGCCGCGCTTGGTGACGACGTGGTAGATGCCGAGCACGATCAGCGAGCCGAGGATGGCCAGCAGCCAGGTGCTCAGGTCGAAGAAGCTGCCGATGTCGGAGCCGAAGATGGCGCGGCCGATGAATCCGCCGATGATGGCGCCCACGATGCCCAGCAGCATGGTGATGATGATGCCGCCCGGGTCCTTGCCGGGCATGATGGCCTTGGCGATGGCGCCGGCGATGAGACCCAGAACGATCCAACCCAGGATGCCCACGGTGGTTCCTCGTCCTCGTGCCACGGCGCCTTCTGCGACGCGGCGTGATCGCTACAGGGACCGGGTTGCCCAACTCGCACCCATTTCACACCTCCGTGACCTCCCCGCTGTCACCGCGCCGACTGGTCCCGTCCAGGTGCCGACCTGTCCCGGGGGTGCGGTCCTGTCACCCCGGTTCGGCAGGTGGCGGGTCCGGGCGGGCGGGTCAGGGGCGGTGGCGGGTCACGAGCACGGCGATGTCGTCGGTGGCGGGTTGGGTGCCGACGAGGCTCGCCATGACCTCGGCGCAGACCATCTCCGCGGTGGCCGGCACCACGTGCCCGAGCAGCTGCTCGAGTCGGCTGTCGAGGTCGACGCCGCGGCGTTCGACCAGCCCGTCGGTGTAGAACGCCAGCAGCGCGCCGGGTGGCAGGTCGAGGGTCGTGCCCTGGCGGCCGGTGACGGCCAGGTGGTGTCCGATTGGCGGTCCGACCGGAGCCGGGACCAGGCGGGACGGTTCGCCGGGGATGGCCAGCACGGGTGGCAGGTGGCCGGCCAGCGCCAGGTCGACGCGGGCGGTGGTGGTGTCGATCACGGCGTAGGCGACCGTGGCCATGGTGTGGGCCTCGAAGTGGCTGGCCTTGCGGTCGAGCTTGCCGAGCACCTCCGCCGGGTCGGGGAACTCCAGGGCGTAGGCGCGCAGGGCGCTGCGCAGTCGTCCCATGACGATGGCGGCCGGCAGCCCGCTGCCGACCACGTCACCGATGACCACGCCGATGCGATCGCCGGGCAGCGTGAACACGTCGTACCAGTCGCCGCCCACACCGTTCTCCGCGCCCGGCACGTAGCGCGCGGCGAACTCCCAGTCGGGAGTGGTCGGCAGCCGGCCGGGCAGGAGGCTCTCCTGGAGCAAGGCAGCCGCCGCCAGTTCGGACCGTGAGCGGTGCAGGTGCGCCGCGGTCGCCAGCCGATCGGCCGCGAGTTGGAGCAGGTCGACGTCTTCGTCGGTGAACCGGCGCGCAGCCGTGCTGCCGATGTGCAGCACACCGACCAGTCTGCCTTCGGCCACCATCGGCACGCCGAGCATGACCTGCAGACCGCGCTCCCACAGCAGGGGGTTGACCACGGTGGTGGGATCGACGTGGTCGATCTGCACCGGCTCCCGACGGCCGGCGACCATGCCGGCGAAGCCCGAGCCCACCGGTATCCGCACACCTTGGAGGACTTCTTCCTCCAGACCGGCGGTCGCCCTGGCCACCAAGTGCCCACCGCCGGAGTCCACCAGGAGCACCGTGGCGGTGTCGACCGCGAACAGCGACCGCAACTGCTGCAGCAGCACGTCGAACAGCTTGTCCAGGTCGAGCTCGCGCAGCCCGCTGTCGGTGATCGCCTCCAGCACCTGCAGCCGCCGAGGCACCCGCCCGGCATCCATCATCCACCCACTCCGTCCTGGTCGTCGAGCACACCCGAAGGACAGCACGAGCGTGTGACAGGGGCCATGCGAGCCGGCGCGGAACGACTGGGTGTACCCGTGACCGTAATACGGCTCGCGGACGAGTACCACCGCGGTCGACGCCGGGTGAGATCTGACCCGTTGACAGTAGGGAGTGCTCGACGTGGGGGACTCGGCGGGGATCCGCCGTCTTCACCGGGTAGAGGGGATGCCGGTCAAGGCGGCGTCGACGTCGCCGGGCCGGCTCGGACCCGTGTGCGCGCCGCGGCGATGGAAGAACACCGCGGCGTGGTCTGCGGACGGGCGACGTGAGAGGCGTGATGGCGAGCACCGGTCGTGGTGGAGCGCACCTCTTCGAGCCGAGCCAGGAGATCCAGCGTGAACTGGAGACCAACCCGAAGTACCGGCCCACCAGTCACCTGCGCGTCGAGGTAGCGGTCGACTCGTCCACGACGCGCACCTGCGCGGACCGAAGGTGGCCGACGTGTTCTCCATCACCAGATCCGTGCTGCCCACCCTGGTGGGAGTCGCGATGGCGGACGGCTTGTTCACCGACCTGGACGCACCGCTGGGGCAGGTGCTCGACGTCCGGCGCACACCGGCGGAGAACCACACCCTGCGCCACCTCCTGACCATGACCCGGGTTGGCGAGACCGAAGGCGTCTGGGACGTGGACGAGCTGTGGTGCCGGTGACCGAGCACGCGGCAGCCCGGTCGTTTCCCCCGCTGGGGATCAGCGACTGGGACCGGTCCGCGGACCCCGAGGGACTCGCCGTGGGATGGGCGCACCTCCGCCTGTCCGCGCAAGGACCGCCCTGGGACGGTTGTGGCTCGACGGGGCAGTCGGAGGCAGGCCGGTTCGTCCGGGTTCCCGCCCTCGGGTCGGCTCGTGTCGGAGATGGCTCGACGCAGGACCCGGGCAGCGTGTACCTCCTCGACCCCGCGGCCGTCACCACGCTTCCGCGAGTCAGGTCTGGACAGGGGCTGTGTAAGCTACGGGCAGCGGTCATGATGGTGCCGTGAATGCTGCTGACTCGCCCAATCCCGAGTTGACCACCGACTCGCACGGTGACGCGATGATCGTCCGCGTCGTCGGGGACATCGACATGGCCAACAGCGACGACCTGCGCGACCGCTGCCTGGAACTGCTCGACGGCGGCGCCGGTGCGCTGGTGATCGACCTGTCCGGGGTGACGTTCTTCGCCTCCTCCGGCATCGCCGCGCTCGGTCACATCCGTGCGCACAACGCCTCGCTCCGGCGCCGACCGGTCCACGTGGTGGCGAGCCGCGCCGTGCGCCGTTCACTGACGGCCACCGCGATGGACAAGCTGCTGCCGTTGCACGAGACGCTGGAACAAGCACTGGCCGACGTGCGAGCGGACGCCCTGTAGCACCGGAACGGAGTCGATCCCTCCCGCGGTCCGATGCGAGCGGGATCGACTCCCGGGCGTTCTCCCGGTTGAGAGCGGCGACGATGTGGACGGCGAGGCCGTGACCGAGGTCCTGCCCCGGTGTTGACAGTCGTTTTCACTGCGCTGTACGGCACGCTGTCGGCAGCGCTTGCGGCGATGGCGCTGCGTGGGCGGTGGCCCCCGCTGCGTCGCCACTCCGTGGGTCGATCACCGTCGAGTTCAGCCGGGGCGATCAGCCGGAGAGGACGGTGGTCGGGCGGTGGGAGTGGTGGGTCAGGACGGCCCAGACGGTCTTGCCGACCGCGTGGCGCACGGCTCCCCACTGTCGGCAGATCCGGTCCACGAGCAGCATCCCGCGACCACGTGTCGCTCGCACCGACGAGTCGCCCACCACCGGTATCTGTGGTGACAGGTCGGTCACTTCGATGCGGATCAGGTCGCGGCTGCGTCGCAGCCGCAGGTGCAGTGGGTGCCGGCCGTGCTCGTACGCGTTGGTGACCAGCTCGGACACCACCAGCTTGGCGTCGGTGATCTCGTCTTCTGCGAGGTCGGCGAGGACATCGCCGGTCCACTGCCGTGTCTCGACCAGATCGGGCACGACGCCCGTCAGTTCGAACGTCAGCGCTTCGAGGGGCTCGGCGGGTCGAGGTCTGGGTAGGTAGGCGGCGTCATCGGCCGTCATGATCGTCCTTCCTGCCGAAGACGTGGAACGTGGTGAGTTGGTACCCCCGCAGCTGATCGACAACACCCGCCTCGTGATCACCCGATGCGGGCACAGCCCACGACGACCCGTGCGCACGCACCGGTGAGGTGGCCGTCGTCGTGGGCGGTGCAGACCAGGCGCGTGCCGTCCCGCCAGGTGCCGAGCAGGGAGGCGCCGCCGATAGCATGATCAGCTGTGATGATCGAGGAGGCGATGGACCGCAACCTCGCCGCGCACGCAGCCCACCTGCACCGGCGTTCACCGAACGCCACGGTGAGCGACGCTGGTGACCTGCTCGTCGCCGACAGCGGGCTCGATGACGACACGTTCAACCTCGTCGCCGCCGCCCGCTTCACGCCGGCGAACGCGACCGAGCGCATCGAGCAGGCGGTCCGCGCCGTCCGGGCCACCGGACGACCCTTCTCCTGGTGGGTAGGCCCCGCCTCCGCACCCGCGAACCTCGCCGACCTGCTCACCGCGGCCGGCCTGCCCGCTTCGGGCTCCGAGACCGGGATGTGGCGCGACCTGACCGACCTGCCGGAGATCCCACCCACGGGCCGACTCGACATCCGCCCGGTGGCCACGCCGGACGACCTGGCCGACTTCGCCGCCGTGCTCGCCGCCAACTGGGACCCACCCGCGGCCACCGTGCGCCGCTTCTACGCCGACGCCGCGCCGCATGCCCTGTCCTCCCCGGCCCGCTACCTGCTCGGCCGCGTGGACGGCCGCCCCGTGTGCACCGCCGAGGCATTCCCGCACGCGGGCGTCGCGGGCATCTACAACATCTCCACCCTGGCGACCGACCGCCGCCGCGGCTACGGCGGCGCGATCACCCTGGCCGTCCTGCACGCCGCCCGCGCCGCGGGCGCCACCACAGCGGTCCTCCAGGCTTCGACCGACGGTGAACCCGTCTACCGCCGCCTCGGCTTCACCGCCTGCGGCCGGTTCACCGAGCACGCCTTCCCCCGCGTCACCGACCCGTCGGCATGACCACCTTCGCCGGGGTGGAGCACGATGTCGGACACGCTGCCCGTCGCGGTCCGTCGCCCTGCTCGGCCTCCGATGACCGGCCGAGCAGAACCAACCAGCTGGCGAGCCGGACGAAGATCAGGTACAGCGGTCGTGCGCCACACCTCACGATCAGGCCGCTGCGATACGATCAGGCCGCTGCGATCCGTGATCCACGTTCGCCGCAGCTCGGCCGGTGTGGAGTTCCGGCGCACGACACGGGCCGCGGACGGGCGCTCCCGTGCCTACTCGTCGGCGCGATGGCGCGCGCTGTCGATGAAGGCGCCGTCGTCGGAGAAGACCGCGTCGATTGCCGGACGTGCCCGAGCGGTAGTGGCCGGGTCAGAGCCAGTCTGCTTCGATTCCGCGGGCGCGCAGCGTCTCCAGCGACTCCTCGTTGCCCGTGTAGAACAGCGTCATCGACTTCAGGTTGGGAAAGTGCCGCAGGTCGGCGAACTCGTCGACGTCGAACAGTCCGTCCTCGCCGTCCCAGTTCGGCGCGATCTCGAGGTAGATCTCGTTGCCGCCGTCCATCTCGATCTCGGTGATCTTCTCCGCGAGCTCGGCGGGGACCTCGAGCGCCTCGAAGTAGGCCAGAGCCTCGGGCACCGCCTCAACGCTCCCGTCGTCGTAGGTGAAGCCCTGCTCGGCGGCGTGCTCGCGCAGGTCGAACCTCGGCAAGAGGCCCTGGTTGTACATCAGCTCTTGCACGACGGCGAGCTTGAAGTTGACGTCGGCGAACGGAATCGGCTGGCTCATACCCGAACCATATAGGCGGCGATTACACCACTGTCCGGAAGTCATCCTGTTCTCGTACCAGTGGTCGCAGCCACGAAGCGTGGCGACAGGGACTGGTGCAGCAGTCCGCGAGGAACGCCCGGTCACCGGGGGAGCTGCGGACGGGAGTTGCCCGGTTGGAACCGTCGGTGCAGGCGCCCGTCCTCGGGGAACGGTTCACGGGCGAGCAGGCCGGACTGGCGGGTATCGGCGAAGGGCTGTTCCGCGGGTTCGTGGAGAACGCGGGTTCGCCGTTCACCGACCGGGTCGACGTCATCCACGTCCCGGATCGGTCATGCCGGGAGCACGCGCAGCCGCAGGTGGCGGGGAGCGTGCAGGGTGCCGAAGGTCGGTGCGGGATCGCGGTGAGGAGTCAGGTGGCGGTTCTTCAGAACGGCCGCGAGGACGACGGTCAGCTGCGTGAGCGCCAGTTGCGAGGCAGGGCAGGTGCGGGGGCCGAGCGCGAAGGGCAGGTAGCTGCCCGGCGCCGGGTGGAAGCCCGGGCTCCAGCGCTGCGGGTGGAATCGCGAGGGCTCCGGGTAGGCGTCCGGGTCGTGCTGGTTGAGGTAGGGGCTGAACAGCAGGGTCGTCCCCGTCGGCAGTCCGCGGGTCGGCGCGGTGAGCTGCCGCCGCAGTTGCCACACCGGTGGGTGCAGGCGCAGGGTTTCGCGGATCACCGCCCGGCACAGCGGGAGGTCCGCCGTCGGGTCCGGGTGCGCGGTGGCCTCGGCCCGGGCCCGCTCCTGCACGTCGGGGTGGGTGGACAGTTCGTGCAAGGCCCAGGCCAGCGCGGTGGCGGGGACGTGGTGGCTGGACAGCAGCATGGTGCGCAGCGTCAGCGTCACGGTGTGCTCGCTGAACCCGTGGTCGGTCAGGACCGCCCGCAGTCCCGCGGGTGAAGGGTGGGTGAGGATGTGCTGCCGGATGGCGTTGTAGGTGGCGCGCTGGGCGTGCCGCAGACGACGGCGTCCGAGCGGCCAACGGGTCCGCCCGGCCAGGACCAGTTCGCGTTCGACCAGAGCGGACAACGCCTCGGACGTCTCGCCCAGCAGGTGTCGGGTGTTGACGGCGGAGATCAGGCTGACGGTTGCGTCCCCGGCGTCGACGACGCCGGGTGACGGCCAGGCGGACACGGCACGCTCGGCCTGTTCGGCGATCACGGAGATGGCCGGGGTCAGTCGCGAAGCGGTCAGGAAGGGGCGCATGGCACGGCGCACCGCCATCCAGGTGTCCAAGCCGTTCGGTCCCCATGAGGTGATGCCGGTGCGCCGCGCGGACCTGACCGTCGACGTGTCCTTGCTCGCCAGCAGGCGCTCGGTCTCGGTGGGGTCGGTCACCAGCCGCAGACCGTGCTCGAGCTCGGTGACGCCTCCACCGGACCCCGCGGCCGCGGTCAGGGCGTCGAGTGGCCCGGTCATCGCGTCTCACCTTCGAGTGGGCGACGGCATCGCCCGGACCACCGGTGACGGGCGGTCCGGGCGAAGCGGGTCACACCGGCGGGTAGGCGTAGTAGCCGGTGGTGGCCGGGCGACGACGACGCAGGATCATTCTCAAGAGTTTCATCGCATCCATCCTTGCGTGGAGGAAAGCCAGTATTGCCAAAGGTTTCCGCAGTGGTCAAGGAGGGGCGGGCCTGGTTCACCCCGATGCGGCGACCGGCCGCCGACGACCGATGTGGGGCACGTCAGCCGAAGACGTAGATGCCGCTGCCGGAGGCCGTGGTGAGCCCGGGTTCGGCAAGGCAGGCCAGGAGGTTGAGGTTGAGCAGTTCGACGACGTGCGTGGTGGAGTCACCGGTGAACTTGCCCGCGGTCACCGTCCCGTTCTCCACGATGACCAGCGTTCCCAGGACGTAGTTGGCGGACCGGTTGTAGTTGATCGTGCTGGTTTCACCGGTGTTCCAGGTGATGGTGTACGAACCACTGCCTGACGCCGCGAGGTCGCTGCACGAGCGGTTGAGGCCGCGGATGGTCGCCTGCACGTGCCCTCCCGTCACCGCCGGATGGGAGAGGGACGTGCACGAGAGGACGTTGTACACGCTCACGTCCACCGGCCGAGGTGTGGTGAGCAGGCCGGGGGAATAGGTCACCGACTCGTTCTCCGCGCAGGTGAGATCGCCCGGCGCCGCGTGCGCGGGGGACGGTGGGAACAGCAGGGACGACGTGATCAGCGCGACCGGGACGAGCAGACCTCGGATACGTCCCACCGCCACCACCTCCACAGGACGGGCACCCGAACGGGCGCGTGAGAAGACTGCGATCCATGGCGACACAGGCCGGTGCGCGGGCGCCGTAACGCCTGCGCCGCCCACGCCACCCGTCGAGTCACAGGACGGCGGTGCCGCCGGGCTTGAGGTGCGACCTGGGTTCCCAGCGCGCGGTCGACGTCCACTACGGCTGCGGAAGCGGGCACGTGGAACAGCCCCGTGGCACCGAGCAGGGCGCTGACGCAGCGACGATCGACGAACGCAGACGCATGAGGATTCCCGTTCTTCGGAAGTGTGATGGGGGACGAGTCTCGCGGCTCGATCCTCCGTCCTCAATCGGCTGAAGGGCTTGCGGCGGAACACCGTCCGTCGATGTCCCTTGCCACACGCCGCAGAACTGCGGAGTCGGTTGGAGGCACTGCCCCGCAGCATCCGACACCGGATCAACCCGCACTTTGCGGGAACATGCCCACTGAGGATTCGCCACGGTCTCCGGGGCAACTCGGAGGGAGCAACCGGAAACACTCGATCCGGGACTGCCGGCGACGGTGCCGACTGCCAGAGAATCAAGCGATGTCTCGAAAAGCTGACGCCCTGCCCAGCGTCATCGTCGTGGGCGCCGGGATGTCCGGGTTGGCCGCCGCGCGGGCGCTGCGTGAACTCGGCCACCCCGTCACCGTCCTGGAAGCACGCGACCGGGTCGGCGGGCGGATCTGGACCGACGAGCACGGGGTCGACCTGGGCGCGCACTGGATCCACGGCACGGACGGCAACCCGATCACCGAGCGGGTCGAGGACCTGGGCATCCCCTACAGCTACGTGGGCGGTGACAGCGCCTACACAGGGGGCTTCGACAGCTTGGACCTGTTCGGCGCGGACCGCCGCCTGACGAACCACCGCCGCAAGAGCCGCACCCTGGAACTGGCCGACGACGTGCTGCACGAGATCGAGCGGCAGGCCTCGATCGCGCGCAAGGAGCAGCACCCGGACATCCCGCTCGGCGAGGCCGTGCGCGGGGTCCTCGCCGCGCGCCGGTTGCCGCCGGAGGACGAGCAGGCGGTCCGCTACCACCTCAACGTGCTCCTGCGGGAGGACGTCGCCGAGGACCCCGACAGGCTGTCCCTGCAGTTCTGGGAGGACGGCTATCTGGTCTACGGCTACGGTGACAGCACCCTGCACCAGGGTTACCAGTCGGTGGTCGACGCCCTCGCCGAAGGGCTGGACGTCCGGCTGGGCCACGTGGTCGTGCGGATCGACACCACCACCGGACCGGTGCGGGTCACGACCGACCGGGGTGACTTCGAGGCCGACAGGGTGCTCGTGACCGTGCCGCTCGGGGTGCTGAAGTCCGAGGTAGTGCGCTTCGATCCGCCGCTGCCGGAGATCAAGCGGTCGGCGATCGCCCGGTTGGGGTTCGGCACACTCAACAAGATCGCCCTGCACTACCGCGAGCCCTTCTGGCCGACGGAGCAGTACGTCTTCGGCTACCTGTGCCGCGACACCGACCGCTATCCCACGGTCGTCATCAGCATGTGGAAGTCCCACGGCAAGCCGGTCCTGGTGATGCTGCTGGGCGCTTCGCTCGGCCGCGAGGCGGAGACCTGGTCCGATCAGGAGGTCGCCACCTACGCCCGCACCATCGTCGAGGACCTGTTCGGCGCCGCCGCGCCGGTGCCCGAGCACATCTCCCGCACCGCGTGGTCGTCCGACCCCTTCGCCTTGGGCTCGTACACCTGCATCGGCGTCGACTCCTCGTCGAAGGACATCGGCACGCTCGCCGAACCGGTCGGTGACCGGCTGTACTTCGCCGGTGAGGGCACCAACCCCTACCACTGGGGTTGCGTGCACAGCGCCTACGAGTCCGGCCTGCGTGAAGCCGCGCGGATCAGCGGGGACGCCACCCTCTACACCCCGCCGAGTGCCGGGATCTCCCGCCGTCAGTCGCGCAACACCGACCGCGTGCTGCGCTTCGCGCGGCTGCGGATGACGCACATCGACGAGCGTGATCTGAGCGAGAGGGTGGCGTGCCTGCGCGAGGGCGTCGATCCGCACGGCGTGCGGCTCTTCGCCTCGCTGGCCGACTCCGAACTGGAGACGCTCGCCTCGATGTTCGACGAGATCCCGTTCACCGCGGGCGATGCCATCTGCCGCGAGGACGACCCGGCGCACGGGGTGTTCCTCGTCGCCCACGGCCAGGTCGAGGTCGACTTCGGCGGCATCTACGACCGCGCGATCGTGGGTCGCGGGGCCGTGCTCGGCCACCACGACCTGTTCTTCAACGCCCGCACCACGTCGGTGACGGCACTCGGCGACGTGGTCCTGTTCTACCTCGACCACTACCGGTACCAGAGCTTCCTCCACGCCTTCCCCGACGTGCTGATGCTGATGATGTCGGACCTGGTCACGCGGTGGGAGCAGCTGGAGAACACGCTCGGTTCCACGATCCTGTCCGCTGCCGTGGGGGAGACCGGAGCGGCCGCGTGGGGTGTCAAGAGCCGGCCGCACGACCCGACCTGCGGTTAGGCACCGGGCGGTGATCCGGTGCTGCACGCGCAGGCGCTGTCGCCGCTGTGCCATGATCTGGTCGTGGGGGACTCCTTCAAGGTCGCACCGAAGGCCGTCGAGCTGCTGGGCGGGCTCGTGCAGCGCCAGAGCTCCGGCATCGCCGCGCACCTCAAGGCACTGGAGCACAACCAGGTCGACGACCTGGGCCAGGGGGTCTTCCTGGAGCTCTCCGGCCACCTGGAGAACCTGCGCTTCCACGCGCAGGACAACACCCGGCGCGCACTGAGCCTCGCCGGCTCGTCGGCGGTCGAACTGACCAAAGCGGCCGAGTTCTACCGCACCACGGACCGCGACCAGGCCGGCCGGCTGGACCAGGTGTACCCGGCGGTGCCGACGTACCCGAGGAACGTCGAGGCGAGCGAACTGCCGCCGGGCGTCGCGTCGAGCGGATTCGTCGACGTGGTCGAGACCAGGTACTACAACGGCCCCGGCGAGACGAGCATCGAGAACGAAGTGCTGCGGGACAAGTGGCCGATGGGGGTCGAGGACAAGCTGGGCAAGTGGCTCGAGGTCGGGGACTTCGGCTCGGTGGCCGCGACAGCCGACAAGATCGCGCAGAAGATCCTCGGGTGGAGTCCGCTCGACCGCATTACCGAGGTCTACAGCGGCGACTGGAACGGCATCTACCGGGAGAGCGTCGTCATCGCCGACACGGGCACCGCGTTCGACGGCATCGCCAAGAACGTCCAGCGCGGCCGTTATGCCATCCAGGACGGCTGGGACGGCAACGCGGCTGCGGCGGCCGAGCGGTGGCTCGACGAGTTCGCCCTCGGCTGCGCGGAGCACGCGAAGTACTGCCACGACGTGGCCAAGAAGGTCTCGCTGCTGGCCGAGTCCGCCTTCCACCTGTACCAGACGATCGGCGTCCTGCTGGAAACGATGATCGACGCCATCGTCGCGCTGCTCACCGCGATGAGGGGCAACGCGGTGGCCAAGTTCATCGGCACGATCGCCGACGTCGCGACCGGCGGCGCGGCGAAGTTCCTCGGCTCGATCATCGGCATCGCCAACCAGATCCAGTCCGCGGTCGACCAGGTCCGGGCACTCGTGCACGGGTTCGCCGCCGTCGTGCAGGCCGCGCGGGCGCAGGGCGACGGCGTGCGCGCGATCTGGCCGTGGTCCCACTTCGACCACCCGGGAGCGTGATGACGAACCCGTTCGCGACCGCAGACGGCGTGCAGGCGCAGCACAACCTGTTCCGCGTGCTCGCCGCGGCGGACGACGGCGCCGTCTCCGACTTCGCGAAGGAGGTCGTCGCCGGCCGCTCCACCCCGCGCGACCTGCTCACCCAGCAGTGGGCGGTGGAGTCGGTGGCGGACAGGACCTCCGCCGCGATCGACGAGTTCCAACACCTGCCCGAAACCGAACGCACCGCGCTCGTCGGGCAAGGCGCGGCATTCCTCGACGAGTACATCGCCGGGCTCGCGAACCTGGACGTCGAGGCCGAGCTGACGCCGCCACCGCGCGGGACTGCCCGCGACGACGACGATGACGAGCCGGGACCGTCGTTGCTGAGAGACGCCTGGTAGCCCTCTGCTGTCCGGGGTGTTCTCGACAACTCCGTCCTGCACCCATTTGGGCATGATCGATCGGAATGGTGTCGAGTGGATTCCGGCTGGTGCCGTTCACGGTCGAAGAATATCTGAAAGATTACCGGTGATTTCGGTCCTGGCGGGCGGCGATCCATCTTCAATGGGTCGACAGTGTCCAGGCGGCCCCAGCCTGTTCGAACGCCGAGGGCGTCGGTGCCACCACGCCGGTTTGCCAACGCCGTGCCACGGGTACCCGACCGATTCGGCGGCTGCCTGTCGCCGCACCCGCCCAACCCCCACACCGATCGCCCCGGACCCCGGCGACGGAGAACAACGCCGTTGCCGGAGGTACGAACATGAGCACGAAAGTCCGATCGGACGTCCTGCGAGCCGACAAAGCGCCGCAGCCCGTGCTGGCCGGGGTGAAGTCACCGGCCGAGATGTTCCTGGTCAAGTTGTTCGCGGTGATCCCGGCCCTGGCGCTCGCCGCGGCGGTTCCGCTGGCGTGGGGCTGGGGTCTGGGTTGGGTCGACCTCGGCCTCGCCGTCTTCTTCTACACCCTCACCTGCCTCGGGGTGACGATCGGGTTCCACCGCTATTTCACCCACGGCGCGTTCAGGGCCAACCGTGGGCTGAGGATCGCGCTCGCGGTGGTCGGCAGCATGGCCATGCAGGGCCCGGTCGTCGGCTGGGTCGCCGACCACCGCCGGCACCACGCCTACGCCGACCGCGAAGGCGACCCCCACTCCCCGTGGCTCTTCGGGACGTCGGCCGGCGCGCTGGCCAAGGGTTTCTGGCACGCCCACATGGGCTGGCTGTTCCAGCGGGAGCTGACGAACGCCGCCCGCTTCGCCTCGGACCTGCTCGCCGACGAGGACATCCAGCGCGTCAACCGCTGGTTCCCCGCGCTGACCGCGGTGACGCTGCTCGCACCCGGGCTCGCCGGGGGCCTCATCACGTGGAGCTGGTGGGGTGCGCTGACCGGGTTCTTCTGGGCCGGCCTGGTGCGCGTCGCCGTGCTGCACCACGTCACGTGGTCGGTGAACTCGATCTGCCACATGATCGGCGACCGCCCCTTCGCCTCGCGCGACAAGTCCGCCAACTTCTGGCCGCTCGCGATCCTGTCGATGGGCGAGTCCTGGCACAACTCCCACCACGCCGACCCCACCTGCGCCCGCCACGGCGTGCGACGCGGCCAGATCGACATCTCCGCGCGGCTGATCCGGGTCTTCGAGGTGTTCGGCTGGGCCACCAACGTCCGCTGGCCGCGGCCGGCCCGGACCCACAAGGCCTGACAACCGCGGACGTGTTCCCGGTCGACGCCGAACGCAATCCACAAAGGACGGACAGCGCATGCATGACGCCCCCGAAGGCGCGACGGTCATCGTCCAGCGCCTCCAGCTCGGGACCGGTTTCCTCGCGTCCGAGCACGACTGGGTCTCGGGACACCTGGCCTCCCTCGGATCGCGGTTGCGGTCGTTCCGGGCCGATCAGGTCGACCTGGAGGTCAGCGTGAAGGACCGCCAGGGCGTCGAGCAGCGGGTCACCCTGGAGTGCTGGATCAACCGGAGCCCTCGCCTGCACCTCGTCGCCACGTCCTCGAAGCGGGACTTGCCCGCGGCGCTGAGCGAGGTCCGCGACGAGTTGATCCGGCAGGTCGACGAGGCCAAGACGCGCACCGAACCGCGCAACAACCGCGCGCTGAGGTCGGTGCCCGCGTTGCCCGAGCACGAGTAGGCGACGCCACGCACGGCCCTCCCCGCACGACGCAGGCCGGGCGGGAGGCCGTCGATCGACCTTCCCGCCCGGCCTCGGCCTGGCTCGTTCACCCGGTGTGCCACCGGAAGCGGTCAGCCGGTGCAGTTGGGGACCGCGGGAGTGCTGCCGACGCAGTTGTTGGGGGTGTTGGCGGTGATGGGGGAGTCGGTGGTGGTCATGGTGCCGCCTTGGCGGTACACGCCGCCGGACTGGCCCAGGGCCGATAGCGCGTGGTTGTCGGTCACGGCGGTCTGGGTGAGGGTGGTGGCGGTGGAGTTGATCGCGGAGATGCCGCCGCCGCGGCCGGCGCTGTTGCCGGTGACGAACAGCGGGCTGCCGGTCACGCCGGTGACGGTGAGGGTGCCGCGCAGGCCGTTGTAGAGGCCGCCGCCCTCGCCGAGCGGGGTGGTGTTGCCGGACACCGGGCTGTTGGTGAACGTCGCGGCGGGGGCCTTGCCCGACGGCGTGTCGGCGTTGGCGAGGCCGCCGCCGTTGCCCGAGGCGGTGTTGCCGGTCAGGGTGCTGCCGGTGAGGGTGACCGCGCCGCGGTTGAGGATGCCGCCGCCGTGGCCGACGACGTTGCCGCGGGTGAACGCGACGCCGGTGGTCAGGGTGAGGCTGCCGGTCCGGCCGACCTCGGCGATCCGGAACAGCCCCAGGCCCAGCGGGGACGCGTTGGTGACGGTGGCGGGGCCGATCATCTCGATCGGGGTGGTGATCACCGGTAGCGCGTTGGACGCGCCGCCGTGCGCCGTGGTCATGCCGTAGGTGCAACCGCCCGCCAGGACGAGGGTGTCCGAGGTGGGGGTGGAGTTGGCCAGGTTCACCGCCGCGACCAGGGCGTTCTCATCGCACGCCACCGGAATGGTGATGGCCTGCGCCGCCGGTGTGACGACGATCAGGCCCCCGGTCATGACGGTGGCGCCGATCAAGGCTTTGACGGTGGTGCGGATGTGTCGCATCGGAATCATTTCCTGGAGCAGGATTGAGGGCGACCGGCGTGGCGCGGCGGAGCCGGTGCGTTCGATTTGCCCGGGTGCCACCGCAATTCGAGTGGCTGGTGGCTTCTCGCCCCGTGCAAAAACCCCGGCTCGCCAAACCACCTCTGCGATCAGCGCGGGAGGTGTTTCGCCACCGGGGTCCGGGGTAACAATGCCCAATCTATACCATCGGCCGAACGAACGACCCCTCGTTCACCCGAATGGTTGTCGACGTCGCGACGCGCCGACGGGATCGACCCGCCGGCTCCCGTCGCCGCCCCTCCCCGGGCGGCGGAGGCGGGGCGGAAGGCGCGGATCCGCTCCGGCAGCGCGAGTGCGCCGGGGTGGCCGCGGCGGCGTGCCGCCTCGTCCCGCAGCGGGCGCAGTCGCTCGACCGCTCGGGTCGAGGTCGGCACCTCGCACCGGTCGACCGCTTCGTTGCCCAGCTCGACCGCCGCGTCGACCTGGTCGTCGAGCAGGTGGCAGATCGCGAAGGAGATGAGGCTGAACGCGCGGCTGCGCGCCATGCCGGGCCAGTCCGGTGTAGACGACACCGGTGATCGCGGTGAAGTGGGTGGCGGTGAAGAACGCCGCCCAGGCGGGCACGGGCTCGTCCGACGCCCGCACGAAGGCGTCCCGCGCGCGGGCCAACGACATCGCGACATCGTCCAAACGCCACCATCCGCGCCTGCGCCCAGGCGCGGTTGGCGAAGAAATCGCCCGCCCCAGGTCGTTGTGGTGCAGCGACAACCGCCCGATCCGGTAGTAGACGTTGGACGCCGGCGACGTGTGGTCACCCCGCGCTGCGACGGTCAGCGCCGTGCGGAAGTGCCGCGCCGCCGTGACCGGCAACCCCGTGTCGAAGCAGGACCAGCCCGCCAGGTCGTGCAAGTCGGCCACGGCGGCGTGCAGCGGCCCGGAGACGTCGTCGGCACCGGGGTGTTCGAGCAGCGCCAGGGCGGGCGGCAGGCGCGACACGGCGGCCTCGCGGCAGCGCCCTCCGCCGTGTCGGTGGTCGAGTGCGCGGTGGACGGCGGTGAACGCCACCACGGAGTCGACGTCGGCCATGACGACCCGTCCCCGCACGTCCCACGGTCGATCCGGACCCGAGCCCTCGGTGGGCGTAGTGCTGTCGGGCTGCGTCACAGGACCTCCGGCGGTCGCCGACAAGACGGTGGTTCACCGGGGTCCGGAGCGAACGACCAGAACACCCCACTGCCCCACGGTTGCGGTGTGCGGCTGTTGATCGGTGGTGATCGAAGCAACGCGCGATCCGGAACAGGTCGACCCGACCCGTGAACCCATGACCTGTTGACCGGGTGACGTGCGGTATTCATCCGCACGGATAGTCGGGACAACCCTCGTACTGCGGACTCGTTCGCGTTCAGGGGAGTGCGCCTCGCATTCGGGTGACCGGCGGCGTCGTGCCTTCCGCCGGTCCCGCGGAGACGCGCACGCTGAGCCTTCGAGGGTGTTGGTCGTCCCGGTGCTCTCGTTCATCGGCACCGGATACGTGACCCCGGACCCCGGTCATCCGATCACCCCCCGCGGGGTCCGCGGCATCGGCTCGGACCCACCTCACGGGTGGAGATTGATCATGAAATCAACGTTGCGCGCCGGCACGGCCGGCCGCTTGGGTCGCGTCCTGGTCGGGTTGGGCACGGTGGCCGGTTTCGCACTGGTGGCGCCGGGCACAGCCCATGCTCTCCCGGTCGGGTGCACGCAGACCGGCAACAACTTCGTCTGCACCGCAGGCATTCCCGCCGGCGAAGTCCTCACGGGCACCACGGCGAACAACATCATCACCATCACCGGCGGACCGGTGAACGGGACCGTCAACTCGCTCGCCGGCAACGACACCATCAGCGT
Source organism: Saccharothrix luteola (assembly GCF_020859565.1). Lineage (GTDB taxonomy): Bacteria > Actinomycetota > Actinomycetes > Mycobacteriales > Pseudonocardiaceae > Actinosynnema > Actinosynnema luteola. The sequence goes on along the minus strand of NZ_JAJHUO010000014.1, from coordinate 117,543 downwards.
CACCGGCGTCGCGGGCGTCGCCGGCTCGAACGGCGCCCCCGGTGCGAACGGCACCGCGGGCACCCCGGCCGGCAGCGCGGGCGGCAACGGCGGCGTCGGCACCGGCGGCGGTGTCGCCGTGGGCGGCACCGGGATCGTCGACGGCGGCCCGGGCACGGACAGCATCAGCGTCACCGGTGGTGCGGGCGGCAACGGGGGCAACGGGGGCAACGGCGGGACCGGCCTCAACAGCGGTGCCGGTGGCGCCGGTGGCAACGGCGGCGTAGCCGGTGTCGGTGTGGCGGGCAACGCCGGGACCATCCACGGTGGCACGGGCAGCGACACCGTCAACGCGACCGGGGGCAAAGGCGGTAACGGCGGCCTCGGCGCGCCGGGCGGCAACGGCGGCCTCGTCGCGGGAGGCGCGGGCGCCGGTGGCATCGGTGGTGCTGCGGGTGTCGGCGGCGTCGGCAACTCCGGAACCGTCAACGGCGGCACCACCGACGCCGGTCTCGACACCGTCACCGCGACCGGTGGTGCGGGTGGATCCGGCGCCGCGGGTGGCGTCGGTGGCTGCGGCAGCGGCGGTGGCGCGGGCGGCGTCGGCGGCGCCGGTGGCGCGGGCGGCATCGGCAACAGCGGAACCGTCAACGGCGGCGCCGGAATCGACACCTTGAAGGCCAACGGTGGCGTCGGCGGAGCCGGCGGCGTCGGTGGCAAGGGCGGTAACGGCATCAGCGCCACCCAGCCCGGTGGCGCGGGTGGCGTCGGGGGTGCGGGCGGCGCCGGTGGTGTCGGCAACTCGGGAGCCGTCAACGGTGAAGTGGGTGCCGACGCCATCACCGTCACCGGTGGCAACGGCGGTAACGGCGGTGCGGGCGGCAATGGCGGCACCGGGTGCAGCGGTCCCGGCGGCGCGGGTGGCCTCGGCGGCGCCGCGGGCGCTGGCGGCCTGGGCAACACCGGTACTGTCGAAGCCGGCGCCACCGTGGTCAACGGCAACAGCGGCTCCGTCGGCCCCAACGGCGTAGCCGGTGTCAACAACGGCGGGATCTGCTCCTGCTGATCGACCGCGGTCACGCGGGAACACCCGGGCCCCGGGCTCGCGGCCACGCCGCCGCGAGCCCGGGGCCCGACCGGCGCGACGCGCGAACGCCGCGCGCGCCGAACGTGACGAAGTGTCGCCTCCGTCAAGTCCTCGGCGGGTGCCGCGACGGCCGTCACGCGCCGGTAACGCCCCCTGGAACACGCTGTGGTCATCCGAATTCCCGGAGATGAAGCGGAGGACGACATGCGAACTCGACAGCTCTACCCGATCCTGGCAGCAGGCGCCTTGGTCATGGGCGGTTTCACGGGAGCCGGCGTCGCCTCGGCGGCGGTCCCGTGCACCATCGGTCCCAACGTGACGCAGAACGACACCACGGTGTTCGGTTCCGGTGGGAACGACACGATCGACTGCACCAGCGCCAACCCGGGCAAGATCATCTACGGCAGCGGTGGCAACGACACCATCACCGGCACCGCCTACATCGACACGATCCACGGCGGCGCGGGCGACGACACGCTCACCGGCCAGGTCGGCGACGACCTGCTCTACGGGGAACTCGGCACGGACACGCTGAACGGCTCCGCGGGCAACGACGCGCTCAGCGGTCCGGGCACCGATGCCGCGCAGGACACCCTCAACGGCGGTGACGACACCGATTCCTGCGGACCCGTCGGCGTGCCGCCGGACCTCCGCAGCAGCTGCGAGTCGTAGCACTCGGGCACCACCGAGATGACGCGCGAACACGAAGGATCGTCGACGACCCGGCCCTGGAAGGGGACCGGGTCGCTCCTCGTGTCGTCCGGAGGTCTCGGGAACGAACCCCCGAACGGGTGGTTTGAGGCGCCGCGCACCCTGCCTCACACATGACGGATTCGAGCGGTGGCAAGGGTTTGACCCCCGCGTGGGGCCGCTCGCCGTGCCCGCGCTGGTAACCTGGTCCGCAGGACGTCAGTCGACGGTTCCACCGCAGCCGGCTCCGATTCGGCCGCGAGCGCGCGTGCTCCGCGCACACCGTGCAAGTCAAAGCCGAAAGGTCTTCCGTGATCATTCTTCCGGGCCTCTTCGACACAACCTCGACTCCGGGCTCATGACCTCACTCGCGGCGCCGGGAGCGCGCTTCGCGCCCCGCGGCCACCAAGCAGGCTTGCACGTCGCTCTCCTCGACGGGTTCCGGCTCACCGGGGGAGCCGACGCCATTCCGGTCCAGGGCGGGGCCGAGCGCCTGCTGGCGTTCATGGCGATGCGCCCGCGGGCGGTGGGGCGGCTGTTCGTGGCGAGTTCACTGTGGGGGGACGCCACCGAAGGCCACGCCTACGCGGCCCTGAGGTCGACGTTGATCCGCATGAACCGCGCTTGCCGGGACACGCTGCTGGTCACCCCGTCGAGCTTGGAGCTCGCGCCCGGCGTCTCGGTCGACCTGCGCGACGCCCAAGCGCTCGCCCACCGCCTGCTCGAAGCCGGTCCGCACGCCGTGGGGGACCTGAGCGTCGAGGCGGTCGCCACCCTGTCGTCGGAACTGCTGCCGCTCTGGTACGACGACTGGCTCGCCTTCGAGGTCGAGGACTGGCGCCAACTCCGGCTCCACGCGTTGGAGGCGGTGGTGGACGGCCTGGTGGAGGCGAGGCGCTTCGGAGATGCCACGGCGGCGGCGAGCGTGGTCGTCCGCGCCGACCCGTTGCGGGAGAGCGCGCAGACCGCCCTCATCCGCGTCCACCTGGCCGAGGGCAACCAGTCCGAGGCGGTGCACGCGTTCGACCGGTTCAGCCGCCTCCTCCACGTGGACCTGGGTCTGGCGCCCACCCCGCAGCTCCGAGACCTGGTCGGCGGCCGGGCCAGGCCACCGCGCGGCTGACCGGCCGAGCTGCCGTCCGGTCAGCGTCGAAGCCGACCGGTGCCGGCGGGCGCGGTGAGCAGTTGCGGGGTGTCGATGTCGCCCGCGATGACGGCGTGGGCGACGCCGCTCAGCTTGAGGTTGTGCCCTCGGGCATAACCGCGCAGCGCCGCGAACGCGGTGTCCATGTCGACCTGGAGGCGTTCTGCCACCAGCCCCTTGGCCTGTTCGACGACCACCCGGCTGTTCAGCGCGGTTTGGAGCTGCTCGGTCAGCACCTGGTGGTGGTGGATCGAACGTTGTTGCAGCAGGCCGATGGTGGCGACGTCGACCAGCGCGGTGGCGGTGCGCAACGCGCCGGCGTCCAGCTCGCCGGACCGGTTCCGGAAGAGGTTGAGCGCGCCGATCACCTCGCTGCGCAGGCGCATGGGCAGCGCGTCCACGGCGGCGAACCCCGCCTCGGCGGCCACCGCGGTGAATCGCGGCCACCGCTCACCCGCCTCCGCCAGGTCGGGGTGGCTGACCCTGGTGCCGGTGGCGAACGCGTCCAGGCAGGGCCCGTCGTCGTTCTGGAGCTGGAAGAGCTCCAGCAGCCGGGCCTGTTCGTTGGACGACGCGATCAGCTGCAACCTGCCCCGCTGGTCGGCCAGCAGCAGCCCCGCGGCGTCGACGTCGAGGAGTTCGACGCACCGGTCCACGAGCATGTGCAGGAAGTCGATGACGTCGAAGTCGTCGACCAGGGTGTCGGCCAACTCGACGAACGTGTCGACGAGACGCTCACCGTCCATCGCGGCCACCTCCGCTGGTGTGCTCAGCACACGGTCTTGTTCCGTACATTCTCACGGTCATCCTCCGTCGCGGTCGAATCGCCGTCGGCGGGCCACGACGTCGGCCGCCAGCGCGTTCAGCGGCACCTGCTCGGCGAACGCCCGGGCGCGCAGGTGGGCGAACGCGTCGGCCATGCCCAGGTCCAGTTGCGCCGCGACCATCCCGGTGGCCTGGTGCACGTGGGGGTTGTGCAGGGGGAGGCCGTCCTCGGCGACGTCCGCCGGGCTCAGGTCGGCCTGCTCGTCCAGCAGCAGCCGCAGGGCCAGTTCCGCGAACGCCAGCGAGTCGGTGAGCGCCGAGGGGTCGAGGTGGCCGACGTCGAGCCGGTACAGCGACAGCACCCCGACCCGGATCGCGCCGACGCACAGCGGCAGCGCGAACAGCGCGGCCGCTCCGGCTTCGACGGCCAGCGGTGCGAACATCGGCCACCGTGCCTGGCTGGACAGGGCGTCGAGATCGGCTACGAGCGCCGGTCCGCCTCCGCGCCAGACGTCGACGGCCGGTCCCTCACCCACGGTCACCTGCAACTCGGCCAGGCGTTCACCCAGCGCGTTCGTGGCGCACCTGACCTCCGGCCAGCCGGAGGTGTCCACGGTGAGCACGGCTCCGCTGACACCCAACCGCGTGATGGCGGCCTGGCAGAGGGCACCGACCGAGACTGGCGTGCCCAGGTCGGCGGCTTCCTCGGCGATCCAGCGGCTCACCTGCGCCAACCGACTGGTGGTGTACCGGGCCATCCGGAGACCTCCCAGCCACCTGGTCGCAGGGCACGATCCGAACCTCCCGCACCGTGGAACACGAACGTCCCACTCTACGCACCGCGACCCCACAGTCCGCCGACCGGAGCGCGACGCCGGAACTCTCACCCGAATGCGCAGCGAGGTCGTGCGACCCGCGCCGCCGGACGGCAGGCGAGGGCGATCAGCGTTGAGCGGGAGGCGGCCGACGGCGGCTCGCGTTCACCCGGACACGCCTGCGCCACAGCGGGACGCGACGACGCCGATCGGTGGATCGGGCGCCGCGGCTGGAGGAGGTGTGGCCGTCCGCCCCGACGGGGCGGTCACGACGCGACCTCGTCCTCGTAAAGGAGCATTTCCCGTCGACGGCCGCGCTCGACCGTCCGCCGGCCGGGGAGGGCGGCGGTGCCGGCACGCCGGGCGGCGACGGTGTTCCACTCCAGGACGTCTTCGACGGTGGCGGTCGAGCCGGTGTGGGCGGCGGCGCGCATCGCGGCCCGTGCGGCGTCGCCCGGCGTGGCCGGCGGGATCACCAGCAGCCGGGTCCGGACGCGGTCAGGTCCGACCGGGGCGACCGTGTGCGGCCGCGTGGTGCGGAAACCTTCCATGCGCACCACCGTGCCGTGCACGGTGAGACCCAGTCTGACGGCGTCCCACGCGTCGAGGTCGTAGGAAAACCGTTGCACGGGCAGCCCCAGCGCGGCCATGGCGGTGATCAGCGGGGGGAACTCGGTCGCCGGGTCCGTGGACCACGGCCACCAGCCACCGTCGACGGAGCCCGGCTCGTCGGTGTGGGGTTTCACCGCCTACCGGCATCGAGGCCCTGTGACCGGGCGGGTGGTGGGGGGACCTGGCTGGTTCGAGGTCAACTCGGCGTTCCCGCCTCCGGCCGGACCGGCCGGAATCGTGGTGCGCCCAAGGCGGTGCCGGCTCGAACGCCGGCGCTCGACGCCCTCGGTACCTCCCACATTACACCGGTGAACGCCTCGAAAAGATTTTCGAGGCGTTCGGCATGAGGTGCAGAAAAGTCCGAAGTGCTCGGAATTCATTCGGATGAGGTTTGAAAACGCCTTGTGGGGGGATCTCGCCGGGCGATACGCTGGAAACCTGAAACTCGTCAGCCGCCCGGACCCCGCGGACGCCACGCTTCGGCGAGGAGAGCCCGTGAGTACCGACGTCCGAAGTGCCGCTCGACCGCCGTTGCGGGAAGTCATGGTCCCGTCGCCCGGCGAACTCCTGGTGGTCGCGGTACGGCCGCTGTCGGCTGTCGCCGTGCTGTGCGCGGTGTCCGGTGAAGTGGACCTCTCCACCGCGCCCCACCTGCGCAACCACCTCTTGGGGCAGATCAGCTCCCGCGGGCCGGACCTGGTGGTCGACCTCGGCGAGGTGGGCTTCCTCGGCGCGGCCGGTCTCACCGTCCTGGTGGAAGCCAGGGCCGCGGCCGCGGCGTCCGGGGTGGGACTGTACGTCGTGGCCCGGACCCGTCCGGTGCTGCGGCCGCTGGCCGTCACCGGACTGGACGTCGAGTTCGAGGTGTTTCCCCGAGTCGGCGACGTGCCGTCACGGCGTCCCGCTGAGGCGTCCTCCGCGCGCCGAGGCCCAGCGCCGGCATCAGGCCCGGTCGCTGACGTTCGCCTGGCCTGACTTGCCGTAGGTCGCGGCGCTCGACTCGGTGGAGCACAGGCAACCCCGGTGCAGGTCACCCGCCCGGGTCGCGGCGCAGAACCGCTGTGCGAGGGCGTCGTGGGCGTCCGCCGGATATCGGTCCGTCCTTCGTGTGGTCGAGGCGTCGTGCCCGATGCGTTGCCGTCGCGCACGTCTGACCGCAGGCGGGAGGATTCCCGACCCGTTCTCCGGGAACACCTCGAATGAGATCGACTTTGCATGCACTCGGCGTTCTCCCGTGATCGACTCTTCATTCGATCTCGAATCGTCGCGGTGGAACGCTCGACGTGCGCGTCGTTCGATCGGCGAGCAGCGACCCCACTTGCGGGGACGAGCGGTCGGTGCGACCGTAGAGGTCCATCGTGGTGGCGCCCGTAGGATTCAACGGCGTCGCCCGCAGTGGGAAATGCCGCCCCGGACCCCGGCGGCCTGTGGTCACACCAGGCGCGATCGGGAGGTTTGCGGTGAACGGACCGGCATGTGCCGTGCGGCACACGGGGACGATTGTGGGAACCCGCCGACTGTCGGCCGCGTTGGCTCGATGACGGGCAAATGCGGTTGCTTCGCACCCGTCCACCGAAAACCCCCGGGCGTCCAACGGCCCGCACTTCCGTGGGCTTGGTGATCCTCGCGAACGGCCACGCCGACTGACCGGCCGGCCCACCTCCCCTCCCAGGCCCCACTCCACCCCCAGGTCGCGGACACCGGGGTAGCGGAGCGGACGCGTCCGTCCACCCGGAAAGCAGATGTTCATGACCTCCTCACCCACCGCCGAGGCACGACCTCCCGATGCCCGGCAGGGCAGTGACTTCGCCCGCTTGACGCGGCAGCTCAAGGACGCCGGCCTGCTCGACAGGCGCCGCGGGTACTACGCGACGAGGATGACGATCAACGTCCTGCTGCTCGCGGCTACCGGAACGGCGATGGCGCTGCTGGGCGACTCGTGGTGGCAGGTGCTGACCGCGGTGCTCCTGGCGGTGGTCTCCACCCAGTTCGCCTTCATCGGCCACGACGCCGGGCACCGGCAGATCTTCCGCTCCCACCGCCACAACGACCTCGTGGGCCACCTGCACGGCGGTGTCACCGGGATCAGCTACCAGTGGTGGGTCGGCAAGCACAACCGCCACCACGCCAACCCCAACCACGAGGACCACGACCCCGACATCGAGATCCACGCCATCGCCTTCAGCCGTGAGCAGGCCGGCGACAAGCGCGGCCTGTACCGGTGGATCACCAAGTACCAGGCCTTCCTGTTCTTCCCGCTGCTGCTGGTCGAGGCGGTCGTGCTGCGGATCTCGGGTCTGCAGGCGCTGTGGCACGGCGAGCTCAAGCACCCCTGGCGGGAGGCCGCGCTGCAGCTCCTCCCGGCGGCGGCGTACCTGACCGCGGTGTTCCTGCTGCTGTCCCCGCTGAAGGCCGTCGTGTTCATCGCGGTCCACCAGGGACTCATGGGCGTCTACCTGGGCTGCTCCTTCGCCCCCAACCACAAGGGGATGCCCATCATCGCCAAGGGGCAGCGCCTTGACCACCTGCGCAAGCAGGTCCTCACCTCCCGCAACGTCACGGGTGGCCGGTGGGTCGACGCACTGCTCGGCGGCCTCAACCACCAGGTGGAGCACCACCTCTACCCGCACATGCCCCGCCCCAACCTCCGCCGCGCACAGCCCGTCGTCGAGGACTTCTGCGCCCGCAACGGCATCCCCTACAGCAAGGCCGGCCTGTGGTCCTCCTACGCCCAAGTGCTGCGCCACCTGCACGACGCCGGCGCGCCCCTGCGCTCCGGACACCGCGCGCCGTCGGGCTGAGAGAGCGGCGGACGCGAACTCCGCCGGCGACCACGACCGGGGCCGGTGTGCCTGGCGATCGCCACGCACACCGGCCCCGTGACGGGCCTGTCGCCGCCGATCAGCAGGTGCAGGCGCCACCGTTGTTGACGCCGGCCACGCCGTTGGCGCCGACCAGACCGGAAGCGCCACCGGAGTTGGTGATGGTGTTCACCCCGGTGCCGCCGTCGACGGTTCCGGCGTTGCCCGTGCCGGCCGCACCCGCGGCGCCGCCCAGACCGCCCGCGCCGCCGGGACCGGCGCACCCGGTGCCACCGTTGCCGCCGGCGCCACCGTTGCCACCGCCACCGCCGGTGTTGGTGATGACGTCGTTGTCGGCGTCACCGTTGACGGTCCCGGAGTTGCCCCCGCCCCCGGCGCCACCGGCACCGCCGACGCCACCCGCTCCACCGGGCTGCGTGGCGCTCAGACCGTTGCCGCCCTTGGCTCCGAGGCCGCCGGCGCCACCGAGACCGCCCTTGGTCTTGAGGGTGTCCGCCCCTGAGCCGCCGTTGACGGTCCCGGAGTTGCCGATGCCACCCGCGCCGCCGGCGCCGCCCACGCCACCCGCGCCGCCGCCGCTACCGCAGCCGCCGACCCCACCGGAGGAACCCGCACCGCCGGCACCGCCGGTGGTGGTGATGTTGTCGATGCCGGTGTCCGCAGCGCCACCGTTGACGTTCCCGGAGTTGCCGACACCGCCGACGCCCGCGGCGCCACCGATACCGCCGGCACCCGCTCCGCCTGCCGTGGCCCCGCCGTTGCCGCCCAGTCCGCCGACGCCGCCGAGGCCGCCCTTGCCGCCGGTCGCGTTGACGGTGTCGCCGCCGACCCCGCCGTTGACGGACCCGACGTTGGCGGCCCCGCCCGCGCCGCCGACGCCGCCGTTGCCGCCGGCACCGCCCGCGCCGCTGTTCAGGCCGATGCCGCCGACGCCGCCTGCGCCGCCATTGCCGCCGCCACCGCCGGTGACGGTGATCTGGTCGGTGCCGTCACCGCCGTCGACGATGCCGGTGCCGCTGATGCCGACGCCGCCGCTGGTCCCGACGCCGCCGTTGCCGCCGGCGGTCCCGGCGGGGGTGCCCGCCGTGCCGTTCGCTCCGGGAGGGCCTGTCGCCCCGTTGAGGCCGGCGGCGCCGGTGATGATGATCGTGTCGTTGCCGCCCAACCCCCTGATCGTGCCCGCGACGGAGCCGCCGGTGATCGTGATGGTGTTGGCGTTGGCGGTGCCGTCGAGGACCTGGCCGGCGGGGACGCCCGCCGTGCAGGTCACGTTCTCGCCGGACCGGACACACCCGGCCGGGTCGGCGGCGTGGGCGGAGCCGGGAGCCACCAGGGCGAACCCCGCCACGGTTCCCAGCCCGATCAGAGCACGTCGAACCCGTACTGCCGTGGTGCTGCGCGTGGTCGATCGCATGACTTTTCTCCACATCGTGTAGTGGTTCGGTTCTTCCTCGGCGCCGTTGATGAGGCACGAGGAGGTCTGTCGTGGTGAGAACGCGGCTTTTCTGGTTGATCTGCCGCCACCGGGGCGTTTTGCCTGGGTGACCGGTGAGTGCGATCTCGTCGGCGGTCACTGCCGCGCATCGGACCTGGCCGCGCTCCCGGGGCAACCCTGTTCCTCATTCGTCATATTTGCAAGTTGAACGGCGGTTCGTCATCTGGTTGCGAGGAATTCCCGGCCACGGAGGAATTATCCACCTCGGACGCGGGCGCGAGGGGCAAACATTGATTCGAGTGTTTCTCGTCGCCGCCGCCGCCGTTCGATTCCGGCCAGGGATTCCGCCGGTGGGTGTCCGATCGGATCTCATCGGATCATGCATCGCACGCACCCGGCGAGCCGTCCGGCTGACGTACGGACCGTGCGTCCATTCGGGCGACGTTGCGCCGATCTTTGCTGCAACAGGAGTAACGTTCTGCGTCACACCCCAGACCTCGGTGACGTGACCCAGGCCGCCATGAGCGGTTCGCATCACGAGCCGAGGTTTTCGCATGTGGAGGAAGTGGGCACCGGCAGCCGCGCCGGGCTGTGGGGGGCGCGATTCGCGCCAGGTCGGGTTCTCGCCAGCGCATCACGCTGTGCGAGTCATCGCCAACAATGTGTCAAGGAAATGAACATGAGAATCCTGCAGAGCCAGTTCCGTCGAGGAGTCGTCGCCACGCTGGCCGGCGTCTTCGCCGTCCCGTTCTTATGGGCGGTAAGCCCTCTGACCGCTCACGCCGCTGTGAACTGCGTCGTGAGCGCCGGCGTGACCCAGACCGACACCGTCGTCACCGGAACTCCCGGGAACGACACGATCGACTGCGGCGGCACGAACCCCGCCAAGACGATCAACGGCAACGGTGGCAATGACACCATCACCGGTTCGGACTTCAACGACACGATCAACGGTGGCGACGGGAACGACACCCTCACCGGCGGCACCGGCGACGACACCCTCACCGGCGGCCTGGGCATCGACACCATCTCGGGAAGCGCCGGGAACGACACGCTCATCGGCGCGTCCAACGACGGCAGCCAGGACAGCCTCGACGGCGGCCTCGGCACCGACACCTGCCAGGGACCCGCGCCGGACCCCGACATCCACGCGAGCTGCGAGAACACGAGCACCCCGCCAGGATCGGGACCGGGCTCGGGCACGGGTAACGCGACCGAGCTGTGCATCGCGACCGGTGGCGTGCTCACCCTCACCGTGAACCCGGTGGGCTACGTCTGCGTGTTCAACCCGCTCGGGTCCACCGACCGGCGCGTTTCCGAGGCCCGTGCCATCTGCACCGGAGCCGGCGGAACCTTCGTGAACCTGCTCCCCCTGAGCTACTCCTGCCTCCTGCCGACCACGCCGTAACCACTCGCACCACCGGTCGATCCAGTGGCCCGTCACCCGGCTCCGGCTGGGTGGCGAGCCACTGATGCGATCACAGCGGGTTGCGGCCGGGTGTCGACGTGCCGGTCAAGCGCACCCGGTGTCCTGACAGGACTTGTCACCGCCCGTGCGGTCCAGGCCACCAAGTGCAGGTCCCGCTTCCTCGTGGGTGAGGTTCACGTGCGGTGGAGGGGTGTTCGCAGACCGGTGACCACCATGTGGATCAGCAGGTCGTAGGTGTCGTCCAGCTTTTCGGGTCGTTGGAACGCGTTCTGCGCTTCCAGCACCGCGAAGCCGTGCATGGCCGCGCGCAGGCAGCGGACCGCGTGGATGGCTTCGGCGTCCTGCATGTCCCAGGCGCGCAGGGCGGCCAGCATGATGTCGACCAGCCTCTCCCCGGCCTGCGCCACCATCGGCTCGGGTGCCTGGACGAGAGCGGAGTAGCGGTGCGGGTGCTCCAGCACGTACTCGCGCCAGGTTGTCATGAGCGCGCGGATCGCCTCCGGCCGAGCACCGCCCCGCCGATCCGCACGGCCAGGTCGTCCATGATCCGCACCGACATGAGCGCGCGCAGCTCGGCCAGGTTGCGGACGTGCTTGTAGAGCGACGGCGTGGCCACGCCCGCACGGGAGGCCACTGCCGCCAGGGTCAGCGCGGCGGCGCCCTCCTCGTCGACCAGGCGCAGCGCGACGTCGACCACCGCGTCCGCGGACAGCGCCGCCCTAGCCACGGGTGTCCGCACCGAGGAAGGCCAGGACCGCCGCGGCGACCTCGGCCGGGAACTGCACGTGCGGGTAGTGGCCCGCCCCCTCGATCACCTCGACCCGGCCCAACCCTGGCGGCATGGCCGCCACGATTCCCTCGCCTTCGGCGCGCGCATCGGTCCAGTCGGGGTCCAGCGAGCCCTCGACGACCAGGGCGGGGCAGCGGATGTCGCCGAGCCGGGCGCCCGCGTCGGTGGGCGCGGACATGCCCATGCTGCCCACCACCGCCATCCGGCCGGGCCTGCGCAGGTCCGCGTCGAGCGCGGCGACGTGCTCGGCGAAGCCCGCCGGCTTGGCGCCGGGGTAGGCGTGGTCGAGGTAGCGCTTCCACAGCCCGACGCTGCGGAACACCCCCGCGCCCATGAGCAGCAGCATCCCCTTGCGGTAGCGGGGGTTGGAGAGCAGGCCGCCGAAGTCGACCTTCTGCGCCCGGGTGAACGGGCTGATCTGCACGATGGCGCTGACCGACTCGGGCTCCTGCGCGGCCGCGATGGTGACGGAGCCGCCGGTGAACGAGTGACCCACGAGCACGGCCGGACCGCCCAGGTGCCGGACCACGGCGAGCAGGTCGGCCGCCGAGTCGGTGCGGCTGTAGGAGGCCCAGCCGGTGCTGGACTCGCCGTGGCCACGCTGGTCCACGCTGGCGACCCGGTACCCGGCGTCGGCCAGTCGGACGGCCACCTCGCGGTAGGCGGCCCGGTTGTCGCCCATGCCGTGGGCCAGCACGATCAGCGGCCCCTCGCCGATCACCTCGTAGGCGAGCAGGCCGCCGTCCAGCTCCAGGAACTGCGTCATGTGGATCCCCTCACGGCTAATGGCTATAGCTAACAAGCTAATGGCATTAGCCTTGGCTGTCAACCGACTCGTACGGGCGGTACCGCCGCGCCGATGATGGGTCACCGTCGGCCGGTCGATGGACGAACACCGAGCCGTCCGAGCTCGGCCTGCTGCAGGCAGCTGCAGGAAGCCGGCGGCACGCCGGTCACCTCGGGCACCGTCACGTCGACGACGCCGAACGCGACCGTCTCCTGGCAGGTGCCGGCGCCGCTCACGGCCGCAACGGCGTACCGGTTCCGGGTCAAGGCGACGAAGAGCAGCGTCGAGGCGGCATCGCCGTGGCTCACCTTAACCCCGGACTTCGTCGCACCGGCCGTGCCCGCGGTCGCGTCCACGGGCTACCCGGAAGGCTGCTGGGCCGGCGGCACCGGCACGCCCGGGTCGTTCACCGTCACCCCACCGACCGCGGACGTCTCGTGGGTGGTGTGGCGACTCGACGACGGCCCGTGCCAGGAGGTGCCGTACTCCGGCACGCCGCGGTCGTGGGTTCGCACAGGACGGCAAGGTGTGTGGCCGTTGGCGAAGGTGAGGTTGGCGCTGCCCGCGAACGGGGTGGTCTGCGTTTCGGCCAAGGGTGTCCACGTGCCATTGAACGCGGTCTTGGTCCAGGACCGGAAGTGCGGCCTCTTCCAGTTCTTCCGCTGAACGGGGCACCGCCCGCGCTGTGGCACGAGCGGTGCCCCGTTCAGGTCCCGGGTCAGACGCTGCGACGGGTGAAGCGTTGGTTGGGGCTGGAGGCGTTGTAGGTGTAGAGGGAGATGCGGGCGCCGTCGGTGGTCAGGTACTCCCAGACGTCCAGGGCCAGGCCGGATTCGCGGTTGACGAGGCTGATCACGTTGTTGCCGTGGTCGACCACGCGCCACTGCTGGCCGGTGGCGGTGGAGTCGGGTTGTTGCACGACGTTCGCGCCGGTGGTGGTGCCGGTGGGCTGGAGGAACAGGCCGCTGTGCCGTGCCTTGAGCTTGACGTGGCCGTCGGCGGCGGTGACGAACTCGAACTGCTGGTTGGTGCCGTTGGTGAGGGTCCGCTGGACGAGCCCGGCGCCGGCGGCGGTGGAGGCGCCGCTGATCTCGGCGGCCTTGCCGCTGTGCTGGGCCACCAGGGTGTAGGTGCCCGGCACGGTGGGGGTGGTGCCGAGCTGTGCCTCCCACCTGGTGTTGGACCCGGACGCGTCCGCGGCCATCCGCAGCGAGCCGTCCGCCGCGGCGAATCAGAGTGCAGACGGTCGCCGCCACGGCGATCGGCGTCCTGACCGGCGGCCTGATGGTCGTCGAGCGTGGCCTCGGCGACCGGGTGGGCGACATTCGTCGCGTCGGGGCGAGCGTGGCGGCGTCCGATGTGGACCAGGACCGGCTCATCCCGGCCGGCGGTGCGGTGCGAAGCGGCTGTCTCGACGAACGTTGGTCCCGGACAACGACGATCGATGGAAGGCGACCAATGAAGGCCTTCGTCGGAAGGGCGCGACACGAGGATCACCAGGCGGCTGCCGGCACTCGGGGCGGCGCTCGGCCTGGCCGTGAGTGCGGTGGTCGTGGCGGCCGCTCGCGCGCAGGCGCCACCGGTCACCGTCACCAACGGCACGCAGTTCACCGACACCTCCGGCGGGGTCGTGCACGCGCACGGCGGCGGCGTGCTGAAGGTCGGCGACTACTGCTACTGATTCGGCGAGAACCTCCACGCCAACAACACGTTCCGCGCGGTCTCGGTCTACCGCTCCACCGACGACTCGCAGTACGCGTGGCTGCCGATCACGTTCCCCTCGAACACGAGCATGAGCCTGTGCCTGGATGTCGCGTCGGCGTCCACAGCGGACGGTGCGAACGTCGTCCAGTACACCTGCGGAAGCGGTACCAACCAGCAGTGGCAGTGGGGCGCGACCGGCAGCTACTTCCAGGTGCGGGCCCGGCACAGCGGCAAGTGCCTCGACGTGGTCAACGCCGACACCGCCGACGGCGCCGACATCCAGCAGTACACGTGCGGCTCCAGCACCAACCGGCAGTGGACCAGGACCCAGTCATGAGCCGGCCCAGCTAGCCGGTGCACGCCCCATCGGCACGCCCTACGCCGAATCGGCCGCGCGCACCGGCCTGGCGGACGCTCGCGCCGACCGCTGAACCGCGATGGCACCGGCATCCCGTTCCAACGTGGCGAGGACATCGGCGGCGTCGAAGGCTTCGCCGGGAGCCGCGGCGCCCGGGCCCCGGTGGCGTCCGTCCAGGAGCCGGACGGCCCCTTCGACGACGATCGGCGCGGTGACGGCGTAGATGTCGCGTCCGGTCGCACTGGTCCGCCGGGTGTCGGCGCCGTGGCGCACGAGGACGTCCACGACGAACCGCTGTGCCGATCGTCCGTGCTCGTCGGTCGAGACCGGTGCCGGCGTGGCGTCGTCGCGGAGGTCCTCGAGCGGGGCGGTGTTGAGGTAGGAGCGGAGCTCGCCCACGTCGAGGTGGCGATCGATGGTGATCACCTCGGAGAACGGCATCTGCACGACCGACTGCTCACCCAGCGGCGAAGGGTAGGACCAGGTGCCGGACGGTGCCGGGCTCTCCAGTGCGGTCAGCGCGTTGCCGCGGATCACCAGGCGGGTCGCGGTGTTGCGCGCCCCGGTGACCCTGGTGCCGGCGGTCGGCCACCAGCGGTCCAGGCCGATCGCGACCTCGACCTCGTCGGCGCGCGAGCCGCCGTCCAGCGCGGCCGTGACCAGCAGGTCGGCGAGACCGCCGTAGAAGGCCATGGCGGGGACGACGGCGACGCCCGCGGCTCGGGCAGGTGCGTCGAGGTCGCGGTAGAGCGCCTGCACGACCGGCTGCTCGGCGGTGACGTCGAGGTAGTGGGCGCCCGCCTGGACCGCGGCCTGGGCGAGGGGGAGGGCGGTGTCGAGGAACGGCCCGGCGCAGTTGATGACCGCGCCGGTGCCGGCCACCGCCCGCCGGAGCAGGTCGGGATCGTCGATGCCCACGACCCGGCGTTCGAGGGCCGCGTGTCGCGGTGGGACGGCGGCCAGGCGTTCGGCGCTGCGGCCGGCCAGCACGGGAACGAGCCCGCGCCGCAGCAGTTCGTCGACGACGAAGCGTCCTGTGTGGCCGGTGGCGCCGTAGACGAGGACTCGATCGGTTGCGTTCACGAGACCATCGTCGGGTGCGACACCGGTCCAGGACGAGTGTCCGAAACGACGTGCGCCGTACAATATGAGACATGCTCAGGGTTGCCCTCGTCCTGCACGGCTCCGCGATGCTGTACGAGATCGCGATCGCGTCCGAGGTCTTCGGCATCGACCGATCGGACCTGTCTCCCACGGGCCAGTGGTACGACCTCGTGGTCTGCACCGCCGACGGCGCTCCGCACCCCTGGCTGGCGCACCTGCCGACCACGTCGTACGCCGGGATCGCCCACGTCGACACCGTCGTCGTGCCCTCGTCCGACGACCTCGACGACAACCCCGACCCCGAGCTCCTCGACGCGCTGCGCGCGGCCCACGACCGCGGCGCCCGCATCGTCTCCCTGTGCACCGGCGCGTTCGTCCTGGCGGCGGCCGGGGTGCTCGACGGCCGGGTCGCGACGACGCACTGGATGCACGCCGAGGACCTCGCCCGCCGCTACCCGCAGGTCGACGTCCGGCCCGACGTGCTCTACGTCGACGAGGGCGACGTGCTCACCTCGGCCGGCAAGACGGCGGCGCTCGACCTGTGCCTCCACCTGGTGCGACGCGACCTCGGCGCCGCGGCCGCCAACGGGATCGCCCGGCGGCTCGTCGTGCCCGCCCACCGAAGCGGCGGCCAAGCGCAGTTCATCACCCCACCCGCCGAGCCACGACGCCCGGACGGTCTCGCACCCACCCTCGAATGGGCGCGCGCCCGTCTCGACCAGCCCCTGACCGTGCGCGACCTCGCCGGGCACGCCAACCTCAGCACCCGCCAACTTGCCCGCCGCATGCAGGCCGAACTCCGGTCCGGACCACTCGACTGGCTCCACCACCAGCGGATCGCCCGCGCCCAAGAGCTCCTCGAACGCACCGACGCCACGATCGACCACATCGCGGCCTGCTGCGGCATGGGAACCTCCACCACCCTGCGCCGGCACTTCCACCGCGTCCTCGGCGTCACCCCCACCGCGTACCGGGCAACGTTCCGCGTGGAGTGACACCGCAGACGGCGTGCGTGTCGGGCCGGCGTGGCGGCGCGATGGGTTCCCCCGCGCTGCGGCAGTGTGTACCGCCATGGGAACGCTGACCTGCGGCATGAACGTCTCGCGCACGCGGATGGATCGGGCGTCGAGTCGCCCGTTCGGGGCATGCCGTGGGTGATGGCCTCAATCGTGCGATGTGATGGCGGGATACTGGTCGATGCCTGACGATGCGCACCTGCCACCGGGTGGAGTGGAGAACTCGGTGGACGGTGATGTCACCGGGTCGGTGGTCCAGGCGGGCGGGATCACCGGCGGTGTGCACATCGGTGACATCAACCTGCGGACCGGTGCGCCGGTGCGCACCCGGTACCGCGAGCAGGTCAAGCAGATCGCGCCCAAGGAGCTGGTCAACCGCGACGCCGAGCGGGCCGAGCTCGCCGCGTTCGCCACCGACCCGGCGTGCGCGGGCAGCTATGCCTTGTGGCGAGCCCCTGCCTGGGCGGGCAAGTCGGCCTTGCTGTCGTGGTTCGTTCTCCACCCACCTGCACGTGTGCGAGTGGTGTCCTTCTTCATCACGGCGCGGATGTCCAGCCAGAACGACCGCGCGGCGTTCGTGGAGAACGTGCTCGAACAGCTCGCCACGCTGCTGGAGGACGCACTTCCGGCGCTGCTGACGGTGCACACCCGTGAGGCGCACATGCTCGGGTTGCTCGCCGAAGCCGCCCACGTCTGCGAGGAACGCGGGGAATCGCTGGTCCTGGTCGTCGACGGGCTGGACGAGGACCGCGGGGTCACCACCGGCCCGGACGCCCACAGCATCGCCGCGTTGCTGCCGGCCGAGTTGCCGCCCGGGCTGCGCGTGGTCGTCTCCAGCAGGCCGCAACCGCCGATCCCACCCGACGTGCCCGAGCACCACCCGCTCCGTGACGCCGGCATCGCCCGGACGCTCGCCACCTCCGCGAAGGCGACGGCCATCCGCGCGGAGATGGAACGCGAGCTGAAAGAGCTGCTCACCGGCACGGAGATCCAACAGGACCTGCTGGGGCTGGTCGCCGCGGCGGGTGGCGGGCTGAGCCCTCGGGACCTGTCCGAGCTGACCGGCAAGTCGCAGTGGGAGGTGGACGACCACCTGCGCACCGTCACCGGCCGCAGCTTCACCCTCAGGGACGCGCACCGGCAGCCGGACGCCGTGGTCTACGTGCTGGGCCACGAGGAACTGCAGACAGCCGCGATCACCATGCTCGGCGCCACCCGGATCGAGGGCTACCGCGACCGGCTGCACCGGATGTACCTGCGATACCGGGAAGCAGGATGGCCACCGTCCTCCCCGGAGTACCTCATGAGTGGCTACTTCAACATGCTCAAAGCGGTCGGCGACCTCCCGAGGATGATCACCTGCTGCACGGATCTGGCTCGGCACAACCGGATGCTGGACATCTCCGGCGGCGACGTCGCGGCCATCGCCGAGATCGTCAGCACCCAGGAGACCATCGCGGACGGAGGCCTCCTGGGCACCGCCGCCGTGGCAGCCATGGCCAGGCTGGCCGTGCACCGCGACCACCTCCGCAAGCGCAACTCCTACATCCCGCGCGAGTTGCCCGCGGTCTGGGCCGCGCTCGGTCACGTCAACAGAGCGGAGGCCCTGGCACAGTCCATCACCAGCCCGTACTGGCGGCGCAGGGCCCAGGTCGCACTGGTCGAGGCGCTCGTCACCACCGGGGAACTCGACCGGGCCGAGTTGGTGGCGCACTCCATCGCCAACGCGGTCGAGAAGCACGAGTCGCTGGTCATCGTGGTCGAGGCACTGGCCGGGGCCGGGGCGCACGACCGGGCGCGGGCGATCACCGGACTGATCACCGACCTGATCGGGCGAAGCCGAGCGCTGTGTGCGGTGGCGCGGGCGATCGCCGAGGCAGGGGACATCGACCAGGCCGAGGCGTGTGCCAGGTCGATCAACAACCGGCTCTGGCTGGTGCGCGCGCTCACCGCGATCGCTGAGGCAGCAGCGGACCACGGTGAAGGGGAGCGGGCGCGCGGGCTCGCGTCGGAGGCGGTCTCGGCATCCAGAACCCTGTCCAGGGCCGATGTGGAAGGCGCGGCCAAGAAGGCGCTGTCCAAGGCGCTCATCGTCGTTGGCCAGGACGACGAGTCACGCGTGCCGGCGAAGCCGATCCGCTCCAAGCCGGTCGATCCGAAGCCGGCCCCGGATTCCGGTGGACGCTCGGCGTACGACGGGGTGCCGGTCGATCAGGTCGACAACTGCGAACAGCTGGTCCTCCTCGCACGAGAGGCCATCGCGCGAGGTGACCGGGACCGGGCGCGCGACGCCGCGACGGAGGCCGAGATCCTGGCGAGGAAGATCAGCAACCCGGTCGGTGACGGCCAAGCCCTGGTCACGCTGATCAAGGCCGCCGTCGCCGTCGACGAGCTCGACCGGCTGCTCGCCGTCGCCGAGTTGATCACCGGGCACTACGAGCGGGTCCAGGCGCTGACCGCGCTGATGAACGCAGTGGCGGACGAGGACCTGGCCAGGGCCCGCGCCATCGGGGCCACCGCCGAGGCTCATGCCAGGTTGGCCGTGAGCGAGATCGAGCAGAAGCAGGCCCTGCTCGCCCTGGTACGAGCCGTGGTGCCGATCGGTGATCTGGGCTGGGCGGAGGCCCTCACCGAGTCGATTCCCGTCTCCGACGAGCACACCGAGGCCCTGTACCTCCTGACGGAGGCGTTGACGGCCAAGGGGAATCCCGACCGGGCGGTGCAACTGGCCCACACCGTGCCGGAACCTGGCGAGCGCTGCCGGGTACTGATCGGCATCGCCTGGTCGATGATGAGAGCAGGCGACCGCAGCGCAGCCAGGGAGCTGGTCGCCCGTGTCACGACCATCGCGAGCACGATCAGCCAGGTCGGCAAGCGATTCCAGACGTTGGTCAAGCTCATCGGGATGACGGCCGCAACCGACGGTCCCGGACACGTCGACCGGCTGATCACCGAAGCTGAGGCGCTGATCGACCTGGTCGACGAGACGACCTGGGAGAGGTCCCGGTTGATCCAGACGGTCGCCATGGCCGAGGGTCTGGCGCGAGCCGAAACGCTCGCCGGATCGATCGCCGATCCGCACCGGCGGCACGTGGCGCTGACCGAGCTGCGCGGGGACCCGCCGACCAAGCCTGTCGACGAACGCCCCGCTCTCCAGGCCGAGCCCTCACGGCGGGACATCCTGATCGCCGAGGGCTTCTTCGACCAAGCCGCGCAACTCATCCGGGCGATACCAGACCCCGACAGCCAATGCGTCGCGTGGGTCGCCTGGGCGAGACACGCCGGGCCCGCCTACTGCACGGAGGCGATCGTGGCGATCCTCAACCAGCAGCGGTGGCCGAAGGCAACAGGGTTGATAGCCGAGTACGAACCAGCTGTGCTGGCTGTGCTCGTCGACGAACTGCTGGCCATCGCCACCCCCACGCCGAAATCGCCAGCCTGACCGCGAGACACCCACTTGCTCCTTGCACCAGCGCACAACACGAGCCAAGCGGCGACATCGTGTGGTGTTCCGCGTCTTGGACCTGGATCCGGCACCGACGGCTCGTCAAGGCGGCGACACCACGGGCCCGGTCGTCCCGGGCCCGTGGTCGGGACAACGTCAGAGGAAGTCGCCGCCGCGCGTCACGGCGCCGTAGGCGTCCACGATGCCGTGGCCGTAGAAGCCGTTGAACGCGGTGTCACCCACGCAGGTCGCGGTGAACTCGGCCGGCCTGCCCACGTTCTCGTAGGACACCGTCCGCGGCTCCGGGCACGCCCGCGGCGTGGCCGTGCCGTACAGCACCGCCTCGACCTTGTCCGGCGACAGGGTCAGCGTGCCGGGGTGCGCCCGGTCCCGCTTGCCGAACTGGCTGACCACCAGCGCGGCCACGCCCGAGGCGTGCGGCGCGGCCATCGACGTGCCCTGCGCGTAGCGGTAGAAGCCGCACGTGGTGGCGTCGCAGTACTTGGCCACACCGGCCGCGAGGCCCTGCGGGGTGATGTTGCCGTCGGCGTCGATGTTGCCCGCGGCCAGCGCCACGTTGCGCGGGTAGGTCGAGCGGATCAGGTTCTCGTTCGTGCGGTACCAGTCGGTGCCGAAGAAGTCGCGGAGGTAGCCGCCCGGTGCGGACAGGGCGATCTGCTCGGTGCCGTAGTTCGAGTAGTCGGCCTTGAGCGTCGACGGCCCGAGCCCCGACACCGAGATCACGTGGTCGCCCTCCGTCGGGAGGTTGAGGCACGTGCTGTTGTCGATCGGACGCGGGTAGGTGCTGCCCGGCGGGTAGTTCGGGCTGGTCACGTCGGTCCGCGGGTTGCCTTGGTCCTCGTGGTTGTTGCCGGCCGCGCCGATCAGCGTCACACCCTTGCCGTGCGCGTAGTTCAGCGCGCGCTGGATGGCGGCGATCGTGGTCCGCTGGGCGATCTGCGCCTCGGGGCTGTCGGCCGGGTTGGCCGTGCAGTTCATGTACCAGGGATCGACGAAGAACGACATGTTGATCACGTCGAGGCCGACGTCCGCGCCGTAGGTCAACGCGTCCACGACGGGCTGGAGGAAGAAGAAGCCGGAGTCCTGCCCGCCGCGGATGTTGACCAGCGACACGTTCGGCGCGACACCGGACACGCCGAAGCCGTTGGCCGCCGCGCCGATGGTGCCCGCGACGTGCGTGCCGTGGCCGCCGTCGTCGTGGTCGGCGGGGTCGACGCAACCGCGGAACTCGCACGGCCCGTCCAACACGCCGCCGCTGGAGTTGTTCGGGATGTCGATGGTGAAGTTGCGGGACAGCGCGCGGTTGAAGTTCGGCGCGATGTCCGGGTGGGTGCCGTCCACGCCGGTGTCCAGCACGCCGACGTAAACCCGCTGGTCGCCGGCCTGTCGGACGCGGGCGATGTCGGAGCGCACCAGTCGCAGGCCCCACAGGGCGTCGTCGAGCGGGTCGAGGCCTGCCGCCGTGGTCCGGGGCGGGGCCTTGGCGGTGGTCGCGTCGGCGTGCTCGTTCTCGACCTCGTGCCACTCGCGGGCCTGGCGCTGTGCGATCTCGGGAGACTTCCCGATCGGCCGCACCGGCGCCGCGCCGAACACCGCGTCGGCGGCAGCGACGCGCTGGACGAACCCGGTGGCCGGTGCCTTCACGGTCAGCGTGCCGACCGCGGTGTTCTCGGCTGTGACCCGTCCGCCGGCGGCGCGAACGGCGGCACGGGCGGCCTGCGTCGACGCACCGGCCTCCACGAGCACGGTGTAGTCGGTGTCCTGCGGCTGGGCGTTCGCGGCCTGGGTCATCGCCACCACCATCACCGCCGCCCCGGCCACGGAGAGTGTGCGCCGGGCTAATCGTCTGGGTCTCAAGGGTGTCTCCTCCTGCCGAACGGGTTGCGTCGCGACACCTTGTCACAGCGCACCGCCGATGGTCAGGAGTCATTCGTCGGAATCGCGGGACGCATTATCGGGTGTGGTGAGCACGGGCTCGTCCGTCCGGGCCAGTGGACCTGCTGATCGCCGGTCCAGTGCTTCGACGTTGATCGTGCACGGGTGTTCGACCGTCCGGTCCGTCATCGCCCGGACGAGGAGCCTCTGTTGCGATCACGCCGGTTCGCCCTCCGCCACCACCATGTACCGGCTGGCGGTGCGGGCATTCCAAAGGGAGCTCTATTGCGTTTGTGTCCACTGCCGGAGCGGTGTCGATGACGTCCATCGCGGTGCGGGTGCGCCTCCGCAACTGGCCGGTTGTTGCACTACCGTCATCGGATGACGGACTGTGGCGCCGGATTTCGGGAGGCTGCTTGACCGACGAGGTCGCGGGGCACCTGAACCTGGTCTCGGGCAGCGGTCGGCATTCCGTGGTCCAGGCCCGTGACATCAGGGGTGGCGTCGCTGTCACGGTGGAGTCGCCCGGTTCGTCGTGGCGGGCGCCCCGGCAGTTGCCCCTGCCCGTCGCGGGGTTCGTCGGGCGCGTCCCTGAACGGGAAGCCCTGGACCGGATGCTCGACGACGAGAGCGGGGCGGTGGTCATCTCCGCCCTGTCCGGAACAGCGGGGGTAGGCAAGACGGCGCTCGCCGTCCACTGGGCCCACGACGTGCGGGACCGGTTCCCCGATGGGCAGCTGTACGTGGACCTGCGGGGGTACGACGCGCAGCCGCCCGTGTCGGCCGGTGAGGCCCTCGCCGGGTTCCTCCGCGTGCTGGGCGTCACCGCTGTTCCGGCCGATCCCGACGAACGGGCCGCGCTGTACCGGTCGTTGTTGGCCGAACGCCGGGTGCTGGTGCTGCTGGACAACGCTCGCAACGCCGACCAGGTGCTGCCCCTGCTGCCGGCGAGCCCGAGTTGTTTCGTCCTGGTGACCAGCCGCGACAGCCTGCCCGAGCTGCGTGTCCGCTACCGCGCTCGCAGGGTCGACCTCGGGGTGCTGACCCTCGATGAGTCGCTGACGATGTTGCGTGACTCGCTCGGGGACCGGGTGCGGCAGCAGCCCGCCGACGCCGTCGAACTCGTCAACCGGTGCGCCAACCTGCCGCTCGCCCTGCGCGTGGTCGCGGAGACGGCGGTTGCCCGTCCTCGGAGCACGCTGCGCCAGTTGGCGGGGGAACTGGCCGACGGACGTGAGGGCGACGTGGCGGCGGTCATCTCCTGGTCCGTCCGCCAGTTGGACGAGCACTGCGCCGCCGCGTTCCGATTGCTGGGCCTGCACCCCGGACGGGACTTCGACGCGACCGCGCTGGCCGCACTCGCCGGCGTGAACGTCGAGGAAGCCGACGACCTGGTGGACGGCTTGCTCCGGGTGCACCTGATCGAGAAGGTGCACGAGCAGCGCTTCCGCATGCACGACCTGCTGCGCAACCACGCCCGACGACTGGCCGCCGACATGGACCCGATCGCCGCGCACCTCGCGTTCTCCCGGCTGTTCGACCACTACCTGCACCTCAGCGGTCTCGCCGTGGAGGCCCTGGCCGGGTCGGGGGTGATCCGATCGTCGCTCGACTGGGCGCCGGCGTCCACTACACGGCCCTACGAGCCCGACGCGGCAGGCAGCTGGATCGAGGATGAGATCGACAACCTCGCCGCCATCGCGGCCGAGGGGACGAGGAGGGGCGAATACGACCTCGCCTTGGGGTGCATGCTGCGCAGTCTCGGCATCGCGTACCGGCTCGTAGGGGATCTGCCGTCGGCGCTGCGCCAGTTCGGACACGCGGCGGACCTGCTGGGACGGCGGTTGCTCGGCACCGTCAAGGGGATAGCGCTGGACCGCGCCGCGACGTTGCTCGCCGCCGGGCTGGCCTCGCAGGCGGAAGCCGTGCTCACCCTCCACCGCCCTGAATTCACTGAACTGGAGGCCGCGGAGGCCGACCACCAGTTCGCGATCGCGGCCCTGTTCAAGAGCGATCACGACCGGGCCCTCCAACTCGCCGAACAGGCACGACGCGTGTTCGTCGCCCACGGGCGCAGCGAACCCGCCGCCCTCAGCGCACTGGTTCGGCTGACCGCCGCCGCGGCAGCCGCGGTAGCGGTTCCGGGCCCCCTGCCGGGTCCGGGAAGCGAGGAGCTCTCGGTTGCCGCCGAACTGGACCGCTGCGGATTCCACGACGCCGCGGTCGCAGCCCGGCTGCTCGTCGTGCGCTTGCGGATCGCTGGAGGCGATCTGCGCGCGGCGGCCGAAGCGCTCGGCGAGCACCAGCGCGAGGGTGAGGACGCGCCGACCGACATCGTGGTGCTCCGCACCTTGTGCCACGTCGAACTCCTGGTGGCCTTGGGCGATCCGACGCGGGCGCTGGCCGGCGCGCGGGCGGCCCTGAGGAAGATCGACCGGTTCTCCGGGCCGGTGCTCTACCGTCCCCTGCTGGACGTGCACGACCGCCGCTTGACAGCCCTTACCTCACAACTGGTGTCCAGCGCCGTGGATCCGTGGCAGGTCTTGGACATCACCGAGCAGACCCGCTCCGCCGCGGCACGCCAAGTGCCCACGCGTGCCGCACTGCACCCCGCGCTCGCCGACCGGCTCACCCAGATCCGCTTCCTGACCCGTGCCGTGGGCACGACATCGCGCGACGACCCGGAATGGGACGCCTTGCACCGGCGACTGGCGCGGATGCGGCGCGAAGCCGCTCTCCTCGGCTGGGTGGAGCAGGCCCACCACCCGGTGAGCCCGCGGCACCTCGCGGCGCGTCTCGGCGAACGAGCGCTGGTCGCCTTCACCGAAGCCTGGGACGGCCTGCTCGCCGTCGTCCTCGTGGACCGCACCGCGACCGTCGTGCGCCTCGGCGACGCCGCCCGGTCGGCCGAAGACGTCCGGGAACTGCACGCCGACCTCGACGCCATCGCACCGGACAACCTGCCCCGACCCCTGGTCGACGTCATCGCCGCCTCGGCCCGCCGCCGGGCGGCCTGGTTGGACGAGGTGCTGCTCCGACCTCTGGCGGACCGCATCGCCGACCGGGACCTCGTCGTCCTGCCCACCGGCGTGCTCCACGCACTGCCCTGGTCGACGTTGCCCTCGCTCCACGGCCGGACGGTGGTGGTGGCGCCCTCCGCCACCGCCTGGGTGGAACGGCACGACGACGACCGGCGCGGGGACGGCCGGGTGGTCGTCGTCGCGGGCCCGAAGTCGGCGCCGGACGTGACGCGACTGCTGCGGTACCACCGCCGAGTCGACCTGCTCGCGGGCGAACGGGCGCGCGGAGACGACGTGCTCTCCGCGATGGACAACGCGACGCTGGTCCACCTCGCCGCGTCCGGCGAGCACCAACCCGAGAACACCGCCTTCTCCGCCGTGCGGTTGCACGACCGCCTGGTCTACGCCCACGAGATCGGCGACCTCAAACAACCACCGGACATCGTCCTGCTGGACGGCGCCGACCTCCAGGGCGGACAGGTGGGGACCGGCGCCGCGACGCTCGGCTTCGCCGGCGGCCTGATCAAGGCGGGGGTGCGCAGCGTCGTGGTCGCGGCAGCGCGCACCGGCGTCGGCACCGGCGCCGCAGCGGTGCGCGAGTTCCACGCGGCCCTCGCCCAGGGCGAGGGCCCGGCCCGAGCGGTCGCCACGATCAACGCCCGCAACCCGCTGCGCCGGACCTTCGTCTGCATCGGCCGTGAATGACGCGCCGACCGCGAGTCGGGTGGTCGGTGCCGACCTCCGGACCCGGGTGGCGGTGGCCGGAGTGCTCCGAGCTCGCGTTCCGCGCCGACGACCTGGCCCGGCATCGGCCGCGCGGTGACTGGTCGGTCAGCACGACAGTCCAGGAACCGACGCACGGGACCCAGGGCACATCAGGCCGTCGAGGCGGGTCACGCCCGAGGTCGTTCTCCGGCTACCGCGGTGGGCACACCTCCAGGAACGCCACTCCGGGCAAGTGGCGCGCCCACTCGTCGACGGTGAGGGAACGTCGAGCGGTGGCGCACAGGGCTGCGGGGACGTCTTCGGCGGTGCGGACGTCCCAGAACCGGATGGCCGCGTCCTCGCCGGCGCTGGCCAGGGTCGCGCCGTCCGGGCTGAACGCGACCGCGCGGACGGGCTGTCGGTGGCGGACGTGCGGTCCGTTGACCTGCTTGCGCGCCGCCACGTTCCACAGCCGGACCGAGTTGTCCCCGCCGCCGCTGGCCAGGGTCCGGCCGTCCGGGTGGAACGCGAGGGAGTACACCGCTCCGGAGTGCCCCACCAACGGATCACCGGCCGCCCGCCGCTCGGCGACGTCCCACAGCCGGATCGCGCCGTCGTCGCCGGCGCTGGCCAGGGTCGTGCCGTCCGGGCTGAACGTCAGGGCGCCGACCGGGCCGGTGTGGCCCTCGAGCACGTCACCGACCGGGCTTCTCGTACCGGTGTCCCAGAGCCGGACCTCGCCCTGGCGGTTGCCCGTGGCGAGGAGCGACCCGTCGGGGCTGAACGCCACCGCGTACGTGGTGCCCCCGGTGTCGACGGCGCCGAGCTTTGTGTGGTCCTCGGCGTCCCAGAACGTGACCTGAGTCCGGCTGCCGTCCTCGTCGCTCTTGCCCGTGCCCAACCGGCCCTCTCCTGCTGTGACGAGCGTGTCGCCGTCCGGGCTGAACGCCGCGGCGCGGACCAGCGACAGGTCGGCGGCCAGCGGCTCCGCGCGCGGGACGCGGTTGGCGTGGTCCCACAGCATGATGCCGGCGAGCTCATCACCCATACCGCCGGCGGCCACGGTCGCACCATCGGGGCTGAACGCCACCGCCAGCACCGGCGTGCGGTTGTCGGTCGGCAGGTCGGTCACGGCCCGCCGTTGAGCCACGTCCCAGAGCATGAGCGTGCGGGGCGGCCCGGGCGGTGGCAGTTGCGTGCCGAGCGGGTAGTAGAACTGCACCGCTTGGCCGCCGCCGATCGCGACGATCCGCCCGCGGTCGACGTAGCACACCCCCCAGCCGCTGTGGCCGCACGCCTCCATGCTCCCGTGTTCGCCTGCGGTCTCACCGTTGTCGCCGCCGGTCACCAGTACCTTGCCGTCCGGGCTGAACGCGAGCGCGTACAGCATGCCGGAGTGCTCGATCGCCGGGTGGCCGAGTTGGAGGAGTTCGGCCACGTCCCACAGCCGCGTCGTGCCGTCCCGGGCGCCGCTGGCGAGCGTTCGGCCGTCCGGGCTGAACGCCACCGACGTGACGGCGCGGGTGTGACCGTTCAGCGGTTCGCCGAGCAGGGTGCGGCTGCGGACGTCCCAGAGGCGAACGGTGCCGTCCTCGCTGCCGGCCGCGAACACGCGCCCGTCGGTGCTGAAGGCGAACGACTGCGCCAGGGACATGCGGTCGGGTCTGGTGTGTCCGGTCAGGGACGCGCCGATCGGTTGGCGGGTCGCGGTGTCCCAGAACCGGATCGTGCCGTCCGTGCCTCCTGTGGCGAAAAGGGTGCCGTCCGGGCTGAAGACGATCACAGGGCCGACCAGGCTCGCCTTGTCGCCGGGGTGGGCGGGCAGTGGTTCACCGAGCGCGGTGCCGGTCGCGGTGTCCCAGAACCGCACGGCGCCGTCCGAGCCGAGCGCCGCGAACGAACCGCCGCCGGGGTGGAAGGCGACCGACGGCCGCACCGAGTTGCGCTCGTAGGGGTCGACCTGCGGCACTTCGACGGTGTGGACCGCCTTCTCGCTCGAGATGTCCCACACCGTCACCTCGTGGCCGGGATCACCGAGCACGAGTCGCGTACCGTCCGGGCTGAACGCCGCACTGATCGAGCCGTTCAACCACGGTGAGGTCGTGTCGCCCTGGCGGGGCTCGGCCAGCAGCTCACCGGTTCCGAGGTCCCACAACCGAGCGGACAGTCCGGGGCCCGCCGTGAGCAGCGTCCTGCCGTCCGGACTCACCTGCACGACCTGCGTGGCGCCCTTTTCGCCGTTGGCGGCCCCGCCGACCTGTCGCAGCGCGGAGGTGTCCCACACCTGGACGTGGTTGCCGCCGGTCACCAGGCGCTTGCCGTCCGGGCTGAACGCGACAGCCTCGACAGGCCCGCCGGCAAAGACCCTCCCCACACCGGGACGTGCGGCTGCCTGCAGCATCGCCGCTTCGGCCTCCGGGGTCCGGGCTACCCGCCACGCGGCCAGCGCGAGCAGCCGCGACAGCTCCGGATCGCTGTCCTCCATCAGTTCGCTCTTCGCCGCCACGGCCCGCGACAACGCCTGTCGTCCCTGCTCGATCGCCTCCTGTTGCTGGAGGATCGTCCGCGCACCCAGCCCCAGCACGGCCACGAGCAGCACCGTCAACGCAGTGGCGACCCCGCGGCGCACCCACGTCGCGACCCGGTGACGCCGCACGTCCTCGCTGTCCAACTCCTCCTTGGCCTTGCCGTGCACCGCGGCCGCCAAGGTCGCGACGTCGACCCGGAACCGGCTGTGTCGCAACGACAACTCCGGTTCGTCCCGGGCCCAGGAGAGGTCGACCCACAGCGGCTCGGCGGAGAACCACCCCCGCAACGCCTCCGGCAACGCGGTGGTCCGGTCCCAGTCGAAGTCCCCGGCGAGGCCGTCCCACACGATCTCCCCGCCGGTCAGCGCGATGAGGAAAGTGCCCTGCTCGCGTTCCGCACGCCAGTACTCGACCTCTCGCCCCACCCATGGTGACCTCGCGGCCTCGGGCGAGGCGAGCAGAATGAAGAACCGGGACTCGCGCAACGCCTTGTCGATGGTGTCCCACAGGTCCGGGTTTGCGGCGAGGCTCTCCTGGTCACGGAAGACCCGCAGAGCCCATACCTGGTTCCACCGCCGCGCCAACTGGTGCAGCCCTCGACGCAGGAACGGAGCGATCCGCTGGTCCGCCGCGTGGCTGTAGGACATGAACGCGTCGTAACGCATGCCGGACCATCCCCCCGTTTCGCGCCCTTTGCCCACGCTAGCGAACGCGCTGGTCCCGCGAATCCCCTTTTCGGGTAATGCCCATGGCGCAGCAGTACTTCGTCATCGTCGAACAATTCTCCGGCAAGCGGAACACCGGAAACGGCGACACGTTTTCCGCAGAATGGCGGAAGCGTCACCTGGGCTTGCCCTGAGAGTTCGAAGGCTTTCCGGACCTGGTCCGATAGGGCCTGAGGGTATTCGTCCGCGGCACTACCAGAGAAGTATCCCGACTGGTTGCGGCCCCGTGCGGTCCGGTCGTGCGGAGAGTCGGATCCCAAGCCGCGGCCCGGACGCACTCGAGACGTCAGTCGACGTCCTCGTCGTCGACCTCGTTGTCCCGGTCCGGCAGCACGGTCGCGAGGTAGGAGCGCAGCGCGGCGGTGGTGCCGACGTCGCGGCCCGCGTTCTCGGACAGGAACCAGCGGTGGACCAGGACCTCGTGGAACAGTTCCGCCGGGGCCAGCACGCCGAGCAGGTCGGGCGGCACGGCGGCGACCACCGGGTCGTAGACCTCGTTGCGCCACAGGTGGCCGGCGGTCGTCTCGGGCACGGGCGCGCCGTCGCGCTGCTCCAGGTAGGCGCGGAACGAGCGCAGGTCGTTGAGCAGGCGCCTGGCCTGGCCCTCCTGCACCTCCAGGCCGGTGAGCTTGAACAGCTCGCGGCGGCTCTGGCCGATCTCGGCGACCCGGATGTCCACCCGCAGCCGCGCGCCGTTGTCGGAGGTGACCAGCTCGACCTCGTCGACGTCGAAGCCGAGGTCGTTGAGCCGGCGCAGGCGTTCGGCGACCCGGTAGCGCTGCTCGTCGAGCTGGAAGAACTCCTCGCGGGTCACCTCCTCCCACAGCGCGGCGTACCGGCGGGGCACGCTGTCCGCGACCTCGATCGGGTCGATGTCGGACGGCAGCAGGCCGCCGGCCTCCAGGTCCATCAGCTCGCCGCCGATGCGCTCACGGGCGAGGTCCACGTCGTAGGTCCGCTGGCCGGCCGACAGCTGCGGGTGGCGCTCGACGGTCTCGGCGTCGACGAGGTAGGCGGCCAGGTTGCCCGCGTCCAGCCGGAACAGCGTGTTCGACAGCGAGCAGTCGCCCCAGAACGTGCCGGACAGGTGCAGCCGGACCAGCAGTCCGACCAGCACGTCCACGAGCCGGTCGGCCGAGTGCTCGACGCGCGGGCTGGAGAACAGGTAGCGGTAGGACATGGAGTGGTCGAGGTAGCGGGTGACCAGGATGGCCTGCTGGTCGTCCGGGCGGTCGACGCACAGCCCGAGCACCGACACCGAGGGCATGCCTTCCCGCTCCAGGTCGCCGAGGATCGAGTACTCGTGCCGGGCCAGCGATTCGGCGATCTCCTTGAGCGCGTACACGCGGCCCTCGCTGGCCACGAACCGCACCACGTGCCGCGAGATACCGCGTTGGGGAACGGTCAGCAGCAGCTTCTCGTCCCAGTCCTCCAGGGGCTGGGCCCAGGGCAGCGAGAGCAGTCCACCGGCCTCGCTGGCGGGTGGGCGGAAGAGGAATCGCATGTGCTCCCCGTGGCTGGTGCGCGGACGACGCTGAAACTACCTCCTCACGGCGCCGTCGAGCCACGCGATGTGTCCTGGTCGTCACGATCAAGAAGGCAGTTGACGGCCCGGCGTCCGTGGGGCGGATACTGCCGGGTGTGGAGGCTGCCGGGGTGGAACCGATCGACGGACGGACGCGGGTCGGGTTGGTGGGGGTCGGCACCATCGCGCGGACGCACCTGGAGGTGCTGGCGGAACGGCCCGACGTGGACTTGGTGTTCACCGTCGACCCGCACGCCGAGCCGCCGGTGTTCCGGGGCGTGACCCCCGCGCACCACCGGGACCTCGACGACGCGTTGGCGGCGCACCGACCGCACCTGGTGGTGATCGCCACGCCCGCGGACTCGCACGCCGACCTCGCCACATCGGTGCTGACCGGCTCCGACGCACGAGTGCTGGTGGAGAAGCCCCTGGTGCCGGACCTGGCGTCGGTGGACCGGCTGAGCGGCGTGGCCGGCTCGCACGACCGGCTGTTCACCGCGCACCACTTCGCGTTCTCGCCCGAGGTGGAGTGGGCGGCGGACCTGGTGGCCGCGCACCCGGAGTGGGGGCCGGTCACCGCGATCACCTCGGCGTTCAACGACCCGTACGTGCTCAAGGGCGAGCAGGCGTTCACCTCCTACCTCTCGGCGTGGACGGACTCGGGCATCAACCAGCTCACCGTGCTGGGCCGGTTGGTGCAGATCATGGCGGTGACGTCGCTCCGGGACGAGCGCACGAGCTGTTGGGCCGTGGCCTCGTTCCGGTCCCGTGGCGCGGTGGGGACGGCCCGGTTGCACACCAGCTGGCGCACCGGCGCGAGCAGCAAGTCCACCGCGTTCACCTGCGGTGACGTGGAGGTGTGGCTGGACCACACGGCGATGACCGCGTTCGCGTTCCGGGGAGGCGAGTTGCTGGCCGAGCACGGCGGTGACGGCCGGACGCCGCGCAAGATCGCGCACTACCGGCCGCTGTACGCGAGCCTGCTGTCCGGCCGGCCGGACCCGATCCTCGGTTTCACCGCCGCCGCGACCCTGACCGGCTTGCACGCGACGGCCGGCCACCCCGGACCGGGGACGTCCGCCTGACCGCACGGCGCGTCGTGGTCCCGGGTGTCAGCGCCGCGGCGGATCGACGTGTTCCGCGAAGAGATCCGGCCGGCGCGCTCGGGGACGACGACTTCGGGTGACCGCCGGCCGTCTACATTGGCTCGCATGATCTTCGGGATCGCGGCGCTCGTGCCCGCCCTGTTCTTCGTGATCGGCGTGATCCGGGACCGGCGGCGGCTCGGCAATGCCGTGTGGCTCGGTGTGACGCTGGTGTTCCTGCTGCTCTGGCTGGTGTTCCGGGCCTCGGCGAACGGCGGGTGGTCGGCCGTGGTCGTCGGGTACGTGTTCGTGGCCGTGCTGCTGGGGCTGGGGTTCGTGTTGCCGTCCGCGTTGGTCGCCAACGGCGTGCTGATGCTGCGCCGCGAGGGTTTCGGCCTGGCGAACCTGCTCTCGCTGCTCGCGGGACTCGCGATCTTCGGCTTGGTGGCGGCGTTCGGCTTCGCCACGGCGCACACCGGACCGGTGGTCGACGCGGTGATCGGGTCGTTGTTGATCGTCGCGGCCTACGTCGCGTTCCTGTTCGTCAGCCTGCTGCTGTACTCGGTCGTGTACGGCAGCATCGGCCGCCGCACGGGCTTCGACGCGGTGATCGTGCTCGGCGCGGGCCTGATCGGTGACCGCGTGCCGCCGCTGCTGGCCGCACGGCTGGACCGCGGCCTGCGCCTGTACCACCGCGAGGTGGACGCGGGCCGCACGCCGCTGCTCGTCGTCTCGGGCGGGCAGGGGCCGGACGAGGCGGTGTCCGAGGCGGCGGCGATGCGCGACTACCTGCTGCGCCGCGGCGTGCCGGACGAGCTGATCGTGCTGGAGGACCGGGCGACGACGACCGAGCAGAACCTGCGGTACAGCGCGCGGCTGCTCGCCGAACGTTCGTGGACCGGCCGGGCGGTCGCGGTGACCAACAACTTCCACGTCTTCCGCGCCGCCGTGCTGGCCCGCAGGCTGCGGCTGCGCATGCAGATCATCGGCGCGCCCACGGCGTGGTACTTCCTGCCCAGCGCGTTCCTGCGGGAGTTCGCCGCGCTGCTGGCCCAGAACCCGCTCGTCCACACCGTCACGTGCGGCCTGCTGGTCGGCCTGCACCTGCTGCTGACGCTGTCCTGATCCCGGACGACCTCACACCCGGACGGTGAGCGAGGCCGTGCAGCCGGAGGTGGCGTCGCCGGTCACGGCGGCCGGTTGCTCGTCGTGACCGTCGCGGAACACGGTGTCGTCGGTCAGGGAGGTGCGCGCCAGGTTGGGCACGCTCTGCACGTACCCGGCGGTGCCGTAGAAGGTACACAGCGGCGCCCGCGTATGGCCGGCAGTCCGACCCGCTGTCGAGCACGGTCAGCTCGATGCGCAGCGGCACGTCCTCGGCGGTGCGCGAGCCCGTGCCGAAGCTGGTGCGGATGTCGCTGCGCACGATGCCGGAGATGGTGACCACGTTCGGGGCGTTGGAACCGTCGCCGGGGTACGGGCCGGCGGTTTCCTGCGGGATCACGTCGCCGCATTCAGCCGACGCGGAGGCCGACGTTGGGGTGATGGTGCTGTCGGTGGCGCGCGCGGTGAGTGAGGCGAGCCCCACGCCGCCGAACAGCGTGAGGGCCCGCCTGCGGGTCAACGTGGCCAGGTCGAAGGCGAGGCCGCGGTCGTGGATGGGGGTCAT
Source organism: Saccharothrix luteola (assembly GCF_020859565.1). Lineage (GTDB taxonomy): Bacteria > Actinomycetota > Actinomycetes > Mycobacteriales > Pseudonocardiaceae > Actinosynnema > Actinosynnema luteola. Next base: position 84,408 of record NZ_JAJHUO010000014.1, on the reverse strand, counting down.
GCCGTCCACGATGAGCGTGGTTCCTGTGCTTCGTCTGTGAAGTTCCTGTGGGGTCCTTGGCGGAGGTGGTCGGCGAACCAGGAGACGATCAGCTCGATGGTGTCGGCGAGCCCGGCCCGGTCCCACTCGTGCCCGACTCCGGGGTGCAGCACGAGCCGCGCTGGTTTGCCCAGCTCACGCAGCCTGCGGTACATCCGCTCGGACTCCGCCGGGTCGACCCTGGTGTCGTTCTCGCCGTGCATGATCAGCACGGGCGCGGTGAGCCGGTCGGCGTGTTCGAGCGGGCTGCGCTCGGTGAGGACGGCCACGTCGGCCGGGTCGTCGGGATCGCCGATCCAGTCCACCGCGCGCTTGCGCCAGGTCGGCGGGAACGACCGGATGTCGTTGAGCAGGTCCGACGAGCCGCACTCGCTCACCCCGGCCCGCCACAGGTGCGGCAGCCTGGTCAGGCAGGACAGGGCGGCGAACCCGCCGTACGACGCGCCGTGCACGCCCAGCCGCGTCGGGTCGACCCACGGCACGTCGTCGAGCAGCCGCACCGACGCCTCCAGGTCGGCGAGGTCGCCGCCGCCCCAGTCGCGGTAGATCAGCCGCTGGTAGCGCATCCCGTAGCCGGACGAGCCGCGGATGTTGGGGGCGAGCACGCCGATCCCGCGGGCCAGCAGCGCCTGCACGAGCGGGTCGAACGCCGGTTTCGCCTGGAACTCCGGTCCACCGTGGACGGTCACGACCACCGGCGCCCGGTGCTCCGCGCTCGCCGACGGCGGCCGGTAGAGCAGGCACGGCACGGCTTCGCCGTCCGCGCCGGTCGCGTGGACGAGCGTCGGGGGCACGATCGCGTCCGGCAACCGGGCGCCGCAGTCGGTCAGCTGCCTGGCCTCGTCGTCCCGGTCGAGGTCGACCAGGAACAGGTCGGTCGCGCCGTCCGGCCGGCCGAGCTGCACGAGCAGGTCGCCGGACGCGGTGAACCGCGGCGCGAAGCCGTCGAAGCCGAACTCGGCGACCGCGACACCGCGCGGGAGCCCGGTGACGTCGGCGGGTGGGCCGCCGACCTCCGCCCACCGCAGCCGGGAGTAGCCGTGCTCGTTGAGGCCCCACGCCAGCCGCGTGCCGTCCGGGGAGACAGCGGCGCCCTCCACATCGGACTCGGGGGTGTCGAGCCAGGTCAGGCCACCGTCCAGGGACAGCGTGGCGAGGCCGAGGAAGTCACGGCCCTGGGTCGTGCACAGGTAGACGCCGGACGAGTCGGGCAGCCACGCGACCGGGTGGTACTTCGCCGGACCGTCGTGCGGGGTGAGCAGCCGGACCTCGTCGGTGGCCAGGTCGCACGCGAACAGGTCCTGCTCGGTGTTCTGGTGCAGCCGCAGCACGAGCAGCAGCCGGGCGTCGGGGGAGAAGCCCATCGGCAGGTAGCGGTCGTCGCCGAGCAGCACGATCCGCTCGTCGCCGGTGCGCAGGTCGCGCACGAGCACGTCGAACACCTCGCGGTCACGCGCGTTGCTCGCGTAGGCGAGCAGCGACCCGTCCGGGCTGTACGGCTGCCCGGTGCTGCCGTACGGCGTGCCGATCTCGCACCGCACGCCCTCCTCGGCGACCAGCCACTCCACCTCGCCCGTCGCGGGGTCGACCTCGGCCAGCCGGTGGTCCTCGCCGCCGTCCGGGTCGGTCAGCACCAGCAGCCGCGCGCCGTCCGGCCGCCACGCGCACCGGCGGACCGACCCGGCCACCTCCACGTGACGCGGGGTGCCGCCGCTCAGCGGTGACACCCAGGGTTGCGGGCGGCCGGAGGCGTCGCTCACGTACACCACGGACTTGCCGTCCGGGCTCGGCTCCGCGCCGGTCAGCCACTCGAAGTCGGTCCAGGTCACCGTCCCACCTCCGCGATCGCGTGCTGCACGGTGGCGGCGGCGACGATCCCCCGCCGGAACCAGTGCAGGTCCAGGTTCTCGTTGGGCGCGTGGTTGGCCTCGTCCACGTTGGCCAGCGGCACGCCGTAGCAGGGCACGTCCCACGCGTCGGCGAACGCGGCGATCGGGAGGCTGCCGCCGAGCGCGGGCACGAGCAGCGGCGGTTCGCCCAACCCGGCCTCCGCGCCGGCCAGGACCGCGTTCGTCCACCGGGTCTCCGGCAGTGTCCGGGAGGGTTGCATCGCGGCGCCCTCGACCAGTTCCACGTCCGGCGCGTGCACGGCGAGGTGTGCCCTGAGGGCGGCGAACACGGCGTCCGCACGTTGCCCGCCGACGAGCCGCATGTCGCACCGCGCCACCGCCCGGTTCGGGATGACGGTGCGGTGCTCCGGGGTGTCCTCGCAGCTCAGCGAGTTGATCGTGAACGTGGGCGCGGCCAGGCGGTGGCTGAAGCCGAGGTCGGCGGGCGGTTCCATCGCGGTGACGCCGATGCCCGCGAGGGTGGCGGGCACGTCGACCGGCAGCCGGTCCAGCGCGTCGCGTTCGCCGGGGCTCAGCGGGACGACGTCATCGGTGACGCCCTCGACCAGGATCCGGCCGTCGGGCGAGCGCATGGTCCCCAGGGCGTGCACCAGCCGCCACGCGGGGTTCGGCGCGACACCGCCCCAGTTGCCGGAGTGCAGCACGCCGGACGCGCCCGAGGCCCGCAGCTCGAACGTGACGATGCCACGCACGCCGAGCACCACCGCCGCGCGGCCGGACTCGTGCACCGGGCCGTCGCTCCACACCACCAGGTCCGGCCGGTCGACCTGCCGCAGCACCGACGCCAGGTGAGGGCTGCCGATCTCCTCCTCGCCGTCGAGCAGCACGGTCACCCGGCACGGCAGGCCGCCGGTCAGCTCGCGCAACGCCCGCAGGCCGAGCAGTTGGGCCAGGTGCTGGCCCTTGTTGTCGCCGGTCCCGCGGCCGTAGATCCGGCCGTCGCGGAAGTCGGGAGTGAACGGCGGGGTGACCCACTCGTGCGGCGGCCCGGGTGGCTGCACGTCGTAGTGGCCGTAGACCAGCACGTGGGGCGCGCCGGGCGGGCCGGGCGCGGTGCCCAGCAGGGCGGGCCAGCCGTCGGTCTGGCTGATCTCGGGCTGGAAGCCGTTGCGGCGCAGCAGTTCCGCGCCGTGCACGGCCGCGTCCGCCATGCCTTCGCCCGTGCGGCTGACGCTCGGTCGGGCGACCCACTCGGCCAGTTCGGCCAGCAGCTCGCCGTCCCGTTCGCGCACCCACTCGCCGACCCGCCGCGCCAGTCCGTCCACGCCCACACTCCTAGTGATTTCACAAAGTGCAATCGATATCAGTGAACCAAACCACTGGCGGGCGCGGCAAGGACGGGTGGGTTAGCCTCTGCGGCGTGCCGGCCCCGCCTGATCACCCCGCCCGCGACGCGACGGTCGAGGAGCTGAAGGTGCTCGCGCACCCGTTGCGCTGGCGCATCCTGCGGTTGTGCTGGGACCGGGCGTTGACGAACAAGGAGCTGTCGGACCGGCTCGGCGTCGCGCCGGCGACCGTGCTGCGGCACGTGCGGGCGTTGGTGAAGCGGGACTTCCTGGCCGCCGAACCGGTGCGCAGCGGCGCGCGCGGCGCGTTGGAACGGCCGTACCGGTCGACCGGTCGGACGTGGCGGCTGGGGCTGGTCGACGTCGAGGGCGAGGGCCTGGTCCAGCGGGTGGACCTGGCGATGCTCGCCGCGCACCGGGCCGAGGTGCTGGAGGCCGGGCCGGACGCCAACCGGGACAGCGCGAGGGGTGTGCTGCGCCTCGGCGCGGCGTCCCAGGCGGAGCTCAACGCCCGGTTGGCCGCGCTGATCACCGAGTTCGTCGAGCGTGACGAGGTGGACGGGGAGCCGTTGAGCTACCTGTGGTCGCTGGTGGCGCGTCCGGAGCGGTGAACCCGTTTGCCCGCACGCACGTCGGGTAGTCGGACGGCAACCGAAGTGGGTTTCCGCGAGGCAACGGGAGTCGACATGTCCAGACCCGGCACAGCGACGACACGCACACCGGTCCAACTGGCGGCGACGGTGGTGGGCGCGGTGTTCCTCGTGGTCGGGATCGCCGGGTTCATCCCCGGCATCACCACCGACTACGACACGATCCAGTTCGCGGGGCACGAGTCGCAGGCCAAGCTCTTCGGCGTGTTCGCCGTGTCGATCCTGCACAACGTCGTGCACCTGGGGTTCGGCGTCCTCGGCCTGGTGATGGCCAGGTCGATGCGCAACGCGTTCCTGTACCTCGTCGCGGGTGGCGTCGTCTACCTGCTGCTGTGGTTGTACGGGCTCATCGTCGACCACGACAGCTCGGCCAACTTCGTGCCCGTGAACGGCGCCGACAACTGGCTGCACCTGTTGTTGGGCCTCGGCATGATCGCGCTCGGCTTCGCGTTGGGTCGTTCGGCTCGTCCGACCCGGGCCTCCGGGACCGGGTGACCAGGGGGCGTGGCGAGCGTGGCCCCCGAATCTGGGTCCGGGTCTTGGTCCGAGTCCGGGTCTTGGTCCGAGTTCGGGGCTGGGGCCGAGGACACGCCGACCCGCGGCCTCCAGCGGTACGTGCGGGCCGTCGCGGTCGAGTTGGGGTTGGCGGCCGAGTGCTGGCGCGCCAACCCCGGCCCGCCCGCGACGGCGTGCCTGGAGGTGGACGGGAACCTGCCGTCGTTCCCCGACCGGGACTTCGCCCTGCTGTGGGACGAGGAGTACGGCTGGGCGGCCGCGGTCCGCGCCCGGCCGGCCGAGCCGCCGGTGGTGATCACCTACCGGGGCGGGGACGTGCTGCCGCCGGCGCCGGAGGTGGCCGCGTACGTGGCGGCGCTCAGGCGTGGTGACCATCCCGGCGACCCGAGGCCGATCCGGTTGCGCGCGTACGGCACGCCGGACGACCTGACCGATCGCCTGCGCGCTTACCGGCCGTGATCCGGGCTTGGGCGAGGGGCCGCGTGGGCAGGCGTCGGCTGCGTGGTCAGCCGTCGGTGAGCGAGGACTCCAGCGTTTCCGGTCGACCGGTGGCCTGGCGGTACACGCGGGCCGTCTCGACGGCGATCCTGGTCGTGCTGTACCTGGCCTCGACGCGGTCGGTGGCGGCGATGCCGTAGGCGTCGCGGCGGGCGTCGTCGATGAGCAGGGGGCGCAGCGCGCGGGCCAGCGCCCGCGGGTCGTCCGGTGGCACGAGGAGGCCCGTGACGCAGTCCACGACGATGTCCATCGCCCCGCCGACGTTCGCGGCCACCACCGGCACGCCGCACGCCATGGCCTCGAGCGGGGTGACGGCGGCGCAGTCCGACCCGGCGCAGACCACCACGTCGGCGGACCGCAGCAACGCGGGCATCGCCACCTGCGGCACGCGGCCGACCAGCCGGACCCGGTCGCCGACGCCCGACGCGCGCGAGTGCTCGCGCAACCTCCGCACCTCCTCCGGCCGACCGCCCACGACCACCAGCTCCGTGTCCCACACCGACCGCAGGGCGGTGATCACGTCCTCGGCCCCGACCGCCGGCGAGACCAGCCGGTGCGCCAGCGGCCGGTTCAGCCGCGGCCCGTCCGGCTTGAACCGCTCCACGTCCACCCCGGGAGGCACGACGGCCAGCCGCGTTCGCGGCACGCCCATGTGCACCAAGTGCGTCTTCTCGTCCGTGCACATGGCCACGACCCGGCTCGCCTCGCGTCCGATCAGGCGCTCGGTGGACAACCGCACCTCCGGCACGCCCTCGTCGCCCGCCTGCTGGGCCACCACGCCCAAGGAGTGGAACGTCTGCACCACCGGCACGTCCAGACCGTTGGCGGCCAGCACCGACGCGACGCCCGACGTCCAGTAGTGGGCGTGCACGACGTCCGGTGGGTCGGCCCGCCACTGCGAGCGCAGGAACCGGGTGAACTCGTCCAGGTGAGGCAACAACTCGTCGGGGTGAACCGGGCTCGGTGGCCCCGCCGTCACGTGCACCACGTCGTAACCGAGCCGGGTGCGCACCACGTCGGGCGATCGAGGGGAGTCGCGCCGGGTGTGCACCGTGACCTCGTGGCCATCCGCGACCAGCGCCGCCGACAGATCGGCGACGTGGACGTCCTGACCGCCCTCCTCGGCGTCACCGAGCACGGGCAGCGGGCTCGCGTGCGCCGAGACGACCGCGATTCTCATGGGTTCCTCCAGCCGGCAGTGCGGCTCGCGCCAGACCAAGGCTGTCGTCTCAACCCGGATCGCACGCTACAAGCAACCTCCGACCCCTGCCACTCAGCGCAACCACGTTCGAGTGGTGGGTGGGGTGGTCGGTGGTGCGGTTGGGAACGTGGTCGGTGGGTATGGCACAGGACGACCGACCGACGAAGGAGGGGCCATGGCCACCGGGGAGACCGGATTCGACGACGTCAGCTACGACCTGATCTCCGTGCAGTACCACGCGCTCAAGGCGGGGCACGACTACGGCCAGTACGTCCGGGACGCGGAGAACGCGGGCAAGCAGGAGATCGCCACCTTCTTTCGCCGCGTGATGGAGGAGGATTCGGCGCGCGCCAAGCAGTGCCACGAGTTCCTCAAGGAGTTGGCCGCGAGCGGTGACGCGGGCCCGGCCCTGACTTGAGCCGATCCGGCCGGGCGGAGGTGGTGGGTAGTAGGTCCGGTGGGTAGTAGGTTCCGCGCCATGCGGGTAGTCGTCCTGTCGGACACCCACGCGCCCCGGCGGTGGAAGTCGTGTCCTCCGGAAGTGGCGGAACACCTGCGCCACGCGGACGTCATCCTGCACGCCGGTGACGTCTGCGTGGCGGCTGTGCTGGATGAGTTGGCGCAGTACGCGCCGGTGATCGCGGTGTGCGGCAACAACGACGGGCCGGACGTGGTGGAGTGGGGCGCGCCGGAGACCGTCGAAGTCGACCTCGCCGGGCTGCGGGTGGCGATGATCCACGACAGTGGCCAGGCGACTGGGCGTGTCGCGCGGATGCGGCGCCGGTTCCCGGAGGCGGACTTGGTGGTGTTCGGTCACTCCCACATTCCGATGGACGTCACCGGGGAGGGTGTGGGTGCTTTGCGTGTGTTCAACCCGGGCTCGCCCACCGATCGCCGCCGCCAGCCGCATGGGACTGTCGGGTTGCTCGACATCGAGGACGGGGAGTTGGTGGCGGCGAGGATTGTGCCGGTGACGTGAGGTGATGGTGGGTGGACGGGGTGAGTTGGGTCGGCTGTTCCGGGTTGGGTCCGGCTCGATTCGTGATCGGCTGCTTGGGGTTGGGGCCGGCTCGATTTGACATGGGGCCCTTACGGGCACCCCAGGCAGGCCAAAGCCGGGCAGGCATGGCGGGAAGAGCGTCCGCCAAGCCTGCCCGGCTTCGACCAGCCTATGGCACCCGAACCCATGTCAAATCGGGCCTCGGTGGGTCGGTTCCGGGTCCGTTGGGGTGTTGTTGGGTCGGGGTTGCGGATCACTCGACTGGGCGAAGAGTGCAACCTGTGACAACCCAAATCGCATGTCTCACGTTAGCCGGATAAAACGGCCGGCCCGGCGGCGGACATGGCGTGGGCGAGTGCGGGAGGGAGTGGTGAGCGGGGTGATGTGTGGTCGAGCGGGGGAGTGTGGTGGTCGGGGTTGCGTCGGGAGTTTGGGGTCAGCGGAGAGTGATCCAGTAGCGTCGGGTCGCACCGAGGTCGGTGGGCTGAGTGCGGTCGACGATGCCGCCGTTGCGCTCGATCGTCTTCATCGATGCGGTGTTGGTGTCTTCGCAGACGAGCAGGATTCGGTCCAGGGGGAGTGCGCGCGCCTCGTCCAGCACGCGGCCCAGGGCCCAGGTGGCCAGGCCGCGTCGGCGTGCGGAGGGGCGGATGCCGTAGCCGATGTGGCCGAAGGTCCGCACGTGGTCGTCAGGGGCGAGGCGCAGGGCGATGCCGCCGAGCACGTGGTCGTCCTCGACGATCCACCGGCACACCGAGTCGGGCTGGTCGGTTATGCGCGCGACCCAGGTGGCGAACCCCGCCTGCGAGTCGACCTCGTCGGACGGGAGGAGTCCGAAGCCGTCTTCGTGGACGCCTGGGCCCCAGTCGGCGTGAGCGGCCTGCCAGGCTTGGTGCAGGCGGGTGGTTGGCGCGATCAGGTCCGGCACGGCCCGAGCTCCTGGATCAAGATTTGGTCCGGGCGATGAGCATTCCTCCCGGCACGTCGTCGTCGGGGCCGATGAGGACTTGCGCCTCGATGGTGAAGTCGGCGTCGCGCAGCCAGTCGGCGACCCGCTCGACCGGGCGGCGGTGGACGTGGACCGACATCGGGTGGCCGCCGTAGCCCTCGGTCTTGAGGCGGGTGCGGTCGCCTACGTGGAAGCCGAGCATGACGACGCCGCCGGGTCGGAGCACGCGCTGGAAGTGGGTGAGGACGGTGGGGATCTCGTGGTCCGGGATGTGGATGATCGAGTAGAACGCCAGGACGCCGCCGACCGAGTCGTCGGCCAGGTCGAGGTTGGTCATGGAGCCGACGTGGAAGCGCAGGTCGGGGTGGTGGTGGCCGGCGAGTTCGACCATGCGGGGTGAGAGGTCGATGCCGAACACGTCCAGGCCGAGGCCGTGCAGGTGGGACGTGATGAGGCCCGGTCCGCAGCCGATGTCGGCGACCGGGCCGCCGACCTCGCGGGCGGCCTCGGCGAACATCGCCAGGACGCCGCGCAGCAGTGGGGTCTTCGCCAACGCCTCGCGCGTGATGTCGAGGTAGCTGGCGGCCACCGTGTCGTAGGAAACCCTGGTGTCGGTCAGCCAGTCGTCTGCGCTCACGGTGGTGACGTTAGCGGCGACGGCTTGAGCGACGGGTCAGGGGAGGAGTTTGAAGGGGGGTTCCAGCCGGGGGTCGCTCCACCGCAGGGCGGCGGCGCAGGTTGCGCTGTCCAGTCGGCGGACGGTCAGGGTGAGTTCGCGCAGTGGCTGCCGCACGTCGATGCCCAGGTCGGCGGTGGGGTTGTCGGCGGTCAGCGTCCCGCTGGTGCGGTCGCCGGCGACGACGGTCCACTCGACGCGGCTGTCGGGGCAGTCGGTGTGCTCGTGGACGAGCGTGCCGGTGATCGTCGCGATGTCCTCACGGCCGGGTTTCCACGTCGTGGTGACGGCGCGTTCACCGGACACCCGCCACAGGTAGGACGACGTGTCGGAGCAGTTCTTCATCCCGGCTTCGTCGAAGGTGCACGGGTGGTTGAACGAGTCCTGCGCGGGGACGTCGCCGCCGACGTGGGTCATCGAGACGGGTGCGGTCCAGATCGCTGTCGCGAGGCTCACCCACGCGAGCACCGCCCAGGCGGCGAACTTCAGCATGTCGCCTCCCCACGACCCGCGTCGTAGTCAGTGTCGGGGAGCACGGCCCGGCACGACAAGCGTCGTTTGCCTGTGGTCAAGGGCTCGGTGAAGATTGGGCGGTGCGAGTCGACCTTCACGTCCGGGAGCGGGCAGCGGTGGGTGGTCGGTCGGTCGAGCGCGTGGACGCCTCGTGACGCGGGTCGGGTTGGGGACCATCGCCCGGGAGTGGGGGCGGATCGGGTGTGTCGGGTTCGGTGGGCCACCGGCGCACATCGCGTTGCTGCGGGACCTGTGCGTGACCCGTCGGGGGTGGTTGTCCGATCGCGAGTTCGAGGACGGCATCGCGGTCACCAACCTGTTGCCCGGGCCCGCTTCGACGCAGCTGGCGATCCTGTGCGCGTGGCGGTTGCGCGGCGCGCTGGGCGCGGTGGTCGGTGGGGTTTGCTTCATCGTGCCGGGGTTGTTGTTGATCCTGGCGCTGGCCGTGCTGTTCCTGGCCGACAACGCCCCCGCGTGGGTGACGGGGGCGGCGGCGGGAGCGGGGGCGGCGGTGCCGGCGGTGGCGTTGCACGCGGCGTGGGGGTTGATCCCGGGCAGCTACCGGCGGGTCGGCACGGCGTGGGCGGCACGGGTGCGCTGGGCGGCGTACCTGGTGGTGGGTGCGGTGGCGGCGGCGGTGACCGGGCCGTGGTTGGTGTTCGTGCTGGTCGCGGCCGGGCTGGTGGAGATCGCGGTGCGGACGCAGTCCGGCCGCGGCGCGCATTGGCCCGTGGTTTTGGCCCTGCCCGCCGCCGGGGGAGGGCTGGGTGCGGTGACGTGGGTGGCGGCCAAGGTCGGCGCGCTGTCGTACGGCGGCGGTTTCGTGATCATCCCGTTGATGCGGCAGGACGCCGTGCACACGTACGGGTGGATGACCGACGCGCAGTTCCTCAACGCGGTGGCGCTCGGGCAGATCACCCCGGGACCGGTCGTGCAGACGGTCGCGGTGGTCGGGTACGCCGCCGCCGGGCTCGGCGGCGGGCTGCTGGCCGCGTTCGTGGCGTTCGCGCCGTCGTTCGTGATGGTCATCGCGGGTGGTCCGCGGTTGCAGCGCCTGCGGGATGACGACCGGGCCCAGGCGTTCCTCACCGGTGCGGGCGCCGCCGCCATCGGCGCGATCGCGGGCTCCACCGTGCCGCTGGCCTGGTCGCTGCACGAGCCGTGGCAGTTCGTGCTGCTCGGCCTCGCCGCGCTGTGGCTGCTGGCCCTGCGCCGGGGCGTGGTGAGCGCCCTGGTCGCCGCGGGCGTGGTCGGCGCCCTGGTCCCGCTGTTCTGAAGCGGGACCAGGGCACCGACGACCGTCAGTCCATCGCCGCGCGCAACGACGCCGGGCGCATGTCGGTCCACACCTTGTCGACGTGCGCCGAGCACTCGTCCTTGGTGCCCTTGGTGCCCTCGAACCGCCACCCGGCGGGCACGTCGTGGTGCGCGGGCCACAACGAGTACTGGCCCTCGTCGTTGACCAGGACCTGGTAGGTGATGTCGTCCCTCATGCCTCGTTCTCCTCCTGTGCTCTCGCATACCCGCGCAGAGTCGGGCTGACCGTGACGAAAACCGTGATCAACAAAATGCCGGCCGCGCACACCAGCACGGCGGCGTTGGCCGACAGCGCCTGGGTCAGCACGCCGCCGACCAGCGGACCGGCCGCGCCCGCGCCGCCCACGACGACACCCATCACGCCGCTGAGCCGTCCGCGCAGCTCGTCGGGCGTGAGCAGCAACTGGTGGGTGCTGATCGTGGTGTTGGCGGTCGGCGCCAGGAAGCTCATCAGGGCGAACAGCACCCCGATCAGGTAAGCCGACTCGACCACCAACGCGCACGGCACCAGCAGGGTCAGCACCCAGAACACCGACGCGATCGACCGGTGCGGCCCGAGCACGCGGTGCAGCCAGGGCGCGGCCAGGGCCCCGAGCACGCCGCCGACGCCGAGCATCGCCGCCATCACGCCGATCTCGCCGAACGACGCGCCCCGGCCCTCCACCAGCACGATGACGACCACGTAGAACGCGGTGAAGAACAGGTTCAGCACCACCGCGCACAGCGCCGTCACCCGGATCTCGCGCCGGCTCCACACCCACCGCAGGCCCTCGCCGATCGACCGCAGCAGGTGCGGGTGCGACTCGACCGGCGCGGACGGCGGCACCCGCAGGAACAGCAGCGCCACGAACGCCACCACGTGCGTGACCAGGTCCACCAGGAACGGCAGCCACCGGGTGACGGCCAGCAGCACGCCGCCCAGCGCCGTGCCCGCCATCTGCCCCAACGACGACCGCGCGCTGTTCATCGCCACGGCCGTGGCCAGCTGCGAGTCCGGCACGAGCCGCGGCAGGCACGCGTCCTCGGCGGGTTCGAACAGCGCCCGGCACACGCCGAGCACCGCGGCGACCGCCATGACGTGCGGGATCGTGACCGCGTCGGCCCAGATCGCCGCCACGAGCCCGCCCAGGGTGACCACCTGGGCGGCCTCGCAGCACAGCATGATCCGGCGGCGGTCCCACCGGTCGACCAGCGCGCCCGCCGGCAGCCCCACCAGCAGCTGCGCGGTGGCGTCCACGGTGAGCACGAGGGCGGACAGCACCGGTGAGTCGGTCAGGTACAGCACCAGCAGCGGCAGGGCCAGCATGGAGGCGCTGAACCCCACCTCGGCCAGCGCCTGACCGCCCCACAGCAGCGTGTAGTTCCGGTTGCGCGCCAACGACGTCGTCACAGCGCACCCCGGCAGTCCGCGGCGATCGCCCGCAACGCGGCGGCGAAGTCGGCGGCCACCGCCCCGATCTCCGCGCCGGAGTGCGCCGACGCGTGGTAGTACCAGGTGAAGCCCAGCGTCTTGCCGGCCTCGCCGACCACGTCGAGCACGTGGTCGGCGGTGTCGGACGGGTCGTGCTCCGCGCCGACCGACGGGAGCACCGCCCGGTACAGGCCGGTCGGTTCGGCCGCGTCCCCGGAGGACTGGCCCGACCCGAACTGGCCGAGGTAGTTGAACGACACCGCGGGCCGCCCGCCGTCGGGCACCAGGCCGTGCTGCCGCAGCGCCCCGTACCCGAACCCGTTGCCGGGCACGGCCCGCAGCTGCCGCCGCACGGCCTTCACCCGGTCGCGCCAGCTGCCGTCGGGCACCTCCAACTCCACCGGGAACACCGCGGTGAACCAGCCGACGGTCCGCGAGAGGTCCACGTCCAGCACGTCCTCGCGCCCGTGGCCCTCCAGGTCCACCGCGACCTGCGAGGATCCCGTCCACCGGGACAGCGCCCACGCCAGCGCGGCGAGCAGCACGTCGTTGATCCGCGTCCGGTAGGCGGCGGGCGCGCCGCGCAGCAACGCGTCCGTGTCCTCCTCGGACAGCTCCACGGTCACCGCCTCGGGCGTCCCGGACGGCGTCGGGAACGTCGGGAACGACCGGGTCCAGTGCTCGACCTCGTCGTCCAGCCCGCCGCCGAGCACGTGGGCCTCCAGCCGCCGCGACCACTCCCGGTACGAGGTGGTCTTGGCGCCGAGGTCCTCGCCCCGGTAGGCGGTCTCCAGGTCGTCCAGCAGGATCCGCCACGACACCCCGTCGACCACCAGGTGGTGCGCGACCAGCAACAACAGCGGCTGGTCGTGCCCGGATCGCCCGGCACGGAACAGCACCGCCTTGAACAGCGGTCCGGTCGCCAGGTCGAACGACGCGTGCACCTCGTCGGCGACCTCCTCCAGCCGCTCGGCACCGTCCACGACGGTCAGCACGTCGACGTCGCCCACGTCGTCGTTGTGCTGCCGCCACACCCCGTCGACCGACGTGAACCGCAGCCGCAACGCGTCGTGGTGCGCCACCAGCACGCCCAGCGCCCGCCGCAACGCCGCCACGTCCACCGCCGGGTCCAGCTCCACCAGGTGCGACTGGTTGAAGTGGTGCGGGTTGCGCCGCCCGGAGGTCAGGAACCAGTGCTGGATCGGCGTCAGCGGCACCTCGCCCACCACCGGCGCGGTGTCGGCCGACGACGTCACCTCCACCGCGACGTGCGGGGCGAGCGCCGCCACGGTCTGGTGCACGAACAGGTCGCGGGTGGCGAACCGGTACCCGGCCTGCCGCGCCCGCGCCACCACCTGCATGCTCAGGATCGAGTCGCCGCCGAGGGTGAAGAAGTTGTCCTGCGCGCCGACCCGGGGCACGTTGAGCACGTCCGCCCAGACCGCCGCCAGCGCCTCCTCGACCGGCCCGGACGGCGCGACGTACCCGGCGCCGACGAGCGCGCCGAAGTCCGGCTCGGGCAGCTTCGCCCGGTCCACCTTGCCGTTGGGGCTGATCGGCAGCGCGTCCACCGGCACGAACGCCGACGGCACCAGGTAGTCCGGCAGCGACTCGCCCAGGAACTCCCGCAGCTTCGCCACCTCGCCCACGACGTACGCGACGAGCCGCTTGTGGCCCCGCGCGTCGGCACGCGCCACCACGACCGCCTCGCGCACGTCCGGGTGCGCCAGCAAGGCCGTCTCGATCTCGCCGAGCTCGATCCGGAACCCGCGGATCTTCACCTGCTCGTCGGCCCGGCCGACGAACTCCAGCACGCCGTGCGCGTTCCACCGCACCACGTCGCCCGTGCGGTACATGCGGGACCCCGCCGGAGAATCGGACTCGGCGCCGTACGGGTTCGCCACGAACCGCGACGCGGTCAGCCCCGGCCGGTCCAGGTACCCGCGCGCCAAGCCGACACCGGACACGTACAGCTCACCGGCCACCCCGACCGGCACGGGCTGCAACTCGCCGTCCAGCACGTGCACCCGCGTGCCGGGGATCGGGCGGCCGATAGGCGGCGCGCCACCGGGCTCCAGCGGCTTGCTCCACGACGTGACCACGGTGGACTCGGTGGGACCGTAGGCGTTGATCATCCGCCGGCCGGGGGCCCACCGGCGCACCAGGTCCGCCGAGCACGCGTCACCGCCGACGATCAGGGTGCGGAACGTCGGCAGCTCGACGTCGGGCACGGTGGCCAGCGCGACCGGTGGGATCAGCGCGTGGGTCACGCCGAACGTGCCGATCACCTCGGCGAGCTGGTCGCCGAGCAGCGGTCCGGGCGGCGGCACGACCAGCGCCGCGCCGGCGGGCAGGGCCATGCACAGCTCCAGCACCGAGGCGTCGAAGCTGGGGGAGGAGAACTCCAGCACCCGGTCGCCCGGCCTCACCTGGAAGTGGTCGATCTCGGCCGCCGCGAACGTGGCCAGGCCGGCGTGCGACACCACCACGCCCTTCGGCCGCCCGGTCGACCCGGACGTGTAGATCACGTACGCCGGGTGCTCCGGCCGCACCACCGCACCGGGGTCGGTGTCGGGCTGACCGGCCACGTCGACCGGACCGTCCAGCACGACCAGCGGCCGGGCGTCGTCGAGCATGAACGCGATCCGCTCGGCCGGGTACTCCGGGTCGACCGGCAGGAACGCGGCGCCGGCCTTGAGCACCGCGAGCTCCGCCACCAGCAGGTCCACCGAGCGGGGCAGCCGCAGCGCGACGATCCGCTCCGGGCCCGCGCCGAGCCCGATCAGATGGTGCGCCAACCGGTTCGCGCGGGCGTTCAGCTCGGCGTAGGTCACGTCGGCCGCACCCGTCAGCGCCAATGCGTCCGGGGTGCGCCCGACCTGCGCCTCGACCAGCTCCACGAAGCCGGGACCGTCGACGGCGGGACCGGTCGATCCCCACGCCGACAGCAGCTCCCGCTCGGCCTCCGGCAGCACCGGCAACGCCCACAGCGGGCGGTCCGGGTCGGCCGCGATGCCGGCCAGCAGCACGCCGAGGTGCTCGACCAGCCTCTCGACGGTGCCCGCGTCGAACAGGTCGGTGTTGTACTCGACCGACCCGTGCAGCCCGCCGTCGTCGGCCTCGGTGAACTCCACCGTGACGTCGAAGCTGCTGCTCACCGTGGGCTGCTCGACGTCCTCCGCGTCCAGGCCGGGGAAGCCCGGGGCCTGCGGCGCGTTCTGCAACGCCACCACGGCCTGGAACAGCGGCGTGCGGCTGGTGTCGCGGTCGGGCTGCACCGCGTCGACGACCCGCTCGAACGGCACGTCCTGGTGCGCGAACGCGTCGAGCACGGTCTCCCGCGTGCGGGCCAGGAACTGCGGGAACGTCGCCGCCGGCTCGACCCGCGCCCGCAGCGTCACGGTGTTGACGAAGAGCCCGACCAGGTCCTGCGTCTCCGGCCGGTCGCGACCCGAGGCCACCGTGCCGACCGCGAAGTCGTCCTGCCCGGACCACCGGTGCAGCAGCACCTCGCAGGCCGCCACCAGCGCCATGAACAGCGTGCCGTCCACGGCCCGCGCCAGCTCGCGCAGCCGTTCCGCGACCGCCGCCGGCACCACGAACCCGGTCTGCGCGCCCGCCGTGGTCTGCACGGGCGGCCTTGGCCGGTCCGTCGGCAGTTCCAAGGCGGGCAAGCCGGCCAGCTGGTCGCGCCAGTAGTCCAGCTGCGCGTCCAGCGGCTGCTCCCGTTGCCAGGCCGCGACATCGCCGTACCGGACGGGCAGCGGCGGCAGCTCCTCGCCGCCGTACAGCGCGGCCAGGTCGGACATCAGCACACCGCCGGACCAGCCGTCGGTGACGATGTGGTGCATCGTCAGCGCCAGCACGTGGTCGTCGGGTCCGCACCGGACCAGCGCCGGCCGGAACAACGGCCCCTCGGCCAGGTCGAACGGCTCCAGCGCGGGCATCTCGTCCACCACCGGCAGCGTGACGTCCGCCGGCCGCACCACGGCGACCGGCAGCCCGTCCACCGCCGGGAACGTGGTCCGCAGCGACTCGTGCCGCTCGACCAGCGCTGTCAACGCCCGCTCCAGCCGCGGCACGTCCAGCGCACCGCGCAGCCGCACGGCCAGCGGCGTCACGTACTCGGTGCCGCCGGGCTGGAACTGGTCCAGGAACCACAACCGCTGCTGCGCGAACGACAGCGGCGCGTCACCGTCGACGCGCGTGATCTCGCGGCCGACCGAGGCGGACCCGGACAACCGGGCCGCGAGCGCCGCCACCGTCGGGTGGTCGAACAGGTCGCGCGGCGAGACGTCGAAGGACGACCGCAGCCGCGACACCACCCGGATGCTGGAGATCGAGTCGCCGCCGAGGGTGAAGAAGTTGTCCTCCGCGCCCACCTCGGCCAGGCCGAGCACCTCGGCCCACACGTCCGCGACCACGCGCTCGGCCTCGGTGCGCGGCGCGACGAACCCGCCCGCCGCGGACGCCTCCCGCTCCGGCGCGGGCAGCGCCGCCCGGTCCAGCTTGCCGTTGGCGTTGAGCGGCAACCGCTCCAGCGCGACGTAGGCGGTCGGCACCATGTAGTCCGGCAACGACCGCTCGACGTGCTCGCGCAACCCGGCGGCCACCGCCGTGCCGGCGGGCACGTAGTAGGCGACCAGCCGGTCCTCCCGCACGATCACCGCGACCTGCGCCACGGCCTCGTGCGCCGCCAACACCGCCTCGATCTCGCCGAGCTCGATGCGGAACCCGCGGATCTTCACCTGCTGGTCCGCGCGCCCGAAGTACTCCAGCCGACCGTCGACCCACCGAGCCAGGTCGCCGGTGCGGTACATCCGGGTTCCCGGCGGGCCGAACGGGTCGGCCGGGAACCGCTGCGCGGTCAGGCCCGGCCGGTCGAGGTAGCCGCGCGCCACACCCGGACCGGCGACGAACATCTCGCCGACCACCCCGGGCGCGACGGGCTGCAACTCGTCGTCGAGCACGTAGACCCGCAGGTCGGGGATGGGCACGCCGATCGAGCCGTCGGCGTGCGTCCAGGTGACGTGGACGGTGGTCTCGGTGATCCCGTACATGTTGATCAGCGCGCCGGAGCCGCGCCACGCGGACACCTTGCGCAGGTCCAGCGCCTCACCGCCGAAGATCACGTACCGGACGTCGAGGTCGGGAGCCTCCTCCAGCAGCTGGTAGAACGCCGATGGTGTCTGGTTGAGCACCGTGACGCCTTCGTCGGCCACGAGCCGGGCGAAGTCGCGCGGCGACCGCGACACCTCGTAGGGCACGACGACGAGTCGGCCGCCGTGCAGCAGCGGGCCCCACAGCTCCCACACCGAGAAGTCGAAGGCGTAGCTGTGGAACAACGTCCACACGTCGTCCGGCCCGAAGCCGAACCAGTGGTCGGTCTCGGAGAACAGCCGCACCACGTTCGAGTGCGGCACGACGACGCCCTTCGGGCGGCCCGTCGAACCGGACGTGTAGATCACGTACGCGGTGTTCTCCGGCCGCAGCGGCACTTCCGGCGTCTGGGACGGCATCCCGGACAGGTCGGGCAGCTCGTCCAGCGTCACCGCCGGCCGGGCGTCTTCGATCATGTACGCGATCCGGTCGGCCGGGTACGACACGTCCAGCGGCAGGTAGGCCGCGCCCGACTTCAGCACGCCCAGCACCGCCACCACGAGGTCGAGGGAGCGCGGGAACCTCAACGCCACCAACGACTCCGGCCCCGCGCCCGCCGCGATCAGGTGGTGCGCCAACCGGTTGGACCGCTCGTCCAGCTCCCGGTAGGTCAGGCTCACGCCCCCGCACGTCACCGCCGGCGCGTCCGGCGTGCGCGCCGCCTGCGCGGCGAACAACGACGGGATCGTGTCCTCGACCACCGCGCCGGACGACGTGCCGTTCCACGACACCAGCACCTGGTCGCGCTCGTCGTCGGACAGCCACGGCAGCTCGAACACCCGCCTGCGCGGGTCGGCGCCGATCGCGTCGAGCAGCCGGGCCAGCCGGTCGCCGAGCGCGGTGATCGTGCCGTCGTCGAACAGCCGCGGGTCGTAGGTCAGCTCCACGTGCAGCGCGTCGTCCACGTGCGCGCGGACCGTGAGCGGGAACGACGTGGTGTCCAGGCTGTCCACCTCGCCGATGCCCGGCGCGCCGTCCGGCGTGTCCTTCTCCACCGGGTAGTTCTCGAACGCCAGCAGGCTGTCGAACAGCCGCCCGCCGGCCCAGCCCTGCACCTGCGCCAGCGACACGTGCTCGAACTGCCGCGCCTCGGTCTGGGAGTCCTGCAGCCGGCGCAGCCAGGCGACGACTTCGGCGTCGGACTCCACCGTCACCCTGGTGGGCACGGTGTTGATGAACATGCCGACGATCGACTCGACGCCGGGCAGCTCCGCCGGGCGGCCGGACACCGTGCTGCCGAACACCACGTCCCGCCGGCCTGAGGTGCGGGCCAGCAGCAGTGCCCACGCGCCTTGGACCAGCGTGTTCACCGTGAGGCCGTGCGTGCGGGCGACCGCGTCCAGCCGGTCGGCGGGCAGGTCCAGCAGGACTTGCGCGGAGGACTCGGCGCGGTGCGCCTCGGCGGGCGGCCGGTCGAACGGCAGGGGGGTGGGCGTCTCGAACCCGGCCAGCACGCCGCGCCAGTACGACTCGACGGCCGACTGGTCGACCTCGGCGAGCCAGGCCAGGTAGTCGCGGAACGGCCGCCGCGCGGGAGCCGTGCCGCCCGCGTACTCGCCCAGCACCTCGCCGAACACCTGCGCGGTGCTCCAGCCGTCGAGCAGCAGGTGGTGCGAGGTCCACAACAGGTCGACCTCGGTGTCCGACACCCGCCCGATCACCAGTCGCATCAACGGCGCGGTGGTCAGGTCGATGCCCGCCGCCGCGTCGGCCGCGACCACCTCGTCGGTGACGTCGGCGTAGGTCACCGGCACGGTCACGTCGCGCCGCACCACCTGCACCGGCTCGTCGAGCCCTTCCCACACCACGTCGGTGCGCAGGATGGGCGTGCGGTCGACCACGCGTTGCCACGCCTCGGCGAACCGCTCGGGATCGTCCACACCGGACAGTCGCACGCGCAGCTGGTTCACGTAGGCGGTGCCGTCGTCCACGAGGCTGTGGAACAACATGCCCGACTGCAACGGGGTGAGCGGGTAGACGTCTTCCACGTCCCGGTCGACGATCAGGTCCACCTGCTCGGCGGTGAGCGTCGCCAACGGGAAGTCCGAGGGCGTGCGGCCCCACGCGTCCGGTCCGGCGCAGTGCGCGACGATCCCGCGCAGCGCGTCGAGCATCCGGTCGGCCAGCGCCCGGACCGCGGCCTCGTCGTGCGCCTCGGTGGAGTACTCCCAGTCCAGCACCAGCTCCCCGGACGACACGGCGGCGCTGATGTCGAGCAGGTGCGGGCGGACGGCGTCGTCCGGCGTCTCGCGGCCGTGGTCGAGGTCGTCGAGCTCGTCGTCGTACTGGCCCAGGTAGTTGAAGCACACGCGCGGCAGCGGGCCGGTCACACCGCGGTCGGAGTACTTCAGGGCCTCGTAGCTCAACCCCTTGTCGGGCACGGCGCGCAGCTGCTCCTTCACCGACTTCAGGGCCGCGCCCCAGTCACCGTCCGGCAGTGCCAGCGCCACCGGGAACTCGGCGGTGAACCAGCCGACCGTGCGGGACAGGTCGAGGCCGTCGAACAGCTCCTCCCGGCCGTGGCCTTCCAGCGCCACCAGCGCCCGCCCGGCGAACGCCGAGGTCAGCGCGGTGAGCAGCACGTCGTTGACCTGCGTGCGGTAGGCGTCGGGCACCAGGTGCAGCAGGGCGTCCGTCTCGGCCTTGCCCAGCCGCACGGACACGCTGCGCGCGCTGCCCGCCGACGTCGGCACGGGCTCCTCCACCGGCACGTCGGCCCAGTGCGGCAGGGCGGCGTCGAACCGGCCCTCGCGCACGTGCCGGTCGAGCCGGTGCGCCCAGTCGGTGAACGCCGTGCTCTTCGGCCCCAGGTCACCGCCGTGCAGCGCGGTGTCCAGGTCGGCCAGCACGATCCGCCACGACACCGCGTCGATGACCAGGTGGTGCGCGGTGACGAACAGCCGGCCGTCGTCGAACAGCACCGCGCGCAGCAGCGGCCCGTGCCGCAGGTCCAGGCTGGTGCGGGCCGAGTGCGCTTCGGTGGCGAGGTCGCCCGAGGCGACGCGGAACACCTCGGCGGTCTCGGACTCCGCCACTTCCTGCTGCCACACGCCGTCGACCTGCGTGAACCGCAGTCGCAACGCGTCGTGGTGGGCGACGACGGCCCGCACGGCGTCACGCACCGCGGCGGGCTCGACGTCGCCGAGCTCCACCACGACCGACATGGTGAAGTGCGCCAACGGTCCCTGCTCGGCGAAGAACCAGCGCTGGATCGGGGTGAGCGGCGCCGGCCCGGTGACGGTCTCGTGCGCCGTCGGGGTGTCGTCGGTGACGGCGAGCGCGAGGTCGCCGACGGTCTGCCGGAGGAAGACGTCCTTGGACGTCAGCTTCAGCCCGGCCTGCCGGGCCCGGGACACGACCTGCATGCTCAGGATCGAGTCGCCGCCCAGGGCGAAGAAGTTGTCCCGCGCGCCGACCCGGTCGACGCCGAGCACCTCGGCCCAGATCCCGGCGAGCGTGGTGGCGACACCCGGTTCGGGCGCCACGTACCCGGCCTCGGTGAACGTCGGCGCGGGCAGCGCCCGCCGGTCCACCTTGCCCGCCGGCGTGACCGGTAACGCCTCCAGCGCCACGAACGCCGACGGCACCAGGTAGTCGGGCAGCCGCTGCTTGAGCCAGCCGGCCAGGTCGGTGGCCGTGCCGACGGTGTAGGCGACGAGCCGCTGGTGGCCGTTGTGCTCGCGGGCCACCACGGCGGCCTGCGTCACGTCCGGGTGCCGCAGCAGCGCCGCCTCGATCTCGCCCGGCTCGACGCGGAAGCCGCGGATCTTCACCTGGTCGTCGGTGCGGCCCAGGTACTCCAGCTGGTCGCCGACCCAGCGGACGCGGTCGCCCGTGCGGTACATGCGCGCGCCGGGCTCGCCGAACGGGTCGGGCAGGAACCGCTGCGCGGTCAGCCCCGGCCGGTCGTGGTAGCCGCGGGCCACCTGCGCGCCACCGAGGAACAGCTCACCGGGCACGCCCACCGGCGCCGGCCGCAGGTCCTCGTCGAGCACGTGCGCGACCAGGTTGGTCAGCGGCCGGCCGATCAGCGCGCGGTCACCGGTGACCACGGTGGACACCGAGTCCACCGCGACCTCGGTGGGGCCGTAGTAGTTGTGCGCGGTGACGCGGGAGTCGGCCAGCGCCCGCCACAGCTCGGGGGGCAGCGCCTCGCCGCCGAGCATCACGTCGCCCGGCACGTGGTCGCCGTCCAGCAGGCCCGCGGGGAGGAGTTGCTGCACGTAGGACGGCGTCAGGTCGAGCAAGCCGATCCGGTGCTCGCGCACGTACTCGACCAGGGCCGCCGGTTCGAGCCGGACGTCGTCGGTGATGACGTGCAGCTCGTGGCCCGCGGCCATCAGCAGCGGGCCTTCCCACGACGTGTCGAAGGAGAACACGGCGGTCAGCGCGACCCGCGTGCGTTCGACGTCGAGCACCCGGTGGTGGTTGTGCATCAGGTTGGTCAGCTGCCGGTGCTCGACCACGACGCCCTTGGGCACGCCGGTCGAGCCGGACGTGTAGATCACGTAGGCGGCCTGGTCCGGCCGCACGACCACGCCCGGGCGTGTGTCGGGGTAGGCGGCGAGGTCGGGCATGTCGTCCAGCACCAGCGCCGGGCGCGCGTCGCGCAGCAGGAAGTCGACCCGGTCGCGCGGCAGGTCCCGGTCCACCGGCAGGTACACCGCGCCCGCCTTGTGCACGGCCAGGATCGCCACCACGGAGTCGGCCGAGCGCGGCAGCGACACCGCGACGACCCGCTCCGGGCCCGCGCCGTGCGCCAGCAGGTGGTGCGCGAGCCGGTTGGCCCGCGCGTCGGCCTCGGCGAAGGTGAGCCGCGTGCCGCCGCACACCACCGCGCCCGCGTCGGGCGTCCGCCGAGCCTGCTCCTCGAACGCCTCGGCGAACGTGACCTCGGGGACCTCCAGCCGCACGCCGCGGCCGTCCGGCTCGTCGCCGAGCAGCAGCGGCGCCTCGACCAGCGGTCGCTCGGGCGCGGCGGTCACGCCCTCCAGCAGCGTGACCAGGTGCCGGGCCATCCGGTCGATCGTGTCGGCGTCGAACAGGTCGGTGCTGTACTCGACCGCGCCGCGCAGCTCGCCGTCGACCTCGCCGAACTCGAACGTCACGTCGCACGTCGAGGTCAGCAGCGGCAACTGCACGTCCTCCACCCGCAGGCCGGGCAGGTCTGGCACGTCGGCGCCGAAGTTCTGCATCAGCACCATGGCGTCGAACACCGGGTTGCGGCTCGGGTCGCGGTCCGGCCGGACGGCGTCCACCACCCGCTCGAACGGCACGTCCTGGTGCGCGAAACCGTCCCGCACGGTGGTCCGCACGTCGGCCAGGAACTCCGTGAACGACCGCCGCAGGTCCACTGAGGACCGCAGCACCACGGTGTTCACGAACAGGCCGACCACGTCGTCCAGCTCGGCCCGCCCGCGGCCGGACACCGCCGTGCCGACCGCGATGTCGTCCTGCCCGGTGTAGCGGGCCAGCAGCACCTTCGTGGCCGCGAGCAGCGCGGTGAACAGGGTGTCGCCGTGCTCGGCCGCCAACGCCTTCACGGCCTTCGCGACGGGCGTGGGCACGGTGAACTCGTGCATCGCGCCCGCCGTGCCGCGCACCGCCGCGCGCGGCCGGTCCGTCGCCAGCTCCAGCGGCGGCACGCCGGCCAGGTGAGCGGCCCAGTAGTCGACCGAGGGCTCCGGCAGCCACGCCGTGTAGTCCACGTACTGCACGGTTCGCGGCGACAGCTCCTCGCCCGCGTACAGCGCGCCGAGGTCACGGGCCAGCACGCCAGTCGACCAGCCGTCGGTGACGATGTGGTGCAGCGTCAGCACGAGCACGTGGTCCTCGGGCGCCACCCGCACGAGCCGGGTCCGGAACAGCGGCCCCTCGCGCAGGTCGAACGGCGTGCCGACCTCGTCGAGCAGCACCGCCTCCCAGTCGGAGTCCTCGACCGCGAGCGGCACTTGGAACGGCTCGTGCACGAGCTGCACGCCGTCGTCGAACGTGGTGCGCAGCGACTCGTGCCGGGCCACCAGGCCGTCGAGGGCACGCCGCAGCGCGTCGAGGTCGAGCGGTCCGCGCAGGCGCAGCGCGGTCGGCGTGACGTACTCCGTGCTGCCCGCGTCGAACTGGTCCAGGAACCACAGCCGCCGCTGCGCGGGCGACTGCGGGTGGACGAGCGGAGGGTGGACGCCATCGCGCGGGATCACCGGGATGGCGTCCACCGCATCCTGACCGGAACCCGCCCCGGAGCTGATGGCGGAGGCGAGGCCGGACACCGTGGGGTGGTCGAACACCGCGCGCGGCGACAGCTGCACGCCGAACGCCGCGCGCAACCGCGAGGTCACGCGGATGCTGAGGATCGAGTCGCCGCCGAGGCGGAAGAAGTCGTCGTGCGCGCCGACCCGGTCCAGCCCGAGCACGTCGGCCATCACGTCGGCCACCACGCGTTCGGCGTCGGTGCCCGGCTCGACGAACTCGCCGGCCAGGTCGGGCTCGGGCAGGGCTTTGCGGTCCAGCTTGCCGCTGGGCGACAGCGGCAGGTCGGCCAGCACGACGACCGCCGAGGGCACCAGGTAGTCGGGCAGCCTGCGGGCCAGCGCGTCGCGCGGGTCGGTCTCCGGAGTGCCGGTCACGTACCCGATGAGGCGGTTGTGCCGGACCACCACGGCGGACTCCCGCACGCCGGGCACGTCCAGCAGCGCCGCTTCGACCTCGCCGGGCTCGATCCGGAAGCCGCGGAGCTTGACCTGGTCGTCGGCCCGACCCAGGTACTCCAACGTGCCCCGGTCGAGCCAGCGCACCCGGTCACCGGTGCGGTACATGCGCTCGCCCGGTCCGCCGAACGGGTCGGCCAGGAACCGCTGGGCGGTCAGCCCGGGCCGGGCCAGGTACCCGCGGGCCACCTGCGGGCCGCCGAGGAACAGCTCGCCGGGCACGCCCGGCGGCACCGGCCGCAGGTCGGCGTCCAGCACGTACGCGGACAGGTTGGCCAGCGGCCGTCCGATGACGGGCCGGTCGCCGACCACCGGCGTGGCCACGGAGTCGACCGTCACCTCGGTGGGGCCGTACTGGTTGAAGCCGGCCACCGGCGACTCGGCGATCTCCCGCCACAGCGCCGCGTCGACCGCCTCGCCGCCGAGCATGATCACCCGCAACCCGGACTCCAGCAGCCCGGCCTGCACCAGCTGCCGCGCGTAGGACGGGGTGAGGTCGACCGTGCCGATGCCGTGCTCGGTGATGTACCGGACCAGCGCGGGTGGATCGAGCCGCAGCTCCTCGTCGATGACGTGCAGCTCGTTGCCCGCGGCCAGGAACAGCAGGCCCTCCCACGACGTGTCGAACGAGAACGTCGCGGTGACCGCGAACCGGGTGGGTTCCGCCATCAGGGCCGCTCTGTTGGCGTAGTACAGGTTCGCCAGCTGCCGGTGCTCGACCACGACGCCCTTGGGCGTGCCGGTCGACCCGGAGGTGTAGATCAGGTAGGCGGCCTGCTCGGGGCGCACCGCCACGGCCGGCGGCGCGTCCGGCAGCCCGGTCAGGTCGGGCACGGCGTCGAGCACCAGCGCGGGTTCCGCGTCGCGCAGCAGGAAGTCGATCCGCTCGGCGGGCAGCTCCGGGTCGACCGGCAGGTACACCGCGCCCGCCTTGAGCACGGCGAGCACGGCCACCACCAGGTCGGCCGAGCGCGGCAGCACGACCGCGACCGTGCGCTCGGGTCCCGCGCCGTGCGCGAGCAGGTGGTGCGCCAACCGGTTGACGCGGGCGTCCAGCTCGGCGAACGTCAACGCCGTGCGCGACCCCGTGCGGTCGTGGAACACCAGCGCGGTCGCATCCGGCGTCCGGCGGGCCTGCTCGGCGAACACCTCCGGGTACAGGCCTTGGGGCGTGTCCTGCGCGGTCCGGTTCCACTCGACCAGCACTTGGTGCCGTTCGGCGTCGGTCAGCCACGGCAGGTCGGCGATCGGCGTGGTCGGGTCGGCCGCGATCGCCCGGATCAGCTCGCGCAGCCACCCCGCCAGCCGTTCGGCGGTGGCGGCGTCGAACAGCTCGGGGTCGTAGGCCAGGTCGAGGTTGAGCCGGTCGGTCACCGACGCGCTCAGCGTCAGCGGCAGCGTGGTGTTGTCGACCGCGTCGATCTCGACCACGCGCGGCCCGTCGCCGTCGCGTTCGAAGGGGTAGTTCTCGAACACCACCACGGAGTCGAACAGCCTCGTCCCGGCCCACGACTGGATCTCGGCCAGCGAAGTGTGCTCGAACCGCCGCGACTCGCTCTGCGCCGCCTGCAGCTCGCGCAGCCACGCGCCCACCTCGGCGGCGCCGTCCACGACCGCCCTGGTCGGCACGGTGTTGATCAGCATGCCGACCATGGACTCGACACCGGCCAGCTCGGCCGGGCGGCCGGACACCGTGCTGCCGAACACCACGTCGGCCTCGCCGGAGGCGCGGGCCAGCAGCAACGCCCACGCGCCCTGCACCACCGTGTTCACGGTCAGGCCCGCGCGCTGCACTGCGTCGTCCAGGTCCAGCGAGAACCTCACCGCCGCGGACGCCTCCGAGCGGTGCGCCCGCGTGGGCGCGCGGTCGAACGGCAGCGGCGTCGGACCGTCCACATCGGACAGCACGGACCGCCAGTGCGCCTCGGCCGCGCCGCGGTCCTGCTCGGCCAGCCAGCGCAGGTAGTCCCGGAACGGCCGCCGCGCGGGCAGCCGGGCGGGCGTGCCGGTGACGATCGCCCGGTACTGCTCCAGCACCTCGCCGAACACCTGCCCGGTGCTCCAGCCGTCCAGGATCACGTGGTGCGACGACCAGACCAGCTCGACCCGGTCCTCGCCCAACGGCGTGACCTCGACCCGCAGCAACGGCGCGACGCCCAGGTCGAACGGCGCGTCCACCGGCCCGCCCGGCAGCTCCACGTGCCGGTGCACGACCTGCACCGGCTCGGCGACCCCGTCCCACACCACGCTCGACCGCAGCACGGGCGTGCGGTCCACGACCCGTTGCCACGCCTGGCGCAACGCCTCCGGGTCGCGCACGCCGTCGAGCACCAGGCGCATCCGGTCGACGTACGCGCCGGGCTCGACCAGGCTGTGGAACACCATGCCCGCCTGCAACGGCGTGAGCGGGAGGATGTCCTCCACGTCCGGCCCGGCGAGCGCGTCGACCTGCTCCTGCGTGAGCCGGGCCAGCGGGAAGTCCGACGGCGTGCGTCCGCCGGCGCCGGGCCGCGCGCAGT
Organism: Saccharothrix luteola; assembly: GCF_020859565.1. Classification (GTDB taxonomy): domain Bacteria; phylum Actinomycetota; class Actinomycetes; order Mycobacteriales; family Pseudonocardiaceae; genus Actinosynnema; species Actinosynnema luteola. Next base: position 58,059 of record NZ_JAJHUO010000014.1, on the reverse strand, counting down.
GCGCCACGATCTCCCGCAACGCCTCCACGGTCCGCTCGGCCAGCCGCCGCACGGTCTCCTCGTCGTGCACGTGCTCGGAGTACTGCCAGCTCAGCTCCAGCTCGCCGCGCTCGACCAGGCCGGTCACCTCGAGCAGGTGGGAGCGCGGCTGGTCGCCCGCCAGGTCTTCACCGACCGCGTCGCGCCGGGCCCGGTAGAAACCGCCGTCGGCGACGTCGAACCGGCCGTGGTAGTTGAACGAGACCTGAGGCAGCTTCCCGCCGCCCAACGCCTCGAAGCTCAGCCCTCGGTGCGGCGCCGCGCGCAGCGACTCCTTGACCGACTTGAGCGTGCGGCCCCAGTCGTCGCCCGGCTCCAGCACCACCGGGAACTGCGTGGTGAACCAGCCGACCGTGCGGGTGAGGTCCACGCCCGGCAGCAGCTCCTCGCGACCGTGGCCCTCCAGCATCACGCTGACCGCGTCCCGCCCGGTCCACTCGGCCAACGCCCGCCCGAGCGCGCTGAGCAGCACGTCGTTGACCTGCGTCCGGTACACCGGCGGCACGGCGGTCAGCACCGCGTCCGTGGTCGTCCGGTCCAGCCGCACGGACACCACGCGCGTCGAACCGGCCGTGTTCGCGCCCTCCCGGTCGACCGGCAGCGCCTCGGGCTCGGGCAGCGAGTCCCAGTGCTCCCGCGCGTCGTCCAGCGCCCCGGACCGCACGTGCCCGTCCAGCCGGTGCGCCCACTGCGTGAACGACGTCCCGACCGGTTCCAGCGGCACGCCCCGGTAGGCCTGCTCCAGGTCGCCGAGCAGGATCCGCCACGACACGCCGTCCATCGCCAGGTGGTGCACGGTCAGCAGCAGCTTCGGCCGTGCGCCCGGGAAGAACACCGCCCGCAACAGCGGTCCGGCGAGGAGGTCCAGGCCGCGTTGCGCCTCCCGCGCGGCGGCCTCCACGTCCGCGTCGACCTCGACCCGGAACACGTCGACCTCGGTGTCCGCGACCTCCTGCACCCACCGCCCGTCGACCTCGCGGAACCGCAGCCGCAGCGCGTCGTGGTGCCCGACGACGGTCCGCACGGCGGCGCGCAAAGAGTCCGCGTCCGCCCCGGGCTCCAGCTCGACCAGCAGCGACATGGTGAAGTGCGGCAGCGGTCCGTACTCGGTGAAGAACCACCGCTGGATCGGGGTGAGCGGCGCCGGTCCGGTGAACACGGGTTCCGCCGCGGTCTCGGCGGACTTCGACACGACCAGCGCCAACTCGGCCACGGTCTGGTGCCGGAACACGTCCCGCGAGGTCAGGTGAAGCCCGGCCTGCCGCGCCCGGGACACCAGCTGGATGGACAGGATCGAGTCGCCGCCCACCGCGAAGAAGTTGTCCTCGACGCCGATCCGCTCCGCGCCGAGCACCTCGGCCCAGAGCCGGGTCAGCTCGGCCTCGACCGGCGTGCGGGGCGCGACGAACTCGCCGCCCGCCACCGCCCGCGGCGCGGGCAGCGCGGCCTTGTCCAGCTTGCCGTTGGGCGTGAGCGGCAGCCGGTCCAGCTCCACGAACGCCGACGGCACCGCGTAGTCCGGCAACGACTCGCGCAGGTGCGCCCGCAGGTCGGCAGGCCCCGTCGTGACGACGTAGGCGACCAGCCGGGTGTGCCCGGTGTCGTCCCGGGCCACGACGGCGGCCTCGGTGACGTCCGGGTGGGTGGCCAGGGCGGCTTCCACCTCGCCGGGCTCGACCCGGAACCCGCGGATCTTGACCTGGTCGTCGGTCCGACCCAGGTATTCAAGGAGTGCCGGCTGTGCCTCATTGTCGGCTCCGCCGACGGCCAACCACCTCACCCGGTCGCCCGTGCGGTACATGCGCTCGCCCGGTCCGCCGAACGGGTCGGCCAGGAACCGCTGCGCGGTCAGGCCGGGCCGGTCCAGGTAACCGCGGGCCACCTGCGCGCCCGCGATGAACAGCTCACCCGGCACGCCCACCGGCACCGGCCGCAGGTCGTCGTCCAGCACGTGCGCGGTGACGTTGCCCAACGGCGTGCCGATGACCGGCCGGTCGCCCGTGATGCGGCACGACACCGCGTCCACGGTGGTCTCGGTGGGGCCGTAGTAGTTGTACGCCCGCAGGCCGGAAGCCACCAGGTCGCGCCACAGCGCCGTGCCCAGGGCCTCACCGCCGAGCACCAGCGCCTTCGGCCCGTCCTCGGCGGTCAGCGACCCGTCGGCGAGCAGTTGCCGCACGTAGGACGGCGGCAGGTCGAGCAGGTCGATCCGGTGCTCGCGGGCGTAGGAGAGCAGCGTGGCGGCGTCGAGCCGCACGTCGTCGGTGAGCACGTGCAGCTCGTGGCCGTCGGCCATGAGCAGCATGCCCTCCCACGAGGTGTCGAACGAGAACACGGCGCTGAGCGCGACCCGCATCCGGTCGCCGCCGAACGTCTCGTGGTGGTTGCGCAGCAGGTTCGCCAGGTGCCGGTGCTCGACCACCACGCCCTTGGGCAGGCCGGTCGAGCCGGACGTGTAGATCACGTACGCGGCCTGGTCGGGCCGCACGGCCACGTCCGGCGGGGTGTCGGGCAGGCCCGAGGTGTCGACCGGGGCGTCGATCACCCGCACCGCGCCGGAATCGGCCAGCAGGTGCTCCCGCCGCGCGTCGGGCAGCCCGGGGTCGACCGGCAGGTACACCGCGCCTGCCTTGAGGATGCCGAGCACCGCGACGACCCACTCGACGCCGCGCGGCAGCGACAGGGCGACGATCCGCTCCGGCTCGACGCCCTCGGCGAGCAGGTGGCGCGCGAGCCGGTTGGCGCGGGCGTCCACCTCGGCGAACGTGAGCGCGTCGCCGTCGCACACCAGCGCGGTGGCGTCGGGCGTGCGGCGGGCCTGCGCCTCGAACAGCGCCGGGAACGTCGCCGCCGGCACGTCCAGCGCGGGCCCGCGGCCGTCCGGCTCGTCGCCGAGCAGCATCGGCAGCTCGGCCATCGGCCGGTGCGGGTCGGCGGTGATCGCGGACAGCAGCGCGAGCAGGTGCCGGGCCATCCGGTCGACCGTGTCGGCGTCGAACAGGTCGGTGCTGTACTCCACCGACCCGTGCAGGCCGTCCGGGGTCGCGGTGAACTCGAAGGTCAGGTCGAAGTTCGACCACTCGCGGCTGAGCGGGTGCTCCTCGACGCGCAGGCCGGGCAGTTCCGGCAGGGTGCGGCCCACGTTCTGGAGCACCACCATCACGTCGAACAGCGGCGTGCGGCTCGGGTCGCGGGTCGCGCCGACGGCTTCGACCACCCGGTCGAACGGCACGTCGTCGTGCGCGAACGCGTCCAGCGCGGTCCGGTTCGCCTCGGCCAGGAACTCCGCGAACGACCGCGAGGTGTCCACAGTGGACCGCAGCACCACGGTGCCGACCAGGAAGCCGACCAGCCCGGCCAGCTCCGGCCGGTCGCGCCCGCTGGTGACCGTGCCGACCGCGATGTCGTCCTGACCGGTGTAGCGGGCCAGCAGCAGCTGGCCGGCGGCCATCAGCGTGGTGAACAGGGTGGTCTCGTTGACCCGGGCCAGCTCGGCCAGGTCGCCCGCCAGCCTCGCGGGCACGGTGAACCCGTGCGTCGCGCCCGCCGACGTGCGCTCCGCCGGTCGCGGCCGGTCGGTCGGCAGGTCCAGCGGTACGACACCGGCCAGCCGGTCGACCCAGAACCCGGTGTCCACCGGCCGTTCGCGCTGCCAGACGGCGTAGTCGGCGTACTGCAAGCGCGGCTCGGGCAGGGCTTCGCCCCGGTAGAGCGCGCCGAGCTCGTCGGCCAGCACGCCGAGCGACCAGCCGTCGACGACGATGTGGTGCGAGGCCAGCAGCAGCACGTGCGCGTCGGCCGACTCGGTCAGCAGGGCGGCCCGGAACAGCGGGCCGTGCCGCAGGTCGAACGGCTCGTCCAGCACCTCGCGCAGGTCGGCCACGGCGACCAGGTCGAGCTCGAGGTCGTCGTGCACGACCTGCACCGGGCGGCCGTCGACCTGGTCGAACGTGGTGCGCAGCGACTCGTGCCGGCGCACCAGCCCGCGCACCGCGTCGGTGAGCCGCGGCAGGTCCAGCGAGCCCGTGAGCCGCAGCGCGATCGCGCTGGTGTACTCGGTGCCGCCGGGCTGGAACCGGTCCAGGAACCACAGGCGCTGCTGGCCCGCCGACAGCGGCAGCGGCCGGTCCCGGGGCGCGGGCGGGATCACGTCGACCACGGGCGCGGCCCGGCCGGCGAGCCGCGCGCGGAGCTTCTCGCGGAGGTGCTCCGGCAAGGCGGAGATGCGGTCGTTCTTGGACGTGGTCATGACGGGTCACGCCTCCGTGTCGGCAGCGAGGGCTTCGAGGTCCGCGAGCACCAGTTCCTCGACCAGGTCGGCCAGGGCGGACACGGTGCGCGCGGTGAGGACGTCGCGTGGGGACAGGTCGACGCCGAACGCCGCCTTGGTCCGGGACGTGATGTGCAGGCTGCGGATCGAGTCGCCGCCCAGGGTGAAGAAGCTGTCCTCGACCCCGACGCGGCCGACGCCGAGCACGTCCGCCCAGATGGCGGCGATCGCGTCCTCGGTCTCGGTGCGGGGGGCCACGTAGGCGGAGGACGTGACCGCGTCGCGCTCGGGCGCGGGGAGCGCGACGCGGTCGAGCTTGCCGTTCACGGTCAACGGCAGGCTTTCCAGTGCGACGAACGCCGCGGGCACCATGTGGTCGGGCAGGACCTCGGCCGTGTGGTCGCGCAGCTCCGACGCCGTAGTCGGCTTGTCCGGCACGAAGTACGCCACCAAGCGTTGTTCGTTCGCCACTACAACGACCTGGGCGACGGCAGGATGCGCGGCGAGCGCCGATTCCACCTCGCCGAGCTCGATCCGGAACCCGCGGATCTTCACCTGCTGGTCCGCGCGGCCCAAGTAGTGCAGCGCGCCGTCCTCCCACCGGGCCAGGTCCCCGCTGCGGTACATGCGGGAACCGGGTGGGCCGAACGGGTCCGCGACGAACCGCGACGCGGTCAGGCCGGGCCGGTCGAGGTAGCCGCGCGCCAGGCCCGGCCCGGCCACGTACATCTCGCCCGGCACGTGAGGCGGCACGGGGTTGAGGTCGTCGTCGAGCACGTAGACCCGCAGGTCGGGGATGGGCACGCCGATCGAGCCGTCGGCGTGCGTCCAGGTGACGTGGACGGTGGTCTCGGTGATCCCGTACATGTTGATCAACGCGCCGGACCCGTGCCACCGGGAGAGTTTGCGCACGTCGAGGGCTTCACCGCCGAAGATCACGTACCGGACGGCGAGGTCGGGCGCGTGCTCCAGCAGCTCGTAGAACGCCGATGGCGTCTGGTTGAGCACAGTCACGCCCTCGTCGGCGATGAGCCGGGCGAAGTCGCGTGGTGATCGCGAGGTCTCGTAGGGCACGACGACGAGTCGGCCGCCGTGCAGGAGCGGGCCCCACAGTTCCCAGACGGAGAAGTCGAAGGCGTAGCTGTGGAAGAGGGTCCACACGTCGTCGGGTCCGAAGCCGAACCAGTGGTCGGTCCGGGAGAACAGCCGGACCACGTTCGAGTGCGGGACGACGACGCCCTTGGGCCGGCCGGTCGAGCCGGACGTGTAGATCACGTACGCGGCGTTGTCCGGCCGCACGGGCGCCTTCGGGTCCGTGGCGGGCTGGTCGGAGAGGTCCGGCAGCCGGTCCAACCTGAGCACGGGACGGGCGTCGGCGAGGATGTGCGAGATGCGGTCGGCCGGTGACGAGGAGTCCAGCGGCAGGTAGGCCGCGCCCGACTTCAGCACGCCCAGCACGGCGACGACGAGGTCGATCGAGCGCGGGAACGTCAACGCCACCACCGCCTCCGGTCCCGCGCCGCGCGCGACGAGGTGGTGGGCGAGGCGGTTCGCGCGCTCGTCCAGCTCGCGGTAGGTCAACCGCCCGCCCTCGCACGTCACCGCGACGGCGTCCGGCGTGCGGGCGGCCTGGGCGGCGAACAGCTCGGGGATCGTGGCCGTGGGCTCGCCGACCGCCGTGCCGTTCCAGTCCACGATCACCTGGCGGATCTCGTCCTCGGCCAGCCACGGCACGTCGGCGATCGGCCGGTCCGGGTCGGCGACCAGGCCGACCAGCAGCCTGCGCAGCCGGTCGCCGAGCCGGGCCACCGTGGCGCGGTCGAACATCGCGGGCTCGTAACCCAGCAGCACGCCGAGCCGTGCGGCCGGGTAGACGGTGGCGCTGAGCGGGAAGCTCGTGGTCTCGACCGCGGCCAGGTCCCGCAGGCCCATGCCCTCGGCCAGGTCGGCCGGGTAGTTCTCGAACACCACCGCGCTGTCGAACAGGCTGGTGCCGCGCTCGACCTCGCTCCACGCCTGGATGTCGGCCAGCGGCACGTGCTCGAACCGCCGCGACTCGACCTGGGCGTCCTGCAACGCGCGCAACCAGTCGGCCACGGGCGTCGCGCCGTCGACCCGGACCCGCACCGGCAGGGTGTTGATGAAGATGCCGGTGATCGCGTCCACGCCGGGCAGCTCCGCGGGCCGGCCGGACACCGTCGCGCCGAAGCAGACGTCACGCCGGCCGGCGGACCGGGCCAGCAGCAGCGCCCACGCGCCCTGCACGATCGCGCTCGGCGTGACGCGGTGCCGGCGGGCGAACTCGTACAGCGACGCGGACTCGTCGTCGGTCAGCTCGACCTCGAGCCGCTGCGACGACGTGCCGTGCTCGGCCGGGCGGTCGGCGGGCAGCGGCGTGGGCGAGTCGAACCCGGCCAGCACCCGCCGCCAGTGCGCCTGGGCGGCGGCCTCGTCCTGCTCGGCGGTCCAGGCCACGTAGTCGCGGAACGGCCGCCGCTCGGCCGGTTCGCCGAGCACGTCGGACAGCACGTGGAAGACGCTCCAGCCGTCCAGCAGCACGTGGTGGAACGTCCACAGCACCTGGACGCTGGTCGGGGACAGGCGGGCGATCGCGACCCGCATCAACGGCGGCGCGGTCAGGTCGATGCCCTCGGCCCGGTCCTCGGCCAGCAGGTCGCGCAGCCGCCCGGCGCGGGCCTCCTCGTCGAGCCTGCTCCAGTCCAGGAACGTGAACGGCACCCGGACGTGCTCGTGCACGACCTGCAACGGCTGCCGCACGCCCTCCCACAGCACGCTGCTGCGCAGCACGGGCGTCCGGTCGACCACCCGCTGCCAGGCGGCGGCGAACGCGGCCGAGTCGGTCACGCCGTCCACGACGAACGTGGTCTGCTGGAAGTACACGCCCTTGTCGCCCAGGCCGTGGAACACCATGCCCGCCTGCATCGGGGTGAGCGGGTAGGCGTCCTCGCCGGTGATCAGGTCCACCTCGGCCTGGGTGAGGCGCGCCAGCGGGAAGTCCGACGGCGTGCGGCCACCCGTGCCCGGCTCGGCGCAGTGCGCCACGATGCCGCGCAGCGCGGCGGCGAACCCGTCGGCGAGGTGGGCGACGGTGTCCCGGTCGTGGGCGTGCTCGCTGTAGTGGAAGGTGAACTCCAGCCGGTCGCCGCGCACCTGGCCGACCACGTCGAGCAGGTGCGGGCGCGGCGCGCGCGGGTCGGCGGACAGCTCCAGGTCGCGCTGGTCGGCGTCGAACCGGCCCAGGTAGTTGAACGAGACCCGGGGGTCGCAGGCGGGCGCGGTGCGGGCCAGGTGGCGCAGCGCGCCGTAGCCGAGGCCGCGTCCGGGCACGGCCCGCAGCTGCTCCTTCACGGACTTGAGCGCGTCACCCCAGTCGCCTGCGGGCAGGTCGAGCGCGACGGGGAAGACGGTGGTGAACCAGCCGACCGTGCGGGACAGGTCGACGTCGGCGAACAGCTCCTCGCGGCCGTGGCCCTCCAGGTCGACCAGCACGCGCGACCGGCCGGTCCAGTCGGCCAGCACCCGGCCCAGCGCGGTCAGCAGCACGTCGTTGACCTGCGTGCGGTACACGCCGGGCACGTCGCGCAGCAGGGCGTCGGTCTCGCTCGCGGTGAGCCGCACGGTGACCTCGCGCTGCGAGCCGACCGTGTTCGGGCCGGTCCGGTCCACCGGGATGCCGGTCGGGGTGGCGGCCACGGCCGTCCAGTGGGCGAGTTCGGCGTCGAAGCCGTGCGCGGCGTGGTCGGCGAGCCGGATCGCCCAGTCGCGGAACGACGTCGTCTTGCGGCCGACGCGGACGGTCTCGCCGGCGCGGGCCTGGCGGTAGGCGGTGGTCAGGTCCTCGACCAGCACGCGCCACGACACGCCGTCGACGACGAGGTGGTGCGCGGTCAGCCGGACCGACCCGCCGTCGAGGACCTCGGCCCGCAGCAGCGGCCCGCGGGTGAGGTCGAAGTGGTCCAGCGCCAACGGGTCGGCACCCGTGACGGGTCCGACCACCTGGCGGTCGCCCTCGAACCGGGTGCGCAGCGCGTCGTGGTGCTCGACCAGCGCGGTGAGGGCGGTGCGCAGCGCGGGCACGTCGAGGTCGGGGTCGAGGTCGACGACGACGGACTGGTCGAAGTGCTCCGGCCGCACGGCGTGGCCGTCGAGGAACCAGCGCTGGATCGGGGTGAGCGGCGCCTCGCCGGTCACCGCGCCCTGGTCGGCGGTGGGCGGCAGGTCGCGGGTGACGTGCGGCGCGATCGCGGCGATGGTCTGGTGCGCGAAGATGTCCCGCGAGGTCAGCACCAGGCCGGCGCGGCGGGCGCGGGTGACCACCTGGATGCCCAGGATCGAGTCGCCGCCGAGGGCGAAGAAGTTGTCCCGGACGCCGACCCGGGCCGCGCCGAGCACTTCGGCGAACACGTCCGCCAGCACGGCTTCGACGGGCGTGCGGGGTGCGACGTAGCGGGCTTCGGCGCGTTCGTCCGGGGGTGCGGGCAGCGAGTCCCGGTCGAGGTGGTCGAGGCCGACGAACGTGGCGGGCACGGCGTGCGCGGGCAGCACCTGGCCGAGGAACCCTTGCAGCGCCGAGGGGTTCACCGGGGGCGTGACGTAGGCGACGAGTCGTTTGTCGGCCACGACCACGGCCGCGTCGGTCACCTCGTGGTGCCGCCGGATCGCCTGCTCGACCTCGGCGAGGTCGACCCGGAAGCCCCGGATCCGCACGGTGTCGTCCGGCGGGAAGTCCAACTCGGTCAGGTCGTGCAGCGGGCGGTCCGGGTCGTCCACGACCAGGCGCAGCAACGCGTCCAGGTCGTCGGTCAGCGATTCGATCGTGGTGGCGTCGAACAGGTCGGTGTTGTACTCGACGGTCAGCGCGAGGTCGTCGCCGCGCGGCCAGAACTCCACCACCAGGTCGAACCGGGCCACCGGGCGCGGGAGGTCGTGCTCGGCCGCGGTCAGCTCGCCGAACGCGGTGCCGGGCAGCAGCGGCTGGTGCAGGGCCACGACGGCCTGCACCAGGGGCGTGCGGCCGGGGTCCGGGTCGGGCCGGACCTCCTCCACCACCCGGTCGAACGGCACGTCGTCGTGCGCGAAGGCCTCCAGCGCCGTGTCCCGCACCTGGTCCAGGAACGCGGTGAACGGCAGGTCCGGGTCGACCCACGAGCGCAGCACGAGCGTGCGGACGAAGAACCCGACCGCGCGTTCCAGGTCGGCGCGGTCGCGGCCGGAGCTGACCGTGCCCACGGCGATGTCGCGCTGCCGGCTGCGTGCGGACAGCACCACCTGCACGGCGGCGGTGAGCGTCATGAACAAGGTGGCGTCGTGCGCGCGGCCCACGGCCGCCAGCCGGCGGACCAGGTCGGCGGGCAGCGGACGCCGCAGGACCGAGCCGGACGTGGTGCGCAGCGGTGGCCGGGGCCGGTCGGTGGGCAGGTCGAGCGCCTCGATGCCGGCGAGCCGGTCTCGCCAGTAGGCCGGGTCGCCCTCGGGCCTCGACCGGTCCCAGGCGGTGAAGTCGGGGTACTGCACGGGAGGCTCGGCCGGCCGGTTGCCCGCGTAGAGCTCGGCCAGTTCGGTCAGCAGCACCTGCACCGACCAGCCGTCGGTGATGATGTGGTGCTGGACGAGGGTCAGCAGGTGCTCGTCCGGGCCGAGGGGGCTGAGCACGGCGCGGGTGAGCGGGCCGCGCCGCAGGTCGAACGGCTCGTCCAGGCCGAGGTCTGTCGGATCGAGCTCGGTCGCGGCCGGCTGGGTTGCGCCCGGTGCGGGCAGCACGCGCAGCGGGATCGTGCCGTGCGGCGCGACGACCTGCACCGGCTCGTCGCCGACCACGTCGAACGTCGTGCGCAGCGCGTCGTGCCGGCAGGCCAGCGCGTCGAGCGCCTCGGCGAGACGAGGCACGTCCAGCGGACCGGTGAGCCGGATGCCCACGGCGGTGTTCTGCTCGGCCGTGCCGTCCAGGGAGAACAGGCGGCGCTGGGCTGAGGAGAGGGGCAGCGGCTTGACCCGGGGCACGCGGGGGATCGGCGCGCCGTCCTGGTCGGGCAGGGCGTCGGCGAGCGCGGCGACCGTGCGGTGGTCGAACATCGCCCGCACCGGCAGCCCGCCGAGCCGCGACAGCGCCCGCACGGCCAGGATCGAGTCGCCGCCGAGGGCGAAGAAGTCGTCGTGCGCGCCGACCCGGGGCACGCCGAGCACGTCCGACCACACCGCGGCGACGCGGCGCTCGGCCGCGGTGCGCGGCTCGACGTGGTCCTCCGGGACGTCGCCGACGACCGGCTCGGGCAGCGCGTCCCGGTCCAGCTTCCCGTTGGGCGTCAGCGGGAACGCTTCCAGCTCGACGAACGCCGAAGGCACCAGGTAGTCGGGCAGTCTGTCGACCAGGTGCTCCCGCAGACCCGCGGTGTCGCCGACCACGTACGCCACCAGCCGTTTCGGCTCGCCGCGCGCGACGACGACCGCGTGCTCCACGCCGGGCCGCTGCCGCAGCAGCGCCTCGATCTCGCCGGGCTCGACCCGGAAGCCCCGGATCTTCACCTGGTGGTCGGCCCGGCCGACGAACTCCAGCTGGCCGTCGGCACGGGTGCGGACGACGTCACCGGTGCGGTACATGCGGGCGCCGGGCTCGCCGAACGGGTCGGGCAGGAACCGCTGCGCGGTCAGCCCCGGCCGGCGGAGGTAGCCCCGGGCCAGGCCGACGCCGGTGACGTACAGCTCGCCCTCGGGGGCGGGGCGAAGGTCGTCGTCCAGCACGCGGACCTCGGTGCCGGGGATGGGGTGGCCGATGGGCGGCGTGCCGCCCGGCTCGAGCGGCTCGCTCCACGACGTGACCACGGTGGACTCGGTCGGCCCGTAGGCGTTGATCATGCGGCGCCCGGGGGCCCACTTCGCCACCAGGTCGGGCGGGCAGGCGTCACCGCCGACGATCAGGGTGCGGAACGTCGGCAGCTCGACGTCGGGCACGGTGGCCAGCGCGACCGGTGGGATCAGCGCGTGGGTCACGCCGAACGTGCCGATCACCTCGGCGAGCTGGTCGCCGAGCAGCGGTCCGGGCGGCGGCACCACGAGCGCCGCGCCGGCGGGCAGGGCCATGCACAGCTCCAGCACCGAGGCGTCGAAGCTGGGTGAGGAGAATTGGAGGACCCGGTCGCCCGGGCGCACGTCGAAGTGGGCCACCTCGGCGGCGGAGAACGCCGGTAAACCCCGGTGCGGCACCACGACGCCCTTCGGGCGGCCGGTCGACCCGGACGTGTAGATCACGTACGCCGGGTCCTCCGGCCGGATCGCGACGTCGGGCGCGGTGACGGGTTGGTCGGCCGGCCGCGGCCGGCCGTCGTCGTGCCGGTCCGTGAGGTCCCGCAGGTCGGAGAGCACCAGCAGCGGCTCGGCGTCGGAGACCATGAACGCGATCCGGTCGGCCGGGTAGTCCGGGTCGATCGGCAGGTACGCGGCGCCGGTCTTCAGCACCGCGAGCCGCGCCACCACGTTGTCCACCGAGCGCGGCATGGCCACCGCCACCACGTGCTCCCGCCGCGCCCCCTCGGCGAGGAGCAGGTGCGCGAGTCGGTTCGCGCGTTCGTCGAGTTCCCGGTAGCAGACCACACCTTCGGCCGATATGACCGCGGGTGCGTCGGGAGTGCGCAGCGCCTGCGCGGCGATCAATTCCGGCAGTGTGCGGGCGTGCGTCATCGCGAGAGGTGCCTTTCTGGCTCAGGGGCGCGGCTTACCCATTCCGCTGGGGTTCAAACGTGAAATTCAACCCGTTTTCGCGACCTGCCTGCGGGCGAGTCGGCCGCCGATCTGGATCCAGCGGATACCGCCGTCGCCCGGGTCGCGCAGGAAACGCCCCGTCTGGTTGGTGTCGCCGGTGTCGGAATCGCGCATCGCGAACACGAGCCCGTCGAACAACGACAGGTCGGCGAACGGCTCGCCGTCCACCGTGAGGGCCAGGCGCTCCCGGTCCACGGCGCGCACGGCGTATTCGACGTCGCCGTTGCGGAAGCGCCCGGTGCAGTCCGGCGGAGGGGCGATGCGGCGGTGCAGCCCGCTCATTCCGTCGTAATCCGCCACGGGCAGGCCCGCGTCGGCCAATTCCGGCACGAGCTCGCGCCACAGGCCCCAGCCGCTGCTGCCGTTGGTCGTCAGGGCGACCGCGGTGCCGTCGGCCGGGTTGATCCGCAGGTGGCACGACGTGCCGTCGGCGGTGCCGTCGTGGCCGACCCAGCGGACGCCGTCGCGCTGGAACAGCGCCAGGCCGAGGCCCCAGCCGTCGGCCATGCCGAACGGCTCCGCGTGGCGCACGGGCTCGCGCATGAGGGCGAGGTCGTCCGGGCCCATCAGGTGCGGCGCGCCGCCGCCGAGCATCCGGCCGAACGTCACCAGCTCCGCGGCGCTGACGGCCAGGGCGCCGGCCGGCGCGTCGACCGGCGTCAGCGACTGCGCCACCGGCACCACGCGGCCCGTGGCGGTGTTGACGGCGTGGCCGCTGACGACGTCGGCGTCCGGGGTCGTGATGAACCTGGCGCGCACCCCGAGCGGGCGCAGCAGCACCGCCTCCACCGCCTCCGACCAGGTCATCCCGGTCGCCACCTCGATCAGGTGGCCGATCAGGGAGTACCCGATGTTGGAGTAGGAGAAGCCCGCGCCGGGCTCGTGCAGCGGGTGCAGCTCGCGCAGCGCCTGCCGGACGTGGTGGCGCAGTGACGTCGTGCGCACGTCCTCCGGGTCCGACGGCAGGCCGCCGGTGTGGCTGAGCAAGTGGCGCAGCGTGAGTTCGCCGGCCGCCACCCCGGGCAGGTGGTCGGACAGCGGCGCGTCCAGGTCCAGGTCCCCGTCCGAGACCAGGGCCATGGCGACGGTCGCGGTGAACGTCTTGGTGATCGAGCCGATGGGCACGGCCGCGTCGGCGGCCAAGCCCACCTCGTGCGTCCACGTGCGTCCCTGGTGGTGCACGGCGAGCTGCGCGCCGGGCACCAGGTGGGCGCGGGCGAGCGTCGCTAATCGAGTGGAGATCCGGTCGGTGTCCATGCGTGATCCTCTGAGAATGAGCCACAGTGTCAATGAGTAACCGGGGCGCGGCCCAACGGTGGCTGTCACCGGGAGATCGTCGCGACCGCCGAACGGAGCATTTGCGGAAAGGCTACTCCCCATTTTGAGGGGAGGGTGACTCCGTGGTGGAAGAAGCACTTCCGGGATTCACTCGAACGGCCGGGTTTGGACCGTGTGGTCTCGTAAATACCTGCAGTACGCGAGGGTTATTCGCAGTCGCGTGTCAACGGCTTGCGGGTGTCGGTAGCCTGTCCATCAGGGGGCGTATGAATTATCTACCTGCTCCGTTCAGATGGATTTTCGTTGAGATTCCGAGATGGCCGTAACCTTCTTTGTCTGGCGTCGTTTGACGTTACTCGGGCGTAGCGGCGCGGCACGTCGGTAGTGACGTGTGGCACATTCACGATTGACGGCCCGGACCGAGAGTCCAACGCTCGGACCGCGAGAGTCCTACGTTCAGCGCGCGTGAGTCCGCCGTCGGGCGCGCGTGAGTCCTACGTTCGGGACGTGTGAGTCCTACGTTGGGCGTGCGTGGGTGCGGCGGGAGGGTGGTTGGCGTGCGGGCACGCCCCCTCAGTCCCGCTGGACCTCGTGGTGCAGGACCTGCATCCGGGCGTCCAGCTCCGCGGCGATGGCGGCGGTGGCGGTCAGCTCCTCGACGAAACCCGCGGGCACCTGGTCGTCGTACTTGTAGTACAGCTTGTGCTCCAAAGTGGCCCAGAAGTCCATCGCGATGGTCCGCAGCTGGACCTCGACCTTCACGTGCTCCACCCGGTCGGACAGGAAGACCGGGATGCGCACGATCAGGTGCAGGCTGCGGTAGCCGTTGGGCTTCGGCGCGGCGATGTAGTCCTTGGTCCGCAGGATCTCCACGTCGCTCTGCCGGGCCAGCATGTCGCGCACGCGGTACACATCGGACACGAACGGGCACACCACCCGCACGCCCGCCACGTCGTCCAGGTGCTCGGCGGCCAGCGACAGGTCCGCCGGCAGCCCCTTGCGCCGGAGCTTGTCGAGGATCGCGTCGGGCCGCTTCACGCGGTGCGTCACGTGCTCGATGGGGTCGTGCCGGTGGACGAGGTCGAACTCCTCACTGAGGATCCGCAGTTTCGTCATGAGTTCGTCGACCGCGAACTTGTAGACCACGAGGGACCGCCGCAGCAGGTCATCCGCGACGCCGATGTCCATGATCCCCACGATACCGGCCGGCGGTCGTCTACGATGCCGGTCGTGAACACCCACTGGCACGTGGTCCTTCCGCCGCCGTGCGCCTGACCGGGCGCACTCGCTGACGCACGCCTTCTCGCCTGCCTGACCCGATCACGCCGTGATCCGGTCACGCGGTGCGCCCGTTCGCGTCCTCTTCCCTCTCGTCTCGCGAACGGAGACCTCGTGTCGACCTCTGCCGTGGAAACACGTGCTCGTTCCACCCGCGGACCGCTGCCGATCCTGGCCGCGTGCGTCCTGTGGGGCACCACCGGCACCGCAAGCTCGATGGCGCCCGCCTCCGCACCGGCCGTGGCCGTCGGCGCGGCGGGTCTGGTGGTGGGTGGCTGCTTGCTGTTCTTGACCGCTCGCGGCACGCGTGCCGTGCTGCGGACCGCCGACCGGAGGTTGCTGCTGCTCGGCGCGGTGACCGTGGCGGGCTACGCGCTCGCGTTCTACCCGGCGGTCGCGCGCACGGGTGTGGCGGTGGGCACGACCGTGGCGCTGGCCACCGCGCCGATCGTGCTGGGGCTGCGCTCGCGGCCACTGCTCACGTCGGCCGCGGTGGTCGGTTGCGCGGCGCTCGTGCTGGGTGGCGGCGACGCCCGCGTCGACCTGGTCGGAGTGGGGTTGGCGCTGGTCGCGGGCTTGTCGTACGCCGCGTACTCGGTGATCTGCGCGCACCTGATCGGGCTCGGGCACCCGTCCCGGGCAGTGGTGGGCGTGGTGTTCGGCGGCGCGTCGGCGCTGACGTTGCCGGTGGTGGCGGTCGTCGGTGTCGGGTGGGTGGCGAGCCCGTCGGGGCTGGCGGTGACCGCGCACCTGGCGGTGTTCACGACATTCGCCGCGTACCTGTTGTTCGCCCGCGGGCTTCGGCACACGGGCGCGGCGGCGGCGACCACGTTGACGCTCGCCGAGCCGGCGGTGGCGGCGGTGCTGGGCGTGGTCGTGCTGGACGAACGCCTGCCGCTCGTGTCGTGGTGCGGGATGGGTGTGCTCGCGGTCGCGTTGGTGGCGCTCGCTCGGCGGTGAGCGCTTGTGGCGGTGAGCGGTGATGTGGTGGTGCGGCGGTGATGTGACGGGGGCCGGTGTCCTGGGTGGACACCGGCCCTCGGGTCTGCACCCGCTACTCGTGCGGGGTCAGCACCCACTCCTGGCTCAGGTCGCCACGGGACGTCTGGACGTCGACTCGTGGCGGGTAGATCAGCATCGGTGACCGGTCCAGCGCGAACCCGGCCTCCCAGGCCCGGATGGTCACGCGGTCGGGCACCGAACCGGTGCGCACGACCCACGAGTACGGGTAGGGGCCGGCGACGACGGGCCGGTGGTCGGCTGCTTGCTGCCCGCCCAGAGTCAGGTAGAGGCCGCTGTTGATGTTCCTGATGATCTGGGTGAACTTGCTGTCCCTGACCAGCTCCCACTCCTGGTAGGCGGGATCGCCGGTCGGCGGCAGGAGGACGGTCGGCGCGCCCTTCTGGTCCGACAGCGGGGTGAGGACGGAGTCCTCGTCACCGCCGAAGGTGATGCTGTACACCCCGTCCGGGACCATCGCGCGTGGTGAGGCGGCCGCGGCTGAGGGCGCTGTGGTCAACGCCACTACCGCGCCGAGGGCGGCGGTCCACGTGACGATCGTTCTGGCGGCGCGTCGGAGAAGCATCAGCGGTCCCTTCCATGAGGTGCGCCCCGGGCGGGGCGTGACTCATGGCATACCGCCATTCGGTGGTGGCGGCAGTCCTGCGACCGGTGGTGTCGCCTGATCGGGGCGCGCTAATCGGGACGGTGCGCGCCGCCGCCCAGGCCGTAGAGGATGCGCTGGATGACCTCCGGGTCCACGTTCGGCTCGTCGCCCAGCTGCTCGGCGGCCGGGGAACGGCGGGGTTCGCGGCGCGGGAGCGGGACGGCGGAGGCGTTCATGCCCGAGGGCAGGGCCAGCTCGCACCACGCCAGGTGGCCGCCGGCGGTGAGGTCGACCAGGCCGGCGCGGGAGCCTGCCAGCTCCGGCGGCAGCGCGACGCGGTTGCCCTCGACCTCGACCACCAGGTAGGTGCCGGTCAGCCGCAGGCGGACGAGGAGGAAGCCGGGCGCGCGCCGGTCGGCCACGTCGACCGCGGCGCCGACCAGTCGGCGGACCGTCTGCGCGGCCTCGTCCTGCATCGCGCGCAGGCGCCACTCGCCCAGTGAGAAGCGCACGAACATGTCCGCCACGTTCACCGCGGTGGGCAGCGCGACGAGTCGAAGGTCGTCGACCTGTTCGGTCTGGGCGTTCACACCGATCCTCCTCGCCTGCGTCCGGCGCGTGCTGCGCCAGATGGTGCCATGAGTGCGTCCGATGTCACCCACGTGGTCTACGACCGTGAGCGGACTGTGTCCGCATCGAGTTCTACAGCTTCAGTGCCGACCGAAGCAAAACTCTGGTTTCACGACCTGCTACGACCTACTACGGGTGGAGACGGTGCGCGGTTCAGGCAGGTTGCGGTGGCACGCCAAAAACTACCGAAATGCTCGGTGAAATGGAATGACGCTCTGGTTCGCCCGGTCTAGCGACTTGCCCTGACGCAGGGTAGGGGAGGGGCGGGGAGCGCGGGGGAGGGGGTGGGGGTGGGAGGAGGGCGGGCAGCGCGAAAGGCCCGCCGGGTGTCGGCGGGCCTTCCGGGATGCTCTTGGTTCAGGCCTGCTTGACGGCCTCGATCTCCAGCAGGATGGTGATCTTGTCGCCGACGACCGCGCCCGCCGGGCCACCGGTCACGCCGAACTCGCGGCGGTTGATCTCGGTGGAGGCGGAGAAGCCGACGACCTTCGAGCCCTCGAAGCCGTCGCCGAAGCCGTTGATCTCCAGCTCCAGGGCCACGGGCTTGGTCACGCCGTGCAGCGACAGCTCGCCGTCGACGAGGAAGCCCTCGCCGTGGGCGCGCACGCCGGTGGACGTGAAGGTGAGCTCGGGGAACTTCTCGACGTCCAGGAAGTCCTCGTTCTTGACGTGGGCGTCGCGCTGGTCGTTGCGCGTGCTGACGGAGGCGGCGTCGATCTTCGCGGTGACCGTGGACTCCAGCGGGTTCTCGGCCGTCACGATCGTGCCCTCGAAGGTGCCGAAGTGGCCGCGGACCTTGGACACGCCCAGGTGGCGAACCACGAACGAGATGTCCGAGTGCACCGGGTCGATCGCCCACGTGCCCGCGAGGTAGCCGGGGATCTGCACAGTCTGCGAGGTCATTGATGGTCCTTCTGGGTTGGTCTGGTTGAACTCTCAACAGAACATAGCGCATCCTGGTTGAAGGTTCAACAACGGCCGTATGATGGGAGGCATGAGCGACGTGCGGTGGCTGAGCGCCGAAGAGCAGCAGGTGTGGCGTGCCTTCATGACCGCCGTGACCAAGTTCACCGAACACCTCGACCGGCAGTTGCAGCGTGATTCCGGGATGCCGATGGCGTACTACGAGATCCTGGTGGCGCTGTCCGAGGCCCCGGAGCGCTCGCTGCGGATGAGCGAGTTGGCGGCGGTGTGCCACTCGTCACGGTCGAGGCTCTCCCACGCGGTGGCCCGGTTGGAGAAGGAGGGCTGGGTCGAGCGGCAGGCCTGCCCCTCGGATCGGCGTGGCTCGATCGCGGTGCTCACGGACGTCGGGTTCGCGGTGTTGGAGCAGGCGGCGGCGGGGCACGTGACGGCGGTGCGGGAGCACTTGTTCGACGTGTTGACGCCGGAGCAGTTGCGGTCGTTGGCGGAGATCAGCCAGGCCGTGGACGCGGGGTTGACGACGGAGTGCGCGAAGGTGCGGCGGGAGGAGTTCGCCGACCTGTGAGGGCGGTGTTGAGGTGTGAGGGGCGGTGTTGAGGTGGGGAAGGCACGCGCGGCGTTGGTGGGCGTGGCGGGGTGGTCGTACCGCGCGCGGGGGAGGGTTGGTCCGATGTGGACGCATCCGGCCGAGTCGGGTTTGGGCCGAGCGGAGCAGGCTGGTGAGTTGTCTCAGAATTGTCATACAGGGCCGTTAGCATCCCGGCCGTGGGAGCGAAGCTGGGCAGGATCGCGCGTCGGGCCATCGGCGCGGGCCGGCGGGAGTCGGCCAGTGTCAGCGCCGCCGCGTTAGGGCTGTTGTTGCTGGTCGGCGCTGCTCTTGGCGACGGCATCTCGCGCACGGCTGTCGAGGTTTCCGATGGCCTCACTTGGCTGAACGACGACCAGCGCGGTGAGGTCGTGCAGGTCAACCCGAGTTCGGGGAAGCCGCAGACGCGGTTGCAGGTCAGTGGGGCGGACGCGCAGTTGGAGATCGCGCAGTCCGACGACAAGCTGATCGTGCTCGACCGCCGCACCGGCCAGATCACCGTGATCGACCTGGCGACGTTGTTGTCCTCCGGTCGCAGGCAGGCGCCTCCCGGACCGTCGGCGAAGGTGCTCATCGCGTGGGACCGGGTGTTCGTGGTCGATCGCGCGGCCGGTTCGGTGCACAACGCGGACCCCGTGACGTTGGCCGACATCGGGTCGCCGTGGCTGGCCGGCCAGCCGTTGGCCGACGTGGTCGCGGACGACAGCGGGGTTCTCTGGGCGGTCGACCACGGTGGCAACCTGTACTCGTTGGAGTGGTCGGACGAAGACCTGGAGTTCTTGGAGCGGACCAACAGGGCGGTGTCGGGGGCCGGGCCGCGCACGGCGTTGGTGCCGCACGAGCGTGGTGTGACGTTGCTCGGGTTGGAGGGCGGCGTGGTGGTGCGTGACGGCACCGGCCGCGACCTCACGGCGAGCACGGCGTCGTTCGCGGGCGAGGTGTTGGCGGCGCAGACGAGTCCGACGGGCCTGGTACCGGCGTCGGTCCCGGACGCGTCGGTCGTCGTGCTGGTCAGCGGTGACGAGGTGGTCCGGGTGGACATGGCGCAGTTCGACTGCCCCAAGCCCGGGCGGCCGGCGGTGTTCCGCGACCGGGTCTACGTGCCGTGCCTGGGGTCGGGCAAGGTCGTGGTGCTGGACCGGATGGGCAAGCGTGGCGCGGACGACGTGCGGACGGGTGGTTCGGGCGACCCGGCGCTGGTGTTCGACGACGGCAAGCTGTTCATCAACACGCCGGGTTCGGATTCGGGTGTGATCGTGGATTCCGACGGGCGCACGCGGGACGTGGTGATCCGCAGTCCCGAGCTGCCGGTGATGGACCCGGAGCGGTCGCCGATCCCGAGTGTGCCCAGTCCTCCGCCGCCGCGTCCGGAGCCGCCGACGCGGGACAACAGGGGCAACGGCCAGAACACGCAGGGCCGCGGTGGGGAGACGACTGTCGCGCCGACCACGACGACGCCGAGTGCCGGTGTGTCGGGTGCGGCGCCGGGTCGTCCGGCGGGCGTGACGGTGTCCCAGCGCAGCAACAACGGCACGTCGGTGGTCGTGACCGTGAGCTGGAGCGCGGTGCCGGACGGCGGTGAGCCGATCACCGGGTACCAGGTGACGGGGACCGGCGCGTTCTCCGGCGGCAGCCAGGAGACGCGGGTGGCGGGCACGTCGGCCGAGTTGGTGTTGCCGTGCGCGGGTTCCACGTTCTGCGCGAGCGGGAAGGTGGACGTCGCGGTGGCGGCGTACAACCGGTTCGGGGTGGGTGAGGCGGGCACGGCGTCGTGGACGATCCGGCCGGCGGCCGGGACGACGACCACTCAGCCCCCGGTGGTGACGACGACGACGCAGCCGCCGGTGGTCACCACGACGACGACCCCGCCGCCCGTGATCACCACGACGACGACCACGCCCCCGCCGCCTCCACCGTTGCCGACCGGGGGTGTCCAGGTGATCAGCACGGTCGGGCCCGGCGGTCACGAGTACGAGAGGAGGGTGACCACGGCGCCGCCGGCGGACTGGGCGAATCACAGCGGGACGTGCGAGGTCGTCAACCTGCTGTTGGAGGCCACCGCGCCGATCCCCTGCGCCGGTGGTTCGGTGACCATCGCGGTCGACTACGGCTTGAACTCGATCGTCGTGCGGGCGCACGGCCCGGCGGGGTCGGTGGAATCGGCGTCGTACCCGGTGCGCATGCGCGAGCCGCCCCAGAACTGCGGTGGCGGCCGGATCTGCCAGCCGCTGAGCGTGCCCGCGTCCGACGAGAGCAACCAGTTGGTCGGCGGCGGTATCGGGTTGTTGGCGACGGCGTGGTTGTTGACCTTCCGCAACCGCCGGATGCGGCGCGGCGAGTCGGAGTGACGAGGGGCGAGAAGTGACGAGTACGGCGGTGCCGGCGATCGGTGAGGACGAGATCGCGGCGTTCCGCGCCCTGCACTCGCGGCTCGGTGACGCGGTCGAGTCGGCGGTGCGGGGCAAGCGGGACGTCATCGACCTCGTGCTGGTCGCGATGTTCGCCGGCGGGCACGTGCTGCTGGAGGACGTCCCGGGCACGGGCAAGACGACGCTGGCACGGGCGGTCGCGGGCGCGTTGGGCGGTGTGTCGCGACGGGTGCAGTTCACGCCCGACCTGCTGCCCTCGGACGTCACCGGCACGTCCGTGTACGACCCGCAGACCGGTGAGGTGCGATTCCGGCCGGGGCCCGTGTTCGCGAACGTCGTGCTGGCGGACGAGATCAACCGCGCCGCGGCCAAGACGCAGTCGGCGCTGCTGGAGGTGATGGAGGAGCGGACGGTCACGGTGGACGGCGTGGCGCACGCGGTGCCCTCGCCGTTCCTGGTGGTGGCCACGCAGAACCCGATCGACCTGGACGGCACGTACCGGCTGCCCGAGGCGCAGCTGGACCGGTTCATGCTGCGCACGTCCATCGGCTACCCGTCGGTGGAGCACGAGATCGACGTGCTGCGGCCCGGGAGCGGCGCGGGGCACGTGGGCGCGGTGCCGACGGTGAGCAACCCGCACGTCGTCGCCGAGCAGGGACGTCGGCTGGCGACGCTGCACGTGGCGGACCCGTTGTTGCGCTACATCAGCGACATCGGTGTCGCGTCGCGCGCGGACAGCCGGTTGCGGCTGGGTGCGAGCACGCGTGGTCTGCGTTCGCTGGTGCGGTGCGTGCAGGTGCACGCGGCGGCGCAGGGCAGGCACTTCGTGGTGCCGGGTGACGTGCAGGCGTTGGCCGTGCCGGTGTTGGCGCACCGGTTGGTGCTGACCCGTGAGGCGCAGTTGGCCGGCACGACGACCGAGGAGGTCCTGGCCGACGTCCTGGCGGGCGTGGCGGTGCCGAGACCGGCCGCGCGATGACCAGGGTGCGGCTGACCGCGCGAGGGCTGGGCGCGGTGCTGTCGGGTGTGTCGTTGGTGGGCTTGGGGTTGTGGTGGCGTTATCCGGGTGTGGCCGGGTTGGGCATCGCGTTGCTGGTGCTCGTGGCGGCGGGTGTGGTGTCGGTGTTGTCGCGGGCCCAGGTCGCGCCGAAGCGGGTCGTGCGGCCGAGAACCGTGCAGCGGTTGGGCGCCTGCACGGGTGTGGTGGAGCTGACGGGCACGAGCCGGCGTTTCCCGGTGGTGTTCGACGCGACCGACGAGGTGGCGGGTGAGGTGGTGGCGGTGGACATCCCGCTGCTCGCGCCGGGGCAGAAGGTGAAGGTGGAGTACCCGATTCCCACGCACACGCGGGGGTTGGTGAAGGTCGGGCCGTTGACGTTGAGCCGTCGGGGGTTGGCGGGGTTGGCGCACGCCCGGACGGTGGTGGGTGACGTGGTGGAGGTCCGGGTGGTGCCGCGCGTGCTGCCGGTGCGTGGTCTGCCGGGTGGGGTGCGGCGTGGGCACGTGGGGGCCGATGAGCGGGTGGAGCGTGGTGGGACGGATCTGGTGGGGTTGCGGGAGTACGTGCCGGGTGACGACTTGCGGCGGTTGCACTGGGCGACGTCCGCGCGGACCGGGACGTTGATGATCCGGGAGGACGCCGATCCCGCTCGCCCGCACTTGGCGGTGGTGCTCGACGATCATGCGGACGGGTATGCGGAGGCCAAGGACCTCGAGGACGCGGTGGAGGTGGCGGCGTCGCTGGTGACGGTGGCGATCGCCGAGGGGCACCCGGTGCGGTTGGTGTCGTCGTCGGGTGCGGTGGACGTGGAGTTGCCTCCGGGTGCGGTGGACGCGGACGCGTCGGTGGTGCTGGCGGCGTTGGCGGATCTCAAGGCGGCTGATCGTGCTTCGGGGGTGCGTTCGCTGCCGATCCGGGACTTGGACGTGGTGGCGGTGGTGTGCGGGGCGAAGGCTGAGCTGTCGGCGTTGATGCTGGAGGCGGGGCGGGCGTCGGTGGGGGTGGTGCTGGTCGTGGATCCCGGTGTGGTGCGGCCGATCTCGGCGGTCGGGTCGGTGTTGTTGCTGCGCGATGCCAAGGCCGAAGGGCTGTTGGACGCTTGGAACACGGCGGTGTCGCGGTGAGCGCGCGGCTGAGTGCACGGCTGTGGCGGGCACCGGACCGGGTCCCCGCTCCACCTGCTTCGCCTGGCCGGCCCGCAGAAGATCACCCGATAGCGTCATGGGCGCCGGGGATGAATGGAAGCGCCGATTTTGTTGCCGGAAGTATGGAGGCGCGGCGCCCCGGCCTCGGGTGTGTCGGGGTGGTGCGTCGGTGAGTGCGCGCGGACCTTCGGATGGCGGTGCGGGTGGGTCCGCGGATGCGGGCGGGCAGGTGGATCACGGTGCTCGCCTGTCCGCGGATGGCGGTGCGCGTGGGTCCGCGGGCGATGGTGCGGGTGCCCGACACAGCGGTGCTCGTGCCCCACACAGCGGTGCTCGTGCCCGACGCGGCGGTGCGAGTGCCGGACGCGGAGGCGGGAGTGGCGGAGGTGCGAGTGCCCGAGGTGTGAGTGCCGCTCGGGTGGGCAGCGCGGCCCGGGTGGCTTGGGCGGCGTTGTTGGTCGTGGTGGCCGCGTTGCACCTCGGTTCGGGGTGGCAGGGGGCCACGGCTTCGCTGGTGTTCGCGGGCGCGGCTGTGGTGGCGTTCGCGTGCCTGCCGCTGTTGCGGTGGCGGCGGGTGCCGTCGGGGCTGGTGGCGTTCTCGCTGGTGGTGCTGGCGCTGGTCGGCGGGTACTGGGTGGCGGAGGGCTCGGCGATCGACTCCACCGACCCGCTGCCCGTGCTGCTGGACCTGGTGCCGCGCCTGCTGACCGCCGCACGGCCCGCGCCCGTCACACCCGAGCTGTTGGCGCCGGGCGCGTTGCTGGTGTTCGGGGTGTCGTTGGTCGTGGTGCTGGCGGTGGCGCGGCGGGGGCGGTCGTTGTTGGCGCCCGTGGTTGGTGCGGCGGTGCTCTACACGTGCACGGCGCTGTTGACGGCCGGGCGGGCGGATCGGTACGGGTTGGTGGCGGTGGGGTTGGTCGCGCTCGTGGCGATCGGGTGGTTGCTCGTGGACCGGTTGGAGGCCGGTGGCCGGGTGTTGCTCGGGCTGCCCGCGGTGCCGGTGGCGGCGGTCGCGGCGCTCGCGGTGGTTCTGCCGGCCGGTGAGGCGTTCGAGCCGCGGGAGCTGGTGGAGCCGCCGGTGGCTGATCTGGGGGTGGCGAGTCCGTTGCCGCAGTTGGCGTCGTGGGCGAATCTGGGCGACACGGAGCTGTTCCGGGTGCGCGGTCCGGAGCGGGCGGTGCGGTTGGTGGCGTTGTCGGACTACTCGGGTGCGGCGTGGCGGGCGGCGTCGTTGTACGGGCCCATCGGGGCCGTGGCGGAGCCGGACCTGCCGCCGGGCGCGCAGGTGGACGAGGCCGAGGTGGAGATCACCGTCGGCGAGTTGGGCGGCCGGTGGTTGCCGACGGTGGGGCGGCCCACGGCGGTGTCGTTGGACGGCGCGATGGTCGACCCCGACTCGGGGTCCTTGGTGCTGCGCACCGAGTTGACGCCCGGTCTGTCGTACCGGGTGCGGGGTGTGGTGGACGTGCCCGATGACGCGGACCTGCTGGACGCCACCGTGCCGACGAACGCGGGCCGGTACCTGGAGCTGCCGGGGTTGCCGTACTCGTTGGCGGAGTACGCGCGGCAGATCGTGCAGAGCGCTCGGTCGCCGTACGAGCGGGCCGTGGCGATCGAGCAGGTGGTGAAGCAGGGGCGCACGCCGGACGCGCAGGCGCCCGTCGGGTCGTCGTACGCGCGGTTGGAGCGGTTCCTGTTCGGCGGTCCCGGTGAGCCCGGTGCGAACGCCGGGACGGCGGAGCAGTTCGCGTCGGCGTTCGCGGTGCTGGCGCGCGCGGTGGGGTTGCCGACCCGGGTGGTCGTCGGCTTCCAGCCCGCCGACGGCGAGGAACGCGTGGTGCGCGGCAGCGACGCGACCGCGTGGCCCGAGGTGTACTTCGCCGGGTGGGGCTGGGTGCCGTTCGACCCGGTGTCGGGTGTGTCGTCGGGTGGGTCGAGCGCCGCGCAGAAGCGCGAGGTGCTCGACCGGTTGGCGTCGGTCACGGCCACCCCGACGAGCACGCCGCTGTCCGCGCCGCCGCCGCCGTTGGTGACGCCGTCGAGCACCGTCGCCGCGCAGGGCACGTCGGCCGGTTCGCAGCGGTGGATCGGGTACGCGGTGCTCGGCGGGGTGCCGGTGCTGATCCTGCTGGTGCTCGGGTTGGCGCGGCTGGTGCGGCGCAACCGGCTGCGTGCCGCGGGCGCGACCGGCGCTTGGGCCTACGTGCTGGACGGGTTGTTGCTGGCCGGCCGGACACCGACCGCGGATCGGACCGCACCGGACATCGCGGCGGGTCTGGGGTCGGCGCCGGCGGTGGAGTTGGCCCGGTTGGCGGACTACGCGGCCTTCGCACCGGAGGTCGGTCGTGCCGTCGGTCACGCCCCGGAACATGGCCGGCCCCGGGTCGGTCACCCGGTGGCGGCGGGACCAGGGACGGTGGCGGCGGGACCGGGCGCGGTGGCGGGGCGTGCGGCCGGGACGTCGCCGTGGTCGTTGGCGCGGCAGGTGCGCGGTGGGCTGCGGCGTGGGATGCCTTGGTACCGCAGGATGTTCTGGGCGGTCGACCCACGGCCCCTGTGGCGGCGCTAGCCGTTGCGCACGGCGCACGTGCGGGCTGACGCGCCGCGTTGCGTGGCCGGGTCGTCGAGACCGATCGCGAGCACCTGGAAGCAGTACTGCGGCGCCTTCGGCTCCAAGCCCTCCAGCACGTGCGACGTCGCACCGGCCGCCACGGTCACCAACGGCCGCGCCGCCGAGCCCGTCACGTCGACCACGACGAACTGCGCCTTGCCCTCGCTCGGATCCGTCCAGAACAGCTCGATCCGGTCACCGCCGTCCTCCAGCCGCTTGAGCACCGGCGTGAACCGCGGATCGCCGCCCTCGGGCAGGCTGGCGGTCGTGGTGGTGGTCGCGGCGGACGTGCTGGTGGTGGTCGTGGTCGCCGTGGACGGCGGTGACGCGACCTGCTCCGACCGGCCGGGCAGGTTCAACGCCACCCCGACCACGACACCGGCGAACACCGCGCTCACCCCGGCCAACTTCCACGACCGGCGTGGCCGGGACGGCGGCGGCTCCGGCAGTTCCACCAACGGCGGCGGGGGCGGCGGCACGGGCGGGCGGCGCTCGGTGTGGTGCCGGACGGTCAGGTCGGCCAGGTCCTCGGTCCACGTCCGCACCGGCTCGGGCGCGGCGGCGACCGGTTCCGCCGCCGCCTCGACCGCCGGCTTGGGACCGAAGTCCGGCAGTTCGGTCGGACCCTCCGGGTAGCGCTCCGGCACCTCCCGCCGCACCGCCGCCGTGTGCTCGGGGTCCACTGTGGACTGCGGCGTCCACGTCGGCACCGCCGCCAGCGCCGCGCGCAGCGCCGCCGCGTCCGGGAACCGCTCCTCCCGCTCCTTGCGCAGGCACCGCAGGATGATCGCCACCAGCTCGACGGGCACGTCCCGCCGCAGCAGCGACCTCGGCGGCGCCTCCCGCACCCGTCCGAGGTAGGCGAGCATGGTGTCCTCGCCGGGGTTGGCCGACGCGAACGGCGGCTCGCCGTCCAGCAGGGTGAACAGCGTCGAACCCAGCGACCACAGGTCGTCGGCCGCGGCGGGCGGTCGGCCGTCCACCATCTGCGGCGCCGCGTGCCGGTAGCTGACCAGCTGCAGCGACGCCGTGTGCGCCGCGTCCGCGCCGCGCGCGATGCCGAAGTCGGCCAGCACGTAGGAGGTGGGCAGCACCAGGATGTTCTGCGGCTTCACGTCCCGGTGCAGGATGCCCTGGCCGTGCGCGAACGACAGCGCGTCGGCCACCGCGATCCCGGCCGCGACGACCTCGGCCACGGGCAGCGGCCCGAGCTGCCGCAACCGGTCGTGCAGCGAACCGAGGTCGTGGTACTCCATCACGATGCACGGCCGGCCGCCGATCACCCCGGTGTCCAGCACGGTCACGATGTGCGGGTGCTGGCGGCCGAGCCGGACGGTGATCTCCAGCTCGCGGTGGAACCGGCTGACCGTGGCCGGGTCGGTCACGTCCAGCACCTTGACCGCGACGTCACGACCGAGCCCGTCCTGGGTGGCCCGGTACACGGTGCCCTCGCCGCCGTGCGCGACGAGCCGGAAGTCGCTGTAGCCGGGCAGCGCGACGGCCGGCGCCGCACCACCCGAACCGGGCGGGGGCGCCCAGGCCAGCAAGTCGTCGGCGGGATCCACGGCGCCGATCGTATCCGGCGGGCACGACAGCGGAAGGCGTTCGCCGAACGGGGCTGCGGCACCGCGGTCGACGTGCGGCGGGCCGCCCGCCGTCGGATGGTGTGGGTGTCGCTGACGTCGGCTGGAGGAAGCTGGAGGGACCCCGTGATGAGTGCCCCGATCGTGGTCGGAGTGGACGGCTCGGAGTCGGCGCTGAGGGCCGTGCGCTGGGCGGCGGAGGAAGCCGCGCGGCACCGCGTGCCGCTCCGGCTCCTGCACGCCTACCTGCTGCCCAAGCGCGGCTACCCCGAGCTCGTGTTGAGCGGCCACGACGTGCGGGAGGCGTTCGAGGAGCAGGGTAGGCAGTGGCTGCACACGGCCGCCGCGAGCGTGCGCGACCTCGTGCCGGAGGTCGGCACGTCGGTGGTGGCCGCCCAACCCGCCGCCGCCATGGTCGCCGCGTCCCGGGACGCCCGGCTCGTCGTACTCGGCTCCCAGGGGCTGGGCGGGTTCCTCGGGATGGTCGTCGGGTCGGTGGCGGTGTCGGTCGCCGCGCACGGCCGCAGCCCCGTGGTCGTCGTCCGCGGCCCCCACCCGGCCACCGGCCCGGTCGTGCTCGGCGTGGACGGCTCCCCGGCGGGTGAGGCGGCGATCGGGTTCGCGTTCGAGGAGGCGTCGGCGCGGGACGCCGCGCTCACCGCGCTGATCGCGTGGACACCGCTGCTCGCCGGCACCCCCTACGCCGACAAGGTGCGCGTGCACTGGGACGAGATGGAGGAGCAGCAGCGGCAGCTGCTGGCCCAGCGCCTGGCCGGGTGGCAGGAGAAGTTCCCGGACGTGGCGGTCGACCGGCGGGTGGTGCGCGAGCGTGCGGCGAAAGCCCTGCTCGACGCCGGTCGGGACGCGCAGCTGCTGGTCGTCGGCAGCCGCGGTCGCGGTGGCTTCGCGGGCCTGCTCCTCGGCTCCACCAGCCAGGCGATGGTCTACCACGCGCCGTGCCCGCTGGCCGTCGTCCGCGCGGACTGACCCACCGCGCCGCCGGCCGAGGTGATCTTCGGGCATGATCGGCACCTCGAGGTGATCGCCTCGATCCGTACCGGCGACGCGGCGGGGGAGCGGAATGGTCGCAGTGCTGCGGGACAACCGGGACCTGGCGGTGCTGGTGGGCGGGTCCGGCGTGGCCGGCCTCGGCGCGCAGCTCACGCTGGTCGGGTTCACCACCGAGCTGGCCCGGTCCGGCGCGTTCGCGGTGGCGGGGCTGTTCGTGGCCGTCGCGTTCGGCGTCGTGCTCGGCACGCCGCTCGCCGGGTGGGCGGTCGACCGGTTCCCCCACCGGCTGCTGCTCCTCGTCGCGGTGTTCGCCCAGGTGCTGCTGCTGGTCGGGCTGCTGCTCGGCTATGCGCGGCTGCCCGTCCTGTTCGGCCTGGTGGCGTTGCTCGGCGTGTGCGGGGTGGTGGTGCGGACGTGCGCGTCCGCGCTGATCCCGGTCGCGACCGGCGAGGACGGCGCGGCACGCGGCCAGTCGGCGTTGTCGTCGGCGCAGAACACCGGGTCCGTGGCGGGCATCGTGCTCGGCGGCGTGATCGCGGTCGGGCCGGGCGTCGAGTGGGCCGTGATGCTCGACGCGGTGTCGGCGTTCACGCACCTGGCGCTGGTCGTGGTGTGGCTGCGGGTGGACCGCGACCCGAGGCGGGACGACGGCGCGGCCACGCCGGGCGGCCAGTGGAGCGGCTGGGTGCTGCTGCGCAGCGACCGGCTGCTGCTGGGACGCGTCGTCGCGCAGGCCGTGGTCGGCGTGGCCGTGGCGATCGCGCTGGTCAACCAGGTGTTCCTGGTCTTCGGCCCGATCGGCGGCAACGAGTTCACCTACAGCGCCGTGCTCGCGTGCTGGACCGCGGGCCTGCTGCTCGGCGCGAACCTGACCCGCCGCGTCACCACCACGC
The DNA here is from genome assembly GCF_020859565.1 of Saccharothrix luteola. Classification (GTDB taxonomy): domain Bacteria; phylum Actinomycetota; class Actinomycetes; order Mycobacteriales; family Pseudonocardiaceae; genus Actinosynnema; species Actinosynnema luteola. Next base: position 29,060 of record NZ_JAJHUO010000014.1, on the reverse strand, counting down.
GCGGGCTGGTCGCGGCCTTCGCCGCGGCGAACCTGGTGCTGGCGCCGGCGTTGGCCGCACCCGCGCAGCTGCCGCACCTCGTGGTCACCGCGGTGGCGTGGCTGGTCGCGGGCGCGTGCGGCTCGGTGCAGAACGTGACGCTGAACGGCCTGGTCGAGGCCAGGACCTCGGAGGCGGTCCGGGGACGCGTGGTGGCCACCGTCGGCGCGGTCACCACCTGCTCGGGCGTGGTCGGCATCCTGGTGGCGGGCGCGGTCGTCGGCACGGCGGGCCCGTCGGCGGCGCTGACCGCGGCGTCGGGCTTCGCCCTGCTGGCGGCCCTGATGGCGGTGCTGTCGGTGCTGCGCCGCGACCACCTGCGCGCCTCCGTCGCCGCGGACGTGGACCGCGCGTCGGTCAGGGCGGGCTGAACGCGGGTTCGGGTCGGTGCACGCCGCGCGGCCGGTAGGGCAGCGCGTCGGCGAGGCCGAGCAGGTCGGCGAGCAGCCACCCGACCGCCAGCCACATCTCGGTGCCCTGCAGGCCCGGCGCGGTGGCGGGGAGACCGGCGGTCGTGGGGTGCGGTGCCCGGAAGCCGAAGCCCGCGCCATCGGACCAGTGGCCCAGCGCGTCGGTGAGCAGTCGGCGGGCGACCTCCCGGACCTCGTCGGCGCGGTGCCCGGTGTGGCGGGTCAGCCAGAGCGGGTGGGCGACGTCGAGGACGTTGCAGGCGTCCTGCCGCTCCGGGCGGAAGAAGCGGGGGTCGCGGACGTGCCGCAGGACGGTGTCCACGACGCGTTCCGGGTGGGGCACGGGCACGCCGAACTGGGCGAACGTGCCGCGGGAGGCCCGGTAGTAGCCGTTGACGAGTTGGCGCAGGCCGTCGTCGGGCGACGGTCGGCCCCACATGCCGGTGTGGGGGTCCGCGGTGGTGACCAGCCAACCGAAGAGGGCTTCGGTCGTGCCCGGCGTGTTCGGGGCGCCGCGGCGCCGGTTCCAGTGCAGGGCGGTGCCCAGCGCGTCCACCCGGGCGCCCGCCGACCAGGCGTTGGTGGTCCACGGCTGCCGTTCGAGGTCGGTGATCAGCTCCTCGGCGGTCATCCGGGACACGGCGTGGATCGGCTCGGGGAAGCCGCTGCCCAGCAGGTCGAGCGCGTAGCCGACGGACAGCACGTGGTAGGCGGCGTCCGGGTCGGACAGGTCGGCCCGGGCCGGTGCCACGCCGTCCGTGAGTGGGCCGACCAGGCCGGTCTCCGGGTCCTGCCAACCCCGCAGCCGGTCGACCTGGGCCTGGGCGGGCAGTTGGTCGGGCGCGCGGCCGAGCAGCAGGTCGGCGATCTCGATCGCGTCGCACTGGGCGCGGACGGTCGGCGCCGTCCCCGGTCGGTCGGTGAACAGGCCCAGGTCGGGCTTCCAGCAGCGCTCCAGGACCTGCTCGGCCTGGGCGCGGGCGGTCTCGGCGAACGCGGTGAGCCGGCCGACCAGGTCGTCCCGCCGCGGTGCGGGGGCGGGCACGCGCCAACGGAGGACCTTGGCCGGGTTGCCGCCCACGATCGCGCCGGCCGGGACGTCCTTGGTGACCACGGCGCCGGCGGCGATCACCGACCGGTCGCCGACCGTCACCCCGTCGAGGACGACGACGTGCGAGCCGATCCAGACGTCGTCGCCGATGGTGATGCCGACCGAGCGCAGCGGCTGCCGGAACACCTCGGTGTCGGGGTCGTCGAAGGTGTGGTTGAACGCGAGGATCGAGGTGTGCGCGCCGATGCGCACGGCGTCGCCCAGGCGGATGTCGCCGCGCACCACCGCGTAGGGGTTGATCGTGCAGTCACGGCCGGCGCGCAGCGACCCGCTCAGGTAGGCGCCCGCGGCGACGTAGCTGCCGTGGCCGAGGCTGAGCTCCTCGTTCCGCACGGAGGCGAGCTCGGAGAGGAAGCAGCGCTCCCCGATCTCGTAGCCGCGGTGCTCGACGAGGTGCCGTCGGAGGTCGAGCTGGCGTCGTCTCGCCCGCTCATCGGCCTCGTCCCAGAACGACCAGGGGGAGTAGTCGAAGCGGGTGCGGTCGAACGGCCCGTCGGCGGGGACGCCGGTCACGGCCGGGCGCCGGAACGCACGACGGGGCGCACCGAGTCGCGGACGACGATGTGGGTGCCGAGCATGACCCGCTCGGGCGTGCCCGACTTGTCCCGGGCGCGTTGCAGCGCCATGCGCACCGCGGTGCGGCCCAGCTCCTCGTGCGGCACGTGGACGGTGGTGAGGCCGATGTCGGCCGCCGGCGGCAGGTCGTCGAAGCCCACCAGGGAGATGTCTTCGGGGATGCTCAGGCCGTGCTCGCGCAACGCCTGGCGGGCGCCCGCGGCGATGAGGTCGTTGCCGGCGAAGACGGCGGTGAAGTCGGGTGGTCCGGCGGCGAGCCGTTCGCTGATCATCCGGTAGCCCTCGTGCCGCTCCATGCTGCCCGCGACCTCCAGCCCTGGGTCGTGCTCCACGTGGTGGTCGGCGAGGGCCTTGCGGTAGCCCGCGATGCGGCTCTCCGGCGTGGTGTAGTTGTCGCGCCTGCCCAGGAACAGGATGCGGCGGTGGCCCGCGGACAGCAGGTGGCTGGTGATGGCGTACGCGCCGCCGGTGTTGTCGTACTCCACGACCAGGGCGGGCACGTCGGGCCCGAGCGGCGGCCGTCCGCACAGGACCAGCTGGGAACCGGCGAGCGCCAGCGCGCGGGCGTACTCGGCCATGCGGTCGCGGTAGGCCTCGTCCGCCACGACGTTGCCGACGAGGATCACGCACTCGGCGTGCTCCTCGCGCATGAGCTGGACCGTGGCGAGTTCCCGCTCCGGGTCGCTGCCGGTGGTGCCGACGATGCAGAGCTTGCCCTCGATCGCGGCCTGGGTCTGCACGCCCTGCGCGACGTGGGCGTAGTGCGGCGAGACGACGGAGTTGACGATGATGGCGACGCTGCGGCTGCTCGCGCCGGCCAGCCCTCGCGCGTTGGCGTTGGCCACGTAGTCCAGCTCGCGCACCGCCCGCAGCACCCTGGTGCGCGTGGCGGGCGCGCCGGGGTAGGAACCCGACAGGATCCGGGACACGGTCGCGACGGACACCCCGGCGTGCGCGGCCACGTCACGGATCGTCGTCGGCCGCGGTCCACCGTTGTCGGACGCCGCTCGCCGAACCATCCCGCCTCCGTCTGCCGTGGTGCACCCCGCTGGTAAAACGCTTGCACGCGATGTTTCCGGCGGACTGTCCCGGTGTCAAATCACCATTCCGGCGGATTCCTCCCCGTGCGGACACGTGCAGCGAGGCTCGCCTGTAACCGTATACCGCTTGTCGCGGGTGTATTGACAGGGCTTCAGGCTCATGCTGGCATTACGGTGCTGTAAACGTTTTCACAACCCTTGCCCGGAGTCGACCCGCCGGAGTGGAGCACCCATGGCGATGATCTCCCGACGTGATCTCATCCTCGGCGCGGCCGCGGTCGGCGCCGCCGCGCAGGTCGGCCGCGGCGCCACGCCGGCGCACGCGGCTCCCGCCGTCGGCCCGCGACCAGCGACGGCGAGCGGCGCACTGGCCGACGGCGTCCCGCTCGGGTGGCTGGAAGGCGGCACGCCGCGGCGACTGGCCGCCGGGTCCACCTGGGGCGTGCCGTGGCCGAAGGGCACGGTGCCCAAGGAGCAGGCGTTCGCGTTGCACACCTCCGCGGGGCAGCCGGTGCCCGTGCAGACGTGGGCCACCGCGTACTGGCCGGACGGTTCGCTGAAGTGGACCGCGCACGCCATCGGCGCGGAGGCGCCGCCGGCCGAGACCTACGTGCTGACCGGTGGCACGCCCGCCAAGCCCGCGGCGGCCGTGACGGTCAAGGACGGTCGCAACGAGGTCGAGGTGGGCACGGGCGTCCTGCGGTGCGTGATCCCCAAGAAGGGCGACCAGTTGGTCCGCGCCCTGTTCCGGGGCGACCGCGAGATCGCCCGCAACGGCCGCCTGGTGTGCCTGCGGCAGGACGGGCCGGTCGACGAGGAGGGCGGCGCGGCGAAGGTGGAGAAGTTCACCGGCCGCACGGAGCGGGTGACGGTCGAGCAGTCCGGCCCGGTCCGCGCCGTCGTCCGGATCGACGGCGGGCACCGGCACGGCAACCGGACGTGGCTGCCGTTCACCGTGCGGCTGTACTTCTACGCCGGCAGCGACGGCGTCCGCGCCGTGCACAGCTTCGTCTACGACGGCGACGAGAAGAAGGACTTCGTCCGCGGCCTGGGCATCCGGTTCGAGGTGCCGATGCGCGACGAGCCCCACAACCGGCACGTGCGCTTCGCCGGGCCCGGTGACGGCGTGCTGGCCGAGGCGGTGCGCGGCATCACGGGCCTGCGCCGCGACCCCGGCGCTGCGGTCCGCCGGGCGCAGGTCGCGGGCCAGGCCACCCCGCCGGTGGCCACGTGGGACACCAGGGTCGGCTCGCGGCTGCACCTGATCCCCACCTTCGGCGACTACTCGCTGCGCCAGCTCTCCGCCGACGGGTTCCAGCTCCGCAAGCGCACCAAGGCGGGCCACGGCTGGATCCCCGTGGACGCCGGCGGCCGGGCGGGCGGGCTCGGGTACGTCGGCGGCCCCGGCGGCGGCTTCGCGTTCGGCATGCGCAACTTCTGGCAGCTGCACCCCACCCAGCTCGACGTCCGGGGCGCGGCCGGTGAGACGGCCGAGGTCACCGCGTGGCTGTGGTCGCCCGAGGCCGAGCCGATGGACCTGCGCTTCTACCACGACGGCCTGGGCCAGGACACCCATCCCGAGCAGCTCGAAGGCCTGGAGATCACCTACGAGGACTACGAACCGGGCTTCGGCACGCCCTACGGGATCGCGCGCACGACGGAGCTGGTGTTCTGGGCGCTGGAGTCGACGCCGCCGGCCGAGCGGATCGCGGAGCTGGCCGACGCGGTGCGCACGCCGCCGCTGATCGTCGCGCCGCCCGCCCACCTGCACGCCGCCGGCGTGTTCGGCGACTGGTCGCCGGTCGACCGCTCGACCCCGGCGAAGGCCCGCATCGAGGACCGGCTGGACTTCCTGTCCACCTACTACCGGCAGCAGGTGGAGCAGCGGTCCTGGTACGGCTTCTGGGACTACGGCGACGTCATGCACAGCTACGACCCGGACCGGCACGTGTGGCGCTACGACGTCGGCGGCTACGCGTGGGCCAACTCCGAGCTCTCGCCCGACCTGTGGCTGTGGTACCAGTACCTGCGCTCCGGCACGGCCGAGGCGTTCCGCTTCGCCGAGGCGATGACGCGGCACACCGGCGAGGTCGACGTCTACCACCTCGGGAAGTGGCGCGACCTCGGCACGCGGCACGGTGTGCAGCACTGGGCCGACAGCGCCAAGCAACTGCGCATCAGCACCGCCGGCTACCGGCGCTTCCTCTACTTCCTCACCGCCGACGAGCGCACCGGCGACCTGATGCGCGACCTGGTCGACGCCGACCGCACGTTCCTCGCCCTGGACCCCCTCCGCAAGATCCGCACCGAGCCGTACGAGCCGGACCCGCACGCCCTCGCCGTCAGCACCGGCACCGACTGGAGCGGCCTCGCGCTCGCCTGGCTGACCGAGTGGGAGCGTGGCGGCGACCCGATCGCCCGCGAGAAGCTGCTCAACGGCATGCGCACCATCGCCGCGATGCCCAACGGGTTCGCGCAGGGCAGCGGCCTGTACGACCTCGACAACGGCAAGTTCGCGCCAGCCCGACCCGCGGTGAGCGTCGGTTCGCTCGGGTCGGTGTTCGGGCTGGTCGAGGTGTGCAGCGAGCTGATCGACCTGACCGGCGATGAGGCGTTCACCAGGGCGTGGCTGCAGTACTGCCGGCTCTACAACGGCACCGCCGCCGAGCAGCAGGCGGAGACGGGCCAGTCCTGGGGCAGCCTGAACCTGCGCCAGGCCCACTCCCGGCTCACCGCCTACGCCGCCGCCAAGCTCGGCGACACCCAGCTCGCCGACCGGGCGTGGAAGGAGTTCGACACCGGCCACGCGGGCTACCCGCGGACCTTGGAGTTCACGTCCACGCGGATCGAGGGCCCGGCGGTGCTCAAGCCGGTCGACGAAGCCGCCTTCGTCTCGACGAACGCCTCCGCGCAGTACGGTCTGGCCGCGATCCAGTGCCTGGCCCTGGTGGGCGACCGCCTGCCCGCGTGACCGGAGGACGCCGAAACCACAGCCCCGACCGGTTCCGCCGGTCGGGGCTGTGGTCCGGAGTGGAGCGGTCCGGCGTCACTGGTTCGCGGCGTGCTCCTTGGCCAGCTCTTCGGCGACCTGGTCGCCGCCCGCCTGCCGCCACTGCGCCACGACGTCCTTCCAGGCCGACGGCGGCTTGCGGCCGAACGTGATCGCCGCGATGCCGTCGCCGACGATCTGGCTGAGCTGGGCGCCCTTGCTCGCCTCGGTCGCCGAGCGGAGTCCGGTGGCGGGGTTGCGCACGCTCTTGGGCAGGGTCGCCTTCTGCCACTCGTGGACGGCCTTGGCGACGTCGGGGTGGCCGGGCAGGTACAGCACCGCCGGGCCCACGCCGATGAACTTGGTCGGCAGCAGCGAGTTGTTCTCCTGGCCGTACAGGTCGGTGGTCTTGATGCCGCCGGCGTCCTTGGTGAAGTGCTCGCCCTCCACGCCGTAGTTCGCCAGCTCGTACTCCTCGGTGCCGAACGGCGCGCTGAGGTAGTCGCAGATGCGCAGCAACATCCTGATCCGGGCGGGGTCGGCCTTCTTCATGGTGACGTAGCCGAAGACGCCGGCGCTCTGCCAGGGCGTGGCCCGCGGTCCGTACGGCCGGCCGAGGTCGAGGTCGAACCGGCCGTTGATCTTGGTCAGGGTCGGCAGGCTCACCGAGCCGAAGCCGTCGCTGATCGAGGCCACCGTGCCGTTGTGGAAGTAGCTCTGCATGTCGGTGGAGCTGGCGGTGAGGCTGTCGGGGTAGTGCGCGCCCGACTCGACCAGCTTGCGCATGACCTCCAGCGCCTGCTCGAACTGGGGCGTGGCGAGGGTCGTCGCGAACGCGCCGCCGTTCGTCGACCACGCGTTGGGCGCGCCGAGCGAACCGGCGTGGTAGGTGATGGCGCCCAGCCCGCCGAACAGCGTCTTGAACCAGCCGATACCCCACTTGCGGTCGCCGGTCAGCTCCTTCGCGGCGTCCAGGTACTGCTCGGTCGTCCAGTCCTTCGGGATGCCCGCCGCGTCCATGGCCGAGCGGTTGACGAACAGGCTGTTGCCCGGCATCGGCCGTTCCAGCGGGATGCCGTGGATCTTGCCGCCGATCCGGCCCATGCCCTGCCAGGCGTGGGTCGGGAGGTTGGCCAGGTTGGGGAACTCCTTGACCGCGTCGCCGCCGACGAACTCCGACAGGTCGGCGCACCGGGCCTGGACGAACTCGGCCGCGTGCGGCAGCGCCAGGTTGGTGAACATGATCATGTCGGGCAGGTCGTCACCGGAGGCCATCAGCGTGGCCATCTTCTGCCCGTACTCCGGATCGGGCACGACGACGACCTTCAGGTTGACGCCCAGCGCCTGGTTGACCGCCTGCCAGTACCGGTTCTCGCCGACCGGCTTCGGCGGCGCGCCGAACGACACGACCAGCACCGTGACGTCGGAGCCGTCGCCCACCGGGTTGTCCACCGACCGCACCAGCTTCTCGGGGTACTTCAGGTAGAGCGGCTGCACGCCGGAATCGTCGCCGGGGGCGTCCGGGGTGGGACCGGCGAACGGCACGCGCGTCGGCCACGGCGCCAGGTCCTTGCCCGCGTTGGAGACGCCGCCACCCGACGCGCCGTCGCCGCACGCCGTGAGGAAGGACGGGGCGGCGAGGCCGAGCGCGCCGACGCCCGCCAGCCGGAGCAGGGAACGGCGGTCGATGCGGTGGTCCATGACGAGGTTCCTCTCCCGGCGGGAAGCCGAAAGGAGTGGTTGCGGTGGAGGGGGTTCAGGCCTTCAAGGCACCGGTGACGACGCCCTTGACGAAGTAGCGCTGCAGGAACGGGTACACGCACACGATGGGCAGCGTCGCGAGCATCACGACGGCCATCTGCACCGATTGCGGCGACGTGGTCGCCATCTCGCCCGAGGTCTCGGCCAGGGACGCCCCGCCGGTGACGTACTGCCGCAGCACGGTGCCGATCGGCCACTTGGCCTGGTCGTTGAAGTAGATGATCGCCTCGAAGAAGCGGTTCCAGTACGCGACCGCGTAGAACAGGCCGACCACGGCGATGACCGCCTTGGACAGCGGCAGCACGACCTGGCGCAGGATGCCGAGCTCGCCCGCGCCGTCGATGCGCGCGGCGTCGATCAGCTCCGCCGGGATCGACTGGAAGAAGCCGCGCATCACGACCAGGTTGAACACGTTGACCAGGAACGGCAGGACCAGCGCGGCGTAGGAGTCGAACAGCCCGGCGCCCTGCACCACCAGGAACAGCGGCACCATCCCCGGCGGGAACAGGAACGTGAACAGCACGAGCAGCAGCAGCGGTTTGCCGCCGTAGACCTTCGGCCGGCTCAACGTGTAGGCCAGGCCGATCGTGCAGCACAGGCTCAGCGCCGTGCCGACGACCGTGACGCCCGCGCTGACCAGCAGCGCGCGGCTGATGATCCCGCCCTGGAGGATCTCGGCGTAGGAGTCGACCGTGAACTCGTCCGGCCACACCACCCAGCCGCCGTTCTCGATCACGTTCTGCGGGCTGGCGAGGCTGGTCGCCAGCACCGTCCACAACGGGAAGACCACCAGCGCGACGATCACGGTCAGCGCGACGGCCTTGGCGGCGCGCACCGCGGGGGTCGGCCGGCCCATCCAGGCCGGCGCGCTAGTCCTGCTCATGACCGGTAGACCCCCTGTTCGCCCAGCCGGTGGGCCACCTTGTTCGCCGTGTAGATGAGCGCCACGCCGATCACGCCCTTGAACAGCCCGACCGCGGCGGCGTAGCCGAAGTCGCCGTTCGCGAAGCCGGTGAAGTACACGAAGGTCTCCAGCACCTCGCCCGTCTCCGGGCCGACCGACTGGCGTTGCAGGAAGAACTGCTCGAACCCGATCGACAGGAACTCGCCCAGCCGCAGCACCAGCAGCAGCACGATCACCGGCCTGATCGCGGGCAGCGTCACGTGCCACAGCCGCCGCCACCAGCCCGCACCGTCCAGCGCCGCGGCCTCGTACTGCTGCTCGTCCACTTGCGACAGCGCGGCCAGGAAGATGATCGTGGCCCAGCCGCACTCCTTCCACACCAGCTGCGCGATCACCAGCGGCCCGTAGGCGTCCGGGTTGCCGATGATCGAGATGCCGCCCAGGCCCAGGGTCGACAGCCAGCCGTTGACCACGCCCGCGCCGCCGAGCATCTGCTGGAACAGCGCGACCACGATGACCCACGACAGGAAGTGCGGCAGGTACACCACGCTCTGCACGAACCGCCGCAGGGTGTCGCCGACGACGCTGTTGAGCAGCAGCGCCAGCGCCAGCGGCGCGGGGAAGAAGAACACCAGCTGCAGCGCGCCGATCAGCAGCGTGTTCTTCACCGCGTTCCAGAACAGGGGATCGGTGACCATGCGCTCGAAGTGCGCCAGGCCGACCCACTCGCTGCCCGAGACGCCCAGGAACGGCACGTAGTCCTGGAACGCCAGCACGTTCCCGAACAGCGCGCCGTAGTGGAACACCAGGAAGTACGCCAGCCCCGGCGCCGCGACGAGCAGCAGCACCCGGTCGGCCCTGATGCGGCGCAGGTGGCCGAGGCGCGGACGACCCTCCCGCGGTGGGGCGGGCGCCTTCGCCGCCGGAGGGCCGGCGCCACCGGTGCCGCCGCGGACCCGCGTCATGCTCACGTCGAACGCCTCTCTCGCGGTGCCGAGCCGAAACACGATGGTCACGAACATAAAACGGTTACACGCTTGCGTCAACGCCTTGCGTGTCCGGTGTTCCAGGGTGTATCCGCCTGTAGTGGCATTGCCTTTGGCTCGGCTCGCGGGCATTGTGAGCGGCAGTGCTTGTGCGTAGAGTGACGTGTGGATGCAAACGTTTACATTGATCGGCCGCTGCCCGGCCCACTGATAGGAGCCCACTCCGTGTCACGGCGACCTGTCGCGGTCTTCGCCCTCGCCCCCTGGGCGCTCGCCGACGTCTTCCCGCCCGACCTCGTCACCCGGTTGCGGCAGCTGGTCGACATCGACCCGGCGGCGACGTTCACCTCGTTCGACGGGCCGGTCGCCGCCGCGGCCCTCGCGGGAGCGGACCTCCTGGTCACGGGGTGGGGCGGCCCGCGCGTCGACGCCGGTGTGCTGGCCGTCGCGCCGGGGCTGCGCGCGATCGTGCACGCCGCCGGCTCGGTGAAGTCCTCCGTCGACCCCGTCGTGTTCGAACGCGGCGTGGTCGTCTCCTCCTCCGCCGACGTCAACGCCGTCCCCGTGGCCGACTACACGATGGCCATGCTGGTCCTGGGCGCGAAGCGGGCGTTCGGCCGGGCCAGGCGGTACGCGACCGCCGCCGAGGGCGCGCCGCGCGACTGGCTGCCCGGCGACGGCACCGGGTTGCACGACTGCACCGTCGGCGTCATCGGCGCGTCCCGGATCGGCCGGCTCGTGCTGCGGCGGCTGCGGGCGTTCGACGTCGAGGTCCTGCTCCACGACCCGCACGTGACCCGCGCGGAAGCCACCAGCCTCGGCGCGGAGTCGGTGGGGGTGGACGAGCTCTGCCGCCGCAGCGACGTCGTCACGGTGCACGCGCCGGCCCTGCCCGAGACCCGTCACCTCCTCGACGGCCGCCGGTTGGCCCTGCTGCCCGAGAACGCGCTCGTGATCAACACCGCCCGCGGCTCGCTGATCGACACCGAGGCGCTGACCGCGGCGTGCGCCACCGGCCGGATCTCGGCGATCCTGGACGTGACCGAGCCGGAGCCGCTGCCGGCGGGGCACCCGTTGTTCACCCTGCCCAACGTGCTGATCACCCCGCACCTGGCCGGTGCGCAGGGCCGGGAGCTGCGGCGCATCGGCGAGTTCGCGGTCGCCGAGGTGGGCCGGTTCGTCAAGGGCGTGCCGCTGCTCGGCCGGGTGGCTCCCGAACGCCTCCCGTACATCGCGTGACCGATCCTGATCGAGCACACCGCGAGCGGAGAGGAGCGGATCGCGTGAACCCCGTGGCCGACCTGGTGGAAGACCGACGGCTCAGCCCGCGTACCGGGTACACCCGCGCGCACTGGGAGACCGCCGCCGACGCCCTGCTGGACGCCGCGTGGCGGTGGGCGAGCCCCGGTGGCGCCCGGCTGGACCTGCCCGGCCCGGCGTCGGGCAGCGGTGTGCGCAGCGACGGCCTGGAGGGGTTCGCCCGGACGATGCTCGCCGCCGCGTACCGGGTCGCGGGCGCCGGCGGCGACGACCCGCACGGCCGGCTGGCCCGTTACGCCGACGGCCTCGACGCGGGCACCCGCACGCCCGGCGCGGACGACGCCGAGTCGTGGCCGGTGATCGGCGACCACCACGTGCGGGGTCAGCCGATGGTCGAGGCGGCGTCGGTCGCGTTCGCCCTGCGGGTGAGCAGGCCATGGCTGTGGGACCGGCTGGACGACGCCGTGCGCGACCGCGTCGAGGCCTGGCTGCGCGACGCCCTGCACGCCCTGCCCGCGCCGAACAACTGGTACCTGTTCCCGTACTCGGTGGCCGGGTTCCTGGAGTCGGTCGGCCGGGGCGACGCCGACACCGCCCGCGTCCGCGAGCGAGCCCTGGGCCTGCTGGAGGCGTGGTACCGGGGCCAGGGCTGGTACTCCGACGGCGACGGGCGGGCCTTCGACCACTACAACGGGTGGGCGCTGCACCTGTACCCGGTGCTCGACGCGCACCTGGCGGGCACGGCCACCCCGCACGGCGACCGGCTGCGCGAGCACCTCTCCGGGTTCTCGCTGCTGTTCGGCGGCGACGGCGCGCCCGTCCACCAGGGCAGGTCGTTGACCTACCGGTTCGCGGCCGGCGCGGCCGTCGCCCTCGGCGCGGTCACCGGCCACACGCCGCTCGCGCCGGGCGTGTCGCGCCGGCTGCTCAGCGGCTGCCTGCGCTACTTCCTCGACCGGGGCGCGGTGGACGACCGCGGCCTGCTGAGCCTCGGCTGGCACGGCCCGTACGCCCCGGTGGTGCAGCACTACTCGGGGCCGGCCTCGCCGTACTGGGCGTCGAAGGCGTTCGTGTGCCTGCTCGCCGGTCCCGACGACCCGCTGTGGACCGACGTCGAGCGGGACGCGCCGGTCGAGGAGCGCGACCACGTGCTCGGCCTGTCCGCGCCCGGTTTCCTCGTGCAGACCACGGCCACCGACGGGATCGCCCGGCTGCACAACCACGGCAGCGACCACGTGCGGCCGACCCACGCCGAGACCGCGGAGGGCGACGATCCGCACTACAGCCGGTTCGCCTACTCCACCCGCACCGGCCCCACCCCGGCGGGCAACCCGGCCGACAACCACTTCACCGTGGTGTTCCGCGGCCTGCGCGCCGCCCGCCGCCGCATCCACCCGCTCGGGGCCGGCCACGGCGAGGGCTGGGGCTGGGCCGCCTCGTGGCACCGGCCGGTGTTCCCCGGCGGCTCGCCGCTGCTGCCCGCGTTGCGCGTGCAGAGCGTGGTGGTCGCCCGCGGGCCGCACGAGCTGCGGGTGCACCGCGTGGTCGGCGCGCCGCCGGGTACCGGGGTGGAGCTGACCGGTTGGGCCGCCGGGCCGGACCTGTCCTCGGCGCTGCACCCGCTGCACGGTTGGGAGTCCGCGGACGAGGTCGTCGCGCCGGGCGGCACCGCGTTCACGCCGTCGGTGCGCGTGCCGAGGCTGTGCGGGGTCGGTGGGGGAACATCGGTCCACGTCGCGCTGGCCGTGCTCGCCGGTGAGCCCGGGGACCTCTCGGACGTGGTGTCGGTCGTGGCCGCCGGGCCGGACGCGGTCGAGGCGCGCTGGTCGGACGGGCCGGTGACCAGGGTGTCGTTCGCGCCGGTGGAGGTGGTGCACGGGTGAGCGGGTGGAAGTTCGCGGTGAGCACGCTCGGCGCGCCCGGCGTGCCGGTGTCGGACAGCGCGGTCGTGGCGGCCGAGCACGGCTGCCACGGCTTGGAGGTCCGCGTGCACCCCGACGAGGAGGTCCACCTCGGGATGTCGCCCGCGCGGGCGGCGCGGGCGCGCGACCGGATCGCCGACGCCGGCTTGGAGGTCGCCTGCCTCGCGGGGTACCCGAAGGTGTGCCGGCCGGGGCCGGACGGTCCGGTGGTCGACGAGCTGCGCGCCCTGGTGGAGTTGGCGGCGCTGCTCGGCGCGCCCTCGGTGCGGGTGTTCCCCGGCGGTGGGAGCGCCGGGGAGGACGGGCGGGCGTCGGAGCGGATCGCGGCCGTGCTGCCCGACCTGCGCTCCGCCGGCGTCCGGCTGCTGGTCGAGACGCACGACTCCCACCCGACCGGTGAGGCCGCGCGGCGGCTGGTCGCGCCGTTCGGCGACCCGGGACGGGTGGCGGTGCTGTGGGACGCGGTGCACCCGTGGCGCGCGGGCGAGCCGCCGGAGCGCACCCGTGCGGTGCTGGGGGAGTACCTGGGGTACTTCCAGGTCAAGGACGTGGCCGCCGACGACCCGACCCCGGTCCCGCCGGGTGCGGGCGACGTGCCGCTGGAGGCGTGCGGCCGGCTGTTGGCGGACTGGTCGGGCTGGGTGTCGCTGGAGTGGGAACGCGCCTGGTACCCCTCCATCGCGCCCCTGCCGGCGCCGCTGCGCGCGGCGGCCGACTGGTACGCCCGGTGGCGGCCGGGGGAGCGGCGGTGATCAGGGTGGTGGCCGGTCGCCGGGAACGCGGCGGCGATGCGCGGCGCAGGTGGGTCCAGGGGTGCGCGGGTGGCGATGTGCGGGCGGCGATGAGTGGTGCTGCGCGGGATGCGGGCGGGTGCCGGAGTGGGCCGGCGCAACCCGGCGGTGGTGCGGGTCTTCGGTCCCGCGAGCCGGGTGAGGGCGTCACCCGTGGTCGTGCGGGGACCGGTCGCCGGGGAACGCGGCGGCGATGCGCTCGCCCAGGCGTTCCAGCAGCGGTTCGGCGTGGGTCAGGCAGGTGGGCACGTCGGGCTCCAGGTCGGTGAGCGCGAACGCGTCGGCGAACCCGGCGGTGGCCAGTTCGGCGCGGTCGAGGTCGCAGCTCCCGGTGGCGGCGACGGCGGTCGCGCCCGCACGCCGCGCCGCCGTGGCGACACCGACCGGCGCCTTGCCGCGCAGCGTCTGGTGGTCCAGGCGGCCCTCACCGGCGATGACCAGCCGTGCGCCGGACAGCCGGTCGGCCAGGCCGGTGAGCTCCAGCACCAGGTCGATGCCCGGTCGCACCTCGGCCCCGAGCGCCAGCAGGGCGAAACCCGTCCCGCCCGCGGCTCCCGCGCCCGGCACCGCGGCGGCGCCAGGGTCAAGCAGGTCCGCCCAGCGGGCCAGGTCGGCGTCCAGGGAGGCCACGAGCGCGGCGTCCGCGCCCTTCTGCGGCCCGTACACCGCCGCCGCGCCGTGCGGACCGAGCAGCGGGTTGTCCACGTCGCTCGCCACGACCAGCCCCGCCTCGCCCAGCCGGGGGTGCAGCCCGGTCCGGTCGACCGCGCGGACGGCCCGCAGCGGCGAGGTCGTGGCGTCGAGCGCGACCCCGTCCGCGTCGAGCAGGCGTGCGCCGAGACCGGCCAGCAGACCCGTGCCCCCGTCGGTGGTGGCGCTGCCGCCCAGGCCGACCACGACCGCGGCGCACCCCGCGTCCAACGCCGCGGCGATCACCAGCCCGACACCGAACGTCGACGCCGCCGCCGCGCGGTCCGGGGTCGGCGGCACGTCCGCGACCAGGCCGAGGCCGGACGTCTCGGCCAGCTCCACGACCGCGACCCCGTCGCGGACCGCGTAGCGCGCCTCGACCGGACGGCCGAGGGCATCGGTCGACCTCACCGGCACCGCCGTGAAACCGGCCGCGAGCAGGGCGTCCAGCGTGCCCTCGCCGCCGTCGGCCACCGGGTGCTCGTGCACGACCGCGCCGCCGCGGCGCACTCCCCGGGCGACGGCGGCCGTGGCCCGGCGCGCGGACAGCGAGCCCTTGAACGAGTCCAGTGCCACGACGACGTGGCCCGCTTGCGGCGGAGGTGTGGTCACCGGCCAATGGAAAGCGCTTTCCAAGGAGGTGTCAAGCGCTCCACGGGCCCTTGACTGCGTGCGAGGCGTCCCTGAATACTCACCGGAAAGCGCTTTCCGACAAGGAGGTCCGGGTGGACGAGGTCGTCATCGCGCTCAACGGCGTGACCGGCAGGGCGGTGTGCCGCCGGCGTCGGGCCGGGTCCGTCCTCCCGATCCGGGACACCGTCGAGCCGCACGGCGGCCTGCTCGCGGGTCCGCGCCGCCGGGTGGGCGTGCCGGAGCTGACGTGGTGAGCGCCCTGGCCGTGCGGCATGACATCGGATCCGCGCTGACCGTGCGCGCCGGTGACGTCGACCTCGTCCGCTACACCTACGTGCCCGACACGCCGCGGTTGGAGTCGCCCAAGCCGTTCCTGCACCCGATCCGCACGCGGGCGGGGCGGGTGGTGAGCCTGTTCCGGCCCCACGACCATGTGTGGCACAAGGGGATCGCGTGGTCGTTGCCGAACGTCGGCGAGGAGAACTTCTGGGGCGGTCCCACCTACGTGCACGGGCGGTCCTACGTGCAGTTGGACAACAACGGTACCCAGTCGCACCGGCGCGTGGTCGACGTCGGCGCGGAGGGGGAGAGGGCCTGGTTCACCCACGAGTTGGACTGGATCACCCAGGCGGGCGACACGGTGATCACCGAGCGTCGGACGATCGCCGCGTCCCTGCTGTCCGCTCAGGCTTGGGCGCTGACGTTCGACACGACGATGACGAACACCTCGGGTCGGGAGATCGCGTTCGGCTCGCCGACCACGCGTGGCCGGGAGAACGCGGGGTACGGCGGCCTGTTCTGGCGCGGGCCGCGCTCGTTCACGGGCGGGACCGTCGTGACGCCCGACGGCTCCGGTGGTGACGAGGTGCGTGGCCGGCGTGCCGAGTGGATGGCCTTCGCGGGCAGGCACGACGGCGACGACGCGCAGTCCCTGGTCCTCATGGTCGACCACGGGGCCAACCCGCACCACCCGCCGCGGTGGTTCACCCGGTCCGAGCACTTCGCGTGCCTGAACCCGGCCCCGTTCTTCAGCGAGGAGCTCGTCGTCGCGGACGGGGCGACCGTGCGGTTCCGCTACGGCGCGGGGGTGGCCGACGGCGGCGAGGAGGAAGCCGAGGCCCTGGCGGATTCGGTGCGCGGTGTGTTGGGTGAGGCGGTGTGAGCACGTTCCCCGGCGGTACGTCGCTGTCGTTCCTGGACGTCTACGACGACGCGGCGCCTGATGGTGTGGTGGGCGGGAGCCCGCACGTGCACTTGGTGTCGACCGAGTGCTACGTGGTCGTGGGCGGTGAGGGCGAGCTGCACACCGTGACCCTCGACGGCTGCCGCGAGATCCCGCTCGTCGCCGGCTCGGTGGTGTGGTTCACCCCCGGGACGATCCACCGCGCGGTCAACCACGGCGGTCTGCGGGTGGTCGTGCTGATGGGCAACGCGGGGTTGCCCGAGGCGGGTGACGCGGTGATGACGTTCCCGCCCGAGGTCGTCGCCGATCGGGACCGGTACCGGGACGCGGCTACCCTGCCGGTCCGGGCGACCGAGGCCGACCGCGCCGCCGACGCCCGCCGACGTCGTGACCTGGCGGTGGAGGGCTTCGTCCGGATCCGGGACGCGGTCCGCGCCGGTGATCGGGCTCCGCTGCGGGAGTTCCACGCCTCGGCGGCGGCGTTGGTCCGGGATCGGGCCGGCGCGTGGGCGGGGATCGTGCGCGACGGGCCGCTCCGCCAGGCCGAGGCCACCCTCGCGATCACGCGGGACGTGTCCCTGGGCGTGGCCGCCCACCTGGAGCGGGCGGCGGTGTTCCGGACACCGGAACCGGAGCGGGTGTTCGGCATGTGCGGGCGGTTGAGCCCGGTCGACGTGGGTCTCCACTTGGACTAGCAGCGGACGAGGAGCACTTTTCGTGACGAGTCGTGGCTACACCTGTGCGATCGTCGGCACGGGCGCGATCGCCGGCGCGCACGCCGAGGCGATGAGGAACCTGGCCGGGCGGGCGCGGCTCGTCGGCGTGGTCGACCTCGAGCCCGACCGGGCCGCCGCGTTCGGCGCGACCTGGGACGTGCCCGCCTACCCGACCCTGACCGCGCTGATCGAGGCTCGGCGGCCCGATCTGGTCCACGTGTGCACGCCACCGGGGACGCACCTGCCGCTCGCGCTGGAGTGCCTGGCGGCGGGCGCGGTGCCGGTGGTCGAGAAGCCGCCGGTGCTGTCGTTGGCCGGTCTCGACCGGTTGCGCGCGGCCGAGGACGCGGCCGGTGTGCCGATGGCCACCGTGTTCCAGCACCGGTTCGGGTCCGGCGCGGTGCGGTTGCGGCGGCTGGTGGCCGAGGGCGCGTTGGGTCGGCCGTTGGTGGCGTCGGCGAACACGTTGTGGTTCCGGGACGACGACTACTTCGCGGTCCCGTGGCGGGGGAAGTGGGAGCTGGAGGGCGGCGGGCCGACCATGGGGCACGGCATCCACCAGTTCGACCTGCTGCTGTCGGTCCTGGGCCGGTGGAGCAGCGTGACCGCGATCGCCGCGCGCCAGGCCCGGCCGACCGACACCGAGGACGTGTCCGCCGCGCTCGTGCGGTTCGACTCGGGTGCGGTGGCCACCGTGGTCAACTCGGTGGTCTCGCCGCGTCAGACCAGCGAACTGCGCTTCGACTTCGAACGGGCCACCGTGGAGTTGGAGCACCTCTACGGTTACGACGACGGGAACTGGACGTTCACCGCCGCGCCCACGTCGCCCGACGTGGTGTCGGCGTGGGACAGCGGGCCGGCCGACACGCCCAGCGGCCACACCGCCCAACTCGCCGCCGTGCTCGACGCCCTCGACGCCGGCGGGACCCCGCCGGTGTCCACCGCCGACACCAGGGTGACCATGGAGTTCGTGGCCGCCATCTACGCCTCGGCGTTCACCGGCCGCACGATCGACCAGGGCGAGATCACCGACGGCCACCCGTTCTACGACAGCATGGCCGGCGTCGGCGCGCCCTGGTCGACCACGACGTCCGGACTGTCCGGGTGAGGGGCGCGCCGTCCGGGGACGGGGTCTGATCTTGCGGGCGCGGGGGTGCTCCCGCGCCCGCTGGCTCAGGAGACCTTCGGGTGGATCTGGGTCTCCCGGCCGGTGAGGGCGTCGATCGCGAAGACCCGTTCGACCCCGGGGTTGGCCTGGAGCGTCGGGAAGTCCGTCAGCTCCACCGGGTCGCCTTCGGCGCGGTTGGGGCCCACCAGGACGTAGACGTCGCCGTTGGCGCTGCGGGCGGGGCTGGCGGCGACGGTGTCCGACACCTCGCGTCCGGGGCGTTCGGTCGCGTCGGGCTCGGCGCGACCGTCCAGGTTGGTCATGAACTCGGCCAGGTCCATGAGGGAGTGGCGTTGGCCCTGGGCGTCGATGGTGTCGCCTGCCCAGAAGAAGGACCCCTCACCCTTGGTGGCGAGGATGTCGCGGATGGTCTCCTGCCAGCGCTCGCCTTCCTCCGCCGGGAGGTCGCGCAGGTCGAGGCAGGGCTTGCCGTCGACCGAGGTGATCGGGAAGCCGTGCTGGTCGCGCTCGGACGGGCCGTCCTGCTCGCCGCCACCACCACCCGCGCCGCCGCCGCCGTGCTCGCCGGCTTCGCGGTCCCGTCCTTCACGGTCGTCGCGGCTGTCTCGGTCACCGGCTTCGCGGTCGCGTCCTTCGCGGTCGCCCGCCTCGCGGTCCCGGCTGTCTCGGTCGCCGGCCTCGCGGTCGCGGCCGGGGCGTTCGTTGTCCGAGGCGTCACGGTCGCCGCGACCGCCCTGGTCCCCTGGCGACTGCTCGCCGGGACGGAGGCCGGCGAGGTCCGGGACGGACGGGGTCGTGGGCAGCGTGCCGCCCGGCAGGGACGAGCCAGGCGTGCCCGTGCCGCCGCCCGACGAGCCGCCCGAAGTGCCGCCCGAAGTGCCTGTGCCGCCGCCCGTGCCGAGGTCGGGAATCGTCGGCTGCTTGAACAGGTCCTTCGGCACCTCCGGGATGGGAGGCGTCGGCGGAGGTGTCATGCCACCGGACGGCCCGCCGCCCGAACCACCGGAACCACCGGCCGTACCGCCGGCCGAGCCACTGGCCGAACCGCTGCCGGTGCCGAGGTCCGGGATGGTGGGCTGCTTGAAGAGGTCCTTCGGCACCTCGGGGATGGGAGGCGTCGGCGGCGGTGTGGTCGCCGAGGGGGTGGTGCCGCCGGTCGTGGGGGTGTTTTTGAGGGCGTCCGCCAGGCTCGCGCCACCGCCGCCACCGGAACCGCTGGGGACGGGCGGTGGGTCGGGGATCTCGGGGAAGTCGGGCACCGGGGCGGCCTGGGGTGTCGCGGCCTGTGGGGGCGGGGTCGAGGTCCGGGCGGCAGCGGTCTTGGTCTCGTCCGGCGAGCCGCCGCTGTTGGCGGTGGGCACGGCTGCCGGGGCGGAGGGCTTCGTCGGGTTGTCGGCGGTGGGGGTTCCCGGAGCGCCCGGCATCGTGGGGGTCGGGGGCATCTGTCCGCTGGGGACGCCGGCGGTCTGACCGGTCGGTGCGCCACCACCTTGACCCGCGGGTGCACCGCCGCCCTGGCCGGTGGGGTCCGGGGTGGTGTAGTCGGAGGCCTGCGTGGTGCCGTCCGCGCCCGGGATGTCGCTCGCCGGCGGGACTTGCGGCCCGCCGGGTTGGGAGGCGGTGCCGGTGCCGCTCGCGCCGCCGCCGGGGATCGTCTCGGTCGGGGTGACCGGCGGACCCTGGGTGGTCGCAGTGCCGTCGGGGCCGCCCGCCGGTGCGCCCTGCGGGCCGTTGGCGATCGTGTCGGGTTCGACCGAGGCGAACTGCTCGCCGCTGGCGCGGTCGGCTTCCTGCTGCGTGTGCGCGGTGGCCTTCAGCCCTTCGCCGACGAGCCCCAACGTCGAGGCGGCCTTGCCCGTCAGTTCGACCGAGCGGTGGTTGGAGGCGTTGAACGCCTCGACGGCGAACGCTCCGGCGGTGCCGAACGCGTTGCCCGCCAGGGCTTGGCCGGACAGCTTCGAGGACACCTCTTCGTAGCCGGTGCGCAGGTCGTCGGCTTGCTGCTGGAGCGTGTCCATCGCGGACGCGTCCATCGTGAAGCCGGTGTCGCCGCCGGGAGGGGGTGGCGTGCTGATCGTGGTGGGGGTCAGGTCGGTGACCATGGCGTTGCCTCCGCGGAACGCAGGGAAGTGGAAGGACGGGGAGGTGCTCGGCGGGACGGTCGGGGACCGCCCGCGCCTACTCGGTCTCCTCGGCCCTGCGGACCGTCGCTTCGCGGGTGGCGGACATCGCGCGCAACTCCGCCTGCTCGGCGGCTCGGTAGTGGGTGACCGGCTCGGTGGCGCGGACGGCCTGCTCGCGGACGGCCTGCTCGTAGTGGACGGGGGCGTCCGCTCGGGTTGCCTGCACCATCGGTTCGGCCTGCACGTAGGTCGCGCGCATCATCGGTTCCGCCTGGACGGCGTGGCGGGCTTGGAGCGGCTCCTCCGCGCGGGAGGCCTGCATCAACGGCTCGGCCTGGACCGCGTGACGAGCCTGGAGTGGTTGCTCCGCGCGGGAGGCCTGCATCATCGGTTCGGCCTGGAGCGCCTGCCGCGCCTGGAGCGGTTCCTCCGCCACCCGTGCGGAGTAGGTGGGTTCGTCGGGCACGAGCCGACCGGTGAGCCGTTCGGCCGCCACGGCATTCATGGGTCGCAGCGCTTCCATTTCTTCGGCAGCCACGGCCCGCCTGGCTTCCACGGGTCGCAGCGCTTGCATCTCTTCGGCGGCGACCATCCGCCTGGCCTCCATCGGCCGCAGGGCCTCGGCGGGCTCGCCCTCGCGCAGCACGCGCCGCGCCGCGGTGCGGGCCGGTTGCGCCTCCGACCCCCCGCCCGCGGCGGCCCCGAACCGTTCCCAGCCGCGACCGACTTCGTCCGAGATCTCGTCGAGCTGCTTGACCCGGTCGACCTGCCGGGTCAGCGCCGCGTTCAGATCGTCCATCTTGGCCGAGATGCTCGTGCCGAGCTGGGACGCGCTGTCCACCACCGACGCCAGGAACATCGCGATGGACGCGCCGAACGTGATCGGGGCGAAGACGTACGCGGTGATCGCGCCCGGCACCAGCGAGTTCGAGTACTGGCCGACGGTGTGCAGCAGCGCCTCCCGCAGCGCCTGCACCATCGCACCGCTGTTCTCGACCACCACGCCCTTCACCGCGACCGCGCCGGCCAGCGAGTCCAGCTCCTCACCGAGGGTGTCCATGCTGGTCTGGTAGGCCTCCTGGGCCTTTCCGGTCCACCCCTGGGGCTTGGCCAGCGTGTCGCGCTGCTTCGCGGCCAGCTCGCGCATCCGCTCCGCGGTGGAGCGGATCGCGTCCGCGGTGGCCTGCACGCTCTGCCGGTCGCCCTGCAACTGGTCGATCGGCTCACGCAGGAAGGTCACGTAGTCGACCGCCCACCCCGCGACGCCCCGCAGGCTCGCGAACGGGTCGTCGGGGAACTGACCGCCGGTCGGCCTGCCCACGACGGAGTCCGGCTCGGCCTCCGCCTCCTTGCCGATCGCCTCGATCCGCTGCTGGACGTCGGCCCTGGCCGCGGTCTTCCTGAGCACGGTTCGCGCGGGGACCACCTCGGCGGTGCCTGGTGCCATGAGCCGGACCTTCCTCACAAGCGCTGGGGACGGGGACGCCTGACCCTGGCAGTCAAGTGATCGCCGCCAACGTCGCGCCAACGTTGTGCTAACGATCAACCGCCCTGTCCGCCGGGAGCGGAACCGCTGCCCCTGGACGCCCGGCCTGCGTCACGATGGCGGCATGGCGGACATCCTCCCCTTCCACCAGAAGCGCACGCCGGATCGCGAGCCGGACCCGCTGTGGCGCGACGTGCTCGGCCGGTCCCTGCGCGCGGCGAGGGAGGAGCGGGGCAGCCGCCTCGTCGACGTCGCCGAACGGGCGGGCATCTCACCGCAGTACCTCTCCGAGATCGAACGGGGCCGCAAGGAACCGTCCAGCGAGATGATCGCCGCCGTCACCGGCGCGCTCGGCGTCGACCTGCTCGACCTGCTCTCCGACATCGCGGGCGACGTCCGGCAGCGCCGCGGCACGGGCCCCGCGGTCGGACGTCGCCCGGCGGGACCCGTGCTCATGGCCGCTTGAGGCCGCGGTCTCAGTCCCGGTGTTCGAGGACGCGGTCCGCGAGCCCGTAGCGGACCGCGTCCACCGCGGAGAACACCCGGTCGCGGTCGGTGTCGTGCCGCAGTTCCGCGACGTCGCGACCGGTGTGCAGGGAGAGGATCGCCTCCAGCTGGGCACGGACGCGCACCACCTCGTCGGCCTGGAGGATGAGGTCCGGGATGGTGCCGCGACCCTGCGCCGCGGGCTGGTGCAGCACCACCCTGGTGTGGGGCAGCACGAAGCGGTGCCCGGCCGCGCCGGCGGCCAGCAGCACCGCGCCGGTCGCCACCGCCTGGCCGACGCACGTCGTCGACACCGGTGCCTTGATGTAGCGGATGGTGTCGTACAGCGCGAGCATCGCGGACGGGTCGCCGCCCTCGTTGTTGATGTAGAGGTTGATCTCGCGGTCCGGGTTGTCCGCCTCCAGGTACAGCAACTGGGCGATCAGCGCGTTGGCGACGCCGGAGTCGATCGCGGTGCCGAGGTAGACGATCCGCTCGGACAGCAGGTGCGAGTAGACGTCCATGATCCGCTCGCCGCCGAGGCCGCGGGTGATGACGTTGGGGATGGTGTAGGTGCTCATGCGCGGGCCCCCGTCCGGGTGCCGAGCCCCAGCTCGTGCGTGCGCACGGGCACGACCTGGTCGAGGCGCTCGACGACGTGGTCGATGAAGCCGTAGTCGAGCGCTTCCCCGGTGGTGAACCAGCGGTCGTGCAGGGAGTCGGTGAAGATCCGGTCGATCGGCTGGCCGGTGTCCTCCGCGATGAGCCCCAGCACCGTGTCGCGGGTGTGCCGCAGGTCGTCCGCCTGCACCTGAACCTCCACAGCCGATCCGCCGATGCCTGCCGAGCCCTGGTGCATCAGGACGCGCGCGTGGGGCAGGGCGTAGCGCTTGCCCGGTGTGCCCGCGGACAGCAGGAACTGCCCCGCGCTGCACGCCAGTCCCAACGCGAGCGTGGCCACGTCGCACGGCACGAGGCGCATCACGTCGCGGATCGCGAGCATCGCCGGCACCGAGCCGCCCGGCGAGTGGATCCACAGCGCGATGTCCTTGTCCGGGTCCTCGGCGGCCAGGGACAGCATCTGGGTGGCGAGCACGGTGCCGTTGTCGTCGTCGAGCGGGCCGTCGAGGACGAGCACCCGCCGGCTGAAGAACCGGTCTCGCAGTCGGTGGTCGAACAGCGGTTGCTTGGTGTCGGTCATGCTCCGACCATGCCGACCCGCCGGCACGTTTCGCGGGACGTGCTGCTGTGGGCAGATCAGCTCTGGGCAGTGGGCGAGGTAGCGCTCGGGTGCGTTCGGCCGACACAGTGGCAGTGGGGCGTCGCCGCGGGGTGGGGAGGAACGGGTGGAGTGGGACTTCTTCCTGGCGCACGCCGGCGCGGACAGTCCTGCCGCCGAACGGCTTCGGTCCCTGCTGGAACCGCACGCGACGGTCTACGAGGACTCGATGCTGCGCGCGGGCGAGGAGTGGGACCTCGTCCTCGACCGGCACCTGCGGGCCTCGCGGATCACCGTGGTGCTGGTGTCGCGACGCACGGAGAACGCCGTCTACCTGCGTGAGGAGATCGCCCGCGCGATCACGCTGGCCCGGGCGGACGGTCGGCGGCGCGTCGTGCCGCTGGTGCTGGAGCAGGTGGACGCCCTGCCGTACGGGCTGGAGCTGCGGACGCCGATCCGGCTGGGTGACGGTCTGGACCTGGCGGGTGCGGCGGGCAGGCTGCTGGAGTCGTTGCGCGACTCGCGCCTGCCGCGCGGCGAGGGACCGCACGTGGTCGCGGCGCAGCTCGGGCCGCTGCTGCGCCGGCTCGACCTGGACGCGCTGGGCGGCGTCGCCTCCGAGCTGCTGGCGGCGGCCGTGACCGAGGTCGGCGGTTCCGACGCGCTGTGGCTGCACCTGGCCCGGCGCGGGCTGGACCCGCGGGTGCTGCTGCCGTCGCTGCCCGGTCACGACGAGGCGGTGGCCCGCTGGCTGCACGGCGCCGAGGCCGTGCCGGGCGCGCGCGACCTGCCGGCGGCGGTGCGGCGGCAGCTGGTGCGCCGGCTGGCCGACGAACGCACCGACCTCGTGGCGGCCTCGGTCGAGCTGCGGCGCGAGGTGCTGTCCGGCCGGGCCGCCTCCCCGGACGCGCGACGCCTCGCCAACGCCCTGGTCGCCGCGCTGCCACCGGTCCGGTCGGCCTCCACCGAGGCGGTGCTGCTCCGGTTGGGCGAGGCCACCGGCCTGCCCGTCGCGCTCACGCCGTTGCACCGCACGGCGTTGGGCATGACGGCCCTGCCGCCGCGCGAGCCCGCGTTGGCCGGTCGGGGCGGGCTGGTGGCCGACCTGGTCGCCCGGGTCACCGCGCGGCTCGCCGAGCGGGGCCGTGCCACGGCGTTCCTCACCGGTCAGCTCGGGGCGGGTGTGTCGGCCGTGGCGATCGAGGCGGCCCACGTGCTGGCCGACCGGTTCCCCGGCGGCGTCCGGTACGTGGACCTGCTCGGCCTGGACGCGCGGCGGGCGCCGTCGGGCGTGGCGAAGCTGGTGTGCCACAGCGTCGGCGTGACGCCCGAGCCCGGCGCGGAGGCGGCCCACCTGCGTGCCGCGCTGGACGGTCGCGGGGTGCTCCTGGTGCTGGACAACGCGTTGGACGCCAAGCACGTCGCGCCGCTGGTGCCCGCGCCGCCGACGTGCGCGGTCGTCGTCACCTCCCGCAACCGCACGCAGGGCTACGCCGACGTGGTCCTGCACGTGCCGCCGCTGGAGCGCGCGGCGTCGGTCGAGCTGCTGGCCGGGGTGCGGGCCGGCGCACCGGCCGAGGCGTTGGACCGGATCGCGGCGGCGTGCGCCGACCTGCCGATGGCGTTGCGGCTGATCGCGTCCTGGATGACCAACCACCCGGAGACCGGCGCCGAGGGCGTGGCCAGGCTGGTGGGGCGCGAGCGGACCAGGCTCGCCTTCCTCGACGACGACGTGCTGCCGATGCGGCTGGCCATCGAGCTGAGCTACCGGCACCTGGACGACGACGGGCGCACGGCGTTCAAGTACCTCCCCGCCGCGCCGGGCTCGGCCGCGACCGCCGAGGACCTCGGCCGGGGGCTGGGCCGGGACCCGGACGTCACCCGGCTCACCCTCTACCGCCTGGTCGACCGCAGCGTGGCCGGGCACGAGGAGCTCGGCGACCCGCCCGAACCGGTGTTCCGGCTGTTCGAACTCGTGCGCCTGTACGCGCGGGAGCGGCTGGAGGCGGAGGAGTCGCCGGACGCCGTGGCCCGCTTCCGCCGGCTCCTGCTGACCAGGCTGCGCGACGACCTGCGGGCCGGCGCCGAACCCGACCTCGTCCTGCGGCTCGACCCGACCCCGCTGGTCGCCGCCCGCGACCTCGCCGAACGCGAGGAGTGGTTCGATCTGGCCGGCGACCTCACCGACGGGCTGCGCGCCGTGCACGAGGCGGAGTCCGACGACGAGTCCGTCCGCCGCGACCGCGAGCACGCGGCCCGGCTGCGCGACCGTGCCGGCAACGCGGAGGCGGCCGTGCGCGAGTACCTGGACCTGGCGCGCACCCTCGACGGGGAGGCCGCGGAGAACGCGTTCGCCTCCGCCGAGCGGGTCGCCGCCGACGCCGGGCTCGTCGAGCTGGTCGGGCGCGTCACGTTCGAGCTGGCCAGGCACCTCGCGGGCCGGTCCGACCTGGCCGGCGCCCTGGCGGCGGGACAGCGGTCGGTCGACGCGTTCCGGACCGTCGGCAAGAACGCCACCGCGCTGCCGGTGGCGATCAACAACACCAGGCTCGCCCTGCGCCTGTCCGACTTCGGCGCGGCCCGGCGCTGGGTGGCCGTGACCCGCACCCTGATGGACGCCCGGACACCGGTGCGGCTGCGTGCCGACGCGTTCTACGAAGAGGCCCGGGTGGCGACCGGCCCCCGCGCGCCCGCCTTGTGGCGCAAGGCCATGGACCTCTTCGAGGAGGTCCGGAACTTCGGCAACGCCGGGCTGGCCGCGTTCTTCGGCGCCCGCGCGGCGCGCCGCCAGGCGTCCCACGCCGAGGCCGCCGAGCTGTTCCTCGCCGCCGCCCACCTGCACCGCGCGGCGAAAGACGGCGCCCGAGCGTTGTGGGCGACGGTCGAGCTGGCCGCCACGCGCCCGGAGATCGGCGAACACGCGCGAGCCCGGGACCTCCTCGCGGATCTGGACGACCTCCGGAGCGCGGCGTGGCACCCCGGCGTGGTCGCGGAGATCGACCTCCGCGTCGCCGCGCTGTCCTACCTGGCCGACGGCTCCCACCCGGCGCCGGACCACCTGCCCGCCGTTCCCGGCGACCCCGACGAGCGGACCCGCCGGCTCGACCGGGTCGCGGCCACCCTGCGCCGGTCGAAGCCCGACAAGGCAGCCCTGCGCCGGTTCGCGGAGTCGCCGATGGTCTACGAACCGCCCGGCCACGAACCCTGGCTGCACGACCTGGGCGAGGAACCGGCGGACCGGCGGGCGCTGCGCGCGTGAACCGGATCGCCCTCACGAGGGTCGGTGCAGCCAGGGCTTCGACCTCGGTGAAGGCCGGCGGAGTCGGGAGTTCACGTGCCGTCACGCCGGCCGAGGCGCTCGGCCTGCGGGCCGCCCTCCCTATGATCACGGGGTGTTCACGTTGGCCGAGCCCCCGCTGTTCACCCGGTTGAAGTCCGCGTCGAGCGTGCTGATCGCCGGAGCGGGCGGTGGGTTCGACGTGTACGCGGGCCTGCCGCTGGCGTTCGCGTTGCGCGGGTCGGGCAAGCGGGTGCACCTGGCGAACCTCTCGTTCAGCCCGTTGGACCAGCTCGACCTCGACGACTGGGTGGCGCCCGACGTGGCGGCGGTCGGGCCGGACAGCGCGGGCAGCGACGACTACTTCCCCGAGCGCACGTTGGCCCGGTGGCTGTCCGCCCGCGACCTGCCGTCGACCGTGCACGCGTTCCCGCGCACGGGGGTGCGGCCCTTGACCGCGGCCTATCGGACGTTGGTCGAACGGCTGGGGGTGGACGCGGTCGTCCTGGTCGACGGCGGCACGGACATCCTGATGCGCGGCGACGAGTCCGGTATCGGCACGCCCGAGGAGGACATGACCAGTCTCGCCGCCGTCGCCGCGCTCGACGGTGTGGAGCGACTGGTGGTGTGCCTGGGTTTCGGCATCGACTCCTACCACGGTGTGTGCCACGCGCACGTGCTGGAGAACCTGGCCGCGCTGGACCGGGCCGGCGGCTACCTGGGCGCGCTGTCCATACCCTCGGCGTCCGACGAGGCACGGGCGTACCTGGACGCCGTCGCCCACGCCCAAGCCGCCACCCCGCTCCGGCCGAGCATCGTGAACGGGCAGGTCGCGGCGGCGTTGCGCGGCGAGTTCGGCGACGTGCCGCTCACCTCGCGCACCGCGGGCAGCGAGCTGTTCGTCAACCCGTTGATGGGCGTGTACTTCGCGGTCGACCTGCTCGCGCTCGCCGCGTCCGTCGGCTACCTGGACCGGATTCGGGACAGTGAGACCATGATCGACGTCGGGCTGGAGATCGAGGACCACCGCGAAGACCTCACGCGACGGGCACGGCGCACGTTCCCGCATTGAGGCGCCACCGTCTGAAACGTCGCTGGCCGCGAGGGCGATCACGTAGGTATGAGGTCCTTGGGGGGATTACTCGTCGGCGTGTGCTTGTTGTCCGCGTGCAGCACGCCGGTGTCGGGTTCGGCGGTCGCGGAGCGGACGAACGCCACCGCCGTCACCACGTCCAGCGCGCCGTCGTTGAACGACCGGTTGCCCACGATGGTGCAGCAGGGGGCCATTCCGAAGGACGGGATGGCGGATTACGGCTTCACCGGGCCGTCGGCCGAGGAGTACGCGTTCCAGTGGCAGCCGAAGCCGTGCGAGGTGGAGGTCGAGGCCGAACGCGGCTACATGCCCACGTTGTACCGCGAGTGGATCAACGACGAGATCGTGATGCGGCAGGTCGTGACCGGGTATGCCGAGGCCACCGGGGCCGAGGTCCTGCGGCAGGTCATCGAGGCCACCCGGCAGTGCGCGACCTGGTCGATCGAGCCGGACCCGCAGCAGTTCACGGTGCTCAAGGACGTCGTCGTGGACCCGCCCGAGGGGGTCGACCCGTTCCTCGGGTACTGCGCCACGACCGCGGACGACACCAAGACGTACTGGCTGTGCGCGGCGTTCTTCTCGCACGGGAACCTGCTGTCGTGCGTCTACACGGTTCGGGCGGACTACCCGCCGGAGACGTTGGACGACCTGTACGGCGTCCTGCCCAGGGCGGTGCGGCACCTGACGAGTTGACCGGTGCGCCCCTCGCCCGGTGCGAGGGGCGCACTCGACCAGTCACCGGGTCAGGGACTGGTGCAGCTCAGCGTCGTGGCCGTCGGGGAGCCGTTGGCGACGAACCCGAAGGTGGTCGAGGCGTTGGCGCCCAACGAGCCGTTCCACGCGGCGTTGCGGATCGCGGCCTGGCTGCCGGAGCCGACGGACACGCCGCCCCAGACCTGGGTGATGGTCTGACCGGCGGCCAACGTCCACCGCACGGTCCAGCCGGTGATCGGCGCGCCGGCGGTCACCGTGACGTCGGCCTGGAAACCGCCCTGCCACGAGTTGACCGTGCGGTAGGAGGCGGTGCACGCCCCGGTCGGAGGTGTCGTGGTCGTGGTCGTGGTGCTGGTCGTGGTGCTGGTCGGCGGGGTGTCCGAAGGTGCGACGGCGCGACCGGTCGCGGGCGAGATCATGCCCGCGCACAGGTTGCGGCTCGCCAGGTTCGCGGCGATCTGCGGGACGGCGTTGATGGTGGTCTGGTAGCCGTCGTGCATGAGGATGACGCCGCCGGGTTGC
>NZ_JAJHUO010000013.1:132662-262304 GCF_020859565.1 Saccharothrix luteola | reverse complement strand
AGCTGACCGCGACGGTGCTCGACGCACCCGACGCCCAAGCCCTCGCCCGCTTCTACCGCGACCTGCTCGGCTGGACCCTCGACGCGGACGAACCCGGTTGGGCCACCCTCCGCCCGCCCGACGGCGGCGCCGGGCTGTCGTTCCAGACCGAAACGCGCTACCGCCGCCCCACCTGGCCCGCGGCCGACGGCGACCAGCGGATGATGGCGCACCTGGACATCGAGGTGGACGACCTGGAGACCGCCGGCGCGCACGCGGTCGCGACAGGAGCCACGCTCGCCGAGCACCAACCGCAGGAGAACGTGCGCGTCTACCTCGACCCGGTGGGCCACCCGTTCTGCCTGTACGTGGACGCCTGAACCCGGATCACGGCGGCCCGATCGCCCGGGTGATCGAGTCCAGCACGCCGGGGAACCGGTGTTCCATCTCCGCGCGCCGCAGCTCGTGGGTGCGGTAACTGCCCTGGGGCGTCACGCGCAGCACCCCGGCTTCGCGGAGCACCTTCAGGTGGTGCGACAGCGTCGACATGCTGACCGGCACGTCGAACTGGCCGCACACGATCCCGCCCGATCGGGCCAGCTCGGCCACTATCCGCAGTCGGACCGGGTCCGCGAGCGCGCTGAGCACGGTCGCGAGACGCATGTCTTCCACGTCCGGGTGTTGTAGGGCGCGCACGGTTTCGCATAGTAGCGACCACGGTCAAGTGGTCTATTAATCCACACTGAAGATATTAAGGTTATCGACGGTGTTAGGGTGATGGGGTGACCTTGCCGGAGCCGGTGCGCGCGGAACTCGACCGCGTGCGGCACGCGCCCCTGGTGGACTTCGCCGCGCTGGAGCAGGTCCGCCGCCGGTTCGACGAGGAGCAGGCCGAAGCGCTGTCGGGTTACCTGCGGGCCGCGCAGTCGACGAACACCCTGCGGGCCTACCGCTCCGACTGGGTGGGCTGGGCGGCGTGGTGCGAGGCCGAGGGGCGCGTGGCGCTGCCCGCGGACCCGGTGGACGTGGCGGTGTACCTGGCGGTGGCGGCGGACCTGGCGAAGGCCGACGGCTCCCCCGCGTTCGGTCCGTCCACATTGGAGCGCAAGGCGGCGGCGATCGCGGCGGTGCACGCGGCGGGCGGGCTGCCCTCGCCCACGCGGTCGGACGTGGTGCGGTTGACGCTGCGCGGCATCCGCCGCACTCGGCAGGCGCAGCCGCGGCGCAAGCGGCCGGTGCTGCTGGGCACGTTGGAGGCGTTGTTGGCGGAGCTGCCGCCGCCGGGCTGGCCGACGGGCGTGGCGCGGCGGCGTGACGCGCTGCTGCTGCTGGTGGGGTTCGCGGGCGCGTTGCGGCGCAGCGAGCTGGCGGCGTTGGCGTTGCAGGACGTCACGGTCGACGTGGACCCGCGCACGCACGAGCCGCTGCTGCTGGTCGAGCTGGGCGTGACGAAGACCGACCAGACCGGCGCGCAGCGCCAGCGCGTGGTGCTCCCCCGCGGCGCCCGCCGGCCGACGTGCCCGGTGTGCGCGTACGCGGACTGGGTGGACGTGCTGACGGCGCCGCAACCGCGGGCGGTGACGGAGGACGAGGGAGAGCCGTCGTCGACGCACCGCTGCCACTCCTACCGGCCCGGTCCGCTGCGGGGCCCGTTGTTCCCGTCGGTGAGCCGGCACGGGCGCCTGGGCGGCCGGTCGATGTCGGACCGGGCGGTGTCGGACGTGGTGAAGCGGTACGCGGAGCGGGCCGGGCTGGACCCGGCGCTGTTCGGCGGGCACTCGTTGCGGGCGGGGTTCGCCACGCAGGCCGCGCTGGGCGGCGCGAGCGACCGGGAGATCATGCGGCAGGGCCGCTGGACCAACCCGCGCACGGTGCACCGCTACATCCGCACCGCGAATCCGTTGGAGGACAACGCGGTCACCCGCCTCGGACTGTGATCAAGGGCGCACCGCGGGTTGTTAACTTCTAACACGCCCCGTTCTTCCGGGCGGAGCCGAACGGGCTAACGGGTTAGGGCGTCGGCTCGCTTGCGCCATTTGTTTCCACGGTGTTTCCACGTGCGTTGAGCTGCGGTTTTGGCTACTTCATCGACGTGGGCGGACGTGCTGACCTGCGCAGGCGACGCGGCGCCGCCGGACGTCCAGCCCGCAGGAGGGCGTTCACCCGCGCGGTGACGCCAATACGATCGTCCCCACGAGGCCGCCCGCCCCGGCCAAGCGCACCGTGGCCCCCGGACTACCCTGCACTGTCCGGGGGCCACGCGCTGCTCGCACCGCCCGCGTCAGGAGCCGGTCGCGCCGCCCACGACGGCGTCGGAGGACGGCGGCTCCTCGGTCTTCTCCGGCGGTGGCGCCAGCACGGACAGGTCGCCGCCGTTGTCGTTGACCCGCAGCACGAACGGCCGGGTCTCGGTGTACTGCACGACGGACACCGAGGCGGGGTCCACGACGATGCGCTGGAACCCGTCGAGGTGCACGCCGAGCGCGTCGGCGAGGACGGCTTTGATGACGTCGCCGTGGCTGCACGCGAGCCACACCGCGCGGGGTCCGTGCTCGGCGGTGACGCGGGCGTCGTGGGCCCTGATCGCGGCCACGGCGCGGGCCTGCACGGTCGCGAGCCCTTCGCCGTCGGGGAACACCGCGGCGGACGGGTGCTGCTGCACGACCGACCACAGGGGTTCGGCGTACAGCTCCTTGATCTCGCGCCCGGTCCACTGGCCGTAGTCGACCTCGGCGAGGTCGGGTTCGACGACCGGGTCGAGGCCGAGCCGGTCGAGCAGCGGCGCGAGGGTCTGCCGGCAGCGTTCCAGCGGCGAGGTCACCACGGCGGCGACGGGCACGCCGGCGAGCCGGTCGACCAGCGCCGAGGCCTGCTCCACGCCCCGGTCCGAGAGCGTCACGCCGGGTTGCCGGCCCGCGAGGACGCCCGCTCCGTTGGCGGTGGAGCGGGCGTGTCGCAGCAGGATCACGGTAGCCACGTGGCCACCCTATGTCGGGTTGATGAGCCCCATCGACAGCAGCCCCATCAGGACGATGCCCAGCAGCAGCCGGTACCACACGAACGCCGAGTAGCTGTGCTTGGAGACGTAGCGCAGCAGCCAGGCGATCGTGGCGTAGCCGACGACGAACGCGACGACCGTCGCGGCGATCATCTGCGGCACCGACGCTGCGTTGGGCTCGGAGCGGTCGAGCACGTCGGGGATGCTGAACAGCCCCGCGCCGAACACGGCGGGCAGGGCCAGCAGGAACGAGTAGCGCGCGGCGGAGGCGCGGTCCAGGCCGAGGAACAGACCCGCGGTGAGGGTCCCGCCGGAGCGGGACACGCCGGGGATCAACGCCATCGCCTGGGCCAGGCCCATGCCGACGGCGTCCTTGAGCTGGAGCTTGGTGCGCAGGTGCTGGGCGAACTGGTCGGCGAGGCCGAGCAGCAGGCCGAACACCACCAGCACGGTGGCGGTGATCCACAGGTTGCGCAGCGACGAGCGGATCTCGTCCTTGAACAGGTAGCCCAGCACGCTGATCGGGATGGACCCGATGATCACGTACCAGGCCATGCGGTAGTCCTCGGTCTTGCGCGCGGCCTTGCTGAACAGGCCGCGGAACCAGGCCGCGATGAAGTTGCCGATGTCCTTGGCGAAGTAGATCAGCACCGCGACTTCGGTGCCCAGCTGGATCACGGCGGTGAACGACGCGCCCGCGTCGTTGCCGAAGAACAGCGTGGAGACGATCCTCACGTGCGCCGACGAGGAAATGGGCAGGAATTCCGTGAGTCCTTGGACGAGTCCTAGGACGAGGGCCTGCAACCAGCTCAACTACCCACTCCTGCCAGATCCAGAGCTTCGGTCGCCGTGCGGAGCGCGGCGATCCCCTGCTCGAGATCTTGCAGCATGGGCGAAAGGGTGAGCGTGGTGACCCCCGCTTCGGCGTAGGCGCGCATCTTGTCGGCGATGCGCTCCTTGGTGCCGAGCAGGGACGTGCCGTCGAGGAAGCCGAGCGGCAGCGCGGCCATGGCGCCGTCGTAGTCGCGGGCGAGGTAGCGGTCCTGGACCTCGGCGGCCTCGGCGGCGAAGCCCATGCGCGCGGCGTTGTCGTTGTAGAAGTTCTTCTGCCGGCTGCCCATGCCGCCGACGTAGAGCGCGGCGTAGGGCCGGATCCGGTCGGCGCAGGCGCGCCAGTCCTCGCCGACGACCATCGGCACGGTGGCGGCGATGTCGTAGCCGTCGAGGGTCTTGCCCGCCTTGGCGCGGCCGGCCTTGAGCGAGGCCAGCGCGTCGGCGGAGTGCTCGGGCGAGAGGAACAGCGCGAGCCAGCCGTCGGCGATCTCGCCGGCCAGCTCGACGTTCTTCGGGCCGACCGCGGCCAGGTAGACCGGGATGTGCTCGCGCACGGGGTGCACGGTCAGCTTGATGGCCTTGCCGGGGCCGTCGGGCAGCGGCAGCGTGTAGTGCTCGCCGTCGTAGCTCAGCCGCTCGCGGCGCAGGGCGGTGTTGACGATGTCGACGTACTCCCGGGTGCGGCCCAGGGGCTTGTCGAACCGCACGCCGTGCCAGCCCTCCGACACCTGCGGCCCGGACACGCCGAGGCCCAGCCGGAACCGGCCGCCGGACAGGGAGTCCAGGGTGGCGGCGGTCATCGCGGTCATCGCCGGCGTCCGCGCGGGGATCTGCAGGATCGCGCTGCCCACGTCGACGCGCTCGGTCTGCGCGGCCACCCACGCCAGGACCGTGGGCGCGTCGGAGCCGTAGGCCTCGGCGGCCCACACCACCGAGTAGCCCAGCCGGTCGGCAACCCTTGCCAGTTCGAGGTTCGCGGCGTCGTTGCCCGCGCCCCAGTACCCGAGGTTCAGTCCCAGTCGCACGAACCGTGACCCTACCGGTCGGTAACCTGGTTGGCCAGGCGACACCCCGGCCGGCGCGTCCCGGATCGTGACGTGATTCGGCCTTGACAGGCGCGTGCCACGGGCCGCCGGAATGTCGATCACCCTTTAGGCTCCCCCGCGTGGAACAGCGATACCTCGGGCGCAGCGGACTGCGGGTCTCCCGGATGGCCCTTGGCACGATGACCTGGGGCCGGGACACCGACGCGGACGAGGCGGCCACCCAGCTGCTCGCCTTCACCGAGGCGGGCGGCACGCTGGTGGACACCGCCGACGTGTACGTGGAGGGCGAGAGCGAGCGGATCCTGGGCGGCCTGCTGGGCGAGGTCGTGCCGCGGGAGGAGGTGGTGATCGCGACGAAGGCGGTGGCGCGGCGCAACGACGGCCCGTTCGGCGGCGGCGCGTCGCGCGGCGCCCTGCTGCACGCGTTGGACGGGTCGCTGCGCCGGTTGGGCGTGGAGCACATCGACCTGTGGCAGCTGCACGCGTGGGACCCGAACGTGCCGCTGGAGGAGACGCTCTCGGCGCTGGACGCGGCGGTGGCGTCGGGCCGGGTCCGCTACGCGGGCGTGTCGAACTACTCGGGCTGGCAGCTGGGCACGGCGGCGGCGCTGCCGGGGCACACGCCGCTGGTGTCGACGCAGGTGGAGTACTCGCTGCTGGAGCGGGGCGTGGAGCGCGAGGTGGCGCCGGCGGCGCAGCACCACGGTGTCGGCCTGCTGCCGTGGGCGCCGTTGGGGCGGGGCGTGCTGACCGGCAAGTACCGCAACGGCACGCCGTCGGACTCGCGGGGCGCGTCGGCGCACTTCGCCGGGTACGTGGAGCAGCACCGCACGGAGCGGGCGGCGCGGATCGTGCAGGCGGTGGCGACGGCGGCGGACGGGCTGGGCACGAGCGCGCTGTGCGTGGCGCTGGCGTGGGTCCGCGACCGGCCGGGCGTGGTGGCGCCGGTGGTGGGGGCGCGGGACACCGCCCAGCTGCTGGGGTCGTTGGCGGCGGAGGAGCTGACGTTGCCGCCGGCGATCCGGGCGGCGCTGGACGACGTGAGCGCGGTGGAGTTCGGCTACCCTGAGCGACCGCTCGGCTGAGCGCGATCCCGCCTCACCCGCCCGGGGTGGAGCCGCCGAGCAGGGAGTCGTCCACGAGCCGGAACCACTCGCGCACCCCGTCGAGCCGGTCTTCGAGCCAGGTGGCGACCTCGGCGGCGAGGTCGAGGGCACGGGGGGTGCGGACGTGGCCGGCGAGGTGTTCGACGAGGGTCTGGATGCGCCGCACGGGCGGCGGGTGGTTGCCCGCGAACGGGACGGTGAGGCCGAGCTGGTCGGCGAGCCGGTCGGTGACCTCGTGCAGGAACAGCACCAGCAGCACCGCGCCGACCACGTACGGCTCGTGCGCTTCGAGTTCGCGGTGCCCGAGGCCGTCCAGGGTGCGCAGCATGATCGTGGCGGCGACGCGGTCGGCCTCGTGCTCGCGCGGCCAGCCGACGGACTGCGCGTCGAGCGCGCCGACCGGCGTGTGGGGGTCGGTGAGGCGGCGGGCGTGCCGCAGGTGCCCGGACAGCACGTGCCCGACCTCGTGCGCCAGCGTGAACTGGGTGCCGCGACGCGCCATCAGCGAGACCAGCGCGGCGCGTTGCCCGGACAGCTCGGGCAGCCGCCGCGCCTGGACCGCGCCGTTGCCGTACAGGTGGGCGTTGACGGCCTCGGCCAGGGCGTAGGTCGCCTGGTCGGTGCTCAGCAGGGCCGGGGCGCCGTAGTCCGGCAGCGCCCCGGTCATGATCTTCAGCACGGTGCCGAGCAGGTCCAGCAGCGAGGTGTTGACCAGCACGAGCACGCCGCGGCCGGGCACGGGGACGCTGAGCGCGTCGAGGGTGCCGGTGGGGAACACGCCCGCCAGCACCGGGATGGTGGTCTCCCAGCCCGCGGTGCGGGCCAAGTGCAGCACCTCGGGTTGCAGCGCGTCGAGGGTGTGCTGCTGTTCGCGCAGGTGCGCGGGCCGGTAGGCGGCCGGCCGGACCCGCACGTCGACCAGCCGCGCGAGCAGCGCGGACGGCGGCTCGGCGGCCACCTGGGTCCACGTGTGGTAGCGCGCGGCGGTGTCGCCGCCGGGGTGTGCCGGCGGGTCGAGGTGGTCGACCACCCGCCGGTCCCGCAGCAGTTGCACGTGCCGATCCCGCAGCTCCTCGACCGTCATCGCGACGCCTCCCCGTTCACCTGGGATAGTCGCCGGGAAGGGCTCGGAGGTACGGGATCGGCGCGACTATCACCTTCCCAGACCAACGACAACACCCGCCCCCTGCGTGACGATGGTGGTTCGGTGATGGATGCTGGGAGGGCTGAACGGGGTCGACTGGGAGGTCCGACGTTGCGCCGACTGGCGGCGGTAGTGCTCACCGGGGTCGCGTTGGTCTCGGGCTGTGCGACGGAGGAGAACCCGGCCGACCCGTTGCAGCTCGCGGCGACGTTGGAGCCCGCGCGACCTGCGGCGTCGCCTGATCAGGCGGGCGTACCGCAGGGCCGGGTGGTGCCGCTGGGGCGGGCGGTCGCGGTCGCGGTCGCGGGCGGTCGGGTGGCGGTGGCGCTGGCCGATCCGCCGTCGGTGGCCCTCTACCCCGCCGACACGCTGGGTGATCCCGTGGTGGTGCCGTTGCCCGGTCCGGCGGAACGGCTGGTGACGGTCGGTGACGCGGTGGAGGCGGTGGTGCCCGCCGGTGTCGTGGTGACGATCCAGCCGGACGGCTCGACGTCCCAGCGCGCGGTGGACGGCGCCCCGGTGGACGTGGCGCGGGTGGGCGACCGCACGTTGGTGGCGCAGCGCGACCTGCGGCAGGTGTCGGTGGACGGGCACGTGGTGCGCGGCATCTCCAGCCCGGACCGGCTGGTCGCGGTGGACGGCGCCGCGGTGGTGCTGGACCGGCCGCGCAGCGCGGTGTTCGACCTCGACCCCGGTGCCGACGGCCCGGGCGCGGGGTTGCGCGCGGGCGAGGGCGCGACGAACGCGGTGGCCGACCGGTTCGGCCGGGTGCTGGTGGTGGACACGCGCGGCGGTGAGCTGATGGCGTTCTCCACCGCTCCGTTGATCATGCGGTTGCGCTACCCCGTGCCGGGCGCGCCGTACGGGATGGCTTACGACGCGACGCGTGACCTGGTGTGGATCACGCTCACCGAGCGCAACGAGGTCGTGGCGTTCGACGTCGCCGGCGCGGAGCCGGTGGAGAGGCACCGGTTCGCCACGGTCCGCCAGCCGGACTCGGTGGCGGTCGATCCAGGCAGCGGGCGCGTGTTCGTCGCGTCCGGGGACGGCGCAGGGATGCAGGTGATCGGATGATGGGCGATGGGGTGATCGACGGGGACTGGGAGTACCGGCCGCTGCGGCTGCCGGCCGGTGTCTCCCGTCGCACGGCGACGACGCAGCTGGCGATCCACGCGGAGTTCGCCGGGTGGGAGCTGTCGCGGACGTTGTTGTTCGGTGACGGTTCGCGCAAGGTGTGGCTGCGCCGCAAGCGGTCGGCGGCCGTGATGCCGGGTGTGATCACCTAAAGGCAGGCGCGGGCTCGGAGGGCGCGACCGCCGAGGCGGTGGCGGCGGAGCCGTTCGGCGACCACCACACCTGTGGTACCACAGGTGTGGTGGAGCGGGCTCGAACTGCGGATTCCCCCTGCTTCCGTCCGCTGTGGACGGTGTGGTCGAGGTCAGGGGCGGCGGGCTTCGATGAGCCAGGCGGCCGAGTCGTAGCGGACGCCCCGGTCGGTGTGGTGGGCGGCCAGGTCGGTGCGCAGGTCGGCCACGGCGCGGTCCCGCGCCTCGGGGTCGAGGCCGGCGAGCAGCCGGGAGAACTGGCCGGTGACGAACCGGCAGGCGTCGTCGACGTCGCGGCCGAAGTACATGGGTTCGGTGAGGCCGTGGACGCGCACGTCGGTGAACCCGGCCGAGGTCAGCAGGGGCCGCACCTGGTCGGGGTCGTGGAGCGAGCCCGGTGTGGTCGGTGGTGCGGGCAGGTCGCGGCCGGCGGCCAGGGCGGTGCGGAAGGCCGTGAGCCAGGCGTTGCGCTCGAACGGCTGCCAGGACAGCAGCGCCAGGCGTGCGCCGGGGCGCAGCGCGCGGGCGATGTTGGCGAACGCGGCGTGGGGGTCGCCGAAGAACATCGCGCCGTGGCGGCTGAGGGCCACGTCGAAGTGCCGTTCGGGGAACGGGTGGATCTGGGCGTCGGCGTGCAGGAACCGCGCGTTGGGCACGTGGTCGCGGTCGGCCGTGCGGCGGGCGAGTTCGATCATCGCCGAGGACAGGTCCACGCCGAGCGCCGTGCCCTCGGTGGCGCGGCGGGCGGCGTCGCGGGTGGTGAGCCCGGCGCCGCAGCCGATGTCGAGCACGTGCGAGGTCGGTTCGATCCGCGCGGCGTCCAGCAGCCGGTCGTGGTAGCCGGCGACGCCCTCGTCGATGCGGTCGGCGCGGGCCGCCCAGAAGTCGCCGTCGTCGCCGTTCCACGCGCGCAGCTGGTCCACGTTGGACGGATGGACCGCCGGTACCGCGTTCATGACCCTGTCCCCCAGTCGTCGTTCCCCGGCCGCAGGACCTTAGTCGGGTGACGGCGGGTGGACGACGCGTTTCGCGGAACCCGGTCAGTCGGTGTCGGTGAGGGCGGCGGTGGGGTCGCGGTGCGGTGTGCCGGTGGGCCACCAGTCGCCGTCGGTGGCGCGGTAGGGGTACCAGCGGCCGTCGCGGCCGTAGCGGAGTTGTCGGTCGTGGACGGTCCAGCGGTTGCGCCACACGGCGGGTTCGGGCAGTTCGCCGCTCTCCCAGGCGGCGCGGGCGCGGGCGGTGTCGGTCTTGCCGGGTGTCCAGGGGTGTTCGAGGACGTCGAGGGCGCCGGCGCCGCCTTGCTGCCAGGCGCGGACGGCGCGCGGGTCGGCGTCGAGGCGGTCGCGCAGGGCGGGGTGGGTGGCGGCCATGCGGATGTGGTCGCGGCGGTCGTCGGGCGCGGGCCACCGCCCGGTGGCGAGCACCTCGCGGGCCTTGGCGGCGGCGTCGGCGACGAGCAGCCGCAGCACGTCGACGTCGATGCCGGGCGCGGGTTCGAACTCGGGCAGGGGGCCGAGCTCGGCGGGCGGTGGGTCGTCGGGCAGGTCGGGGACGGGCTGGGCGTAGGCGGTGGTGGCGAGGACGCCGGTGGTGGGTCGGACGCCGGCGACGACCTCGTCCTGGTCCCGTCCGCGCAGGAGCAGCAGGACCCACGGATCGGCGTCGAGCAGCCAGGACGCCTGGTGGCACAGGGCGGCGGCGTGGCGGCAGGGAAGTTCCCAGCCGGGGCAGGTGCACTCGGGGTCGAGGTCGCCGATGCCGGGCAGCAGCGGGACGCCCGCGTCGGCGGCGGCGTCGGCGAGTTCGCGGGGCATCTCGCGGTCGAGCAGCGCGGCGAGGTGCCCGGCCTTGGCGGCGATCTGGCCGAGGAACCGGTTCCACTCGGCGTCGGTGAGCGGGGTGAGGTGGACGGAGGTCTGGTAGGTGTCCTCGGTGTCGTAGACGGTGGCGGCGATGCGGCCTGGGCTGACGGTGATGGTGCCGACGAGCCCGGCGTGGGCGTACTTGCGGCCCTGGCGCAGAGGCGCCTGGTCCAGCGAGGTGTCCTCCAGGGCCTGCAGCCACGCCTTGCCCCACCAGGAGCCGGCGCGGCGCACGCCCTTGCCGAACGCCGGGAAGCCTTTGACGCGATCGCTCATGTGCCGCTCCGGAGTTCGACCAGGTTGCCCAGTTCGTCGTCGGACAGTTCGGTGAACGCGGCGTCGCCGCGGGCCAGGACGGAGTCGGCGAGGTCGCGCTTGGCGCGCAGCATCGCGGCGATGCGGTCCTCGATGGTGCCTTCGGCGATGAGCCGGTGCACCTGCACGGGCCGGGTCTGGCCGATGCGGTGCGCGCGGTCGGTGGCCTGGTCCTCCACGGCGGGGTTCCACCACCGGTCGTAGTGCACGACGTGGTCGGCGCGGGTGAGGTTGAGGCCGGTGCCCGCGGCTTTGAGGGAGAGCAGGAACACCGGGCACTCGCCGTCCTGGAAGCGGCGCACCATGTCCTCGCGGGCGGGGACGGGCGTGCCGCCGTGCAGGAGTTGGCTGGGGATGCCGCGGCCGGCGAGGTGGCGTTCGATGAGGCGGGCCATGGCGACGTACTGGGTGAACACGAGCACCGCGCCGTCCTCGGCGAGGATGGTGTCGAGCAGCTCGTCGAGCAGTTCGAGCTTGCCCGACCGGCCGGCGAGCTTCGGCGAGGTCTCCTTGAGGTACTGGGCGGGGTGGTTGCAGACCTGTTTGAGGCCGGTGAGGAGCTTGACGATCCGGCCGCGGCGGGCGATGCCGTCGGCCTCGCGGACCTCGGCCATGAGCTCGCGCACGACGGCCTCGTAGAGGGCGGCCTGCTCGCGGGTGAGGGCGACG
Source organism: Saccharothrix luteola (assembly GCF_020859565.1). Lineage (GTDB taxonomy): Bacteria > Actinomycetota > Actinomycetes > Mycobacteriales > Pseudonocardiaceae > Actinosynnema > Actinosynnema luteola. The sequence continues at coordinate 251,026 of NZ_JAJHUO010000013.1, read as the reverse complement.
GGCTGGTCGGTCTCGGTCTTGGGCGGCAGCTCGGGCGCGATGCCGGGGTCGGTCTTGCGGCGGCGCAGCAGGAAGGGCCGCACGAGCCGGGCGAACCGCTGCGCGGCCTCCTGGTCGTGGTCGGCCTCGATGGGGCCGGCCCACCGTGCCTTGAACTGGGCCATCGTGCCGAGCAGGCCGGGGGTGGTCCAGTCGAGGATCGCCCACAGCTCCGAGAGCGTGTTCTCCACGGGGGTGCCGGTGAGGGCGACGCGGGCGCGGGCGGGGATGCGGCGCAGGGCCTTGGCGGTGTCGGAGGCGGGGTTCTTCACGTGCTGCGCCTCGTCGGCGACGACCATGCCCCAGTCGACGTCGGCGAGCCGGTCGGCGTCCAGGCGCATGGTGCCGTAGGTGGTGAGCACGAAGCCCTCGTGCGCGACGTCGCGGCGGGGGCCGTGGAAGCGGCGGACGGGCACGCCGGGCGCGAAGCGCTCGATCTCGCGCTGCCAGTTGCCCATCAGCGACGCGGGGCAGACCACGAGGGTGGGTCCGGGGTGGTGCCGGTCGCGGTGCAGGTGCAGCGCGATGAGGGTGATGGTCTTGCCCAGGCCCATGTCGTCGGCCAGGCACGCGCCGAGGCCGAGCGAGGTCATGCGGTCCAGCCAGCGCAGGCCGTGCAGCTGGTAGTCGCGGAGGGTGGCGCGCAGCGCGGGCGGTGCGGCGAGCGGCTCGTCGTCGAGGTCGGCGAGCCGGGACTTCAGCTCGTCCAGCCAGCCGGTGGCGGCGACCTCGACCTCGACCCCGTCGACGTGGGTGGTGCCGGTCAGGGCCGCGCCGAGCGCGTCGATCGCGGTGACGGGTTTGAGGGCGCGTTCCCGGGCGCGGCGGGCGAGTTCGGGGTCGACCAGGGTCCAGCGGTCGCGCAGCCGCACGACCGGCCGGGTGGCCTCGGCGAGCCGGTCGAGCTCGTCGGGGGTGAGCGGGTCGTCGCCCAGGGCGAGCTGCCAGTTCACGGAGGTGAGGTGGTCCGGGCCGAAGAATGCCGGCCGGTCGGCGGGGCGTTCGCCGATGACGACCTTGGCCGACAGGTCCCGCACGAGGTCCTTGGGCCAGTGCACGTCCACGCCCGCGGCGGCGAGCCGGACGGCGCCGGTGGCGAGCAGGTGCTCCACGTCGGAGTCGAGGAGGGCGACCTCGTCGGGCACGGGCTGGTCGAGCAGCCGTTCCAGCGGCGCCCAGGCGCGGGCGGCGCGCCGCAGGGCGACCATGGCGTCGGCCCGGGACCGCTGGTTGGCCGACGCCCACAGCTCGACGGCGTCGACCACGCGGGCGGGGTCGGCGAGGCTGTGGACCTGCACGACGGCGCGGAACGGGCCGAAGCCCTCGATCCGCAGCGAGATGCGCACGCCCTGGTCGGCCCAGTCGCGCAGGTGCGGCACCCGCTGGGGCGCGGTGGCGGCGAACGCGGGCGCACCCGCGGCGTGCACGGCCGCCGCGCCACGCGGCATGGTGTCGGCGACGGCGTCGAGGAACGCGCGCAGCAGCGGCTCGGCGTCGGGCAGTTCGAGCGGCTCGCGGCCCGGCAGCGGCACGGCCCGGGCGTGCGCGGGCATCGCGTCGGCCAGGTCGCGCACGCGGGCGTGGTCGGCGGCGTCGAGGGGACCGAGCAGCCAGGCGTCGAAGTCGCCGTCGGTGACCGCGGGCCGCACCCGACCACGTGCGACGAGCTGCAACGCCACGACGACGGCCGCGCCCCAGAACGCGGCGGCGGGGTGGGCGTGCGGTGCGCGACGGGCGCGGCTGAGCAGCGGCACGGCCTCGGACACGGGCAGCCGCAGGGCGGGCACGGTGCGCGCGGCGCCGTCGGGGGTGGCGATGGTGAGCCGGTCGGAGCCGGGAGCGCCGTCCGGTCCCGGCGGGTCCTGGGCCGGGTAGAAGGCGACGGTGGACGTGCGTGGCGGGTCGGCTGCCTCGAAGACGGCCGCGTACCGCTCCAACCCTGTGTTCAGCGTTCCCCCTCGCTACTCAAGTTTGAGCATACCCCAGCTGCCGGGCGCGCCGGGCGATCCCGGCTCGCCCGCCATGGGGTAGGCGCCCGCTTCGAGGCGTTCGACCAGGCCCCGCGTCCACTCCGCCCCGCCGGCCGCGGTGTGCTCCCACAGCCCGAACAGCTCCTTCACGTGCGACGGCTCGTCCCACTCCCCCGCCTGCTTGCGCGCCGCGTCACGCCGCGCCTCCAACGCGGCCAACCGCTCGGTGAGCAGACCCACGGCCTCCTCCCGCGACAGCGACGGCAGCAGCGCCAGCCCGGCGGCCAGCAGGTCGGGCCGCGTCTCCGGGCGGCGCAGCGCGTCGCGCAGCAGCCTGCGGTACTCGGCCTCCCCCTTGGGGGTGATCTCGTAGTCCGTGCGGCCCGGCGGCACGGAGTGGTCGGCCAGGCAGCCGTCCTTGGTGAGCTGCTTGAGCGCGTGGTAGATCGAGCCCCACTTGACGTTGGCCCACTCCCCCGCGCCCCACGACATCAGGTCGTTGCCGATCAGGTAGCCGTGGGCGCGCCCGTAGCCGCGCACCACCCCGAGCACCAGCAGCCGTGTTGCCGACATCGCGTCCTCGTCCAGCGGTCTCCGGGTTCCGCGATCCCGGTTTCGCCGATCAGGGTAGAGCGCCGAGGATGGACCGGTGACCCTCGCCAAGATCGACGACGCCGCGCGGCGGGCCCGCCTGGGCACCCGGCACCTGCTCTCCACCCGTGCCGCCGCGGTCGAGGACGTGGTCGACGCGGTGGTCGGCCTGCACGCCACCGACCCCGCGACCGCGTTCCTGTCCGCGTGCGCCCGCCTGGAGCGGCCCTCGGTGGCCGAGGTGGAGGCCGCGTTCTACGAGCGGCACACGCTGGTCCGGTTGCTGGCCATGCGCCGCACCATGTTCGCCGTCACCGCGGCGACCGCGCCCGTGGTGCAGGCCGCCGCGGGCGCCGCCGTCGCCGCGAAGGAGCGGCAGAAGCTGCTCGTCTACCTGGCCGAGGGCGTCGGCTGGGACGCCGACCGCCTCGCCGCGGTCGAGGAGACCACCCTGGAGGCGCTGCGCCGGCGGGGAGCGGCGACCACCGTCGACCTCACTCGCGACGTGCCGGACCTGCTCGAACAGGTCGTCGTCGCGGCCGGCAAGCCCTACGAGACCCGCCAGAACGTGTCCAGCCGCGTCGTCCGCGTCCTGGCCGCCGAGGGCCGGATGCGCCGCGGCCGTCCCCTCGGCACGTGGCTGAGCACCCGGTTCCGCTGGGAGCCCGCCACACCGTGGCCCGAGCTCGACCCCGCCGACGCCCGCGCCGAGCTGGCCCGCCGCTGGCTCGCCTCCTACGGGCTCGGCTCCGAGGCCGACCTCAAGTGGTGGACCGGCTGGAACCTCGGGCACACCCGCAAGGCCCTCGCCGCGGCGGGCGCGGTCGAGGTCGAGCTGTCCACCGGCCCCGGCTACGCCCTGCCCGACGACCTCGACCCGGTCGAGGACCCCGAGCCGTGGGCCGCGCTGCTGCCGGCACTGGATCCGACGCCGATGGGGTGGCAGGCTCGCGGCTGGTACCTCCCCGACCGGCACCGGCCACGCCTGTTCGACACCGCGGGCAACGTGGGCCCGACCGTGTGGTGGAACGGCGCGGTCGTCGGCGGGTGGGCCCAACGCGCCGACGGCGGACTGGTGTGGGAACTCCTCGAGGACGTCGGCGCGGACGCGGAGGCCGCGATCGCCCGGGAGGCGGACCGGTTGGCGTCCTGGCTCGGCGGGGTGCGCGTGATCCCCCGCTTCCGGACACCGTTGGAGAAGGAGTTGGCGACATGATCCTGTTGCGGAAGGTGGACGACTGCGCGGTCGAACGGCTGCTGGGCCTCGCGGTGGCCGACACCGATCCCGGCGACGTGATGCCACCGGGCTGGACGGTCGACCGGCCCGACGAGTTCCGCGAGTTCTACCGCGGCTTCCAGGACGACGCCTACGAGATCGTGGAGGACGACCGCACGGTCGGCATGGTCCGGCTCAGCGCCAAGGGCGAGACCGGCATCTGGGTCGCCCGCTGCGCCCGCGGCAACGGCATCGGCCTCGCCGCGCTGCGCCGCGTGGTCGAGGAAGCGCCACGTCGCGGCGTCACCACGATCGTCGCCGACACCACCACCGACAACGTCGCCGCCCTGACCATCCTCCGCAAGGCGGGCGCCACCCTCGACGTCGACGGCGCCCGCGTCTGCGCGCGCATCGCCGTGCCCACCGAACCGCCGCCCGACCTCACCGACGCCGGCGACCTGCTCCTGGCCTACCTCGACTTCCACCGCGACGCCGTGCTCCGCAAGATCGACGGCATGTCCGAGGACGAGCTGCGCACCAGCCGCCTGCCGACCGGCTGGACGCCGCTGGCGATGGTCAAGCACCTCGCCCACGTGGAACTGCGTTGGCTGCGCTGGTGCTTCCGCGGCGAGGAGATCGCCCACCCCTACGGCAACCCCGACGTCGACCGCGCCGAGTGGGTCCTCGAGGACGACGACACCACCGACCGCGTCCGGGAGTTCTACCTCGAACAATGCGCCCGGTCACGCGACATCGCGGCCGAGTCCGCCCTCACCGACCGGGCCGTGCGCCGCAACCGGCCCGAGGCGCCGCCGCCGACGCTCGCCTGGATCCTGTTCCACCTGCTCCAGGAGTACGCGCGCCACGTCGGGCACCTCGACGTCGCGCGCGAGCTCAGCGACGGCGTGGTCGGGACCTGACCGTCAGGTCGCGGACTTGCGCAGCTTGGCGTGCAGCGCGCGGCGGGCGACCGGGCCGAGCTCCTGCACCACGTCGACGAGGGCCGCGAGGCGCTCCAGGGCGTCCAGCGCGGCGTGCGCGCCGGCGGGATCGACGCCCTCGAACAGCTCCAGGCCGATGAACCCGGCGCACACCGCGCGGGACAGCCCGGCGGTGTCCACCAGGTCGGCGACCGGCGAGTCGGCCAGCAACCGGTCCAGCACCCGCTCGATCGGCCGGATCCACAACCCCAGCGCCGCCGACGTCGCCTTGGCCAGCTCCGGGTCCGCCTGCGCGCCGGCCAGCATCTGGGCGAGCACCATGACGTTGCCCAGCGAGCGCTCCTCGGCGTGCAGCCGCCGGCCGAGGTCCAGCAGCCCGCGCAGGTCGGCGACCTCGTCCAGCCGGGCCGCGAACGGCGCCACCCTGGCCTCGGTCGCGGCCAGGCACGCCGCTTCCAGCAGCTCGTGCACGCTGCCGAAGTGGTAGAACACCAAGGCCTGGTTGACGCCGGCGGTGGCGGCGATCGTGCGCGCGGACGTCCCCGTGATGCCGTGCCGGCGGATGGTCTCGATCGCGCCGTCGATCAGTCGCTGTCGGGTGTCGGCCATGCCATCACGGTAGGGGCGCGGCCGTGCGGACCTCCGCCGGGCGTGCGCACAGGTAGGGCCGGGCGAGGACCAGGGCGGTCGCGGTGAGGCCGATCCCGACGAACACCGGCGCCAGGTGGCCCGCGTCGGTGTAGCCGATGACGCCGTGCACCACGACCGCGGGCAGGAACCCCGCGGCGGCGGCCAGCGCGAGAGACCACCACACCCACGCCTCGCCCCGACGCCAGCCCCACGCGGCGAGCAGCGTGATCGCCGCGGCGGCGGACATCAGCGCCCCGCCGAAACCCGCCCGGTCGTGCGCGATGAACCCCGGCAGCCGGGGGTTGGCCGCCCGCAACGCGTCCGGCCCGGTCCGCAGGAACTCCAGGTCGCTGGGCACGAACACGTCCGTCAGACCGACCGCCGACACCACCACTCCACCCGCGAACAGGCCGACCCCCGTGCACACCAGGAGCAACTGCCCGACCAGCGCCCGCCGCCGCTCGTGCTCGGGCCCGTCCGGGCGCGCGGTCCACCGCGGGTCGTCCGGACGACGCCGGGTGGCGGCCAGGAACATCGGGAACAGCACCACGGCCGCCGCGGTGTGCAGCGGCTCCACGAAACCGATCCCGAGGAAGTAGAGCACCGTCGGGAACCCGACCCACCCGGAGACGAGGAACACCTCGCGGGCCCACGGCCGGCCCGTCCGCATGCCGCCCGCCGCCAGGCCCGCGTAGAGCACGCCGATCGCGACCATCGTGCCGGCCATGGTGATCCGGTCGTGCTGCAGGAAGTGCACCAGGTGGTGGTTGATCCCGTGCAGCCCGTCCACGTCCGCGCCCAGGAAACCGCGGTCGTACCACAGCAGCACCGGACCGAGCGTGATCGCGGCGGCGCCCAGGCCCGCGACGACCATGCCCAGCCCGACCAGCGCACCCCACCACCACGCCGGCCACCGGCGGGGATCACGGCCGACGTCACGCGGTGACGGCGCCGGACCGGTGGGCGTCGCCGCCTCCGCCACCCGCGCGAAGAAGCCCGGACCGGCGCGCACCAGCACCTCGGGCGTGACCAGGACCGCCGTGGCCGGGTCGGCGAGGAGGGCGGCGGCACGCGCCGTGGACGCCGACGCCAGGTGGACCACGTCGGTATCGGCCCCGACCCGGACCGCGTCGACGTGCGGTGACAACGCGTCCACCACGGCCTGCTCCGTCGCACGCACCACCACCGGCACACGTCGGCCCGCGACGGCCTCGCGCACGACGTCGACATCGGCGGGCCCGACCGGCGCGACCTCCACCACCCCCGCGCCCAGCAGCGGCAACGCCCGCACCGCGTCCCGCGCCACACCCGGTGGCACCACCGCGCCCAGCCGGGTGCGCACCGGGACGCCGGCGACCGCACCGGCCAGCCGCGACGGTGGGTGACGGTGCCCGAACCCCCACGACACCAGCCGACCGCCGCCGGGCCACGACCCGACCGCGGCCAGCGCCCGCAACGCCACCCGCCGCGAACGACCGGTCCCCAGCAGCGCGGCGGCGATCCCGCGCAGCGGGTGGTAGGTCCAGTCGGGCATCAGCGGCCCACGCTCACCGGCACGTGGCCCGTGCTGTCGGGTGGCGTCCAGCCGAGGATCGGCGCCATGGCCCGCAGCGTCACGGCGGCCGGCGTCAGCCTGGCGGCGAGATCACGCGCCACCACCGCGGGCGGCCACGACCACTGGGCCAGCCTGCCCAGCCGTGCCGAACGCCGCACCACGGTCCGGGTCCGCGGCCCGCGCACCCGGTCGTAGCGGACCAGCGCCGAACCCACGCTCGCGTCCGAGACCAGGCAGTCGGCCAGCACGACCGCGTCCTCCAGCGCCTGACCCGCGCCCTGCCCCAAGGCCGGGTCCATCGCATGGGCCGCGTCACCCGTCAAAGCCACCCGGCCCCGCGCACAACCCGCCAACGGCGGCAGCACGTGCACGTCGTGCCGGACAACACCGCCCTCCGGCACCGCCGCCAGCAGCGCGCGCACAGGGTCCGGCCAGTCGCCGAACCGGTCGCGCACGGCGGCGAGCTCACCGCCAGCGGCGACACCACCCGCGGGCACGGTCGCCGTCCCGAAGCAGTAGAACCGCCCACCCGGCAGCGCGGTGAACCCGAACCGCTCGCCGCGACCCCAGATCACCGCACCCTCCGCCGGCGGGTCGGCGACCGGCTCGGTGATCATGCGCCACGCCGTGTACCCCGCGTAGCGCGGCGCGGGCGCGTTCGGCCACCACTGCCGCCGCACCGCGCTGTGCACACCGTCCGCGCCGACCACCAGCTCCGCCCGCACGACCCCGCCCCGGTGCTCGACCACCATCGCGTCACCGTCCGACCGCACCGCGGACACCTCGCTGTCCGACCGCAGGCACTCCGGCGGCAACGCCTCCGCCAACGTCCGGACCAGGTCCGCGCGGCGCACCACGACCAGCGGCACGCCGTGCCGCCGCGCGATCTCGGCGTTGTCCAGCCGCGACAACCACCGCCCGGAGCGGCCACGCACGCCGCCCGCCGTCTCCACCGCGCCGACCGCGCGGACCCGTTCCGCCAACCCGAGCGCCCCGAGCGCGCGCATCGCGTTCGGCCACAGCGAGAGCCCCGCGCCGACCTCGCCGAACTCGGGTGCACGTTCCAGCACCACGACCCGCCACCCGGCCCGGTGCAGCGCGAGGCCCGCCGCCAGACCACCGATACCGCCGCCCACCACGACCACTGTCCGCCCGACCACCGGCCACCCCCGTTTTGAGCGAGTGCTCAAAACGGAGGGTAGCCAGTTTTGAGCACTCGCTCAACGCCCGGTTAGGACGACACCGAACCGATCACCACGGTCGCCGACAACTCCTCGTCCGACACGACCTCCGCGCGCAACCCGCCCGCCGCGAACGCCGCCACCGTCCCCGCCGCCTGCCGCGCACCCGTCTCCACCAACAACCGACCACCCGGCGCCAACCACCGCGCCGCACCCGCGATCACCCGCCGCTGCACGTCCAGGCCATCCGTCCCACCGTCCAACGCCACCCGCGGCTCGTGCTCACGCGCCTCCGGCGGCATCAACCCGATCGCACCGGTCGGCACGTACGGCGCGTTCGCCACCAGGACGTCCACCCGCCCCGCCAACGACACCGGCAACGGCTCGTAAAGATCACCCGCGTACACCCGGCCGACGCCGATGTTGCGCCGGGCACAAGCCACCGCCACCGGATCCACGTCCACCGCGTGCAACCGCACCCCGGCCACCCGATCCACCACCGCCGCACCCACCGCCCCCGACCCGCAACACAGGTCCACCACCACCGAACCGGCCCGCGCCACCCCCACGGCCACCCGCACCAGGAACTCCGTGCGCCGACGGGGCACGAACACCCCCGGATCCACCACCACCCGCAACCCGCAGAACTCCGCCCACCCCACCACGTGCTCCAACGGCAACCCGGCCACCCGCCGAGCCGTCAACGACTCCAACTCCTCCGGACCACGCGCGGCCTCCACCAACACCCGCGCCTCGTCCTCGGCGAACACACAACCAGCCGCACGCAACCGCGCGACGACATCAAGATCCATGGAAACGAACGCCTCTCGCACGAAACCCGAGGGCGCCCCTCACACCGCCACGACGCGGCCGGGAGCGACCCGAAGCACACCAGCAGAAATGGGTCCCACCTCCCTCGTCCGCGCCAACCGCCACACCGTATATCACCGCCCGCCGACCTCAGCCCCCGCCGGCGCGCGCACGCGCCACCGCCGCCTCCACGCCGTCCAACAACACCTCCAGCCCCGTCACGAAGTTCCCCACCGCGTCCCGCTCCAAGTACGGCACGTCCTCCTCCCCCTCCACCACCGGCGGCTCCTCCGCGCCCAGCCACGCCGACAGCGGAAACCGCTCGGTGAAGTCCGGCGCGACCTCCTCGAACACCTCCGACCGCGAGAACCACCACTCCTCGTCCGTCATCCCCGTCTCCCGCGCCGCCCGCCGCGCCTCCGCGATCACCCCCGCCGCGCCACGCACGAACTGCACCACCGCACCCACCACACCCCGCAACACCGACACGCCCAGACCCGTCGGCCGCAGGATCCGCAACAACACCTCCACCATCAGGAACTCGTTCGGCCCCAGCACCGGCCGCGCCTGCGACACCTGCAACACCCACGGATGAGCCAGGAAGAACGCCCGCGCGTCCTGCGCCCACGCCCGCAACGCCACCCGCCACCCACCGTCCACCGGGTACTCCGACGGCAACTCCCCCAACACCCGGTCGTACATCAGGTCCACCAACTCCGCCTTGCTCGGCACGTACGTGTACAACGCCATCGCCGAACGCCCCAACCGCTCACCCACCGCGCGCATCGACAACGCCGCCATGCCGTCCCGGTCCGCCACCTCGATCGCCGCGTCCACGATCACGTCCACCGACAACCCCGACCCCGCACCACCACCCGGCGCACGCCACAGCAGCCGCATCGACCGACGCGCGTCACCCTGCCCGGCGAAGACCGCCACTTGCCCACCCCTTACAGCGTAAAGTACCGTGCCGCGAGCACCTTACGGCATAAACAAAGCAGGGGGAAAGCCAGGCGATGGCCGCACCAGCAGACAGCCACGACGTCATCCAAGTACGCGGCGCCAGGGAGAACAACCTCGCCGACGTCTCCGTCGACATCCCCAAACGACGACTCACCGTCTTCACCGGCGTCTCCGGCTCGGGTAAATCCTCCCTCGTCTTCGGCACCATCGCCGCCGAGTCCCAACGACTCATCAACGAGACCTACACCGCGTTCATCCAGTCCTTCATGCCCAGCCTCGGCCGCCCCGACGTCGACGCCCTGCGCAACCTCAGCGCCGCCATCATCGTCGACCAGGAACGCATGGGCGCCAACTCCCGCTCCACCGTCGGCACCGCCACCGACGCCCACACCATGCTCCGCATCCTCTTCAGCCGACTGGGCCAACCCCACGTCGGCACCTCCGGCGCCTTCAGCTTCAACCTCCCCGAAGGCATGTGCCAGACCTGCGAAGGCCTCGGCCGCGTCTCCACCGTCGACATCGACCAACTCGTCGACCGCACCAAATCCCTCACCCAGGGCGCCATCACCGTCCCCGGCTTCACCGTCGACAACTGGTACGTCCAGACCTACGTCCAATCCGGCTTCTACGACCCCGACAAGGCGCTCCAGGACTTCACCGACGAAGAATGGGACGCCTTCCTCAACCGCGAAACCACCAAAGTCAAAATCGGCAAGACCAACGTCACCTACGAAGGCCTCCTGGTCAAAGTCCAACGCCTCTACCTCGGCAAGGACCGGGAATCCATGCAACCCCACGTCCGCGCCTTCGTCGACCGCGCCGTCACCTTCACCGACTGCCCCACCTGCGGCGGCGCCCGCCTCAACGCCGCCGCCCTCTCGTCCAAGATCGACGGCGTGAACATCGCCGACTGCTCCACCATGCAGATCAGCGACCTCGCCGACTGGGTCGCCAAGATCACCGACCCCTCCGTCGGCCCCATGCTCACCACCCTCAAAGAACTCCTCGACAACCTCGTCGAGATCGGCCTCGGCTACCTCAGCCTCGACCGACCCGCCGCCACCCTCTCCGGCGGCGAAGCCCAGCGCGTCAAGATGGTCCGCCACGTCGGCTCCGCCCTCACCGACGTCACCTACGTCTTCGACGAACCCACCGTCGGCCTGCACCCCCACGACATCCAGCGCATGAACGACCTCCTGCTCCGCCTGCGCGACAAGGGCAACACCGTGCTGGTCGTCGAGCACAAACCGGAGACCATCGCCATCGCCGACCACGTCGTCGACCTCGGCCCCGGCGCCGGGACCAACGGCGGCCACATCACCTTCACCGGCACCGTCGACGAACTCCGCGCCTCCGGCACGCTCACCGGCCGCCACCTCGACCACCGCGCCCGACTCCGCGACCAGGTCCGCACCCCCACCGGCCAACTGCCCATCACCGGCGCCACCCTCCACAACCTCAAGGGCGTCGACGTCGACATCCCCCTCGGCGTCCTCACCGTCGTCACCGGCGTCGCCGGATCCGGCAAGAGCTCGCTCATCCACGGCTCCCTCGCCCACCGCGACGACGTCGTCACCGTCGACCAGGCGCCCATCCGCGGCTCACGGCGCTCCAACCCCGCCACCTACACCGGGCTGCTCGACCCCATCCGCACCGCCTTCGCCAAGGCCAACGGCGTCAAACCCGCCCTCTTCAGCGCCAACTCCGAAGGCGCCTGCCCCAAGTGCAAGGGCATCGGCCTCGTCTACACCGACCTCGCGATGATGGCCGGCGTCGCCTCCGTCTGCGAGGAGTGCGAGGGCAAGCGGTTCACCGCCGAGGTCCTCACCCACACCCTGCGCGGCCGCAACATCAGCGAAGTCCTCGGCATGTCCGTCACCGAGGCCCGCGACTTCTTCACCGAGAAGCAGGCCAAGGCCATCCTCGACCGACTCGTCGACGTCGGCCTCGGCTACCTCTCCCTCGGCCAACCCCTCACCACGCTGTCCGGCGGCGAGCGGCAACGGCTCAAGCTCGCCATCCACATGGCCGAGAAGGCGTCCACCTACATCCTCGACGAGCCGACCACCGGCCTGCACCTCGCCGACGTCGACCAGCTGCTCGCCCTGCTCGACCGGCTCGTGGACGACGGCAACACGGTCATCGTGATCGAGCACCACCAGGCCGTCATGGCGCACGCCGACTGGATCATCGACCTCGGCCCCGGCGCCGGGCACGACGGCGGCCGGATCGTCTTCACCGGCACGCCCGCCGACCTGGTCGAGAACGCCTCCACCCTGACCGCCCGGCATCTCGGCGCCTACGTCGGCCGCTGATCGTCCTGGCCGCTTTTGGACCCAGTCTTCTCCCGGTGCCACGTCCGGTGCCGGGAGAAGACTGAGTTTAGTCGACACTGAAGTTATTAAGATTATTGGCCAATGGGGCGCGGGTAGCCCGACCGTGGTCGTCGTTCGGAATACCGCAGGTCGTTCCCACTGCCGGCCGATTGTCCGGTACCGAGCGGTCCTCTAACGTTGCCGATCACGTCCGCGCGAACGTGATCGCAGAACCTCCACTCCCCGGCCGACCCGCGCCGCTATGGGTCTGCCGGAACCCCTGCACGAGGGAGAACCCTGCAATGGGAGACGTTCGCGGATCCAGACGAGCCCTGCTCGCGTTAGCCGCGGTGGCGATGACCACCGCGGCACTGGCCTCCGGCGCCACACCCGCCGCGGCCGAAGCCGACATCCTCGGCACGAACAACCCGACCGCCATCGCGGACAGCTACATCGTCGTGTACAACGAGCTGTCCACCCAGAGCGTCGACGCGCTCACCGCCGACCTCAGCGCCAAGTACGACGCCAAGGTCGACTACACCTACCGCAACGCGCTCAAGGGCTTCGCGGGCACGTTGTCCGAACGGGACGCGCGACGCCTGGCCGCCGAGCCCGGCGTGGCCTACGTCCAGCAGAACGGCGAGGTCAAGGCGACCGCGACCCAGCCGAACCCGCCGTCGTGGGGCCTGGACCGCATCGACCAGCGCGACCTGCCGCTCGACTCGTCCTACACCTACCCCAACGACGGAACCGGCGTCACCGCCTACATCATCGACACCGGCATCCGGACCACGCACTCCGACTTCGGCGGCCGGGCCACCTGGGGCACCAACACCGTCGACACCAACAACACCGACTGCAACGGCCACGGCACGCACGTGGCGGGCACGGTCGGCGGCACGGCCCACGGCGTCGCCAAGGGCGTGCGGCTGATCGCGGTCAAGGTGCTCAACTGCGCCGGGTCCGGTTCGTTCGCCGGTGTCGCCGCGGGCATCGACTGGGTCACCGGCCACCACACCTCGGGCCCGGCCGTGGCCAACATGAGCCTCGGCGGCCAGGGCAGCGACGTGACCGGCGAGACCGCGGTCCGCAACTCGATCGCCGACGGCGTGACCTACGCGATCGCGTCGGGCAACTCCAACGCCAACGCGTGCAACTTCACCCCGGCCCGCGTCGCCGAGGCGATCACGGTCAACGCGTCGACCAACACCGACGCCCGCGCCTCGTTCTCCAACTGGGGCACGTGCACGGACATCTTCGCGCCCGGTCAGAACATCACCTCGGCGTGGATGACCAACGACACCGCCACCAACACCATCAGCGGCACGTCCATGGCGGCGCCGCACGTGGCGGGCGGCGCGGCGGTCCTGCTCGGCGCCACGCCGTCGTTGACGCCCGCGCAGGTGGCGAGCGCGATGATCGGCAACTCCACCCCGAACAAGATCAGCGGTCCGGGCACCGGCTCGCCGAACCAGCTGCTGTTCGTCAACACCGGCGACCCCGGCACCGGCAACCCGTCGGTCACCCCGCCGGGCAACCAGACCGGCAGCGTCGGCACGGCCACGAGCCTGCAGCTCAAGGCCTCCGGCGGCGCTCCCCCGTACACCTGGTCGGCCACCGGCCTGCCGCCCGGCCTCACGATCGCGGCGTCCACCGGCCTGATCTCCGGCACGCCGACGACCGCGGGCTCCTACACCGTGACCGCGACGGTCACCGACAGCGCGGGCAAGTCGGCGGGCGCCACGTTCACCTGGACCGTCAACCCGACGGGCGGCACGTGCGCCGCGCCCGGTGAGAAGGCGGTCAACGGCGGCTTCGAGAGCGGCACCACCGGCTGGTCGAACGCCACCCACACGATCGCCGCGTGGACCGGCGAGGGCTCGCCCCGCTCCGGCACCCGCTCCTCGTGGATCAGCGGCTACGGCTACACCAACACCGAGACGCTGACGCAGACCGTCACCATCCCGGCGGGCTGCACGAACACCACGCTGTCGCTGTGGCTGAAGATCAGCACCGACGAGTACGAGCCGGAGGTGTTCGACACCTTCACGGTCTCGGTGGCCGGCACCACCCTGGCGACCTACACCAACCTCAACCCGTCCGGGTACGAGGTGCGCACCTTCAGCCTGGGCGCGTACGCGGGCCAGAGCGTCACGCTGAGCTTCTCCGGCGTGGAGGACTGGTCCTACCAGACCTCGTTCGTGGTGGACGACGTCTCGGTGAACGCGGCCTGAGCCGAGCGTGGGGAGGGCCGGCGCACCGGTCCTCCCCACGTCCGCCGGATCAGCAGGCGACGGGCGAGGAGCCGACCGCCACGTCGTCGTACCAGAGGGTGTTCGCGCCGTCGCCGTAGCTCTCCCAGCCCAGCCGCAGGTCGGTCACGGCGGGCCGCCAGTTGGTCTTGCGCAGCCACTGCGAGTCGACGTCGGGCGTGGACACGCCGTCGGCCACCAGGCCCTCGACCACCGCGCCGTTGAGCGAGGTCGAGATCCGGCCCGCCGGGTCGACGGTGAACTGCACGCAGTTCCACTGGCCGGTCGGCAGCGGCTTGCTCTTCGACACGCCGACCGGGCTCTGCTCGGGCAGGGTGGCGTCGTCGGACTCGCGGTTCCACTGCAGCGCCGAGTTCTGGCCGCCCATGCGCAGGTCCTTGCCGCCGTCGGCGGAGTCCTTCATGGCCATGAACGTCACGTGCGCCATCGGCAGGGCCGTGGTGTGGCGGACGTAGAACCGGCCGTGCACCACGCTCGTGCCGGTGATCGGCGTGCCGAAGAAGATGTGGTTGCAGTAGCCCGACGCGCCGTTGACCCGCACCGACTTCGAGCCGCTGCGCGCGACCGAGTTGTCGATGGCGACCGTGCCCTGGCCGGTGCAGTTGGCCGCGCCGACGGTCCACCGGCCGCTCGGGGCGGACCCGGTCTGCTGCTCGAAGTCGTCGCACAGCGCCGCCGTGTCACAGACCGGCGGGTTGCCGGTCGTCGTGGTCGTGGTGGTGGTCGACGTCGTCGTGGTCGTGGAGGTCGTCGTCGTCGTGGTCGGGCCGTCGCCGCTGCACGAGACGCCGTTGAACGCGAAGTCGGTCGGCACCGCGTTCGTGCCGCTGTACGTCGCCTGGAAGCCGAACTGCGCGCTCGCGCCCGTGCCCAGCGACCCGTTCCACGGCATGCTGGACGCGGTCACGACCGCGCCGGACTGCTTCACGTCGGCGCTCCAGCCGGAACTGACCGCCTGGTTACCGGCGAAGGTCCAGGTGAGCTTCCACGAGGTGACCGGAGCGGACTGGTTGGTCACGGTCACGTTGGCGGTGAACCCGGTGGCCCACTGGTTGAGCTTGTAGTCCACGGCGCAGACGGGAGCAGCCCCCGCCGTGCTGGTCCCGCCGATCACCACCAACCCGGCTATCGACACCACAGCGGCCACCGCCGCCAGCAGATTTCGCACAACAACCCCTTCGTTGTCGTCTCTGGGAGCGTTCCCAGAAACTGACTGTAACGATTCCGTCACCCCGATGGAATACTCCGGCTGCCGCAACGGTGATTCCGACGAAGGCGCCCGGCGCGGCGGACTACGGTGCACTGTGATCCACAACGGACCGGGCCACCGAGGGGGACCAATGCCCACCGCCGCCGAGATCGACCGGCTGCGCCGCCGGGGTGAGCTGGACCGGGCCGAGGCGCTGGCCGGGCCCGACCACCCCGCCGACGACACCGACCTGCGGATCGCGCGTGGCCGGTTGGCGCTGGCCCGGCACCGGTACGACGAGGCGCTGGCGCTGTTCGCGGACGACGACGACCGCCTGCTCGCGTGGCGCGTCGCGACCCTGTCCCGCACGTACCGGGACGACGAGGCGTTCGCCGTGGCCGCCGAGGCGATCACGCGGCACCCGGACAGCGTGCCGCTGCGGCTGGCCCTCGGCCGGGCCCACCTGGACGCGTGGCGGCCACGCGAGGCGCTCGCGGCCTTCACCGAGGCCCGCCGCCTCGCGCCGGACGACTGGCGCACCGCCGGCTGGGTCGCCGTCGCCCTGGCGAACCTGACCCGGCTGGACGAGGCGAAGGCGACCGCGCGGGAGGCGGTCCGCGACCACCCCGAGGCGCCGAAGGCCCACTACGCCCTCGGCCGCGTCCACTCGACCTCCTACGAGTACGCGGAGGCGGTGGCGTGCTTCGACGCGGCGCTCGACCTCGACCCGCACCACCCGGACGCGCTCGAGTGGAAGATCACCGCCTTGCGGTCCCAGCACCGCTACGACGAGGCCGAACAGGTGGCCGAGGCCGCGGTGGCGGCGGTGCCCGCCGTGCCGCGGCTGCACGTCGAGCACGGGTGGGTGCTCAGCGACCGGCACCGCTACGACGAAGCCCTGGCCGCCGTCGACCGGGCGCTGGCGCTCGACCCCGCGCACCGCTGGGCGCTGGACAGCCGGATCGACCTGCTCCAGTCGCTCGGCCGCACGGACGACGCGCTGGAGCAGGCGGCCGACGCGGCGGACCGGCACCCGTCCGACGTGGTGTTCCTCGTCTCCACGGCCTGGCTGCACGCCGCGCGCGACGAGCACGACCGGGCGATCGAGCACCTGGACCGCGCGGCGGCGATCACGCCCACGCACGAGTCGGTGGTGCGGAGCAGGATCTCGATCCTGGTGTCGGCGGACCGGCACGACGAGGCCGAAGCGGCGGCGGGCGTGGCCCTGCAGCACTACCCGGACGACCCGGACCTCCAGTTCACCCTCGCCGGGGTGCACCTGGCCCGCGGCGACACCGACCTCGCCGTCGCGTGCTGCGACAAGGCGCTGGCCGGTGTGCCGCGGCACGCCCCCGCGTTGCGCCGCAAGGTCGTGATCCTCCGTGACGCCGGTCGGTCCGAGGAGGCGTTGGAGACCGGCGAGCGGGCGCTGGCGTTCCACCCCCGTGACCCGGCGATCCACCTCGCGCTGGCGCGCCTGCACGCCGACGAGGGCCGGCACGTGGAAGCCCTCGACCACGTCGAGCGCACGTTGGCGGTCAGTCCCCGCGA
This sequence comes from Saccharothrix luteola, assembly GCF_020859565.1. Lineage (GTDB taxonomy): Bacteria > Actinomycetota > Actinomycetes > Mycobacteriales > Pseudonocardiaceae > Actinosynnema > Actinosynnema luteola. The sequence goes on along the minus strand of NZ_JAJHUO010000013.1, from coordinate 233,802 downwards.
CACCGACGCGTTGCAGGGGCGGATCGACTGCCTCGGCTCCCTCGGCCGGCGCGAGGAGGCCGTGGAGGCGGGGCGGCACGCCGTGGCGCTGCGCCCGGACGAGCCCGACCTGCACGTGGAGCACGCGTGGGCGTTGAGCTCGCTCGACCGGGAGGACGAGGCCGTCGAGGCGGTCGCCGGCGCGCTGCGCCTGTCCCCCGACCACGCGTGGGCGCTGCGCAGCCGCGTCAAGTTCCTGACCTACGCGAAGCGGCTCGACGAGGCGGTCTCCGCCGCGGCGGACGCCGTGAGCCGGCAGCCCGACGACGCCGAGCTGCACGTCGCGATCGCCCGCCTGCAGATCACCCTCGGCCGGCTGGACGAGGCGGTGACGTCGTCGGAGCGCGCCTTGGCGCTCGAACCCCGGCACTCCGGGGCGCACAGCGCGCGGATCGTCGCGCTGGACGCCCTCGGCCGGCTGCCGGAAGCCCTGCGTGCGGCGGAGGCCGCCGCCGAGCAGCAGCCCGAGGACGTGCCCACCCTCCTGCGCCTGGCCGACGCGTACAACCAGTCCGGGCGGCACGACGACGCCGTGACCACGACCGAGCGCGCCCTCGCGATCGAGCCCGACGACCGCACCGCCGTGCGGAGCCTGATCGGCCACCTGCGCGAAGCCCGCCGGTTCGACGAGGCCAGGCGCACGGCGGAGGAGGCGCTGGCCCGGATCGCCGACGACCCCGACCTGCACGTCACCGTCGCCTGGCTGCACGCCGACCGCCACCGGGTGCCGGACGCCCTGGCGTCGTTGGACGCCGCGCTGGCGCTCGACCCCGAGCACGAGTGGGCGTTGCGCAGCCGGACCGCGGTCCTGCACACCGCCGGCCGGGTGGACGAGGCCCTGGTGACGGCGGCCAAGGCGGCGGCGCTGCACCCCGACTCGTCGAGCCTGCACGTGACCGCCGCCGAACTGGCCGCCGCCAGGCACCTCGTCGACGAGGCGCTGTCCCACCTGGACCGGGCGTCAGAGGTCGACCCGGCCTACGCGCTGCCCCATCGCCGCAGGATCCGCGTGCTGCGGCTCGCCCGCCGGTTCGACGAGGCCGGGCGGGCGGCCGACGAGGCGCTGGCGCGCTTCCCCGACGACGCCGACCTGCGCGTCGACATCGCCTGGCTGCACTCGGACCTCGACCGGGTCGAGGCGGCGTTCGCCGAGGTCGAGCGGGCGTTGGAGCTGCGGCCGGGGCACGAGTGGGCGTGGCGCACCAAGGTGAGCCTGCTGCGCACGGCCCGCCGCTACCCCGAGGCGCTCGCCGCCGCGAACCGGATGCTCGAGCTCCGCCCCGACGAGCCGGACGCCCTGGTCACGGCGGCCTGGCTGCACGGCGACATGGGTGATCTCGACCGCGTGCTGGTGGTGACCGACCGCGCGCTGGACCTCGACCCCGGGCACGTCGCCGCCTACGAGGCGCGCGTCGCCGCGTTGATGCTCCTCAACCGGTTCGAAGAGGCGGAGGAGACCGCGCGGCAGGCGTTGGTGAACGCGCCGGGCGTGGTGGACCTGCACGTGCTGCTGGCCAAGGTGCACGACCACGTCCGCGCGTTCGACCGCGCCGAGGAGCAGTTCGCCGCCGCACGCGCCGTCGACCCCTTCGACGTGGACCTGGTGGTCGCGCTGTCGGCGACGTTGCGCACCCTGCGCCGCCTCGACGAGGCCGAACGGCTGGTCTCCGAGTTCTGCGCCCGGGCGCCGCACCTGCGCGGGCCCAGGTTCGAGCTGGGGTGGGTCCACCACGACGCCCGCCGGCTCGGCGAGGCGCGCCGGGTGTTCGCCGCGTTGCTCGCCGACTCGCGCGACGACTACGAGCGCGCGGCGTCGCACCACGCCCTGGGCTGGGCGGCCTTCACCGACGACGACCTCGTCACCGCCGAGAAGGAGTTCCGGGCGGCGCTGGCGGACCGCCCGGACGACTACGACTACGTGCTGGCCCTGGTGTGGGCGCTGGCGCGGCAGGACGGCGAGCGGCGGTGGCGCGAGGCGGAGGGCCTGGCCGGCGGTCTGCTCGACCGGCGGGCCTCCGCGCCCGTGCACGTCTGCCTCGGCGTGCTCGCCTTCCGGCGGGGCAACCTGGCCTCGGCCGAGTACCACCTGCGCAAGGCGCTGGAGGTCGACCCGCACCACGGCAGCCACGCCGACCTCGGCGCGCTGTACGTCCAGATGGGGCGGTACGAGGAAGCCGAGGTCGAGCTGGGCAAGGCCGTCGCGCGGGACTGGTACGACGTGAACGCGCACGTCGAGCTGGGCGCGTTGTTCCTGCAGCTGGGCGAGGAGCGGTTGTCCGACGCCGAACGGGAGTTCCGGCAGGCGATCGCGATCGACCCGGCCTCGGGCGCGGCGGCGATCGGGCTGGCGCAGGCGTTGGCCAGGGCCGGCGACGAGGCGGAGGCCGAGTCCGTGCTGCGGCTCGCCGAGCAGCGGCAGGACGCGTCGCGGAAGTGGCGAACGCACCTGGCGCTGGCGCGGCTGCTGGTGCAGCGCGGTGACAAGCAGCAGAACCCGGACCTGCACGCGGAGGCGTACGCGCAGGCGCAGTCGGCGATCGATACCGCGCCGGACGCGGAGGCCGACCCGCACTTCGTGGCCGGTGTGGCGCACCACCGCATGGGGTCGCTGGCCGCCGACGCGCGCGGCCGGTTCGGCTACCGGCTGCGCGCGATGCACCACCTGCGGGAGTGCCTCAAGCGCAGCCGCGGCCACGTCGAGGCGCAGCGGAACCTCCAGCTCCTGGAACGGGAGATGAAGGCGGTGGCGCCGGCGATCTGGGGCGGCTACGCGGTGGCTACGATCTCGTTGCTGCTGCTCGGCACGATGTGGACGGCGTTCTTCTTCTCCAGCAAGGTGACCGCGGTGATGCTGACGGCCACCACGCCGGTGCTGGTCGGGCTGTTCACCGTGGCCGTGCTGCTGCCCGCGTTGATCCGGCTCAAGCTGCCCGGTTTCGAGGCCGACCTCCAGGCGGGCAGCGCCACGGTGTCGCCAGGGCCGACCGGGCAGGTCACGTTCGGTCCGGGCCGGTTGACCGTGACCAGCGGGCCGACCGGGCAGCTGCCCCGACGGGAGTGATCAGCCCAGCACGGTCACGGCGCCGCGCCCGCCGTCCACGCGGACGCGATCGCCGGTCCTGATCCGGGTGGTGGCGTTGCCGCAGCCGACGACGGCGGGGATGCCCAGCTCGCGGGCGACGATCGCGGCGTGCGACAGGGGCGCGCCGACATCGGTGACCACGGCGGCGGCGCGCGGGAACAGCGGGGTCCAGCCGATGTTGGTCACCGTGGTCACCAGGATCTCGCCGGGTCGCAGCGCGGCGGCGTCGGCGACGTCCTGGATCACCCTGGCGACGCCCTCCACCACGCCCGCCGCGCCGGGGAAGCCGGACACGGCGTCGCCGAGGGGTTCGGCGGCGGCGGCGTGGACGTCGGTCCGGCGGTCCGGGTCGGCGGCCCACGCCTCGGGGTCGAACCGGCCGCGGATCACGGTCGGGTAGGGCGGCAGCGCGCGGTAGCGGTCGTAGGCGGCACCGCGGGCCGGCACCGACGCCAACGGGGTCTCGTCGCCGTCGAGGACGCGCAAGGTCTCCTCGATCGGCAGGAAGAACACCGCGTCGCCGTGCCCGGTGACCTCGCCCGCCCGCACCAGGAACGCCCGCAGCACGGCGAACGTGCGCGCGAACTCCGACCGCGCCCGTTCCCGCTCCCGGGCCAGCGCGGCGAGCCCGTCCACCTCGCGGCGCAGCCGGTCGACCTTGCCGGGGTGCGCGGCGCGCAGTCGTTCCCACGCCGCGTCGCGCACGGCCGCCTGTCTGGCCAGCAGCTCTTCGGGGTCGACGCCGACGTCGTCGGTGCGCGGCCACCCGGGGTCCTCGGCCGGGCGCGGCGCGGACACCTCGAACTCGTCGGCGAACCGGTGGCCGTACAGCCGGACGTACGCCTCGCGGGTGATCTCGCCGCGCTTGAGCCGGGCGAGGCCGAGCACCGGGCCGAGGCTCTCCAACTCCCCCGCCGCGCCGTGCGCGCCGGTCAGCAACGCGGTGGTGTCGTCCTCGCCCACGAGCCCGGCCAGCTTGCGGCGCAGCTTGACCGACGACATCGAGCCGTTGCGCGCGCCGGCGTCGAACACCTTGGCGTCCACGTGCAGCACGTCGTGCACGTCGGACTTCCACAGCGCGAGCAGCTCGGCGGGCGTCGAGGCGGCGCGGAAGGCGGCGTGCAGCCGTTCGGCCCGACCCGGCGCGGAGGCCAGCAGGCCGTCGATCTTCGCCCGGAACTCCCGGTTCTGGCGCAGGAACGGCAGCGCCGCCCCGATCGCCGCCCGCAGCACGGCTGGGCGGGACAGCGGCAGCGGCGGCACCTCGACGCCCGCCGGGACGCGGCCGAAGTACAGCTCGACCGTCCGCCACAGGAAGCGGTTCAGGCCGAGCGCCCGACCGACGGCCAGCGCGGCGCTGAGGTTGAGGTAGAACCGGCCACCGATGTTGCCCGACGTCGGGTGGCCGGCGATCGGCGGTTGGGCGAGCACCCGGGCGAACGACCAGGTGGCGGGCGACATCACGCTCGGCACGGCCTCGCGCAGGTTCGCGCAGGTCCACAGGTAGTCGCCGCGCAGGGTGTCGTTCCAGACCTCGGGCAGCGCGGTGATCGGCCTGGCCTGCAACACCGCGATCCGCCCGCCGGCCACGGCCCACTCGACGTCCATCGGCACGCCGTACAGGTCCTGGATCCGTGCGCCCAACCCGGCCAGTTCCCGCACCTGAGCGTCGGAGAGCAGTGAACCGCCGGACCCGCGCACCACGCCGTCGGCGGACACGATGTACTCGTCCGGGGTGACCGTGCCGCCGACCAGCGCCTCGCCCAGGCCGGGCGCGGCGTTGACCACGGTCTCGGTCCGCGCGCCGGTGACGGGGTTCGCGGTGAACAGCACACCGGCCGCGTCGGCGGGCACCATCTCCTGCACGACGACGGCGAGCGCCACGTCGGTGATGCCGTTGCGGGCGCGGTAGGCGACGGCGCGTGCCGTCCACAGCGACGCCCAGCACCGCTTCACGGCGTCCAGGACCTCGTCGCCGGACACGTCGAGGAAGGTGTCGTGCTGTCCCGCGAACGACAGGTCCGGCAGGTCTTCGGCGGTGGCCGACGACCGCACCGCGACCGGTCCCGGTGGCAGGGCCGCGCGGATGGCGTCGGCGATGTCCGCGGGGATGTCCAGGCGTTCGAACGCGGCGGCGATGGCGGCCTCGCCTCCCCGTCCGGCCCGGGTCCCGGCGTCGAGCCCTTCGGTGGCCCGGCGGTAGGCGTGCGTGGTCAGGTGGAAGCCGGCCGGCACGGGCAGGCCCGCGGCGGCGAGCCTGGCCAGCGAGGCGCCCTTCCCGCCGACCGTCTCCAGGTCCGCAGTGGGATCGGCGAGCGGCAGCACCAACGCGGTGGTCCCCATGTGCCGATCTTCGCACCGACGACTACCTCCCGTTGCGCGAACCGGCCGGACGGCTGACCGACCGCGTGCGCGCGGCCAGGTCCAAGGTGATCGCGATCCCCAGCCCCACCGCCACCACGCCGGCGGCGACCACGAGCGCCGCGAAGAGCCCGGCCGCGGTGAACGCCAGCCCGATGACCGCCACGCCGAGACCGCCCGCCAGCTCACGGCTCGCGGTGACGGTGGCCGAAGCGACCCCGGCGAACCGCTCGTCGGCGGCATCCAGCACCACGGTGGTCAACGGGGTCGTCAACGCCGAGCCGAAACCGATCACCACCAGGCACGCGAGCATTGCCGGCGGACACGCGAAGGGCATCGCCACGAGCCCGGCCGTCACCGCGCCGAGCCCGCACGCCGCCGTCCGCCACGGCCCGAGCCGGGGCACCAAGAGGGGCACGACCGGCGCGCCCGCGATCACGGCCACCGCGGCGGGCACGAAGAACAGGCCGGTGGCCAACGGGGTGAGGCCCTCGGCGCGGTGCAGGTGCAGCGGCAGCACGAACAGCACGCCGCTGACCGCAAGCCCCCACAACGCCTGCGCGACCGTGCCGCCGACGAACACCGGCCGGACCAGGCCCGCCGGGAACAACGGGCGCGCGGCCGACCGCTCCGCCGCCACGAACGCCAGGCACGCCGCGCCGGACAACGCGGCCAACGCCGCCACCGGACCGTCGCCGCCGACGCTCAGCACGGTCGCGGTCACGGTGAAGACGGCTGCGGTCAAGGCCGCCGTCGACCGGATCGGCAGCGGTGTCGGTCGGGTGATCCGCCGTGACGGCAGGGCCAGGGCGGCGAAGGCGGCCACCGCCACGCACGCCGGGACGTTGCCGAGGAAGATCCACCGCCAGTGCGCCGCCTCGCTGAGCAGGCCGCCGAGCGCGGGCCCGACCGCGAGCGCCACGGCCAGCGCGGCCGTCCACGCCGCGATCCCCGTCCGGCGCCGGGCGGCGTCCAGGTCGGTCCGCAGCACGGCCAGCCCGGTCGGCACGATCGCCGCCGCCGACGCACCTTGGGCCGCCCGCCACAGCGCCAACTCCCAGCCGACGTCCGACGTGCCGCAGCCCAGCGACGCGGCGGCGAACCCGAGCAGCCCGACCAGCAGCACCCGGCGGTGCCCGAACCGGTCCCCCACCGCGCCCGCCGCCGGCATGAGGCTCGCGAACACCAGCATGTAGGTGACCACGGCCCACTGCAGGTCGGTGGTGGACAGGCCGAGGTCGCGGCCGATGGTCGGCAGGGCGACCATCAGGACGCTGTTGTCCAGCGCCGTGACGAAGGCCGCGAAGCAGGCCACCAGCACGACGCGCGTCACGCGAGCGCGGCCATCAGCACCGGCCAGGACGCCCGCAGCTCGCGTTGCCAGTACTTCCAGGTGTGCGTGCCGCCGCCGTAGGCGTTGACCGTGATCGGGATGCCCAGCGACCGCATCCGGCCCACGAAGTCCGGCGACGTGGTGCCCACGATCGTCTCGAACGCGTCGTAGGACCACCAGTCCGTGTCCAGCGCGCCTTTGAAGCCGTTGCCGTAGGACATGTAGAGGGACATGCCGCGCAGGTTCGCCGCGAGCTGCCTGGGGTTGTGCGCCGCCCAGACATCGGGCACGAGGGTTTCGCGGCCCCACGGCCCGTACGGGTCGAGGCCTTCCCGCAGCACGGTGGTGTAGATGAACTGGGGGACGCCGATGAACTGCGTGGACAGCAGACCGCTGTAGGAGGCGGCGGCCCGGAACATGCCGGGGTGCTTGGCCGCGTACCCGAACGCGCCCGTGCCTCCCGCCGACAGCCCCGCGACGGCGCGCGCCGTGCCGCCCCGGTAGTTCCGCTCGACGAGTTGCGGCAGTTCCCCGGTGTGGAACGTCTCCCACCTGGGCGTGCCGCCGCGTCCGCCGTTCCACCAGTCGGTGTACCAGCCGGCGCGTCCGGCGTCGGGCATGACGACCAGGACGTCGCTCGACGCGCTGAGCTCCTCGACGTCGGTTTCCCTGGTCCACGAGGTGTAGTCGTCGCCGACACCCTGGAGCAGGTAGAGGACCGGCCAGGTCCTGGACGCGGTAGGCGACCAGCCCGGTGGGGTGAGCAGGCGGACGGGAACGTGGCCGCCGATCGCGGGCGAGGACACCGTGAGGTCGACGGTGCGGGCGTCGAGCCACCGCTCGCCGACGACTACTGCCCCGTCATCGGCCGCGACGGGTGTGGCCTGCGCGGGAACGACCATCAGGACCAGGGCGGACAGGGCGGGCAACAGCACGCGCGACATGACTTCTCCCGAAATTGTCGGACCTCGTCGGTAAGATCGAGAACAGGGGTCCCCCTGGGCGGGGACCTCCGCGACGCGTCCGGGCCTGCGGTCACGAGGTGGGCGGTCACGAGGTGGGCAGCAGGCCGGCGAGGTAGCGGTCGCGGCAGGCGGTGCGCGAGAGCTTCCCGCTGGACGTCTTGGGCACCGAGCCCGGTTCGACCACGAGCACGTCCAGCACCCGCACGTCGTGATGTCGGGACACGGCGGCGCGCACGCGGGCGCGGACGCGGGACTGGTCGACGGCCGCGCGCGGCACCTTCGAGGACCGCTCGGCGACCACCACCATCGCCTCGCCGTCGACCGAGGGCACCGCGAACGCCGCCACGTGACCGCGCCGGATCACGTCGTCGGCCCCCTCCACCACCGCCTCCACGTCCTGCGGGTAGTGGTTGCGGCCGTCGATGACGATCAGGTCCTTGATCCGGCCGACCACGTACAGCTGGCCGTCGTGCAGCACGCCCAGGTCACCGGTGCGCAGCCAAGGTCCCGGCGGCGAACCCGGCAGCCGGGCGCCGAAGCCCTCCCCACCGGACCAATAGCCGGGCGAGACGTTCTCCCCGCACACCCAGATCTCGCCCACCCGGTCGCCGTCGACCCGCTCCCCCGTCACCGGGTCCACGATCGCGAGGTGCTGGTCGACCGCGCCGCCGCAGCCGACCAGCACGCTCGCCCGCTCCGGGTCGTCCTGGCGGACCGCGCGTCCTCGGGCGAGCGCGGCGCGGTCGAACCCGGTGGTCGTCGGCCGGGCGGCGGCGGTCACGAACACCGTCGCCTCGGCCAGGCCGTACGAGGGGCGCTGGGCGTCCGGCCGCAGCCCGCACGGCCCGAACGCCTCCTGGAACCGGGCCACCGTCGCAGCGTGCACCGGTTCGCTGCCGTTGATCAGCGCCACCGCGCCGCTCAGGTCCAACCCGGACCGTTCGGCCGCCGACACCCGCCGCACGCACAGGTCGTAGGCGAAGTTGGGCGCGGCGCTGAGGACGTTGCGCCGCCCGTGCATGGCCCGCAGCCACCGCGAAGGCCGGTAGAGGAACGCCGACGGGTCCATCAGCACCGCCTCGACACCGGTCACCAACGCCACGCCGACGCCGAGCACCAACCCCATGTCGTGGAACAGCGGCAGCCAGCTCACCGGCGACGCCACCACGTCGACCAGGCGGTAGGCGGTGAGCGCCTGGCGCACGTTGACCCGGAGGTTCCGGTCGGTCACCACCACACCGGCCGGTGCCCGCGTGGAGCCCGACGTGTACTGCAGGTAGGCGGGCCCGCCGAGCCGTCGCACGGGTGGTTCGGCGGACGGCGGCACGCTGCCGACCACCACCACGTCCAGGTCGAGCGCGGCGGGCGCGTCGGTGAGCGCGACGGTCGGCGCGCAGTCGCGCAGGATGCCGTCGAGGCGTTCGCGGTGGCCGTCGCCGGTGATCGGGAACAACGGCACGGCGAGCACGTCGGCGTACAGGCAGGCGACGAACGCCACCACGTAGTCCAGCCCTTGGGGCAGCAACAGCAGCGCGCGGTCGCCTGGCGCGCACCGGCGCCGCAGCTCGGCGGCCACGCCGCGGGCCCGTGCGTCCAGCTCGGCCCAGGTGATCGAGACCGGCACGCCGCGCGGGTCCGCCTCGTGGTCGAGGAACGTGAAGGCGGTGCGGCCGGGCCGGTCGCGGGCCCAGCGCAGCACGGCGTCCACGACCGTGCCGGTGGTGGTCGCGGTGACCGTCATGAACACCCTCTCCTCTGACAAAATCCCGAAATAGGTTTTGTGCGGTCGTCACAACTTTTGCCGAAGTGATTTCCAGCACGCCGGGCGCAGAAGCTACCGACGAGTAGAAGAACTGTCAACGACTACTTCCCGCGACCGGTCATTGACCCGATCAGCCTATTGTTCACCGGCGTTCGACCAGGCCACGATCGTTCGCACGCCGCAGACACCCGGATCACGGACGTGTCGTCCACCGCCTCACAAATACGTCGAGGCGTTTTTGTGGAAATCGTATGAAAGGTGACTCATGACCGGCTTCGACACGCCCGCGGAAGCGGAACTCCGCGCGTGGTTGGTGCGCGGCGTCGCGGAACTCGCCGACCTCGCCGAGGGCGAGGTGGACGTCGACCAGCCCTTGGCCGAACTCGGCCTGTCCTCACGTGACGCCGTCGTGCTCGCGGGCGCGTTGGGCGAGTTCCTGGACGTGCCGCTGCCCCCGACCGTGCTCTACCAGCACCCCACCATCGCCCGCCTGGCGCGCCACCTGGCCGGGCACGAGACCACGCCGGACACGGGGCCCGACCGTCCCGTGGACGAGGGCATCGCGGTGGTCGGCGTCGGCTGCCGACTGCCCGGCGGCGTCGACGGCCCCGACCGGCTGTGGGACTTCCTGCGCTCGGGCGGTGACGCGGTCACGCCCGCGCCGCCGGACCGGTGGCCCGGCCTGCCCGACGGCACGCCCCGGTTCGGCGGCTTCCTGCCCGACATCAGGGGTTTCGACGCCGAGTTCTTCGGCATCGCGCCGCACGAGGCCGCGTTGATGGACCCGCAGCAACGACTGGTGCTGGAGGTGTCGTGGGAGGCGCTGCACCACGCGGGCATCGCGCCGGACACGTTGCGCGGCAGCCGGACCGGCGTGTTCGTCGGCATCTCCACCGGCGAGTACGGCACGGCGAGCGCGGCGGACCTGAGCCGGGTGGAGCCCTGGACGGCGACCGGCGGCGCGTTGAGCATCGCCGCGAACCGGCTGTCGTACCTGCTGGACCTGCGCGGGCCGAGCCTGGCGGTGGACACGGCGTGCTCGTCGTCGCTGGTCGCCGTGCACCACGCGTGCCAGAGCCTGCGCGCGGGCGAGACGGACGCCGCCGTGGTCGCGGGGGTGAACCTGCTGCTCGGGCCGGCCGTCACGCTCACATTCCACCGGGCGGGCCTGCTGTCGGCCGACGGGCGCTGCAAGCCGTTCGACGCCGCCGCCGACGGTATCGCCCGGGCCGAGGGCTGTGCCGCGGTCGTGCTCAAGCGCCTGTCGGACGCGAGACGGGACGGCGACCGGGTGCTCGCGGTGATCCGGGGCAGCGGCGTGAACTCCGACGGGCGCTCGAACGGGCTGATGGCGCCGAACCCGCGGGCGCAGGCCGATCTGCTGCGCCGGGTCTACGCGGACGCGGGCGTCGACCCGTCCCGGGTGGACTACGTGGAGGCGCACGGCACCGGGACGCTGCTCGGCGACCCGATCGAGGTGGGCGCGCTGCGCGAGGTGCTCGGCCAGGACGAGGCTGCCCGCGACAACGGGCCGTTGCTGCTCGGGTCGGCGAAGTCGAACTTCGGCCACGCCGAGTCGGCCGCCGGTGTCATCGGGCTGGTGAAGGCGGTGCTGGCGGTACGGCACGGCGAGATCCCGCCGAGCCTGCACTTCCGCGCGCCCAACCCGCACATCGACTTCACCGGCTTGCGCGTGGTGACCGAGCCGACGCCGTGGCCGCGGTACTCGGGCCGGATCACGGCGGGTGTGTCGTCGTTCGGGTTCGGCGGCACGAACGCGCACGTGGTGCTGGAGGAGGCGCCCGCGACCGACCACGCCGACCGGCCCGACGGCCCCGCGTTCCTGGTGGTGTCCGGCACGTCCGAGGGGCGCGTGCGGCGGCACGCCTCGGCGTTGGCCGAGTGGCTGGCCACGACGCACGCCGACCTGCACGACGTGGGCGCGACCTTGGCCCGACGTCGTGGACGTGAGCCGCACGCCGCGGTGGTCGCCGGGCACGACCGGACCGCGGTGGTGGCCGGGTTGCGCGCGTTGGCCTCGGGAGAGCGCCCCGTGAGCAGGGCCGAACGTCGCACCGGCGCCGTGTGGGTGTTCTCCGGGTACGGCTCGGGCTGGGCCGGGATGGGACGTCGGCTGCTCGACGCGGAACCGGTGTTCGCGGCGGCGGTGGACGAGGTGGACCGGCTGATCGCGCCGCACTCGGTGCGGTCGTTGCTGGAATCGCCGTCGGACACCTTGGGCGACGGCCAGATCGCGTTGTTCGGCGTGCAGGTCGCCCTGGCCCGGCTCTGGGAGTCACGCGGGCTGCGGCCGGCGGCGGTGATCGGGCAGTCCGCGGGCGAAGTCGCCGCGGCGGTGGTGAGCGGCGCGTTGTCCCTCGCCGACGCCGCCCTCGTGATCACCACCAGGGCCCGGCTGCTGGACGTGGTCGACGCGGCGGGCGGCGGCGGGATGGCTGCGGTCGACCTGCCCGCCGACGAGGTGGACGACCCGGCGCTGTCGGTCGCGGTGCACGCCGCACCACGCCGCTGCACGGTGTCCGGCCCGGCGGACCGGCTCGCCGCCCTGGTCGCCCGGGTCGAGGCGGGCGGCGGGACGGCGCGCGTGCTGCCGCTGCGCACCAGCGGCCACTCCCCCGCCGTCGAGCCGGTGCTGGACGAGCTGGCGTCGGCCCTGCGCGAGGTGGCCGGACGGCGTGGTGACGTGCCGCTGTACGGGACCGTGCTGGCCGATCCGAGGCACGCGCCGCCGTTCACCGCCGCCTACTGGGCCGCGCACATGCGCCACCCGGTGCGGTTCACCCAGGCCGTGACCGCTGCGATCGAGGACGGCTTCACCGCGTTCCTCGAGGTCTCGCCGCATCCCGTGGCGCTGTCCGCGATCGCCGAGCACGCGCCCTCCCTCGCGCTCGTCGGCTCGCTGCGCCGGGACACCGACGACGTCCGCACCTTCCACGACAACCTCGCGTCGCTCCACCTGCACGGCCTGGTGCCCGCCCGAGGAGTCACCGACGTGCCGACCGCGCCCTGGGAGCACCGTCCGCACTGGACCACTCCCCCGACCCGTCCGGCGGACCGGCACCCGCTGCTCGGCGACCACGTCGAACTGCCCGACGGCACGCACGCGTGGCACGCCGACGTAGGGCTGGCCGCGCTGCCGTGGCTGGGCGACCACCGGGTGCAGGACACCGCCGTGCTGCCCGGCGCGGCGTACGTGGAGATCGCCCTCGCCGCCGGCGCGCAGGTGGTGCCGGGTCCGCTCGCGGTGCGTGACGTGGCGTTCGAGGCGCTGCTCCCCCTGGCCGACGAGGTCCCGCTGAGCACCACGTTCCGGGCCGGACGCGTCGAGGTGCACGCGAAGACCGCCGACGGGTGGGTCCGGCACGCCACCGCCACCGTCGTGCCGGGCGAAGAGCGCGGCGCCCCACCGCCGGTCCGCAGTGGACTCGAACCGGTGGCCTTGTACGAGCGGCTGGCCGAGGTCGGGATGAACTACGGTCCGGCCTTCCGGGGCGTCCGGTCCGCCCTGGCCGGCGCCGGTGCGGCGAGTTGCCTGGTCGACCGGCCGGACGGCCCGGACCGCATGTTGCGGCTGCCGCCGACGCTGCTCGACTCGTGCCTGCACGCGCTCGCCGCCGCCGCGCTCGACCTCGCCGCCGGTGGGCCGTACCTGCCGGTCGGCATCGGCGCCGTGCGGCTGCACGGTGACCCGCGCCGTGCGCACCGGTGCGAGGCCGTGGTCCGCGAGAGCGGCGGCGGTGAGCTGACCGGGTCGGTGTGGCTCCACGACGACGCCGGCACCCTGCTGGTGGAGGTCGTGGACGTCCGCGTGCGGCCGGCGTCCGTGGCGTTGCCCGGGCCGGCGTTGGAGATCGGGTGGGAACGGCACGACCTGCCCGCCGTCGAGGACGCGTCCCGCACGTGGCTGCTGCTCGCCGACTCCCCGACCCTGGCCCGCGTCCTGATCGACGCCGGCCAGCACGTGACGACCGATCCCTCGGCGGCGGCCGACGGGATCGTGTTCGTCCCCGGTGGTCTCGAACAGGACTTGGCGCGGTTGTCGGCGTTGGCGCACGACGCGCGGCGGTTGTGGATCGTCACGCGGGACGCGGCGTGCGTCCTGGACGGTGAGGCGGGCGTGCCGGAGCAGGCCGCGTTGCGCGGCGCGGTGCGGGTGTTGGCGTTCGAACGGCCGCAACTGCGGGCCACGATCGTGGACGTCGACGACGTCGCGGTGCTGCCGCGCGAACTCCTCGCCGACCGGGCCGACGACGAGGTCGCCTGGCGTGGTGGCGTGCGGTACGCGGCACGGCTGCGGCGCGCGGAGGTCGACGTGCCCGCGACGGGGTCGGTGGTCGACTCGGGCGCGTACCTGATCACCGGCGGATTGGGCGCGTTGGGGCTGGTCATGGCCCGGTGGCTGGCCGAACGCGGTGCCGCGCGGATCGTGCTGTGCGGTCGTCGTGAGCCGTCGCCGGACGCGCGGGCCGAGGTGGCGAAGCTGCGGGCGCTCGGCGCGGACGTCGTCGTGGTGACCGGTGACGTCGCCGAACCCGGCGTGGCCGAGCGGGCGGTGACGGCGGCGGTGGACGGCGGGTCGCGGCTGTGCGGGGTGGTGCACGCGGCCGGTGTGCTGGCCGACGCGCCGTTCGACCGGCTCGACCCGGCCGACGTGCGGCGCGTGCTGCGGCCCAAGGTCGACGGCGCGCTGCGGCTGCACGAGGCGACGGCCGGGTGTCGGCTGGACTGGTTCGTGGTGTTCTCCTCGGCGGCGGCCCTGCTCGGCTCGCCCGGCCAGGCCGCGTACGCGGTGGCCAACGCGTGGCTGGACGGGTTCGCCCGGTGGCGGCGGGCGTCGGGGCTGCCCGCCACGACGATCGACTTCGGCGCGTGGAGCCGGGTCGGGCTGGCCCGGGACAACGACAACCCGCTGCTGCGGCCGATCTCGCCGGCCGAGGGCGTGCAGGCGGTGGAGGCGTTGCTGCTGTCCGGACGGGTGGCGACCGGTGTGGTGAGGTTCGACCGGCGGCGGGTGGTGGAGCTGTTCCCGGGGCTCGCGCACCGGCCGTTCTTCGAGTCGTTCCTCCAGCCTTCGTCCGACGTGCCGGCGGCGGACCGGCTGAGCGCGATCGTGGCCAGGGTGATGGGTGGCGCGCCGGATCCCTCGCTGCCGTTGACGTCGCTGGGGTTGGACTCGTTGATGGCGATGCGGTTGCGCAACGCGGTCGAGCACGACCTGGGGGTGGAGCTGCCGGTGCCGCTGCTGCTGCGCGGGGCCAGCCTGCGTGACGTCGAGCGTCACCTCTCCGGGGTCGAACGTGGGGCTTCGACCCGGGTCGAGCCGCGCGACCCGACCGAGCGGTGGCTGTTCGGGCTGTGGGCGGAGGTGCTGGGACGGCGGGACTTCGGCGTGCGCGACGACTTCTTCGCCCTCGGCGGCTCGCGGGAACGGCTGCTGGCGCTCGTCCGCCGACGGGTCGCTGCCGACGACTCCCTGTTCACCTCGCCCACCGTGGAGGCGATGGCCGAACGGCTGCGTGCGGCGTTCGAGGACGCGGGCGGGCCGGTGCGGGTGCTGCGCGCGGGCGGGTCGCGGCGGCCGGTGCACCTGTTCCACCCTGCGGGCGGCCCGACCAGCGTGTACGAGCCGTTGGTCGGGTTGCTGGAGGACCGGCCCTGCTACGGGTACGAGCGGATCGACGAGGTGCCGGACATCCCGGCCAAGGCGGCGCGGTACGTGGAGCTGGTGCGGTCGGTGCAGCCGTCCGGGCCGTACGTGCTGGGCGGCTGGTCGTTCGGCGGGTGCCTGGCGCACGAGGTGGCGTGCCTGCTGCTGGACGAGGGCGCCGAGGTCGAACTGGTGGTGATGATCGACACGGTCCGGCCGCTGCCCGCGCCCGAGGTCTCGCCCGCCGACCTCGTGCGCCACCGGTTCGCCCGGTACGTCCAACACGTCGAGGAGGTCTACGGCGCGTCGGTCGAGCTGCCGTGGGAGTCGTTGTCCGCGTCGGACGACGTGGGGCAGATCGACGCGGTGCTCGCCGCCGTCGCCGACCTGGGCATCAGCCCCGGCGCGCTGCGCCACCAGCGGACGTCCTACCTGGACGCGCGGGCGGCTGAGCGGTTCACGCCGCGGCACTACCCGGGCCGCGTCGTGTTCTACCGGGCGACCGACCGGGAGACGTTGACCACCGTGCTCGACCCGCGCTACCTGCGCCGGCAGGACGACGACGACCTCGGGTGGGCCGACGCGTGCGGCGTGCTGGAGGTCGTGCCGGTGCCCGGTGACCACCTCTCGATGGTGGACCTGCCGCACGTGTCCGTTGTCGCACGGCACCTCTCGGAGGTGTTGGACGCGTAGGGTGCCCCGGCGCGCGGGGTGAGGGCGCGAAACCCCCGCGCGCCGGGGACGGTCACAGGCCGTTGGTGAACAGCAGGCGGTTGACCGTGCCGCCGGTGCCGCCACCGCTGACGACGTTCGGCGTGGCGCCGGAGTTCAGCCAGTTGTGCACGGTGGCCGAGGGCTGGTCGCCGAACCGCTGCTTGTAGAGCGCGGCCACGCCCGCCACGTGCGGCGTCGCCATCGACGTGCCGCTCATCGTGCCCGCGCCGCCGGTGCGGACGGTCGAGACGATCGAGCTGCCCGGCGCGTAGAGGTCGACGCACGCGCCCGTGCTGGAGAACGACGACCGGGCGTCGGTGTTCGTGGAGGACGCCACCACGCTGGCCGTCTCCACCTTGCGCGGCAGGCGGTCGCACGAGTTGCCGCCGGTGTTGCCCGCCGAGGTGGCCAGGAAGACGCCCGCGGCGATCATGTTGCGGATCGCGGTCTCCAGGCTGGCCGACGCGGTGAAGTTCCACGACGTGTTGGCCACGGCCGGCTTGGTGTGGTTGGCGGTGACCCAGTTGATCGCGTTGAGCGCCGCCGTGGTGGTCGCGCCGCCGGAGCAGTTCATCATCTTCACGCCGTGCAGCCGCACGCCCTTGGCGATGCCGTAGGTGTTCGAGCCGATGGTGCCGGCGACGTGCGTGCCGTGGCCGTGGCAGTCGGTGTTGTTGCTGTCGATGCCGTTGTAGTCGAACGTGGCCCGGCCGCCGTAGTCCGCGTGACCCGGCGTGATGCCGGTGTCGATGATGTAGGCGTGCACGCCCGCGCCGGTGTAGGTGTACGTGTAGCTCGCCGACAGCGGCAGGTTGCGCTGGTCGACCCGGTCGATGCCCCACGACGGCGGGTTGGCCTGGGTGGCGTCGAGCGCGTCGGTGACGAGCACGTCCTGCTCGATCGTGGTGACCGCGGGGTCACGGCTGAGCTTGCGCAGCTGCGCCGGGGTGAGCTTGGCGGCGAAGCCGTGGAACGCCGCGTCCCAGACGTGGGTCGGCGTCACGCCGGCGGTGGCGGCCACGCTCGCGCCGCCGCGGGCCGTCGCGCCGAGGGTGACGATGTAGGAGTCCTTGATGGGGTGGACGGTCGCGGACGCCGTCGCGGTGACGATGTCGACCTGGTGCGGGGGTTCGGCCGAGGCGGTGGTGGCGGTGAGGCCGACGGCGGTGGTCGCGACGGCCACAACGGTGAGCGTTCGACGGAAAGGACGCACGGGTTGGCTCCTTCGGGTGAACCCGGGCGAGTGCGCCCCGACGCAGGGTTGACGGGGCGAACGGTCACTCGACCGAGGTTCAGACCAGCAGCCTGACCAGCGGTTATGCCATGGTCAACCGACGTCGGCCGAACGGCCGCCACCGCCGTCACGCTCGGTCGACATAACCGACAACTGGTAACGCCCGGTTCGCTCTCCCGGCCGCTTGGCCGGGGCCAACCGGGTCAGGGCGACCCCGACCAGGACCACGGCCATCCCGGCCACGATCCGTGCCGTCAGCGGCTCGTCCAGCACGATCGCGCCCAGCGCGACGGACACGACCGGCAGCAGGTAGCCGACCGTGGCGGCGCTGGTCGGGCCTTCGTCCTCGATGATCCGGTAGTTGAGGACGAACGTGATGCCGGTGCCGAAGACGCCGAGCACCACCACCGCGACGATCGCGGTGGCGTTGGGCGTGGCCGGGGTGTCGTCGAACGGGAGCATGAGGGCGGCCAGGCCCGTGGCGGCGGTGAGCTGGGCGGCGGACACCGCGACGGGGCCGCCTTCGCCGACCAGCTTGCGTCCCATGTAGGCGAACGCGACCGCGTAGCTGGCCGCCGCGCCGAGGAGGACGAGAGCGCCGACGCCGGCCAGGCCGTGCTGCCGCCAGGGGGCGAAGATCAGCAGGACGCCGGCGAAGCCGAGGACGAGGCCGGCCACCCGGACCGGCGTGACGCCGCGGTCCGTGCCGATCGCCAGTCCGATGAGGAGCGAGAACAGCGGGGTGGTCGCGTTGAGGACGCCCGCCACGCCGGAGTCGACGGTCTGCTCGCCGATCGCGAAGAGCAGGAACGGCAGGGCGTTGCAGAAGAACGCCGCGACCACCAGGTGGCCCCACAACCTCGCCGGGAACCTCTGCCGCCCGACCCCCGCCATGACCACCAGCACGGCCGCGCCGAGCGCGCACCGGATCACCGTGATCTGCACCGGCGACAACCCGGTCAGGGCCAGCTTGATCCACAGGAACCCCGACCCCCACAAGAGGGCCAGCACACCCAACCGCAGCACGCCACGTCCGGTCATGGGACCACCGTCCCCCACGACCACCTTCAAGAAAAGTGAAACATCATGACGCCACGTTAAGCAGCGCTACAACGTCGCTTCCACCTGAACGTAGAACTCGGGGTACCTGAACGTTCGACACGCGGGCGCCGAACGTAGGACTCGCGCGAGAGTCCTACGTTCACACCGCGCGTGTCGAACCTCCAGCGCCCGCGTGTCGAACGTTCGGAACGCGCGTGTCCTACGTTCAGGACCCCCGAGTTCAACGTTCAGGTCAGCGGGTGTGGACGAGCAGCGACTCGACACCGTGCACGATCGACGCGGCCCGGAACGCCGGCCGTTCATCGGCCAGGCGCAGGTTCGGGAAGCGGCGCAGCAGGGCCGGGTAGGCGGCGCGCAGCTCCAACCGCGCCAACTCCGCGCCGACGCACCGGTGCGCGCCGTACCCGAACGCCAGGTGCGACGACGACGAACGGCCGGCGTCGAACTCCGACGCGTCCTCGCGGTTCGCCGCCGACAGCGACACCACGACCACGTCGCCTTCCTCGATCTGCTGGTCACCGACCCGCAACGCGTGCCGCGCGAACCGCGGGAACGCCACCTGCACCACGCTCAGGTGCCGCAGCAACTCCTCGACCAACGGCGCCGCCGCCGCGTCGTCATCACGCATCGCCGCACGCGCGGCGTCGTCCCTCAGCAGCACGATCGCGCCCAGCGCGAGCATCGACGCCGTGGTGTCGAACCCGCCGGTCAGCACACCGTCGGCCAAGCCCGCCAGCTCGACGTCGCTCACGTCGTCGCCGTGCTGCCGGATGATCGAGCCGATCAGGCCGTCCCCCGGAGACCGGCGCTCGCGACGCACGATCTCCTCCATGTACGACAGCGACTCCGAGATCGCGCCCAGCGCCTGCCCCGCGCCGCCGAACAGGTCGAACCGCGCCGCCGCGAGCTCCTGGAACCGGTCGCGGTCCTCATAGGGCACGCCGAGCAGCTCGCAGATCGTCAACGACGGGATCGGCAGCGCGAACTCCTGCACCAGGTCCACCGGCCCGTCGGCGGCCTCCATGGCGTCCAGCCGCTCGGTGACGATCGCGTCGATGCGCGGCACGAGCCGCGACAGCCTGCGCATGGTGAACTCCGGCGTGAGCAGCTTGCGCAGCCGGGTGTGGTCGGGCGGGTCGGCGAAGCCGAGCCCACCGGGCGACTGCTCCAGCCGACCGACCGCCGCGCCGAGCCGCGCGTAGTCGTTGCTGAACGCCCCTGTGTCGGAAAGCACGTTCTTCGCTTCGTCCTGACCGGTGACCAACCACACCCGCAAGCCGAACGGCACCGGGATCCGGTGCACCGCGCCGGACTCCCGCATCCGCTCCAACTCGGGCACCGGCACCACCCCGTCCCGCTTCAGCGGAACCAGCGCACGGTCCGGGAGCAGCGAAAACGCCCGCGATCCGATCTTGCCCAACACCCACCGCGTCGCCGAACGCCGTGCGACCCACGCCACCAAGCCGTCGCGCACGGACGCCAGAGTCGTCATCGAACACCCCTCTTCCCCAGACTGGATCGCCCGACGGTAACCGCACGCACGGGTGAGCAGCATCGCGCTAGAGGCGGATTGACACTTCAAGGTCCGTGACAGACGATCGGCAATCGCGCGCGATACGGGGGAAGCCGGTCGAAATCCGGCGCTGACCCGCAACGGTAGGTCCCACCGGGGACGAGCCCGAACGCCCGTCGCGCGTGCCACGCTCCCGACACCGTCGAGGTCAACGGGTCGGAGCCCGGGGGAAGTCGGTCACGGCTGTCCGGGGTCCGCCCACGCCTTGCCCCCGGAAAGGCCGAACATGTCGTTGAGACGGACCGCCGCCGTCATCCTCACCGCCGCGGTCGCCGCGCTCGCGTCGGCTCCCGCCGCCCAGAGCCAGGAGCGGGTGGCGCCCACGACGGACGTGAGCGACGCCGCCGCCGGCTGGCTCGCCCGGCAGCTCGTCGACGGCGACCACTTCGAGAACGTCTTCGACGGCGTCGCCTACCCCGACCAGGGCCTCACGCTGGACGCAGTGTTCGCGTTCACCGCGGCCGGCGTGGCGTCCGCGAGCTCGGACAAGGCCGCCGCCTGGCTCGCCGAGCCCGCGATCATCGCCGGCTACCTGCACGGCGGCGACCCGGCCGAGTCGTACGCGGGCGCGCACGCCAAGCTGGCGTTGGCGGCCCGGGTGCGCGGCCAGGACCCGACGGCGTTCGGCGGCGAGGACCTGATCGCCGGCCTCACCGCGCTCCAGGCGCCGTCCGGGCGGTTCCAGGACAAGTCGCAGTGGGGCGACTACTCCAACGGTTTCACCCAGGCGTTCGCGGTGCTCGCGCTGGACCGGTGGGAGGGTGCGCCGCAGGCCGCCGTCGACTACCTCGTCGGCACGCAGTGCCCGGACGGCGGGTTCCCGCTGGTCCTGGAGGCCGAAGCCTGTGAGTCGCACGTGGACGCCACCGCGATGGTCGTGCAGGCGCTGCTGGCGGTCGACAAGTCCGCCGAGGCGGGCGAGGCGCTCGACTGGCTGACCGGCGTGCAGCAGCCCGGCGGCGGGTTCCGCGACGAGGGCCAGGCCGGCGAGGGCAACGCCAACAGCACCGGGCTGGCCGCGCAGGCGTTGCGCGCGGGCGGTCGGACGGCCGCCGCGAACCTGGCGGCCGGGTTCCTGACGTCGTTGCAGGTCGGCTGCACGGCCGCCGAGGCGGGCCGGGGCGCGATCGCGTTCGACAAGACGGGGTTCACGCAGGCCACGTCGTTGCGCGCGAGCGCACAGGGCGTCCTCGGCCTGGTGGGCGTGAGCTTCGCGGACCTGACGGCGGGGGGCGGCACGCCGTCCGCGCCGGTGCTCGACTGCCAGGTCACCACCACTACGCCGACGTCGACCTCCACGTCCACTTCGGACACCACGACGACGACCACTGCCGCCACCACCACCTCGGACACCACTGCCACCAGCACGACGACGACCGCCGTGGTGGCCGTGGCGGGCAACCGCGGCAACCTCGCCCGCACGGGCGTGGAGGTCGGTCCGATGCTGTGGATCGGCGCGTTGCTGATGGTGGGTGGCGTGCTCGCGGTCGTCCTGGCGCGTCGGCGGTACGCGGAGGCACGGAAGTGACGGCACGTGATCGCGGCACGCCGACCGCGTTCGTGACGCGATGACCGGCCGGTTGCGGCGTGGCCTGACGGCGCTGGCCGCCGTCGGGCTCGTCCTGGCGTCCGCCCCGCCGACCGCCCAGGCGGCCGAGTGCTCGGGCGTCACGGTGGTCGTCGACTTCCGCTCCCTGGGCGGCGGCGTGCAGACGGGGTGCGCTCCGGGTGATCCCGCCACGGGGACGGCCGCGCTGACCGCCGCCGGGTTCGGCTACACGTTCGCGTCCCGGCAGCCCGGTTTCGTGTGCCGGATCAACGGCAAGCCGAGCAGCGACCCGTGCGTGAACACGTCCCCGACCACCGCGTACTGGGGTTACTGGCACGGCCAACCCGGCGGTTCGTGGGTTTACGGCAACACCAGCGCCGGCGCGTACGACCCCCCTCCGGGAAGCGTCGAGGGCTGGTCGTTCGGCGCGGGTGAACCGCCGGGCATCGCGCCGCCCGCGCCCGCGCCGAAACCCACGCAGCCCGCGCCGCGGCAACCGGCGCCCGGTCAGCCCACGCAACCCGTCCAACCCGTCCAACCCGGACAACCAGCACCACAACCGGGTCAGCCGACCCAGCAGGCCACCCAGCAGCCCGAGACGACGTCCGCGTCGACCACCGCCGGGACGACTACCGCACCGCCCTCGTCGTCGGCGGCGACCACGTCCGGCAGCACGACGTCGGGTTCCGCCGCGCCGACGGGCTCGACGTCGGTCGCCGTGGAGCCGACGGCGGGCACGTCGTCCGGCGGCACGGTGGGCTTGGTCGTCGGGATCGTGGTGATCGCCGCGTTGGCCGGTCTCGGTCTGTGGACCGCGCGCCGGCGCGCCAAGGCGACGGAGTGAGCCTGCACCCCGGCGCGTGGTGGCTGTGGGCGTTGTGCCTCGCCGCCGTGGCCGGCCGCGCCACCAACCCGGTGTTGTTGGCGCTGGTGATCGCCGTCGCGGGGTACGTGGCCGTGTCCTGCCGCGAGGACACCCCGTGGGCCGGCGCGTACGGGGTGTTCCTCAAGTTCGCGTTGGTGGTGCTCGCCATCCGGGTGGTGCTGCACGTGTTGCTGGGTGGCGTGAGCGGGCCGACGGTGCTGGTGACGTTGCCGGAAATCCCGTTGCCGGAGTGGACGAAGGGCATCCGGCTGGGCGGCCCGGTCAGCGCCGAAGGGCTCGCTTTCGCGTTGTACCAAGGGCTTCAGCTGGCGACGTTGCTGTGCTGCGTCGGCGCGGCGAACGCGTTGGCCAACGCGAAGCGGCTGCTGCGGTCGTTGCCGGCCGCGTTGTACGAGGTGAGCGTCGCGGTGGTGGTGGCGTTGACGGTCGCGCCGCAGTTGGTGGCCAGCGCGCGGTCGGTGCGGCGGGCGCGGGCGCTGCGGGGGGACGTGGTGCGCGGCGTGAAGGCGATGCGGGTCTTGATGGTGCCGGTGTTGGAGGACGCGTTCGAGCGGTCGCTGGTGCTGGCCGCGGCGATGGACTCGCGCGGGTACGGCCGGACGGCGGGGCTGCCGAAGCGGACCAGGGTGGTGACCGGTGTGCTGGTGCTCGGCGGGTTGCTGGGGCTGTGCTTCGGCGCGTACGGGCTGCTCGGCGGCAGCGCGCCGGGCGTGGTCGGCACGCCGATGCTGGTGGTGGGCTCGGCGCTGGCCGTCACGGGTTTGTGGACGGGGTCGCGACGGGTGCGGCGCAGCCGGTACCGGCCGGACCGGTGGGGCCCGCGCGAGCTGGTGATCATCGGGTCGGGGCTGGTCGCGGCGCTGGCGACGTTCCTCGCGCCGCAGGACCTGGGCGGCGGCGCGTTGACGCCGAGCACCGTGCCGCTGACCGTGCCGGAACTGCCGCTGCTGCCCGCGGTCGGTCTGCTGTGCGCGCTCGCGCCCGTCGTCATCGCCAGGAACGCAGGCGCCAGGAACAGGGTGAACACGTGATCCGGTTCGAGAACGTCTCCGTCACCTACCGCGACGCCGACGCGCCCGCGTTGGCCGCGGTGGACCTGCACGTGCCGGAAGGCGAGTTGTGCCTGGTGGTCGGGCGGACGGGGTCGGGCAAGTCGACGCTGTTGCGCGCGGTCAACGGCCTGGTGCCGCACTTCACCGGCGGCACGCTCACCGGCCGGGTGCTCGTGGCCGGACGCGACACCCGCACTCACCCGCCGCGCGAGCTGGCCGACGTGGTGGGCATGGTGGCGCAGGACCCGCAGGCCGGGTTCGTCACCGATTCGGTCGAGGAGGAGCTGGCGTACTCGATGGAGTCGCTGGCGCTGGCGCAGCCGGTGATGCGCAAGCGGGTCGAGGAGACGTTGGACCTGCTCGGCCTCGCGGACCTGCGGCACCGGCCGCTGGCGACGTTGTCGGGCGGGCAGCAGCAACGCGTGGCCGTCGGCGCGGCCCTGACCGCGCACCCGCGCGTGTTGGTGCTGGACGAGCCGACCTCGGCGCTGGACCCCGGTGCGGCGGAGGACGTGCTGGCCGCGCTGCACCGGCTCGTGCACGACCTGGGCATGACCGTGCTGATCGCCGAGCACCGGCTGGAACGGGTCGCGCAGTACGCCGACCGCGTGGTGTGGCTGCCCGGCGGTGGTCTGCCGCCGGTCGCGGGCGAACCCGGCCCGGTGCTGGCGGACGCCCCGGTCGCGCCGCCCGTGGTGCGGTTGGGTCAGCTGGCCGGGTGGGAGCCGGTGCCGGTGTCGATCCGCGACGCGCGGCGGTTGGCCGCTCCGCTGCGGGACCGTCTGCCCGAGCCGCCGGTGGCGACACCGGCGCGGCCGGCGGAGTTGGTGCACGCGCGTGACCTGCGGGTGCGGTACTCCGGTGTGGACGCTCTGCGTGGGGTGTCGTTGAGCGTCGGCGCGGGTGAGCGGGTGGCCGTGATGGGTCGCAACGGGTCGGGGAAGTCGAGCCTGCTGTGGGCGGTGCAGGGCACGGGCAAGCGGTCCGGCGGCGAGGTCGCGGTGGACGGCGTCGACCCGGCGACGCTCAAGCCCGGCCCGCGGCGCAAGGCCATCGGTCTGGTGCCGCAGCAGCCCGGTGACCTGCTGTACCTGCACACCGTCGGCGGCGAGTGCGCGCAGGCGGACCGCGAGTCGGACAAGGCCGAGGGCACGTGCCGCGAGTTCCTGGACCGGCTCGCGCCGGGCATCCCGGACGACCGGCACCCGCGTGACCTGTCGGAGGGGCAGCGGCTCGCGCTGGTGCTGGCCGTGGCGCTCACCCCGTCGCCGCGGGCGATCCTGCTGGACGAGCCGACGCGGGGCTTGGACTACCCGGCCAAGACGCGGCTCGCGGCGGCGTTGCGCGCTCTCGCCGACGACGGGCACGCGATCGTGCTGGCGACGCACGACGTGGAGTTCGTGGCGGAGTACGCGAGCCGGGTCGTGGTGCTGGCCGAGGGCGAGGTGGTGGCCGACGGACCGACCGCCGAGGTGGTCACCGCGTCACCGGTCTTCTCGCCGCAGGTGGCGAAGGTGCTCGCGCCGGCGCCGTGGCTGACGGTGGCGGACGTCCGCGCGGCTTTGGCGGCCCGGTGAACCCCGGCCGCGCGCAACTCCCGGCTGGCACGGGCCACGCGCAGATCCCAGCCGGGACGGGCTGCGCAGAGGTACCCGCCAGGGGGACCCCTGTTCTTGATCCTGCCACAAGGGACCGACGCTCCCGGCCCGTCGTGCTCGCCCTGTGGACAACTGCCGGCGAGGTGACGCGATGAACAGGTCGGTCCGGATCCGGCCCCGCGCCACCCTCGCCCTGGCCGTGGCGGCGGCGATCAGCGTGGTCGCCTTCGGCTGGCCGTTGCTGGTCTCCGCGGACGCCGGCATCGCGCAGGGCGCGACCGCGCCGTGGACGTTCGCTCTGCTCCTGCCGCTCGTGCTCG
The DNA here is from genome assembly GCF_020859565.1 of Saccharothrix luteola. GTDB lineage: Bacteria > Actinomycetota > Actinomycetes > Mycobacteriales > Pseudonocardiaceae > Actinosynnema > Actinosynnema luteola. Next base: position 208,604 of record NZ_JAJHUO010000013.1, on the reverse strand, counting down.
CCGTCGTGCTGGCCGAGATCAGCGAAGGCGGGCTGGACGCCAAAGCCGTGGCGATGCTGGGCGTGCTGTCGGCGTTGGGCGCGGCGATCCGCCCCCTCGGCGCGGGCACGGCGGGGATCGAGACGGTGTTCTTCCTGCTCGTCCTCGGCGGCCGGGTGTTCGGGCCCGGGTTCGGGTTCGTGCTCGGCAACACCATGCTGTTCGCGTCCGCCCTGCTCACGGGCGGTGTCGGGCCGTGGTTGCCGTACCAGATGCTCGGCGCGGCCTGGGTGGCGTTGGGCGCGGGTCTGCTGCCGTCGGCGCGCGGCAAGGTCGAACTGGTGCTGCTCGCCGCGTACAGCGCCCTCGCGTCCCTGGTCTACGGGCTGCTGCTGAACCTGTCGTTCTGGCCCTTCGCGCTGAGCGCGGGCAGCACCTCGCTGTCCTTCCAGCCGGGCGCGCCGATCCTCGACAACCTGGTGCGCGTGGTGGCGTTCAGCCTGGCCACGTCCTTCGGCTGGGACGTCGGCCGCGCGGTCACCACCACGATCCTGGTCCTCGTGACCGGCCCGGTGCTGCTGCGCACGTTGCGCCGGGCCGCCCGCCGGGCGTCGTTCGGCGATCCGGTGTTCACCGGGGCAGCTGCGCCGCCACCTCCGCCAACGCGTCCAGCACCTCCGGCGTGACGTAGCCGGTCGCGATCTCGGCCTCGGCGACGGTGACCGTGGACCGGTCCCGGTCCGAGCCGTAGTTGGCGCCGGTGAACGCCACGTCCACGAGACCGACCTGGGCGGTACCCAGCGCCTTCACGTCACCGGTCCCGGGCGCGTCCATGATCTCTTGGAACTCCCGCGCGTCGCCGCGCGAGTCGAACACGACCCAGGCCACCGCGATCACCGCCGAGTTGCCCGCGTCGTCCCCCACGGTGAACAGCACCCGGTCCATCGACGTGCACCCGGTCTCGCGGAGGAACTCCCGCACCGCGCCGAACGCCGCGTCCACGCACGCGGCCTGCTGCTTCTCCGTCCGCTTGAGCCCGTGCAGCCCCATCCGGCGCCACGCGCCGTCGGCGTCACCCCGCCGCGCGAGGTCGCCGCCCTCGGCCTTGCGCGCCTCCACGCTCAGCCCCGGACCGCCGCCGCCACCGGAGCCGCCCGCGCTGAGGCCGACCGCTCCTCCGTACCCGACCGCGCTGAGCGCGATCAAGCCGGCCAGCAGCACCGACCTGCTCCGCCCGCCCCCGCCGGCGACCGGCCGGACCCGGCCGCGGTCGTCGGTGTAGAAACCCTTTGGCACGTGACCTCCTCCCCCTGAGGAAGGTTTAGCAACGCCGAGGGGCACGAGACCCGAATTTCGCGGAGAACCGCTCGAAGAGCGCAAACCAAACGGTCGGTTCACTGACCGTGCGTGACCCGCCACCGGTCGTAGTCCTCGGGTGTCCGCACGCCGTCGTCCAGCACCGACCGGTAGACGTCGAAGCTGCGGTAGTCGGGGCGCGAGTGCTTGATCAGCAGGATCGCCGCCCGGGTCTCCGGCGTGATCCGGTCGGGCAGCGTGCGCACGTGCCCGAGGTCGGGCTGGCGCTCGGGTTCGTCCACGAACCAGATGTCGGCGTTCCACTCGGACCCGGCGCCGTGCCGGTCCTTCCCTGCCCGGTACTTCAGGCCCAGGTACAGCCCGTCCGGGTAGGCGTCCGGCTCGGTGTTCCAGTGGCCGTCGTCCCTGCGGAACTGCACCACGCGCACCCGCTCGTGCCGCGCGAGCCGGGCGGCGACGTCCACGACGGCGTCGCGGTCCAGCGCCGGGCACACCACCGTGATGTCGATGTCGGGCACCACCATCAGGCCCAACGCCGAGCTGCCCGTCCGGACCGGCTCACCCAGCGCCGACAGCAGCACGTGCAGCCCGAGGTCGGCCACCACGGCGTCCGCCTCCGCTTGCAGGTCCTCCTGGCGCCGCAGCAGCTCGTCGATCACGCGGTCAGTATCGCCGACTTGGGACGTGCGGCGAGCAGCAACGCCAACCCCAGCACCGACATCGCCAGCCCCATGCCGTAGGCGGTGCGGTAGCCGAGGTGCTGCGCGAGGCCGAGCAACGGCCCGACGAGCATCGCGCTGGTCTTGTAGGTGTTGGTGAACAGCGTGCTGGCGTACCCGGGCCGGTCGGGCGCGAGGTCCTGGAAGTAGGAGATGCCGAGGCCCATCACCGCCGAGATGACCACGGCGTGCAGCACCTGCGCCGCCATGACCTGCCAGGTCGCCTCGGTGAGGAGCATGATCGTGTAGTAGACCAGCGCGACCGCGCCGCCCGCCAGCACGAGAACCCGGAGGTTGTGCCGCACCGCCAACGCGCCGAAGCCGAGCATCAGCGGGATCTCCAGGGCCGCGCACAGCCCGAGAACCAGGCCCGCGTCACGGGTCGTCCCGCCCAAACTCTCGGTCACGAACAGCGGCATCGCCGTCACCCCGAGCGATGTCGCGCACTGCAGCAGCACGAACGCCGCCGCCGCGAGCACCACCTCCCGCCGCAGCCCGGACTGCTGTGCCACCTCGTGCGACGGCGGCGCGGACGGCCCCAGCTCCGGCAGCCACACCAGGATCACGACGACGGCCACCACGTACACCGCGGCGCTGACCGCGAACAGCCCGGTGAACCCGCCGCCGGCGAGCACCAGCGCGCCCAGCGGCGGACCGCCGACCCACGCGATCGACATGGTCGTGCGCAGGCCGCTCATCACCAACGGCGCCTTCGTCGAGCCGCTGCGTTCGAGCAACTGCCGGGCGTAGGCGTACATCTGCGGAATCTGCGCGGACGCGAGCGCCCACACCGTGACCGCGACGACGAGCAGCAACCAGTACTCCCGCAGCACGGCGAACAGCACCCACGCCAGCCCGCCCGACACCCCGGCCACCACCAGCAACGTGCGGCGGATCGCCCGCGCGTCGGACAACCGCCCGAGCAGCGTGCTCACCACCATCGACACCAGTGAGGCGACCAGCAGGAACGCCCCGACCGCGACCGGGCCCGCCTGGACCTCCTTGATCAGGAACAGCGACAGGAACGGGCCCGCCAGCGCGTACCCGACACCGGTCAGCAGGCTCACCGACATCAGCGGCACGAAGGGTCGGGACCGGGGTTGGACAGGGGTTTCGCTCAGCGCGGGCACACCGGCGATCCTCGTCGCCGGGGTGGGCGACGAGGAAGCCGATTTCCAGCATGCGGACCGGTGAGAGCGCTCACACGATGGCGCGCGCGACCAGCACGGCCATGTCCAGCGGCAGTTCGCGGATGTCCTCCAACGCGAAGCCGTTGGCCGCCAACAGCCTCCGGTGCTCCTCGGTGGTCCGCTCGCCGCCCTGCACGGTGTTGACCATCATGTGCACGTTGAACGCCAGCGGCAGCAGCGTGCGCGGGTCGTCCTGGATCGGCCGCTCCACCACGGCCAGGGTCGCGCCCTCCGCCATCGCCGCGCGCACGTTGCGCAGGACCGTCGAGCACCGCTCGTCGTCCCAGTCGTGCAGGATCCGGGACAGCAGGTAGAGGTCGCCGCCCGGCGGCACCGGGTCGCGGAAGAAGTCGCCCGCGACGACCGACGCCCGCGCGCCGTGGCCCGCCAGCACGTCGGCCGCGGCGCCGACCACGTGCGGCCGGTCGAACAGCACGCCGCGCAGGCCGGGCGCGGCGGTCAGCACCAGGTCGAGCAGCCTGCCGTCGCCACCCGCCACGTCGACGACCGTGCCGGTGGCGGGCAGGTCCAGCAGGCCGGGCACCAGTTCCAGGAAGCTCGTGCCCGCCGCCATCGCGCCCTCGAACAGCCGCGCGTCCGCCGGGTGGGCCGCGAAGTGCTCGAACAGCTCCGCCCCGTACACGTGGCTGAACCCGCTCTCACCGGTGCGGACGGCGTGCTCCAGCCCGCTGAACGACCGGTAGAACAGGCCGCCGTAGATGCGCGCCAGGTCCCGTTGCGACCCGGGCGCGTCGGCGCGCAGCATCGTGCCGACCTCGGTCAACGACCACTGCTCCCCGTCACGGCGGAACACGCCGAGCGCGGCGAGGAAGGCGAGCACGCGGCGGAGCTTGTCCGCGCGGCAGCCGGTGCGCGCGGCCAGTTCGGCGGTGCCGAGCGGGCCGCCGGCGAGCAGGTCGGCGATCCCGAGCTCGGCGACCGCGGCCACCGCGCGGGTGCGCCACGCGCCGGTCATGAGGTCGAGCATCGACCGCCGCGGCTGGTCGGGCCGCCCGACGTGGCGCTCCAGCAGCGCCGTGCGCCGGCCGGGGACCTTCAGCTCCAGCCGCGCCGAGGTCGGGCCGCGGAAGTACAGCATCGTCGCGTGCTCGTGGTCGTTGTAACCGCCGCCGTCCGCGGTGAGGCCCGCGTCCTGCAACGTCTCGCACACCCCGCGCAGCAGCACGTCGTCGTCGCCGGTCACGCGGAACGCCACGTGCGACTCGGCCTCCCGGTCGGCCTCGGACAGCACCGCTCCGCCGGGCACCACGAACAGCTCCACTTCACGCGTGCTGCCGGCGACGGCGCCGCGCACGATCAGCGGGTCGAACTCCCGTCCCGTCCGGACGCGCAGGCGGTCGCGCACCACCACGCTCGGGCACGGTTCCCGCGCGTCCACGCCGAGTTCGGCCAGCGCCCCGACCACGTCCGCCGGCTCCGCCACGGCGACGAGCACCGCGGCGTGCGCGAACTCCAGGTGGCGCAGGACCGTCGCGGGCGGCTCACCGCCCAGCACGGCGGCCAACGCGTCCCCGGTGCTCCGGTCCCGCGCGAAGGCCACGGTTTCCGCCAACCGGCGGAGGTCTCTGTCCCCCAGCGCGCCGGGCGCGCCGCTGACCGTCACGGACATTGCCGATCCTCCAAGAGGGTGGCCGTGACCCACCCGCGGGCGGGTCACGGCGGATTCGTCACCCCAGGTGGGGTTGAGGTCTCTCGAGCTCCGGGTGGAGCTCGACGTCGCACCAGCGCACGAGGCCGGCGATGCGTGGCTGCCCGTCGTGCCGCCACACCATGGACGGCTTGGTCATCTCGCCGGGCGCGGACACCCGGCTCGCGCCGAGCACGGCGAGTTCGCGCGCGGTCCGCCGGAACTCGTCGCCGAACGCGCCGAGGCCGACGTTCTGCAGGTGCTCGGCGAACGGCCGCATCGCGTCGACCGCCGCGGCCACGTCCGGCACGGACACGATCCGCGCGACCCGGTTGCCCGCGCCGCTGAGCGGCATCAGCACGTCGTCCAGCACGACCGTCCACTCCAGACCGTCGGGCGACCACACCTCGCTGTCGTCCGAAGTGGCCGCACGCCACTCGGCGACGAGCCTGCGGTGTTGCAGCACGGTGGCGTCCTGCGCGTCGATCGTCCCGGGTGGGCGGTCGCGCGCCTCCCGCCGCATCGCGGCGGCCAGGTGCTCGGCGATCTCGCGGGCGTGCTCCCGCTGCACCAGGTAGACCTGCGGGGAGAGGCACGCGTGCTGGTCGAAGTCGCTGCAGTCGGCGGCGATCCGGCGCGCCACCTCGGCGGCGCCGAGCCGGGCCGCGTACTCGGCGCTCACGATGCCGAACGACAGCTTGTGCCCGTGCTCCTCGTAGAGCTGGTGGGGCCCGACCTTGGCCCGGATCGCCGCGCACGCCTGGTCGCCGCCGTAGGCGATCACGGCGTCGGCCTGGCCGAGCGCCGCCTCCAGCGCGGCCTCGTCGTCGCGGTCCCAGTAGGTGGCCACGACCGCGTCGGCCAGCACCGGCTCCACGTCGTGCAGCGTGCGCAGGAACGCGGCGGTGAAGTGCGGCTCCTTGGCCGGGATCTTCGCGATCACCGACGCCTTCACCAGCAGGGCGCGCACCAGCGACCGCGCGGGCAGGCCCGGCACGTTGCCGGAGAACACCGCCAGCACGGTGCGCGGCCCGATCGCCGTGGTGCCGCCCCGGAAGCCGTCGAGCACCTCCGGGTCGCCGAGCTCCCGGGTGAGCGCGGCCAGCAGCGACTCGGCGCGCAAGGTGCTCAGCTCGGCGTCCAGCGCGCGGTCGATCGTCTCCTCCGACATGCCGGTGACCAGCGCGGCGTCGCGGACGGCGGCGCGGCGGGCAGTGAAGTCGCGCTTCGCCCACAGGTCGACGACCGCGTCGACGGCCTCGACGATCCGCCGCACGGGCAGCCGCCGCAGGTCCTCCTGCGCGGTCCGGAGCCCGTCGCCGACCGCGGCCCAGTCGGCGGGTCGCACGCCGCGCCACTCGTGCGGGCCGGACTTGAGGGTGAACGGCACGCCGCCGGGCGTCAGCCACCCGGGCGTCCACGAGACGCTCATGCCGCGCCTCCCGTCATCTCGTCCAGGGTCAGCGAGCACCCGCGGCTGCTGCCCGCGATCCGGCCCGCGATCGCCACGCCCTCCGGCCCCGCGATGCCGAGGTCGCCGGTGAGCAGCACGTGCGGCCGGTCCAGCAGGGACAGGTCGGTGATCTCCAGCAGGCCGCGGCCCTCCGCGAGGTGCTCGCGCGTGCGGGGGTCGCGGACCTTCGGACCGCCCGCCGGGTGGTTGCCCTTGGGGCGTTCGCCGAGCGGGCCGACCGGGGTGTCGGAGGCGTCGTAGAGCATGTTGGCCAGCTCGGTCATGCCGAAGATGTTGCCGTGGCGCTCGATGCCGAAGACCCGGCGCACGGCGGCGCGCAGGTCGTCCACGCGCATGACCCGTGAGCGGCCCTTGAACCCGCCGCCGTCGTACATCCGGGAGCCGGGCGGCAGTTCCCAGCTCTGGCCCCGTTCCTCCAGCGCGTCGCAGATGTTGACGAACGCGAAGGTGGCGCCGACGAGCACGACCGGCAGCCCTTCGGCCACGGCCGCGTCCAGTCGCCGTGCCAGCAGGTCGAAGTCCACCCCGTCGGCACCGACGACGGCGGTGCTGAGCGCGGGGTCGCCGCACGACTTGGCGATGCGGGCCATGTCGAACGCGATTGCCATCTCCGGCGCGGCTTGCTCCGACGGCGCGAACGCGAGGACCACGGGCCGCACGCCGCCGTCCGGCCGCAGGTGCCGCCGGGCGTTGGCCTCGACGGCGAGCCCCTTCAGCTCCAGCCCGAGCCGGGAGTAGCGGACGGTGCCGCGGGTGCTCCCGGTCGTTCCGCTGGTGCGGAACACCCTGACCGCGGGCGCGTCCGGGAACAGGTGCGGACCTCCGTCCTTGTAGGCGGTGTCCGGAACGCCGACGCCCTCGCCGACCTGCTTCCAGTACCGGGCGACGTCCGGTGAGTTCGCCATGGCCAGCTCGACGAGCTGCTCGTGGAGGTCGAGCGGGTCGCCGACGCCGTCGCCGACGAGCCGTGCCATGTGTTCGAAGAGCCGCGCGACGTGGGGATCGTCGTGGGCAACGGTCATCGAGAAATCCTCCTGCGGTGGAGATCGGGCTCGGGACAGGTCAGCAGCGGCGGACGCGTCGGACAAGGTCCGTCCCCGGAACGGGGCACCGCTGACCGGGGGTTTTCGAGGGGCACAGGATGACTCAGCGACGGCGTGCGCAGAACCGAACGAGCGCGTTCCGCTTCGGGAAACGGAACGCTGACCGGTCCTGTCGGTGCTGGTGGACGGAGGCGGAACGCCTCGGAACGCCTGCGAACGTCTGTGAACGGTCCTGCGATGTCACCGGGAGGGGCTTGACACGGCGGTCGACACGGGTTCGACACGGGTCGTGACACGCGTCTGCACGCCCGATGACATGTCCATCCCGGACTGTCGTCCCCGGACAACGGGGAAGGGAACGGACATGGAGTACGCATTCGAGGCGGAAGGCCTGGTCAAGCGGTACGGCAAGACGACCGCGCTGGCCGGCGTCGACCTCGCCGCGCGTCCGGGGACCGTGCTGGGGGTGCTCGGGCCGAACGGCGCGGGCAAGACGACCGCCGTGCGGATCCTGGCCACGCTGCTGCGGCCGGACGGCGGACGTGCCGCCGTGGGCGGGCTGGACGTGGTGTCGGACGCGGCGCGGGTGCGTCGGCTGATCGGGTTGACCGGGCAGTACGCCTCGGTGGACGAAGACCTGACCGGCGTGCAGAACCTCGTGCTGATCGGGCAGCTGCTCAACCTGCGCACCTCGCAGGCCAAGGCGCGGGCCGCCGAGCTGCTGCGCGACTTCGAGCTCGTCGAGGCGGGCGGGCGGCAGGTCAAGACCTACTCGGGCGGCATGCGGCGGCGGCTGGACCTGGCCGCGAGCCTGGTCGGCCGACCCGACGTGATCTACCTGGACGAGCCGACCACGGGGCTCGACCCGGCCAAGCGGGACGACATCTGGAACGTGGTGCGCACGCTCGTGGCCGATGGCGCGACCGTGCTGCTGACCACCCAGTACCTGGAGGAGGCGGACGCGTTGGCCGACGAGATCTCGGTCATCGACCACGGACGGGTGATCGCGCACGGCACGCCCGCGTCGCTCAAGCGGGTCGTCGGCGGGCAGACCGTGCTGGTGCGGCCCGCGGACCCGGCCCGGCTGGCGGACGCCGCCGCGGTGCTCGCCGAGGTGTCCGGGCACCAGCCGGAGTCGACCGCGCGGGGTGTGGTGACCGTGCCGGTGGACGGTGACGCGGCGTTCACGGAGGTCGTGCGGCGGCTGGACCAGCGGCGGATCTCGGTGACGGAGCTGTCGTTGCGGCTGCCGAGCCTGGACGAGGTGTTCTTCACATTGACCGGCAAGCACACGGAGGTGGCGGCATGACGACGGTGACGACTTCACCGGTGGTGGCTCGTCGGGCGGAGGCGCGGCGGCCGTTCGCCCTCGTGCGGCACAGCGCGGCGTTGGCGCGGCGCAGTCTGATCAAGACGATGCGGTCGCCGGAGCAGCTGCTGGACGTGACGTTGCAGCCGGTGATCTTCGTGGTGCTCTTCGTGTACCTGCTGGGCGGCGCGGTGTCCGGGTCGACGCACGAGTACCTGCAGCTGCTGCTGCCCGCGATCATGGTGCAGACGACCATGTTCGGTGGGATGGCGACCGGGGTGAACCTGAACACCGACATCGGCAAGGGGGTGTTCGACCGGTTCCGTAGCCTGCCGATCGGCCGGTCCGCGCCGTTGATCGGATCGGTGCTCGGCGACCTGATCCGGTACGTGGTGGCGGTGGTGTCGCTGCTGGCGTTCGGCACGCTGATGGGGTTCCGGGTGGAGACCGGGGTGCTGCCCGCGGTGGCGGCGTGCCTGCTGGCGATCCTGTTCGCGTTCTCGGTGAGCTGGGCGTTCGTGCTGGTGGGGATGCTGGTGCGGACATCGGGTTCGGTGCAGGGCATCGGGTTCCTGGTGATGTTCCCGCTGACGTTCGGCACGAGCATGATCGCGCCGGCCGAGACGTTGCCGGGGTGGTTGCGGTCGTGGGTCGGGATCAACCCGGTGACGCACGTGATGGACGCGGCCCGCGGGCTGATGGTGGGTGGCCCGGTGGCCGGTCCGGTGGCGTGGACGGTGGGCTGGTCGGCGCTGTTCGTCGCCGTGTTCGCGCCGCTGGCCGTGCAGGCTTACCGGCGTCGCGCCTGACCTGCGGTTCCCGTGCGGAGTGGTGGGCTCGGGCCGCCCGGTGACCCGCGCCCGGCGCGACAGGGCGTCCGGCAAGGGCGAGGCCGCCGCGAGGCTGCCACCAGCCGGGGCTCGGGCGACGGCTCGGCGAGCTGTCCGAGCAGGGCGGCCGGTTCCTGGTTCTCCGGCCGACCGCCGTGGCCCGAGGACCGGCCCAAACGGTGTTCGGGCCGGTCCTCGGCCGCGTCGGTTGCCGGGGTTTCGAACCCTGGGCCTGCGGATCGTGGAACGTCATGGAGCTCGGCCGGCCGGTGTCAGGAGATCGAGAAGACCGACGCCCACTTCTGGCTGGTCGAGGTGGCGGATGCGGTGTTGGCGGTGACCGCCTGGCCCGCGACCGCGTTGCCGTCCAGGGCGTAGCCGGTGGCCGGGTTGATCAGGGTGTACGTGCCGACGCTGTTCTGCGTGACCTGCCAGCGCTGGTTGGGGGCGCCGAGGTTGACGGCCTGCAGGGACACCTGGCCGCCGGCAGTGGTCGGTGCGGTCAGGTAGAGCGGGACCAGGCAGCTGTCGTAGACGCGCACGGTGCCGTCGCCGTTGGAGGTGAACTTCCAGCGCTGCGACGCCCGGGAGGTGTCCAGCGCGGCGAACTCGGCCACCGTCTGGATGGTGACGCTGCACGTCCCGCCGCGCTGCAGCGCGACGCCACCGCCGTTGCTGAGCGCGTGGTAGGCGTTGTCACCGACCACCGTGGGGCCATAGTTGACGGCGTAGGACTCCAGTGCGGTCAGCGCGGCGCCGGTTGTGGACAGCGGCGGCACGGCCGTCGGGCGGACGTTCTTGAACCAGTCGGCGAAGGTCGCGGGCGTGTTCGAGGCCAGGGTCTTGATGGTGCGGTCCCAGCTGCCGTCCACCTGGTTCCACAGTCCGAGCAGCGAGCCGGCCACGTTGCCCTGCACGTGGTCGCCGGTCTCCCAGCCCGCGGCGTGGATGAACGGGTAGGAAGTACCGCTCGGGAACACGTAGCGCTTGTCGCCCAGCAGGTAGGCCGCCACCGCGTCCGCGAAGCCCTCGGTCCAGGCGCAGGTGGCGGACGACGCCTTCTCGATGAAGTGCGGGTTGCAGTTGGTGACGTTCGGGAACGTGCTGTTGTACAGCCGGTGCTGGAAGAAGTGACCGGCCTCGTGCAGCACGGTGTGCTCGGAGTCCGGGTCGGCGTCAGCCAGGTGGATCGTGTTCGCCAGGTCGTAGTACGTGCCGTCGACGGACCCGGAGTGCCAGCGCAGCGTCAGCGTGGTGCAGGTCGCGGCGTTCGCCTCGGCGGTCGTCCAGCACGGGGTGGTCGAGTTGGCCCGGCGCGACCAGAGCAGGTTGACGGTGTCGAAGGCGTGCCAGGCGCGGGCCGCGGCGGCCGGTTTGACCACGCCGAGGGCGATGCTCGCCGACACGTTCGACTGCACCGGCGTGTCGTAGGTGTAGACCGTGCCGGCGGCGTTGGCGACCCGCCACACCTGGTTGTTGCGGGTGGCGAAGCGCACGAACAGGCGGTCCATCGCGGTGGTGGTGACCGGGGTGTGGCAGAGGTTGAACGAGCCGTCGGCCGCACCGGTCAGCCGGGTGTCGGTGTTCAGCTTCTGGTCGGTGTCGGTCGACTTCTCCCGGCCCCAGAGCTCGACCGAGACGTTGCGCGCGGCCCTGGTCCGGATCGGCTTGGCGGTGCCCTCCTCGGCGGACTGGTAGTCGAAGTTGAGGTTGCCGCTCAGGCAGATCGGCTCCGCGGCGGAGGCGACACCCCCGGAGAGCGGCACCATGACGCCTGCGGCGAGCACCGCCGGCACCACCAGGCGGAACAGGGCGGTGGATCTTCGTGACATGATCGTCCTTCCGGGAAGTGTCCGATCCGCCGAATGGCAGACCTGGCGCAGGAAGAGGAAAGGCCGAGCGTTCCGGCTCGACCTGTTGCGCACCGTCGAATAGCGGTCCGGCCGAACCGTGATTGATTGTTGGTTCGGCGCCGCACCTCCCACAAGGGCCGAATGAGTCACAGCTCCGGGGCAGGTTCAGCCGGTCGTCGCACGTGATCCCGGCGTTCGGCGGGAAATGAATTACCCGCCGTGCGTCGGATGTCGGCAACGGCCGCTCGGGAGGTGGCCGACCCTCCGGGCGCATCGGGGCGGAGCCGACCATCGAGCAGCAGACCTGCGTCGCGGTGCTGGTCGGTGACGTCTCGGTGATCGTCTGTGCCCGTGTGCCGGACCTGTCCGACCCGCCGGACGGGAACGGCGCTGTGCTGTACCTCAAGGCGGTGTGCTCTACCTCACCGAGGACGAGTTGGACTTGCTTCGGCCACCCGCACCCGCCCCGCGCGGCGCGTTCTGCATCCGGACCACATGACCTCGGCGGACACGCCGCATATGGCGGAGCACCGGCCCTATATGGGTGGTCCGCTGCTTCTCCTTCCGCTTATCTGCGGCTATTCGCACCGACCTGATATTCAGCCTTGCTCCGCTTGGTGGGAGCATTCATTCAGCTACCTCACCGCTTCCTCGTCGTGACCCCGACGCGGTCATGGACGTGTACGACGACCCCACTCCGGATGGCGCTCCAGGACTCTCGCGCGCGGTGGTGGTCGTGAGGTGGTTCAGGTGTCGGGGTGGATCAGGGCGATGGCGTCGGCGCGGTCGAGGGCCACGCCGGTGGCGTGGGCGAGGTCGTAGGCGGCGTCGCCGATGTCGGCGCGCAGGCGGGCGGCGAGGCGGGCCACCTCGGGGTTGCGGGCGTCGGGCGCGCCGCGCAGGTGCTCGGCCGCGCCCAGCGCCTTGGCCGCGTCGGTCGGGTTGCCGAAGTAGGCGTGCACGGCCGCCTCGGCGACCGCGACCCTGGCCAGGACCGGCATGTCCTTGGCGGACATCGCCTTCTCGAAGGCCGCGCGGACCGCCTCCGCGGCCGCCTCGCGGTCACCACGCTCCACGGCGAGGTGCGCGCGGGATGTCAGGATCCGCGCGTGGAACTGCGGGATCACCAACGGCTCGCCCCTGAGCGACTCCCGGGCCGCCTCGTACTGCCGTTCCGCGTCCGCCAGGTCGCCCTCGTACCGGGCCAGGTCGCCGAGCACGAGCCAGGCGAACGCGACACCGCGCGCCGACCACGGCTGCGACGTCGGCTTGGTCAACGCCAGGCAGTCCGCACGGGCCCGCGCCACGTCGCCCAGCTGCACGTGCGCGGTGGCCAGCAGGATCCGTTCGTGCGCCGCGTCGTCGTCGGCGTCCAGTTCGGCGAGCAGGCGGATCGACTCCTCCAGTGCCGCGATCGCCTCCTCGGGTTCGCCGAAGCCCAGGTGCGCCTCGGCCGCGCCGGTCAACGCCTGCGCCAGCGCGAACCGGTCGCCCACCTCGCGCAGCCCGGTGATCGCGGTGGTGACGTCCTCCCGCGCGCCGCGCAGGTCGCCCTCGTTCTCCCGCACCGCGCTGCGCACCATCCACAGCACGGCCCGCGCCCACGGGTCCGGCACGTCCAGCCGCCGGTCGACCGCCGCCAACGCCCGTTCCGCGTCGTCGAGGAACAGCCCCAGCATCGGCTCCAGCAGCACGAGCACCGGGTGGTCGTCGCCGGTGGACTCGGCGACCAGCTCGGCGAGCCGGGCGATGTGGTGGTCGAGGTCCGTGAAGCCGCCCGTGACCGCGTTGTTGACCAGCAGGAACGCGGAGGCGACCTGCCGTGCCGTGGCGGGCGCGTCCCCCGGCACGGACAGCGCGAGGCGCAGCCACGGCACCGACTCGGCCCGGTTGCCGCGCATGGTCCACAACATGCCCATCGCGGCGGCCAGCCGCACGGCGGTGTCCGCGTCACCGTTGTCGGCGGCGAAGTGCAGCGCGGCGATCAGGTTGTCCCGCTCGGCTTCCAGCCGGGCGATCCAGGTCAGCTGCTCCTTGCCGCGCAGGTGCGGTTCGGCGGTCTCGGCCAGGTCGCGGAAGTACTCGGCGTGCTCGGCCCGCGCCGCGGCGACCCGGCCGCCCTCGGCCAGCCGTTCCAGGCAGTACTCGCGGATCGTCTCCAGCATCCGGTAGCGGGCGCCGTCGACGACCTGCACCAGCGACTTGTCGACCAGGGCGGCGAGCAGGTCGAACGCGTCGGCGCCGGCGAGCCGTTCGGCGGCCTCCAGGTCGAGGCCGGCCGGGAACACGGCCAGCCGCTCGGCGAAGTCCCGTTCCGGCTCCGACAGCAGGTCCCAGCTCCACGCCACCACCGCGCGCAGCGTCTGGTGGCGGGGCATGGCGGTGCGGCTGCCGCCCGTGAGCAGGCGGAACCGGTCGTCGAGGCGGGCGGCGAGCTGCTCGATCGACAACGACCGCAGCCGGGCGGCGGCCAGTTCGATCGCCAGCGGGAGGCCGTCCAGCCGCCGGCACACCTCCGCGACGGTCTCGGCGTTGTCCGGCGTCACGGCGAAGCCGGGCCGCACCGCCGCCGCGCGTTCGGCGAGCAGCCGCACGGCCGCGTCGCCGTCCAGCGGCGGCACCGGGCTGACCACCTCCCCGTACACGCCGAGCGGTTCACGGCTGGTGGCCAGCACGCGCAGCCGCGGGCAGCGGCCGAGCAGCTCGTCGGTGAACCGGGCCGCCGCGTCGACCAGGTGCTCGCAGTTGTCCAGCACGATCACGGCCTCGGTGCGCGAGAGCACGTCCACCAGGCGGGTCATCGTGTCGACCGGCGCCACGGGGCGGTCGACGGCGCGCTGGTCGCGCAGGCCGAGCGCGCCGAGCACGGCGGGCGCGACGTCGTCCGGGTCGGTCACCGACGCCAGCTCGACCAGCCACGCGCCACCGGGCAGCCGGGCCGCGACCGTGGTGGCGAGGCGGGTCTTGCCCGCGCCGCCCGGTCCGACGAGGGTGACCAGCCGGTGGCCCGCGAGCTGCCCGACGACCCGTTCGACGTCGGCGGACCGGCCGACCAGGCTGGTCAGCGGCAGCCGCAGGTTGCCGGGGCGCGGCTGGTCGGCGGGTTCGGCGCGGAGGATCTCCCGGTGCGTCTCGCGCAGTTCGGGGCCGGGGTCGGTGCCCAGTTCGTCGGCGATCCGGCGGCGGACCTCCTCGTAGGCGACCAGGGCCTCGGCCGGGCGGCCGGTGGCGACGAGGGCGCGCAGCAGCAGGGCTTGCAGCCGTTCGCGCAGCGGGTGACGGGCGGCGAGGTCGGTGAGGTCGGCGACCAGGTGCTCGGCCCGGCCGCACGCCAGGTCGGCCGCGGCGCCGTCCTCCACGACCGCCAGCCGCGTCTCGTCGAGGCCCGCGACGTAGCCGACCGCGAACGGCGCGCCCGCCGCGTCGGCCAACGCCGGTCCGCGCCACAGCGCCGCCGCGTCCGCCGCCAGCCGTCGCGCGGTGGCCGGGTCGCCCGCGGTCAGCGCGGCCCTGGCCTCGCGGGCGAGCCGGTCGAACCGGAGCGCGTCGACCGCGTCGGCGGGCAGGTCGAGCCGGTAGCCGCCGTGCGCGGACCGCAGCACGTCGGCGGGCAGGGCGCGGCGCAGCCGGGACACCAGCGACCGGACCGCGGCCACCTCGTCGGACGGCCGGTCGTCCGGCCACAGCGCGTCGGCCAGTTCCTCGGTGGTGACGACGCGGCCGGCGGCGACCGCCAGCCGGACCAGCAGCGCGCGCACCCTGGCGCCGCCGACCTCGATCGCCGTGCCGTCCACCGTGACCTCCAGCGGCCCCAACACCCCCACCCGCATGCGATCACTGTGCCACGGCGGCCGGTGGACGGCGGCGCGCCCCACCGGCCGTTCCACCGGCGCTGGTCGCGTGTCGGCACGGCCGGAAATCCGAGGAGTGCTCCCGTGCGGAAGGTCGATCTCGCCAAGACCGGTCACAGGGGGTTCACTACGACAAAAAACTTGCACGGTTCTCCGCAATAGTGCGGATAACACTCGGACATCCGACCATTCGTACCGTAACAATGTCAGGGATGCGCTAACGAATGCCCGGAGCAACCGATATCGCCGCTATGGACGAGGATTCCACTCCGGCGGCACGAGTCCCCGCGCCCGAACGCCGGAACACGGCGTCCGAACGCAGGAACCGCGCCGTCGCGGACCGAGCAACCACCTGGGGTGCCGGATGAACAGCCGAATGGTCGAACTCGAAGCAGTACTGGCCCGGTCCGCGCCGGACCGGCAGGCGGCCCGCCGCCTCGCGGTGGACCTCGCGCGGTCGCTGGACGCGCTCAGCGCGCGCCGCGACGTGGACCGCCTGCTGCGCTGCGCCGCCGCGCTGACCCGGATCGGCTCCGCCGACGCCGCGGACGCGTTGTTGATCGCCATGCTGGCGCTGGTCGACCCGACCGGGCCGGAGGCGTCACGGGTGCGCGACCTGCAGGCGTTGGCGTCCGTGGCCAGGGGTCGGCGGGATCCGGGGACGACGGCGCCGCGCCAGGTGCGCCGCAGGCCCCCGACCACGGCGTTCGGCCGCGGCGCGCCGTTGCGCCAGGTGGTCGGCGACTTCCTCGACCCGCTGCCGGTGGCCGACCCGGTCGCGGTCGGGTCGGTGGCGGTGGCCGTGGAAATGGCGAAACCGAGCGAGACGGGCGCGCTGGAGCTGGCGTTACAGCGCAACGCGGCGGTGCTCGGGTCGAACCACCCGCAGACGTGCGTGCTGCGGCTGAACCTGATGTGCGCGCGGTTCCGGATCGCCCGCGACCACGGTGACGCCGAGGAGGTCGCCGAGTCGCTGACGGACCTGCGTGACGCCACCGACCGGGCGCTGAACGCGCTGGGCGCGCACCACCCGCGGGCGTTGGTCGCGCAGGCGAACCTGGCGTCGGCGGAGTTCGAGCTGGCCAGGGTGCGCCGGTCCGCCGAACGGGCCCGGCTCGCCCTGCCCAGCCTGCGTTCGGCCGCGGACCGCACCGCCACCCGGCTCGGCGCCGACCACCCGCACGCGGTGATCGCTACGTCGAACCTGGCGTCGGCCGAGCTGGAGCTCGCCCACCTCGACGGCACCCGCGGCCAGGCGCAACGGCTGCTGGACGTGGTGCGCGACGCGTCGATGCGGGCGGTGTCGGCGCTGGGCGCGGACCACCCGGCCGTGCGGGCGCTGGACGAGCAGCGGCGGGCGTGCGAGGCGTTGCTGTCCGGGGTGGGGCCCGATCCGTCGTTCGAGCGGGGTTACGCGTCGTTCGCGGACGCGGGCCGATCGCTGGCCACGGCGAAGCCGAGCACGCCCGCGGCGCGGCAGCACGTGGCGATGCCGGAGTGGCCGCCGGGCACGTTGCTGGCGCGGCTGCGGGAGAGCAGCCGCCAGGAGCTGATGTCGCTCGGCACCACGGTCCGCTACGCCGCCGACCGGGAGCTCATCGTCCAGGACGCCACCGACACGCACGTGTTCCTGCTGCTCGAAGGCGTGGTGAAGGTGCTGGTCAACGACGCGAGCGGGGACACCGCGGTGCTCACCGTGCGGGTCGCGGGCGACCTGGTGGGCGAGCTGGCCGCACTGGACCACAAGCCGCGGTCGGCGACCGTCGTGACGTGCGGTGACGTGTCGGCGAAGCTGATCACGAGCGCCGAGCTGCACGGGTTCCTGCACCGCCGCAACGACGGGTTCGTCGAGCTGATCGGCGTCATCGACGACCAGCTGCGGTGGGCCAACCGGCGGCGGCGCGACTTCCTGTCGCACACCGCCGCCGAGCGGGTGGCCCGTGTGCTGGCCGAGCTGGTCGGCGCGCACGGCCGCCAGGAGGTCGGCGGGTGGGTGCTCGGCATCCCGTTGACCAAGGTGGAGTTGGCCTCCATCGCCGGGATGAAGCCGCGCACGGCCGAGAAGGCGTTCGCCGACCTGCGCAAGGCCGGTGTGGTGGTCAGCCACCTGCGGCGCGACGTGGTCGTGCCCGATCTGGAGGGGCTGCGGCGATTCGCGCGGTTGTGAGCGGCGCTCAGGCGGTGAACCAGCCGTCGATCAAGGGGTTGCGGAAGGTGCGGGTGGGGTCGAGCTCGTCGCGCAGAGCGGCGAAGCGCGCCCACTCCGGGTAACGCTCGCCGGGGTCGGCCAGCTCGAACAACTTGCCCCAGTGCGGGCGGGGTCGCCACGGGCTCAGCGCCGCCTCGACCTTGCGGAGCACGGCGCGCACGGCCGCGTCGTCCGGGTGCCAGGTGAAGTGGAACGCCACGCTCGGCCGGCCGTGCACCGGGCTGAGCCACTGGGTGTCGGCGGCGATCGTGCGGACCTCGGAGGTCAGCAGCACGGGCGCGATCTCGGCGGACAGGTCGTTGAGCGCCCGCAGCGCGTCGGCCGCGTGCTCGCGGGCCACGAAGTACTCCGACTGCAGCTCGCGGCCGACGCTCGGGGTGAAGTCGGCGCGGAAGTGCGGCAGCCGTTCGTGCCAGGGGCCCGGCACGCCGAGCTGGGTCGTGCAGTGCAGGGCGGGCTGGCCGGGCACCGGGTGCACCGGCGCGGTGGCGGGCGTCGCGCCCGTCCAGGTCAGGTCGTGCCTGGTGTCGGTCGTGCGGTGCTTGGCGAACACGTGGGCCACACCCTGCCAGGTGGTGAAGGCGCTGACGCTGTAGGCGCTGCCGAACACGGCGTCCACGTTCTCGACCAGGGCGTCGAACGGCATGTCCTGGTAGACCCGCTGCTCCACGTCGAAGGTCGGCACGACGTCCAGCTCGACGGCCACCACCACGCCGAGCGAGCCGAACGCCACCACGGCGCCGTCGAAACCGGCGTCTCCCCTGGTCAGGGTGCGGATGGTGCCGTCGGCCGCGACGAGGTCGAGCGAGCGGACCAGGCTCGCGAGCGACGGGATGTCGTTGCCGGAGCCGTGGGTGGCGGTGGCGCACGCGCCGATGATCGTGATGTGCGGCAACGACGGCATGGCGGGCAGCGCGAGGCCGGCGGCGTGCAGCCGTTCGGCGAGCCGCGCCAACCGCGTGCCGGCGGCCACCCGCACCGACGTGGCGCGGACCTCGAACACCTCGGGCATCCGGTCGAGGCTGATCAGCGTGCCGTCGGTGTCGGCGATCGTGCTGAACGAGTGCCCCGCGCCGACCACGCGTGCCGCCCCGGCGGTCCTGACCACGTCCTGGAGTTCCTCGACGGACGTGGGGTGCGCGGTGCGCGCGGCGGAGAAGGTGAAGTTGCCTGCCCAGTTGGTGCTCACCGGGCAGATTCTGCCCCATGGCCGGTGGCGGGCGGCCCACCTGCGGTTTCCTCGACGGCCTGCCGCGCCTCGGGGGTCCACGGCCGTGCCGCCGGCCGACGCGTCCGGGAGGACACCGGCCCGTCACCGAGATTTCACCTCGCTCGAGGCGATCGGCACGCGGACCGGGTGGAACGGATGCCCCGTGCTCGCCGTCCCACGCGGGGAGGTGCCGAGATGCTGCGCTACATGACGGTCGCGGGTGCGTTGTGCGCCGCGTGGGCGCCGTTCCGGTCGGGTGGGGTGCCCCGGCCGGAGGCGGACGTGACGGTGATCGGGTTGGCGGTGGGTGTCGTGCTCGTGGCCGCGCTGGCGGTGGGCGGCGGACGCCCGGCCCGGGTGTTCGCGGCGGTGGCGGGTGTCGGGGTGGCCGGCGTGGTGTGGTGGCTCCTGGTGGCGGACCTGCTGATCGGCTTGACCGGCGACGACTTGCCGGTGCTGGCGGTGGGTTCGCTCGCGGTGGCGGTCGGCGCGGTCGGGTTGGCGGGACGGCGCTCGCAGGCGGTCGGTGGCTCGGTGGAACGACCGGCGGCGGCCGGCTCGGGGAAAGGTCCTGACCCGTCGATCCGGAGTTCGGCGGAACAGCAAGCGCCGGTCGGGGTTGCGGCAGAGGACCCACCTGGGGCGGCGGCCGGAGGCGAGCCCGAACCGCAGGCGCACTCGGCCGGGGGTGCGGAGGCGTCCGGCGATGAGGTGACGCGGCAGGCCCGATCCGGTGGGCAGGCGGTGGTCGGTGGTTCGTCGACGGGTCAGGTGCGGTCCGGTGGGCAGGCGGCCGGTGGTTGGTCGACGAGGCGGGCCCGGTCCGGTGGGTGGCGGGTGCGGCCCGTTGGCGTTCTCGCGGCGGTGTTGGTTGTGGTCGCGGCATTCTTGGCGCCGGCCGGGGCTCAGGCGGTGATCGTCCGGTCCGAGACGCGGGATGCTCGCAACTTCCCGCCGGAGCCTTTGGTGGAGCGGCCCGGTGCGCGGCAGTGGGCTTGGCAGCCGCCCACCGACGTGGTGGAGGTCGTGCCGGTCCTGCACGGGGTCGCCGTGGCCACCCGGGACGGGGCTGTGGTGGCGTTGAACGGGAGCGACGGACGGGTCGACTGGCGGTACGCGCGGCCAGGCGCGCCGGTCGGCTCGCTGGTGGCGTCGATGGACCGGCGGACCGTCGTGGTGTCCTTCCGGTCGGTGCACGACACCAGGGCGCAGTCGGTGGTGGTGCTGGACGCGGACACCGGCACGCCCCGGTTCGAGATGGTGGTCCGGTCCGTGCTCGTGGAGACCGACCAGTTGATGCCCGGCACGCGGATGCTGACGGTGCGCGACCACGAGGTCATCACCGGCTACGACATCGGCGACGGCGGGGCGCGGTGGCACTGGTCGCCGCCCGCCGGTTGCTCGTCGTGGTTCGGTCAGGTGGCCTGGGGCCGCACGACCGTCCTGGTGCCCGTGGAGTGCGCGGACACGTTGGGTGTCACCGCCCTCGACGAGGTGACCGGTCGGGAGCGGTGGCGGCACGAGGTCCGGCGCGGTGAGGCGAACGGCGAGCGGCAGGACGTCCGGCTGCGCGCCACGCCGGACGGTGCCGTCGTCCTCTTCCAGACCTTCGGCGCGGCGGCCACGCCGGACGCGGTGCCGAACGGGCTGCTGGACACCGAGACCGGACGGGTGCTGACCCGGCCGGAAGAACCGTGGACCGTGCGCGCCGACGTCGGCCTCGCACCGTTGGTGGAGCGGGCGGAAGCCGGCCAGGTCACCGGCCTCCTCGCGCTCGACCCGACCACCGGCGCGACCACGCCGCTGTCGATCGAGGCCTGCCCCCGGCGCACGGTCGACCTCACCACGCGCACCACCTACCTGCGCGCGTGCGAGGACAACGGCCGCGAGCTGACCGTGGTGACGCAGCCGCTGGACGGCTCGCCGCCCACGGCCACCCCGGTCCGGCTCGACGGCTCCGGCTCGCGTGGCCGCCGCGACGTCCGGCTCGTCTCCGTGCCCGGCGCGATCGTGGTCACCCGCACGACGTTCGGCGGCACGCCCGCCGCGGTGGTCGGGCTGACGGGCTGATGGCCTGGCGGGCCGGCCACCCTCACGTGAGCCGCGGGCTGATCGCCAGCCGGTCGTAGGCGTTGACCACGGTCACCGCCCACACGACCTGCTGCGTCCGCACCTCCCCCACCGCGTGGATCGCCGCGTCGAGGACGCTGTCCGGCACGCGCCCGTCGTGCACCAGGGTCACCACCCCGGCCAACGCCCCCACAGCCCGTTCCGGCTCCGTGAACGCCGGTCGGTCCGCCAGGAGGAGACGTCACGCGTCTCCCCACCGCCACGGCCGCGTCGCCGTGCAACCGGATGCAGTAGGTGCGCCCGTTGAGCTGCGAGCACCGCAACCGCAGCAGTTCGACGAACCCGACCGGCAGGTCCACGTCGTCCACGGCCCTGGCCAACTCCCCCAACGCCGCGAAACCCGGCCGGCGAACGGATCGAGTCCCACCACCGCCTCTCCAGAGAATCCACCATCCCTACCGCGTGCCAGCCGACCCCAGGCCACGTCAACCCTGAAGGCCCAGCGCGTCGACCCCTGCCGGCCGACACGCTGCCGTTCGACACCCAGTCCTTCGACGGCCAGCCGGGTGACCGTGGCCAGGCAGACCTTCCCCCGTCCGGCCCAGCGGCAGTTCCGGCAGCACCACCACGCGTTCGGGTAGCTTGCGGCGGCTGAGGCCGCGTTCGAGCAGGAACGCGGTCAGCTGCCCGAGCGACGGCGCGGGTCGGCCGGGGCGCGCGGCCACGCACACGCACAGCCGCTCACCCAGGTCGGGGTCCGGCACGGGCACGCACGCCACCTCGGGGTGCCCGTCCAGCGCACGTTCCACCTCGGCCGGACTGATGGTGTACCCGCCGCGGATCATCACCCGCTTCAGCCGGCGCACCACGTGCAGCGTGCCGTCGGCGTCGAAGAAGCCCTCGTCGCCGGTCCGGACCCAACCGCCCGGCAGGCGGTGCCGCCGGTCCAGCTCGGGTGCGTCGACGTAGCACAGCGGCGTCATCGGCCCCAGCGCGCAGATATCGCCGTCCACCACGAGGTGTCCACAGTGGACGCAGCCCCGCCATCCGCCGCAGCATCGTGGGCGCACCGAACACGTGCGTCGGCCGGTGCTCCGCCGCATCAGCAGCACCGTCCCGCCCCACCCGCACAGCGTGATCGCCGCGCCGAACGACCCGAACGCCGACGCCAACGGCACCAGCACCAAGTCGCGCGGCACCGCCGTGGCACCGTGCACCGCCCGCACATGGTTGCCCCGACCACCTCCGAACGCGGTTGTGCGAGTAGGCGACCAGCTTCGGCGCGGACTCCGTGCCCGACGACACCAGGATCTGCGGCGGAGCCTCCGGGTCGATCGCCACCGGCGGACCGCCGTCGGGCAGGTGCACCGCCACACCGCCGACCGCCGCCAGTTCCGCCACCACCCCCTCTCCCGTTCGGCACCTCGACACCGATGATGTCGGACGGGCCATAACCACGGAGTAACCTCGCCTGCCACCTCACCGCCCGGTCCAACCACCCGTAGTCCCACCCAGGACCGGCGCAGCGCGGCGGGCATCAAATCCCGCAACACCACCCCGGTCGACGAGGTCCACGTCATCCGAACTCCCAAGCCGACCTCGGCACCACGCACCCGTCCGACACCAACGCCCGCGCGAACCGCTGATCCCGCGCCAGCGAAGCCAGGTCCGTGCACACCGGCACGCTCAACGGCGCCGTGCACCGCCGCGTCGCCCGCGCGTTCAGCCGCGAAGCCGCCGACAGCAACGACGACGCCACCGACTGCCCCGTCCCCGACCGGATCCGCACCGCGAGGGCGTCCACGACACCGCGGGCACACACCACGCCGCCGAACACGTCCACGATCGTCATCAACGACGGCGGCACCCCGGCGTGCGCCTGCACCACGAAGTCCGTGCCCAACGGCGGTCGCGGGCCCAGGGCGTCACCCCAGCCGGACGCGTGCGCGTACACGATCCCGGGCCGCACCCTGGCGACGTCACGGGCCCGCAACGACCACGCGGCGGCCTTCCCCGGCCCCCAGTCGTGCAGGAACACGTCCGCGCCGGACGCCAGCTCCAGCAGCTCACGCCGCCCGGCCACGGTCGCGAGGTCCACGGTCACGACCCGTTTACCGCGGTTCAGCGCGTGGAACCGGGCGGACACGGCACCGGCCATCGGCGGCACGCCTCGCAGCAGGTCGCCGCCCGGCGGTTCGACCCGCACCACGGACGCGCCCAGCTGCCACAGCAGGTGCCCGGCCATCGGCCCCTGCACCCGGCGGCACGACTCCAGCACCACCACCCCCGTCAACGGCAGCGCGCCCGGCCGCGGCGACCCGACCGGCCCCGCGCCCGGGCCCAACGGCCGCACGACGTACGGCGGCACGTCGTCGACCGCCCGGTGCGCGACCCGCACCAACGTCATCCCGGTCGACACGGCGACCCGTTCCAGCCGCACGAGCGGCAGCCGCGCGGTCAGCCCGGTCAGCTCCGGCGGCAACGGGCACGTCGCCGTGGCGAACCGGTGCTGGAAGGGCCGCCACGCCGACGCCACCACACCGGGGTCCGCGTCCAACGCGGCCCAGAACCGCCGCCACACCTCGGCGTCCGACGCCTCGACCTCGAACGCCACCCCGTCGGAGGACAGGAACGGCGGCCCGCCGACCCCCGCCGGCACCGGGCCAGGCTCGTCCGCGGTGGCCGCCGCCAGGTACTGCGACACGGCCAGCAGCGCCGCCTGCGCGACCGACGTGGACACCGCCTCCAGCGGGACACCGCGCAACAGCGCCACGTCCAGCGCCGACACCCCGATCGCGTCGAGTTCGGCGGCCAGGATCGAGGCGTAGTCCAGGCCGAGCGCCGTCGGCCGCCCGAACCGCCTGCCGTGCACGTGCATGATCCCGCACGCCGCCTGCACGTCCAGCTCGCCGCCCAGCGGCAGGTCGACCGGCCCGGACCACGGCGTCGCCGTCAACGTCGAGGTCATGCCGACCACCGCCCGTGGTCGAACGCGGAAGTCGTCACGTCCACCGCCCGCTGCCGTGGGTCTCGGCGGTGCCGGCCAGCCGGGTGAGCAGGTCGAGCCTTCGCACCTTGCCGGTGCCGGTGCGCGGCACGTCGTCCCAGGCCAGCACGTGCGGATCGGCCATCGGCGGCAGGTCGGCCACCGCGTTCCGCCACGCCACCGGGTCCAGCGGGCCGGACGTCACCAGCACGGGGATCGGCGGCCTGCCCGGCGTGCCGAGCACCACGCACTCGACCACCTCGGGCAGCCGGTCCTCGACCAGGTCCTCCACCCGCAGGCAGCTCAGTCCCGGTACGGCGTCCACCTCGCGGTCCAGCAGCCGCACCGCGCCGCCGCGGGTCAGCACGCCGAGGTCGCCGGTGTTCCACCACGCCCCGATGTTCTTGGCGTGCCACCGGTCCTGCTCGCCGACGTACCCGGCGCACCGGGCCGCCGTGCGGGCCGGCACCAGGCCGCTGTGCCCGCGCGGCACGGGGGTGAGCGTCACCGGGTCCACCACGCGCAGCCGGGTCCGGCCGGGCACCGGACGTCCGAGGTCGCGGGCGTCCGGCGACCGGTCGAGGGCGCGGCGGGTGAGGAAGCGGAACGTCAGCGGGCCCGTCTCGGTCTGGCCCCAGCCCTGCATCCACAGTGGACGCCTGCGCCGGGAGGCGTGCAGCATCGCCCGGATCGCCGGCGGGTGCATGGCGTCGTAGGTGCTGACGAACAGCCGCACCTCGCGGAACGGGTTGTCCGGCCGCGCCGCCGGCGGCTGCCACCGCACGTAGGCCGACGGCAGCGCCTCCACCGTCGTCGGTCGGTGCCGGGCCAGCACCGGTGCGGCCGACTCGGGGTCGCTGAGCACCACGACCTTGCGCGGCGCGAGGCAGAACACGCTCGCCGTCCAGCAGAACGTGCGGCCGTGCGCGTAGGAACTGGCGTTGGCGACCACGTCGTCTCGGCGCACGCCGATCACGGGCCGGCGCACCGCCTCGAACCGGGCCAGCCGGTGGATGATCGTGCGGGTGGTGTGCACGGCGAGCTTGGGCACACCGGTCGTGCCCGAGGTGTGGGTGACGACCAGCGGGGCGTCGTCGTGCCTGCGCCGGGGCGCGGGCACCCGCGCGCCGCGCACGTCGTCCAACGTCAACGCGCCCGGCACGGGCGGGCCCAGCGACAGCACCCGCCGCGCCAGTCCGACGGGCGGCACGCGGTCGGTCACCAGCACGGCCGGGTCGAGCCGTTTGAGCAGGACCTCCAGCACGTCGTCGGTGAGGTGGCCGGACATGTCGTGCGGCTTCATGCGGGTTGCCTCCTCGTGCCGGTCCGCGGGGACGCGGTGTGGACCCGTGCGGCGGCACGGCGGCCGGCTCGCTGCACGGGGTCAGGGTCACCCAGTCGCCCGCGTCGTCCACGACCCCGCCGAGGCGGGACACGAACTCGCCGCGCAGCGCCAGGGCGTGCGGTGTGGCTTCGGGCAGGCCGTGACGGCACCGGTGCACGACCGATCCGGTCACGGCGGCACGCAGGCCGGGCACGAAGCGCTCGGCTCGGCGGCCGAGCGTTCCGGCTGCCACCCGAAGAACCCCGACACCACCGGTTGGCACAGGTACTCCAGCACGTCGCGGTGGTAGGGCGCGCAGAACTCGGCGACGGTGGCCCCGCCCACCCGGGACGCCTCGGGGCGTTCGGTGTCGGCCGCGCTCCTCCTGGCCAGGTGTCCCAGCCGCCGCAGCCGACGACGTGCGCGGCCCCGGCGTGGGCGGCCGGCGTCCGTTCCAATTCCTGCACTTTCCGCCCGTGCGAGCACTTGCCGTCGTCGATGACTTCCACAATGTGCCGTCGCGTTATCGGCCACAATCCGGAAAATGTCGCCGATTGCGTGCAGAATGGCACCGTCAGCGCGCTCACCTCCGCGGTCACCGCTTCCGGAGGTGAGCGTATGGCAGGTCACCGGGCCGGCGACCGACCACCGGCCGGTTCACTCTTCCTGGTCAACTCACCCTCGTGGAGTTGACACACCTTCGCGATTGGGACAACGTCGGGGCCATCAATTGAGAGCTGACATCGCTCATTCCCGATGCCTTCGAGACCGGACGAGACAAGACGGGGCTCACTAGTGCGCACACTCGTCGTGGGACTGGGCCGAGCCGGTGCGGAACTGCACCTGCCGGTGCTGGCCAGGGCGCGGACCTCAGTCCGACAGCTGTTCGACGACCGACCCATCGTGGCGTGCGACCCGCGGCGGCTGCCCGCGGAACGACCGGGCCTGGCGATGGTGGGCAGCCTCGCCGAGGCCGCCACCCTGCTCGACCCCGGGGACACGGTGGCACACCTGTGCACACCGCCGTCCGTGCGCGCCGAGGTGATGACCGAGCTCGCCGAACGCGGTTTCCGCAACGTGATCGCGGAGAAGCCGCTGGCCGCCGACACCGACGACCTGGCCAGGGTGATCCGGCTGCGCCGCAAGCACGGCCTGCGGATCGCGGTGGTCGAGCCGTGGCTGACCAGCTCGCTCACCGCGCGGCTGATGGAGCTGATGCGCGGCGGCACGCTCGGCGAGCCGAAGTCGATCTCGATCGTGCAGAACAAGCCGCGCTTCCGCCGGTCGCTGACCAGGCCGAGCCACCTGACCGCGTTCGACGTGGAGCTGCCGCACGGCGTGGCCCTGGCGCTGCGGCTGGCGGGCAGCGCGCGGGTCACGCACGCGGCCGGGTACGACCTGACCGTGGGCGACGTGGTCGTGCCTCGAATGGGTGGCGCCCGGATCGGGCTGCGGCACAACAGCGGCGTGCGCACGGAGATCGGCTCGGACCTCACCTCGCCGGTGCGGGAGCGCCGGATCACGGTGGAGTTCGAGAAGGGCAGCGCGGTCGGCCACTTCGCGGTGAGCGACGACGACGACCACGCGCAGCTCACCGTCACGCTCAACGGGCGGCGCGAGCACGAGGTGCTGCGCGACGACTCGCTCACCGAGTGGGTGCTGCGCGCCTACCGGCTGTTCCACGCGGCGGGCGACCAGCACGCGCGGGGGTTCTCGTTCGCCACGGACGTGGTGCAGCTGCTGTCGGTGGCCAAGAACATCTGCGCCGAGCCGGTGATACCCGCGGCGCGTGGCGAGGCCTCACCGGGCCCGGTGGCCGCGCATGTCCGCTGAGCCGGTGCTGGCGGGCATCGCGGACGAGGCCGCGCCGGACCTGGCGGGCCAGTTGGCGGTGCTCGCCGAGCTGGGCTGGTCGCACCTCGAGCTGCGCACCGTGGACGGCCGGGCGGCGGCGGACCTGGACGACGACGAGTTCGCGGTGGTGGCGAAGGAGCTGGCGGCGCGGGGTGTGCGGGTGGTGTGCCTGGCCTCGCGGATCGGCGGGTGGGCCCGGCCGATCAGCACGCCGTTCGAGGACGACCTGGCAGAGCTGGACGTGCTGCTGCGCCGCTGCGCCGCGCTGGGCACCCGGTACGTGCGGATCATGTCCTACCCGAACGCGGGCCTGTCCGAGCGGCGGTGGCGCGACCGGGTGATCACGCGGGTGTCGATGCTGGCCGAGCTCGCCGATGCGGCGGGGGTCGTGCTGCTGCACGAGAACTGCTCCGGGTGGGCGGGCGCGAGCGCGGAGCGCGCGCTGGACCTGCTCGACGCGGTGGACAACCCCGCGTTGCGGCTGCTGTTCGACACCGGCAACGGCGTCGCGCACGGCTACGACGGGTACGCGCTGTTGCGCGAGGTGGTCGCGCACGTCGAGCACGTGCACGTGAAGGACGCGTCGGGTGACCGGTTCGTGCTACCCGGTTCGGGTGACGCACGGGTGGCCGACTGCGTGGAGTTGTTGCGCGCCGGCGGTTATCGAGGCGCGTGGTCGTTGGAGCCGCACGTGTCGCTGCGCCCGCACGAGTCGGGCGCGCGCGCACCGGACTCGGCGCCCGCGTTCGTGGCGGCCGGTCGGGCGATGGCCGGGCTGGTGCGGTGATCGGACCCTGGGCGGCGAGG
Organism: Saccharothrix luteola; assembly: GCF_020859565.1. GTDB lineage: Bacteria > Actinomycetota > Actinomycetes > Mycobacteriales > Pseudonocardiaceae > Actinosynnema > Actinosynnema luteola. Next base: position 180,931 of record NZ_JAJHUO010000013.1, on the reverse strand, counting down.
GGAGCCGTGCGGTGATCGGCGAGGACCGCGACCTGTTGCTGCGGCTGCTGGCGATGCCGACCGCGGGTCCGCTGGAGACCACCGACGAGGTGTGCCTGTGGGACGCGGTGCACGCGTACTCCGAGGCGGCCGAGTGCTTCGGGATGCGCACCGTGCACCTGGGGCCCGCGCGGGAGGCCGACGTGCTGCGGCACGACGTGCCAGCCGTGGTGCGGGAGGCGATCGCCGAGGACCCGGACTTCCTGGCCCGGCAGCCGAACCTGGTGCTGCGGGTCGGCCACGCCGAGCCGGTGGTGATGTTCAACGTGCACCTGGACACGGTCGCGCCGTTCGAGCCGGCCGGGTTCGACGGCATCCGGTTCCACGGCCGCGGCGCGATCGACGCGAAGGGGCCCGCGGTGGCGCTGCTGGCGGGTGTCCGCGCCGCGATGACCGATCCGGCGGTGGGGCGGGACGTGAGCGTGCTGATCCAGGCGGTGTCCGGCGAGGAGGGCGGCGCGATGGGCGTGTTCGGCACCCGTCCGCTGGTCGAAGCCGGGTACCACGGCAGCCTGAACGTGTTCTGCGAGCCGACGGGGATGCGCTACCTGCCCCGGTCCACGGCCGCGATGACCGCGTGCGTGCAGGTGCGCGGCGAGGACGCGATCGACGACCAGCCGCAGGCCGGCCACAACGCGACCGTGCTGCTCGGGTTCCTGGCCCAGCACCTGGCGGGCGCGCTCGCCGGACGCGTGCCGGACGGCCGGGTGTGCGTGGCCGGGCTGCACACGGGCCGGATGCACGACCGCGTGTACGGCGGCGGCGAGCTGCTGCTCAACCTCTCCTACGGCAGCACGGCGTCCGCGCGGGTGCTGGCCGTGGCGCTGGACGCCGCGTTGCGCGAAGGGCTGGCCGAGTTCACCGCCCGCTTCCGCGGCGTGCCGCCGTTCCACCGCACGGCCGTCGACGCGGCCCTGATCACCCGACTGGTGTGGCGCAAGCGCGGGCTGCCCGCCCTGCCGCCGCAGGACGTGCCGCTGCTGGACGGCATCGTGCCGCGCTGGCCCGCGCACGAGCCCGCGTTCACCTGCGACGCGATCTGGCTGGCCGACGTGCCGGGCGCGCACACCGCCGTCCTCGGCCCCGGCTCGCTGGAGGGCAACCAGGCCCACGCGCGCGGCGAGCACGCCGACGTCGCCGACCTCGACCGGTTCGCCGACGTGGTGCGCGACATCGTCGTGGGGTTCGCGCGGAACGGAAGGGCGGTCTAGTGCCCGTTCCGGGACGCGACTCGTCCGGTCCGACCACAGCCCGGTCGAGGACCTGACGTGGTCCCGCACCGACCGCCGGCGGCGCGGGACCACGCGAACCCGATCAACTCCGATCAAGGAACAGGAAGCAGGAACATGACCGTCCTGGTGCCCTACCCGACCCTGCTCGACACCGTCACCGGTGTCTTCCGGGCGCGTGGTGTGCCGCCGGACCGGGCGGCGGTCGCGGCGGAGGCGCTGTGCCACGGCGACCTGACCGGCTTGAGCACCCACGGGCTGGTGAACCTGACCCGGCTGTACCTGCCGCTGTTCGACTCCGGCCGGACGGAGCCGGCGGCCGACATGGCGGTGGTGGCCGATCTCGGGGCGTCCGTGCTGGCCGACGCGCGTCGGGCGCTCGGGTTGTGGTCGGCGTCCCAGGCGGTGGAGCTGGCCTCGGCGCGGGCCGCGCGGTACGGGATCGGGATGGTGACGTTGCGCGGTGCGACGCACATCGGCTGCGCCGGGTACCACGCGGCACGTGCGGCGGCGCACGGGATGGTCGGGCTGATCGCGTCGAGCTGCGGCGGGCAGCGCATCGCGCCCGCGCCGGACGGCCGGGAGCCGTTGCTGGGCACGAACCCGCTGGCGTTGGCCTGCCCGGCGGGCGACCGGCCGCCGTTCGTGCTGGACATGACCACGACCGTGGTGCCGACGAGCCGGGTGCGGGCGGCGGCGCGGGCCGGTGAGCCGATCCCGCCGGGGTGGTTGGCGGCCGACGACGGCACGCCGGTGACCGACCCGGCGGCGTTCGACCGGGGTGACGGGCGGCTGCTGTGGCTGGGAGGGACGCCGGAGACGGGCGCGTACAAGGGTTTCGGGCTGGGCCTGCTGGTGGAGGTGCTGGCGGCGCTGGTGCCGGGTGCGGCGACCGGGCCGTTGTCGTCGGTGTCGCGGGATGACGACATCGGGGTGACGGCGCTGGTGTTCGCGCCGTCGGCGCTGCGGCCGGGGTTCTGGGAGGACGCGGCGGCGATGTTCGGCGCGGTGGCGGGCGCCAAGCCGGTCGACCCGCGCAAGCCGGTGAGCTACCCGGGCTGGCACGAGGGCGAACGCGCGCGGTGGCGGCGGGTGCACGGCGTCCCGGTGCCGGACGAGCTGTACGAGGAGTTGCGCTCGATCGCGCCCGCCCTGCGGGCCGCCGGATGACCGGGTCGGAAGCGGGCGGGTCGGGCCGACCGCGGACGAGTGGACCGCGCGGGGGTGAGGCGGGATCGAGCGGTTCACGGGCGGGCGCGCCGCCGGTGATCCGGCTGGGCGTGGTCGGGTTGGGCGTGATCTCGCGGTTCTACCTGGCCGCGATCGCGTCCTCGCCGCGCTTCGAACTGGCCGCCGTGTGCGATGTCGACGAGCGGGCGTTGGCGGGCCATCACGTGCCCGCCTACCGGTCGCACCGGGAGATGCTCGACGCGGGCGGGTTGGACGCCGTGGTGGTGACCGCGCCCCACGACGTGCACGCCGCGGTCACGGCGGACGCCATCGGGTGTGGCCTGCCGGTGTGCGTGGAGAAACCGCTGGCCACGACGCTGCGTGACGGGTTGGCGGTGGCCGAGGCGGCGCGGGCGCGGGACGTGGCGCTGTTCACCGCCTTCCACCGCCGGTACAACGCGAACGTGCTCGCGCTGCGGGACAAGCTCGCGGGCGCCGCGCCGATCGAGCAGCTCACCGTGCGCTACCTGGAGCGGATCGAGGAGCACGTCGCCGACGACCGCTGGTACCTCGACCCGGCGCGGTCCGGCGGCGGGTGCGTGGCCGACAACGGGCCGAACGCGCTGGACCTGGCACGGCTGTTCCTCGACGAGCTGACCCTGGAGTCCGCGCTGGTCACGCGGGTCGCGGGCGTCGACCGGCAGGCGGTGCTGCACGTGCGCGGCTCCGCGCCGGCGGTGGTGGAGTTGGGCTGGTCGCACGCCGGCGAGACGAAGGACGTGACCGCGCGGCTCGCCGACGGGACCGTGCTGCGGGCGGACGTGCTCGAGGGCTACGACGAGTTCGAGGGCTCGCTGTGGCACGAGTACGAGGCCGTCCTGCGGGACTTCGCGTCGGCCGTGGCGGCGCGGTCGGCGTGGCGCGACGGCGGGTTGGCCGCGTTGGACCTGGTGGACGAAGTGTACCGACGAGAGGGTGCGTGATGCTGGAGGACGGCGAGAAGCGGGCGGTCGGCAGCCGGGTCTTCAAGGTGCCGGCGCACCGCCGCGACGACCGCGGGATGAGCCTGGAGCCGTTCGCGAGCCGCTGCGTGCGCCGGGCGAGGTGCACGAGTTGGTGACCACCGACCACGACGACACGGCGGCGGGCGCGCGGATCGACCGGGTGGCGTTCCTCGGACTCGTGGAGATCGCCAACGCCGGCGTGATCGACCGCGGCGACGAGGCGTGGTGCGACGGCGAGACCGGGCCGGAACTCGGCCTGCGCCCCGAGGTGGACGTCCTGTTCAGCCCCGCGTTCTGACCGACGCCGACGGCGCCCCAGGGAGACTGTCCCGAGGCGCCGTCGTGTTCGTCGGCTCAGCGACCGAGGAGCGGCACGTCCAGGGTGCCGAAGTGGTAGGCGCGCACCGCGGCGACCAGCTCGTCCACGGTCAACGTCCCGCTGCCGTCGGAGTCGATGGTCCGGAAGGCCTCGACCGCCGCCGACGGGTCCACCCCGATCGCTTCCAGCCACTTGTGGAACTCCGGCGGGCCCACCTCGCCGTCGCCGTCGGTGTCGCACAGGCCCACCATGGCCGCGACCGTCGGCCGGACCACGCGGTTGAACCCGGCGTCACCCTCCGCGAACACCTGCGCCTCGACCACGTTGAGGAACTGCTCCTCCGTCATCGAGCCGTCCGCGCCCACACCGGCCTTGGTCGCCAAGAACTCGTACATGGAGATGTAGGAGTCGGTGAGCGCTCGCGCCTGCGGTGACGACGCGTCCTCGCCGAACGCCTCGATGATGCGACGCGCCTCGGCCTCGTAATCGGATTTCCCGATCCGGCCGTTGCCGTTGACGTCCCACTTCTCGAAGCGCTTCTTGAGCCGATCGCCCTTGACCGTCGTGGACATGACCTTCGGACACTCCTAAAGAATGATGAGGTGGTTCTCGGCGAACCTGGACGTGCTGAGCCGGTCCGCAGACCTGCTCCCCCGTCAGGGGGATGTCAATGGCGCATGACCTCCCCTCCGGGCACGCTGCCCGTGACGTCCAGCAAGCGCCGGGAGTTCCTGGCCAGGTGGCCGAGTTTGTAACCGCTGTGCGCGACGAGCAGCACGGTCGCGTCGCTCGCGCGCAGCGCTGACTCCAGGTCGTCGGCGGACGACCCGAGCGCGGGCACCTCCCCCGCGACGGGGTCGACCCGCCGGGCCGCCTCCGCCACGCCCAGCCGCGCGCCCTCACGACGGGCCTTGTCCAGCAGGTAGCGGGGTCGTCGGGGATGCAGTGACCGCCCACGCCCGGTCCGGGGGTGAACGGCTGGAAGCCGAACGGTTTCGCGTACCCGCAGGTGTTCTCGAGCAGTTTCACCATCTCGGCCTCGCGGGTGCCGCGAGCCACCACGACGGAGTCGACGACCCGGCAGGAGAAGGTCGCGCAGTGCTTGGTGCACAACGGGGTGTGCCCGCTGATCACCTCGGGCGTGGTGCGGATGCCGAAGGTGCGGTTGCCGGGGTCGATGCGTTCCGGCGAGCAGCCGAGCGGGAAGTCCTCACCGGCCACGTGGCCGTGCCGCTCCAGGATCGGGGGTCGCCCGTCAGGCGCCAGACCGGTGGGCACGCAGATCACCACGGTGTCGGCGCCCGCGATCACGGCCGGATCGGTTTCGTACCCGCCACCGCCGTACCCGCAGCGGTCGCCGCCGCCGGCGGCAGCCCTACGCAGCCGACTCCGACCACGACCAGATCGAAGGACACGTGCGCCCTCTCCACATCGGTTGGGGTTGACCACCACCGCGGTCAGGCCTTGAAGGACGTGCCGTGCACGGGCACGTCGGCGGCCGCCTGCGCCGCCGGGCTCACGGGCAGCAGTACAGCGGCGGCGAATGCACTGAGCACCACGCCGAACAAGCGCTTCACCCCTTGCCTCCTCACCAGACGTAATCGCTGATGGCAAGCTAACAGTCACCCAGAGGAAGTGGCAGTAGTTGAACCGAACACCACTCGGGCAGGTTGCGATCTTCCGCGGTAGTTCATCCGGATGGTCATCGGACGCGTGGCAGGGGTGGTTGTCGGTGATCCGACCACCGTCCGAATTCACGAGTTCGAGTGACACTCACCGGACTTTCCGATTGGTCAAGAGAAATGTCAGACGCAGCCCGTGACGAACCCGCAAGACGGCGGTCACGGCAGGCACCTCACCGCACGGACGAGCGCTCGCACCGGCTGGCCGGCGGACGATCCGCCGGGGCCCGAACGGCGACCGGCGACCGACTACGCACGGTGAAGGAGCGCCAGGGTGACGTCGCAACGTGGTCCACAAAGGACCTACGAGGAGTGACTGGACCCACCACCTGGGTGACGGCGGCCTTCGGTATAGGCGGGGGACGACGCGGAGGTCCCTACTCCTGCGGCCAGGGATGGCGAACGGGCCGACGGGGTCCGAGTCCGGTGGCTTGAGCGGGCGGGCAGGTGCGGCGGGAAGTGCGGTGGTGCCCCTGCCCGACCTTCCCGCCGTGCCCGGTGGCGAGGTGGGATTCTCCGCGTCCGCCGAGCCCCGGCGCTTCGGGCTCGGCACCCGCGGCGGAACGCCGGCGGGCATGGCCGGCGACTGGTTGCCGGCGGCGTTCGACCCACAGCCCGGCCGCCTCGGACGCGTCTGCCGCGTCCGAGGCGAAACGGGAGACCGTGCGGTGGTCGGCGTCGAGGTTCGGGCTCGGCGACGTCCACACCCGGGCTTTCGCCACCGGACCGACGATGTCGAGCTCTCGACGGGTGAGCAGGCGGGGGTGTTGGAGTCCGCTCCATGCACAAGATCAGCGACGATTGACGGGCAGGATGCCGCCAGTTCGGCTACGCCGTCGCCTGCTCACCGCACCGCCGCTGGCCAAGCAGATGATGCCGCGAACCCTACAGCCGAGCGGGGCCCGGCCCCTCAGGACAACGTCGGCAGCACGTCGGCGGCCACGGTGTCCAGGATCGACTCGTCACCGGCGAACGGGCCGTCCGCTCTCGGCCACGGCGCCAGCACGTCGGTGAAGCCCAGCTCGTCCGCCCTGCCCAGGAAGTCCCGGTAGCACTCCACGCTCGACAGCGAGAACACCGGCGCGGCGTCGGTCTGCAGGAACCGGCGGACCGACGCGCGGTCGCGGGACTCGGCGGCCAGCGCCTCGTCGAACCGCGCCGACAACTCGGCCAACGACTTCCACCACGAGTCCAGCGAATCCCGCGCCGAACCCAGGGTCACCCACCCCTGGCCGTGCTTCGCGGCCAACGCCTGCCCCCTCGGCCCGTCCGCGGCCAGGATGAACGGTGTGCGAGGCCGTTGCACGCAGCCAGGCGCGTTCCGGGCCTCGACCGCCGTGTAGTACTCGCCGGAGTAGTCGACCCGATCCCTGGTCAGCAAGGCGTCCAACAGCTCGACGAACTCCTGGTACCGGCGCGCCGGGCTCGCGGCCTTGGTCGCGCCGCCGAACACCTCGACGTCATAACCGCCCACCCCGCCCGCGCCGATGCCCACCGAGATCCTGCCGTCCGACAGGTCGTCCAACGCCAGCACGTCCCGCGCGAACGGCAGCGGGTGGCGGAAGTTCGGCGACGCGACCATGAACCCCAGCTCGATCCGCGACGTTGCCAACGCCGCCGCGCTCAACGTGGGCACCGAGCCGAACCACGTGTGGCCGACCAGCGGACCCCACCCCAAGTGGTCGAACGTCCACGCGTGAGCGAACCCGTACGCCTCCGCCGCCAACCACCGCGGCTTCGCCTCGGCCCAGCGGTACTCCGGCAGGATCGTGATCCCGGCGCGCATGACTCCCCCTCCGTGAACAAGCGATGCGTTCATTCGAACAGAGGAGGCGTGAGCGGTCAACACCGGACCGGGTGATCCACTGCCCGGCGACGCGCGAACGCCCGGTCCCGACCCCTCGACCGGGGAGTCCGGACCGGGCGTCTCGAGCGCCGACCTAGCCCCAGATCGACGCCGCCCACTCGGGGTGGTCGACGAACGGGTTGCGGTTGCGCTGGTAGGAGTCGTAGATCACCTGGTTGCGACGCTTCTCGAACGCGTCCGGCGGGTCCTGCGCGTTCCACCGCAGCAGCACCGACAACCTGCCGTGGTACGGCGCGGTGCCGTTGTTGACGTTGTCGTTCATCTCCAGGTTCGGGTAGCCGTCGCCGCCCTCGTACCGCACCGCCATGTAGAACAGCATCCGCGCGACGTCGCCCTTCACCGCGTTGCGCGGCTCCCACGAGTCGGCGTCGGTGTAGTTGCCGGGAGCCTCCCCGACCGGCGAACCACCGAGGTCGAAGTCCTTGTTGCCCCGCTCGGCGTTCACCGAGACGTCCGTCGGACGCAGGTGGTGGATGTCGGTGCCCGGACCGGTCGCGGTGCCGAAGTCGCCGTGGGACTTGGCCCAGACGTGCTCGCGGTTCCAGTCGTCGGGGTCACCGCCGTTGGTGGTCTTGCCCTGCGAACGACCGGTGTAGAGCAGGATCACGTTGGCGCTGTTGTTCGGGTCCTGGTCGGTGACCTTCAACGCCTCCCACACCTGGTCGTACGACAGCTTGGTGTTGGTCCGGATGATCCCGTTCAGGGCCGTCTTCAACGACGCGCCGGTCTTGCCGAGCGCGTTGCGGTAGTACGTGTCGTCGTAGCCGCCGCCCGGAGTCGTCGTGGACGTGGCGGTGGGCCGGGTCGTGGTGGACGTCGGCGTGGTGCCCGCGTTGGCGAACGCGGTCGGCGACGTGAGGCCCGCGTGCGAGAAGTACGCGTTCAGCGGACCGGTGACGTCGATCCGCGCACCGAGCAGGCCGGGGTTGGTCCGCAGGCCCCACTGGGCCCGGAACGCGGACGTGATCTGCACGTACAGCATCTGGCTCGTGCTCGTCTGGGTCGGCGAGTCGGCCAGCGCCAACGCGTAGTCGGACGGGAAACCGGACCGCACCACGGTGTTGGTGGCGGTGGGCTGCCCGACGACGTAGCCGCGCACGGTCGCGGACGCGCCGTTCTGCTGGCCGATGGCCTGGGCTACGGTGATCGGCGTCGCGCCGGCGGCAGCGGTGGGGATCAGCAGGGCCGCTGCGACGGCGACGACGGAAACGACAACGGCAAGGGGATTCAGCAGGGGTCGTGGTCGCACGATGGGGTGTCTCCTCCCGAGCGCGGCGCAGGGTTGCCGCACGCAGGCAGGATCGCACGAAAGATCACACGTTCGAGTGAATGATCACGGAACAATCGTCACGAGAACGAACGACTTTTAGTCAACACTGAAGCTATTGAGAGCAGTTAAGCGTCGTACCCCGTGGTGGCGCGCGTGATCAGCTCCGCGTCGGTCTCACCGAGCCGCCCGGTCAACGCCGACAGCACGTCCGCGATCTTGCGCTCTTCGTACGTGAAGTGCGTTTCCATCAACGCCGCCACGCCGGCCAGCTCGCGTTGCAGCACCTCCGGCTCGGCGTCGCCCAACTCCCCCAGCGCGGCCAGGGCGTCCGACACGATCCGGTGATCACGGCCCAGCTCGTCGAGCACCGGCCGCAGCTCCGGGTGCTCGCGGGCCAGCACGGGGAACACGCCGTCGTCCTCGGCAGTGTGGTGCCGCTCCAGCGCGGCGCAGAACGAGAGGCAGTGCGACCACAGGTCCGTGACGCGCGCCCCGTCGGCCAAGCCGTCGCTCAACGCCTCCAGCCGTTCGCGCAGCGCGATGTGCGCCTGCACGAGCTGGTTCCCGAACGCCTCCAAGCGCGACGACGGTTCGATGACGTGCTCACCTCCGGACCCCGATCCGCGGACAACGGGATCACCAGCCCGGAGAACCACACCTTCTCCCGCACCCGCGGATCGATCTTCCCACGGTCGCCGGCCGGGGAGGCTTCCGGGCCGCGTGTCAGCTCGTCGCCGACACCGGTTCCCGGCTCCGCGCCCATTCGGCCAGTCGCGGCGCGAGGAGCCGGTACACCTCGGGGTCGAGGCCCATGCCGGTGTGCGTGCTGCTCACCTCGATGCAATCCGCGCACGGGTCGGCGCACAGCTCCCACGGCGCGATGAGGTCGTTGCGGGAGAACACCGCGATGGCCGGCACCTTCAAAGGCTGCCCCATCGCGGCGGAGTTGGTGTCGTAGCACGTGCCCGCGAAGCACTCCTCGTTCAACAGGCCCGGAACGCCCGCACTCGACAGCCGCGCCATGGTCCGCGCGACCCGCATCACGCTGGGGTGCGCGCCGAGCTGGTCCAGCACCGGGCTGGCGAGCATGACCAGACCACGCACGAGTTCGGGCCTGCGCACCGACACCAGCCTGGCCAGACCACCGCCGCGGCTCTGCCCGAGCAGCACCACCGGCCCGCCGGTCGCCTCGACGTGCTTCTCCAGCCTGCGCTCCAACCGGTCGACCAACTCCGACGTGCAGCCGACGTTCATCCCGATCCGCGCGCCGATCGGCGCGTAACCCCGCTTGCGCAGCCAGGTCCTGGCCAGTCGCAGGCTCCAGTCGCCGAACCCGAAACCCGGCACCAGCACCACGCCGAGCCCGCGTCCCTCGTCCCGGTCGACGGCGCGCCACGCCGGATGGGCCAACAAGCGCGGGATGCCGAGCAAAGCCACCAGCACCTGTTCGCCGGCCACCGCACGAGGCACCTCGACCGCACTCATCCGACCTCCCTGCGTCGCCGGGCCACTGGGATTCCCCGATCCACGGCGATCCATTCCTTCCGTTTGTCGGCCGGAAGGCCGGGAACAACAGTCCTATGTGGTTGTTGAGGCCGCCGGGCGTCTACCGGCCCCAGGAAGACACGTGGTTGATGGCCGAGGCGCTGGAGGAGGCCGGCATACCGAGTGGCGGCCGGGTGCTCGACGTGTGCACCGGCACCGGCGCGCTGGCGGTCGCCTCGGGATTGGCGGGAGCGCGTGAGATCACCGTGGTGGACGTGAGCAGACGCGCCCTCCTCGCCGCCTGGGCCAACGCCCGGGTGCGCGGCATGTCGGTGCGCGTGCGGCGCGGTGACTTCGGCGACCTGGTGGGGCACGGCAAGTTCGACGTCATCACGGCCAACCCGCCTTACGTGCCCAGCGACGGCGTGCCGGACCGAGGGCCCGCGCGGGCCTGGGACGCGGGGCCGAACGGCCGTTCCCTGCTCGACCGGTTGTGCGCGGTGATGCCGTTGTTGTTGGCGGACAAGGGCATGGGGCTGGTGGTGCACTCCGGGCTGTGCGACCCGGACGTCACCCTGAGGCAGTTGCGCGGCGGTGGCCTGAAGGCGTCGGTGGTGGCCCGCCGCACGGTCCCGTTCGGGCCGGTGATGCGCGAGCGGGCGGAGTGGTTGGCCCGGCGCGGGCTCATCGACCACGAGCAGGAGCACGAGGAACTGGTGGTGATCCGTGCCGACGCAGCGTGACGCCCGGGTGGTGACCGTCGTGCCCGGTGGGCCGATCCTGGTGGAGGGGCCGGTCGAACTGCGGCTGGAGGACGGCGAGGTGGTGTGCTCGGACCGGTTCGTCGTCGCGGTGTGCGCGTGCCGCCGCAGCAAGCGTTACCCGCTGTGCGACACGAGCCACCGCAAACGACGTTGACCGATGTCCGTCAGAGGGGCAGGGGCAGGCGCAACGCCGTCTGCCCCTCTTCCCACGCGCGGAGGAGGTGGTCGCCGAGCCGTTGTTCGAGCAGTTCCGTGGCCTGCACGCCGAACACGACGGATTCGGTCAGCTCCGGCTCACGGGCCAGCAGGTCGCCGATCACGTCCCGCCGCATCACCTGCTCGTGCACCGCGTCCGCCTCGATGTGCTCGGTGAAGAACTCCACGCAGTCGGGGTGCGCGTCCAGCCGTTCCAACGCCTTCGCCATGCGCGTGGCGCTGGGCGCGGTGGTGATCTCGGCGGCGGCGAAGTGCCCCACCAGCGCGCCGCGCAACGACCGGTGCAGTCCGCACAACGACATCAGGTTGACCGTCGCCAGCATCACCGCGGGAGCGTGCTCCAGGTACCGGAGGTAGCCGTTGTCCAGCCCGGCGCCCGCGAGCAGGTCGGCGAACAGCCGCGAGTGCATGCGGTCGCCGCGTCCGCCGCCGAACTCGTCGAACTCGACGGCCACCAGCGCCGCCTTCGCCGCACCGCGCAGGCGCGGGATCACCCACGCGTGCGGGTCCGCCTCCTTGAGGTGGTAGATCGAGCGCAACGCCATGTACTCGCGCATGTGCCACCACTCCCCCTCGTCCTTGAGGAAGTGGCTCACGCCGACGCCGTCGACCGGCTCCACCAGCAGTTCGTCCAGCACACCGCCGATGTCCGCGCCGCCGGGCACGTCGGCGCGCAACGCGTTCAGGAACACCTGTTCCAGCGCAGCGCGGAAGCCCAACAGCCCTGGATCCCACTCCCAGGAGTCCGAGACGTCCGCGAAGCCCTGGTAGTGCAGCTCGTAGCACACGTGCAGGGCCAGGTGCAGGTCTTCGCCGTAGGGTTCGGCCGACACGTGCGACGGCAGGCCGGCCGCGGGCGGGTCGCCGCGCAGGGCGTCCAGGACGGCGGCGGACAGGGGGCCGCGCGGCGCGGGCAGCACCGCTCGGTCGACAGCAGGGTCCACAGTGGTCATGACCGTGGACTACCCGTTCCCGCCGGGGTGCACGCGAGCAGCTCCACGGCGGCTTCCGGTGATCCCGCCCTCAGCTGCCGCTGCGCGCCCGTTCCCCGGTCGAGCACGTCGCGCACCAGCGCGTGGACCAGCTCGCGGTCGTCGCCCAGCGCTTCGGACACGTGCGCCAGCAACGCCTCCACGAGCTCGACGGCGGGCACCTGACGTGCGGTGACCGGGTCGACCCCCGGACCGGACAGCCCGTGCCGGGCCGCCGACCACACGGCCGCCGCCAGCACCTGGTCGTCCAGCTCGGGCGCGGCTCCGGCGGTGCGCGCCGTGTCGACGAGCGCCCTGGTCAGGCCCGCTTGGAGCAGGGCGTCGTCCACGGTGGCCGCGGTGTCGGCGGCCCGGACCTCGACGGTCGGGTAGCGCGGTGACGGCCTGGCCAGCCAGAACGTCTGGCTCGCGTCCACCAGCGCGCCGCAGTCCACCAGCCGGGCCACGCGCGCGTCCTGCTCCGCGGCCGTGCGGCAGAACGGCGGCACGCCCGAGCCTGGGAACGCCGCCTGGTCCATCATCCGCCAGCTCGCGTAGCCGGTGTCGCGGTCCCGGTCGAACGGCGAGTTGCCGCCGAGCGCCAGCAGCGTCGGCAGCCATCGCCGCAGGTGGTTGACCACGTGCACGGCCGTCTCCCGGTCCGGCACGCCGACGTGCACGTGACAGCCGCAGCACTGGTAGCCGTCCACTTGGGCGCCGTACATCGACCCGACCCGCTCGAACCTCTCCCCCGCGCTCAACGCCGGTCGCGGGTCGGCCAACGGTGGTGCACCCGCCGCGACCAGCCACAACCCCTCGGCGTGAGCGGCCTCGGCCAACGCACGCCGACCGGCCGTCAGCTGGTCGCGCAGCTCGTCCAGGCCGCCGCACACACCGCTGGCGAACTCCACCTGCACGGCGCTGAGCTCGAGGTGGACGTGCGCGCCCGGCGGCAGGTCCCGCACGCGTGCCAGCACATCCGCCGCACGCGCCGAGGGACGACGCGTCGCCGGGTCCACGAGGAGGAACTCCTCCTCGACGCCCACCGTCATCAGGCGGGATCGCGGCGCGGCAGCGGCTTGGTCGCCGGGCCTTCCAGCACGGCGCCGTCCACGTCGAACCGCGACCCGTGGCACGGGCAGTCCCAGCTGCGTTCGGCGGGGTTGAACCGCACCAGGCAGCCCAAGTGCGTGCAGCGCAGGGACACGCCGTGCACGCCGCCCGCCTCGTCGCGGTACACCCCCGCCTTGCCCGTGCCGTCACGCACCACCCGCGCCTGCCCTGCCGGCACGTCCGCGACCGAGTCGACCTCGGCGGACTTCAGCCGGTCGCCGACCAGGTCGACGGCCACCTTCGCGTTCATCATCGCCAGCTTCGGCGTGGCGCCCAGGGTCAGCCGGTGCGGGCTGAACCGCGCCGCCAGCGGGTTCTCCCGGCCCACGATCAGGTCGGTCAGCAGTTCCGCGGCCATGGTGCCGTTGCTCAGGCCCCACTTCATGAACCCGGTCGCGCCGTACAACGTGGACGAGCCCGGCAGGTAGGGGCCGATCATCGGCAGGTTGTCGTAGGACGTCGGGTCCTGCGCGGACCAGCGGTGGGTGACCTCGGCGATGTCCCAGTGCTCGGCGGCGAACTTCGTCAGCTCGTCGTACGGCTCGCCCGGCGACGAGCCAGCGGCGTGGCCGCGCCCCGCGACGATCAGCAGGTCGCCGGACCTCGCCAGCGACCACGTGGTGCTGCCCGCGCTGATGCCCAGGCCCGTCGGCGGCGTGCCCGACGCCAACCGGACCGCGACGCAGTAGGAGCGCACGGGCTCCAGCCGCGCGAAGTACAGGCCGCGGTCCAGGATCGGGTAGTGCGTGGCGATCACCACGCGCTCGGCGACGACGGTGCCCTCGTCGGTGTGGACGCGGCACGGCGTTCCGTCCTCGATGCGCAGCACCCGGCTCGCCTCGTAGACCCGCGACCCGTCGCCGTCCACCGCCTCCGCCAGGCCGCGCACGTACTTGACCGGGTGGATCGCCAGCTGGTCGTCCAGCCGCACCGCGCCCGCGATCGGGAACGGCACGCCCATCTGCTCGCCGCGGTCGCGTGACACCGGCAGGCCCGCCTTCGCGGCGGCGGAGGCCTCCTCCTCGACCGCGTCGAGTTCCCGGTCGTCGAACGCGAAGGTGTAGGCGGGCATCCGGCGCAGGTCGCAGTCGACGCCCACCTCGGACACCAGCGCGGCGACCCGCTCGACGGCGGCGGCGTTGCCGGAGGCGTAGTCGGCCGCCGCCTCGGCGTTGTGCTTGCGCTCGATGGTCGAGTACACAGTGGACTGGAGGGCGGTCACCTTGGCGGTGTTGTTGCCGCTGACGCCGCTGCCGACCCGGTCGGCTTCGACCACCACGACCCGCAGGCCCGCGCGCTTGAGCAGCAACGCGGTGGTGATGCCGGTGATGCCACCGCCGACCACCGCCACGTCCACCGCCGTCTCACCGGTGAGCACGGGGAACCGGCCGTGCGGTATCGCCTCGGACCACAGCGAGTGGCGGGCGGTCGTGGTCGCTTCCGTCATGCTCTAGCTCATACCCGGGCGTTCCGTGTTCGAACCTCCGTTCCTGCGGTAACCCCGGCGCATGCGCACCTTCGCCGATCTCGCCGACCTGGTCGCCTTGGTCGAGGACCGCGCGCCCGCCCGTGAGCTGTACGTGCGCTGGTCGCGCGGTCCGGAGGCGGACAGCGACCGGTGCAGCCGGGACGGGTTGAGCGGCGTGCGGCTGCCCGGCCTGTCCGCCAACGCGCTGACGGTCGAACCCTGGTGGGGCGACAGACCACTGCGGCTCTGGGTGGCCCGTCGCCTGCACGACTACCGCCACCTGCGGGAACGCCGCGGGCCGGGCACGCGACCGTGGATTTTGGAAGGCACCGAGGTCGGTCGGGGCCCGGACAACGAGCCCCTGGTCGAGTGCCTTCACCCGATCGGGTGGATCACGGACGAGGCGCTCGCCGAGTGCGAGCGCCTGGTCGAGGAGCACGCCGCCACGTCGTGGGGCCCCCTGGACCGCGAGGGTTAGCCGACGGTGAACGTCCTCGTTGCGCCGGTGAACGGGGTGATCGCGCCCGTCCAGCCGCTCTTCCAGTCGCCGTGGTGGACGATGCGGTAGGTGCCCGCGGGCGTGTCGGCCGGGATCGTCCAGGTGACCGTGGCGTTCGAGTTGGCCACGCCGTCGCGCTGCCAGCGGTAGCGGGTGGACCAGTCGCCGTCGTCCGCGTGCCTGGTCCAGGCGCCGTCGACCAGGCGCTGCACCTCCAGGAACGTGCCGTTGCGGCGGAGGTTGTTCTTCGGGTGGCCGGTGACGAAGACCGCCGTGGCGGTCTGGCCGCGGGCGTAGCCGGCGGCCGGCTCGGTGAGCACCTGGCCGAAGGAGTGCCACGGCGCCTTGTCGTCGAACACCACCCCGGTCTGGAGGTTGAGCTCGGTGAACGGTGGCTTGGTCGGCGTGGCGCCGGGCGCGAGGGGTGTGCCGGCGCGCAGGGACGCGGCCAGCTTGGCGAACTCCTGCTGGTAGGCGGGCAGGGTGTTGCGGCCGAACAGCGTCGAGCCGCCCTCGTACTGCTGGAGGTCGTACTCCTCCGGCGTGGTCACGTACTGGCTGTAGTCGTTGGCGTAGCCCTGCACCAGCACGTCCTCCAGCGGCACGCCCGCCTCGGCGGCCACCGCGCGCCGGATCCGCAGGCCCGCCACGATCGTCACCTCGCCCGGAACGGCGACCAGGTGCAGCGGCCCGATCTTCACCACCTGAAGCGGCAGCACGTTCGGCGTGGCCTGCACCAGGCCGGTCGGCACCAGCGACGCCTTCGGGTACTGGCAGTCCCGCAGCCACTGCGGGACCTCGACGTCCAAGGGCTCGAACAGCGCCTTCCACGGGCTGGTCATGCCCTCGCGGAAGCCGGGGATCGCCGGGCCGTCCTCGACGCTGCCCGCCATGGTGGACGCGCCGACGACGCCGGGGCACGTGGTGCCGGGTCGCCCGTCGGTGGTGTACCGGCCGTCGACGGCGACCGCGGCCATGTCGACGAACCGCATCCGGTAGTCCACCGCTCCGGTGACCGGTGTCTGCGGGCCCGCGAACACCTGCTGCGCCTTGCGGTTCTGCCGCTCGCCGATGATCCGGGTGTTCTCCACCTCGTCCTCGGTCGGACCGGAGCCGGGGCGCAGGTTGAGGTTCGGCGACATGTCGCCGGCGTTCGTGTTGGAGAACGCGGCGACGAACCCGGGCCGGTCCTCCAGGTACCGCACGCCCCGGTCGTCGTGCTCCCACTGGTAGGACGCGTAACCCTTGTTGTCCGGGCTGATCAGCGTGTTCTTGTTGGTCATCGACGTGTTGTGGGTGGCGAACCAGCTGATCGCGCCGACGTCCGCGCCGTTCTGCCGGAACCGCAGCACCGTCATGGCGGGGTCGATCGCCCGGGGGAAGTGGCCCTTGTCGGGGTTGCGCTCGAACGCGACCCGGGAGCGGTTCACGCTGGCGTCGGTCAGCTCGCCGCGGCCCAGGGTCAGCTCGCCGGGCTTGAGGTCTTCGTGCGCGCGCACGACCGACTCCGTGATGCCGTCGGTGATCGCGGCCAGCGTCTGCGGCTGCATGCCCAGGATCGAGAGGTTGTAGGCGAGGTTGTGCGAGTAGCCGCCGGGCCCGGCGTGCGTGTGGGTGGCGGACAGCAGCACGTTCTCGCGGGTGTAGAGCGAGCCGTACCGGGCCTGGAGCTTGGCCAGCACCGCCTCCTGCACCGCCCGGAAGATCATCGCCAGGTCCGCGTTGACGTACGCGACGCGCTTGCCTGTGGCCTGGTCGACCACGACGTACGCGCGTGAGCGCTGCCGCTGGTGGATGCCGGTGGTCTTCTGGTCGAACGCCGAGTAGCCCATCATCCCGTTCTCGGCGGCCGGACCGGTGACGTCGGAGATGCCGCGACCCACCAGGTACGGCTGCGGCGCGGCGTCCGCGACCGGCAGTCCGACCACGACCAGCGCGCCGACCAGCGCCGTTGCCGCCAACGACCGTCGCGAGACCCGCATCCGCACTCCCCGACCCGGTTCACCCATACGCGAAACGTCTTCACCTTTACTCGACGGTAGGTGATCCAGGACACGCGGGCAAGCCCCCGCCTGGCACAGTGGTCGTCGTGATGTCGGACGGCCTGCCGGACTGGTTGCCGGCGTGGTGCGCGGACCGGTTGGGCGCCGAGCCGGTCGGCGTCCTGTTCGAGGTGCGGCAGATGTCGGCGGTCTTCGGGCTGCGGTTGGCCGGCGGGCGCGAGGTCGTGGTGAAGGCGCGCGAGGACGACGGCCGTGCCGCGTCGTGCGTCGCCGCGCAGGCCAGGCTGGCGGAGCGGGGTTTCCCGTGTGCCCGGCCGCTCACGCCCGCGGACACCGTGGGCGCGCTGGCCGTGCACGCCGAGGAGTACCGGCCGGGCGGCGAGCCGCTGATGGGCGACTCGCCGGACGTCGCCGCCCGCTACGCGGAGGTGTTCGCCCGCCTGATGGCCGGCCTGGTCGACGTGACCGTCCCGCCGCCGCTGCCGAACCCGCGCTGGGCACGGTGGGACCACGCGGATCCGGGGCTGTGGCCGGCGGTCCCCTTGCTGGACGACCGGGACCAGGCGGCCGTGCCCGAGCACGTCGTCGACACGGCGGCCCGGGTGCGCAAGCGGCTCCTGGCCGCCGACCTGCCGTGCGTGCTCGGGCACGCCGACTACGAGGGGCAGAACCTCCGCTGGCGGGACGGGGAGGTGTGGGTCGTGCACGACTGGGACAGCCTGGCCTGGCAGCCGGAGGCGGCGCTGGTGGGCGCGGCGTGCGGGTCGTTCGTGCACGCGTCACCGCCGACGCTGGCCCCGATCGAGAGCTCCGCCGCGTTCCTCGACGCCTACCAGGACCTCCGGGGACGCCGGTTCACCGCGGAGGAGCTGGAGGTCGCGTGGGCGGCGAGCCTCTGGCAGGCGGCGCACAACGCCCGCTGGGAGGCCCTGCACGGCAGCACGCCGGTGTCCGGTGAGGCCGTCCGCGCGCAGGCGACCGAACGCCTCCGTCGAGCCGACGCCGCGTGAGCCCGCCGCCCACGGCGACCACCCGGCCGGTCGACGTGGCGCCGGTCGCGCCCACCGCGACGGCTCACGTCCGGTCGATCTGCGGGCCGAGGTGCGCCACGATGGTGTCGATGGTCGGGAAGTCCCAGGCCAGCGTGGGTTCCACGAGAACGCCCCAGCGCTCTTCGATGTCGACGCACAGACCCATGGCGTGCACGGAGTCGAAGCCGAGCGAGCGCAGCGCCACCCCGGTGCCGACCCGCGAGGGCGGCAGACCCACGTATCCCGCCACGGCGTCGACGAGCCACGCCCTCAACGACTCGTCAGGCATGGTCGACCTCCGGGACGGCGAGGACGGCGGCGACGGCGGGTGACAGCTCGCGGTGCAGCGCCGACAGCCCGCCGCCGAGGAACAGGTCGCGCATGTGCCCCCGACGCACCTTGCCGCTCGTGGTGTGGCGGATCGTGTTCGGACGGACGACCACGAGGCTCACCGACACGCCGAACTGCTTGGTCACGACGTCGAGCACGGCGTCGGCGAACTCGGCGGGGTCCACCCGCGAGGCGCGGCGCAACTCCTGCACCAGCACCACTTGCTCCTCCCCGTCGGCGGCCCGCACGCCGAAGGCCGCGCCCCGGCCCGCGTCCGGGTGCGCCTCCCGCGCCGAGAACTCGAAGTCCTGCGGGTACAGGTTCCGGCCGCGGACGATGATCAGTTCCTTCAGCCGCCCGGTGACGTACAGCTGCCCGTCGAGGAGGAAGCCCAGGTCGCCGGTCCGCAGCCACCGGACGGCCGAGTCGGTGACGAACGTGGCGCGCGTCGCGGCGGGGTCGCGGTGGTAGCCCGCGGCCAGGCTGGGCCCGGCCACCCTGATCTCCCCGATCGTGCCGTCGCCCACCTCGCCGCCCACAACCGGGTCGACGATGCGCACCTCCATGTCGCCCGGCTCGCCGCACCCGACCAGCGGCACGCCGTCCGCGTCCGACGTGGGCACGGCCACCCCGGCTGCCAGCGACGCCGAGGCGAACGAGCGCACGGTCGGTCCGAGTCCACGTGAGGTGCACGTGACCACCAGGGTGGATTCGGCGAGGCCGTACCCCGGGTTGAGCGCGGTGCGCCGGAACCCGACCGGCGCGAACCGCTCGGCGAACGCGTCCAGCGTGGCGATCCGGATCGGCTCGGCTCCGCTGACCGCCATCGTCAGGCACGACAGGTCGAGTCCTTCGAGCTCCTCGTCACCGATTCGGCGGGTCGCCCACGCGTAGCCGAAGTCGGGGGCCACGGTCCAGTCCACCCGGTGGTCGCTGATCGCGCGCAGCCAGCGGATCGGCCGGGCCACCACCGCCTCCGGTGACAGCAGGACCAGGTCGGCTTCCGCGTGCAGCGCCTGCAGCTGGAGCCCGACGAGCCCCATGTCGTGGTGGTGCGGCAGCCAGCCGCCGATGCGCCGGACGGGGACGTCGCCGGCGATCTTCCCGAACAGCTCGAGGTTGTGCGTCAGGCTGCCGCGGGTGACCTCGACGCCGCGCGGCCGGCTGGTCGACCCCGAGGTGTACTGGAGGTAGGCGACGGTGCCGGTGCCCGCCTCCGACGGCTCCCACGAGTCGGGGGCGGGCGTCTCGTCGAAGGTCCGCGCCGACAGCCCGTCCAACGCGGCCACGTGCGCCCCGTCGGTGAGCACCAGTCGCGCGCCCGAGTCCTCGAGCAGGCGGTCCACCCGGTCCACTCGCGAGGCGCCGGACAGCGGCAGGGGCGCGGGCACCGCCACGGCACGCGCGTAGAGGCAGCCCAGGAACGCGACGAGGAAGTCCAGTCCGGCGGGGTAGAGCAGCAGCACCGGTCTGCCCGCCATCCCGGACCCGGTCAGCCAGGACGCCACCGCCCTGGCCCTCCGGTCGAGCTCCAGGTGGGTCAGTTCGGCCGCCGGCCGCCCTTCGGGCAGGTAGGTGACCTTCCGGTCGGGGCGCGGGCGGGCGCGGAAGCGGGTGACGAAGTCCGTCATTCGGGGAGCCCCTCGCGGGTGTACCAGGAGATCAGGAGGTCGAGGATGCGAGGCGTGACGGGTGGCGGCTCGGCGTCCGCGTGGGACTCGAACTGGTACTCGTAGCGCAGGTACGGGGAGGTGAACTTGCACCGCATGTTGACGATCGCCTCGAACCTGCTGAAGGGCTCGGCTTCGACCTCCGCGGCGGTGACCGCGACCAGCTCGACGGGCAGGTGCGCGGAGATCGCGGCGAACAGGTCGGTCACCGGCACCGCGGTCGGGGGCACGAGGTGGCGCACCGGCCGGTCGAGCGGGCCGCTCGCCAGCGCGAGCATCCGGTCCACGGTGCCGTCGACCGGTGTCAGGTGCAGAGCGGCCCTCGGGTGGCAGACGAAGCGGACGCGTTGGCCGGGGGTGCGCCTGGCGAACAGCGCGATGACCCTGAGGAAGTCGTACATCCCGAGGTCGGTCAGCGCCCGGCCGGTCCCGGAGTGGCCGACCATGACGCCCAATCGGGCGACGAGCACGTCACCCTTGTGAGCTAATCCGGTCTGAGAGAGCTCTACTTCGGCCAATCTTTTCGAGTGTTCGTAGTCATTCCGGAACTCGGACGGGTGAGCGTATTCAGGCCATTGCTCGAGCGCTCTACCGTCCGTGGTCCCGTGTTGGTAGGCCGTGCTGACGTGGACATAACGGGAACCGGGTTTGGCGTGCCTGGCGAACGCGGCGGTGACATTGGTGGAGCCGACCACGTTGACCGCGTGCAACTCGGCCTCGCGACGCGGGAAGAACGTGATGAGGGCGGCGCTGTGCCAATACGTGCACGGTTCGACGAACACGTCGGAAGCCGATATCCCCAGCTCCTTTTCGGCCAGCGAGAACTGCCTGACCTGCACCTTCCTCGCCAGGGAAGGGTCCAGGTGCAGCGTGACCAGCGCGTCGGAGACCTTCCTCCTGACCACTTCCTCACTGGCGCGCGCCAAGGCGACCACCGCGTCACCGCGGGCCACGAGCGCACCGATCAGATGTGAGGCGACAAACCCATTGGCTCCGTCTACCACATGGTCAGCCATTCGGCAACCTTACCGTGGTCACAGCGCAAACAGTAGCGTTCACGTCGCCAGCGTAATACGCCGCCGGAGAAAGGTGACCATCGCATGCTCAACGAACTGCTGAAACGGAAACTCGCACACCTCTTCGCCCTGCTGGACGTGGACGACGACGGGACCATCGACAGGATGGACTACACGGCGTCCGCCGATCGGCTCGTCACCGCGTTCGGGTACGCGCCGGGCTCGCCCGAGAGCGAACTCGTCCGGGACCGCTACAACGCGCTGTGGGAGGCGGTCACGCGCCCGATGGACGCCGACGGGGACGACCGCGTCGACGTCGACGAGTACTCCTCGGGCATGGACCGGTTCGTGACCGCGTCCGACGGCGGCTACCAGACCCACATCGCACCGGTCGCGGACGCCTTCTACGACCTGATGGACGTCGACGGCGACGGCCGGATCACCAGGACCGAGTACGTGCGCATGGCGGCCAGCGCCTTCCGCCTGTCCGAGGACGCGGGCAACGCCGCGTTCGACAAGCTCGACCTGGACGGCAACGGCTCGCTCGACCGCGGCGAACTGCACGCCGCCAACGAGCAGTTCTTCCGCAGCACGGAGGAGGGCGCCAGGGGAAACTGGATCTTCGGGCCGATCGCGGCCTGACCCCGGCCTGCCGGGTGCGGACGGCGATCGGCCACACCCGGCAGGATCAGGTTTCCGGCGATCTCCGGGCAGGTCACGAGACCGGGTGACAGCCGGCCGCGCCGCGAGACCCCGAGGCGCGCCGTCCGACGTGACCGGCCGCGCGGCTACGGTTCCCGCATGCGCACGGTGGCCGTCCTCGCCCTCGACCGGGTCGTCCCGTTCGACCTGTCCACGCCGATCGAGGTGTTCACCCGCACCCGACTCCCCGGCGGCGAGCCCGCCTACCGCGTGCTGGTCTGCGGCGCCACGCCGACGGTCGACGCGGGCGCGTTCACCCTCCAACCGCCGTGGGGCCTGGACGCCCTGGCCGACGCGGACACCGTGATCCTGCCCGGCTGCGCCGACGCGACCGCGCCGATCCCGGACGAGGTGCTCGACGCCCTCCGGGCCGCCGCCGCGGGTGGCGCTCGGCTCGCGTCGATCTGCTCCGGCGCGTTCATCCTCGCGGCCACCGGCCTGCTCGACGGGTTGCGCGCCACGACCCACTGGTCGGCGGCCGACGCGCTGGCCGCGCGCCACCCCGGGATCGAGGTCGACCCCGACGTCCTCTACGTGGACAACGGGCGGCTGCTCACGTCGGCCGGCGCCGCCGCCGGGCTCGACCTGTGCCTGCACCTGATCCGCCAGGACTACGGCTCCGCGGTGGCCGCCGACGCCGCCCGCCTGTCGGTGATGCCGCTGGAGCGCGAAGGCGGGCAGGCGCAGTTCATCGTGCACGAGCAGCCGCCGACGACCCGCGGCTCCGTGCTCGAACCCGTGCTGCGGTGGATGGCGGACAACTGCGCGCGCGACCTCGGCCTGGCCGACATCGCCGCGCACGCGGGCATGAGCACCCGCACCCTCAACCGCCGCTTCCGCGAGCAGACCGGCACCACGCCGTTGCAGTGGCTGCACCGCACGCGCATCCGCCGGGCGCAGCACCTGCTGGAGGCCACCGACCACCCGGTGGACCGGATCGCCGCACGGGTCGGCTTCGGCTCGCCCACCGCGTTCCGGGACCGGTTCAAGCGGGTCGTCGGCACCAACCCCCACGCCTACCGCTCGGCCTTCCGGCGTCCGGCTCAGTCGACCCCCGCGTAGGAGTGCAGGCCGACCGCGACCAGGTTGACGAAGAACAGGTTGAACAGCACCACGACCAGGCCGACGACGTTGAGCCACGCCGAGCGCCGGCCGCGCCAGCCCGCCGTGGCCCGCGCGTGCAGGTAGGCGGCGTAGCAGACCCACGACACGAAGGCGACCGTCTCCTTCGGGTCCCAACCCCAGAACCGGCCCCACGCCTGCTCCGCCCACACCGCGCCGGTGATGATCGCGAACGTCAACGTCAGGAACCCGACCGCGCCGGTGCGGTAGGCGATCTTGTCCAGGTGCTCGACGGGTGGCAGCCGACGGCTCGGCCCGCCCTTCCCCGAGAGCTCGTCGCCCTTCCTCGAGAACTCGCCCGAGCTGACCAGGTGCAGCGCGCTGACCACACCGGACAGCAGGAACACGCCACTGGCCATGATCGCCGCGGCGACGTGGACGACGATCCAGTACGAGCGCAGCGGCGGCACGAGCGGCGCGGCCTCGGCGTAGAGCCGGTTGCCCGCCAGGAACAGCAGCGACGCGATCGGCAGCAGCACGAACACCGACATCCGGCGCATGTCGTACCGGGACACCACGTACAGCCAGGCGACGACGGCGATGAGCCCCACCGCCGACAGGTACTCGTACATGTTGCCCCACGGCACGCGGCCGGTCGCCACACCGCGCAGCACCACCGATCCCAGGTGCAGCAGTCCACCCAGGACGGTCAGCGCGACGCCGGCACGCCCGACGCGCACGGCGAACGCGGGCGGGTTCGCCGCGTGCCGGGTCAGCGCGTACTCGGCGGAGCAGAGCAGGGCGGCGAACATGTAGACGCCGAACGCGCTGGTGAACAGCCAGTCGCTGAGCAGGGCGGGCACGGCGAGGCGGTCACCCATGGCCGGCCCACAACTGGTCGAGCCGCAGGATCATCACCGGCACGCTCAGGCAGGTCACGGTCAGCACCCCCGCGCCCCACCGGGACCGTTCGGCCACCGACCACACCGCGCCGAGCGGCAGCACCACCGCGACGCCGACCAGGTAGCCGACGAACGTCGCCCGGTCCAGCTCGCGGTCCGAGCCGAGCATCGCCACCACACCCGCCACGGCCTGCACCAGCAGTCCCGCCTCCAGCAGCAGGACGACCACCGCCAACCCGAGCGTCGGCTTGGTGCGCAACGTGATCGGGTGGTCGAGCACGGCCAGCGCCAGCGCCCAGGCCGCGGCGGCCAACGCGACGACCGTCAACGCGGTCGCCAGGACTTGGATCATCGAGGAACCCCTCCGAGAGGACTACTACGCAACGTAGCACTACACGTTGTAGTAGTCCTCGGAGAGGGGTCACCACACCAAAAAGCTCAGCGGGGTTGCGACCAGCACCAGTCCGCCCACCAGGGCGGACCACCGCAGGACCGCGGGCAGCGGCGGCAGCCCGGCCAGGCGGACCAGCCGTGCCGCCACCGCGACGTCGGCCGCGCCGAGGGCGCCCTCGGGCGGACGCGCCGAGCCGAACGCGCGCAGTGCCGCGGCGAGGGGCTGGGCGCCGTGGCGCAGGCTCGCGCTCTCGTCGGCGCGCATCTCCACCAGCAGCGCCACGGCCCGCGCCACCGACCGCACCAGGCGGACCTTCGGCAGCACCGAGCACAACGCGCTGAACGGCAGCAGCACCAAGTCGTGCCGCTCGCGCCCGTGCGCGTGCTCGTGGCCGAGCACGGCGTCCACCTGGTCGCGGGTCAACGCGGTCAGCGCGCCCGAGCTGAGCACGACGGCCGACCGCGCGCCGGGCACGCAGTAGGCGACCACGTGCGGGTGGTCGAGCACGAACGCGCCGGGCGCCGCGTCGTCACGGCGGGCCACCAGCGCCAGCACGTCGCGGTGCCGCCGGCGCACCCGCAGCACGGAGCCCCAGGTCCACAGCAGCCCGATCACCAGGTCCAACGCGGACAGCAGGCCGAGCACGACCAGCAAGGCGAGCGGTGTCACGTCGCCGCGCACCGCGTCGTCCACCCACCGTCCCAACGCCACCGGAATGGGCGCGTCGTAGGGCGCGAGACCGAGGGCGAGCAGCAGCCCGACCGCGGACAGCGCCCACGACAGGCCGAGCATCTGCCACAGCAGGATCCCGGTGCGCGGCGCCCGCCACACCCATCGGGCGCGGGCGAGCGGGCCCGCCGCCGCCACGCACAGCACCAGCGTCGCCGCGAGGTGCAGCGCGGCGTTCACCGCTCGTCCAACGCCTGGCTCAGCGCTTCCGCCTCGGGCGCGGTCATCGACTGCGCGAAGTGCGCCAGGGCGGTCTCCCGGTCGCCGGTCAGCGACAACGCGTCCAGCATCAGCCGCGCGACGTACTGCTCGCGGCTGGCAACCGGCGTGTAGTACCAGGCACGGCCCTCACCCGCCTCGCGGCGGACGAAACCCTTCTTCGCCAACCGGTTCAGCACCGTCATCACGGTCGTGTAGGCGAGATCGCGGTCGGCGAGCGCACGTACGACGTCCCGCACCGCGACCGGCTCGTCGCGGTCCCACAGGACGTCCATCGCGGCCCGTTCCAGCTCGCCGAGCCCGGTCACCGCCCGCCTCCACGTGTCACGTGGCGATCCTACGAGGAGTGGCGGCGGGCGGGCTCACGCGCCGCTGATGTTGACCATCCAGAAGATGCCGAACCGGTCCTGGCAGGAGCCGAACTCGTCGCCCCACATCTGCTTCTCCAGCGGCACGGTGACGGTGCCGCCGTCGGACAGCTTCTCGAAGTAGCCGCGCAGTTCGTCGACGTCGTCGCCGCTGAGGCTGACGGTGATGTTGTCGCCGGGGTTGTGCGGCATCCCGGGCGGGGTGTCGGCGCCCATCAGCGTGTAGCCGCTCGGCGTCTCCAGCATGGCGTGCATGATCTTCTCCGCCTCCGGCGCGTCGGCCTGGCCGTACTCGCCGAACGTGTTGAGCCGCAGCGTGCCGCCGAAGACCGATTCGTAGAACTCCATCGCCTCGCGCGCGTTCCCCGCGAAGCTGATGTACGGGTTGAGTCGAGAGGTCACCGTGTCCTCCTCGGAGGTCGTAAGGGCGGGCCCATCCTGGCAGCACCGGCCACCGGCCGCAGGGGAAGGCACCAGGGGCTACTGGACGTCACCGGTGGTGGCCGAGCGGACCTGGCCGGAGGACAGGTCGCCGGGCGGGATGCCGGGGTGGTGGCCGGTCCGCGCGCCGGGCGTGGGCGCGGACGGCGCGAGCGACAGCTTCGAGACGATCCGGTAGCGGTCGCCCCGGTACAGCGAGTGCACGTACTCGACGGGACGGCCGGTGGTGTCGTTGGTCAGCCGCTCGAACAGCAGCGCGGGCGCGAACACCGGCACGCCGAGCAGTTCCGACTCGGCGTCGTTGGTGACCGTCGGCTCGATGGACTGCACCGCGTCGCTGACGTGCACGCCGTGGTCGGCGAGCCGGTCGTAGAAGTTGCCCGACTCCATGTCCGCCACCGTGAGGCCGGGCGCGACGGCGACCGGGACGTGCAGGTACTCGATCGCCATCGGCGCGCCGTCGACCAGGCGCAGCCGGGCGATGTAGGTGATCTCGGCCGCCGGCGACACGCGCAGCCTGCGGCCGACCCGGGCGCCCGCCGGGATGCGGGCGTGCTCCAGCACCCGACTGGTCCACGCGCCGCCGGCCTGCGGCACGGTCATCGCGCGGTCGGCCGACACCAGCTCCTGGGTGATCTTGGCGGGCGCGACGAACGTGCCGCGGCCGTGCTGGCGGATGAGCAGGCCGGTGTTGACCAGTTCGTCCACCGCCGAGCGGAGCGTGGGCCGGGACACCGACAGCTGCGCGCACAGCACCCGTTCGGCCGGGATGGGCGCGCCGGGCGGGTGCGTCTCGATGAGTTCGAGCAGGTAGTCGCGCACCCGTTCGCGCTTGAGGATCGGTTCGGCCATGCAGCCTCGCTTCGTCTTGCCGGTCGTCGACCAGTATGTCAGACCAGTGGTCAAGTCGATAATCACCAAGATCGAGAGCGCTCTCACGGCCGTGAACTGGGTGTTGACTGCCACATTGGTCTATGCCATCTTCGGGTGGCTCCAGCGAGTTTACCAATTGGTCAGATAAGAGGTGAGACGTGCCGAACCGCTCCGTCGCCTTCGTCCTCGCGTCGTCGCTCGCCCTGTCCGCCTGTGGTCCCGATCCGGGCGCGTCCGGCGGCAAGCAGGAGATCACCGTCTGGCTGATGAAGGACACGGCCACCGACGACCTCGTCAGCCGCTTCGAGACCGAGTTCGAGCGCGACCACCCCGAGTTCGACCTGAAGATCCAGATCCAGGAGTGGAACGGCATCACGCAGAAGGTGACCAGCGCGCTGGCCAGCACCGACCCGCCGGACGTAATCGAGGTCGGCAACACGCAGGTCGCCCAGTACGCGTCCAGCGACGGCGTCACCGACCTGTCCGGCAAGGTCGGCGAGCTCGGCGGCGGCGACTGGATCCCCGGCCTCGCCGAGCCGGGCGCGGTGGGCGGCAAGCAGTTCGGCATCCCGTTCTACGCGGCCAACCGGGTCGTCATCTACCGCAAGGACCTGTTCGCGGCGGCGGGCGTGACGCCGCCGACGACGCGGGACGAGTGGCTGGCCGCCACCGGGAAGCTGGACCAGGGCGACACGCAGGGCATCTACCTGCCCGGCCAGAACTGGTACGTGCTGTCCGGCTTCGTCTGGGACGAGGGCGGCGACTTGGCGAAGCAGGACGGCGGCGAGTGGTCCGGCTCGTTGAACACGCCGGAGGCGTTGGCGGGCGCGGACTTCTACCGGCGGTTGCAGGCGCTGGGCGACGGGCCGAAGGACTCCGACGAGGCCAAGCCGCAGCAGACCGACGTGGTCGCGGGCGGCGAGGTCGCGCAGTTCATCGCGGTGCCGGGCGCGGCGAAGCTCGTCGCCAAGGCCAACCCCGCGCTGGCCGACCAGCTCGGCTTCTTCCCCATCCCCGGCAAGACCGCGACCACGCCGGGCGCGGTGTTCACCGGCGGCTCGGACCTGATCATCCCACTGGCCTCCACCCGCCAGGACGGCGCGTACGCCGTGGTCAAGGCGTTGGCCGGGGAGAAGTGGCAGGTCGAGTTGGCCAAGGCGATGAACTACGTGCCGAACCGGACGTCGCTCGCGGACGCGGTCGGCGACGACCCCGGCGCGGCGGCGATGGCGGCCGGCGCGGTCAACGGGCGCGCCACGCCGAACTCACCGAACTGGGCGGCGGTCGAGGCGCGCAACCCGATCAAGGAGTTCCTGACCGCGGTGCTGACCGGCGCCGACCCGGCGACCGCCGCGGCCGAGGCGGACAAGGTGATCACCCAGGCGCTCAACTCGGGCGCCTAGCGATGACGACGACGTTGACGCGGGCGATCGAGCGCCGCCCGCCCCCGTCCCCTCCCCCGCCGCGCCGCCGCCGCACGTCCTGGTGGCCCTACCTGCTGATCGCGCCGACCGTGCTGGCCACCGGGTTCCTGCTGCTGTACCCGCTGGTGCGCAACGTGGTCATCTCGGTGCAGGAGTTCGGCCTGCCGCAGCTGGTGCGCGGCGACGCGCGGTTCGTCGGCCCGGCGAACTACGCCCGGGTGCTGGGCGACCCGGAGTTCTGGGCCGTCGTGCGGCGGACGCTGGTGTTCACCGCGATCAACGTCGTGCTGATCATGGTGCTGTCCACCCAGGTCGCGTTGCTGCTGGTGCGGCTCGGGAAGTGGACGCGGCTGCTGGTGATGTCCGGGCTCGTGCTGGTGTGGGCGACGCCGGTGATCGCGGCGACCACGGTGTTCCAGTGGCTGTTCCAGTCCCGGCTCGGGGTGGTCAACTGGGCGCTGGTCGAGCTGGGGTTCGACGGCTACCGGGACTACACGTGGTTCGCCGACGGTCCCGCCACGTTCGCCATCCTGGTCGCGCTGATCGTGTGGCAGTCCGTGCCGTTCGCGGCGCTGTCGCTGTACGCGGCGATGGTGACGATCCCGTCCGAGCTGTACGAGGCGGCGCGGATGGACGGCGCGGGCGCGTGGCGGGTGTTCGCCGCCATCACGTTCCCGATGCTCCGGGCGATGTTCGGGCTGATCACGTGCCTGGAAGTGATCTGGGTGGTCAAGGCGTTCGTGCAGATCTGGGTCATCTCCCAGGGCGGGCCGGGACAGGCGACCACGACGTTGCCCGTGTACGCGTTCCAGGTCGCGCAGTCGTTGCAGCGCTACGACCTCGGCGCGGCGGTGTCGATGCTCATGGTGCTGCTGCTCGTGCTGGTGCTGCTGGCGTACTTCCGGCAGATGTACCGGCAGGAGGAGGCCTCGTGACGGGGCGGGTGCTGCGCGGTGTCGCGGCGGTGGTCGTGTTCGTGGTGTCCGTGTTCCCCGTGTACTGGATGGTGCTGACGGCGTTCAAGCCGACGCGCGACATCCAGGCGGAGACGCCGACGTTCCTTCCGCTGTCGTTGACGTTCGAGCACTTCGGCACGGCGGTCTCGGCCCAGGGGTTCTGGTCGTTCTGGCGCAACAGCGTCCTGGTGGCCGGCGGCGCGGTGCTGCTGTCGCTGGTGGTGGCGCTGCTGGCGGCGTTCGCGGTGGCGCGGCTGCGGTGGAAGGGGCGGCGCGGGTTCATCCTGATGGTGTTCGTCGCGCAGATGACGCCGTGGGAGGCGCTGCTCATCCCGATCTACGTGATCGCCCGGGACACCGGGATGCTCGACACGCTCTGGATGCTCACGCTGGTCTACTTCATGATCACGCTGCCGTTCACCGTCGTGACGCTGCGCGGGTTCCTCGCCGCCATCCCCGTCGACCTCGAAGAGGCGGCGCTGGTGGACGGGTGCTCGCGGGCGCAGGCGTTCCGGCGGGTGGTGTTCCCGCTGCTCGCGCCGGGTCTGCTGGCGACCTCGCTGTTCGGGTTCATCACCGCGTGGAACGAGTTCGCCTTCGCCAACGTGCTGATCATCAAGGACCAGGACGACCGCACCCTGCCGGTGTGGCTCTCCTCGTTCAGCAACACGTTCGGCACGGACTGGGGCGCGACCATGGCCGCCTCGACGCTGTTCATGCTGCCGGTGCTGGTGGTGTTCCTCGTGCTCCAGGGCCGGGTGACCACCGGGATCGTCGGCGGCGCGGTCAAGGGCTGACGTTCGTTGGAGGAACTCGTGATCGTGCCACGACCGACCCGGCTGATCCGGCGGCACGGCCGGTTCGCGCTCGACCGCGACACGGCGATCCGGGCCACGCCCGGCGCCCAGGGCGCGGCCCGGCTGCTGCGCGCGCTGCTGCGCCCGGCAACCGGCTTGCCGTTGCCGCTGCACGAGGACGGCCGGGTGGTGCTCGCGCTGGACGACCGGCTGGTCGGGCTCGGTGACGAGGGCTACGCGCTGACCGTGAACGAACACGCGGTGGTGTTGCGCGCGGCGACGCGCCACGGGCTGGCGCACGGCGTGCAGACGATCCGGCAGCTGGTGGCGCCGACGGCGTTGGGCTCGCGGCCGGTGTCCGGTGTGGACTGGACGTTGCCCGGGGTGGACGTCCGGGACGCGCCGCGGCTGCCCTGGCGGGGCGTGCTGCTGGACGTGGCACGGCACTTCCAGCCGGTCGGCGTGGTGCGCCGGTTCGTCGACCTGATGGCGGTGCACAAGCTGAACGTGCTGCACCTGCACCTGACCGACGACCAGGGCTGGCGGATGCCGGTGCCGCGCCACCCGCGGTTGACCTCGGTCGGCGGGTGGCGTGCGGAGACCATGGGCGACGGTGTGCCGCACGGGGGTTCGTACACGCGCGCGGAGCTGGCCGCGCTGGTGTCCTACGCCGACGAACGCGGCGTCCGGATCGTGCCGGAGATCGAGATGCCCGGTCACGCCCGTGCCGCCCTGGCCGCCTACCCGCACCTGGGCAACTTCCCCCGGCGGAGGTTGCCGGTGTGGACGCGCTGGGGCATCAGCGACGAGGTGTTCGGCGTGGACGACGCCGTGCTGGAATTCTGCCGGGACGTGCTGGACGAGGTGATCGAGGTGTTCCCCGGCCGGCACGTGCACCTCGGCGGCGACGAGTGCCCGACCTCGGAGTGGGAGGCCGGCCCCGGTGCGTCACGGCGGGTCCGGCGGGAAGGGCTGGCCGGGCCGCACGAGCTGCACGGCTGGTTCCTGCGCGCGATGGCCGACCACGTGGTGGCACGCGGACGGGTGCCGGTGTCGTGGGAGCCGATCGGCGACCCGCGCGTGGTGGTGATGCCGTGGCGTGACGCGGCGGACGCGCGCACGGCGTTGGACCTCGGGCACGACGTGGTGATGGCGCCGCACCGGTCGACCTACCTGGACTACCCGCAGTCCGCCGACCCCGACGAGCCCGCCGGGCAGCCCGGCCTGGTGGTGACCGCGCAGGACGTCTACGACCTGCCCTTGCCGGACGGCGTGCTCGGCGCCCAGTGCGCGCTGTGGACGGAGTACGTGCCGACCGCGCACCACCTGGAACGGCTGGCGTACCCCCGGCTGGCGGCATTGGCCGACACCCTCTGGGCGCAACGCCCCTCCTGGACCGACTTCACCGAACGGATGCGCGCGCACACCGGCCGCCTGAGCGCGCTGTCCGTGCCCCTGTCGAGGAAGGAGGACGACGCCCGCTCCCCTGTCCCACCCTGCTGACTTGAGGAGGAACACGAAGTGCACGCACGCATGATCGCCGCGATCGGAGCCGCCGCGGTGTCCGTCGCCGCGCTGGTGGCCGCCCCGATGGCGTTGGCCGCCGACGTGGTCACCGCCCAGTACCGGACCAGCGCGTCCGGTGCGACGACCGACCAGGTCGAACCGTGGTTGAAGCTGGTCAACACCGGCGGCACGACCGTGCCGCTGGCCGAGGTGAAGGTCCGCTACTACTTCAAGAGCGAGACGCCGGACGTCGGCTACCGCTTCGCGTGCTCGTGGGCGGTGCGCGGTTGCGGCAACGTCACCGGCACGTTCGGCACGCTGACCGGCGGTCCGGCCGACCGGTACCTGGAGGTCGGGTTCACCGCGGGCGCGGGCTCGCTCGCGCCCGGCGCCGACAGCGGTGACCTGCAACTGCGGTTCTACCGGTCGAACTGGGGGCCGATCACCCAGTCCGACGACTACTCGTTCCGCTCGGCCAGTGCCTACTCGGCGTGGTCGAAGGTGACCGTGCACCGGGGCGCGACCCTGCTGTGGGGCACGCCTCCCGGCGGCACCGGTCCGACCACGACCACCACGACGACGACCCCGCCGAACCCGAACGGCCCGGCGTTGTTCGACGACTTCAACTACACGGGCTCCGGCGACTCGCGGATCTCCCAGCGCGGCTGGACGGTCCGCTCGGGCGGCGGCGGTCCGGGCGTGCCGGGCGCGGTGTGGGACCCCGCGATGGTGACGTTCCCGACCGTGGACGGCCAGAAGTCGATGCGGCTGGAGTCGTCCAACAACGGCTCGTCCGCGCGGCAGACCGAGCTGTACCACCAGCGGAAGTTCTTCGAGGGCACGTACGCGGCGCGGGTGAAGTTCTCCGACGCGCCGGTCTACGGCCCCGATGGCGACCACGTGGTGCAGACGTTCTTCACCATCACGCCGCTGAACAGCAACCTGGACCCGAACTACGGCGAGCTGGACTTCGAGTACCTGCCCAACGGCGGGTGGGGCGAGCCGGCCAACATCATGTACGAGACGACCTGGGAGACCTACCAGAACGAGCCCTGGATCGCCGACAACGTCCACACCGAACAGCGGCAGAGCTACGCCGGCTGGCACGACCTGGTGATCCAGGTGTCCGGCGGCCGGGTGAAGTACTTCATCGACGGCGCGCAGGTGGCCGACCACGGTGACAAGTACTACCCGGAGACCCCGATGTCGCTCAACTTCAACCTGTGGTTCATCTCCGGCGGCCTGGCGGGCGCGCCCGGTGACCGCGCCTACCAGCAGCACGTGGACTACGTGTACTTCGCCAAGGACCAGGTGCTCAGCCCGGCCCAGGTGCAGTCGCGCGTGGCGGGCTACCGCACGTCCGGCGTGGACCACGTCGACACGGTGCCCGCGAGCTGAGCCGGCCCCGGGCCGGGCGGCGTCGCCCGGCCCGGGCGCCCGCGTTCAGGAGGTCGCCGGCGCGAAGTGCGCGCGGTGGCGCTCGAGGAAGTCCCGCAGCGAGGCGCCGGGCCGCCCGGTGATCCGCTCGACCGTGTCGAACGTGGCCGCGGTCTCGGGCAACGACCCCTCCCTGGTCCGCTCGAAGACCGTGCGGACGCAGGCCATGTAGAGCGGGTCCGCGCCGGCCGCCGTCATCGCCGCGAAGAACTCCGCCGGCTCCTTCGGCTCGTACCTCCACTCCCGGCCGGTCACGTCCGAGAGCACGGCGGCGATCCCGCCGATCGTGGCGGTCTCCGTGCCCAGCCCGTAGCTGCGGCCCCGGTGTTCCGCGGGCGACCGCAGCACGACCGACGCGACCTCCGCGACGTCCTCGGTGTCGACCCAGCTGGTCTCGGCGTGATCCTCACCCCGTTTGACGGAGTCGGGTTGCTGGAGTTCAGGCTACTGGAGCGATCCTGGCGTGTCGGAGTTCGTACTCGATCGGGGTGAGCATTCCGAGTGCGGTGTGGCGTCGACGGCGGTTGTGGAACATCTCGAGGTACTCGAACAGGGCGTTGGCCAACTCGAGCCGGGTGCGCCATCGTCGGCGGTCGAGCAGCTCCGTCTGCACGCGTCCCCAGAACGATTCGATCATGGCATTGTCGTAGCAGTCACCGATCGAACCCATCGACGGCAGAAGCCCGGAATCCCTGGCACGCCTGGTGAAAGTCCATGACGTGAACTGGACTCCGTGATCGGAGTGGATCACCGTGTCCGACAGCGGAGACCGGTTCGAGATCGCCATCCCGAGGGCGTTGGTGGCCAATGCGGCGGTCTGGCTGGAGTCGATCGACCAGCCGACGACACGGCGGGAATGGACGTCGAGCACGACCGCGCAGTACACCTTTCCCTCACGGGTGGGGTGCTCGGTGATGTCGGTGACCCACAGCTGATTCGGCGCGGCGCGGGCGAAGTCGCGTTCGACCAGGTCCACCGCGGTGGGCGTGTCGTGCCTCGAACGCGGGCGGCGTCGATTGGGCAGGCCCTTGATTCCGTTGCGGCGCATGAGAAGCGCGATGGTGTTGTGCCCGACGGTGACCCCGCGGCCGAGGGTGAGCTCGGCGTGCACTCGCGGGGAGCCGTAGACCTGGAACGACTCGACATGGATCTCGCGGATCAAGTCGACGAGCCAGGCTTGGCGGATCGCCCGCTGCGAGGGAGCGCGGCCGCGCCAGTCGTAGAAGCCGGACTCGGACACTCCGAGCACGCGGCAGGCGAGTTGGATCGACCGGCCCTCGGAGGCGATCACCGTGACCGCCTCGTATCGCCTTTTGGGGTGCTGCCCTCCTTGAGCAGTTCGGCGGCGCGGCGGTGGACGGCGACCTCGGTCTCGAGTTCGGCGATCCGACGACGCGCGGCGACCAGCTCGGCGTTGTCGGCGCTGGTGGTGCCGGGTAGTTGCCCGGAGTCGATGAGCTCCTGGCGGCGCCAGGCGTAGATCGTCTGGTCGCTGATGTCGAGGTCCGCCGCCACCTGGGCGACGCGGCGACCGGACGCGACCAGGTCGAGGACCTTGCGCCGGAACTCGGGTGGGTACCGCTTGGGCATCGTGGGCTGTCCTCCGGGCTACTGAGATGAGTGATCATCCAGTAACCCGACTCCGCACAACCAGGGGAGGATCAGCGTCTCCGACGTAGTGGGTGAGCACGGCCGATCCCGCGTCGCTCATGGCCGGCATCAGGAGGTTCTGCATGAAGGAGGTCGGGTGGAGGTTCGTGTGCCCGAGCCCGGACCGCTCCAGATAGGCCTCCACCACCTGGTGCCAGCCGAAGTGCACGATGGTGGTGTCCGGCTGCGCGTGCACGCCGAGGTGGACGACGTGGTCGACGCCCGCCGGCCGTGCCGCGTCGATCACCGCCTTCGCCTGGCCCAGCATCCGCACGTCGTACCCGGTCGCCAGGAACACCCGTCGCACGTCCCGCAGCGCCGCGACGATCGGGGCCGGCCCGTGCCGCTCCGCCGAGTCGAGGTCGACGTGCCGCGCCTCGATCCCCCGCGCCTCGAACGCCGCCGCGGCCTCGGCACGGCGGACCGCCGCGATCAGCCGCACCTCACCGGCCCGGTGCGCGGCCAGCAATCGGTCCACCACGGTGCCACCGGTCCTGCCGGTGGAGCCGAACACGAGCACCCCGGGTGCCGACATCGCGAATCCCCTCGTTGAACGGACCGATCGGTCCCGGACCGATCGGTCCGGCAATCCTGTGCCGACGGCGGCCGTCACGTCAAGGCGACCGGACCGAACGGTCCGCTAAGCTCGGCACGGGAGGCAGCAATGGCTCGTCAGCCGGCACCGGACACCCGGGACCGCATCCTCGACACCGCGGCCAGGCTCTTCACCGCGCACGGCGTGCGGGCGGTCGGCATGCAGCGGATCGTCGACGAGTGCGGCTGCGGCAAGAACCTGCTCTACCGCGAGTTCCCGAGCAAGGACGACCTGGTGCTCGCCCACCTCGCCGGGTTGCGCGCGACCTGGCTGGCGCAGGTCGAGGAGGTCACGGCGCCGTTGGCCGACGACCCCGCGGCCCAACTGGTCGCGATCGCGGAGCTGGCGGCCCTTCAGGTGCGGGAGCCCGACTACCGCGGCTGCGCCTTCCGCAACTGCTTCACCGAGTTCCCGGACCACCGGGTGGGCGGGTTCGCCGCCGACCACCTGGCGGACGTGCGCGGGCACATCGCCGACCTGGCCGCACGGACCGGCGCCGCCCGGCCGGACCTGCTGGCGGACCGGATCTGGCTCGTCATCGAGGGCATGTACGCGAGCGCGGCGCACCCCGGCGGCGAGAGGGCGGACGAAGTCGCGGTGGCGCTGGTCGCCGAGCTCACGGGCGTCGTGCCGCCCGCCGGGCGGGTGGCACGGACCTGAGCACCCCCGAAGTCGCCCTCGCGCAGGCAGGGGGGCGAATGCGAAACTCTTCCGCCTATGCGGCAGATCACGCGCGGCACCCGGGCGGGCTACGCGACCGGGTCGTTCGTCACCGGCGCGTTCGGCACCGTGCCCGGTCTGCTGCTCCTGCCGTACCTGACCGATGGCCTGGCCGTGCCCGCCGCCGTGGCCGGTCTGCTCGTGCTCGTGCCGAAGGCGTGGGACGTGCTGTTCAACCCCGTGGCGGGACGGATCAGCGACCGGGCCGGCGCGCGGCGGCCGTTCCTGCTGCGCGGTGGGCTGGCGACGGCGGTGTTGTTCGCGCTGCTGTTCGCCGGGCCGTTCACCGGGACGGGCGCGGTCGTGTACGTAGCGCTGGTGTTCCTGGCCTGTGCGACGGCGTACGCGTTCTTCCAGGTGCCGTACGTGGCGATGGCCGCGGAGATCACCGAGGACTACGACGAGCGCACCCGGCTGATGGCGTGGCGGATGGCGTTCCTGGCGCTGGCGATCCTGATCAGCGGCGCGGGCGCGCCGGCGGTGCGTGACGCGGTCGGCTACCCGGGGATGGGTGCGGCCGTCGCGGCGCTGATGGTGGTCGGCACGCTGGCCACGGTCGCGGGCACGCGCGGCGCGCCGGCGTCACGGCGGGTGCCCGCGGCGGCCGGCGTGGGCGAGCTGGTGGCGGCGGTGCGCGGCTCGCGGCCGTTCCGGCTGCTGCTGGCCGCGTTCGTGGTGCAGGCCGTCGGCCTGGGCACGATGCTCGCCGGTGTCGACTACTTCGCCCGGCTGGTGGTGGGCGAGCCGGGGCTGCAGACCGCGTTGTTCGCCGGGTTCGTCGGGCCCGCGCTGCTGGTGATGCCGCTGTGGCAGCGCGTCGGGCGGCGGCACGGCAAGCGGGTCGGGCTGGTCGCGGCGTCGGTGCTGTTCGCGGTCGCGGTGGCCGGGCTGACCGCGTCACGGGTGCTGCCGGTGGCGGCGGTGCTCGCGCTGATGGCCGTGATCGGCGTGGGTTACGCGGGCATGCAGGTGTTCCCGCTGGCCATGCTGCCGGACGTGATCACCGCGGAGGAGCGGCGGACCGGCGCGACCCGCGCGGGTCTGTTCTCCGGGGTGTGGACGGCCGGTGAGACGTTGGGGCTGGCGCTCGGTCCCGGCGTGTACGGGCTGGTCCTGGCGCTCGGCGGGTACGTCGCGAGCACCGACGGCTCGGCCGTGCAGCCCTCCGGCGCGGTGACGGCCGCGCTGCTCGGTTTCACCGTCATCCCGGCCGTGCTGGCGTTGGCGGCCCTGCCCCTGCTGCGTGAGGAGACCGCGTGACCGAGGACGTGCTGGCCGAGCTGCGTGCGTTGCGGGCCGGTGACCTGCCCACGCACGGTGGGCGGACGCTGGCCTACGTGTACGACAGCGCGCTGCCGGGCCTGGACGAGTTGGCCGCGTCCGCGCACGCGCTGGCGTCCTCGGTGAACGGGCTCGACCCGACCGCGTTCCCGAGCCTGCTGCGCCTGGAGAACGACGTAGTCCGCACGGCGGCGCGGTTGCTGGGCGGCGGTGACGCGACGGTCGGCACGGTCACGTCGGGCGGCACGGAATCGTGCCTGCTCGCGGTGGTCGCCGCACGGGACTCGCGGCCGGACGTCGCCCGACCGTCGATGGTACTGCCGGAGACCGCGCACGCGGCGTTCCACAAGGCCGCGCACTACTTCGGCGTCCGGGTGGTCGCGGTGCCGGTGGACCCGGGGACGTTCCGGGCGGACCCGGCGGCGATGGCGGCGGCGATCGACGAGTCCACCGTGCTGGTGGTGGCCAGTGCGCCGTCGTACGCGCACGGGGTGGTCGACCCGGTGCCCGAGATCGCGGCTGCCGCTCTCGAGCGCGGCGTGCGCTGCCACGTGGACGCGTGCATCGGCGGGTGGGTGCTGCCGCACGCGCCGGACGCGCCGCCGTTCGACTTCGCCGTGCCGGGGGTCACCAGCATCTCGGTGGACCTGCACAAGTACGCGTACTGCCCGAAGGGGACGTCCGTGCTGCTGCACGCGTCGGCCGACCTGCGCCGGGCGCAGTACTTCGCCTCCGCCGCGTGGCCCGGTTACACGATGCTGAACTCCACCACCCAGTCCACCCGATCAGGTGGACCGCTGGCCGCCGCGTGGGCCGTGCTGCGGCACATCGGTGACGACGGGTACCGCTCGCTCGCGCGCCAGGCCCTGGAGAGCACACGCGTGCTGCGCGAGGGCATCGCGAAGATCGACGGCCTGCGGGTGTTGGGCGAGCCGTCGGCGACGTTGCTGGCGGTCGCGGCCTCGCGCGACGACTTCGACGTGTTCACCGTGGCCGACGAGATGAAGGCGCGGAACTGGTACGTGCAGCCGCAGTTCGCCCACCGCTCCTCCCCCGCGAACCTGCACCTCACCGTGACGGCGGCGAACGCCGGGCACGAGTCGGAGCTCCTGGCCGACCTGAGGGCGTCGGTGGAGGCCGCCGTAGCGGCCGGGCCGGTGCAAGTGGCGCCGGAGATCGTGGCGTTCGTCGGCGGGTTGGAGCCGGACTCGCTCACGCCGGAGGAGTTCGGCGGGCTGCTCGCGGCGGCGGGCATGGGCGGCGGCGACGGCGTGCTGCCCGACCGGATGGCGACGGTGAACACGCTGCTCGCGGCGGCGAGCCCGGCGCTGCGGGAGCGACTGCTGGTGGAGTTCCTGGGCGCGCTGTACTCGTGAACACCCGGGCGTTCGCACCACCGGGTGACCGCTGCCGCACCGGGAA
This sequence comes from Saccharothrix luteola, assembly GCF_020859565.1. GTDB lineage: Bacteria > Actinomycetota > Actinomycetes > Mycobacteriales > Pseudonocardiaceae > Actinosynnema > Actinosynnema luteola. Next base: position 142,307 of record NZ_JAJHUO010000013.1, on the reverse strand, counting down.
TGCGCCGGCGCCGTTCGGAATGCGCCGGCGCCGTCAGTCGCCGCTGACCATTCGGACGCCCTTCGCGGACTCGTCGGTCGCCGTGAACAGACCTCGCGCGTGCGCGGACAGTTCATTCCAGTCGAGGCGGCCGTCGTCGTCGACGTCCATCGCCCCGAACGCCGTCTCCGCGACCTTCCGGTCCGGGATTCCCGCTCCCCGGTAGATGGCGGCGAAGGCGTCCAGGTCGATGTAACCGTCACCGTCCCGGTCGGCCACCTCGAAATTCCCGTGCGTCGCGGACAGCCACCTCTCGACCACCACCTCGGTGTCCACCCTCCCGGACGTGTGGGCCTCGCGGAATTCCGCCGCACCCACCACGCCGTCGACGTCGAGGTCCGCGCCGGAGATGCAGTCCCAGATCCCCTCGTACTTCGCGATCAGGCTCCGGGCCTGCGGCGCGTCCTCTTCGAACCCGAACTCCCTCGCCACCCCGGCGCCCATCGAGGTGAAATCGCCCTTGCTGACCCCGCCGTCGCCGTCCACGTCGAGGATCGCGAAAACCCGGTCGATGTTGTCGAGCAGAACCCGATCCGACATGAAGGCCCCTCTTCCGATCGATGACACGGCCTGTCCGCGATGGGCAGCCTACTGACGGCTCGCCGCCATCCGGCAGCAGGAATACGGGTTCGACTATCACTCGATGGTGTTTTCTCGGCATCTTGACAACGACCGAGAGTGGAGATCACCGCACAAATCGCGTCGGCACGCCCGCAATGGCGCCGAGAACGGAAAGGCTCCACCGGGAGACCGCGCCGGGACGAGCCATTCCCGGAGCGGGATCTACTGGTGAGCGCGGCGAGCGGGCGTCGGCGACCGGCGGCGTTGCGCCATTTGCGCGATCATGGTCGCCATGCACCTGGATCTGAGCGGGAAGACGGCGCTGGTCACCGGTTCCACGCAGGGCATCGGCGAGGCGATCGCGGCGGCGCTGGCGCGGGCCGGCGCCCGCACCGCGGTGAACGGGCGCAAGGCCGACGTCGTCGACGAGTCGGTGGCACGGCTGCGGGAAGTGGTGCCGGGCGCGAACGTGCTCGGCGCCGCCGCGGACGTGTCGACGGCGGAGGGTGCGGCGTCGCTGGTCGCGGCGCTGCCCGAGGTGGACGTGCTGGTGAACAACGTCGGCGTCTTCGGCGCGCGACCGGCGCTGGAGATCACCGACGACGAGTGGCGGCGCTACTTCGAGGTCAACGTGCTGGCGGCGGTCCGGCTGACCCGCGCCTACCTGCCGCGGATGCGGGAGCGCGGGTGGGGCCGGGTGCAGTACATCGCCAGCGACTCGGCCGTGGTCATCCCGGCCGAGATGATCCACTACGGCGTGTCGAAGACGGCGCTGCTGGGTGTGTCGCGCGGGTTCGCCAAGGAGGCGGCGGGCAGCGGCGTCACGGTCAACTGCGTGATCGCGGGGCCGACGCACACCGGCGGGGTGGAGGACTTCGTCTACCAACTGGTGGACCGCTCGCTGCCGTGGGAGGAGGCTCAGCGGGAGTTCATGCGCGTGCACCGGCCGCAGTCCCTGCTCGGCCGGCTCATCGAACCCCAGGAGATCGGCAACCTGGTGGTGTACCTGGCCTCGCCGCAGGCCTCGGCGACGACCGGCGCCGCGGTGCGCGTGGACGGTGGTTACGTCGACTCGATCCTGCCGTGACGCGGGCTCATCGGCCGGGGATCACCGCTCCGGTCGCGTCGAACGCCTCGTGGGTGAGCTCGGAGTAGTCGTAGTCGACCAACGGCGTGTTGCCCGACCACGGGTGGGCCTCACCGGCCACGGACGTCGGTTGCGCCAACACGCCCCACGCCAAGGCCAGGACGACGACGAGCCCGCACCCGGACCACGTGACAACCCGGGCCATCTCCCACCCCCGAGCCTGATCATGCCCGACCGTCCCGTCGACGAGGCCGAAATCCCACGACAACGCGGTCGCGCGTGCGTGATCATGCTCGGCATGGCTTCGGACGAGAACGTGAGGCGGGAGCACCTCGGGGTCGATGACCTGCGCGGTGTGGCGCGGGCGGTGTTCGGGGCACGGGAGTTGGTGTCGGTCGAGCGGCTGCGGGGTGGGACCAGGAAGGGCGTCTACCGGTTGAACCCGGCCGACGGCACCGGTGCGGTCGCCTGCGTGTGGCACCCCGACGAGGACTTCTGGCCCGACCCGCAGTCCACGACCGGGTTGAGCCTGTTCGAGAGCGCGCACCAACAGCTGTCGGCGGCCGGTGTCCGGGTGCCCCGAGTGCTCCTGCGCGAGCCCGGTGGACCGCTCGGTGACGTCGCCGTGGTCGAGGACGTGCGCGGCGGCACGCTGGAGGAGTTGACGACCCGTGATCCACAGCGGGCCGGAAGGCGTGCTCGCACGGCTCGGCGCGGCGGTGCGCGCGATGCACTCCCGGACCTCCGACCCGGCTCAGCACGGCGTGGAGCACGCCGTGCTGAGCCACGCGCTCACCCACCTCGCCGAAGCCGCCGCCCGCGTCGACCGGATCGCCGACGCGCGGGAACGGCTGGCCGACCTGCTGCGGTCGCGGCACGCCGCCGTCACGCCGCGGTCGCGGTTCGGCCTGGTGCACGGCGAGCTGGGTCCCGACCACGTCCTGGTCGACGCTGACCTGGACGAGCCGGTGCTCATCGACATCGAGGGCGTGAGGGCGTTCGACGTCGAGTGGGAGCACGCCTTCCTGGAGCTGCGCTTCGGGCCGCACTACCACCACTTCGCCGACCCGGGCGTCGACCTCGACCCCGCCCGACTGGCGCTCTACCGCCTGGCCACCTACCTCTCACTGGTGGCGGGTCCGCTGCGCCTGCTCGACGGCGACTTCCCCGACCGCGCCGGGATGGTCGACATCGTCGAGCAGAACATCGCCCGCGCACTGGCCCAGCTGCCGGGGTAGGGAGCTCTGTGGGCGCGGCACGCCGCCGAGGTGCCGCGCCCACAGCCCGATCGGACCGACCTTTGGGTCAGTGCCCGACCTGGAACGTGGCGTCCGCGCGGTCCGACGTGGTGCTGATCGGGTCGATGCGCAGGACGTAACCGGCGTGCCGGAGGTGGCGGTCGGGGAAGTTGTGCGACCGGAACGAGGTCCACCCGGCGTCGGCCAGGCCGGCGACGCGGTGGAAGGTGGCGTCGGCGGCGAACGTCGGACTGCCGTCGTCGGCCGCCAACGTGACCGCGTAGTTCACGTGCCGCAGGTAGCGGTCCGGGAAGTTTACCGAGCGGAACGACACCCCGGCCGACGACGCCAGACCCGGGACCAGGCGCCACTGCGAGTCCTGGTACGGGTCGAACGGGTACGGGTCGATGCGCGCGACGTTGGCGGCGTGCCGGATCAGGTGGTCCGGGAAGTTGTAGGACTTGATCCGGTTCCAGGTCGGCGCGCCCCACCGGGACAGCAGGTTGGCGTGCTCGGTGGCCGTGATGCCGCAGATGGTGGGGTGCTTGGCGTTGAGCGGCTGGGTGTACTGCGCCTTGGTCAGCGGTGTCCAGGAGTTGGCGTTGATGTCGCCGCTGCGCCACGCGTACAGCTCGCCGTTCACCGGGGAGAACGAGTCGCCCCACAGCCACCACTCGTTGCGGTTGTGGGCCTTCACGACGATGGGCGCCTCGATGCCGCCGCTGACGACCCCGCCGGTGTAGGTGCCGCGGTCGAAGCTGCGGGGGTTGAGCGTGCTCGACCGCGCGCCGTAGAGCCGGCCGTCGGCGAAGCTCTTGTAGTACAGGTAGTTGGCGCCGTTGCCGACGTGCACCGTGGCGTCGAGCACGTTGAAGCCGGGGTCGAAGAACAGCTGCGGCGCGCTGACGGTGACGAAGTCGGTGGTGTAGTTGACGTAGAACGCGTCACGGCCGCCGCTGTTGGCCGAGTAGAGGATCCCGTACTGGCCGCGCGCGGCGTCCCAGAACGCCTCCGGCGCCCACGTGTGGGTCGGCATCGAGTGCATCTTGAGCCTGCGGTACCCGGTGAACGACCGCAGGTCGGCCGAGTCCCAGGCGTGGATGTACTGGTTCTGCCTGGTGAAGTCGGTGCCGGTGAGGTCGGTGGCCAGCACGACGAACCCGCCGTTCTGCTTGCGCATGATGAACGGGTCACGCAGGCCGCCGGTGCCCGCCGTCGGCGTGGCGACCGGGTTGCCCTGGTTGAGCGGGGTCCAGGTGAGCCCGTCGGTGCTCACCGCGAGGTGCAGCGCGTACCGGTCGGCGACCTTGTTCGGGGACTCGGTGAAGTAGCCCATCACGTAGGCGGAGTCACCGGGCGCCGCGGCGGCGACCCCGGTCCGGGCGAGCGCCAGCGAGGCCAGGCCTCCGGCCAGCAGTGTGCGTCGTTGCAGCATCAGCCGTGTGCCTTTCGGGGGAACCCCGGGGCGGGCGGGGGACACCCGCCCCGGGGGGAATCTCATTCGCCGGAGGGCGCGGTGAGGGTGGTGCCGAGCCGGACGGGCGTGCCGAAGTTCGGGGTGCCGTCCGCGTTCCAGGTGAACTTCTGCGCGCGGGTGGACCGGTTCATGTCGCAGCCGCCGGACGCGGAGTCGTTGGCGTGGTAGACGATCCAGTCCTCGGTGCCGTCGGGCGACTTGAAGAACCCGTTGTGGCCCGGCGCGTACACCCCGTTGCCGTCGTTGCGCTGGAACACCGGGTTGGGCGACTTCGTCCAGTGCGCCCGGTTCAGCGGGTCGGAGCCGGTCAGCGTGAGCAGGCCGAGCTTGTAGTCGGGGCCCCAGCACGCGCTGGCCGAGTACACGATCATCGTGCGCCCGTTGTGGTACAGCGGCTCGGCGCCCTCGTTGACCGCCGCGGTCTGCCGCTCCCAGGACAGCGTCGGCTGGGAGATGGTGCGCCGCGCGCCGCTGATCGTGTACGGGTTGGACAGCGGGGTGATGGTCAGCGACTGGGTGCCGTCCATCGCGCTGCCCATCAGGTACAGCTTGCCGTTGTGCTGCAGGATGCTCGGGTCCAACTCCCACGTGCTGCCCAGGTCGGCCTTGAACGAGTACGGGCCCATCGGGTCGGTGCCCGAGGACTCCAGCACGTGCAGCCGCTGCGTCGGGTTGTAGTCCGACACGTTCTGCCCGGCCACGTAGTACAGGTACCACCGGCCGTTGAGCAGGAAGAACTCCGGCGCCCACATGTTGCAGCACCCGTTCGGGCGCGTCAGGTTGAAGACCACCTGGTCGGCCGCGGTCGACAAGCCGGCCAGCGTCCGCGATCGGCGCATCGTGACCGTGGAGTTCCACGTCGTCGTGGCGAGGTAGTAGTACCCGTTGTAGTACTGCATCCACGGGTCCGGCCCGTTGCGCTTGATCGGGTTGGTGAAGGTGCCCGGAGTGGGCGCTCCCAGCTTGACCAGCTGCCACTGCTGGTTCGTGCCGCCGGTGTCCGGCCACTGGATGAGCTGCGCGCCGTCGGCGGTGGAGAAGTCCAGCACGTCGACGGCCTTGCCGCTGGCCCGGTTGAGCAGCCGGACGAACCCGCCCGCCGAGTCGGCCAGCCGGAACTGCTGGTTGGTGCCGTTGCGGTCGGTCCACTGGGCCAGCCCGGTGCGGTCGGCGGTGTCGGCGAAGTCCAGCACCTTGCCGCTGTGCCGCGACTTCAACCGGTAGTAGCCGCCGCCCGAGTCCACGAACTGCCACTGCTGCCACGCGCCGTCGTTGCGCGTGTACTGCGAGATCCGCGCGCCGTCGGCGGTGGCGAGGTCGTAGACGTCCAGGGCCTTGCCGCTGTTGCGGTTGACCAGCACGTACGAGGCGTTGGTGTCGACCACCGCGGCCGACGCCGTGGGCGGCAGAGCCGAGGTGATCCCACCGAGCAGCGTGGCCACGGTGGCGAGGACGACGCCGCCGCGGCGCGCGCTCCGATAAGTCGATCTCATGGTTGCTCTCCCTGCGACGCTGCATGGACGAACACGGTCGGCCCGCCGGCGTGGCAGCCGGTGCGGGCCGGTGGAACGGGCTGGCGGCGGGTGGCGGGTGCGGGCGGACGGGATCACCGGCCACTCGACCTCGCACCTGTTAACGCTAACAGCAGGATCGTCGACGGTTCAATAGCGGCTCGTCTTCGCTCGCCGCACACCGCGCTGTGGTCGAAGGGTTTCGACTCGTTAGGCCGTTCGGCCGCATCGTGCCCGTCTGTTAGCGATAACAAGGGTGCACATTCCAGGCCTGCCCGGAATTGGCCGGCAGCGGTCCCAGGAAAGCCTCTGGTAACCGACCGGACACGGCGCGCGACGTTCCATAGGAACGGTAAATAAGGCTCACCGCACAAAACGAATGAAGGGTTCGACCGTTCAGAGGATTCCACATTACGAGACGCGCGGCGTAACGTTGCGCGGACCGGCAACCCGCCCGCATCCGCCAAGGGCAGGAGATCACTGCATGACTGACGAGCACGCCAATTACCACGAATTCCTCGTCGTGGTGAACGACGAGGAGCAGTACTCGGTCTGGTTCGCCGACCGGGACCTCCCGCCGGGATGGCGGGCCGAGGGAACGCGCGGCACCAGGGAAGACTGCCTGGCCCACATCGACCGGGTGTGGACGGACATGCGCCCGCGCAGCGTCCGCGAGCACATCGCCGCGCACCGCGGCTGACGCTCCGCCCGACCACACCTCGCGCATTACCGCACGCCCGCACTAAAGGGTGCCCCACGCTGTCCGGAATCGGTCTCCGGGAATTTCCCGGCGGCCGGTTCGGTCGTGCGCACCCGAAACACATTCGTCGGGGAGGCTTTGTGCACACGGATTCTGCGCCGCGACTCGCGCCCGCTCTGCCGTTGCAGAGCGGAATGATCGCGGCCGGGTTGCGCGACCCGTCGGCCGGGACCGACGTCATCCAGTGCGTGCAGCACTGGCCGCACGGCCTGGACACCGCCGCGTACCTCGCGGCGTGGCGCGCCGCCGTCGAACGGCACCCGGTGTTGCGCACCCGGTTCACCTGGCGGTCGGACGGCGGCATGGACCAGTGGCCGGGGCCCGCCGACGACGTCCCGCTGCTGGTCGACGGCTCGGTGACGGACCTGGACGCGTTCCTGGCCGCCGACCGGCGGGCCGGGGTGGACCCGGTGGCCGCGCCGCCGCTGCGGGTCGTGGCGCTGCCCGGCGACGTGGTGGTGGCGACGTTCCACCACGCGATCCTCGACGGCCGGTCGCTCGCGATGCTGCTGGGCGAGATCGACGACGATTACGCGGCCAGGCTCGCCGGCGGCGCCCTGGAGTTCGCGCCACGCCCCGACTTCGCCGACTACGCCCGGTGGCACGACGCCCGGATCGCGCCCGAGCACCCGCAACGGCTGGCCGACGAGCGGTTCTGGGCCTCGGAGCTGGCGGGGTCGGCCGAGCCCGCTCCCCTGCCGCTGGAGCACGCGGGGCCCGGCACACCCGTCATGGCCACGGCCGCGCTCGACCTGTCCGACGCCGAGACCGGGGCCGTGCGAGCGTTGGCCGAACGGGCGGGCGTCACGGTGAACACCGTGGTGCTGGCCGCGTGGGGCCTGGTGCTGACCGCGCACGCGCACGCCGACGAGGCCGTGTTCGGGGTGACCCGGGCGGCACGTCACGGCACCGTCGAAGGCGCGCAGGAGATGCTCGGCCTGCTGCTGGCGACCGTGCCGCTGCGGCTGCCGGTCGACCGGGACGCGTCGGTGGCCGACTGGCTGCGATCCGTGCGGGAGCGGTCCGTGCGGGCGCGCGACCACCAGCTGTGCCCGCTGCCGGTGATCCAGGGCGCGGCCGGGCACGACGTGTCGCTGATGCGCAGCCTCGTGCTGTTCGAGCACCGCGAACTCGGCACGGTGCTGGCCGCACGGCCGTCCGCGCCGCCGGGCAGGCGGGTCCGCATCCTGCGCACCCCCGGTTACGCCCTGACCTTGTACGCCTTCGCCGAGCCGCACCTGAGCTTCCAGCTGATCCACGACACCGGCCGGTTCCCGGGTTGGGCGCCGGACGCGGTGTTGACGCACGTCCGGGACCTGCTGGCGGGCATGGCCGAAGCGCCGGACCGGCCCGTGCGGCACCTGGCCGAGCCGCGTGACCGGGCGCGGGTGCTGACCGCGTGGAACGACACCGCGATCGACTTCCCGGCGGACGCGACCGTGCCCGACCTGTTCTCCGAGCAGGTGCGGCACAGACCCGACGCGGACGCGGTGTTCGACGGCGAGCGGTGGCTGAGCTACGCGGAGCTGGACGAGCGGTCGAACCGCTTGGCGCACGTGCTGCTGGCGCGGGGCGCCCGGGTGGACCGCCCGGTGGCCCTGTCGCTGCCGCGTGGTGCGGACTTCGTGACCGCGGTGCTGGCCGTGCTGAAGACCGGTGCGGCCTACCTGCCGCTGGACCCGGCGAACCCGGCGGCCCGGGACGCGGTGGCGTTGCGCGAGTCCGGCACACCGTTGGTGGTGTCCGATCGGCCACGCGCCCTGCCTGACGGCGTGGCGTCGGTCGTCTTGCCGGGATTGGACCTTTCAGAGCAGTCGCCGGTATCTCCGGGGGTCCGGGCGCATCCATTGAGCGTGGCTTACGTCAACTACACGTCCGGGTCGACCGGCAAGCCGAAGGGCGTCGCCGTGCCGCACCGGGGTGTGGTCCGGCTGGTCACGCGGCCGACGTTCGCGCGGTTCGGGCCGGGGCAGACGTTCCTGCACCTGTCCGCGACCGCGTTCGACCTGACGACGCTGGAGGTGTGGGGCGCGCTGCTGACCGGCGGCCGGGTGGTGGCCGCGCCGTCCGGTCCACCCGACCCGGCGGTGCTGGCCGAGTTGCTGCGCGTGCACCGGGTGAGCGTGCTGTGGCTGACCGCCGGGCTGTTCCACCAACTCGACCCGTCGCTGGTGGCCGACGTGGAGCAGTTGCTCGCCGGTGGTGACGTGGTCGCACCCGACGCGGTGCGCGCGGCGTTGGCGGCACGCGGCGGGAAGCCGGTGGTCAACGGGTACGGGCCGACGGAGAACACCACGTTCACCGCGTGCCACGTCGTGCGGTCGGCCGACGACGTCGGCGCGACCGTGCCGATCGGCACGCCGATCCAGCGGACCACGGTGTACGTGCTGGACGAGTCGATGCGACCCGTGCCGGTGGGCGTGCCCGGTGAGCTGTACACCGGCGGCGACGGGCTGGCGCGCGGGTACTGGGGCGCGCCGGGGTTGACCGCCTCGAAGTTCCTGCCGGATCCGTTCGCGCCCGATTCACCCGGGGCCGTGCCCGGCGGGCGGCTCTACCGGACCGGCGACCTGGCCCGGTGGCGACCGGACGGCGTGCTGGAGTTCCTGGGTCGCGCGGACCGGCAGGTCAAGGTGCGCGGGTTCCTGGTGGAACCGGCCGAGGTCGAGGCCGTGTTGCGGGAGCACCCCGCGGTCGCCGCGGCGGCCGTGCTGCCGATCGGGGACGACGACGCGCGGCACCTGGTGGCGTTCGTCGTGCCGACCGGGTCGTGCGAGGTCGAGGACGTGCGCGCGCACGTCGCGGAACGGCTGCCCGCCTACCTCTGCCCGGCGCGGTACGTGCCGCTGCCGGAGCTGCCGCTGAACCGCAGCGGCAAGGTGGACCGGGCGGCGCTGCGGTCGGGGGGGGGGCCCCGGGGGGGGGGGGGGGCCCCGCGCCCCCCCCGGCGCCCCCCGCCCACGGCGGGGGGG
>NZ_JAJHUO010000013.1:0-132652 GCF_020859565.1 Saccharothrix luteola | reverse complement strand
CTGCCGGAGCTGCCGCTGACCCGCAGCGGCATGGGGGACCGGGCGGCGCTGCGGTCGGTCCGTGCCCCGGGCGCGCGGGGCACGGACCGGACCCTGCCGTCGACCGCCACGCAACGGCGGTTGGCGGCGCTGTGGGAGAACCTGCTCGGCGCGCCCGAGGTGTTCGCCGAGGACGACTTCTTCGCGGTGGGCGGCAACTCGCTGCTCGCGGTGCGGTTGGCGTTCCGGGTGCGCGAGGAGTTCGGGGTCGAGGTGCCGGTCGCCGACCTGCACCGGGCCCGGACGCTGGCGGCGTGCGCGGCGGTGCTGGACGCGGCGGCGGGCTCTCCGGCCTCGGGCGCCCCGATCACCCGGCGGGACCGGTCCGCGTACTCGGTGCCCGCGCAGCGCACGTCGGCCCGGCCGGTCGCGGACCACCTGGTGCTGCCCGGCGGTGGTGACTGGGCGGCGTGGCGGTGGGTCGAGCTGCGCGGCACGGGTTTCGGCGTCGAGCCGCTGCTGGCCGTGGCGAGCCCGGACGCGGCGCGTGCGGCGGAGGCCGTGCTGGCGGCCGAGGACGCGGTGGGCGAGGCGCGGTGGACGGCGTTCCGGGTGCTGCGGGAGGTGGAGGACCGGGCGCGCGGTGAGCGGCGGTCCGCGTTGCGCCGGATCGGTCGGCTGGTCCGCAAGGGGCGGTTCGCCGAGGCCCGCGCGGCGCTGGCCGCGGCGCCGGCGCCCGTGGCCGTCACCCTGCCGATCGAGGAAGCGCCCGTGGCGGTGGTGGCGGGATCCGCGAGAACCGCGCCCGAAGCCGACGGCGGACCGGCCGCGGTGCTGGTCGTCGGCCCGGAGCCGCGAGAGGACGCCGGAGGGTCGACGGCACCCGACGAGGCCGACGCGGCGTTGGCGGCAGCCATGGAGGCCGCGACCCGGCACGAGGCGCTGCTCGTCGAGTACGCGACCCGGTTCGAGGCTGGCCGCCAGGCCGCCGCCGAGGTGCTGCGGGTCGTCAGCGGGGAGGCCAGGTTCCGCGAAGCGGTGGCGTGGCAGAACCCGCGCGCCCTCCAGACCGCCGTGGACGCGTTGCACCAGGCGTTGTCCGGCGGCCGTTCCGCCTCCCGCAACGTCGACTACCGGCGCTGGGAGCACACGGTCGTCAGCTACCTGCAGCGCTACTGCGCCAAGAACGACACCATCGGGTTCTTCGGGCCGGTCGGGTGGGCCAGGGTCACCGACGACGCGCCCGCCGCGATCACCGCGAGACCCGGGCCCGACCTGGTCGACTCGCGCACCACCTACCTGGAGAACTGGGCCGTCCAGCAGCTCGCCGAGGCGTTGACCACGGACGCCGTGCGGCCATGGGCGGTGCCGAGGCGGATGCCCTTCGTGGACGTCGTGGGCGACACCATGCACGTCCCGATGACCGATCCGGTGCGGCTGCCCCCGGTGGACGCGGCCGTGCTCGCCGCCTGCGACGGCCTGCGCCGCGCCCCCGAGATCGCGCACGACCTCGACCGACCGCTCGACGACGTGCTCGCCACGCTCGAACGGCTGCGGCAGGCCAAGCGGATCGCCTGGACGCTGGAGGTGCCGCCCGAGGCGTTGGTGCCGGAAACGGCCCTGCGCGAGCAGATCGCCGCCATCGGCGACCCGGACGCCCGCGCCGGGGCCGAGCAGGCGCTCCACCGGATCGAACGGGGACGGGACGCGGTCGCCGCCGCCGTCGGCGACCCGGACCGGCTGGTGCACGCCATCGGCGAGCTGCACGAGACGTTCACCGCCATCACCGGCACGGCGGCCGTGCGCCGACCCGGCCTCTTCTACGCCGGTCGCACGGTGGTGCACGAGGAGTGCCGACGCGACCTCGACGTCACCCTCTCCCCCGCGCTGGTGGAAACGCTGTGGACGCCGTTGTCGCTGGTGCTCGAAGCCGCACGCTGGTTCACCTCCGCGGGTTCGGCCCTGTACGGGCGGGCCTTGCGCGAGGTGTACCGGGAACGGGTCGCGGCCACCGGCTCGGACCGCGTGCGGCTGGCCGACTTCTGGCTGTGGGCCAACGACACGATCTTCCGCCTCGACGAACGGCTGATCGGCAGGCTCGTCCGCACCTTGCAGGACCGCTGGGCCAAGGCCCTCGGGCAGGCGCCGGACGGGCGCGAGGCCCACTACCGGGTGAGCGACGTGCGGGACGCCGTGCTCAAGGCCTTCGCCGCGCCCCGGCCGGGTTGGCGCGGCGCGGTCCAGCACAGCCCCGACGTCCTGATCGCGGCGCGCGACGAGGACGCGATCCGGGCGGGCGACTACCGCTGGGTGCTCGGCGAGGTGCACCCCGGCGTGAACACGATGCGGTCCGCGTTGTTCGTGTCCCAGCACCCCGACCCGGCCCAGCTGCGCGCGGCGATGCGGCACGACATGGCGGGCCCGCGCATCGTGCTGGCCACCACGCGCGAGGAAGGCGGCACGCCGCAACGCCTCGCCGACGCGCTCGTCTCGCCGGACGACCTGAAGATCGTGTTCGGGCACGACGCGTGCGGTCCCGGGTTGCGCGACGCGGTGCCGGTCGGCGCGTGCGAGGTGACCGAGCGCGGCGGGCGGCTGGTGGCGCGCAGCCGTGACGGCCGGGTGGACGTCGACCTGGTCGAGCTGCTGAACGAGCAGATCATGGCGCAGTTGGTGCAGCACTTCCGGCTGCTGCCCGCGGGCGGGCACACGCCCCGGGTCAGCCTGGACCGGTTGGTCGTCGCCAGGGAGGGCTGGCGGTTGCCCGCCGCGCGGTCGGCGTTCGCGTTCGCCCCGGACGAGGCGACCCGCTTCCTGCGGGCGCAGGCCTGGCGGCGTGAGCACGGCATGCCGAGGTTCGTGTTCGTGAAGAGCCCGGTGGAGCACAAGCCGTTCTACGTGGATCTCGAGAGCCAGCCGTCGGTCGAGTTGTTCGCGCACGCGGTGCGCGCGCTGGACCGCGAGAAGCCGGACGCCCCGATGGGCGTGGGCGAGATGCTGCCCGGTCCGGACCAGCTGTGGTTGACCGACGCCGCGGGCGCTCGGCACACGGCGGAGTTCCGGGTGGTCGCGGTCGACCGGAGGGGTTGGCCGGAGGGTGTCGGTCTGAGGGGGGAGGGACCGCGGTGAGCGCGGTGACGAGAGAGGACGAGGTGTTCCGGTTCCCGGCCTCGTCGGGGCAGCGCAGGTTGTGGTTGGTCGACCAACTGCTGCCCGCGAGCCCTGTCTACAACATCGGCTGGCGGGTCGGCATCGACGGCCCGCTGGACGCCGAGGCGTTGCGGGGGGCGTTGAACGCGCTGGTCGCCAGGCACGAGGCGTTGCGGACGCGGTTCGCGGCCGAGGACGGCGTGCCGGTGCAGGTGGTGTCGGCGGCGTTGACCGTGCCGCTGGCGCGGCTGTCGGGTGACGTGGACGCGGTGGTGCGCGAGGAGGTCGGCCGACCGTTCGCGCTGCACGGCGGGCCGTTGCTGCGCGCCGGTCTGCTGGAGGTCGCGCCCGACGAGCACGTGCTGGTCCTCGTGCTGCACCACGCGATCGCCGACGGCTGGTCGTGCGCGGTGCTGTTCGACGAGCTGGCCGGGCTGTACGCGGCCGAGGTCGCCGGTGTGCCGCACGGCCTGCCGGAGCTGCCCGTGCAGTACCCGGACTACGCGGTGTGGCAACGGGAGCAGGCCGAGGGCGGCGCGTTCGCCGCCGACGAGGAGTTCTGGCGCGAGGCGCTGCACGGCGTGCCGACCGTGCTGCCGTTGCCGACCGACAAGGCCAGGCCTGCGACGCCCACCGGACGTGGCGCGGAGCTGCGGGTGGAGCTGACCGTGCCGGACGGGTCGTTCGCCCGGTTGCTCGCGGTGTTCCAGTGCGTCCTGCACCGGGTGACCGGGCAGTCCGACTTCCTGGTGGCCACGCCGGTCGCGGCGCGCACCAGGCCGGAGACGGAGGGCTTGGTCGGTTTCGTGGCCAACACCCTGCCGTTGCGGGCGAGGTTCGCGCCGGAGACCACCTTCGGCGAGGTGGTCGCCGCGGCCGAGGAAGCGACCGTGGCCGCGCTCGCCCACCAGGACCTGCCGTTCGAACAGCTGGTGGACATCGCCGCGCCACAACGGACGCTCGCGCACGCGCCGCTGGTGCAGGTGATGTTCGCGGTCGAGCCGGCGCCGCCCGCGCGGGCGGCCGGTCCGATCACGATCAGGCCCGAGGCGGTCGCGAACGGCGGTGCGAAGTTCGACCTGTCGTTGACGGTCGAACGGGCCGGTGCACGGTGGTTCGCCCGCTGGCAGTACGACTCCGAGCTGTTCACGCCGAAGACGGTCGCCGCGCTGCACTCGGTGTTCGCCGCCGCCGTGCACGCCTCCCCCGCCGACCGGGTCGCCGAGCTGTGGCTCGGTGACGACGCGCCGCAGGAGCCCGCCGTCGGGGTGCCCGCGGAAACCGCCGCCGACCTGGTGTTCGCCGCGTTGGCCGAGCACCCGGACGCGGTCGCGATCGAGGGCGCGATGACGTGCGGCGAGCTGGACCGGGCGGCGAACCGCCTGGCGCACGTGCTGCTGGCCGCGGGCGTGCGGCCGGACCAGCCGGTGGCGCTGTGCCTCGACCGGGGCGCGCCGATGGTGGTCGGCGTCCTCGCCGCGTGGCGGGCGGGCGCGGGCTACCTGCCGCTGGACCCGTCGTGGCCGCCGGCGCGGCTGACGGCGATGGCCGCCGGGTCCGACGTCGCGGTGCTCGTCACGGACGGCGCGTCGCGTGCGGTCACGGGACCGTTGACCGGGCCGTGGACCGAGGTCGACCTGGACACCGCCGAGCTCGACGCCCAACCGGACACGCCACCGCCGGCGGCGGACCAGCACCCCGGGACGCTGGCCTACGTAATCCACACCTCCGGGTCCACCGGCAAGCCGAAGGGCGTGCGGTGCACCCAGGGCGGGCTGGCCGCGCTGCTGCGCGCGATGGGCGAGTTGATGGGGCTGACGCCGGCCGACCGGCTCGCGTCGATCACCACGCCGGCGTTCGACGTGTCCACGGTGGAGATGCTCGCCCCGCTCATCAGCGGTGCGACGCTCGTGGTGATCCCGGCGGACGACGTGGCCGACGGAGGGCTGCTGCGCGCACGCATCGAGGAGACGCGGGCGACGGTCGTGCAGGGCGGTCCGGCCAGTTGGCGGATGATCGTCGCGGCGGGTGGTGTGCCCGCGCGCGTGCGGCTGCGGATCAGCGGCGGCGAGGCGATGACCCGCGACCTGGCCGACGACCTCCAGACCGACGGCGCGACCCTGATCGACGGTTACGGGCCCACCGAGACCACGGTGTACTCGGCGGCCGGCGTGGTGTCGCACGCGCCCGACCCCGTGCGGCTCGGGCCGGCCGTGAAGGGCACGTCGCTGCACGTGCTGGACCCGTTGATGCGCCCGGTGCCGCCGGGCGTGATCGGTGAGCTGCACATCGGCGGCGCGGGCGTGGCCCGCGGCTACCACGGGCTGCCCGGCCTGACGGCGGAGCGGTTCCGGCCCGACCCGTTCGGACCGCCCGGCGGACGCCTCTACGCCTCCGGCGACCTGGTCCGCCGCCACGCCGACGGCAAGCTGGAGTTCCTCGGCCGTGCCGACCGCCAGCTCAAGGTGCGCGGCTACCGGATCGAGCCCGGTGAGGTCGAGGCCGTGCTCCGCGCCCACCCGGACGTGGCGCAGGCCGTCGTCGTCGCGTGGTCCGCGCACGCCGCCGACGTGCGGCTGGTGGCGTACGCGGTGCCCGCCGACCCGGAACTCGGCGAGGACGAGTTGCGCCGGCGGGTGCGCCCGCACCTGGCCGCGAGCCTGCCCGACTACATGCTCCCGGCGGCGGTCGTCGTGCTGCCGGAGCTGCCGCGCACCGGCACCGGCAAGATCGACCGCGACGCGCTGCCCGATCCTGTCTGGACGACCGACGACGTCGACCTGGTCGAGCCGCGTGACGAGGACGAACGGCGGCTGGCGCTGATCTGGCGCGAGGTGCTGAGCATGCCCGCGGACGCGCCGCTCGGCGTGCACGACAACTTCTTCGCCCTGGGCGGCCACTCGTTGACCGCGACCCAGATGCTGGCCCGGGTCCGGGTCGCGCTGGACGTGGACCTGCCGTTGGCGACGTTGTTCGCCGCGCCGACCATCGCCGAGCTGTGCGCGAACCTGGGCCGCGGCACGGGTCCGGTGGCACGGGGGCCGGCGCCGCTGCTGGACCAGCTCGACGAGCTGTCCGACGAGGAGATCGACCGCCTGCTCGGCACCCTGGTCGACGAGGACGACGCGTGAACCGCGACGCGGTCGTGGTCGGCGCGGGGCTGGCCGGCTCGCTGACGGCCGTCTACCTGGCCCGACGCGGGTTCGACGTGCGGGTGCTCGAACGGCGGGGCGACCCGCGGGCGCCGGGCGTGCGGGAGGAGGGCCGGTCGATCAACCTCGGCCTGTCCCAACGCGGCATCGTGGCGTTGCGGGAAGTCGGCCTGCTGGAGCGGTTGGCGCCGCTGACCGTGCCGATGCGCGGCCGGGCGGTGCACCTGCCCGACGGCACGCTGCGCTTCCAGCCCTACGGCCTGGCCGAGGACCAGATCCTGCACTCCGTGCTGCGGCACGACCTGAACGTGGCGCTGGTGGACGAGGCCGAACGGCTCGGCGTCGGGTTCTCCTGGTGCTGCCGGGTGACCGCGGTCGATCGCGCCAAGCCCGCCGTCACCACCGACGACGGGACCGTGCACACGGCGGACCTGGTCATCGGCGCGGACGGCGCGTTCTCCGCCGTGCGCACCCACCTCGGCCGCGGCCTGCGGGTGGACCTGCACCAGGAGTTCCTGGAGTGGGGCTACAAGGAGCTGCTGATCGGGGTCGGCGACGACGGCGAGCCGCGCACCGAACTGCGGGCGTTGCACGTCTGGCCCGGTGACGACGGTCTGATCGTGGCGCACCCGAACGCGGACGGCTCGCTCACCGCGACCGTGTTCCTGCCGTTCGACGGCGAGCACGGGTTCGCCGGGCTGACCGAACCCGAGCGGGTGCGGTCGTTCTTCGCCCGCCGGTTCCCCGACACGCTCGTCCTGATCCCGGACGTGGTCGAGCAGTTCCTGGCGCACCCGCCCGCGAGCCTGGTCACCGTGCGCACCTCGCCCTGGCACGTCACCACCGACGAGGGACGCGGGGTGGTGTTGATCGGTGACGCCGCGCACGCCGTGTACCCGTTCTTCGGGCAGGGCATGAACGCGGCGTTCGAGGACTGCTCGGTGCTCGACCGGTGCCTGGCCGCGCACCCGCACGACCTGCCGCGCGCGTTGGCGGAGTTCGAGGGCTCACGTCGACCGCACACCGACGTGCTGGCGGAGCTGTCCAAGCGCAACTTCGTGGAGCTGCGGGACAAGCTGCGCTCACCGCTGTTCACCGCGCGCAAGAAGGTGGACCTCGCGCTGCACCGGATGTTCCCGAACGCGTGGGTGCCGCTCTACACCCTGATCTCGCACACCACGGTCCCCTACGGCGAGGCGTTGGCTCGGGCACGGCGGCAGGACCGCGTGCTCGGGGGCGTCACGGCCGCGGTGACCGGTGCGGCGCTGGCGGGCCTGACCCGCCGGTCCCGGAACAAAGGCAGGTGGAGTTGATGCTGATCCATCCGACCCACCAGGCCCACCCCCTGGTCGAGCCGGCGGACTTCGCCGCGCCTCGGCTGCCCGACGCGGTCGCGGCGCACGAAACGGCGCTGCGGACCGTGTTCCAGTGGGCCGGTGAGTACCTGTGCGGACCGCACCCGGACCTGGGGCGGAGGGGTGCGGTGTGCCCGTTCACCGACACGTCCCTGCAGCGCGGGCTGTTCTACCTGTCCGTGCACACCGGTGTGCCGGAGCAGCCGGACGAGCTGGCCGCGTTGCTGCTGCACTACCGCGACTGGTTCGCCGACCTGGAGCCGAAGAAGGGTCCGGGCGCGCAGTTCAAGACCATCGTGGTGCTGTTCCCGGACCTGACCGAGTTCGGCGTGGTCGACCGGGCCCAGGAACTGCTGAAACCGCAGTACACCCGGGACGGGCTGATGCTGGGCGAGTTCCACCCCGGCCCGCCGCAGAAGGCGGGGCTGTGGAACCCGGTCTTCCGGCCGCTGCACAGCCCCGTGCCGCTGCTGGCGATCCGGCACATGGTGCCCACCGACTTCCCGTTCCTGCGGGACGACGACACCACCGTGGCCGCCTACCTGGAGCGCTTCGGCGACCGCGTGCCCACGCACCTGCGTGACCACGTCCGTGCGGCGGCGGACCGGCTGACCAGATCGGGGAGCGCGTCATGACCGATCTGCGGGACACCGGCGCCGCGGCGTCGGCGCGCAAGCGGGAGTTGGTGGCGCAACGGCTGCGGGCACGGGCCGCGGCACCCACCGCGTACCCGTTGTCGTTCGGGCAGCAACGCCTGTGGTTCCTGGACAAGTTCTCCCCCGGCAGCGCCGTCTACAACGTGCCCCTCGCGCTGCGCCTGCGCGGCACGCTCGACCAGGACGCGTTGCGGCGGGCGTTGGACACCCTCGTCAACCGGCACGCGTCGCTGCGCACCACGTTCCCCGACTCGGGCGGCGAGCCGGTGCAGCTGGTCGCGCCCACCGGCGCCGCCACCCTCACCACCCACGACCTCCCGGACGGCGACCGGGACGCGGAGGCGCAGCGGTTCGCCGACGACCGCGGCGGCATCGGGTTCGACCTGCACCGGGGACCGCTGTTCGTGGCGAGCCTGGGCCGGTTCGCCGACGACGACCACGTGCTGGTGCTCAACCTGCACCACATCACCGCCGACGCGTGGTCGCTGTCGGTGCTGCTCGGCGAGCTGGGTCAGGCGTACGACGCGGCGCTCGACGGCCGTGACCCCGACCTGCCCGCGCTGAGGCTGCAGTACCCGGACTTCGCGGTCTGGCAGCGGGACCGGATGTCCGACCTCGCCGCCGGGCACCTCGACTTCTGGGCGCGGCACCTCGCGGGGGCGCCGGAGCTGCTGACCCTGCCGACCGACCGGCCCCGGCCACCGGTGGTCACCCACCGGGGCGCGCTGCGGTACGGCTACGTCCCGCTCCGACCGCTGGAGGAGCTGGCCCGCGCGCACGGCGTCACCGTGTTCATGGTGCTGCTGGCCGGGTTCGCGGCCCGGCTCGGCCGGTTGGCCGGGCAGGACGACGTGGTCGTGGGCACTCCGGTCGCCGGGCGTTCCCACCCGGGACTGGAGGGCCTGATCGGGTTCTTCGTCAACACGCTCGCGTTGCGCACGCGGGTGGGCGGCGATCCGACGTTCACCGAGCTGCTGGCCCGGACCCGGCAGGTCGCCGCCGACGGCCTCGCGCACGCCGACCTGCCGTTCGAGCAGCTGGTGGAGCACCTGAGCCCGCAGCGCAGCACCGGGCACGCGCCGATCTACCAGGCCCAGCTGATCTTCACCAACACCCCGCCGCTGGACATCGCGCTGAGCGGGCTGGACGTCACGCCGCTGGTGCCCGACCCGAAGGTGGCGAAGTTCGACCTCACGCTGGCCGCCGACCCGCAGGGCGACGCGCTCGCCCTGGGCATCGAGTACAACACCGACCTGTTCGACGACTCGACCATCGCCGAGTTCACCGATCGGCTGATCGCGCTGCTCACCGCCGCCGCCGAGCACCCGGAACGGCGGATCAGCGAGCTCGACGGGCTGACCGGCGTGCGGCGGTGGGAGGTGGTGGAGGGCTTCAACGCCACCGACCTGCCGCTGCCGCCCGCGCGCACCGCGTTGGACCTGGTCACGGGGCACGGCACGGCGGTGTCCGGTGCGGACTCGCGGCTGACGTACGCGGAACTGGACACCCGGGCCGAGCGGATCGCCGCGCTGCTCCGGGCACACGACGTGGGCCTCGGGTCGGCGGTGGCGCTGTGCCTGCCGCGCACCCCGGACCTGGTGGCCGCCGTCCTGGGCGTGTGGAAGGCGGGCGCCGCGTACGTGCCGCTGGACCCGGGCTGGCCCGCGGACCGGATGACCGCGATGCTGGCCGACTCGGGCGCGGCCGTGCTGGTCGCGGACCGCGAGCTGCCGTTCGGCGGCACGGTGCTGCGCCTCGCGGACGCGGACCGCTTCGAGCCGGCACCCGTGCCGTGCCCCGCCTCCGGCGAGGACTTGGCGTACATCATCTACACGTCCGGTTCGACGGGCACGCCCAAGGGCGTCGAGGTGCCGCACCGGGCCGTGGTGAACCTGCTGGTGTCGTTCCAGCGGCTGTTCGCCCTCACCCACGCCGACCGGCTGGCCGCCGTGACCACGCTGTCGTTCGACATCTCGGTGCTGGAACTGCTGCTGCCGTTGACCGCGGGCGCGGAGGTGGTGGTCGTGCCCGCCGACGTGAGCGCGGACGGTGCGGCGTTGCGGGAGCTGCTGGTCGGGCACGGGATCACGACCCTGCAAGCGACCCCGGCGACGTGGCGGCTGCTGCACGCGGCCGGTGGCGTGCCCGCCGTCGTGGCGACCCGGATCTGCGGCGGCGAGGCGCTGCCGCGCGACCTCGCCGACGACCTGCTGACCGACGACGCGGTGCTGTGGAACGCGTACGGGCCGACCGAGACCACGGTCTGGTCGTCCGCCGGCCTGGTCGAGCCCTCGCCCGCGCCCGTGGTGCTGGGCCCGCCGATCGGCAACACCCGGCTGTACGTGCTGGGTCCGGGGCTGGAACCCGTGCCGCCGGGCGTGGTCGGCGAGCTGCACATCGGCGGCGCGGGCGTGGCGCGCGGCTACCACGACCGGCCGGGGCTGACCGCGAGCCGGTTCGTGCCGGACCCGTTCGCCCGGGAGCCCGGACGACGGTTGTACGCGACGGGCGACCTGGTGCGGCACCGGTCGGACGGCGCGCTGGAGTTCCTGGGCCGGGCCGACCACCAGGTGAAGGTGCGCGGGTTCCGGATCGAGCTCGGCGAGGTCGAGGCCGCGTTGCTGGCCTCCGGCGAGGTGCGCGAGGCGGTCGTGCTGGCCGCCGACGAGCGACTGGTCGCCTACGTGGTGCCGGCCGACGGGCCCCGGGACGGGTTGTGGGCCCGGCTGCGGGCCGGGTTGGCGGCACGGCTGCCGGACTACATGCTGCCCGCCACGGCGGTGGTGCTGGACGCGTTCCCGTTGACGCCCAACGGCAAGACCGACCGCAAGGCGCTGCCCGCGCCGACGTGGGACGTCGAAGGCGAACGGGTACCGCCGCGTGACGCGGTGGAGGAGGTGCTGGCCGGTATCTGGGCCGAGGTGCTGGGCGTGCCGGAGGTGGGCGTGCACGACGACTTCTTCGCCTTGGGCGGCCACTCGCTGCTCGCGGCGAAGGCGCTGGCCAGGGTGCAGGCCGCGTTCGCGGTGACGGTGCCGATCGGCCGGATGTTCGCCGAGCCGACCGTCGCCGGTGTCGCCGCCGCGCTCGCCACCTTGGACGACCCGGCGCGGGTCGCCGCGGTCGCCGAACTGCGCCTGCAACTGGCCGGGATGTCGGCCGAGGAGGTCGAGTCGATGCTCGGTGAGGCCCGGTGAACGCGGGGGCCGGCCTGAGCGGGCGGGCAGGTCTGGGCAGGTTCGCCGTGGTGTGGGCCGGTCAGCTGGTGTCGGTGATCGGCTCCGCGCTGACCGCGTTCGTGCTCGGCGTGTGGGTGTACCTGGGCACGGGGTCGGTGACGACGTTCGTGCTGATCCAGTTCTGCGCCGTGGTGCCGGGCATCCTGCTCGCGCCGTACGCGGGTGCGGTGGCCGACCGGTACGACCGGCGGAAGATCATGCTGGTCGCGGACTCCGGCGCGGGCGTGGTCACGGCCCTGCTGCTGGTGGCCGTGTCGACCGGCTCGTTGGCGGTGTGGCAGATCTACGTCGCCACGGCGCTGACCGCGGCGCTCAACTCGTTCCACATCATCGCCTACACGGCCCTGGTGCCGGCGTTGGTGCCCAAGGAGCACCTGGGCCGGATCAACGGGCTGATGCAGATCACGCAGGGCGTGCAGATCGCCGCGCCGCTGGTCGCCGGCGCGCTGCTCGGCGTGGTGGGGCTGCGGGGCGTGCTGCTGATCGACCTCGTCTCGATGGCGTTCGCGGTCGGGGCTTTGCTGGTGGCCCGGCTGCCCGACGAGGCCGTGCGGCCGGCCGGCGCCTCGGACGGGGAGCGCGAGGGCATCGGCGCCGGGGTGAGGTGGCTGCGCGGCGCGCCGGGGCTGTTCGCCTTGTGCGCGGTGTTCGCGGTGTGGAACTTCCTGTTCGCCATCGCGGGCGGGTTGGTGCAGCCGCTGATCCTGTCCTTCTCCGGTCCCGCGACGCTCGGCGTGCTGATGGCCGCGGGCGGCAGCGGGCTGTTCGTGGGCGGCCTGGTGATGGGCGTGTGGGGTGGCCCGAAGCGCCGGGTGCACGGCATCTACGCGGGGGTGGCACTGGGCGGGGTGTTCCTGGTGCTGCACTCGCTGGCGCCCTCGCCGTGGCTGATCGGGATCGCCGCGCCCGCGTTCCTGTTCACCCTGCCGTTGATCAACACGTGTTGCGTGACGTTGTTGCAGACCAAGGTCGACCCGGCGGTGCTCGGCCGGGTGCTGGCCGTGGTGCGGATGATCGGCACCGCCGCGATGCCCGTCGCGTTCCTCCTGATCGGCCCGCTGACCGACGGCGTGGCCGAGCCCCTGATGGCGGCCGACGGCCCGCTGGCCGATGGGGTCGGCGCGCTCATCGGCACCGGCGAGGGCCGCGGCATCGCCCTGATCTTCCTGGTCGTCGGCGTGCTGATGCTCGCCCTGGCGGCCTACGCCTGGACGCGACCGCGCCTGCGGACCGTGGACGACCTGCCCGACGCGGTGGCCGACGAGACGCCGTCACCTGAAAGGACCCTGGGATGACCGAGCTCTCCGACCACCGCGAACGCCTGCTGGCCAAGCTCCTCGCCGAACGCGGCCTGGCCCCCGCGCCCCGGCAGGCGGTGCCGCGCCGCCCCGACGGCGCGGTCGTGCCGCTGTCGGGCAACCAGCGCGGCCTCTGGCTGACCGGGCGGCTGGGCCTGGACGCGGGCGCGTACGTCATGTTCGCCGCGCTCCGGGTCGCCGGCGATGTGGACGAGGACCGGCTGCGCGCCGCCGTGCGGACCGTCATGGGACGGCACGAGGCGTTGCGCACCCGGATCGTGGACGTCGACGGCGTGCCCGAGCAGCAGGTGCCTGCCGACGTGCCCGCCGACGTGGCGTTCTCGTCGGTCGACGGCGAGGACGAGCTGGCCGCGTTCCTGGTGTCCGAAGTGGACACCCCGTTCGACCTGGCCGTCGCGCCGCTGCTGCGGGTCCGGGTGGTGCGGGTCGGTCCGGGCGACACGGCGGTCGTGTTCAGCGCGCACCACATCGTGTGCGACGACCTGTCCCTGGGCGTGGTGGCGGGCGAGATCGGCGACGTCTACGCGGGTGTGACGCCCGAGCCGGTCGGGGCGCAGTTCCCGGACTACGTGCACTGGCAGGCCGACCGGCTCGCCGACGGCGAGCGGCAGCGGCAGCTGGACCACTGGCACGACCGCCTGTCCGGCGCGCCGGCCGTGCTCGACCTGGCGCTGGACCGGCCGCGGACGCCGAACCGCACCACCGCTGGCGGCAGCCACCGGTTCACCGTGCCCGCCGCGCTGGCCGGGAAGCTGGCCGAGGTGACCCGCGCCCACGGCTGCACCACGTTCGCCGGTCTGCTGACCGCGTTCGGCGTGCTGCTGGCCCGCCGGTCGGGCGCGGACGACCTGGTGATCGGCTCGCCGACCACGCACCGGCCGTTCCCCGAGCTGGAGCGCTCGGTCGGCATGTTCGTCACCACCACCGCGCTGCGGCTGGACCTGTCCGGTGACCCGACCGTGGCCGACCTGCTGGGCCGGGCCCGCGCCACCGCGATCGACGCGCTGGACCACGCGGAGGTGAGCTTCGACGAGGTCGCCGCCCGGGTCGCGCCGCGCCGCGACCTCGCGCACCACCCGCTGTTCCAGGTGATGCTGGTGCTCAACCGGGGCGACACGACCGGTTCGTGGGCGGGGATGGCCGCGGCGGAGCTGCCGATCGACCGCGAGACCAGCCGGTTCGACCTCACGCTGCACGTGCGGGAGACCGACGGCGACTGGCCCGCGAACCTCGACTACAGCACCGACGTGTTCGACGCGGACACCGTGGCGCGGCTGGCCGACCACCTGCTCGCGGTGCTCGCCGCGCTGGTGGCCGACCCGTCCGCCCGGCTGTCCGCGGTGGACACGACGACGAAGGCCGACCGCCTCGCCGCGGGCCGGCTCAACGGCGAACCGCAGGACGCCCTGGACCCGGCGTTGTCGCTGCGCCGCCCCGCCGTCCTGACCCGGATCGCGGAGCAGGTGGCCGCGCACCCCGACACGACCGCGGTGCTCGACCTGGCCGACGGCACGGAGGTGACGTTCGCGCAGCTCGACCGGCGGGCCAACCGGGTGGCGCACGTGCTGGCCGGGTGGGGTGTCGGTCCCGAGACGCCGGTCGGCCTGGCGTTGAAAGCCGGGCCGGACGCGCTGGTGGCGCTGCTGGCCGTGCTCAAGGCCGGTGGCGCGTACGTGCCGCTCGACCCGGCGCACCCGCCCGCGCGGCTCGCCGGGCTGCTGACCGACTGCGGCGCGCCCGTGGTGATCACCGCGCCGGCCAACCGGGACCGGTTCGGCGAGTTCCACGGCGCGCTGCTGGACACCACCGACGACGCGTTCACCGGCGAGGCCGACGCTCCGCCGGCCGCCGACGTGCGCGAGGACGGGTTGGCGTACATCGTCTACACGTCCGGCTCGACCGGTGTGCCCAAGGGCGTGCAGGTGCAGCACGACACGCTCGCGAACCTGACCGGCGCGTTCATCGACCTGCACGGGTTCGCACCCGGTCAGCGGATCCTGATGATCCCGCCGTTGAGCTTCGACGCGTCGGTGGGCGACGTGTTCCCGGCGTGGTGCGCGGGCGCGGCGGTCGTCGTGCACCCCGAGCCGGCCGCGATCGGCGGCGCGGACCTGCTCAAGCTGTGCGCCGACCACGCCATCACCGCCGTCGACTCACCTGCCGCGCTGTTCAAGCGCTGGGTGTCGGACCTGGCGGGCCTCGACGTCGACCCCGGTCCGCTGGCCGTGATGATGATCGGCGGCGAGGCGGTGCCGACGGCCGCGGTCGCCGAGTGGGCCGCGCTGACCGGCGGGAAGGTCGCGCTGGTCAACCACTACGGCCCGACCGAGACCACGGTCTGCGCCACTGCCTACCGCACGGTCGACGCGTCGGAGGTCGACCCGCGTGCCGCCACACTGCCCATCGGGCGACCGCTGCCCGGCGTGCGGGCGTACGTGCTGGACGAAAACCTGCGCACGGCTCCTGTAGGCGTGCCCGGCCAGTTGCACATCGGGGGCCTCGCACCCGCGCGCGGCTACCGGAACGACCCGGAGCGCACGGCGTCGGTGTACCTGCCCGACCCGACCGTCCTGGGTGGTCGGATGTACGCCACCGGCGACCTGGTCCGGCTGCTGGCCGACGGCGCGCTGGAGTTCCTCGGCCGGGTGGACGACCAGGTCAAGCTGCGCGGTCACCGCATCGAGCCGGGCGAGGTGCGCTCCACGCTGCTGGCGCACCCGGCGATCGCCGAGACCGCGGTGGCGGTGCGCGGCGACACCCTCGTCGCGTACGTCGTGCCGCGATCGGAGTCCCCCGCGTTGGACGAGCTGCGGGCGTTCTGCGCCGGCCGGCTGCCGGACGCGATGCTCCCCGGGGCGGTCGTGGTGCTGGACGAGCTGCCGCTCACCCGGCACGGCAAGGTCGACGTGGCGGCGCTGCCCGATCCCGACCCGGCGGCCCGGCTGACGCCGTACGAGCCGCCGCGCACACCGGTCGAGCGGACGTTGGCCGAAGTCTGGTCCGAGGTGCTCGACGTGCCGCTGGTCGGCCGCCGGGACAGCTTCTTCGGCCTCGGCGGGCACTCCCTGATCGCCGCCGCCGTGCTCGCCAAGGTCCGCTCGCTGCTGGGCGTGACGGTGCCGCTGCGCGCGTTGTTCGCCACCGCCGACCTCGCCGAGCTGGCCGAGGTGGTGGAGCAGGCCGCCGCGTCGGACCACACGTTCGCCAAGCGCTACAAGTCCGGCCTGCCGTCCGTGGCGGAGATGCGGGTCGACGCGACACCGCCGGACGACATCGAGGTGCGGCACCCGGTGCGGACGGGGCCCCCGCAACGGGTGCTGCTGACCGGCGCGACCGGGTTCCTCGGCGCGCACCTGCTCGGTGAGCTGCTGGCCCGCACGGACGCCGAGGTGCACTGCCTGGTCCGGGCGGAGACGCCGGCCGTCGCACTCGCGCGCGTGCGCGCCAACCTGCGTCGCGCGCACCTCGACGTGCCCGAGGAGCGGTTGGCCCGGGTGGTGCCGGTGGTCGGCGACATGTCCCAGCCGCTGCTCGGCCTGGCGGAGAAGGACTTCGACGCGCTGGCCGAGAGCATGGACGCGATCTACCACAACGGCGCGGTGATGAACTTCGTCCTCACCTACCAGTGGATGATGCCGCCGCACGTGGGCAGCACGGTGGACGTGCTGCGGCTGGCCACCCGGTACGCGACCAAGCCGCTGCACCTGATGTCGACGCTCGGCGTGTTCCTCGGCGCGAACTACGACAAGCAGCTGATCACCGAGGCCGACCGGCCCGAGGACCCGACGGGCCTGGACACCGGCTACCACACCACCAAGTGGGTGGCCGACATGATGGGCGTGCTCGCCCGGGACCGGGGCGTGCCCGTGTCGATCCACCGCATCGCCGCGATCGTGGGCGACGTGCGCACCGGCACGGCGAAGACCGAGTCGTACCTGAGCAGGCAGATCGCGACCTGCGCGCACGCGGGCGCGGTGCCGCGGACGCCGGACGTGATCGACATGCTGCCGGTCGACCGGCTCGCGGGCGCGATCGCGGGCATCTCGACCCGGCCGTCGCCACCCGGTGCGCACTCCCCCGGCAGGGACTTCCACTACTACCGGGCCGACGGGTTCAGCTACGCCGACCTGGGCGAGGTGCTCACCGCGAAGGGCTACCCGACCCGCCTGCTGGAGTACGCGGACTGGAGGTCGTTGATGCTGGAGAGCCCGGACAGCGCGTTCGGCCCGCTGGCGTTCGGCCTGACCACCACGCACCGGGCGCACCCGGTGTTCGACTGCTCGACCACATGGGCCGCCGCGGCGTCGTGCGGGGTCGAGTTCCCGCCCGCCGACGCGGAGATGATCGCCCGGCACGTGGACTTCCTCGCCGCCGCGGGCGTGCTGCCGGAAAGGGGCTGACCATGCCACTGCACCTGGGACCGGACGACGGTCCGCCGTCGTTCCACGACCTGCTCGCCACCGCGGGCTACCGGGCCGTCGCGGCGGGACTGCGGCTCGGTGTGTTCGACGCGCTGGCCGACGGCCCCCGTCCGGTGGGCTCGCTGGCCTCCGCGCTCGACGCCGACCCGCGCGGCGTCGGGCTGCTGGCCGAGGCGCTGGTGTCGTTCGGATACCTGACCCGCGGGCCGGACGGGTACGCCAACACCGCCGAGACCACGAAGTGGTTGGCGGGCGGCGGTTACTCCGAAGTGGACAAGTTCTGGTCGGTGGTGCTGTTCGAGTCGTGGGAGGGCTTGGAGGAGTCGGTGCGCACCGGCAAGCCCGCGATCGACTTCTACGCGTGGCTCGCCGAACGGCCGGACGTGTTGCGCCGGTTCCAGGGCATGTTGTCCGGGCACGCCGACGCCATCGCGCCCGAGGTGGCGTCGATCGTGCCCGTCGGTTCGACGTTGTTGGACGTGGGCGGCGGGCACGCCAAGCACGCGATCCGGCTGTGCTCGACGCACCCCTCGCTGCACGCGACGGTCGTCGACCTGCCCGACGCGTTGGCGGTGGGCGCGGCGGCGGTCACCGACGCGGGCATGTCCCGGCGGATCACCTTGCGCGCCGGTGACTACGACACGCTCGACCTGGGCGAGGACTACGACACCGTGCTGCTGTTCAACGTCGTGCACGGCCGACCGGCCGCGGCGAACGAGGAGCTGCTGGCACGCGTCGCGGCGGCCCTCCGCCCCGGCGGCGCGGTCGTGCTGCTCGAACACGACGAGCGCTCCCCCGACCCCGCGTCCGACGCCTTCGCCCGCGTCTTCAGCCTCAACCTGTTCCACGGCCAGGGCGGTCAGGTCTACGGCACGGACGAGATCACCACCTGGCTGGCGAACGCGGGCCTCGGCACTCCCGTCACCCATCCCCTGACCACCTCACCCGGCCAGTCCCTCCTGGTGTCCCACAAACCCTGACCCGCGTGTCCTACGTCCGCGTCACCCGTGTCCTGCGTTCAGGACCCCCGAGTTGAACGCTCAGGACACGGGTCGACACGAGCCCGAGCACGACCACCCACCCCGCGAACAGCAGGGACGTGGTGCGCGGCGTGACCGCGTCGAGCAGCACCCCCGCGGCGGCGGCCCCCACCGGGGTCGCCGCCCAGATCAGCAGGCCGAACGCGGTGCCGACGCGGCCGAGCAGGTGGTCGGGCGTGACCTCCAGCTGGTAGCTGAGCGCGGCCACGCCGAAGCACGGCATCGACACCGTGAACAGGGCAAGCACGACACCCACCGCGACCAGACCGCCGGCGAACGCCAACGCCGCCCAGAGCACGGCTTGCAGCCACACCACCGTCAGCAGCAGCCGGAACAGCCCCATGCGCGCCTTGAGCTTCGGCGCGATCACCGCGCCCACGACCCCGCCGACGCCCAGGGCCGCGAACAACCCGCCGATCGCGGCCGGTGACGCGTCCCGCGCCGCCACGATCGCGACCAGCGCGACACCGGAGATCGCCACCTGCAACCCGGCGGCGGTCACCGCGATCGAGCGCAGCGCCCGGTGCCCCCACAGCCACCGCACGCCCTCGCCGATCTCGGCGCGCAGGCCGTCGCGGGTCCGGGTCGGCTCGCCCCGGAAGTCGGCCCGCACCAGGGAAAGGCACAGCGCCGACGCCAGGAACGACACCGCGTCCACGACGAACGGCAGCCCGCGGCACAGCTGCAGCAACGCGCCGCCGACCGGCCCGGCGAGCACGCCCGTCGCCGCCTGCGCGGTTTCCACGGCGGACACGGCGCCGGTCAACCGGTCCTTGCCGACCACGTTGGGCAGCACGGCGTTCTCGGCGGCGGAGAAGAACACGTGCAGCACGCCACCGACGAACCCGGTCACGAACAGGTGCGCCGGCGTCAGCGCCGAGAACGCCAACGCCACCGGCACGGTCGCCATGTTCACCGCGCGGCCGAGGTCGCACAGCACCATCGTGCGCCGGCGGTCCCAGCGGTCCACCAGCGCGCCCGCGGGCAGGCCCAGCACCAGGTACGGGAGCGCGCGCACGGCAGCCAACGCCCCGGCCGCCGCGGCGGAGCCGGTCAGCGCGAGCGCCAGCAACGGGTACGCGAGCTGCGACACCCCGTTGCCGAACGACGACAGGGTCTGCCCCGCCCACACCAGCCGGAAGTCGCGGACCCGCCACACGCTCACGAGAAACGCTCCCACGCCGACTGCCTGCTCATCCCCAGCGCGGCGCCGATCCGCGCCCACGTGACGCCCCGGCCGCGCAGTTCGGCGACCCGTTCCTTGAGCCCGGTCTCGACCTGGCTCGCGGTGGCCGCGATGCGCGGCAGGTGGGCCAGCAGTTCGCCGTCCGACATCACCGACCACTCCGGAACGGTCACGTCGGATGCCCCGTCGTCGGCCTCCAGGATCGCCACGCACGCCGACACGCAGCCGTCGCAGATGTAGATCCCCGGCCCGCTGATGATCTTGCGCACGTCGGCGGCGGCCTTGCCGCAGAACGAACAGCCCGGCGGGTACGTCATCGGCCCTCCAGCGTTGTCAGGCACTGCCTGACAACCATAGCCGTGATCACCGAATGCCATCGAACCGGACTCGGGCCTCCCGATTCGTCCCGTTCTGGGGGAGGATGCGCTCCTCCCGGTCCGGGTTCGACGCAGAAACGCAGGTGATCGCCGTGGATTCCGCCTTGACGAGCGTCGGCCTCCCGATCGCGCTGGCCGTGGTCATGTTCGGGCTCGGACTGTCGCTGACGGTCGCCGACTTCGCCCGGATCGCGCGCGAGCCCCGTGCGGTGGCGGTCGCGCTGGCCACCCAGCTGCTCCTGCTTCCGCTGGTGTGCTTCGGGCTGGTGGTCGCGCTGGACCTCGACCCCGTGCTCGCGGTCGGCATGATGCTGCTGGCCGCGTCACCCGGCGGCACCACGGCGAACCTGTTCAGCCACCTGTTCCGCGGCGACGTCGCGCTCAACATCACGCTGACGGCGGTCAACTCGGTGCTCGCCGTGGCCACCCTGCCGCTGGTGGTGAACCTCGCCCTCGACCACTTCGAGCCCGCCACGGGGGGCGCGGTGGGGCTGGAGTTCGGCAAGGTCGCGCAGGTGTTCGCGATCGTGCTGGTGCCCGTGGTGCTGGGCATGCTCGTGCGCCGCCGGTCGGCGGCGTTCGCCGAGCGCGCGGACAAGCCGGTGCGGATCTTCTCGGGCGTGGTGCTGGTGGCCGTGATCGTGGGCACGATCGTCGCCGAGCGCGAGAACGTCGGCGGGTACCTGGCCGACATCGGGCTGGTCGCGGTGCTGTTCTGCGCGTGCAGCCTGACCGCCGGCTACCTGGTCCCCCGGTTGGCGCGGGTCGGCGAGCGGCAGGCGATCGCGTCGGCGTTCGAGGTCGGTGTGCATAACAGCACGCTGGCGATCACGGTCGCGATCACCGTGCTGGGCAGCGAGCAGCTGGCGGTGCCGGCCGCCGTCTACGGGGTGGTGATGTTCCCGCTCGCCGCCGCGGCCGGGTTCCTGCTGTCCCGGACCAGGGCCGAGCGCGACGCCGCGCTGGACTGAACGCCGAGCGCGGGTACGCCGGAAGGACCAGGCCTGAGCCGATTTTTCGGGGTGACCGATAGTCCGCTCGGATGAGACCACACGACAACCCGATCCCAGCCCGACAAAGCAGTGCGTGACCGGCAACCCGCATGTCACCCTTCCGTGCTCACCCAAAAGTGTCACGAAGGGAACGAATCGGGCCATGCGTTTACACCGCCGCGCACAACTTTCACCCCGTTCGAGACGCGTGACCGCCGTGGCCGCCGTGGCCGTCATGGTCGCCGCCACCACGGTGGCACTCCCACCGACGGCCTCCGCCGCCGTGCCGACCGGCTTCACCGACACCCTCGCCATCGGCGGCCTCACCACGCCGACCGCCGTCTCGTTCGCGCCGGACGGCCGCGTGTTCATCGCCGAGAAGAGCGGCCTGATCAAGGTCTTCGACTCGCTCGCCGACACCACCGCGACCGTGTTCGCCGACCTCCGACCGCAGACGCAGGACTTCTGGGACCGCGGCCTGCTCGGCCTGGCCGTCGACCCGCAGTTCCCGACCCGCCCGTACGTCTACGTGGCCTACACCCACGACGCCGTGCCCGGCGGCACGCACCCGCGCTGGGGCGACCAGTGCCCGACCCCGCCCGGCGCCACCGACCAGGGCTGCGTCGTGACCGGCCGGGTCTCCAAGCTGACCGCGGGCGCCGGCGGCACGATGACCGCCGAGCAGCCGCTGGTCACCGACTGGTGCCAGCAGTACCCGAGCCACTCCATCGGCACGGTCGTGTTCGGTCCCGACGGCGGCCTGTACGTCGGCGGCGGTGACGGCGCGAGCTTCAACTTCACCGACTACGGCCAGGTCGGCAACCCGTGCGCCGACCCGCCGTCGCCCGCCGGCACGAACCTCACCGCGCCGACCGCGCGTGGCGGCGCGCTGCGCGCCCAGTCGATCCGCCGCCCGGCGGGCGAGCCGGTGAGCCTCGACGGCACGATCGTCCGCATCGACCCCGACACGGGCGCGGGCCTGCCCGGCAACCCGTTCGCGGGCAACGCCGACGCCAACGCCAAGCGCGTGATCGCCCACGGCTTCCGCAACCAGTTCCGCTTCGCGTTCCGGCCCGGCACCGAGGAGCTGTGGGCGGGCGACGTCGGCTGGAACACCTGGGAGGAGGTCAACCGGATCCCCGACGTGAACGACGCGACGGCGGAGAACTTCGGCTGGCCGTGCTACGAGGGTTCCGCGCGCCAGGGCGGGTACGACGGCGCGAACCTGGCCCTCTGCGAGTCGTTGTACACGGGCGCGGGCCAGACCACGCCCTACTACGCCTACAACCACTCGGCGAAGGTCGTCGCGACCGACCCGTGCCCCACCGGCGGGTCGTCGATCTCCGGCATCGCGTTCGAGTCCGGCAGCAACTACCCGCCCGCCTACGACGGCGCGCTGTTCTTCGCCGACAGCTCACGCGGCTGCATCTGGGCCATGCAGACCACGGCGGGCCAGCCGGACCCGGCCAAGCTGGTGCCGTTCGTGACCGGGGTGAACGTGCCGGTGCAGATCACCACCGGGCCCGGCGGCGACCTGTTCTACATCGCGCTGGGCGCGGGCCAGTTGCGCCGGGTCTCCTACCCGACCGGCAACCGGGCGCCGACCGCCGTCGCCACGGCCACCCCGCAGTCCGGGGCCGCCCCGCTGGCCGTGCAGTTCAGCGGAACCGGCTCGACCGACCCGGACCCCGGTGACACCCTGACCTACGCCTGGGACCTCGACGGCGACGGCCAGCACGACGACTCCACCTCCGCCACCCCGACGCGCACCTACACCACGCAGGGCACGATCACCGTCGGGCTCAGGGTGACCGACCAGTCCGGCGCGTCGGGCACCACCGCGGTCACCGTCACGGTCGGCACACCGGTCGCGGAGGACCCCGTGCCGGTGATCGACACCCCGACCGCGCCGCTGAACTGGTCGGTGGGTCAGCAGGTGCCGTTCACCGGCCACGCGACCGACCCGCAGGACGGCGCGCTGCCCGCGTCCGCGTTGAGCTGGAAGCTGAGCATCCAGCACTGCGCGACCAGCGGCTCGTGCCACGAGCACGTGGTGCAGAACTGGACGGGTGTGGCGTCGGGCTCGTTCATCGCGCCCGACCACGAGTACCCGTCGTACCTGGACCTCACGCTGACCGCCACGGACTCGTCGGGGCGCACCAAGAGCACCACGACGAAGCTCGACCCGCGGACGGTGGCGCTGACGTTCACGTCGAACCCGAGCGGTTTGCAGCTCAGCGTCGGCGGCACGGCGCAGACCACGCCGTTCACCCGCACGGTGATCGTCGGGTCGAACAACTCGATCAGCGCGCCGAGCCCGCAAGGCGGCACGCTGGTGTTCCGCTACCGGTACAGCAACTGGTCCGACGGCGGGGCGCAGACGCACAACGTGACCGCGCCCGCGACCGCGACGACGTACCAGGCGAACTACACGCTCTGCCTGTGCTGACATGACCGACCGGGCGCGGGGCGGGGGGGGCGGGCGGGGGGGGGGGGGGGGGGCGGGGGGGGGGGGGGCGCCGGGGCCCAACTCCCCGGTGGGCCGGGGTTCACAGCCCCGCGGGGCGGGGGGGGGGGGCCCGGGCCGGGTCGTCGTCGGGTCAGGCGATGGTCGCGGGGAACCGGTCCCACACGCGGTGCGTGCCGAGCAGCTCCTGGACCTGCTCGAACACGGCCGCCGGGGTGTCTCCGGCCACGACGCCGAGGTCGTCGACGTCGCACCCGGCCTCCAGCAGAGCCGTCTGGCCCGTGCCCCACGCGCCGATCGCCTTCGCGTGCCGGTAGCACTCCTGGACCATCAGCACCACGCGCGGGTCGACGGTGGCGGCGGGGGCGCCGGCCTTGTCGTCACGGGCGGGGATCGCGTCCGGGGCGGGCGGCGGCGCGGCGGCCAGCAGCAACGCGTCGAACTCGACCGAGCGGGCGGTCAGGAACGTCCGCTGCGCCACCAGCCCGTCCGCCGGCTGCCCGCCGCGAGCGGCGATGACCAACGGCACCATGCCGCCCGCGCTGATCGCCTGGCGCAGGGCGTTCAGGCCGTCGAGGCTCGCCGGGTCGTCGGCGTCCACCACGATGCCGATCATCCGGCCCTCCGTCGGCCACACCTGCCCGATCTGGGACACCGCCGGGCTCGGCGCGACCTCGGCCGCGGGCTCGGTCGCCGCCGGCGCGGGCAGCCCGAGACCGGCGGCCACCAAGGCGCACAGCTCGGCGTCCACGTTGGCGAGCACGCGCAGCTCGCGTTCCTTGATCGCCTGCTCGTAGCACTTGCCCAGCTCGAACGTGAACGCCCGCACCAGGTGCTCCTTCTCCACCGGGCTCAGGCTCCGGTAGAACAGCCGGGGCTGGGTGAAGTGGTCGGCGAACGACGCGGGCGCGCGGCGCTCCTTGACCCCCTCGGCCACCGGGGCCGGGAACTCGACGTACGCGCCGGTCTCCAGACCAGCCATGAACGGGCAGCCGCCGTCGAGGGTGTTCGGCTTGTACGGCGCCGCGCCGCTGTGCACGGCGTGCTGGTGGAAGCCGTCGCGCAGCATGTCGTTGACCGGGGCGTGCGGGCGGTTGATCGGGATCTGGTTGAAGTTCGGCCCGCCGAGCCTGCTCAGCTGCGTGTCGATGTAGGAGAACAGGCGCGCGTGCAGCAGCGGGTCGTCGGTCACGTCGATGCCCGGCGGCAGGTGGCCGACGTGGAAGGCGACCTGCTCGGTCTCGGCGAAGAAGTTGGTGGTGTTGCGGTTGAGCGTGAGCATGCCGATCGCCTGGACCGGCGCCAGCTCCTCCGGCACGATCTTGGTCGAGTCGAGCAGGTCGATGCCCTCGAAGGTCTGCTCGGGGGTGTCCGGGAAGACCTGGATGCCCAGTTCCCACTGCGGGAACGCGCCGGACTCGATCGCGTCGAACAGGTCCCGCCGGTGGAAGTCGGGGTCGACGCCCGCGATCAACTGCGCCTCCTCCCACAGCAGGGAGTGCACGCCGAGCTTGGGCTTCCAGTGGAACTTGGCCAGCGACGTCGTGCCCTCGGCGTTGACCAGCCGGAACGTGTGGACGCCGAAGCCCTCCATCATCCGGAAGGACCGCGGCACGGCCCGGTCGGACATCTGCCACATCACGTGGTGGGTGGCCTCGGTGTGGGTGGAGACGAAGTCCCAGAACGTGTCGTGCGCGCTCTGCGCCTGCGGGATCTCCCGGTCCGGGTGCGGCTTGGCGGCGTGGATGATGTCCGGGAACTTGATGCCGTCCTGGATGAAGAACACCGGGATGTTGTTGCCGACCAGGTCGAAGGTTCCCTCGGCGGTGTAGAACTTCGTGGCGAAGCCCCGGGTGTCACGCACGGTGTCGGCGGAACCGCGTGAACCCACGACCGTGGAGAACCGGGTGAACACCGGGGTGGTCACGCCTTCGGCCAGGAAACCGGCTTTGCACACGTTCGCGGCATTTCCGTAGCCCACGAACACGCCGTGGACGCCCGCGCCTCGCGCGTGAACCACCCGTTCCGGGATGCGTTCGTGGTCGAAGTGGGTGATCTTCTCCCGCAGGTGGTGGTCCTGCAGCAGTGTCGGCCCGCGCGCGCCCGCCTTGAGCGAGTGGTCGGTGTCGTACAGGCGAGCGCCCGTCGACGTGGTCAGGTACTCGCCCTGCTGCTCCCTGGTGTCCGCCGCGGCGCCGGTCTCCGCGCCGGTCGCGGTCCGCGTCCGGGGGGAGGCCTGGTCCGGTTTGCGCGGCAGCGGCCCCTGCGGCTCGTCCGGCGGGTCCAGCGGCGGCGGCGCGCTGCCCGGTGTGCCGGGGACGGGCGGCGTGACCAGGTCGGCGACCTTCTCCACGGCCTTGTCCAGGGCTTCCTTCACGACCTTGGCCGGTTTGAAAGCGTCCACGTGCTCCTCCTCGTCGGCAGTCTCACGCCGACTACCCGTGGTGGAGCGAACTACACGCGGCTTCCCCGGTTGGTCAGAGCGCGACGAGGCCCGCCTTGGTGGGCCGGAAACCGCAGCTGTCGAAGTAGAACGGCTCGAGGTGGTCGTCGAAGTCGACGTGCAGCCACTCGCAGCCGGCGGCTCGCGCGCCGTCCACGGCCGTCGCGACGAGTTGTCGTCCGACGCCCCGACGGCGCGCGGTCGCGGTGACGAGGGTGTCGAGGACGAAGGCGTGGGCCGCGCCGTCCCAGGCGACGTTGACGAACCCGACCAGGGCGTCGTCGCGGCGTGCGGTGACCCAGCCCAGGCTGTGCCGGGTGACCTGGCCCCACCAGTCGTCGTCCAGCACCCGGTGGTCGAACCCCTCCGCGTGCAGTGCGTTGACCTCGGGGTTCTCGAACGTGCCGCGCCACTCGTAGTCGATCATCCGCGAAGCGTACGGAACCCGGGACCTGCCGAAGGGCGGGTAATCGTTCGACGGATCGGCCCGGCGCGCCGCACGATGTGCGCACCATGACCGGTTCCCTGTTCGTGCCTCCCCCGGTGTTGCCCGCCATCGGTCCGCTCGCCCGTGCGGCGGTCGATCGCGGGCTGGCCGTCGTGTCCGCGGTGTCGGCCGTTCCGGCGGGGCCGGTGCACTACTACGGCGGGCCTCTGTTCGCCGACCGCGTCGCCGCGGAGCTGGGCCTCGGGCTGCTCGAACCGGCCGACGACTGGCTCCCCGGGTTGCCGCGGGAGTTGGTCGGCCGTCGGATCCGTGCGACGACCCTGGGCGAGGCCCGCGTCGGGTCTGGTCGGGCGTTCGTGAAGCCGCCGTCGAGCAAGAGCTTCCCCGCGCGGGTGTACGAGCACGGTGGCGAGTTGCCCGCGGACCTGCTCGACGACACGGCCGTGCTGGTGAGCGAGGTGGTCGATTTCGCCGCCGAGTTCCGGCTGTTCCTGCTGGACGGGGAGGTGCGCGCGGGCTCGCGGTACGCGACGTGGGGCCGGCTGGACCCGGCGCCGCTCGACTCCTGCTCGTCGGCGGCACGGGTGCGCGCGTTCGCGGCCTCGTTGCCCGGGTTGCCCGGCGCGGTCGTGGTGGACGTCGGGCTGTCCGGTCCACCGGACGACCCCCGTGCGGCGGTGGTCGTGGTGGAGGCGAACATGGCGTGGTTCAGCCAGGTCTACATGTCCGATCCGGTGCGGGCGCTCGACGTGGTGCTGCGCGCCGCGGGGCCGATCGGTGACGTGGCGGTGTCCGACCACCCGTTCGTGCGACGGCATCGGACCGTGGTCTGACCCGGAACTCCGGACCCCGGACCGATTCGCCCCCGGGGCCACCGTTGCGATCGTCTACCGCATGACCCCAACATTCCCCGGCCGGTGGGCGGGAGCCGGCGCGATGATCCTCGGTCCGGTGCTGCTGCTCGTGGGGACGCTGCTCCGGTGGCCGTTCCACTACTTCTTCCCCCAGCAGTTGCTCGCCCTGGCGGAGCAGCCAGCCCGGATGACCGCGGCGCACACCCTGGTGCTCGCCGGGACCGTGCTGCTCGCACCTGCGGTGATCGCGTTGGCGCACCGGATCGGGCGAACACGTCCGGTGTTGGCGACGTGGGGCGCCGCGCTGGTGCTCGTGGGTCTGTTCGAACGGACGTTCCACGCGGGCATCGACCAGGCCGCGCACGGTGTGGTCCGACGGCAGGGTGCGGCGTTCGCGACCGACCTCGTCAGCCAGTCCTACCAGGACGTGCACCTGTTCAGCTTCCTCTCGTTCACCATCCTGTCCGGCTGGCTGGTGCTGGCCTTCGGCGCCTACCGCGGCGGTGTGCTCGGCCTACCCGGCGCCGCCGCCCTGGCCGCGACGTGCCTGCTGCCGTTGGGCGTGCTGAAGGGCACCGAGATCACCTCGGTGATCGCGGTAGCGAGCCTGTGCGCGGCCTTCGTGCCCCTCGGCATCCGCCAAGCGCTCGACGGCCCGGACCGACCCGCAAGTCGCTCCTGCTCACCCTCGCCACCGTGCCGGCCCTGGGCACCCTGGCCTACGTGAGCACCCTCGGCTGACCGCCGGTGACGCCGGTCAGGTGGCGGGCAGGGCGAAACGCCGGACGCCCCTCGGGGTGCGGACCACCAAGGCCTCGGCCAGCGTCGAGCACGGCGTGATCTCCTGGTCCAGGCCGCTGATCTCGAACGGTCGCAGGACGTGACGGTGGCCGGCGACCACGCGCAGTGGCACGCCGGCCGCCTGGGCCGCCAGGTGACCGCGGTGGAGTTCGTTCAAGCCCGCGGCGGCGAAGAAGTCCACCTCGCTGAGGTCCACGACGACCGGTGCGGGCGGGGTGGCCAGGGCCAGGCTGATCGCGAGCTCGTGCTTGAGCCCGCAGACGGTCATCGCGTCGACCTCGCCGGCGACGCGGACCACGACGGCGTAGCCGTGGACTTGGCGGTCCACCCTGAACGAGTGGCTGAAAGGTTCGGTTATCACGGCCCGCAGCCTCCTCGGGGTCGAAGAAGGCAGTGGCTGGTGGAGTCAACCCGCTGCGTCCTCCGACCGTACTCGCACCCACCCGAATCCGCAGCTCACCGGCACACCGACGGCCACCGCACCTCCCAGGTCGACCACCGGGAGAGCCGACTCGGCAACGCCTCGGGAACCCCTCGAACGGGTGATGACAGACGGTCAGCTCACCGAGGCGGTGATCTTGGCGAACAGCGGCGCCGGCCACCACTTCGGCCGCACGGGTACGCGGCGGACATCGGCGAACCCCGAGAACGACTCGCGGTCGATCCGGGCGAAGCGGAAGTCGTACACCAGCAGGGCGCCGCCGGGCCGCAGCACGCGCCCCAACTCGGCCACCGCACGACGCCGGTCCGGCCACTCGTGCATGCTCAACGTCGAAACGACCACGTCCACGCTGTCGTCCGAGTACGGCAGCGACGCCACGTCGGCCACCTGGAACGTGATGCGCGACGACGGAGCGCCCGCACGGGCGATGTCCACCATGTCGGCGGACAGGTCGACACCGCCCAGCACCAGGTCCGCACGCCTGGCCGCGATCGCGTGCAGGAGCCGTCCAGGACCGGTGCCGACGTCGAGCACCACACCGCCGGGCGGAGCGAACGCGGCGACGTCGGAGGCGACCAGCCGGTACAGGCCTCCCAGCAGGCGGGTCGCCCGCCGCTCGTAGGACGCACTGCGCTTCCGGTCGAAGTAGCCGGCCTGCGGGTAGTCGGACACGTGGACTCCTGAACGCGACGGTGGTTGACAACACCACCGACTGTGCAACTTCATGTCGACATGAAGTCAAGCGAGGAGATGTCGATCGGCGCGCTGGCCGACCGGTTCGGGCTGGCGGCGCACGTGCTGCGGCACTGGGAGGACGTGGGGCTGCTCGACCCGCGCCGCCAGGCGAACGGTCGGCGGCGGTACGGGCAGGCGGACGAGGCGCGGATCGCGATGATCCTGCTCGCCAAGGACGCCGGGCTCGGCCTGGACCAGATCCGGCTGCTGTTCGCCGCCACCGCCGACCGCCCGGCCCGCCGCGCGCTCTACCGCGAGCACCACGACCGGCTGGCCGGGCGGATCGCCGCGCTCCAGGCGTCGCTGTCGGTGCTGGAACACGCGATGGGGTGCGACGCCGAGGACATCACCGCGTGCCCGGACTTCCGGGCCAAGGTCGCCGCCCGCATCCCCGACTGACCCGGCCCATCCCCGACGGACGCCGCCCATCGCCGACAATGGACCGATGGCACACCTCGGAAGCGTGGTCCTGAAGGTCTCGGACGTCCGCCGCGCGGCGGAGTTCTGGACCCGGACCCTCGGCTACGACCTGGTCAACGGCCCGATCGGCGACGACAGCCCGGTCCTGGCCCCGAAGGACGGCACCGGGCCGACCATCACGCTCGACCAGGACGACCGGACGCACCTCGACCTGCACGTCGCCGACGAGGCCGAACTGCGGGCCGAGGTCGAGCGGCTGATCGGGCTCGGCGCCGTGCGCGTGCCGTGGACCTACCCGCCGGGAGCCGACTTCGTGGTGCTGGCCGACACCGAGGGCAACCTGTTCTGCGTCGTGGTCACCGGGAGGAGCTGACGTCACTCGGCGGTGGTCAGGCCATCGAAGTACTCCTTCTGGGACGGGTAGTAGTCGTCGAAGGCGGGCAGCGGCGCGCCGGCGCGGGAGGCGACCAGCATGTCCAGGTAGTACTCCCACCCAGGGCCGACCTCGCCGATGCCCTCCTCGGTCGCCAGGTGGTGCACGAGGTTCAGCTCGGTCACACCATCCACTTCGGACAGCAGCAGCTCCATCCGCCACGTGCCGGCTTCGTCCACCATCGACAGCGCCAGCCGCCGGGGCGGGTCGCAGGCGTCGATGCGGACCTCCATCCACGGCTCCTGCTCCTCGAACACCATCTGCACCTTCACCGCGCGCCCCGGAGCGGCCTCGCCCTTCCACGGGCCGAACCACCGGGCGGTGCGCTCGGGCTCGGTCAGGCTCGCCCACACGTCCTCGGCGAGCGCGCGGAACGTCCGGGTGAGCACCAGGTCGCTGCCCGCGTCAGTGCGGACCAGCCGACCGGTGGGGGTGGGGGTCATGCGGTGTGCTCCTTCGATTCGTCGGCAGGGGATCCCTCGGCGGACGGGTGGTCGGCAGGCGGTCCGTCGACGCCGGGTCGGCCGGTGCGGCGCTCCCGACGGGTGCGGTAGACCTCGGTCTCCAGCGCGTCGAGGCGGCGTGCCCACCCCGGGGTCCGGTCGAGCACGCCGAAGTCGGCCAGCCAGCGCGCGAGCGGCGTCAACCGGGAGGCGTCCAGCACGTAGAACCGCTGTCGGCCCACCAGCTCGTCGCGCACCAGCCCGCTCTCCCGCAGCACCCGCAGGTGCCTGCTCACCGCCGGACGGCTGATCGCGAACCGCTCGGCGATCTGCCCGGCCGACAGCCGCGCGTCGGCGCGCAGCATCTGCAGGATCTCCCGCCGCACGGGGTCGGCGATCGCACCCGCCACCTCGTCCACGCCAAAAGCGTAACCACTGGGTTACACGTTAGGCAATGCCCTCCAGGAACGCGATCAACGCCCGCCGGTACGGCTCGACCGTGGTCAGGTCGGCGTGCTCGTCCGGCCCGTGCTGCCCGTCACCGCCGACGCCGAAGATCACCGCGTCGATGCCGCTCTGGAAGTAGAACCGGGAGTCGGCCGCGCCGTGCTTGCGCAGCAGGTCGCCCGAGTACCCCTGGGCACGGGCGGCACGCTGGAGCGCCAGCAGGTCCGGCCCCTCCGGGTCGGCCCGGTGCGGCGGCTCGACGTGGTCGACCTCGGCCGTGACGCCGGGTGGGCACAACGCGGTGAAGTGCGCGGCGACCTCCTCTCGCGAGCGGCCGGTGAAGTCGGCGTCCTCGGGCGGGAAGCGGACGTCCAGCCACGCGGTCGCGTCCGCGGGCACCTGGTTGAGCGCCTGGTTCCCGGACGAGATGCGGGCGACGTTCACCGTGGTCCGCCACTCCTCCTCCCGCGCCACCGGGTACGCGGCGAGCACTCCGTCCACCGCGCGCATCACCTTCACCAACGCGTTGTCGCCGAGCCACTGGTAGGCGCTGTGCGCCGCACGTCCCACCGCGTGCAGCCGCACGGTGGCGAGGCCTTTCGACTCGGCCACGACGCGCAGCGCGCTGTGCTCCCCGATCACCACGAACGACCCCGTGACGCCCTGCTCCAACTGGTGCAGCGTGCCGTTGCGCCCGCCGACCTCCTCGTCGGTCACGAGCTGGAGCCCGATCGGGTACGGCAGCCGGCCCGCCAGGTCCCGGAACACCGACGCCAGCACCAGCGCGGACAGCTTCATGTCCTGCGCGCCCCGGCCGACGAGCCGGTCACCGTCCCGCCGTGGCCGGAACTGCTCGTCCGCGCCCGGCACCACGTCCAGGTGGGCGTTGAAGATCACCCGGAAGTGCGGCCGGCGTTCACCGCAGTAGACGAGCGCGCTCGGCTTGCCGCCCGACTCGAACCGCTCCAGGGTGAAGCCGGGCCCGACCACGTCCAGCACGAACTCCAACGCCCGGCGCAAATCGTCGGGGCGGTCGGCGGTCGAGCGGATGCCGAGCAGTCGTTCGGTCAACGGCAACAGGTCCATCCCGCCATCCTGCCCTGATCGCACCGGTCCGCGTGGTTCACGGCGCGTCCGGGATCGCCTGCTCCGCACCCTCCACAGCGGACGGACAACGCGGGCGT
Source organism: Saccharothrix luteola (assembly GCF_020859565.1). Taxonomy (GTDB): domain Bacteria; phylum Actinomycetota; class Actinomycetes; order Mycobacteriales; family Pseudonocardiaceae; genus Actinosynnema; species Actinosynnema luteola. Next base: position 100,669 of record NZ_JAJHUO010000013.1, on the reverse strand, counting down.
GACCGCAGCTCGACAAGCGCCACCACCAGGGCCAGCGACACCGCCACCGTCGCACCGCCGACCGCGACCGACGCCGCGACCGGGAAGTCCCGCCCGGACGAGGTCAGCACCAGGTAGAACACGCCGGTCAACGCCGCCGTGCCGATCGCCGCGCCGATGCGCTGCCCGGTCTGCAACGCCCCACCGGCCGCACCCGCCATCGACACCGGCACGTGCCGCAACGTCAGCGTGGTGTTCGGCGAGATCACCCACCCGCCACCGATGCCCGCCACCAGCAACGCGGGCGTGACCGCCCACCCCGCCACGTGCGGCGGCGCGAACCGCAGCACCACGGCCGTCACCGCGAGGCCGGCCACCACCATGGTCAACCCGGTGACGGTCAGCTTGCGCCCCCACCGCTCCACCAACCGTCCGCCGACCACCGCCGACGCCGCCGACCCGACCGCGAACGGCGTCACGGCCAGCCCGGACTGCAACGGCGTGTAACCGAGGCCGGTCTGGAAGTACAGCGCGAACACCAGCCAGATCCCGGCGAACCCGATGAAGTAGACCATCCCGAGCAACGCGCCCGTGCCGTACCCGGGCGTGCCGGTGAACAGGGAGATGTCGAGCATCGGGCCGCGGCCACGCGCGGCGACCTGCCGTTCCCACCGCACGAACAGCACCAGCAACGCCGCCCCGAGCGCGAACAGCCACCACAGCCGCGCCAACCCACCCGCTTCGGCCAGCACCAGCGGCAGCATCACCGCCAGCACGCCGGTGCCGAGCAGGGCCGCGCCGACCAGGTCGAGGTGGCCGCGCGGGCCACCGCGGGCCCGTGGCAGCAGGCGTGCCGCGAGCACCAGCGCGACCACCCCGATCGGCACGTTCACGTAGAAGATCCACCGCCAGCCCTCGTCCTCGCCGGCCACGGCCAGGATGACGCCGCCGACCACCGGCCCGACGGCCGTGGAAACGCCGACCGTGGAGCCGAAGAACCCGAACGCCCGACCCCGTTCCGCGCCCCGGAACAGCTGCTGGATCAACGCCGAGTTCTGCGGGGCCAGCGCGCCCGCCGAGATGCCCTGGGCCAGCCGCGCCACGACCAGGACCTCGGTGGTCGGCGCGAGCCCGGCCAACGCGCTGAACAGCACGAAGCCGGCCAACGCGCCCAGGAACATGGTCCGCCGCCCGATCGCGTCACCCAGGCGCCCGGCCGGCACCAAGGCCAGGCCGAATGCCAGCGCGTAGCCCGAGACGACCCACTGCACGCCCGCCGGCGTGGTGCCGAGGCCGTGCTGGATGGACGGCAGGGCGACGGACACGATGCTCACGTCGAGCAGGCTCATGAACCCGGCGACGAGCGTGACCGTGAGCGCCTTCCACCGCCGCGGGTCCGGCTCATCCGCCCTGGTCATCACTCCTTCCTACCTCCCCGCGCGATCACCCGCACGCCACGACGTGTGGCCCGGGTCGGACTGGATACCCCCTGGGCATGGACGTGGAGCCGAACCGACTGTCGGACGTGGACCTGCGCCGGTTCGTGCTGGACCGGCTGGACGAGGACGCCGAGCGGCTGGCGCGCGAGGAGCTGCCGCTGCTCGACGAGGCCGAGCGCCGGGGACGGCTGGCGATCCTGCGGTCCGACGACGGCCGCGAGCTGCTGATCGTGCCCGGCGAGGCGCGCACCGCCGACGAGCGCGTGCCGGTGCCGTTCGAGGAGAAGGCGCGGTGGTTGCGCGCGGAGGTCGAGGGCGGGTCCGACCGGTCCGTGCTCCTGCTGCTGGCCTCCGCCTACGACACGCACCACGGGTGGCAGGAGGAGTGGCGGACGTGACCGGGCGCGGTCACCCGGACGACGACCTGCCCCCACCGGCGCCGCCGCGCAGCGCGTTGACCCTGCGGTTGTGGCTGGCCGGGTTCGGCGTCGTGTTCAACGGCGTGGCCGCCGTGCTGTGCGTGCGCGCCGGCCTGACCTGGCTGGCGGTGCTGCTCGCGGTGATCGTGGTCGGGCTGATCGTCGACTTCGGCTGGGTGGTGCACCGCAAGCGGCGCGGCGACCCCGGCTGACCCGGTCTCAGCGGGTCACGGCGGGTCGGGACGCGCGCGGCGCGGGCACGTCGTGGTGGCGGCTGACGTTGCGCTCCAGCAGGGCCTGCGACTCGGCGACGTCGATCGAGCCGTCCGGCAGCACGCCGTCGCGGTCCTTCAGCCGCACCATCGCGTCCTCGATGGCCGCGTGCGCGGCGAACAGGCACGGCGTGCTGTAGATCGCCACGTCGACGCCCAGCCCGGTCAGCTCCCCGAGCGACAGCTTCGGCGACCGGCCGCCCGCGATCTGGTTGAACAGCAGCGCCTTGCCGCCCACCGCCCGCCGGACCCGGCGGATCACGTCGACCGACGGCATGCCCTCGACCAGGACCACCTCGGCGTCCGTCTCGGCGAACGCGGCCGCCCGGCGCAGCATCTCGTCCTCGTCGGTGGCGTCGGTCCGCGCCACGACGACCAGGTCGGTCCTCGTCCGCAGCACGAGGTCCAGCTTCTCCAGGTACTGCTCCAGCGGCAGCACCCGCTTGCCCTCGACGTGCCCGCACCGGCGTGGCCGCTGCTGGTCCTCAAGGATCACGCCGGACGCACCGACCTGCTCCAGGGATCGAACCACCTGGCAGGCCACCTCGGGATCGGTGTACCCGTCGTCGATGTCGACCAGCAGGTGCTTGTCCGGCAGCGCCAGGCGCAGCCGCTGCACGAACCCGACCACGTCCGGCCAGGCGATGAAGCCGACGTCGGGCAGGCCGTAGTGCGAGGCGGAGAAGCCGAAGCCGGAGACGAACAGCCCGTCGTAGTGCCGGGCCGCGATCGAGGCCGACAGCATGTCGAACACGCCGATCAGCGGCGTCGTCCCGGGAGCCGCGACGGCCTCGCGCAGTGCCTTGCCGTAAGCCATGCGACGAACCGTAGGCGGCACCGTCGAACCTGGTCGAGATATCGGAAGGATGAGATCCACTCGGCCCGGGTGCGGGTTCACCGCGGCCGGCGGCTCGCCGTCAGGCCCCGATAGCGGTGGGCGACCCCGCCGGGGAGCAGGTACTCGGCCAGCACGTTGCCGGTGCGGCGGGACGGCAGGCCCATGTCGTGCATGAGCTCGTCCGCGGAGTGGATGTCGTAGGGACCGTAGTCGTAGCCGCCGGTGCCCGGGAGCACCCGTTCCTGCCAGGCCAGGCGGGCGTCGACGGCCTCGTGCATCCCCCGCTCGTCCGGGGTGGCGCGCAGCGTCCCGAGGAAGTGGCCGGCCAGCCAGTGCGCGGTGAGCTCCACGCCCATGATGTTGTTGAAGATCTGGCGGAAGCCGACGAACCCCAGCCGGTCGACGTCCGGCGGCACGATGCCCCGGTACAGCCGCAGCCGCCCGGCGTCGTCGTGCACCCGCAGGTCGAGGAACGGGAAGACCCGGCGGTGGCCGGTGGCGAACACGATGACGTCCGCCGCCACCTCCCGGCCGGTCGCCAGGCGCAGGCCCTGGTCGGTGTAGGCCTCCACCGCGCTGACCTCGGCGGTGAGCCGGCCCCGGCGGACGGCCCGCACGTAACCCCGCGGCATCACGCCCGCGTGGGCCAGGTGGAAGGGCAGCGGTCGGGTCGGCCGCAGCCGCTCCGGCAGTCGGGTGAACCCGGTGGAGATCAGCATGTCTCGGGTGACGATCCGCCACAGGACCCGCTTGACCCGGTCGTCGAGGCGGTCGATCGGGCGGACGCAGGCCGGGTCGTGGTAGCGCGGCAGGAGCGCCTCGCCGAGCCGGGTGAACAGGATCCAGCGGTAGCCGACCGTGCCGAGCAGGAGCCGTTCGGGGATCATCCAGTTGACCCTGCGCTGCACGAGCGTGGCCGAGGCCGCCTCGCGTGCCGCGCGGGTGGCCAGGTCCAACGCGGACTTGCCACCGCCCACGACGACCACGCGCCTGCCGGCGAACGTCCCCGACCGCACTTCGTTGGCGTGCAGCACGGTCCCGGGGAACGACTCTCGGCCGGGCAGGTCGGGCACGTGCACGTGGTGGTGCGCTCCACTGGCGACGACGACGTGGTCGAACGCGTCGCGACGGACCGGCGCGCCCTCGTCCCCGACCGGGCGGTGCTCGACCAGCCACCCGGAGGCCCCGACCCGTCCCGGCCCGTCGACCGGCCGGATCGAGGTCACCTCGGTGCCGGGGCGGACGCGGTCGAGCACGCCGAACGTCCGCGCGTAGTCCTCCAGGTAGCGCTGGCTGTCCACCGAACTGGCGAAGCGCAGGCGGTTGGGCAGGTCAGCGAACTCGAAGAGGTGCAGCGCCGACTGGTTGGACAAGCCGTCGTAGCAACCACCCGGCGACCAGATCCCACCGACCCGCTCGTACTTGTCGAAGACCGTGACCTCGAAGCCGTGCTCCAGCAACACCTTGGCCGTGACGATCCCCGCCGGCCCCGCTCCCACGACGCACGCCCTCATCGCCGCCGCTCCCCCCGTGCTCGGCACACCCGGCCCGCCCATCATCCCGGTCGCGGACGGCGGTGCCCAGTGCCGTCGTCCTCTGGGCGGTGTCAGGACAGGGCGGCGATCACGTCGTCGGCCGTGACCGGCACCGAGAACATCGGGAAGTCGAAGCGCAACGCGTTGTCGTGCTCCTCCTGGGACGTGGCGGCGACGCAGTCGGTGAGCGTGATGACCTTGTACCCGTTCTCGTAGCCGGTGCGCATGGTCGACTCGACGCAGCAGTTCGTCAGGAACCCGCCGAGGACGATGGTCGTGATGCCCTTGCTGCGCAGGATGAAGTCGAGGTTCGTGCTGGCGAACGTGTCGAGCCCGCGCTTGCCCTCGATCACGATGTCGCCGTCGCGTGGCGAGAGGTCGTCCACGATCGCCGCACCCCAACTGCCCTTGACGAACGCCTTGCCGTCCACGACGCCCTTGAGGATGCCGTACGGGTGCGAGGAAATCTCGTAATAGCCCTCGGCAAACGTGATGGGCGCGTGCATGACCGTCACCCCGGCCGCACGTGCGGCTTCCACCAGGGCCACCGTCTTGGGCAGCATGCCCGTGCTGCCCATCACCTCGCTGACCGCACCGTTGAGCACCCCGCCCTCGCTGGTGAAGTCATTCTGGTATTCGATCAGCACCAAAGCGGTCGTCTTGGGGTCCAGCACCAGGTCGGTCATCGCAGGCTCCACTCCTCGGCGGCGTTCGCGGACCTGATTCAACGGCCCCGGACCGCCGCCGGCAATGCGACGTCCGGGTTCACTCCCCGGAAGGTGAACGCTCCCGGAGCCGACGGCACCACGAAGTACTCGTCGGTCGCCTGGTGGCCGGGCTCGTACGCGACCTCGACGTCGCGGTGGCGCGTGGAGACGCGCGGGCCTGCTTGATCACGTCCCTGGCCGAGATGCCCTGGTAAACCGCGCTGTACTGGGCGCCCGTGACCTGCCGGGTGGGCGTGGAGCGGGTCCAGGTCGCGGTGATCCCGGCGAGCGCCTGACCGGCCGCGCCCTCCCGCGCCACCAACGCCCCCAAGCCTTGCGGTGCACGGGTGCCCGACGCCCCGACGGACTTCGCGTTCGGCTGCTACCGCCGCGCCCGCGCCGCCGACGTGCCGTGACCGAAGCCCGCGCCCTGGGCCTGGGCAAGTTACCGGCCGGAGCGTTCGGGTGCGCTACGACCGGGAAGCGCTCCGCGAGCGGGTCACCACGCCCCGCCGGCACTCCTCCGCACGGCCGGTGACCCCAGTTGCCGCCGCACCCGCTCGGCGTCGCCGTCGCGGGCCTGCGCCCGGTACAGCTCCAGCGCTTCGCCCCACGCCGCTCGGGCGTCCTCACGACGGCCGAGCGCGGTGTAGGACTGGCCGAGGTGGTCGAGGATGGTGGCGGCGTCGTAGGTGTCGCCCAGGTCCCGGAACAGTGCCAGGGCCCGCCGGTAGTGTTCGACGGCCTGCCGGTGGTCACCGGTGAGGTGGTCGACGTAGCCCAGGCTGTCCAGGGTGGCCGCCTCGACCTCGGGATCCCTGTGGTCCCGCAGCAGCGCGAGCGCGGCCAGGCAGTGGGCACGGGCGGTCTCGTGGTCGCCGAGCTGGGCGGTCAGCCAGGCGACCGCGTTGAGCGCGCCCGCCTCCCGCTCGGGGTGGTCGCCGGCGCGGACCAGTGCCAGGGCGAGTTCGGCGTGCTCCAAGGCGACCTCGTTGTTCCCCACCTCGTACCAGGCCCGCACCAACTGGCTGTGCGCCCGGGCCTGCTGGAGCCGGTCCCGGTGCTCCTCGGCCATCGCCAGCGCCCGGTGCAGGTGCCCGACAGCCTCCTCGTGCCGGCCCATCCGGAAGCACGCGCGTCCGAGGTGTCGGTGGACGTGGATGTGGAGATCGGGGTCGGACACGTGCCCGAGAGCGGCGAACGCCACCCGCCACACGGCCAGGTCGTCATGGCGGTGTCCCCGGCGGTGGTGGAAGGTGTAGAGGGACAGGGCGATCTGGCACACCACCTCGTGCCGCGCACCGGTGGCGGCGGTCTTCTGGGCGGCCAGCAGGTTGGCGTGCTCGGCCTCCAGCCACCCCAGCGCCGACGCGACGTCCGGCAGCGCGTGCGCTCGGACGTCGGGTGTCGGAGGGTCCTGGTGAACGGTCTCGACGTGGGGGTTGAGCAGCACGGCGGCGGCGCGGGCGGTGTGCAGGTAGAAGTCGACCACGCGGACCAGCGCCGCCTCGCGCACCTGCTCCGCGAGGTCCCGGTCGGCGGCCAGGGCGGCGTAGCCGCGAACCAGGTCGTGCATCCGGTGGCGACCGGTGGCATCCCGGTCGCACAGGGACGCCTCGTCCAGGGAGCGCAGGACCTTCCCGGTCCGCGCGGGCGGGAGGCCGGTGAGGCTCGCGGCGGCGGGCAGGCCGATGTCCGGCCCGGGGGCGATCCCGAGCAGCGCGAACACCCGCCGCTGCTCCGCGGTCAGTGCCCGGTAGGAGCCGGCGAGGACGGCGGCCAGGCTGGCGGTCGGGTCGTCCTCGTCGTCCAGCGCCTCCACGCCCAGCTCCCGCAACTCGGCGGCGAGCTCGGCCAGCGGCAGGTCCGGGTGGGCGTGGGCGCGCCCCGCCAGCAGGCCGAGCGCCAGCGGAAACCCCCGGCACCAGTCGACCAGCTCGGCCACCGCCCCGGGCTCGGCGGCGACCCGCGCCTCGCCCAACCGCCGGGCCAGCAGCGCACGCGCCTCACCGTCGGCGAGCACGTGCAAGGACAGGTGGCGGGCCCCATGGCGGGTGATCAGCCCGGTCAGCACCCTGCGGCTGGTCACCACCACGGCACAGCGGTCACCGCCCGGCAGCAGGGGGACCACCTGCTCCACCCCGGCGGCGTTGTCCAGCACGATCAGCATCCGCTTGTCCGACACCAGGCTCCGATACAGGGCGGCCTGCGCGTCCAGGTCGACCGGGATGCGGGCGGGTTCCGTACCCAAGGCGTCGAGGAACCCGCGCACCGCCGCGGCGGGCGGCAGGGGCTCACCGGCGGGGCTGAACCCGCGCAGGTCGACGAACAGCTGCCCATCGGGGAACCGGTCCAGGTGCGCGTTCGCCCAGTGCAGCACCAGCCACGTCTTGCCGATGCCGCCCGCGCCGCCGATCGCCGACACCACCACCACCTCCCCCGGCACGCGGTGAGGGGTCGAGCCGGCATCCTCCGCCGAGCCCGGCGTCCCGCCCAGCGCCCGGTCCAACTCGGCGAGCTGCCCGGTCCGCCCGGTGAACGGGCCCGGTGCAGCCGGCAGTTGGCGCGGCACCACCGGCCCTCGCGCCGGCAGCACCGGGTGGACGTGCACACCGCCGTGCACCACCCCGGCCTGCGCGACCACTCCCGCCGACGACACCGACGCCGCGTTCCGCACGCGCCCCTCGCCACCCGCGCCGTCGGTGTCGTCACCGGGCGCGGGCCGCTCCTCGTGGTGGCGCATGGCTCTCCGACGACCTCCCGGACGGGGTCCGACCACACCTCAGGGTGCACCCCGCGCCCCCCGCACCACAGCGGTGCCGACGCCCTTCACCCGCACGCACGAACCGCTCCCCGCCCAGACGCGGACTGACCGGTCCGGGACGCGTCCGGGGAAGCACGACCGTGAGTTCCACCGCGGCACGTCGGCGTGACGCTCCCGCGTGGTCGGGGCTGGTCGAGGACCGGTCAACGGGCCGCCACGGCCGCGGGCTTTGCGGTGAAGTGCACCTCGGGGAACGACCGGGCCAGGTCGACCACGTCCGGGATGACCTGCTCGGGCGACTCGTGCCGCAGCAGCAGCCGGCCGAGCAGGGCGGCGACCGCGGGCATGTCCTCCTCGCGCATCCCGGTCCTGGTCAGCTCCTGCACCCCGATGCGCAGCCCCGACGCGCCCGAACTGGGCAGGACCACCGTCGTGGAGCGGATGTTCGCCGCGGTCAGCCGCCTGCCCCAGGCGTGCGGGCCGGCGGTGACCGGCGGGTGCACCCAGACCTGGTGCGTCTCGGTGTGGCCGAACGCGGCCCCGGCCACGTCGAAGCCCTGGTCGACCAGGCTCGCGGCCAGGGCGCGCGCGTTGGCGACGACCTGCCGGGCGTAGTCGACGCGGTGCGGCATCAGCTCCTCCAGGGTGATCGCCAGGGCCGCGATGCTCGCCGAGTGCGGGCTCGACGCGGTGTAGGGGATCCGCGCGGCCAGCCGGTCGGCGACCGCGTCCTGATCGGTGACCAGCAGGCCCTTCTGCGGTCCGGGCAGCGTCTTGTGCGTGCTGCCGGAGATGCTGTCGAACCCGCCGTCGAGGACGAGGGTCTGCTCGGCGGCGGGCAGCAGGCCGAAGACGTGCGACGCGTCCAGGCAGATCCGCGCGTGCGGCGCGGCCCGGCGCAGTTCCCGCGCGTCGGGCAGCCGCAGCAGCGTGGACATGTCCAGGTAGATCAGGTCGACGTCGACGCTGTCGGTGTCCAGCGCCTCGGTGTCGATCAGGCACGTGGCGCGGTCGAACGGCACGTAGCGGTGCCGGTAGCCGTAGCCCGCGCAGATCGTGGCGGTGGCGTAGTGGCCGCCGCAGGACGGGTCCATGATCATGACCCGGTCGCCGGGAGCGGCCAGCGCGGTCAGCACGGTGTGCATCGTGTGCAGCCCGGACAGGAACTGCACGAAGGCGTGCCGGGCGCCGAAGTACGCCCTGCCCAGTTCCGCGCAGTACTCGTAGACCGCCGCCAACCCGTTCACGTCGCCGTAGACCGCCTCCGGCGTCTCGGAGTACGGGTAGCGGTTCACCGCGTCGCAGGACAGCGCGGCCAGCGCGCGCGGCGACATGCGGTTCTCGATCGGGAACAGGTTGAGGCTGTCGGGCCGGCCCAGCGCTGCCATGACATCCACGGTTGGACTCCTCGGGATCGGGTCGACGGCTGGTCACCGGTGGGACAGCCACGGGTAGCGGTCCACGTCCTGCCCGGCGTAGTCGGGGTCCAGGTAGATGGACGCGCGGTGGATCAACCGGTCGCGCACCTCGAACACGCCGCACCAGTGCCCGGCGCCCCACTCCGGCCGGCCCGCCTCCCACCGGCCGTCGCGGTGCCGGCCGTGCGTGGTGCCCTCGACGGCGAGCACGTCACCGCCGGAGTGGATCCAGGTGAACGACGAGAAGTGGTGGGTGACGGCGTGGACGGTGGCGCCGAGGTCGGCGAAGAGCTCGCCGATCATGGGCCGGCCGACGGCCAGGCCCCACTTGGGGAACCGGAACCGCGCGTCGTCGGCGAAGTAGTCGAGCACGCCGACCCCGTCGTGCCCGGTGCCGCCGTTGTCGAAGGCCGCCAGGTACGCCGTGACCAGGGCCCTGCGCTCCTCGTCGGTCATCACGGGGTTCACCACCAGTTGGGCGCGATCTCCGTCGCCCACAGTTCGAGGCTGCGCATCTGGACGTCGTGCGGGATGAGCCCGGAGTACTGGCACTGCAACAGGTACTCGGGCTCGTGCAGCGACACCACCCGCTCGATCATGCGGTTGATGTCGTCCGGCGTGCCGACCCACTCCAGGCCGCGCTCGACGAGCGTGTCGTAGTCCGCGCCGATCGGGCCGGTCTCCCCGACCCGGCGCAGCGACTCGGTGAAGCCCATCGGCCCGAACCAGTGCTCGAAGACGAACCCGCCGCCGCGCCGCGCCCAGTGGTGGGCGGTGGCGGCGTCGCGCGAGACGAGGACGTCGCGCATCACCCCCACCCGTTGGCCGCGCTTGAGCCTGCCGTGCCCGGCCGCCTCGGCCTCCTGCTGGTACACGTCGAGCAGTCGGGCGACGATCCGGTCGTCGGTGTTGAGCACCACCGGGACGATGCCCTCGCGGGCGCAGAACCGGAACGTCTCCTCGCTGAAGCTGAACGGCTGGAACACCGGCGGGTACGGCTTCTGGTAGGGCCGGGGCGCGATGCCGATCTCGGTCACCGTGCCGTCGTCGGCCAGTCCGCGGCCGAACCGGCGCACCGCGTCGTAGGGGAAGCTCACCCCGGCCGGCGGGATCGTCCACGTGGGCCCCTGGTGGCTGAACGTGTCGCTGGTCCACGCCTTCTTGATGATCTCCCAGTGCTCCTCGAACAACGCCCGGTTGCGCTGGTCGGCCGTGCCGTCGTCGGAGAGGGCCGCGCCGATGCCGTAGACCTGCCCCATCACCTCGGCCCAGCGCTTCTGGAAGCCCCTCGCGACGCCGACGAAGACCCGGCCGCGGGTCATGTGGTCGAGCATCGCGAGGTCCTCGGCCAGCCGCAGCGGGTTGTGCATGGGCAGCACGTTGGCCATCTGGCCGACCCTGATGTGGCGGGTGCGCATCGCGAGGTAGAGGCCGAGCATGATCGGGTTGTTCGAGACCTCGAACCCCTCCACGTGGAAGTGGTGCTCGGTGAAGCACAGGCCCCAGTAGCCCATCTCGTCGGCGGCCTGCGCCTGGTGCCCGAGCTGCCAGAGCATGTTCTGGTAGTTCTGCGGGTTCGTGCCCGACATGCCCCTGGCGATCTGACCGTGGCTGCCCACGCTGGGCAGGTAGAACAGGATGGACTTCACGGCCGCCACCTCCTCGAGCTCCCGCCGACCGTGCCACCTCCGCCTTGCCTTCGGCTGGACGACCCGTCGGCCCACCCACCCCACCGCCCGTCCAACGAACCCCAAGCCACCACCACGACCCTGGACACCCCACGTGCCGAGGGGAGCCACCCGTGTCCACCGCCCCGCCTGTCGCCGCCCCGCCTGTCGCCGCACCGGTCCCCGATCCCGGCCCCCCCGCGGGCGACCCGACCGCGGAACTCGTCGCGGCCGACCGGGCCGTGCTGATCCACCCGGCGCTGCCCGCCCACCGCGCGGACCGCACGGTCCTCGTGCGCGGCAGCGGTTGCCGGGTGTGGGACAGCGAGGGGCGTTCCTACCTGGACGGTTCGGCGGTCCTCGGGTTGTCGCAGGTCGGGCACGGTCGCCGGGAGCTGGCCGACGCGGCGTCCGCCCAGATGGCGACCCTGGACTGCTTCCACACCTGGGGCACGATCACCAACGACCGCGCCGTCGAGCTGGCCCGGCGGCTGGTCGGGTTGGCGCCGAACGGACTCGACCACGTCTACTTCACCAGCGGCGGCGCGGAGGGTGTCGAGGTGGCGCTGCGGATGGCCCGGTTCGCCCACCACCGCAACGGCGAACCCGATCGCACCTGGGTCCTGTCCCGCCGCCTCGGCTACCACGGCATCGGGTACGGCAGCGGCAGCGTGTCCGGGCTCCCCGCCTACCACGAGGGCTTCGGCCCGGGACTGCCGCACGTGCACCACCTCAGCCCGCCGCACCCGTACCAGCGCCACCGCTACACCGGCGCGGACGTCACCGGTTCCTGCCTGCGCGAGCTGACGGCGGTCATCGAGCGCATCGGCGGCGACCGGATCGCGGCCATGATCGGCGAGCCGGTGATGGGCGGCGGAGGAGCGGTGACCCCGCCGCCCGACTACTGGCCGAGGGTGGCCGAACTGCTGCGCTCCCACGGCATCCTGCTGATCTTCGACGAGGTGGTCAGCGCGTACGGCCGCACGGGTCGGTGGTTCGCCGCGGAGCACTTCGGCGTGACGCCGGACATCCTGGTCACGGCCAAGGGCATCACCTCGGGCTACGTCCCGCACGGCGCGGTGCTCACCACCGGGGAGGTCGCCGACGCGCTGTGCCGCGACAGCGGGTTCCCGGCCGGCTTCACCTACACCGGCCACCCGACCGCCTGCGCGGTGGCACTGGCCAACCTGGACCTGATCGAACGGGAGGACCTGCTCGGCAACGCCGTCGAGACCGGCGCCCACCTCGCCGCCCGGCTGCGCGAGTGCCTCGACCTGCCGGTGGTCGGCGACGTGCGCGGGCTCGGCCTCATGCTGGCGGTGGAAGTGGTGGCGGACAAGCACACCCGCGACCCGCTGCCCGGCGGAACGGCCCACGTCGCCGACGCGTTGCGCACCGACGCCGGGATCCTCCTGCGCGTCAACCCACACGCACTGGTGATCAACCCGCCGCTGGTGCTGACCCGCGCCGAGGCCGACGAACTCGCCGACGGGATCCACGCGGTGCTGCGCCGGGTGCGGCCCGACGGCAGCCTCGCACCCGCCTGACCGCTGCCGCCGACCGCTGCCGCCGACCGCCGACCGCTCACGGCCCGGTCATGGCCGCCATCGCCGGGCCGTACCGCGCGCCGTGCGCCGGCCCGACCGCGTCCAGCTCCGCGAGGTCCACCACGGACAGCTCGACGGCGAGCGCGGCCACGTTCTCGCGCAGGTGCCCGCGCCGGGCGGTGCCGGGGATGGCCACCACGTCCGGTCCACGTCGTGCGAGCCAGGCCAACGCCACCTGCGCGGGCGTGCAGCCGCGCCGCGCCGCGACCTCGGCCAGCACGGCGACGATGGGCAGGTTCCGCCGGAGGTTCCCGGGCGCGAACCGCGGGATCGTCCGCCGGAAGTCGTCGCGGTGCAGGTCCGCGGCCGAGGTGACGTGCCCGGTGAGGAAGCCGCGGCCGAGCGGGGAGCAGGCGACCAGCCCGATGCCCAGCTCACGGCACACCGGCAGCACGCCCGCCTCCAGGTCACGCGTCCACACGCTCCACTCGCTCTGCACCGCGGCAAGCGGGTGCACGGCGTGCGCGCGCCGGATGTCGTCCGGGCCGGGCTCGGACAGGCCGAGGTGGCGGACCTTGCCCTCGGACACCAGCCCGGCCAGCGCGCCGACGGTGTCCTCGACCGGCACGGTCGGGTCCACCCAGTGCTGGTAGTACAGGTCGATGTGGTCGACGCCCAACCGGCGCAGCGACGCCGCGCAGGCTGCCCGGACGTGCGCCGGCTCACCGCACAGCCCCGCGAAGTTCCCGTCCGCCGCGCGCACCATGCCGACCTTCGTGGCCACGACGACGTGGTCCCGGCGTCCGCGCAGCGCCCGGCCGAGGAGGCGTTCCCCGGCACCCATCCCCTGCACGTCCGCGGTGTCCAGCAGGGTCACGCCCAGGTCGATCGCCTGCCGGATGGTGGCCACCGACTCGTCGGCGTCGGCGGGACCGTAGAAACCGGTCGTGCTCAGGCACCCCAAGCCCTGTGCGCCCACCGTGAGCCCGCCGAGCGCACGACCGGGCAGTGCGAAGTCCATGGTGGACAAGCTAGGCGGGTGTCCCGGCCGCGGCAGCCCGGCCGACCACACCTGCAAGGCACTCGTCCAACCCCTTGCAAGGCGCTCCTGCAAGCCTCGGCCAGACCAGCCGAGCCGGCGTCCGCGCCGTGACCACGAGGACTCCCAGGGGGCACCGTGACGACCTCTCCGACCGCGACCACCGCCCGGCCGGTGCTGCGCTGCGACGCGCACCACGACCTGCTGCTCGACCTGCGCGCATCGCTGCCGGTGCGACCGCGCGGCGACCTGCCCGCGTTCTTCCGCGCGGCCCGCGCCGCGGCCGAGCGGTTGCCCGCAGAGCTGCTGGAGTCGCTGCGGGTGTTCCGCGACACGGGCAACCGGCACGGTTACCTGCTGCTGCGCGGGCTGCCCGTCGACGACGCCGAGCTGCCGCCGACACCGACCACGACGCCCGCCCCGGAAGAACGACCCCTGCTGGCCATGGAGGCGTGGCTGGCGATCGTCGCGCTGCGGCTGGGCGAGCCGACCGGCTACCGGGAGCTGCGCGCGGGCAGCGTGTTGCAGGACATCTACCCGTCGCCCGGCGCCCACCACCTGTCCGCCGAGACCTCCGAGACGCTGCTCGAGTTCCACACCGAGATGGCCTACCACCGGCACCAGCCGCACCACGTGCTGCTGGCGTGCTCACGGGCCGACCACGACCGCACCGCCGCGACGCTGGTGGCCTCCGTGCGCAACGCCGTGCCGCTGCTGTCGGCCGCCGACCGCGACCGGCTGCTCGGCGCGCCCGTGCCGTGCCACGTCGACCTGGCGTTCCGGCCGCCCGGCCTGCCGGAGCCGGTGACGTCCGTGCCGGTGCTGGACGGCGACCCGGGCGACCCGATGATGGCCTACGACCGCGAGCTGATGCGCCCGGCCGACCCGGCGGGACGGCGCGCGCTCGGCGCGTTGTCGGACGCCCTGACCGAGGTGGCCGAGCCGGTGCGGCTGGAGCCGGGAGACCTGGTCGTGGTGGACAACTCGCGGACCACTCACGCCCGCACGCCGTTCCACCCCAGGTGGGACGGCCGCGACCGCTGGCTGCACCGGATGTACACCCGGGACCCGTCCCGGCTGGACGGCCCCGTCGACGCGGCGGACGTCGTGCCGTTCGTCGGCCGCTGACCCGGCCCTACAGCGGCGGCAACGCGAACCTGGTACCCGGCCGCAGGTAGAGGTGCTCGCGGCGGCACCGGGCGTGCACGACCATCGTCCGCAACGTCCGGCAGGCGTCGCGGTCGTGGCCGGCGCGGTGCTCCGCGTCGGCGAGCAGCCGCAGGTTCAACGCCCGCCGCAACCACACCTCCGACCGCGCCGAGGACGTGAGCGCCGCCCGGATGAGGCGGAGCCCGGCGGCGACCTGGCCGCGGTGGACCAACGCCCAGCCGTGCGGCACGGCGGTCATGTCGCGCCAGTACCCCGGCCCGCCGCGCGTGGCCAACGCGGCCCCGGCCCGCCCGCTGCGCCAGGCCCGCTCGACGTCGCCTCCCAGCGCGGCGAGCACGCTGTCGACGTAGAGCGCGAACACCCGGGCGACCGGTGGCACACCGGCCGCGGCGGTCGTGGAGAGGAGGGCTCGGCTGCGCGCGGCCGCGGTGTCCCGCGAGCCCTGGAACCAGTGGGTGAAGGCGAGGTAGCCGCCCACGGCGACCGTCGCGGGGGCTCCGGGCCGCAGTCCAGCGGCGTCGGCCAGCGCGGCGGCCCGGTCGAACTGCGCCAACGCCTCGTCCAACCTGCCCTGCTCGTGCCGGGCCGCGCCCCGGCTCAGGCACGCGGAGACGGCCGCGGCCAAGTCGCCCCGCTCCCCCATCTCGTCCAACTCGCCCGCCGGCCCGTCCACTTCCTCGTACTGGCCGGTGACCAGCCGGGTCAGGCAACGGGCCCGCAGCACCGCCGCCCGCAACGACGGGCGCACCCGCGGGCACAGCTCCTCGGCCCTGGCGTGCGCGGTTTCCACGACGTCGCTGCGGTAGCCGTGCACGGCAGCCCCGAGCCGGACCCGGTGCAACTGCAGCACCACCTCGATCTCGGCGGTGCGCCCCCGCCCCCGACCGACCAGACCCACCGCGTGGTGCAACCAGTCCAGCGCCTGCGGCGCGGCCCCGGCCCGTTCCACGAAACGCGCCGCGCGCAGCAACGGACCGACCGCGCGCACGACGCCGGCCAACTCGGCCACGGCAGCCGCGTGCCGAAGGATCGGCTCGGTGTCAGGGAGCCCGGTGAGTCCGGCTGTCGCGCCGGTGTGCCGGAGGGCCGGCTCGGTGTCGGTGGGTCCGACCATCGCGCCGGTCGGTGGCAGGAGCGGCTCGATCCGCACGGCCCGCGCGTCCGCCGGCCGGGCGTCCAACGCGCGGGTGATCAGGGTCTCGGTTGCCGCGGAGTGCAGTTGGGCCAGTCGGGGACCGGGCAGGTCGGTCAGGAGCACCTCGCCGACCAGCGGGTGCGCCAGTCGGCCCTCCGTCGGCGTCAGCAGCCCCGCGCCGATCGCCGCCCGGAGCGGGTCGGGGACGTCGGCAGGCCGCGGCCGATCGACGTGCCCGCCCAGCACCGCCCGCAGCTCCAATTCGTCGCGCACCGGCCGGGGCAGCCGCGCCAACCACTGCCGAACCGTCGAGCGCACCACGTCGGGGATCCCCTCCGGCACACCGCTCACCGACGACACCAGCAACTGGGTCAGCAGCAGCGGATTTCCGCCGGTCCGCTCGTGCAGGGCCGCGGCGACACCCGCCTGCTCGCCCACCGCCGCGAGCACGAGCGCCGCGGACTCCTCCGAGCTCAGCCCGGCGAGCCGGATCACGGTCGTGGCGGGCGATCCACCGACGACGGCGAGCGTCCCGGGCAGGTCGGGGTGCGCGGCGGTGTCGGCGGGCTCGTGGCCGCGTGCGGTGATCACCAGCAGCAGCGGGGACCGGTGCACCTGCCGTGCGAGCAGCCGCAGCACGGCGAGCGAACCCGCGTCCGCCCACTGGACGTCCTCCACGACGACCGCCACCCGCCGCTCGCCCGCCGCGGCCAGCACGGACTCGCACACCGCGTCGGCCACCTCGAACGACGGCGCGACGACCGGCTCACCCTCGGCCACCGCCCGCGCGATCCGCGCCGCACGCGCGGGCAACCGGCGCAGCACCTGCCGCCACGGCCACAGCGAAGGCACCTCCTCGTCGCACGGGCAGCAGGCCCACAACACCTCCGTGCCGTCGGCCGCCAGCCGGTCCGCCAGCTCCAGCAGCAGCCGGCTCTTCCCGGTGCCCGCCGCGCCGGTCAGCAACACCGCACGACCCCGCTCGCCCGACCACCGCGCCAACCGCTCGACCAGATCACGCCGCCCGACGAACGGCAGCCACAGCGGCCCGGGCCGGGACGTCGGCACGAGCTCACGGCGCGGCGACGGCACGACGGGCCGCGCGGCCGGGTCGAGCGACGGGTCCTGGCGGAGGATGGCCCGGTGCAGCTCCTGCAAGTCCCGGCCAGGGTCGACGCCCAGCTCATCCGCCAGGAGCGCCCTCGACCGCTCGTACACCCGCAACGCCTCGGCCTGCCGCCCGACCCGGTACTGCGCGCGCATCAGCCGCAGCACGAGGCTCTCGCGCAACGGGTGCTGAGCCACCTCCTGCCCGAGCGCCTCCAGCAGCTCGCCGTCCTGACCGAGGTGGAAGCAGGCGTCGGCCCGGCCCTCCACCGCGGCCAACCGCACCTGCGCCAACCGGGCGGCCTCCTGCGCGGCGAACCGGTAGCCGGCCAACTCGGCGTACGGCCGGCCCGTCCACAACCGCAGCGCCATCGCCAACGACCGCTCCGCGACCGCCGCGCGTCCCGCGCGCAGCGCCTCCCGGCCGTGCGCGACCGCCAGCTCGAACCGGCCGACATCGGTCTGGTCGGGCCGCACGACCAACCGGTAACCCGGCGCGCGCCACTGCAACGCGGGCGCGCGGCCCGCGCCGGCTAGCAGCACGCGCAGCCGGGACACGTAGGACTGGAGGGTCGCCGTGACCTGCGCCGGCGGGCGGTCCTCCCAGATCGACCCGATCATGGTGGACACCGGGACCACCTGGCGCGCGTTGGCCAGCAGCAACGCCAGCACCGCCCGCTGGCGCGGCGGCCCCGGCCGCACGGCCCGCCCGTCCGCCACCACCGACATGGGCCCGAACACCGAGAACGACGGCCGGTCCGCCCACTGGAGGAAGTCGGTGTCCTCCGGTTCGCGCCGGCCGACCCTAGGCAGGCTCATACTCGACGCGGACGGTGCGGGCGAGGTGGTCGTGGAACGCCGTCGCATCGTCGTCGCTGGCGTGGTGGGACAGCACGATGCCCGGGTAGGCCGACCAGTTCGGGTAGGGCGCGAGAACGTCCCCGGGTCGGACCATGTTCCCGATGACGTGGTCCACCCTCGGGTCGTCGCGCAGCTCGTCGAGCCCGCGGACGCGCGCCACCCGGCCGCCGGGGCCGACCGGGACGCTGAACGCGGCGCCGTGCCCGCGCGGCGCGGGCGGGCTCGTCCAGTACTCGGGTGGTCGTCCCAAGTGGACCCGCAACGCCTCGGCCGCGACGTCGATCCCGGTGGCGGCGTGGATGACGTGGTGCATCACGCCGGCGCCGCCGAGCCGGGCCGCCATCTCCAGCAGCACCGGCCTCCCGTCCGCCGACAGGCGCAGCTCGGTGTGCGTGGTGCCCTCCGTGACCCCGAACGCCGCGTGCGCGGCCACCACCTCGTGCTCGACGGCCGCGACCACCTCCGCCGGCAGCCGGGTCGGCGCGCGCATCATCGTCTCCTCGAAGTACGGGCCGGTCATCTCGCTCTTGTAGCTGACACCGCACACCCGCACGGTTCCCCGGTGCGCGATCGACTCCGCGGTCAGCTCGACGCCGTCGATGTACTCCTCGACCAGGACCTCCGCCGGTCGCCCCTCGGCGAGCCGGGCCGTGGCCAGGGCGTGCACCTCGGCCACGGCGGCGGCGAGCTGGTCGGGCCGGTCGACCCGGACGACGCCGAGGCTGGAGTACCCGTTGGTCGGTTTGACGACCACCGGGAACCGCAGCCGCAGCGCGTCGCGCCAGCGGTCCGGCCCGGCCACCACCGCGAACCCGGGGGTGGCCAGACCGGCGGCCCGCAGCCGTTCCCGCATGAGCGCCTTGTCCCGCACGACGGTCGCCGCCTCGCCGGTGAGCCCGACCAGGCCCAGCCGGGCCGCCGCACGGGCCACGAACGGCACGACCTTCTCGTTGCCCGCCATGATGCCGTCGAACGGCTCCCGGCGGTGCCGCTCGACCAAGAGGTCCGACGCCGCCGCCGGGTCCGCGCCGATCGGCAGCACGAGCAGCTCCACGACCGAGGCGGGCAACCGCGCCGGCGTGACGGGGTCGTCGGGCCTGGGCACGAGGATCAGGTCGATGCCCGCGCGGCGCGCGCTGTCGAACACCGGTGGGAAGTAGGACAGTTGACCGACGAGGACGACCTTGGGCCGCATGACCGGACGCGCTCCTCTCCTCGACTTCCCCGACACCGGCTCGGCCCGTCGTCCGGCCACTGTGGACGGTTCAGCTCTTCCTCGCCCGCGGCACCGACGTGGCCGCCGCCGCTGCCGCCTTGCTCACCAACAGCGCCTCGGCCAGCGTCAGCCGCTCCAGCTCGGTGTAGCTGATGCTCTCGTCGGCGCCGTGGTTGTTCGAGCGCGAGTCCTCCACGCCCCACAGCACGACGTCGGACTCGGGGTTGAGCCGCTTGAGGACGTGCGGCGCCCAGCCCGCGCCACCCTGGCCGACCTCCTCGGCGCTCTCGGCGCCGTGCGCCTCGGCCAGCGCCATCCCCGCCAGCAGGCGGTACTGCCCGCCCGGCGCGGCGTTGAAACCGGAGCTGCTGGTCACCGGGGTCAGCTCGAAGTCGATGCCCCACGGCCGGTGCTGCTCCAGGTGCTCGCGCAGCGCCGACTGCACCGCGCCGACGTCCTGGCCGGGCGCCAACCGCACGCTGATGCGGGCCTTGGCGCGGGCGCACAGCACGTGCGCGGCGCGGTCGACGGGCTGCAGGCCGACGGCGTCCAGACCGACGACGTTGATCGACGGCTTGCCGTACAGGCGTTGCTCCAGCGAACCGGTGCCGATCAGCGACACACCGGACAGCAGGCCCGCGTCGGCGCGCATCCGCTCTTCGTCGACGGTGTTCCAGTCGTGCTGGTCCTGGTTCAACCCCTGCACGGCCACGTCGCCCTCGTGGTCGTGCAGCGTCGCGAGCAGCTGCGCGAGCACCATGAACGCGTCCGGCACCGGCCCGCCGAACACCCCGCTGTGCACCGGGCGTTCCAGGGTGGCGACCTCGAGGTCGTACACGGCGAACCCGCGGACCGTCGACGTGATGGCGGGCACGCCGCTGCCCGACTTCCCGCTGTTGGCCACGACGATGACGTCGGCGGAGAACCGGTCGTCCTGCGTGCCGGGATCGCCGAGGTAGTCCGCGAGGACCCGCCGACCCGACTTCTCCTCGCCCTCGACGACCAGCTTGAGGTGCACCGGCGGCTTGCCCTCGAACAGCTGGGCCATGCCGAGGTGGGCGCAGATGCCGGCCTTCTCGTCGGACACGCCGCGGCCGACGAGCCGGACGTCGCCCGCGACCTTCACCTCGGTCGGGGTGAACGGCTCGCTCGACCACTCCTGGCCCTGGACGGGTGCCACGTCGTAGTGGGAGAAGAACAGCACGGTGGGTGCTCCGGGCGGGCCCGGCTCGTCCACGAAGACGATCGGCGCGGTCTCCTGGCCCTGGTGGCTGATCCGCTCGGTGCGCGCCGAGTTGAGCCCCGCGCGCCGGAACTCGGCGGCGATGGCGTCGCTGCACCGCTCCATGTCCTGGGTGGGCGGCACCGTGGCGATCGACGGGATGCCGACGAGCATCTTGAGCACCTCCCGCAGGTGCGGCATCAGCTCCTGCACCTGCTCGCGCAGGTGGTCCACATCGGTCGCGGGTGTGCGGATCGTGGTGTCGGCCATGTGCGTTTCCTCTCGGGTGAAAAGGACGCGCTCGTCGTGGTCACGGCGGACGAGCGCGGGCCGCGGCCGGAAGGTGTCGGGTACAGCCCAACGCAGCTTCGCTCACGGTGTGCCGGGCCGACAGTGCCGGTTCCCGCGATCACCCGGCAGAGCAACCTGACGGGCGACGTCGCTCACCTGACGTAACCTGCGACTCGTCCGAGTGAGAAACGGCGCGGTGGCAGTCGGTCTGGTGTGGACTGGGTCCCGGTTCGGCGATGTGGACCGAACTCGTGAGGAGCGGGACGGGCACATGACTGCACCCACTACGGCCGGCGTGCTGCTGTCGCGGCTGCGGGACCACGGCGTCGAGTACGTGTTCGGGATCGTCGGCCGGGAGGCGGAGGCCATCCTGTTCGACGAGGTCGACGGGATCGAGTTCGTCCTCACCCGGCACGAGTTCTCCGCCGGGGTGATGGCGGACGTGCTGGCCCGGATCACCAACCGGCCGCAGGCCTGCTTCGCCACGCTCGGGCCGGGCGCCACGAACCTGTCGACCGGCGTGGCCACCGCCGCGCTGGACCGGAGCGCGGTCATCGCCCTCGCCGCGCAGACGGAGTCCTACGACCGGTTCCCCAACCACACGCACCAGTGCGTCGACACGGTCGGCGTGATGCGGCCGTTGACGAAGTTCGCGGAGGAGTTGGCCCGGCCGCGCGACGTGGTCGACCTGATCGACTCGGCGGTGTCGGCGGCCACGGTCGAGCCGCCCGGTCCCAGCTTCCTGAGCCTGCCGGTGGACCTGCTCGGCGCGCCGATCGGGCCGCAGGCGCCGCCCCCGGTCGACCACGTGGCCGGTCTCGGCACGGTCGACCCGCACTGGCGGCGGCAGCTCGCGGTCGTCGCGGACCTGTTCGCCGGCGCGGAGCACCCCGTGCTGGTGGTGGGCAGCGCGGCGATCAGAGCCGGGGCCGTCGACGTGCTGCGGTCGTTCGCGCGGCGGACCGGGACACCGGTGATCACCACCTACACCGCCAAGGGCGTGCTGCCCACCGACGACCCGCTGTGCTACGGCGCGGTGAGCGGCTACATGGACGGCATCCTCGACTTCCCCGCGCTGGACGCGTTGTTCGGCCCGGTCGACCTGATCATCGCGCTGGGCTACGACTACGCCGAGGACCTGCGCCCGTCGATGTGGCAGCGGGGCCGCGACAAGCGGGTGGTCCGGGTGTCGGCCGCGGTCAACCCGGTGCCCAGGGTGCTGCGGCCGGACGTCGACGTCGTGGTGGACCCGGCCACGTTCCTCACCGGCCTCGACCGGGCGACCGCCGGGGTGGCAGCCAGGACACCGCACGACATCTCCCCGCTGCGCGCTCGGGTCGCCGAGCTGCTGGCCGACCGGACCGACCACGCCGACGGCATGCGGGTGCACCAGGTCATCGACACGATGAACGAGGTGCTGCCGCGCGAAGGCACCTTCGTCAGCGACATCGGCTACTTCCGCCACTACGGCGTCCTGTTCGCCAACTCCTCGCGCCCGTACGGTTTCCTGACCTCCGCCGGCTGCTCCAGCTTCGGCTACGGGCTGCCGGCGGCGCTGGCCGCGCAGCTCGCCAGGCCGGGGGAGCCCGTCGTGCTGCTGGCGGGCGACGGCGGGTTCCACTCCAACAGCGCCGACCTGGAGACCGCCGCACGGCTCAACCTGCCGGTGGTGATGGTCGTGGTGAACAACAGCGGCAACGGGCTCATCGAGCTGTACCAGCACAAGGGGCACGGCCGCGCGCACCGCCCGGCGACCGGGTTCTCCACGGTGGACTTCGTCCAGCTGGCCCAGGCCAACGGCGTCGAGGGGGTCCTGGCCACCGACCGCGACAGCCTGCGCACCGCGCTGCGCAAGGGTTTCGAGCTGCGGCGACCGTTCCTGGTCGAAGTGCCGATCGGCTACGACTTCGCCGCCGGCGACTTCTCCGCCCTCGCCGTCTGACCCGGCATGCCCACCACCGACAACGCCCTCCCACCCGTGCTCGGGTTCCACGCCCGGGTGGGCGCACGGGGTGAGCCGGGACCGGCGCCGCGCCGGATCACGGCCGGCGAGGCCGTCCCGTTCACCGGCGGGACGTGCTCGGGCCGGCTGCTGGCCGGGTCCGGTCCCGCGGTCCCGCGCACGGCCGACGGCGTCACCACGCTGCTCGCCGGCGAGCTGTACCACCGCGACGGGCTGCCGGCCGCGCTCGGCGGGATCGCCGACGACGCCGAACTCCTGCTGGAGATCTGGCTCAGGTACGGGCGCGCCGGGCTCCGGTTGTGCAACGGCCGGTTCGCCGCGGTCGTGGTCGAGGCCGACTCGGTGGTGATCGCGACCGACCACGCCGGCAGCGTCCCGCTCTACGTGCGCCGGGAGGAAGGCGCCGTGCACGTGGCGACGGAGGCCAAGGCGTTGGCCGGCGGCGGCGTCGACCTCGCGCTCCCAGGCACGGAGCCGGTGCCCGGGACCCCGGGCGTGCTGCGGGTGCGGGCCGGATCGGCGGTGACGCTGCGGCCGGCGGGACCGATCGGCGCGGCGGAGTGGACGCGCACCTGGACGCCTCCGCTGCACCGCCTCGCGCTGCCGCCCGCGCGGGCCGTGCGACGAGTGGCCGACGCGCTCGACGCGGCGGTCCGCACGCGGGTGCGGGGGCCGGTCACGGCAGTGCTGTCGGGCGGTGTCGACTCCGGCTCCGTGGCGGCGTTGGCGAGCCGGGCCGGCGGCCGGCTGACCACCGTGTCGCTGGGCACGGACGCCGGTGACGAGTTCGCCGCCGCCCGCGTGGTCGCCGAGCACGTCGGCAGCGACCACCGGGAGTTCCGGTGCGGTGCCGAGGACCTGGTCCGGCAGCTGCCGTGGGCGGTGGCCGCAGCCGAGATCGTCGACGCCGAGGTGATCGAGTACCTGCTGCCGCTGGTGGTGCTGTACCGGGCGCTGCCGCCGGGCGGGCGGCTGCTCACCGGCTACGGGGCGGACATCCCGTTGGGCGGCATGCACCGGGGCACGGCGGAGTTGGCGTCGCTGGACGACGTCATCGCCGCCGACATGGCGGGCTTCGACGGGCTCAACGAGCTGTCACCGGTGCTGTCGACCCTGGCCGGGCAGTGGACGACGCACCCGTTCTGGGACCGCGACGTGCTCGACCTGCTCACCGCGCTGGAACCGGGCCTCAAGCGGCGCGACGGGCGGGACAAGTGGGTGCTGCGCGAGGCGGTGCGCGACCTGCTGCCCGAGTCGACCGTGCGCCGGCCCAAGCTCGGCGTGCACGAGGGCTCGGGCACGACCGGCGCCTGGACCCGGCTGCTGCTGGCGCACGGCGTGCGGACGTCCGAGGTGGGTGCGGTCAAGAACGCCATGACGGCCGCGATCCACCGCCGGGTCGTCGGCGCGGGCGAGCACCCCGACGCGGTCTCGTTCGACGACGTGCTGGCCGCGGTGCTCGCGACGCGCGCCGCGCCGGTCATCCCGGCCCAGGTCCCCCCGGTGTGGAAGGCGGTGGTGTCGTGACCGACGGCCGGCGGATCTCGGCGGGCAGCTCGCCGCGCTACGCGCAGATCGCCACGTTCATGCGGCTGCCGCTGGTGCCCGACCCCGGCGGGCGCGACCTGGTGGTGGTCGGCGCGCCCTACGACGGGGGCGCCAGCTACCGGCCGGGCGCACGGCTGGCGCCGCGGGCGATCCGGCACGAGTCGTGCCTGCTCCACGGCACCGGCATCGACCGAGGGCCGAACGTCTTCGACGTGCTGGACGTGGTCGACGCCGGCGACATCGACCTGAGCCCGTTCTCGATGGAGCTGGCCATCGAGACCGCCACGGCCGCGCTGACCGGCCTGGCCCGCGACAACGACGCGTTCCTGCTGCTGGGCGGCGACCACTCGATGTCCCTGCCGGGCATGCGGGCCGCCCACGCGCGGCACGGGCCGCTGGCCGTGCTGCACCTCGACGCGCACAGCGATACGTTCCCCCCGGTCTACGGCGGGCTGCACCACCACGGCACGCCCTTCCGGTGGGGCCTGGACGAAGGGCTGATCGACCCGCTCGGCATGATCCAGATCGGGATCCGCGGGCACAACCCGAGCCCGGACTCGCTCGACTACCCGCGTGGCCTCGGGGTGACCGTCGTGCCGGCGCGGGACTGCGCGGGCACGGCCGCCGTCGAACGGCTGGTGGACCGGATCCGGCGGGTCGTCGGAACCCGGCCGCTGTACGTGTCGGTCGACGTCGACGTGGTCGACCCGGCGTTCGCGCCGGGCACCGGGACGCCCGCGCCGGGCGGGTTGTCGTCGCGCGAGCTGCTGGGCCTGCTCGCCGCGATCGGCGACCTCGACCCGGTGGCGTTCGACGTGATGGAGGTCTGCCCGCCGTACGACCCGTCGGGCATCACCGCGCTGCTCGCCGCGGAGGTCGGCGCGGAGCTGGTGTACCAGTACCTGCGCGCGCGGCGGCGGACGGGCGCGTTGTCGAGGGACGGCGTCGGTGGTACAGCACGTTCCGGCGGGGGTCCGGGGTGCACACCGACAGCGCGCGGGTGATCGACGATGACCGGCACGACCTGACGATCACCGTGTCCGAGGCGTGCGGTGGCCGGCGCGGTGTTCACCCGGTCGCGGTTCACCGGGCCCGGCGTGGTGATGAGCCGGGAGACCGCGCGCGACCACGTGGCGCGGGGCGTGGTCGCGCTCGCCCTCAACGCCAACGTGACCACCGACGCCCAAGGGCTCGCGAACGCGGTCGAGGTGCGCCGGCGCTCAGCGGGGTGCCGCGGCGGTCGAGCCCTGGTGCGGGATTCGGCGTGTGCTTCACCGCCGCCGCACGCGCGATCATGACGACGGACACCCGGCCGACGGTGGTCAGCCGCGGCTGCTGCGCCGCGCGGCCCGCCTGCACCCGCGTGAATTCGCCGAAAGGTGGTGTGCCGTCGGGATTTGAGCTGTAGCGTCCCGCGCGGGTCGGGGGATCCGTGATCTTAGGGGTGTTCGATGCGGTTCCTCACCGCTGTTCTGTCGGCGGTTGCCCTGGTGGCGGTCGTTCCGGCCGGTTTCCCCGCGGTGGCGCAGGCACAGGCCGCCGGAGGGTCGACTTACACGGCGTTGTCGCCGACCCGGGTGCTGGACACCCGTTCGGGGGGTGGGCCGATCGGGACCGCGGGCACGATCTCCCTCGACCTCGCCGGGCGGGTGCCTGCGTCGGCCACGGCGGTGGTGTTCAACCTGACCGGCACCGAACCGACCGCGAACACCTACGTCACGGTCTCGCCGCACGGCCAGGCCCGGCCGGTGGTGTCGAACCTCAACCTCCGGGCGGGCGAGACGCGGGCGAACTCGGTGACGGTGGCGGTCGGGGCGGACCGCGTGGTCGACCTGTACAACAACGCGGGCAGCACGCACGTCATCGCCGACCTGGCCGGGTACTACGCGACCTCGGGCGGGTCGAAGTTCATCCCGGTGCGGGCGTCCCGTGAGATGGACGAGTACCGCGGCGGGCACGTCGGGCCAGGGGGCACGACGACGCTGGACCTGTCGCGGACCGTGCCCGCCTCGGCGACCGCGGTCGTGCTCAACGTGACGGCCGCCCGCGCCACCGCGAACACGTACGTCACGGCGTGGCCCGCGGGCACCGCCCGGCCGACCGCCTCGACGGTCAACGTGCCGATCGGCGGTACCAACCCGAACCTCACCACCGTCGCGCTGGGCGCCGGACGGCTGGTGAACCTGTACAACAACGCCGGTGAGCTCGACCTGGTCGTCGACATCCAGGGGTTCTACACGCCGGAGTACGGAGCGGTGTTCACCCCGGTCGCACCGCGGCGGATCTTCGACACCCGCAACGGCACCGGGAACGGCGACCAGAACTCCACGCCCATCGGGCCGCAGCGGTCCCGGGGTGTCAAGCCCGACGCGGCGGTGCCGGCGGAGGCCATCGGCGCCGTGGTCAACATGACCGGGATCGCGCCGACGGCCGACACGCACGTCACGGCCTGGCAGGTCGACCGCGATCGCCCGGCCACGTCCAACCTGAACCTGGTGCGCGGCCAGACGGCGGCGAACCTCGCCGTGGTCGTGATCCAGTACGACGTCCACGAGTCGCGCTTCTACACCTACAACAACGCGGGTGAGACCCACGTCGCCGTGGACCTGGCCGGGTACTTCTCGGTGCCGCCCGTGCCGTGCGTCCGCGACTGCGCCTACGTGTGGGGCGGTAACCACGGGCGACTCGGCAACGGGACGACGACGTCCTCGTCGTTGCCGAAGCCGCTGCACGGGTTGTCCGGCGTGGTGTCGCTGGCGTC
The DNA here is from genome assembly GCF_020859565.1 of Saccharothrix luteola. Classification (GTDB taxonomy): domain Bacteria; phylum Actinomycetota; class Actinomycetes; order Mycobacteriales; family Pseudonocardiaceae; genus Actinosynnema; species Actinosynnema luteola. The sequence continues at coordinate 73,771 of NZ_JAJHUO010000013.1, read as the reverse complement.
GAACACGGCGGCGCTGGCCGACGGCTCGGTGTGGGTTTGGGGCGGCTACGGCCCGCACGTCGGTGAAGCCTGGTACTCCTCCGCCGTCGTCCCGATCCCGGTGCGGGTGGCCGGGCTCACCGGGGCCGTCGCGGTCGCCGACGCGTCGGCCGGCAACCACTACGCGTTGCGGGGCGACGGGACCGTCTGGTCCTGGGGCAGCGACGGCTCCGGCGCGCGGGGCCTCGGCGTGGGCGCCCACCCGGCGGAACCCCGGCAGATCCCCGGGCTCACGGGTGTCACCGCCATCGCGGGTGGTTGGGAAACCGGGTACGCGTTGCGCAACGACGGCACGGTCTGGGCCTGGGGTTGGAACCACCGGGGCCAGCTCGGCACCGGGTCCACCTCCGCGTCGTCGAGCGTGCCGACCAGGGTCAGCGGGCTCTCCGGTGTCGTCAAGATCGCCGCGAATGGGGCGACCGCGTTCGCCGTCACCGCGGACGGCACCGCGTGGGCGTGGGGCGACAACTACGAAGGCGCCCTCGGCAACGGCACGACCGGCGACTTCTCCAGGGTCCCGGTGCGCGTCTCCGGGTTGACCGGGGTGGTCGAGATCGACGGTGACAGCTACAACGGCTACGCCGTGCGCAACGACGGCACGGTGTGGTCGTGGGGCGGGGGCTCGTCCGGCGCGCTCGGCGACGGGAGCGACTGCTTCGACTGCGTCAAGAACGTGCCGGTGCGCGTTGACGGCATCACCGGCGCGGTCGACGTCGTCAGCCACATCTACGGCGGGCAGGTGCTCGACGCCTCGGGTCGGCTCTGGATGTGGGGTTCGAACTCCAGCGGCGACCTCGGCACCCCGCCCAGCGGCATTCCCGCGCTGCGGCCCGTCCAGGGCCCGGACCTCGGCACCGTCACCGCGCTGGGCGACGGTGGGCAGGCGCTGGTGCCGAACCCGTGAGAACCGGGTGGGTGCCGGCGATAACCGGCACCCACCCGCCTTCCGCCTGAACCCCCCGGAGCCGCGCGGCGCGCAGCCGTCGTGCGTGAGTCGCCGGCAGGTGGGCTACCTGCGCCGCTGCGAGATCCGGTCGAACTCCAGGCGACGATCCGCAAAGGCGTCCGAGGCGATGACCTCGGTGAACGCGGCGCTGATCTGGGAGGACAAGCCTGCGCCGAGCCGATCGCACGGTGGAAGCGGTGGCGGCCCCGACCCAGCGAGTAAGCCGAACGGGTGCCTCGAGTAACCCGAATGGGTAGTACTACCGCCAGTCCGGAGACGCGGCCGCATTGACAGGCGATTACCAGTCAACCGACCGTGTGGAGGCGGCTGTGGATCCCCTGCTGCTGGTGATCGTACTGGTGACGGTCGCGGTCGCGTTCACCGTGTCGGCCTCCGCGGGGTTCGGCGGCAGCCTGGTCCTCGTCCCCGCCCTCGCTCTGGGCCTGGGCACGAAGACCGGCACGGCGCTGGCCGCCCTCCTGCTGGCCTGCAACAACGTCGTCAAGGTCTGGGCCTACCGCAACACCGTCCCGTGGCGGAAGGCGCTGACCGTCGTACTCCTGGTCGCGATCGGCGCCACCCTCGGGGCACTGCTCTTCGCCGCCGCGCCCGAGCGGGTCGTGACGATCGCCGTGGTCGTCACGTTCGTGCTGTCGTTCGTCGCCGAACGGGCCGACCTGACCGGGCTGCGCCGCGTCGGCGCGCACGTGCTGGCGTTCGGCTCCGGCGCCACGTCGGGCTTCAGCGGCACGTCCGGCCCGCTCAAGGGGCTGGCGGTGCGCGGGCTGGGCCTGGACCGCGCCCACCTCGTCGGTGCGCTGACGCTGGTCTCGCTGGCCGGCGACGTCGCCAAGACCGCCGTCTGGACCGGCGCGTCCCTCATCCCGTCGACCGGGTACCTGGTCGCGCTCGCCGCCGTCCCGCTCATGGTCGGCGGCACGTACCTGGGCCGACGCCTCAACACCTCCATCGGTGAAACCGGCTACACGTGGCTGTTCTGGGCCGTGATGGTCGGCTACACCGCCCGGCTCATCACCGGGTTGTAAGCGGGAGCAGCACATGGACAAGCTCTACCTCTCCCACGAGGTCCCGTACCGACCGGACCCGGCCGACCGCCCGGCTCCCGCGCACACCACGCACAAGATCCGCGCCCGCTGGTTCCAGGCGCGCGAGTCGTGGCCGTGGAGGGAGAGCGACGTCGACCTGCTCAACGCCGAACGCGCCCGCGCCGCCGCCGAGGTGCCCGCCGCGCCGGAGCAGGCGCGGTGGCTCCCGGTGGGGCCGTCGAACATCGGCGGGCGGATGACGTGCGCCGTCGTCCACCCGGACAACGCGCGGCGGATCTGGGCCGGAGCCGCCGGCGGCGGCGTCTGGCAGTCCGACGACGGTGGCGAGACGTGGGAGACGACCTGGCACGACGAGCAGTCGCTCAACATCGGGGCGCTCGCCATCGACGCCGCGGGGACCCTCTACTGCGGCACCGGCGAGGCGAACCTCTCCGCCGACTCACACCCGGGCGTGGGGCTGTTCCGGTCGACCGACGGCGGCGCGAGCTGGCACCTGCTGGCCCCTGCCGCCACGACCGGCCTGCCGCGCCGGATCGGGGCGCTGGTGGTCGACCCGGCGAACCCGCGGCGACTGTTCGTCGGCGGTGTCCGGCACAGCGACGGCGGCGGCACGGGCCTGTTCACCTCGGCCGACGGCGGCCTGACCTGGGCGCGGGTGCCGATCATCGGCCAGCCCTACCGGTGTCACGACGTGCAGCTGCGCGACGGCCGCGTCTACGTGACGATCGACGCGCAGGGCGTGCACACCGGGATCTGGCGGTCCGTCGACGGCGGCGGCACGTGGCAGCACCTCACCGCCGGTCTGCCCTCCGGCGACCGGTTCATCCGCACCTCGATCGCCATCGCGCCGTCCGCGCCGGACGTCCTCTACGCGCTGATGGGCGCGCCCGGCGTGCCGAGCCGCGTCGTCGGCCCGTTCCGCAGCGACAACGGCGGCGACACCTGGAAGTCCGTGGGCGGCCCGCACTTCGCGGACGAGCGCCAGATGAACTACAACAACACGATCGTCGTGCACCCCGAGGATCCGGACCAGGTGCTGTGCGCCGGGGTGGACATCCACCGCACCGCCGATGGCGGGCGGACGTGGACGAAGGTCACCGACTGGCGCGCCGACCGGGGCAAGCCGGACTACGCCCACGCCGACAACCACCGGCTGGTCATGCCGCGATCCGAGCCCGGATTGGTGTACGCGCTCAACGACGGCGGGATGGACGTCAGCGAGGACGCCGGCCGGACGTGGCGCAACCGCAGCACCGGACTGGCCACCAACATGTTCTACGACCTGGCGGTCGCGCAGACCAACGGCGACGTGATCGGCGGCGGCGCGCAGGACAACGGCACGCTCGTCACCGGGGACGGCACGGCGGACGGCTACTTCGAGCTGACCGGCGGCGACGGCGGCTGGATCGTCATCGACCCGGGAAACGTCAACCACCTGTTCAGCACGTGGCAGAACATGAACATCGCCCGGTTCCGATCCGACGGGGCCAAGCTGGTCACGCCGCCCGAGTCGGAGGAGGCCCGCAAGAAGATCTGGATGGTGTTCGTCGCGATGGACCCCGACGAGACCACCACGCTGTTCTGCGGGTCGAGGCGCGTCTGGCGGACCACGGACGACGGCGACCACTGGGAGCCGGTGTCAGCCGAGTTCGACGACAGCCCGATCAGCGCCATCGAGGTGTCCCGGGGCGACAGCGACCGGATCTACGTCGGCACCGAGAACGGCGCCGTCCACCGCAGCACCGACGGCGGCGACACGTGGAGCGGCAACCTGGCGAGCACGCTCCTGCCGTCCCGGATGATCACCCGCCTGGAGAGCCGCCCGGACGACGCGGACGTGGTGTTCGCGACCGTGGCCAACACCGGCGGCCACCACGTGTTCCGCTCCGATGACGGCGGCCTCACATGGACCGACGTCGACGGCGGGCGACTGCCGGACGTGCCGTTCAGCTCCATCGCGATCCCCGCCGCGCACCCGAACCGGGTGTACGTGTGCTGCGACGTCGGTGTGTTCGTGTCCGAGGACGGCGGCGGCAGGTGGGCGAACCTGACCGGCAACCTGCCCACCGTGATGGTGGTCGACCTCGTCTACCACGAGCAGGACCGCACGCTGACCGCCGCGACCTACGGCCGGAGCATCTGGCGGCTGGACGTGGACTGACTCAGTCGGTGGAGCCGTGCCGGCGCTCGAACCACTCCGAGCGCCGCTCCAGCCCGGACTCGTCCTCCCCCACCTCCCCCAGCCGTCCGACCGCCAACGTGTCCCGTGCGTGGTAGAGGTCGAACCGGTCGTCGGCGACCGCGATCCCCGACCTGGCGTGACCGAGCCCGCTCGCCGGCGTCCCGGAGGGCAGCGCCACCAGCTCACCGGCCAGCCCTTCCGCGTCCTCGGGCCGCTCGACGAACACGACATCGCCGTGGACTCCAACGGCTTCACCCGGCACGACCACCGCGGCGGCTCCCGAGTCGGACTCGTACCGGGTCCCCCCGACCGCGTCCGCCACGGCACGCAGCACCCCACCGCGGTCGAACTCCTCGACCACGCGCCAGCCACCGGAGGTCACGGTCCCATCCTCGCAGGCGGTCAGGCGGATCGCAGCCGGAAGACGAGCGCGGCGAGCTCCGCCTGCTGCTCCGGGCTCATCAGGGCCTTCACCACCGGGAACGCCTGGGCCTGTCGTCACCCATGTGCCTTCTGGGTTGACCAGCGACCTGTGGAGGGCATCAGTGGTGGCTACGTCCCGGACGGGCGTCGGTGCAGGGGCCTCACCGGACCCGCGTGTGGATCTTGTGCCACCTCGGTCTTTCCAGTTGTCTCACGGTGACGACACCGTGATCAGTGTCAGAGATCGTGGCACTCCCTCGGGATCCGGCAGGCTTCGCGGACGCAGGAGTGAAGCGATTGGCGGATCTGCGCCCTCCTGCTGTTGTGGGAGTGGACAGTGCCATGGTTGGCCTGCTGCTGCTGGTGCTGCTGTGACCATGGTCGTCCGGGAGGGCCGGCTGATCACCGTGTACCTGGCGGTGCGCCGCCGGATGCGCAAGGCCGGGAGCTCGAGGCGCGGCCTGCCGAGCTTCACCCGTTCTCCGCGGTCTTGCCCGCGTCCGACGGCATGATCGACTCCGGTGCTGGGGCGAGGTCGTCGAGTTGTCGTCGCACCCGCTTGGCGTCGTCGTCGCGGCCTTGTTCCCGGTACAGCTCCAGCGCCTCCGACCACACCTGGCGGGCATGGGCGTGCCGACCGAGGGCGGTGTAGGGGTGGCCGAGGCGGTCGAGGGTGTCGGCCGCCTGGGTGGTGTTGCCGTGGGTGCGGCGCAGGGTGAGGGCCTGTTGGTAGTGGCGGACGGCTTGGTGGTGGTGGCCGGTGTGGTGGTCGATGAAGCCCAGGCTGTCGAGGGTGTCCGCCTCGCCGTCGGGGTGGTGGTGGCGGCGGTGGTGGGCGAGGGCTTGCCGGCAGTGGTCGCGGGCGGTGTCGTAGTCGCCCAGGCGGGCGGCGTACCAGCCGACCGTGCTGAGCGCGACGGCTTGCGCCGCGGGCTGGTCGAGGGCGCGGAGGAGGAACAGTGCGCGGCGGGCGTGCTCCAAGGCCCGCCGGTCGTCACCCCGCTGTTCCCACACCCAGGCGAGGGTGTGGTGGGTGTAGGCCTGTTGGGCGGGGTCGTGGTGGTGTTCGGCCAGGGCGAGGGCGTGGTGCAGGTGCTCGAGGGCCTGCTCGTGCCGCCCCAGGTTGGCGTGGGCGCGGCCCAGGAGCCGGAGGGCGCGGGCGGCCAGGTCGGGCACGGGTCCGGCGGCGTCGGCGGCGGCCTGCCACGTGTCGAGCTCGTCGTGGCGGTGGCCCCGCCGCCAGTGGAAGGTGGTCAGGGTCCAGGCCAGGTGCCACACGGCCTGGTGGCGGTGCTGCGCGGCGGCGGTGTGCTGGGCGGCCAGCAGGTGGGGGTGGTGGGTGTCCAGCCAGGCCAGCGCGGCAGGGTAGTCGGGCAGCGGGTGGGGGAGGACGCCGGGGACGGGCGGGTCGAGCCGGATCGGATCGCGGTGGGGGTTCAGGAGGCGTTCGGCGGCGTGGGCGGTGTGCCGGTAGAAGTCGACCACCCGCTCCAGCGCTGCTCGCCGCGCCGACTCCGGTAGGTCGTCGCGGGCGGTGGTGGCGGCGTAGGCGCGGACCAGGTCGTGCATCGCGTAGCGGCCGTGCGGGCGTCGGTCGAGCAGGGAGTGCTCCGTCAAGACCCGCAGGACCTTGCGCGCTTGGTCGTGGGGCAGGCCCGTGAGGGAGGCGGTGGCGGGCACGTCGGTGTCCGGGCCGGGCGCGATGCCCAGCAACCCGAACGCGGTGCGCTCGTGGTCGGTGAGTCGGCGCAGGGACCAGGACAGGACGGCGGGCAGGCTGGCGGCGGGGTCGGTGTCGTGGTCGAGCATCTCCAGGCCCAGCTCGCGCAGTTCGGCGGCGACCTCGGCCAGCGGGGTGCGGGGGCGGGTGGCGGCGTCGCGGGCGGTGATCGAGAGGGCCAGCGGGTAACGCCCGCACAGATCGGCCAACTCGTCCACGGCGCCCGGCTCGGCGGCGACGCGGTCGGCACCCAGGCGTGCGCTGAGCAGGGCCCGGGCCTCGGCGGGGGCCAGGACGTCCAGTTGCAGGTGGCGGGCGCCGTGCCGGTCGATCAGGGAGGCGAGCCTGGTGCGGCCGGTGACCAGCACGGTGCAGGTCGGACTGCCCGGCAGCAGCGGGACGACCTGCTCGGCGGTGGCGGCGTTGTCCAGCACCACCAGCATCCGGCGCCCGGCGACCAGGCTGCGGTACAGGGCGGCTTTGGCGTCCAGGTCGGTCGGCACGCGGTCGGGGGCGACGCCCAGCGCGGTGAGGAATCCGAACAGCGCGGCGTCCGGGGCGACCGGCTGTTCGGCGGGGGTGAACCCGCGCAGGTCGGTGAACAGGTGCCCGTCGGGGAACCGGTCGAGGTGCCGGTGGCCCCATGCCAGCGCCAGCCAGGTCTTGCCGATCCCGCCCGCCCCGCCGATCGCCGAGATCACCACCGCGGCGGCGGCTTGGGTCCCCGACGGCGGTGGGCCCTCAGCGGTCAGCGCCTCGTCCAAGCGGCCCAGTTCGGCACCGCGGCCGGTGAACCACCGCGGCGGCGCGGGCAACTGCCGGGGTACCGGCTCTTCCGCCTTCGCCGCGTTCCCCCCGCCGAACGCCACCGGGGACGGAACGAGGGCGGGGTCGGTGGCGAGGATGCGGCGGTGCAGGTCCCGCAGTGCGGTACCGGGGTCCGTGCCCAGCTCCTCGACCAAGCGCTCCCGCAGGCGCCGGTAGTGGGCCAAGGCGTCCGCGGTGCGCCCGGCACGGTGCAGCGCCAGCATGTACTGGCCCGCCACCCGCTCGTCCAACGGGTGCCGCGCGGTCCGTGCCGACAGCTGCGCCACCAGCTCTTCGCCCTGGCCGCTGCCGAGCCGGGCATCGACCAGGTCGAGCTCGGCGGCCCATCGCTCCTGCTGCCACCGATCACGCTCGCCTTCCACCCACAGCCCGCTCACGCCGGTCAACGGATCCCCGCGCCACAACGCCAACGCCTCGGTCAGCAGCGCCACCTGGTCCGTGACGTCATCCGTGCGGCGGGCGCGGTCGCGCAGGGCGCGGAACCGGAGCAGGTCCACCGCGTGTTCCGCCTGATCCACCACCAGCGTGTAGCCACCGGAGCGGTGCACGACGGCCGGCGCACCGGCGAAGGCCCCGCGCAGCCGCGAGATGTGGCTGTGCAGCGTGGCACGCCCCCGCCGAGGCGTGTCCGAGCCCCACACCCGCTCGACCAGGCGATCCGCCGGCACGAGCCGACCGGCGTCCACCGCCAACGCCGCGAGCACGCACCGCTGCCGGGCAGGCCCGAGGTCCACCGGCCGCCCGTCGACGCGCGCGGTCACCTCGCCCAGCAGAGCGATCTCCACCGCCATGCCCGTCTCTCCCCGCGCGGCATCTCCCCGACCGCAGGAATAGCGCAGGGACCAGGGCAATGCAGAGAGTTGGCAAGCAGTTCACACGAACGGCCGCCCACTGTGACACCCGAGGTGGTCCGAGGGGATCGTCAGGGGACGGGCCGCCTCATCAGGTAGTCGAGTTCCGCTCACGATCACCCCGATCGCGGGCTCGGTCAGCTCGACGACTCACCCGAGTCGAGGGAAGGAAGTCCCATGAGCACCGCAATCGAGAGCAGGGATGCGCGTCCGGCCGGGAAGCGGAGCGGCGTGCGGCGTCGACTCGTCCGGACGACGCTCGCCATGGGCATGGCGTTGGGCACCGTCGTGGCCACCTCCACCCCGGCGTTCGCGGCGATCTCGACCTGCACCATCTGGTGGACCGGGCCGGGTGCCTGCACCACCGGGGCGGTGACCCCCTACCCGGGCGGGACGTGGGTGGACTGGCGTGTCGGCGGCGGCGCCTTCGGCAGCACCGGCTGGTACATGTACGACGTCAGCAACGGCATCCGCGTGGCGGCCGGGAACGTGCCGGCCGGCGAGACGCACACCGGGACCGTCTCCGGGCTCTACAACCGGGCGGACGGGTACAAGATCCGCATCTCGTCGTCGTACGCGGGCTTCGGCACGATCGAGAACGAGCTGCCCTGAGCGACTGACCGCACCGGCCGCGGCTGGGGATCGCCCGCTCAGGGCAGCCGGGGCGCGAGCTCCAGCCACGCGCGCACCTCCGCCCGGAGCTCGTCGTCTCGCAGGTGCCCGACCAGTTGTCCCAGTGGGCCGAGGACGTTCTTGGCCGCCCGCAGCGTCCTGATGTCATCCCTCGGGCGGTCCTGCCAGCTCTCGGCCAGGCTCGCGGCGGCGTCCCGGTCGAGCGCGATGGTGGCGAGGCTTCGTCGTGCGACGGTGTCGGGCTCCAGGAGCGGTGGCACGTCGGTCCGGTCCGCGATCCTGGCGGTGGCGAGGCTGAGCCAGGCCGTGCGGTTGGCGACCTCGCGTGCGTCCAGCGCTCCGGTCTCCCGGGCCAGGTCGAGGGTCGTGGCGGCCAGTCGTGCCCACCGCAGGACGGCGGCCGGGTCGTCGTCCTCGGGGTCGGTGACCCGGGTGCCGAGCGGTTCGACGAGGGCGAGCCACCAGTTCGCGCGCTGCGACTCGTCGTCCGGTTGGCGGGTGAGGAGCCAGGTCCTCCGGTCGGCGTCGTCGAGGGCGAGCAGCTCGGTGAGGTGGTTCGTCATTCGAACTCGATTCCGTGGCGGCGGAAGGCTTCGCGTCCGACGTCGAGGCTTTCGGGCGGGGGCCTGAAGTGCCCGCTCCGGTTGTTGATGTCGAGACTGTAGTACCGGCCGGAGCCGCCCGCGATCTCCACCTCGCCGGCGGCTCTGACCGGGGCTCCGCCACTGAGCACCGAGTGCTTGATCTCGACGCCGTCGACGTGCTTGGGCACGACGACGAGCCTCCCGTCCTCGAGGACGGCCCACTTCAGCTTCTCGCCGGTGCCGAGCAGCCGGTCGAACTCCGGGGTGCCGGGCTCGGTGGGTTCGACACCGAGGCGACGGGCCGCGTCGAGGTCCCGGCGGAGGTCCTCCGGCATCTGGTTGGGGTAGACCGGGGGCACGGCCTCCTGGCTTCCGGCGTCGGGCGCGCGCTCGGTGAAGACGGGCAGCGGGAGTTCGGGTGCACCCCGGCCGCGGGCGGCGATGCGCTCGGCCATGTGGCGCAGGAAGGTGTTGATGGAGTCGGCCACCTCCACCACCAAGGTCTTCCTGGCCGTCGTGTCGGGGTAGAGGCCCAGGAAGCCGTTCAGTTCCTCGTACTGCCCGTTGTTGGAGTCGATGACCAGGCGGATCTGGTCCTTGGTGTGGGCGACGTCCTCGGCGTAGCGCCGGGCGAGCCAGGCCAGGTGGTTCATCTCCGCTCCGTTGCCGGAGGTGAGATCGCGGAGCTTGGCGACCTTGCCGCGGTAGTCCTCGCCGGTGCCGTCGTCCCAGCCGTCGACCAGGCGTTGGTCGGGTGGCCGTTGGCCTTCGCGCTCGAAGACGGCGCCGGGGTTGGCCCAGGCGGTGGCGAGGTCGTGCACGAGCAGCTCGTCGGTGACCGGCCACCCGGCGGTGAGGGGTTTGACGGCCGGCCACAGCGGGGCCTCGGGTTCGGGGATCGCCATGGCGCCGGCTAGTTGATCTCGGTGAAGACGAGGGCGCCGTTGTGGTCACCGCGGCGGTAGATCTCGACGCTGTCACGGCCGGCGGCGATGAGGTCGCGGTACTGGGTCAGCCGCCGTTCGGCTTCGGGGCGCAGCCGTTCGGCCCGCGGCGCGTAGCCGGGGTGGAACGCCTGGTTGAGCAGGTCGGGCGGACCGAAGCCGCTCTCGCCCGCCCGGATGGCGGCGGGTGCGCCGTACCAGGCGTTGTCCAGCTCCGCCAGCTGGACGTCGAGGGTGTCGAGCGCGGGGCCCACGAGTGACTCGTCGAAGTGGACGTCCGATCGGGTCATGGTCGCGGCTCCCGCTCGGCGAGGAGCGCGTCGAGCCGGGCGGCGACGTGGGCGCGGGCCTGGTCGGCCGCGGCGCGCGCGGTCTCCGTGATGCGGGCGGCGAGCAGGCGGGAGTCGGTGGTCCGGTGGACGCGGGGGTGCAGCCGCAGGTCGAGGAGCTGGCCGAGGCCGCCCGCGGTCGCGGTGACCAGGCCGTCGTCGGAGTGGGCGGTGGCGGTGGTGGTGCGGACGTGCTCGCGCAGGGCCAGCAGGGTGCGCCGCCACGCCTGGAGGTCGAGACCGTCACCGATGGTCGGCGGAGGGCTGGTCACGGTGCCACCGGCCGCTGGTCGTCGAACGCCCGCAGCACGGGGTCGAACAGCAGGTCCACGGCGTCCGGCGGCGCAGTGCCGTCGGAGGTCCGCGCGGCGTTGTCGGCGGCGGCCCGCACGGTGGCCAGGATGGTGCCGCCCAGCGCGTCGGCGTCCTGGGTGCGGTGGTGGCGCGGGTCGAGGTGGAGCTCACGCAGGTCGCCGAGCGCGCCGGCGGTGACTCGGACGAGGCCGTCGGGTGAGCAGGCGGTCGCGGCGAGGTCCGCGAGCTGTCGCGGGATGGGCATGGCGTCCAGCATGGAGACCGGTCCGCCGACCTGTCGGGCCGTGGCAACAAGCGGTCAAGCGGGATCCTTCAGGCGCACGTAGTGACCGATGTGGGTGAACAGGGACTTGAACTCGGCGTTGTCGGACCATCCGGCGCTGCAACACGCGTAGTGGACCTTGGCGTGCCCGTCGACCGCCGCCTGTTCGACCAGCGTGCGCAGCGGGGTCGGCCGGTCGACGGTGATCGAGAACCCCTCGATCCTCAGCCCGTCCGGCGGCGAGACGGTGTAGTCGATCACCTGCTGCCCCCCCGGTGAAGGTCCACGGGTACCCGGCGGGCATGGGGATCACCTTCGACTTCTCGTCCAACAGCCCCAACTCGTCGACCCGCGGCGGGTTCCCGTTCTCGATCCGGTGGCCCACGCGGTCGTCCATGGAGGCGCCGGGCGGCGCGTACATGATCACCGTCATGCCCTGCGGCACCTGGAACGTCGGGGACTTCTTGCGCCGCTCGGCGGCCAGGTGGTTCTCGTTGAACCTGCCGTGCCCGCTGACCACGACGCCGTACTGCGCCTCCAGTTCCATTTCGTCGTCCCAGTCCATCACGGACTTCCCGGGGTCCCGGCTCGCACGCTGCACCGGCGTGAGCATCCCGGCCACGGCGCGGTTGCCGATCCGCCGTTGCAGGTCGAGCACCCGCTCGTGCTCCGGGTGCTGGTGTTGGTGCGGCGACGCGAGGGCGTGATGCCGGTGGGCGGCCTCGTCCTCCGCCTCGTCCCGGTGTGGTGCCGACTTGCGCACGACCACTTCCTTCCTCCAGACGACACCGTCCAGCGTCGTTGACGCCGCCGAACGCGAGAGGGGACGTGAGGGCAACGCGGGGGCACAGTTGTTGCCCGGTCCGGCCACCGGCAATCGAGAAGGTCGCGGTGCGATTCATATCGGCGATTCTCCGAAAGGAGGAAGGAACAGTGCCGAATGGCGCCGGCCGTTGGACTGTACGGCACACCGGAGAGACTTTCGGGAAGTGTTGCGGCCAATAACGCGAAAGTATTTCGACAATGCTTGTGGCACGGTGCCCGGCGCTGCTAGGACTGATCGACTACCGGTCGTTCGGAGGGGGCCACATGCGCTTGGTGAAACTGCTGTTGCCGGCCTTGGTGGTGGCGGCCCTCGCCGCACCCGTCACGGCGACGGCCCAGGCCCGACAAGCGCCCGACTCGCCACCGCGACCCGGGTGGGCGATCACCGGCACCGGGCTGGCGTGGACGGCGACCTCCCCGATACCGCCGGGTGGCGCGGCGGTCGAGTTCTGGGACGGCGACCGGCTGCTCGGGCTGCCGCGACCGTCCGCGGACCTGCGCACCTTCACCTTGGACGCGGCGGACGTCGAGGACGTCGACGCGCTCCAGGTGCGGGTATCGGGCACGCGTCTGGACGTCGAGGAGCCCACTCCCCCGTCGACCGTGGCGGTCGCGGCGACGCCCGCGCTCCTGCCCGCGGGGGACGTCGATCCCGGCAGGCCTGGTCCGTTCGCCACGTCCACCGGGGAGTACCGGCTGGACCCGATCGCCATGCCCGGCTACGCGGTGCCGCTGGAGATGGAGGCCGTGGTCGTCGCGCCGGTCGACGCGCCGGGCCGCCGTCCGCTGGCGCTGTTCCTGCACGGCAGGCACATCACCTGCTACGACGGCGCCGAGATGGTGCTGGCGTGGCCCTGCCCGGCACCCACCAAGCCCGTGCCGAGCCACCGGGGCTACCTCCAGGCGCAGCGGCTGCTGGCCTCGCAGGGCTACGTGACGGTGTCCGTGTCGGCCAACGCGGTCAACGCCCACGAGGACCTGGACCTGGAACAAGGCGCGGGCGCGCGGTCCGCGCTGGTGCGCGCGCACCTGGCGCGGTGGGCGGACTGGGCGGGCGCCGGGCGTGCCTCCGCGCCCGAGGTGGTCCGCGCCGCGCCGGTCGCCGACCTCGACGAGGTGGTCCTGGTCGGGCACTCCCGCGGCGGTGAGGGCGTCAACCGAACCGCGGTCGACAGCCTCTCCCCGCCGGCCCCTGGCAGCGGCCACGACGGCCCGGTGCGCTGGACGATCAAGGGCCAACTGCTGATCGGCCCGACGGTCTTCGCGCACAACCCGGCGCCGGACGTGCCGTCGGTGACGATCCTGCCCGGCTGCGACGGCGACGTGTCCGACCTCCAGGGTCAGCTGTTCGTGGACGCCACCCGCGGCGTGAGCCGGGGGGCCGCGCTGCACAGCGCGCTGTACTTCGTCGGCGCCAACCACAACTACTTCAACACCGAGTGGACGCCCGGCCAGGCGGAGGCCCCGGCCCAGGACGACTTCCGCTCTCCGCCCGAGGACCCGGTGTGCTCGCCGGGCACGGCCACCCGGCTCACTCCGGAGCAGCAGCAGACCGCCGCCGCGACCTACATCGCCGCGGCGGCGCGCCTGTTCGTCGCGCGCGACCGTCGGGTGCTGCCGCTGCTGGACGGTTCGGGCGTGCGCGCTCCGTCGGCCGATCCGGCGCGCGTGCTCGCCCACGCCGTCGGCGGCGCCCGCACCCCGTTCGTCGTGCCCGACGCGGCGACCTCGGCGGGCGACTCGGCGCGGGTGTGCGCGCAGGTCTCGGCGGACCCGGCCACGGCGTGCGTCGACCCGGTCGAGACCCGCCCGTCGCCGCACTTCGCGCGGTTCAACCGAATCGTGCCCGAGTCCGGCCGGTTCGCCGTGGCGCTGGGGTGGACCGCCGACGGGCAGGCTTCGACCGCGCGTCCCGGCGCGCCGGTGTCCCTGGCGGGGTCGCGGCAGCTGGCGCTGAGGCTGATCGTGCCGCCGAACAGCGCGACCACCCGCTTCGACGTGGCCCTCACCGACGCGGCCGGACGCCGCGCGGAGCTGGGGTCGGTGGCGCTGGACGGGCTCCCCGCCACCACGCGGATCTCCGCCCGCTGGGCGCAGGAGGTCCGGGTGCCGCTGCCGGCGCGGGGGATCGACCTGCGCCGCGTCGCCGAGCTGGAGCTCGTCCCGCACGGCGGTTCCGGGCAGGCGTGGCTCGTCGACGCCCACGGGTACGCCCCCGGTCTGCCCGACCCGCGGCCGGTGGCGCTGCCGCGCGTCGACGTGGGCGCGCTGACCGTCCAGGAGCGCGACTCGGGCGTGCAGATCGTCCGGTTCCCGGTCTCGGTCACCGGGAGCGGCGCGGGCGCGGTGCGGGTGTTCGTCCAGAACGAGGGCGACAACGCCTACACCGAGCGGGTGGTGGAGGTCGAGCCGGGCCGGCGCGAGCTCGAGGTACCGGTGCAGGTCACCGGCAACACCCGCTGGAACCTCGACGCGAGGCGCACGGTGCTGGTCAAAGCGGTGCGAGGCGCGGTCGTGGGCCGCTACGCGGACCGCCTGACCGTGTCGAACGACGACCCGGAGCCGACCTTCACCGCCACCCCGGTCACGGACGTGGTCGCCGAGGGCGGCACCCTGGCTTGGCAGGTGACGCTGTCCGCGCCGGCCGACCGGATAATCGTGGTCACGGGTCGGCCCGCTGTCCCCGAGGGGGTCGAGCTGTCCACCACGGACGTCGACGAACTGTGGTTCCGCCGCAACGTCTCCTTCGAGGAGCCGCTCCCCTCGCGGCCGTTGTCGAGCACCCGCGTGCAGCCGATCGCCGGCATCCCGCGCGGTGGGCTGAGCGCGCTGCTGACCGTGCCGACGGTGGCCGACACCGAGGTCGAGCCGGTGGAGCGGATCCTCCTGAACCTCGCACTGTTCTCCTCCACCGCGTCGGTCACCGGCGCGGTCACGGACGGCACGCCGTCCGGGCGTCGACAGGCGGTTACGCCGACAGCGGCGCCCATGTCGGTGATGTGACTCTGCGAACCGGTGCGCGGGTGGGGACTCGAGCTGCTGGAGTTGGCCGAGTTCGCCCGATCTCCGGAGGCCGGCGGCTGATACCGGTGGTCGGCAGCCAAGGCCATCATCGCCGAGTCGGTGCTGCTCGCCCGTCGATGACGTGCGCAGCGGCGGATCCCGTCGGCACAGGGATCCGCCGCTGCGTTCTCGCGGTGAAACCGCTACCGGAGCTTGTACGCGCGGATCAAGGTGTGCTCGAACGTGTTGCCCTTGCTGTCCGCGCCCTTCACCCGCAGTGAGGCGTACGCGCCCGCCCCGGCGGCGTTGCGGACCAGCGCGGTGCGGCCGATCACCGGGGCCTCGGACCACGTGCCGCCGTCGTCGAACGACACCTCCACCCGCAGGCGCTGCACACGCCCGTTGTCGCCGCCGTCCTGCTGGGTGACGACCAGCGGCACGGAGAGGGTCCGGCCGGCGCCGGTCGCACCGTTCCCGTCCAGCTTCGGGGTGAAGCGCACGACGGTCAGCGGCACGGCCTGCCGTCCGTCACCGGGCGCGGTGTCGGACCGGAACGTCCACGCCGACTGCACCCGGGTGCTGAACTCGGCGACCTCGCTCGACCGCGAGCTCTCCGCCTCCAGCCGGTAGTCCGCCGCGCCCGGCGGCACGGGGAACGCCCCGATGCCGGGCAGCGGTGTCTCGTCCACCTTCACGCCGTCGCGGTAGAGCGTGGTCCGGGACGTGCCGGTCAGCGAGTCGCCGCGGTTGCCCGCGCCGTCGCCGAACAGCCACAGGTCGGCCACCACGACGTCGCCCACGCGGAACAGGTAGGGCGCCGCCGAGTGCGGCGGTGTCGGGCCGATGACCGGGAAGCCGAACGCCTCCGCGTACTTCCGGCCGGCCCGGTAGGTGCGTTCGGGGCTGAGCAGCGCCGTCTCCAACGTCTCGGGCGTGCCCTGGAACAACTGCCAGCGCCACGTCACGTCCGCCGCCAGCACGTGGTCGATCGCGCCGGCCGACGGCTCCACCGCGGTCGCGCCGCCGACCCCGTAGATGCCGTCGGTGGTCGCCGCGCTGCCGGAGTGCTCGCCGATCCGACCCGGCCGGCGCGGACCGAACGCGGTGGCGACCTCCGCCAGCTCGTTCTTCCCCGGCCTGCGGGCGAAACCGGTCGGCGCCTTGCCGCGCTCTTCCCACGCGAGCCGGTACGACACCGGTTTCCCGCCGACCGGCGCGCCCGCGAACTCCGCGCCGATCAGCACGCCGTACTGCGCCGCGGGCAGTTCCGGACCGCTGTTGCCCAGCGCCATGTCCGAGGGGAACCCCTCCGGGTACACCAGCCCCATCACCGCCATCACGTCCTCGTGGCGCCGGCCGAACGCGACGTAGCCGAACCGGGGCGTGGCGGCCCGGTCGGGCGACGTGATCTTCACCGGGGCCGCGGCGCGCGCGTCGAAGACCACCTCGGTGTCGGCGGTGACCGTGACGTCCGGCCGGAGCAGCACCGCCATGCCGGGCTCGCCGAAGCGGTGCTCGGACACGGCGGTGTAGACGCCCTTGGGCACGCGGGTCGTGACGTCGCCGTCCGTGTCGGTGATCATCGTGAACCGGTCGTTGGAGACGCCGATGAGCAGCGCGGAGTAGTCGCCCTCCGGTTTGCCCGACCGGTCGAGCTGGGTGAACCGGACGTTGTAGCTCTCCACCTCGCGGCTGATCGACACGGGCGTGCGCAGCAGCACGTCCGCGCCGCTCTTGGCGACGACCAGGCCGGTGTACGCGCCGTCGACCGCGCCGGACTTGCCGTCGCCGGTGACCGTCACCGCCGCCTCGCCGCCCGCCGGGACGGTGACCGCGGCCGGGGTGACGGTGAACAGCCCGGCCTGACCGGGTGTGCCGTCCGGGTTGCGCGCCTCGACGGCCAGGTCGAGCGTCACGGGCGCGGTGCCCGCGTTGCGGTAGGTCATCGCCTTGCTCAGCGGCACGTCGTCGTGGTGCGGCCACTCCTGGACGCCCAGGCTGACGCTCGGGGGCGACGTGGTGAGCGTCGTGGTCATGACCTTGGCCGAGTCGACGCGGCCGGAGCCCTGGTCGAACACCGTCAGGTCGGGGTTGTGCTCGGCCGCCGCCATCAACGCGGCCTTGAGCCGGTCACCCGACCAGTCGGGCTGCTGCTGCGCGAGCAGCGCGGCGGCGCCCACGACGTGCGGTGTCGCCATCGACGTGCCGGAGGCGGCCATGTGGTCCGCCGGACCGGCCCCGGGGACGCCCCTCGACTTCGCGGCCACGATGTCCACGCCCGGCGCGGTGATGTCGGGCTTCACGCCGCCGTCGCCGGTGCGCGGGCCGCGGCTGGAGAAGTCCGCGATGCTGTCGTCCCGGTCGACCGCGCCGACGGTCAGCGCGGCCTCCGCGCTGCCCGGCGACCCCACGGTCTCCGGGGCGCCGCTGTTCCCGGCCGCGATGACGAACAGCGTGCCGTGCGTCGCGGAGAGGGTGTTGACCGCTTCCTCCAGCAGGTCGACCTCCGGCCCGTCGGCGCCGCCCAGGCTGACGTTCACCACGTCCGCGCCCTGCTCGGCGGTCCAGCGCAGGCCTTCCAGGATCGCGGACTCGGGGCAGCCCGCCTCACCGCACACCTTGGCGTCGAGCAGTTGCGCGCCGGGCGCGACACCGCGGTACCGCGTGCCGTTGCTCGCGATGGTCGACGCGACGTGCGTGCCGTGGCCGATGGTGTCGGTGGAGTCGGGGTCGCTGGTGAAGTTGCGCTCGGCGATCTCCCTGCCCACGAGGTCCGGGTGTCCGCCGTCGACACCCGTGTCCACGACGCCGACCTTCACGCCCGCCCCGGTGTACCCGGCCGCCCACGCGGCGGGCGCGCCGATCTGCGCGACGCTGCGGTCCAGCACGGGCCGGCGCACGCCGTCCAGCCAGACCTTCGCCACGCCGGGAGCGGTCAGCAACGCCTGCCAGTCGGCCCCGGACGCCTTGGCCGCCGTCGTGGCCACCGCCCGCACGGTCGGCAGGTCCCGCTCGACCCGGAGCGCGTCCAGCGACGCCGCCCGGTCGTCGGAGCGCTTGACGATCAGCGGCACGCGGTCGCGGCGCGCGTCGTCGTAGCCGGCCTCGACCAGTCCCGTGACGTCGAACAGCCGCGCGTCGAACCGGCCCTCGGCGAGCGGACGCGCCGCGTCGCGCGGGACGACGTGCACGTGGCCCCGGCGTTGGAAGGTCAGGTAGCCGATGCCCTCCCGGCCGGGGCCCGCGGTGACCGAGGCGACCCGGTCCCCGTCGAGCACGACCCGGTCCCCGCTGACGAGCGTGACGACCCGCTTCGCGCCTCCCGGCACGCCGCCGGCCGGCGCCGCCGCGGCGGGTGTTGCCAGGGGCGTGGCCATCGCGGCGACAACCCCCATGGTGAGCACCGCGGCCGGCCAGGCCGTCCGCCTTCGTGATCTCGAACCCGACACGAGTTCCTCCCCGTTCCTCCGGTGGTGATCGGCGCCGCGGAGCCGTGGGCGGTGCGTCGTGCACGGAGCGTGGAACACGGGCTCGTCGGCGCTGACCGGGTCGGACGTTAGGGGCTTCGGCGTTGTTCAGGCTCGTGGCCGATGGGCTGAACAACGTTCTCCGAACAACGTCGGGCCTCGCCACCTGATCGGCTCGTGCACCGGGTGTCCGGCGTGCCAGGGTGTCGCCGGCCGGACCGCGCCGGACGGGGGGTGGAGGCAGTGGCGGTGCTGCGCCAGGTTCGCGCCGGCTTCGACCGCGACACGATTCGGGTGTACCAGGCCTATCCGGCCGCGATCGCGGACCCGGCGCCGGCCGCGGGCCGGTTCGTGGCGCCGTTCTCGTTCACCCGCATGACGTGGATCAAGCCGTCGCGGCGGTGGTTGGCGCACCGCGGCGACTGGGCCCGCAAGCCGGGGTAGGAACGCATCCTGGCGGTCGGCGTCACCCGCGCCGGCTGGGAGCAGGCGCTGTCGCGAGCCGTGCTCACCGCGCCCGAACCGTCCATCCACGGCAGCGCGGCGGCGTGGAGCGCGGTGTTCGAGCAGGCCGACGTCCACGTGCAGTGGGACCCGGAGCGGACGTTGCGCGGCGCTCAACCAGTACAGCATCCAGGTCGGCATCGGCCGCGCGCTGATCAGGACCTACGCCGAGGACTGGGTGGTCGGCCTGACCGACCTCACCCCGACCGTGCACAAGATCGCGGCACTGGTCCGGACCGGTCGGCACGCCGACGCGCAGCGACTGCTGCCACCGGAACGCCCCTACCCGCTCCCCTCCCCCATCGCCCGGCGGATCCAAGCCGACACCTGACCCGAGCACCCACGCGTGCTGCACCCCGGGACGACTGTTGACCTGGAGCGCGCTCCAGCCACTAGCGTCGCGGCCGTCGATGGCGGAGCAGGTGGAGAACGGAGCACGACGTGCGACTGGGTGTGCACATCAACCGGTTCAACCAGGGTGCGGCGCGGCTCGGTCCCGAGCTGGCCGCCGCCGGCGCGGCGGCCGAGGCGGCCGGGGTCGGGTGGCTGTCGGTCATGGACCACTTCTTCCAGATGGAGCACAACGGCGGCGCCGAGGACCCGATGCTGGAGAGCTACACCACGCTCGGGTTCCTCGCCGCGCACACCTCCACCATCCGGCTCGGCGCGCTCGTCACCGGCGTCACCTACCGCCACCCGGGCCTGCTGGCCAAGAACGTCACCACGCTGGACGTGCTGTCGGGCGGTCGCGCGACGCTGGGCATCGGCGCCGCCTGGTACGAGCGCGAGCACCGCGGGCTGGGCGTGCCGTTCCCGCCGTTGGGCGAGCGCTTCGAACGGCTGGAGGAGGCACTGCGGATCTGCCTGCGGATGTGGGACCCGGCGGACAACGGCCCGTTCGAGGGCGAGCACTACCGGCTGGCCGAGACCCTGTGCGAGCCCGCGCCGGTGAGCGCGCCGCACCCCGAGATCATGATCGGCGGCAACGGCGAGCAGAAGACCCTGCGGCTGGTCGCCCGCTACGCCGACGCCTGCAACCTCCTGCTCACGTCCCCCGCCGAGGTGCCGCACAAGCTCGACGTGCTGCGCCGGCACTGCGACGACCTGGGCCGTGACTACGACGCGATCCGCAAGACCGTGGTGCACCTCGGGGACCTGCCCGACGACGCGGACGGGTGCGCCGAGGCCCTGGAGGGCTACGCCGACCTCGGCGTCGAGACCGTCATCCTGCGATCGCCGGACGGCGACCAGGCCGCCTGGATCGAGCGGGTGCTCGCCCCGATCACCGGTCGTCTGGCCGAGCTCGGCTGACGGGCCACGGCCTGGGCGTCGGGGGCGGCTGGTGCTTCCCCCGGCGCCCGGTCGGGTGTCGGCCGTGGATTTACGGGCACCAGGCCGCCACGGGATTCGAAGAATGCCCGGGAAATATAGTTTGACGACACCCGTGCCGGTCGGCACGATGGGCGCACACCGAGCCGAGGAGCGGACATGACGAACACGCGTCGACGCCGTCCGGGCAGCCCGTGCTCCCCGCCGTGACCTGTTGAAAGGTCCGGCCCAGGGAGCCGCCCGTCGGGGAACCGACCAGGGCGGCTTTCTCTTTTCGCGCACCACGGAAAGGGCATCGGAAACATCGGGGAAGTCATTTTTCGGCAACCCCGGAGAACTACCGCACGACCAGGCCCCCATAGCTCAGCAGGACAGAGCGCGCCGCTACGAACGGCGAGGTCCCAGGTTCGACTCCTGGTGGGGGCACCGCTGGAACCCCGTGCCACCGCGTCTCGCCGGGACGAGCCCGGCGGGGCGCGGTCGGCGGTTCCAGACCAGCACCGCCTTCGCGCGCGGCGGGCGAGAATAGCCGCGTGGAGCATTCCCGGTTACCCGGAATGGGTCTCCGGTGACACATATGTGAACTCGTCCGTCGAATAGGGCGGCCACATATGTGAACCTCGAACCGGGGTCGCCACGGGCCGTTGACACGCCGGAAACATGCGCTACGGTGCGATCAGAGAGCGCTTTCCCGATAACCCCTGCACTCACCCCTCATACGGGAGAGGAAATAGCCATGCCCACATCTTTCGGGAACCGGCGCGCCCTGCTGAAGGTCGTCGTGGCCGCCGCGCTGGCCACGACCGCGGCCACCGTGCCCGGCGCCGCGCCGGCGTTGGCCGCGACCACCGCGGACGGGTTCGCCTCGGTGAACGCACTGGGACAGAACGGCACGACCGGAGGCGCGGGCGGTGCCGTCGTCACGGCCACCACCACCGCGCAGTTCCTGGCCTACATCGCCCGGCCGGAACCGCTGGTCGTGCAGGTCAAGGGCACGATCACGCTGCCGACCGGCACGTCGGACGGCATGCACGCCGTCGCCTCGGACAAGACCATCATCGGCCTCGGCTCCGACGCACGGCTCGTCGGCGGCGGGCTCACCATCGGCCTGCCGGTGGACGACGACGTCACCTCTCCCCCGGCCGACGCCGTGCACAACATCATCATCCGCAACCTCGCCCTCACCGGCGCCACGGACGACCTGATCAACGTGCAGATGTTCAGCCACCACATCTGGATCGACCACAACGACTTCTCCAACGGCGACGACGGCGCGGTCGACATCAAGAGGGGCAGCGATTTCGTCACCGTCTCGTGGAACAGGTTCCACGACCACGACAAGACGCTGCTGCTCGGGCACGACGACGACAACGGCGCGCAGGACATCGGCCGCCTGCGGGTCACCTACCACCACAACTACTTCGACGGCTCCGACCAGCGCAACCCGCGCGTCCGGTTCGGCGAGTCCGTGCACGTCTACAACAACTACTACCGCGACAACAGCTACGGCGTGGCCTCGGCGATGAACGCGGGCGTGGTGCTGGA
This sequence comes from Saccharothrix luteola, assembly GCF_020859565.1. GTDB lineage: Bacteria > Actinomycetota > Actinomycetes > Mycobacteriales > Pseudonocardiaceae > Actinosynnema > Actinosynnema luteola. Next base: position 51,975 of record NZ_JAJHUO010000013.1, on the reverse strand, counting down.
GGGCAACTACTTCTTCAGCGTCAACAACCCGGGCCGGGTCGACTTCAGCGGCGACCTGGGCCGGATGGTCGCCCGCGACAACATCCTCGTCGAGTGCAACCACGAGATCGAGCTCCGCGGCTCCGTGGTCGAACCCCGCACCTACTACGCCTACGCCCTCAACCGCGCCGCCGAGGTCCCCACGATCGTGCCCGCCGGTGCGGGCACCGGTCGCATCTGACAGGAGCACCGACGATGAGCGACATCAGCAGGCGCAGCCTCCTCACCGGCGCCGCCGCGACGGCCCTCACCGCCGTCGCCGCACGCGCCGCGACCGCCGAACCCCTCCGCACCGGCCCGGTCACCACGAGCCCGGCGTGGGCGGCGCCGTTCCACACCGCCGACGGGTTCGCCGGTACGAACACCCTCGGCCAGAACGGCACCACCGGCGGCGTCGGCGGGCCCGTGGTCACCGTGCGGGACACCGAGACGTTCCTGGACTACTGCGACCGCAACGAGCCCTACGTGATCCAGGTCGACGGGATCATGACGTTCAGCAGCAAGCAGGGCCTGCGGTCCAACAAGACCGTCATCGGCCTGCCCGGCGCGGAGATCCGCGGCGGCGGCCTCGACATGTACCGCAGGCAGAACGTGATCATCCGCAACCTCAGGTTCACCGGCGCGGACGACGACGCGATCAGCATCCAGCAGTCCTCGCACCACATCTGGATCGACCACTGCGACCTCAGCGGCGGCGCCGACGGCCTGATCGACATCGTGCGCGGCGCGGACTTCATCACGGTGTCGTGGAACAACTTCCACGACCACAGCAAGACCGCGCTGCTCGGCCACTCCGACTCCAACGCGGGACCGGACACCGGCAAGCTCCGCACCACGTTCCACCACAACTACTTCAACGCCACCGAGCAGCGGCACCCGCGCGTCCGCTTCGGCGAGCCGATCCACGTCTACAACAACTACTTCCGCAACAACCGCCTGTACGGGGTCGCGTCCACCGAGAACGCAGGCGTCCTGGTGGAGGCCAACTACTTCGAGAACGTGCCGCACCCGATCTACTCCGGCTACGACGAGAGCGGACCGGGTCGCGTCGTGCAGCGCGACAACGTCTTCGTCAACTCCGGCACGCCGCAGACCCTCGGCACGGTCGTCGAACCGCGCACCTACTACGCCTACACCCCCGACAACCCGTCGACCCTGCCCACCACCGTCCCCGCCGGTGTCGGCGTCGGCCGGATCTGACCCCAGGAGGACCAGGACCATGAGCGCCATCAACCGTCGTCGGCTGCTCGCCGGCACGGCACTCGCCGCCGTGGCCGCCGCCGTGCCACGCGCCGCCTGGGCCGGAGTCGGCCCGCTGGACGCCGCCAACGGGTTCGCCGGGGTCGACGCGCTGGGCCAGAACGGCACCACCGGCGGCGCGGGCGGCCAGTCGGTCACCGTGACCACGGCCGCTGCCCTCGCCGACTACGTCGGCCGCAAGGAGCCGTACGTCATCTCCGTGTCCGGCCGGATCCAGACCGGCGACGAGATGCTGACCGTCGTCGCGAACAAGACCATCGTCGGCGTCGGCTCCACCGCCGAGATCACCGGCGGCGGGCTGCAACTCGGCTCCACCACCCGCCCCGGCAACAACGTGATCATCCGCAACCTGCGGTTCACCAACGCCTCGGACGACTCGATCAGCGTCACCAACTCCGCGCACCACGTGTGGATCGACCACTGCGACCTGTCCGACGGCTACGACGGCCTGCTGGACATCAAGCGCAACTCCGACTACGTCACCGTGTCGTGGAACCACTTCCACCACCACAGCAAGGCCGCGCTGCTCGGCCACTCCGACACCTACACCAGCGACAAGGGCAAGCTGCGCGTCACCTACCACCACAACTTCTTCGACGGCACGGACCAGCGCCACCCGCGCGTGCGCTTCGGCGAGCCCGTGCACGTCTACAACAACTACTACCGGGGCAACTCGCTCTACGGCGTCGCGTCCACCATGGACGCCGGGGTCGTGGTCGAGGGCAACTACTTCGAGAACGTCGCCCACCCGGTCCTGTCCGGCTACGACAAGAGCGGGCCGGGACGGGTGATCGAGCGCAACAACGTCTACGCGGGCTCCGGCGCGCCGGAAACGCTCGGCACCGTCGTGGAACCGCGCACCTACTACAGCTACACCCTGGACGACCCCGCCTCCGTGCCGCGCATCGTCACGGCCGGCGCCGGTGTCGGCCGCGTCCAGGGGGTGGCGCGGTGAAGACGAGCACCGCTGTCGCGCTCGCCGCGACGCTGATCGGAAGCTTGGCCGTGGCGACGCCCGTCACGGCCACCGCCGCGGACAGCGCGCCGATCGGCTTCGCCGCCGTCAACGCCCTCGGCCAGAACGGCACCACCGGCGGCGCCGGCGGCCCCGAGGTCACGGTGTCCACCGCCGCCGACCTCATCGCCGCGATCAAGGCGACCGGGCCGCGCGTGGTGCGCGTGCAGGGCATGATCACGCTGCCGGCCGGCATGCACGACGTCAGCTCGGACAAGACCATCGTGGGCGTCGGCGCGGCGTCGGGCGTCACCGGCGGCGGGTTCAACATCGGCCTGCCGGTGAGCGAGACGACCACTCCCCCGGCGGACGCCGTGCACAACGTGATCATCCGAAACCTGGTGTTCCGCAACGCCACCGACGACTCGATCAACGTCCAGATGTTCAGCCACCACATCTGGATCGACCACAACGACCTCTCCCGCGGCTACGACGGGCTGATCGACATCAAGCGCGGGTCCAGCTACGTCACGGTGTCGTGGAACCACGTCCACGACCACGCCAAGAACATGCTGCTCGGGCACTCCGACAGCAACGGCGCGCAGGACACGGGCTACCTGAAGGTCTCCTACCACCACAACTTCTTCAACAAGACCTCGCAGCGCAACCCGCGCACCCGGTTCGGCAACCCGGTGCACATCTTCAACAACTACTTTCTCAACAACAGCGACACCGGCCCGGCGTGCCAGGCCCAGTCCGGCTGCTGGATCGAGGGCAACTACTTCGACAACGTCGAAGAGCCGATGACCAACAGCTACTCCGGGCCCAAGGGCAACATCGTCGAGCGGAACAACGTCTACGTGAACAGCGGCGAGCCGGTCGTCGGCGGCACGGTCACCGACCCGCGCACCTACTACCAGTACGCCCTCGATCCCCCGGCGAACGTGAAGGCGCTCGTCACCCAGGGAGCGGGCACGGGCAAGGTCTGACGAACGGCGGTATTCCGCACGCACCACCCTTCCCCGGGGTGCGGATCAGGGCGGCCGACCCTATAGTTCGGCCGCCCTGATCCGCGTTCCGAAGGGAATACCGACGATGTCGAGACGATTAAGACGAGCGTTGCTCTCGTTGTCCGGCTGCGTGGCGCTGGTCCTCGCCGCGAACGGCACGGCGTCCGCGAGCGGTTCGGCGTGGCAGGCGATCGCCGCCGTCGACCCCGTGGTCGGCGCCCGGCTCCAGCCCCACCAAGGCCTGTTGAGCGCACCGACCACGATCACGACCCCGCTGCCCGCCGACCCGGTGGGCGCGCTGACCACCGCCGTGTCCGCCCTCTCCGCCGGGGTCGGCCTGCCGCAGGACGCAGCCGCGGCCATCGGTTCCTCGGGCCTCTCCACCGAGGTCGCCGGTCGGGTCGCGAACCTGCTCACCGCGATGACCACCTGCCAGCAGGTCACCGAGACGCGCTTCGCGGCCATCCCGACCGGCCTGCTGCCGCTCGTGCTCAAGACCGGCGGCGCCCTGGACGCCTTGGCGCACGCCGGCATCCGGGCGTGCGCCGAGCCGGTGTGGCGGCGGACGGTCGAGCTGCAACTCGTGCTGGACGACCTGGCGTCCGGCCAGGCGGCCGCCTCGTGCGCCGTCCCCGGCGTCTCCGACCTGGACCTCTGGCCCGTGCTGCGGCTGGACGGCAGCACGTGCGACGACGACACCTACGCGCACGACTACCTGCTGGTCATCGACCTCGGCGGTGACGACACGTACCGCAACAACGCCGGCGGCAACATGGTCGACCTCAACTTCTCCCCCGCCGGCTCCGCCGTCACGGGCCTGCGCGGCACCGGCCCCGCGCGGGGGTGCCAGCGCGCCATCCCCGGCCTGACCGCGCTCGACTGCGTGCCCGCGGTCGGCATCCTGCTCGACCTGGCGGGCCAGGACACCTACGGCGTCAAGGAAGCGCCGGACCACGACACCGGTTGCACCACCGACCCGGTCGTGCGCCGGATGATGACCGCGGGCGCGGGCTTCCTGGGCGTGAGCGTGCTGCGCGACTCGGGCGGCACGGCCGACGTCTACACCGGCAAGACCGGCTCGCTCGGTGCGGGCCACATCTTCGGCGTCGGCCTGCTGTCGGACGACGGCGGGGACGACACGTACTCCGCCGTGCGCAACAGCCAGGGCTTCGCGCTGGTCGGCGGTTTCGGCCTGCTGCACGACCAGGCGGGGGCGGACACCTACGACTACTACATGCCGGCCCCGATCACCCCGTCGGCGCCCAACCAGACGGAGGGGGCGGGCGGCGTGCGGGACGACGAGGGCGAGGGCCTGTGCGACCGGATCCCGCGGTTCGTCCAGGGCACGGCGAACGTGCTGCCCGGCACCACCGGCGTCCTGATCGACGAGTCCGGCGCGGACAGCTACCGCGGCGCGTTCGCCGGTGAGTTCGTCGGCCCGATCCAGAACCCGAGCACCAGGGCGGGCAGCCTCGGCTTCGGCAACAACCAGGGCCTCGGCGTCTTCCTCGACCGCGCGACTTCCGACGACACCTACGTGGTGGACGGCGAGCCGACGGTGGTGGGCGTGCCGGCGCGCGGCGACGACGTGACCGTGCTGCCGGGCAACGACTCCTCCGGCTCCGGCCTGGGCCAGGGCTTGTTCATCGACCAGTGACGGCAACGGTTCCGCGCCCACCCCTGCCCGGGTGGGCGCGGAACCCTGCCCGCCTACTGGAAGATGACGTCGCTGCCGAAGGCGGGGGGGGCGGCCCCCCCCCCGCCCCCCCCGGGGCCCCCCCCCCCCCCCGGGGCGGGGGGGCCCCCGCAACCCTGCCCGCCTACTGGAAGATGACGTCGCTGCAGAAGTAGTACGACTGGTCCGAGTGGCTGGCCTGCCAGATCGCGAAGACCACGTGGCGGCCGGTGCGGCTGCCCGCGTTCACCGCGACCCGGTAGTGGTCCGACGGCGCGTAGCGGCCGGTCGTTGCGACCAGGTCCAGGTGGTTCCAGCCCAACGGCGTCGTCGTCGCGTCATAGCCCTGCTTCGACACGTACACCCGCAGGTAGTCCGCGCCGTGCCGGGCCTGGTCCCAGATGTCGAGCGTGAACTGCCGCGGCTTGGTCGCGGCCTTCCACTGACCCGGGTTGTCCAGCGCCGCGTACCGCATGCCACCGGTCCGGCCGCCGCTGCACAGCTGGCCGTTGGGGATGGCGCCCTGGTGGTTGCCCGCGACACCTTCGCGGTACAGGCCGTTCCAGTTCCACATGGCGGTGGTGTCGGCCTGCCACGCCTGCCAGCACATGGGGTCCTGCTGGGCCATCGTCGGGTTCTGGAAATCGTTGCCCCACCGCTGCCAGCAGCCGTAGTTGCGCGACGGCGGGTCGACGGTCGACCCGTGCGCCTGGGCGACGCCGGTCATCATGCTCGCCATGAGCCCGGCGACGGCCGCGACCGTCGCGAAGACCTTGGCCAGCGAACTCTTGTTCGCACGGACGGATATGAGCGCCACTCTCTCCTCCTCGTTGAGGACAACCATGTTGGTAGTGACCATGGGTGGGCTGGGAGCGCTCCCAAATCGCACTGTAACCAAGCGTGCGCGGAAATGGGAAGTGGTGGCGCACAAGGCGTTCGCATTCGACGCGCATTCGACCGCAATTCGACGAAACGCCCTCCCGACAGCCGCCGGGAGGGCGTTTCGGGAGCGTCTCCCCCGCTACAGCGCCGACAGGTCGACGGCCTCGGCCATCGCCCGGTAGCCCGCGTCGTTCGGGTGCAGGTGGTCGCCGCTGTCGTAGGCGGGCCGCAACGCGTCGGGGTCCACCGGGTCGGCCATCGCGCGGTCGAAGTCGACCACCGCGTCGAACTCGCCGGAGGTGCGGATCCAGGCGTTCACCTCATCCCGCACCGCCTCACCCGGCTCGGTGTGGTACGCGGCGCCCTTGAAGGGCAGGAGCGTGCCGCCGACCACGCGCACGCCCTTCGCGCGCGCCTCGCCGATCAGCTCCCGGTAACCCTTGATCAGCTCGGCCGCCGTGACCACGGGGTTGGGCGCGGTGCAGTCGATGGGGAACTGGCTGAACCCGATGTCGTTGATGCCCTCCAGCACGATCACCGTGCGCACGTCCGGCTGCGCCAACGCGTCGCGCTCGAACCGCGACGTCGCCTTCTCGCCGAAGCACGACGAGTCGTTGAGCACGCGGTTGCCGCCGATGCCCGCGTTCACCACACCGCGCCGTCCGCCCAGCCGCTCCGCCAGCTCGTCCGGGTAGCGGTTGTCGCCGTCCACAGTGGACGCCGTGCCGTCCGTGATGGAGTCGCCGAACGCCACCACGACCTCGCGCCGCGGCGTCGGGTCGACGACCTCGACCGCGTTGAGGTAGAACCACGACGACGACGTCTCGGTGAACGCGTCCGCCGCCGCGTCCGCCCGGTGGTCGCCAGACGCCCGCCAGCTCGTCGCGCTCGCGAACGTGTGCCCGGTGGCGGGCCCGGTCTTCCCCGCCAGGTACAGCGTCACGGTCACCCGGCTCAGCGGCGCCACGGCCAGCGGCGCGAGGTCGCCGACCGCCTCACCGCCGACCGGCACCGTCACCGTGCGCCGGCCGCCGAACGTCAGGTGCCGCACCGTCTCCGGTCGCACCGCCGCGCCCTGCGCCGTCCGCGCGATCGTCGCGCCGGTCACGACCAGCGGGGACGTGCCGTAGGCGTTGGAGAGCCTGATCCGCACCGCGGCGCCGCCGTCGCTGACCCGCACGACCTGGCGGACGGTGTGGTCGTCGAAACCGACCGTTCCCCAACCCGGCCCGAACGCGTCGGTCGGCGCGTGCGGCGAGGCGGCCCACGTCGCGTTCCACCCGTGGCCCGAAGCCCCGGCCGAACCCGCCGCCCCGCCCGGTACCAGTGCCAGTCCCAGCACGGCGACCAGCGCTACCGCCAGTTTCCTCATGTGCACGCCCCCGGTCGCTCACTCGCCCGTTCGGCGACCACGGTAGTCCTCGACCCCGACAAAACTCTCCGACCAGCACCGACGGTCAGTCGTGAGTACTTGACGAAGGCTTGACGATCGCCCGGCGGCCGTCTTAGGGTCCGGCATCTCGAAAATTGCCGGAACAATGACGAAACTTTCGAACGCCGCCGCTGTAGTCGTCCGAGAAAGCGAAGACCGCCATGAAGCCGATCCGCCTCGTCACCGCCGCGCTCGCCGCGATGGCGTCGACGTCTCCGCTGGCCCTCGTGGCCGCGGCCTCCCCCGACACGGGTGACCTGGCCGCGGGCCACGCGAAGAAGGACAGCCTCCGCTGGGTGGCGCCCAAGGGGTTCTACATCGGCACCGCCGCTGCCGGTGGCGGGCACCACGAGGACCAGCCCTACCCCGACCCGTTCACCAAGGACCTCGAGTACCGCTCCGTGCTGGCCAAGGAGTTCAGCTCGGTGTCCGCCGAGAACCAGATGAAGTGGGAGTACATCCACCCGGAGCGCGACCGCTACAACTTCGGGATGGCCGACGCCATCGTGAAGTTCGCGCAGCGCAACCGCCAGGTGGTCCGCGGGCACACGCTCCTGTGGCACAGCCAGAACCCGACGTGGCTCGAGCAGGGCGACTTCTCCGCCGAGGAGCTCCGCGAGATCCTGCGCGAGCACATCACCACCGTCGTCGGCCGCTACAAGGGCAAGATCCAGCAGTGGGACGTGGCCAACGAGATCTTCACCGAGACCGGCGCGCTGCGCACCACCGAGAACATCTGGATCCGCGAGCTCGGCCCCGGCATCATCGCGGACGCGTTCCGCTGGGCGCACGAGGCCGACCCCAAGGCCGACCTGTACTTCAACGACTACGGCGTGGAGAGCGTCAACGCCAAGAGCAACGCCTACCTCGCGTTGATCAAGGACTTGAAGGCGCAGGGCGTGCCGGTGCACGGCTTCTCCGCCCAGTCGCACCTCAGCACCCGGTACGGCTTCCCCGGTGACCTGGAGGCGAACCTGAAGCGGTTCGCCGCCCTCGGTCTCGGCACCGCCATCACCGAGCTGGACGTGCGGATGGACCTGCCGGCGAACGGCGTGCCGACCGCGGAGATGCTGGCCAAGCAGGCCGACTACTACAACCGCACGTTGGTCGCCTGCCTCAACGTCGAAGGCTGTGACTCCTTCACGATCTGGGGCTTCACCGACAAGTACTCCTGGGTGCCGGTGTTCTTCGCCGGCGAGGGCGCGGCCACGGTGATGTGGGACGACTTCACCCGCAAGCCCGCCTACGACGTCATGCAGTGCACGCTGGCCAAGGAGTCGGTCGAGCGCGGCGAGCGCCACCCGCACCTGCCGGCCTGCGCCAAGTAAGACGCGACGCGCGTTCCGACAGCGTCGTTCGCAAGCCGTCGGCCCCCGTCCGGACTTCGAGTTCGGGCGGGGGCCGATCACCATTCGCGGGTCGGTGCGGCACGGGTCAGGCGCCGAACGCGATCACCGCGCAGGAGGTGGCCAGCGCCAGGCACAGCGGCGAGTAGAAGCGCAGGTCGAGCCGGGCGAACTCGGTCGACTTCCGGGACGAGACGGCGAGGCCGCCCGCCCCGCGCAGCAGGAACACCGCCGCCACGCCCGCCGTGCCCGCCACCGTCAGCCACGCCGGCCCGGGTACGCCCACCAAGCCCGCACGGCCGGCCACCAGGTACGCGGCCACGCCGAGGAGCACGGCCACCGCGAGCGTGAGACCCGCCGAGGGCAGCTTCTCCGGCGGCACGTCCACCACCCGCCGGGCGAACTCCTCCCGCGTCCGCAGCGGCCACGGCGAGAAGGTCCACAGCACGTGCAACGCGCCCACGAGCACCAGCACACCCGCCGTGAGCAGGGCCAACACCGTCATACGACACCCCCGTACGCTTGCGTATGGTCAACGCGCCGTACGGTAGCGTACGGAAGCTGAGGAACCGTGACGCACGCCACGGCGAGGCGGGAACACCGAGCGCCCACCGGCCGTTGGAACACTCGGTCGGTGCGGTCGTGTCCCCGGGCCTCACCCAGCGCCTTCGCGGAATACCGTTCGGCTGGAGCCGCGTCGAGCCACTCGCCGAGAGGCGACCGCCGCGCCGACCCTCAACTTCCCGCGGCGACGCTGGTGACGTCCCGGAGCAACCCCCGGACGTGGTCGTCCCCGGCGAGCGTGCCGTGCAGCAGGGTCAACGTGGCATCGGTGATCCCGCAGTAGTGGGACACACCCACCCGCAGCTGCCGGTCGAGCATGTCGTCCATGCCGCGTTCGACGAACGTCTCCCGCGTCTCACCCGCCAGCCCGATCCACCGCATCCGCTTGCCGGTCAGGCGGGATCGGCCGCGGCCGTAGGCGAAGCCGTGGTTCCACACCCGGTCGATCCAGCCCTTGAGGATCGCGGGCGGGGCGAACCACCAGACCGGGAACACCACCAGCAGCAGGTCCGCCGCCTCGATCCGGGCCATGTGCTCCCGCACCGGCGCCGAGTACACCTTGTCGCGGTCGGCCCAGTCGGGTTCGTCCTCGACCGTCATGCGGGGGTCGAACCCCTCGCCGTGCAGGTCGAGCAGGTCAACCTCGACGTCTTGCGCGGTCAGGTGGTCCACCAGCCTGGACGCCACCTGTGACGTGAGCGAGTCGGCGCGCGGGTGGGCCACCACCACGAGCGCCTTCACCGCGCGTCCAGGCGGACGAGCATCTTGCCGGTGTTGGCGCCGCGCAGCACGCCGAAGAACGCCTCCGGCGCGCTCTCCAGCCCATCGGACACGGTCTCCTCGGTGCGCAGACCGCCGTCCGCCAGCCACCCGGCGGCACGCTCGACGTACTCGGGGAACCGGTGCAGGTAGGAGCTGACCACCATGCCGCGCAGGCTGAGCTGCTTGGTCGCGGCCGGGTACAGGTTCGGCCCCGGCACGGGCCCGGTCGCGTTGTACTGGCTGATCGCGCCGACCAGCGCGATCCGGCCGCCGTCGCGCATCGCCCCGATGGCCGCCTCCAAGTGGTCACCGCCGACGTGGTCGACGTAGACGTCGATACCGTCGGGCGCCGCGGACGCCAACTGTTCGGCGACGGGACCGGCCTTGTAGTCCAGTGCGGCGTCGAACCCGAACTTCTTGATCAGCTTCTCGGTCTTCACCGGCCCGCCCGCCGAGCCGATGACCCGGGACGCGCCGAGCCGCCGGGCGATCTGCCCGGCCACGCTGCCGACCGCACCCGCGGCGGCGGACACGAAGACCACGTCACCGGGCCGCACGGGCGCGATCTCGGTCAGGCTCACGTACGCGGTGAGCCCAGGCGTGCCGAGCACGCCCAGGTAGGCGGACGCGGGCGCGATCGCGGTGTCCACGACGGTCACGGCCGACGCGTCAACGACCGCGTGCTCGCGCCACCCGAGGAAGTGGGCCACGGTCGCGCCGACCGGCACGGCGTCCGACCTCGACGCGACGACCTCGCCGACCGCGCCGCCCTCCAGCGCCGCGCCGAGCCGGAACGGCGGGATGTACGACTCGCCGTCGTCCATCCGGCCGCGCATGTACGGGTCGACCGACATCCACGTGTTGCGCACGAGCACCTGACCGTCGGCCAACGGGGGCAGTCCGACGGTCGCGAGCGTGAAGTTGCCGGGTACGGGCTCGCCGACCGGGCGTGACGCGAGCCGGATCTCCCGGGTGGTGGTGATGATCGTCATGATGTGCCTCCGAGCAGCGATTTCGTCTGTGGGACCACCTTGCCGACGCCTTGTTCGGGTTCTGCTCGGGTCCTGTTCGGACCGCCTCGACTACGGTTGCGGCCATGCGTTTCGGGGTGCTCGGTCCGCTGGACGTCCGGACCGCGGACGGCACGCCCGTCAAGGTGCCCGAGCGCAAGGTGCGGCTGCTGCTCGCCGACCTGCTTGCCGACCGCGGCCGTCCCGTGTCGGCGGACCGGCTGGTCGCCGACCTGTGGGGCGAGGACGGCCCCGGCAACCCGCTGCGGGCGCTGCACGCGAAGGTGTCGCAGCTGCGCCGGGCGTTGGAGGAGGCCGAGCCGGGCGGCCGTGACCTGGTCGAATCACGATCACCCGGCTACCTGGTCCACGCCGACTCGGTGGACGCCGACGTGTTCGCGGAGCTGATCGCGCGGGCGCGGGCGGCGGGCGACCCGGCGGCGCGGGCCGCGTTGCTCACCGACGCGCTGAACCTGTGGCGCGGCCCGGCGTTCGCGGACTTCGCGGACCTCGACTTCGCCCGATCGGCGATCACCCGGCTCGAGGAGCAGCGGCTGGTGGCGCTGGAGGACCTGGCCCTGGCGCGGCTCGACCTCGGCGAGCACGCGGCCGTGGTGTCCGAGCTCGCGGACGTGGTCGCGCGGCACCCGTTGCGGGAACGCCTGCGCGCGATCCACCTGCGCGCGCTCTACCGGGCGGGACGGCAGCACGAGGCGCTGGCGGGCTACGACGACCTGCGCCGTCGGCTGGCCGACGAGCTCGGCGTCGACCCGAGCCCCGAGCTGGCCGCCCTGCACCGCGCCATGCTGGCCCAGGACCCGCGCCTCGCGCCGCCGGTCCGGCCGGGCACCAACCTGCCGAACCCGCTCACCGCGCTGGTCGGCCGGGAGCGGGACGTGGCCGAGGCGCGTCGGCTGCTGGCCGGGCACCGCCTGGTGACGTTGACCGGACCGGGTGGTGTCGGCAAGACGAGGCTCGCGGTGGAGACCGCCCGGCAGGTGGTGGACGGGTTCCCGGACGGCGTGTGGGTGGTCGAGGTGTCGGCGCCGTGCTCGCTGCCCGACGTGGTCACCGCGGCGCTGGGCATCCGCGACGACGGCGCCTGGGGCGGTGAGCACGTCGACGCGGCCGACCGGCTGACGACGGCGTTGCGGGACAAGCGGCTGCTGCTCGTGCTGGACAACTGCGAGCAGATGATCGCCGAGGTGGCGGAGCTGACCGCGGCGGTGCTGCGCAGCGCGCCGCACGTGCGCGTGCTGGCGACCAGCCAGGAGCCGCTGGCCGTGGCGGGCGAGGTGCGGCACGCCGTCGCGCCGCTGGCCGAGTCCGCCGCGGTCGAGCTGTTCGTCGCCCGGGCCGGCGCGGCGGGCGGGTCCGCTTCGGACCTCGCCGCGGTGGCCGCGATCTGCCGGCGGTTGGACGGCATCCCGTTGGCGTTGGAGCTGGCCGCGACCAAGGTGCGCGCGTTGGGCGTGACCGGCGTGCTGTCCCGGCTGGACGACCGGTTCCGCGTGCTGGCGGGCGGGTACCGCGACGCGCCGCCCCGGCAGCGGACCCTGCGCGCGATGATCGACTGGAGCTGGGAGCTGCTGGACGACGCGTCGCGGGTCGTGCTGCGGAGGTTGGCCGTGCACCACGAGGGCTGCGCGTTCGAGGCGGCCGAGGCGGTGTGCGGCGGTGACGACGTGCTCGACGTGCTGGCCGGTCTGGTCGACCGGTCGCTGGTGGTCGTGGTGGAAGGCCCCGGTGGCACCCGGTACCGGCTGCTCGAATCCCTGGCCGCGTACTGCGTGGAGCGGCTGGACGAGGCGGGCGAGCTGGACGAGGTCCGGGCACGGCACGTCGAGTACTGCACCGGCCTGGCCGAGCAGGCCCGGTTGCGCGGACCGGACCAGCACGAGTGGTTGCGGCGGCTGGACGCGGAGTCGGCCAACCTGCGCGGCGCGCTGGACCACGCCGTGCGCCGCGGGTTGGTCTCGCCCGCGTTGCGGCTGGTGGACGCGCTGGCGTGGTACTGGGTGCTGCGCGGCAGGCTGGGTGAGGCGCGCCGGGCGTTCGACGCCGCGCACGCGCTGGGCCGGACCGGCGCCACCACGGCCTGGCACACCGCGATCCGCATCCTGACCGGTGACGGCGCGGACCGGGTCGAGCGGATCGAGGCCGCGCTGCGGTCGTGTCCTGAACCCCACGCGTCCTGGTTCCTCGGCCACGCGCTGTGCGAGATCGGCGACATCACCTCGGCGGAAGGCCTGACCGACCGGGCGTTGGCGGGCTTCGCCGCGACCGGCGACCGCTGGGGCACCGCGGCGGCGCTCGGCGACCGGGCGCTCCAGCACTTCGTGCGCGGCGACCTGTCGGCGGCGGCACGGGTGGGCGAGCGCAGCGTCGTCCTCTTCCGCGACCTCGGCGACACGTGGGGCCAACTGCGCGGCACGCGGGTGCTCGCGTTCGTGGCCGAGGCGTTCGGCGACCACGAGGAGGCGGCCGACCGGTTGCGCACGGGCCTGCGGCTCGCCGACCGGCTCGGGCTGTGGCCGGAGGTGTCCGACCTGACCTCGGGCCTCGGCCGCATCGCGCTGCTCGCCGGTGACCACGTGCGGGCTCGGGAGCACCACGAGCGCGCCATGCACTTGGCGGCGCAGCACGGTTTCCGGGCCGGTGAGGTCAACGCGCGGCTGGGCCTGGCGCTCGGCGCACGCCGTGAAGGTGATCTCGACACCGCCGAGGAGCTGCTGCACACCGTGCTGGACTGGCACGACGAGGTCGGGCTGACGAGCGCGAACGCGCTGGTGCTCGCCGAACTCGGCTTCGTCGCCGAACTGCGCGGCGACTTCGCCACCGCCGCCGCACGGCACCGGGAGAGCTACGCGGTGGCCGCGGACACCGGTGACCCCCGTGCGCTGGCGTTGGCGCTGGAAGGTCTGGCCGGTGCGGTCGACCCGGCGGACGCCGCGGCCCTGCTCGGCGCGGCGGACGCGGCCAGGCGGTTGCGCGGCGCTCCCCTGCCGCCCGCCGAACGGGGCGACGTCGACCGCATCACCGCGCGTGCCGCCGGAGCGCTGGGGCCGGAGGCGTTCGCCGAGCACTTCGCCCGCGGCTCGGCCCTCGCCCCGGATCAGGCGCGGGCGTCAGCGGGCGCGAACGGTGAACTCGGGGTACCCGAGCGTTCGACACGCGGGACCTGAACGTTCGACACGCGGGACCTGAACGTTCGACACGCGGTCAGGGTTGGTTGTCCGGGTCGCGGTCGCGCAGGTAGCGGGTGTGGTCGGCCTGCTGGTTGACGTCGGCGGCGTACACGCGTTCGGCCAGGCGGTGGGCCTCGGCCTCCAGCAGGCCGAGCTGGGTCACCAACTCCTCCCCCGGGCTCGGCTCGCCGCCCGCGCGCTGCTTCACCGCGAACCACCACGGCAGGTTCAGGTAGGTCTGCACGGACAGCGGCAGGTCGGTGCGCGCCAGCCGGACCACGGTGTGCCGCAGGTCCGGGTTGGCGGCCAACGCCTCGTGCCGGGCGAGGAGGTCGCCGAGCACCGCGCCGATCCGGCCGACGGCGGCGACCGCGGGCTCGGGCACCCGGGACGACTGCGCGCCCACCTCGCGCACCAGCTCGTCCAGTTCCGCGTGGAGCAGGCCGGCCTCGGTGACCGCGTCCACCGGCACCAACCGGATCTTCTCCGGCGGCGCGAGCAGCGCGCCCACCGCGTACAGCCCGGCCACCACGACCGGCCACACGCCGCCGACCGCGCCGGTCAGGTGCAGCAGCACGCCGAGGAGGCCGCCGACGCAGCCGACGAGGTTCTTGGTCGAGCCCAGGTAGCGGATCATTGGTAGCCGCGGATCTCCTGGAACACGTCGCCGAGTTCGGTGGCGCGCGCGTCGAACACCTTGCCGCCGGTCATGGTGGCCACCTGGCCCAGCTCGGCGCTGCTGCCCTCGCCGAACAGCACGGTGAACACGGGCACCTGCCGCAGCGACCCGGGCACCGCGCCGAACGACGCCTGGAACTCGGCCAGGCCCGAACCGTTCGCGTTCTCGCCGTCGGTCATCAGCACGATCGAGGTGAACCGGTCCGGGTCGGCCGCGACCAGCGGCTCCATCACCTCGTAGGCGCGGGACAGGCTGTCGTAGATGGCCGTGCCGCCGCCTTCGACCAGCCCTTCGGCGTACGCCTTGATCTCCGCCAGCTCGGCCTGCGGGTCGCCCTCGGGCAGGGTGAACGTGCGCGGCGTGCCGGGCGAGGTGTTGAACGGCAGCATGGTCACCTCCTCCCGGCTGCGGAACCGGCGGAAGCGGCCGGTGAGGGAGTCGTCCGCGCCGGTCAGGCCGACCAGCGCGGACCGGAGCGACGCGATGCGGTCGCCGGCCATCGAGCCGGACGTGTCGAGCACGTACAGCGTGCGCGACGGGCGCCGGATCTCGTTGAAGTAGGCCGAGAGCAGGGCGTCGACGGAGTCGCGCGCGGCCGGGAACGGCAGCTCGACCAGGTCGCGCACGGCGAACCGGGAGTCCAGGTCGACACCCGGCACGACCGGCCGCCGGTGCGTGGTCTCCATGATCTTGCGCTGCACGTCCGGCGTGCGCAGGTGGTCAGTGAGGCGCTGGTGCGCGGCACGGGCGTCGTCACCGGAGTCCGCGAGCAGGGTCAGCGGGTAGTCCGCGGTGACCACGCCGTCCTCCGGGTAGACCAGCGTGAGCGGTTCGGGCAGGTCCTTGGACGCGTTCAGGGACAGCAGCACGGACTCGTAGTTGATCAGTCCGTCGACGCGCGCGCCGGGGTCGTGGCCGGTGGCGCGGCGCAGGTAGGCCTCCGACAGCCAGCCCGACGACCCGGCGGACAGCGACTGCGCGGCGAAGAAGCCCTTCAACCGCGGTGTCACGGCCGCGATCTGGCCCGCGTCCACGGCGTTGCCCGCGCCCGCCAACGCCGACGCCACGCCGACCAGGGCGGAGAAGCCGGAGTTCGAGGACGACGGGTCGGTCATGCCGTAGCTGAACGCCTTGCGCCCGGCCTGTTCGGCGATCTCGCCCCAGCCGACCCGCCGGTCAGCCCACCCCAACCGCTGCGCCGACGACGTCGACAGGCCGAGCACCACCGGCGAGCTCATGATCTTGACCTGGTTGCCGAGCCGCTTCGCGGCGTCCGGGATGCCGGCCGGGTAGCGGTTGGACGAGAACCAGACGGCGTCGTACTTGCCGTCGACCTCGCCCTTCGCCAACGCTTCGGCGCCCTCCAGCGTGCCGGTGAAGGTGAACTTCACCTCGACGCCGGTGGCCTCGGCCGCCTCGTCCAGCACCGGTTGCAGGTCGGTCAGCTCGCTGCCCGCCAGCACCCGCAGCACCCCCGGTTCCGCAGGGCCGGCGGGCTGCGCCGGGTCGGGCTCGGCCTCGCCGGTGCACCCCGCCACCACCAGCACGGCGGCGAGCACGAACGCTGTCCTCATCGGTCCCCCTCGACCGCCGCCGCGTCGTGCGAACGGCGCAAGTGCTCTTCCGCGCGGCGGAGCTCCCCCGACAGCGACTCGACGGTCACGGCCATCGTGCGCACCGCGTCGGCCCGGTAGCCGTCGACCGCGTCGATCGCCGCGTAGATCCGGTCGAACGACGCGCGGATCGTCTCCACCGCGACGGCCGGGTCGCTGCTCGCCCGGCGGATCTCCGCGCCCTGCAGGTCGAGCAGTTCGGTGTTGGCGCGGATCAGGCCGTCCGTGGTGGCCTGCAACGCGGCGACCTCGTCCAGCACGTCGCGCTGGCTCGCCAGCGCGCCGCTGACCAGCAGGGCGATCCGCAACGCGGCCACCGTCGTGGTCACCGCGCGTTCCACGCCCCGGATCAGCTCGTCGTTGTTGCGCCGCACCAGGTCCAGGGCCAGGTAGCCCTGCGCGCTGACGGCGAGCTGCGTCAGCAGGTCCTGGTGCCGTTGCCGGATGGGGTGCAGCACGTCCGCGCGCAGCGCCCGCGCCCGTGCCGGGTCGGTCAGGTCGAAGATCCCGGCCTGCCGGTCGATCGCGGCGTCCACCGCCTCGGCGAACGCGGCGGCCTCGGCCAGCTTGCCCATGGCCCGCCACAGCCGCTCGCGCTCGCCCTTGATGACGGCGTTGTCGCGGCGCAGCACGTCCTGCCGGTTGCGCAGGTCGACGACCAGCGCGTTCACCGGCTCGCCCGCGGCGCGGTAGCGGTCGAGGGCCTTCTTGGCCGCGTTCGCGGCGGGGAAGACCTTCAGCAGCTTGCGGCCGGTGATGGGCAGCTTGGCCGGGTCCAGCTCGGCAACGGTGCGGCGCAGGCCCGACAGCGACGTGGTGACCTGGACCTGCGGCGAGTCGTCGCGCAGGGCGCGGGCCGAGCGGTCGAGCATCGTCCCCGCCACGCCCGCCGCCGCACGCATGTCCGCCTCGCCGACGGCGAGCACGTCGTCCAGCACGGCGGTGAACTCCGGTGACCGGACGTCCAGCTCCTGGAGGCGTTCGGCGAACCGCTCGGCGCGGCGGTCGACGTCCGCGCGCACGTCCTCGCCGAGCGCGATCAGGCCGGCCGCGCGTTCGACGGGGATCGGCGTCACGGGCTCCGGCGGGGTGAGGGTGAACTCGTCCATCACGCGGCGACCGCGTCGAGCAGGCGTTCCAGCGTCTCGAACGACGGCGGCTCGACCGCGTCCACCAGGTCCGCGGGGGCCTTGTCGCCGACCACCTCGGCGAACACGCGCGGGTCGGACGTGCGGAAGCCGAACGTGGCGGCGAGCCTGGTCAGCTCGGGATCGGTGCCCAGCAGTCGGCCGACCTGGTCGCCCTGGTCGGACAACGGGACCAGGGTGTGCTTGGAGTAGACCGTCGGCGCGAGGTAGAGCAGGCGCATGTCGGCGCGGATCGAGCCGTCGGCGCGCTGCACCCGGTCGAGGTACTGGGACTCGTAGATCAGCGCGAGCGGCGTCTTGCCCATGCCGGCCGCGAGGTAGTCCTCGAACGGGCCCTCGGTGCTGTTCTGCGTGTAGCCCTGGTCGCGGAAGAGCCTGGCGACGTCGGGCAGCACGGCCGCCTCCTGCTCCGGCGTGCCGACCACCGTGTTGCCGTTGGCCACGAACGACACGATCGCCAGGTACATCGCGGCGGAGTTCGACTCGCCCGGGTTGGTAGTGGTGACGAGGACGTTCTTGCGGGCCGGGTAGGCGGTGTTGCCGGGCAGCTGGTCCCAGCGCGTGCCCGCCTTGGTCAGCTCCAGGTACTTGGCCACGTCGAGCACCTGGTAGTCGCCCGCGCCCTTGGTCACGACGCCGGCGGCTTCGAGCAGCCCGACGATCGGCTCGAACGTCGCCACGGCCATGGGCGACTGGAACGGCGTGTGCGCGGCGGTCGTCCTGCGGTCGCGCTGGATCCGCTGCGCGGCGGGCGAGGACGACGGGAACGCGAACGCGTACTTGCCGAGGTCGACGGAGGTGGCGATCTGCCGTGAGCCGGCCGTGTCCACCTCGACCTTCAGGCCGTGCTTCGCGAACGCGTCGACGACCCTGCGGTCGCTGAAGAAGGCCAGCTTCTCCGACCCGATGACCCCGCGCACGGTGGTCAGCTCACCCTGCGCGCCACCTTCCGCGTCATCCGAGCGGCCCCACACGACCACCGCGACGACGGCGGCCAACAACACCACGGCCAAGCCGATGGACAACCGGCGCTTCACTTGACCCGCTCACCCCCGTGTTCGAGCCTGATCATCTCGTTCGCTCGACTCGTTTGACGCGCGAAGCGGCGATCACGGGGCGAACGGTTGATGAACGGAAGGTGTCGATGCCGCGTACACGGCGGCCACCACGGTGACCGCACACGCCGCGTACGCGGTCGTGCGCGCAGAGGTGAGCTCCGCGAGCGCCGGGCCGGCCAGCGCACCGACGAACGTCGCCGCCGCCTCACCCGTGAACATCACGGCGCCCACGCGGCCCAGCACGTCGGTCGGCGTCACCCGTTGCAGGGCGGTCTGCGTGACGACCAGGGCCGCCGATCCGGCCAGCCCGATCAGCACGGCGGCGAGCAGTGCGGCGACCGGCGACCTCGAACCGAACAACAGCACGAAACCGATGGAGGTGGCGGCGAGCGCGCCCGCCAGCAACGGGCCCGACGACAGGCGGTCGACCAGGACTCGGGTCGCCGGCGCGCCGAGGAGGAAGCCGACGCCCAGCGCGGACATCACCAACCCGACCGACCCCTCACCGCCCCACGCGGTCATCCCGAACGGGACCAGCAGCGCGGTGAGCGAGGCGTTCGCGGCCAGGAACAGGGTGCTGACGACGAGGAGCGTCCTGGCCGTCCGGCCCGATCGCAGGAACGCGAGTCCCGCACGGAGTTCGTCGCCGACGCCCGACCTCTCGTCACCGCCTGCGCCGCGGGGCAGCAACGCGAGCAACCCCGCCGAGACCACGTAGCTCGCCGCGTCCGCCACCACCAGCGCGGGGAAGCCGACCAGCCCCACCAACGCCCCGCCCAGCGGTGCGCCGACCAGCCGCGCCACGCCGTCGGTGACGGAGTTCAGGGCGTTGGCGCCGCTCAGCGCCGTGCCGGTGCCGACCACGACGGGCGTGTGCGCCTGGGCCGCCGGTCGGAACACCACCGTGCCCGTGCTCTCGACGACCACCGCGACGTACACGAGCCAGAGGTCGCCGGGATCGCGGGCGAACAGCAGCAAGGTGACGGCGGCGGCGCGCAGCACCTCGGCCGAGACCATCGCCCGCCGCCGGTCCCACCGGTCGACCAGCACGCCCGCGACCGGCCCGAGCAGCAACGGCGGCAGGAACTCCGCCGCCAACGCCGCACCGGCGGCCAACACGGAGCCGGTCAGGTGGAAGACGTGCGCGGGCACGGCGACGACGAGCAGCCAGGAGCCGAACACGCTGACGGTCCGCGCCGCCCACAGCAGCCGGAAGTCCCTCACGCGCAGCGCGGTCACCATCCGACGACTATCTCCAGAAAATAGTCATCGCGAACAGTGTTCTGACAAGATTGGTCCCGTGGGACACGAACTGGGCCGACGACTACGGGCGCTGCGGGCCGCGAACGGGCGGACGGTGGCCGCGGTCGCCGCCGACGCGGGGCTCTCGGTGCCGTACGTGGCGAACCTGGAGAACGGCCGGGGCAACCCGACCGTCGACGCGCTCGCCCGGCTGGCCGGTGCGCTGGGCACGCGGCTCACCGTCGGGTTCGCCGATGACGACGAACCCGCACCCACGCCGACTCCCACCGAACTGCCTGCGGCGCTGGTCCGCCTCGGCCGCACCGCCAGGTTCCGCCGCGACGCGCGCACCCTGGCCGAGGCGACCGGTCAGGACGACGCCGACCTGACCGGACGACTGCTGGACGCGCTGGCCCGCCTGTCCGCCCTCACCGGCCGCGACCTCACCGAGCCGGACTGGCTGCGGCTGCTCGACGCGCTGCTGCTCGTCGGCGTGCACCCCTACCCGGGCGAAGGGCTCAGTAGGCCATGAACAGGATCTCTTCGCGCGAGTAGTCGTGGCCCGGGTGGTTCTCCTTGAGGTGCTTCTGGGTCTTCTCCACCAGTTCGTCCTCGTCCTTGCCCTGGATCGGCTCGCCGCAGGGGCAGGTGATGTTCTGCTTCATCGCAATCCTCCGCTGGTGATCTCTCCCCTTCGACTCTACTGAACGTGACGACGTTGTCGACCGAGCGAGTTCGGGACCGCCGGCGCGCGGAGCACCGCCGCCACCAAGCGGTGGTTCTCCGCCGCACCGCCACCACCGCCGACGGCGAACCTGCGCCGGGTGTAGCTGTAGGCGGTGCCGCTGCGCGGATCGGCGAACGCCTGCGCGCCCACCGCGCCGCTGTGCCCGAACGCGTCCGCGCCGAGCCCCGCGTACCGCACGCCCTGCGCCTCGAAGCCGAGCAGGAAGTGGTCCCGCTCCCCCGTCACCAGGTCGACGCCCGTCGAGTGCGGCCGGGTGAACTCGGCCAGCACGTCCGGCCCGAGCAGCGGCGCCCGACCGTCCACGGGACCGATCGCCGCCGCGTACATCCGGGCCAGCCCACGCGCGCTGCCGACGCTCCCCGCCGACGCCTGCCCCAGCTCGCGCACGCGCCGCGTGTTCGCGAACGCCACCAGGTCCAACGGCGTGTTGAACGCGAGCGCGGTCAACCCCTCCGGCGTCGGCCGCGGCGAGGCCGGCGGCTGCACGGGTGCGTACCGGGGTTCCAGGTCCGCCGGCAGCCCGAGGTGGAAGTCCAGCCTGTACGGCGCCCGCACCCGCTCCTCGTACACCTGGCGCAACGTCCGCCCCGTCGCCCGGCGCACCACCTCGCCGGTCAACGCGCCGATCGTCAGGGCGTGGTAGCCGTACCCGTCCCCGAACGCCGGGAGCTCACCGGCCAGCCGTTCGGCGAGGAGCCGGTCGTCCGCCAACTCCTCCTCGTCGAACCCGCCGGTCACGCCGACGAGCCCGGCCCGGTGCGCGAGCAGGTCCCGCAACGTCACCCGTCCCTTCCCGCCGGCGGCGAACTCGGGCCAGTACGACGCGACCGCGCGGTCCAGGTCGAGCACGCCGTCCTGCACCAGCAGCGCCACCACCAGGTGCGCCGCGCCCTTGCCCGAGGAGTACAGCGCGAGCAACGCGTCCTCCGCCAACCCCGCCCAGAGGTCGACCACCAGCTCCCCGTGCCGGTAGACGGCCAGTTGGGCGCCGAGACCGGGCTCGGCGGCCACCACCGCCGCGAACTCCTCGCGCACGCCTTCGTAACCCGGCGCGACGACGCCCTGGACGGTCATCACGCCGCCGCGACCGCGCGGGCGAAGCGGACCACGCGTTCGGCCTGCACCCGTGCCGCCGCGCGCACGGTGTCGTCCACGGCCGCCGTGCCGCCCGCGTCGTGGTGCGACGTGCCGTACGGGTTGCCGTCGGCGAACTTGTCCGGGTGCGTGTAGCCCGGCGCGACCACGATGCCGCCGAAGTGGTGGAAGGTGTTGGCCAACGCCAGCAGCGTCGACTCGTGGCCGCCGTGCAGCGTGCCGGTCGACGTGAACCCGCTGTAGACCTTGTCGGCCAGCAGACCCCGCTGCCAGACGCCGCCGAGCGTGTCGAGGAACTGCTTGAGCTGCGAGGCGACGTTGCCGAACCGGGTCGGCGTGCCCATGATCACCGCGTCGGCCCAGACCAGGTCGTCGGCGACGGCCACCGGGAGGTCGGCGGTCGCGGCGTCGTTGGCGGCCCACGCCGGGTTGGCGTCGATCGCGGACCGCGGTGCGAGCTCGGCGACCTTGCGCAACCGGACCTCGGCGCCCGCCTTCTCCGCGGTCTCGGCCATCTCCTGGGCGATCCGGGCGATGTTGCCGGTGGCCGAGTAGTACACGATCGCGACCTTCACGCTGCCGTCCACGACAGTCCCCTCCTGCTGCTTGATCATGACCACGACGATATAGTCATAGGTGGTGATCGTCAATAATGGTGACTATCACCATAGGTGACCAAAGGAGGGTCATGCGGCGAGGCGAACGCAAGCACACCGATCCCGACCTGGGCGTGCTCACCGGCCGGCTGCTGTTCGCCGTGCAGGAGGAGCTGTTCGACACCCTCGCCCGGGACGGCTACCCGGACCTGCGCCCGCAGCACGGCGCGGTGCTCGCCTACCTGGACGAGGAGGGCACCCGGGCCACCGACCTGGCCCGCCGGTCGGGTCAGCACAAGCAGGTCGTCGGCAAGGTGCTCGACGAGTTGGAGGCGCTGGGCTACGTCACCCGGCAGCCGGACCCGGACGACCGGCGCGCGAAGCTGGTCGTGCCCACCGAACGAGGGCTGGCCCAGATGAGCCGGTCGGACGCGATCGTGGCCGCCATCGAGCGCCGCCACGCCGAACGCGTCGGCGAGGACGCGTTCGACGGGTTCAAGCGGCTGTTCCGGGAGGTCGTGGCCGGCCAGCGGTCCTGGCGGGACGGGTGAGCTAGCGCCGGCGCAGCACGCGTGGGTCGGCGTCGAGGTCGTCCCCCAGGCGCAGGGTGATGAACTCGTTGTTGTCCGGCTTGCCCGGCGTGCGGCCCGACGAGGACGGGAAGTTGTTGTCGTTGAGCACGCCGATCGTGCGGTCGTCCAGGATCACCACGTCCTCGATCGTGGTGAACGGGAAGGTGAACGTCGTGCCGAAGCCGCCGAGCCCGCGCGGGTTCGCGATGTCGAGCAGGTCGGCCACCAGCGTCTTGTCCAGCGCGCCGTCCCGGTCGCGGTCGCGCTTGTCGACCAGGTAGACCCGCTTGACGCGCGCGTCGACGCCCTGTGCGCCGTCCCGTTCGATCACCAGCAGCCGGTTGCGGTCCACCGCGACCGCGTCGCCGATCGCGTGCTCCGGCTTGTCCAGCCGGTAGGTCCAGCGCACGCCGGTGTACCGGCCGCGTTCGAGGTCGAACTCGTTGAGCCGCAGCGTGCCGGGCGCGTCGCCGGCCACCGTGCCCTCCAGCAGGGCGTCGAGCGTGCGGCCGTCGGCGGACAGCGCCAAGCCCTCGTAGCCCTTGCTGCCGCCCAGGTTCGGCGTGCCCGCCGGGTTCTCCGGCGCGAAGACGTCCGGCAGCGGCACGGGCGGCGCGAGCAGCCGGCCCGCGCGGTCGAAGTGCAGCAGGTAGGGGCCGAACTCGTCGCCCATCCAGTACGTGCCGTCGCCCGCGCGGACGATCGACTCGACGTCGAAGTCCGCGCCGGTCAGCACCCGGTCGGGACGGGTGAGCGGGAACGGCACGTGGCCGTTCGGGTCGGTCAGCGTGATGCCGCCGAGCACGTCGACGGCGCCCGTGCCGAAGTCCGGGCCGATCCGGTGCACGCGGAGGGTGAAGTCCGCGCTGTTGGCCTTGGTGCCGTACCCGTTGTCGGAGAGCACGTCGAACGTGCCGTCGGCGTTGCGCAGCACGCCGCTGAAGCCCTGCACCGGCTGGTCGGCGAACGGCGGCACGACCCCGTTGACCGGCGTGGTGCCCAGGGCCGCGCCGGACGGCTCGCTCCCCGGCACGAACGTCACCGCGGGCAGCGCGGCGAACCCGGTCAGCGTGGCGCGGCCGAAGTCGTGGCGGCCGGTCGGCGCGGCCGAGCCCGGCACCGCCACCGACGCCAGGACGAGCGCGGACAGACCGATGACCAGCGGTCTCCTCATGGGTGTTCCCGTTCTGCTCGGCACGCCGCACTTCAGGGCGCGCGGTGCGCGGAACGGTAGGCGGGCCGGGTGAACGGCCGGGGCGTTCGCGGTGACGCGGGGGTGGTCCGGCCGGCGTCGTCGCCGTGGGACCACCCCCGGCCGAGGAGTCAGCCCGCGTACGCCTCGAACTCGGCGAGCTGCGCGGCGGGCCAGCCCGTGTTGCCGGTGAACGTCAGCCGCAGGAAGCGGTGGTCCGCCGGGACCGGGATGCTCACCTGGTTGCCGGACGCGGGGTCGAACCGGAACCCGGCCGACGCCACGAGTTGGCCGTAGTTCGCGCCGTCCGAGCTGCCGGAGACGCTCAGGGTCTGCGTGCGTGCGGCCCACGCCGTGGCCGGTGGGAGCTTCAGCACGATCCGGTTCACCGCGATCCGGCTGCCCAGGTCGACGGTGAACGCCTGCGGGAACGCGTTGTTCGGGCTCTCCCAGTAGGTGTTGGCGTCACCGTCCACCGCGTTGCCACCGGGGAAGCCGCCGTTGGCCGAGGCCTGGACCGGCTTGCCGCGCGCCACGTTGCCCTGCGGCGGCGGTGAGGTCGTGGTGGTCGTGGTCGTGCCGTAGACCTCCAGTTCGGCCAGTTGGGCGGCGGGCCAGGCGGTGTTGCCGGTGAACGTCAGCCGCAGGTGGCGGTGCGTTCCGGAGACCGGGATGGTGACCTGGTTGCCGGAGGCGGGGTCGAAGCGGAACCCGGCCGAGGCCGCGAGTGGGGTGTAGTTCGTGCCGTCGGTGCTGCCGGAGACGCTCAGGGTCTGCGTGCGCGCTTCCCACGCGGCGGGCGGCGGGAGCTTCAGCACCAAGCGGCCGACGTTCTCCGAACGTCCCAGGTCGACCGTCAGCGACTGCGGGAACTGGTTGTTCGCGCTCTCCCAGTAGGTGCTCGCGTCACCGTCCACGGCGTGCGCGGCCGGGAAGCCGCCGTTCGCGGTGGAGGCGCTGACCGCCTTGCCCCTGGCCAGGTTTCCGCCCGGCGGAACGGTGGTCGTGGTCGTCGTCGTGGTGGTCGTGGTCGGCGGGTTGGTCGGGTCGGTGTAGATCGGGTCCGGCCACGGACCGCAGTACGACGGACCGTCCCAGCCGGAGTTGCCCGCGCCCTTGGTGAGCTGGAACCCGTTCTCGCCGAGGCAGCTGTAGACGCCCGCCCGGCCGAGGCCGGTGGCGGTGACGTTGGTGAACGACGCCGCGCCCGGCGACTGGAGCTGGATGCCGAACGTGCCCGCGCCGTTGATCCGCACACCGTTGAAGTGGACGTTGGTGATCGTGCCGCTGATGAACTGGATGGCCTCGTAGTTGCTGTCGATCAGGTCGGTGTCGGTGACGTCGATCCGGCCGTTCATCGCGCCGTCGCGTGCGTCGAACCACAGCGCGCCCACGCCGAACTGCCAGTTCGAGTCGAGCACGCCGGCGCGCAGCGTGGTGTTCTTCGACAGGGTGGTCGTGCCGGACAGGGGCACCGAGGAGAAGCGGTTGCCGACGTGGATGCCGCCGCCCTGGTCCTGGGTGTCGGCCACGACGTTCTCGGTGGCGACGTTGTCCCGGCCGCCGTAGATCGCGATGCCGTTGGCCTTCATCGGCACGACCACCGTGTTGCGCCGGATGGTGTTGTTGTGATCGGCCTGGTGCTCCGACCAGAACGCGATGCCGTCGTCGCTGATGTTGCGGAACAGGTTGTGCTCGATCAGCACGTCGCTGATGCCGCGGTGCAGGTTCATGCCGTCGGCCAACTGGTCGACGACCTTGTTGTGGCGGATGGTGAGGCCGGAGAACGGGCCGTCCAGCCACAGGCCGACCTTGGTGTGCTGCAGGAACATGCCGGAGATCACCGAGCCGCCGCCCAGCGCGCCGCCGATGGCGTTGGTCTGGTCGCAGTCGACCCGGTTGGTGACCTCGCCGATGATCGCGAAGTCGTGCAGGCCGACGCGCGTGCTCACGCCGGAGTTGCCGCCCTGGCCGCAGCTCGACGGCTCGCCGAGGCCGTAGAAGCCGACCCGGTCGCCGGTGACCACGCTGTGCCAGTGACCCGCGCCGCGGACGGTGACCTGGTCGACGGTGACGTGCTTGGTGACGGTGAACCGCCCGGCCGGGATCCACACCTCGCGGCCGGACGACTTCGCGGCGGCGACCGCGGCGTCGAAGGCGGCGTTGTCGTTCGTGCCGTCGTTGGGAGTGGCGCCGTGGTCGGTGACGGAGACCGAGTTCGCGGGCCGCGTGGCCGCCGGGGCGACGAGCTCGAAGTCGGCGAGGTCGATCGTGTAGGACGGCGCGGTGTCGCCCGCGTCGACCTGGAGCTTGACCTTCGAACCGGCGGCGAGCGTGCGGCCGAACAGGGCGCGGGTGGAGTCGTAGAGGTGGTGCGGCTTGCCCTGGTTCGGGTCGTTGGCGTAGGGGTAGCCGCCGTAGCGCCACGCGTACTTCGAGGTCAGGGTGAGGCTGCCGGTCTTCGTGCCGTCGAGGTAGAGCGACAGGGGCGCGGTGATGCCCGCGCCGCCGTTGCCGTCCGGGACGCTGTAGCGGAGGTCGATCGAGTTCGCGGGCTCGGTGAGGGTGAACTCGACGTAGCGGCCCTGGCCGGACAGGGTCACGGCGCGGCGGCCGGACGCCTCGCCCTCCAGCGTGCCCTGGCGTCGGCCGGGTCCGATCTTCGTGCCGTTCGTGGCGGCGGCCTCGGCCTCGTGCTCGACGAACGGCACGTCGGCGCCCCGGCCGGGGATCTCGAACGGCGACGTGGCCGCCGCGGCGACCTGGGCGGCGACCTCGCCCGGCGCGGCGGCGATCGTCAGCGCGGCGAGCAGGGACGTGGCCACCGCCGCCGCGCCGAGCGCCAGGGGACGCCGGAGGGTGGGGTTGACTCGCATGGGTTCAGCCCTTCGTTGGACGGGACCTCGGACTGCGGGCAGGGATGTCACCGAGTGTGGCGTGGCGCACACCATAAGCAGCACGAGCAACCGGCCGCAACATGTCTACTGAACTACGCAAAAACTTGACTGCTGTGAATCAAGGGTCGCCGAATCGACCGCTTGCGCTGAGCTTGCGGAAACTTGCGTTCGCTTGCGCCGACCGTTCGGCGATCTTGCGACGGGTCAGTAGGCGCCGCTGAGCTTGCGGTGGTCCCACGAGACGACCGAGGTGGGCGCGAACCGCAGCCCGACCCGTTTCACCGCCTGCGCGGCCACGAACGCGTCCAGTTCCGGCCCGCTGTGCCCGGAGTAGCGCGCCGCCACCGCCGCGCCGATGCGGGCCACCTCGGCCCGCTCCTCGACCAGCCGCGCGTCGCACTCCATGGCCACGCCGCGCAGCTGGTCGTAGGTCTCCCCCGCCTCCAGCTGCAACGTCGCCTCCGGCTTGCGGCGCAGGTTCGCCACCTTCTGCGACGACCGGTACGTCCAGCCGACCAGGTCGCCGTCCTCCACCACGAACCACAGCGGCACGAGGTGCGGCCTGCCGTTCGGGCCGATCGTGGCCACCGTGACGACGCGCTGCTCCTCCAGGAACGCGCGCACCTCGTCGGTCGTCATCGTGATCAGGGCCCGGCGCGACATGGCGTCAGGATAGGCGGCTGTCCTCTCGCGACACCGCCGTGCCGGGTCCGGCGGACAGGTCGCCGACCGCGCCCTTCTCCAGCAACGCCAGGAACACGTCGACCAGGTCCGGGTCGAACCGCGCGCCGCGGCCGGAGCGCAGCTCGCGCACGGCCTGCTCGTGGGTCAGCGCGCGCCGGTGCGGCCGGTCGGCGCGCATCGCCGCCCACGCGTCGCACACCGACAGGATCCGCGCCTCGATCCGGATGCCGTCGCGGGCCAGGCCGTTCGGGTAGCCGGCGCCGTCCCACCGCTCGTGGTGCTGGCGGATGACCTCGGCCACCTCGCCGTGGTCGGGCAGCACGCCGACCATGCGCGCGCCGCTGTCGGGGTGCTCGTGCAGCAGGTGCCACTGCTGGTCGGTGAGCGGGCCGGACTCGGTGAGCAGGTCGTCGGGCAGCACGATCATGCCGACGTCGAGCAGCCGTCCCGCGCGGTGCGCGTTCTGGACCTCGGCCGGGTCCCGCTTCAGGTGCTCGGCGACGGTGCGCGCCCACTCGGCGATGGCCAGGCTGCGCCCGGGACTGGCCACGCGCAGGTCGACCAGGTCCGCGACCTGGTTCAGGTAGTCCACCGCGACGTCCTCCCGGTGCTCGGTGAGCGATGTGCCACCGGCGACCGCCCGGTCCCGACCGAGATCCTTGGCCAGGTACAACGCGCGGTCAGCCGCCGACACCAACGCGGACGCCGTGCCGTAGTGCGGCGCGAACGCGGCGGTGCCGGCGGAGAGCGTAACCGTCACCGATCTACGACCGCTCACGGCGATCGGATGGTGGGAGACCCCGTGCCGCAACCGTTCCGCGAGGCGGCCCAGGTTCTCGGCGTCCACACCGGTCGCGATCAGCGCGAACTCCTCGCCGCCGTACCGGGCGAGCACCCGGCCCTGGCCCGCGATCGCGCGCAGCCGGTTGGCCACCTCGACCAGCACCCGGTCGCCGGCCGGGTGCCCGAACCGGTCGTTGATCGACTTGAACCGGTCGACGTCGAGGATCACCACGCCGAGCGGGAGCCCGGTGCGCCTGGCCCGTGCCAGGTCGTCGGCGAGACGTGCCTCGAAGTAGCGGCGGCTGCGCAGCCGGGTGAGGCTGTCGGTGATGGCGAGGCTGCGCTGATCGACCGCGAGGCCCGCGAGGCGGGTGGCGGTCAGGGCGAACAGCACCGCGCAGCCCGCCGCGATCACCGGCACGTCACGGCGCACGCCTTGGGCGTTCTGCACCAGCAGCAACGCCGGCCCGATCAACGCGCCGCCGGACAGGATCGCCAGCCGCGGCCAGCTCAGCCTCAGCGCGGGCACGTCGACGGCCTGCGCCATCCGCCCCATCGACGGGTGCAGGGCGCACGCGCCGAGGGCCAGGTTGCCGGTCAGCCAGATCGCGTCCAGGAAGTTGCCCGCCGCGTAGCTGAGGTCGAGGCGCTGCAACACGTACACGGTGTCGGCCGTGAGGATCGCGGCCAGCCAGAGGACCAGCAGCACGAAGGACGCCTCCCGCCGTCCGCCGCCGAACAGCAGCCGCAGGGCGACCAGCAGCATCACCAGGTCCATCAGCGGGTAGGCCAGCGACACCATCTCGACCAGCAGCGGCGTGCCGAGGCGGGTCTGCGGGCCGATCACGAAGACCCACGACAGCAGGCCCGCGACCACCGTGAGCGAGACCGCGTCGAGGAGGCCGGGCAGGTCGCGGTCGGTGCGGCGCTGCCGGATCAGCATGAGCAGGCCGACCACGACGAGCGGGTAGTGGCCCAGGTAGAAGGCGTCGGCCACGGACGGGTAGCTGGCGTCGTTGAGCACGTAGTGGGCGATGTAGAACGTGGTGTCGGCCAAGGCGTACACGAGTTGGCTCAGGCCGAGCACGATCCACGGCGCGCGGGGCTCGGGCCGGTTGCGCCGCACGCCCCACCACACGGCGAGGGCGGCGGACGTGCTCACCGCGCAGTAGACGACCACCCGGAGCGGAATCGTGCCGACGAAGATCGGCAGCGCGTAGTAGACCCCGACCGATAACAGGCCGAAAACCAGGTATCCCATCCACAGCTGATGCTGTTCACCGATCGGGATTTCGCCGTTTTCGTCCGACGTTGCTCCGGCGACGCGCAATCCCGGCACTCCCCACTGAGGTGACGCTGACGTTCGACAAGGCGGGGCCATGAGACCGGTAAAGGGGAGTCCGCGTCAATCCCTGTTGCCGAGTCTTCATCCGCAGAACCGATGCGCATGGCCCATCCGCGCGGCTTCCGGGGGCTCTATAGAGTGCCTATTGGTCATGCCGCCGTCGCCGGTGACGGGCGGTGCCCGGACGAGGGGGAACGATGACGAAGGACGCGAAACACCTGTTGGAGCGGGTGCGGGAGGAGTTGAAGGGCGAGGGCGGGACGAACCGGCTGGTGCCGTTGATCGCATCCGGCGAAGCGCCGCTCGCGACGTTGCAGGCGTTGGCGGCCGAAGAGCACCGCATCGTGCAGAGCGATTGGCGAGCGTTCCTCACGTTGGCCGCGCAGTCTCCCGTGCCCGCGCAGCGCGAGTTCTTCGCGACGGTCGCGGGAGGCGAGGGGCTGGCGTTGGCCAAACTGGCCGATTTCGCCGCCGCGTGCGGCCTGACCCCGGACGACGTGGCCGAGTACCGGCCGTTGCCGGGGTGCCAGGCATATCCGTCGTACGTGGCCAGGCTGGCGTTGGACGGCAATCCGCACGACGCGCTCCTGGCGATTCTGGCGAACTTCGCGGAATGGGGTGGGTATTGCGCGACGATCGCCGCCGCGCTGCGCGAGCACTACGGTTTCGACGACGCGGGCTGCGCGTTCTTCGACTTCTTCGCCGAACCCTCGCCCGAACTGGACGCCTTGAGCCTGCGCGCCCTGACCGACGTCCTCGCGACGGGCTGGACCCCCGACTCCGCCCTACCCGCCGCCCGCCTCCTGCACTCCTACGAACTGATGTTCTGGAACACCCTGGCCGACCTCCCCTGACCTCGAGAGTCCTACGTTCACGTCGCGAGAGTCCTACGTTCAGGACCACTGAGTTCTACGTTCAGGCATCGCCGAGCGTTCAACTCGGGGTGCGCGAACGTAGGACTCTCGCGCGCTGGACGTAGGACTCTCGGGTCAGTGGGGGACGGAGGGTTGGGTGTCCCAGTTCTCGGCCAGGTCGGGGCGGCCGAAGAGGTAGCCCTGGGCGTAGGCGCAGCCGGCGTTGCGGAGCCAGTCCGCCTGGGCCTGCGTCTCGATGCCCTCGGCGACGGTGTGGGCACCGAGGACTTCCGCCAGGTCGATGATGCAGCGCACGACACCGGCGGTGCGGCCGGTCTCGGCGAGGGCGTTGGTGAACGACCGGTCGATCTTCACCACGTCGAACGGGTAGCGCTGCAGGTAGCTGAGCGACGAGTAGCCCGTGCCGAAGTCGTCCAGCGCCACCCGCACGCCGGTCTCCCGCACCTCCATCAGCCCGCGCATCGCCGCACCGTCGGCCCACACCGACTCGGTCACCTCGATCGTCAACCGCTCCGGCGGCAGGCCCGTGGTCTTGAGCACCCGGTCCAACGACGGCAGGAACGCGGGCGCGGACAGCTGCCTGGTCGACACGTTCACCGTCACGCCGAGCGAACGCCCCTGCTCGCGCCACCGCATCGCCTGCTCGCACGCCCCGGCCAGCACCTTGTTGCCCAGCGCCACGATCAGGCCGGTCTCCTCCGCCAACCCGATGAACTCGCCGGGCCCGAGCAACCCGTGCCCCGGCCGCTGCCACCGCACCAACGCCTCCGCACCCGCCGCCTCCGACGTCGCCAGGTCCACGATCGGCTGGTAGTGCAGCACCAGCTGCCCGTCGGACACCGCCGTGCGCAGGTCGGCCTTGTCGCGCTGCCGGGCCAGCACCCGCTCGCCCATCTCCGGCCGGAACAGCCGGACCCGCCCGCCGCCCTCGCGCTTGGCCACGTACATCGCGGTGTCCGCGTCACGCAGCAGCTCCGCCGTCCCCGCCCCCGGTGACGACACCGCGATGCCGACGCTGGCCCGGATCACCGTGTCGTGCCCCAACCCGGTCAACGGCCGCGCCAACTCCGACAAGATGCGGGTGGCCAGCCGTGCCGACTCACGCACGTCGTGACCGGGCGCGAGCACGGCGAACTCGTCGCCGCCGAGCCGCGCGGCGGTGGCCACGGGCCCGACGGCCCGGCCGATCCGCTCGGCCGCCGACACCAGGTACCAGTCGCCCGCCTCGTGCCCCTCGGCGTCGTTGACCTCCTTGAACCCGTCGAGGTCGATCACCAGCAGGCCCACCGCCTCGCCGGCCAGCAGCGCCTCGTCCACCAGGTGCAGGAAGTGCGTCCGCCCGGCGAGCCCGGTCAACTCGTCCCGCTCGGCACGGGTGCGCAACGCGTCCTCCAGCTCACGGCGCTTGCTCACGTCCAGCGCGGTGACCAGGGTGTGCTGTTCGGAGACGTGCTCGACCGGTACCGCCTGCACGGCGAGCACGCCGGTCGTGCCGTCCGCGCGGGTCACGCGGACCTCCACCGGGTCGTCGCCCGCACGGCAGCCGTGCTCGCAGCTCGTGATGTCCGGACCGTGCGGGCACGGCACCCGCCCCGACTCGTCTCCGCGCCAGTCCAGCAGCTCACGCGCACGGTCGTTGTGCAGTCGTGGCGCGCCGAAGACGTCGAGCAGCACGAGCCCGATCGGGCTGGCCCGCACCACGGCCTCGACAGTGCGGTGCGCGTCCTCCATCAGCCGCACCGAGCGCACCGTCTCGTGCAGCGCCAGGGCGGCGACCGCCAAGCCCATCAACGGCATCACAACGGACGCGACGAGCGGACCCGTAACCACGACCGGCTTGAACGCGATCCACGCCACGAAGCCGGACACGTACCCCAGCATCGCGGGCACCACCTTGACCGGGAACCGCTCCTGGCTGCCGAACAGCGCGCGTCGCATCGTCACCGCGAACAGGAAGTTGATCACGGGCGCCGGGTTCGGGAGTACGAAGACCGCGCCGTGGACGATCACGCCTTCCGCCAGGGCGACAGCCCAGCCGCCCCGGTTCGGCCACAGTCGCCAGGCCGCGAGCATGACCGGCACGAGCAGGATCGGCACCAACCGCTCGTGCCCCGTGCCCACGAAGAGCAATTGCAGGGTGAACACCGTGACGCTGAGGTAGGCGTACACCTCGGTCAGTCGCCGGATCCGTCGCAACCCGGTCTGGGCGGGTGACGCGGGCAGGTGGTCCACCACGGCGCGCGTTGGACGTGCCACGCCCCGTTACCCCCAAGTCAAGCGGTGATCGATTGAACGTCCCCTCGCGGGGGAGAACGCACTATCCATACCGATGTTCCCGGTACGCAACCGCCATTCGGGTGAGTCCACTGTGGACCGGCCGAAACAGGGGCAGGAATCGAGCGCGGGTCACGATCCGGGGGTGGACTCCTGCGGCGGCCCGCTGTCGGGCAACGGGTCCGGCGTGGTCCTGGCGAGGTCCGCGGCGACCGCCTTGGCCTCGTCGATCTTGCGCCGCGAGGCGGCCAGCCGCTCGTCCTCCTCCGGCGTCTCGACCCGGAAGTCCTCCGGCGAGTGACTCTCGCGTTCGCGCTCGTCAGCCATGTGACCGGGGTTTCCGCGCACCCCGGCGGCAAACTTGGACACCGGCCGCACGGCGGGTTACCGTCGATAAGAGCCCGCTGGTTCGTAAAGCCGCCGAGGAGATCCGATGTCGAGCACGACGACCGCGCCACCCCGCCCGTCCGCGCGGCGGCGCGTGATCTTCACGGCGGTGCTGCTGACGGTGACCGCGCTGCTGTTCTGGGTCCCGTGGACGGGCTTGCTCGCGCCGGGCGCGCGGTGGCCGTGGCCGGTGCAGGTCGTCGGCACGGCGTTCTTCGTCGTCACGTCGGTGGCGTTCCCGCTGCTGCTGGTCCGCGCGCACGGCCGCCGCCACTCCGACCGGGCGTCACGGGTCGCGCACCTGATGCTGGGCGTCGCGTGGGTGTTCTTCGCCTGGACCCTGATCACGCACGTGCTGCGGATCGTGCTGGCGGTGGCGGGCGTGGAGAACCCGTTGCGGGCGCGGTTCGTCGCGGTCACCCTGCTCGTCCTCGGCCTGGCGCTGGTCGCGCACGGCATCCGCGAGGCGCGCCGCGTGCCGCGGGTGAAGCGGACGGACGTGCCGCTCCCCCGGCTGGACGCGGCGTTCGACGGCCTCACCATCGCGGTGCTCGCGGACACCCACTACGGCGCGATCGACCGCACGAAGTGGTCCGCGGCCACGGTGGCGGCGGTCAACGCCCTCGACCCGGACGTCGTCGTGCACGTCGGCGACATCGCGGACGGCACGGTGGCGCAACGCCGCGGCCAGGCCGCCGCGCTGGGCGACGTCCGGGCACGGCACCGGTTCTACGTGTCGGGCAACCATGAATACATCAGCAACGCCCAGGCGTGGCTGGACCACATGACGGAGCTGGGCTGGACGAGCCTGCACAACCAGCACCGGGTGCTCGAACGCGGCGACGCGCGGCTGGTCTTCGCGGGCGTGGACGACGTCACCGGAGCTCACTCGGGCGAGACCGGACACGGCGCGGACCTCGACGCCGCCCTCGCGGGCACGCGGGCGGACGACCCGGTGGTGCTGCTGGCCCACCAGCCCAGCGAGATCCCCAAGGCCGTCGCGGCGGGCGTCGACCTCCAGTTGTCCGGCCACACGCACGGCGGCCAGATCTGGCCGTTCCACCTGCTGGTGCGGCTCCAGCAGCCGGTGCTGGCGGGGTTGAGCCGCCACGGCGAGCGCACCCGGCTGTACACGAGCCGGGGCGCGGGTTTCTGGGGTCCGCCGCTGCGCGTCTTCGCGCCGAGCGAGATCTCGTTGCTCACCCTGCGCGCCGCCTGATCCACCGCCCGTGCGCGGAGGCGTGCACCGGGAGGATTTCGGCCCTACCCACACGGGTGTACGCCTCACACGAACGGGTGAGCACCGTTGTTCGGTGGCGGGAGCAGTCGCACGCTCGGCAGCAGAGGTTCGGCAGGTCGCGGTAGCGGTCACGACGCCGTCGGGGGAAACCTCGACACACCCGACGCCGCCGAAGGACTCCCATGAACGACATCTCCCGTCGAGACGTGTTCCGGCACGGCGCGACCGCCGCCCTGATCGCGATCACGGCGGCCGGTTTCGCCGGCCTCGCCTCCTCCGGCGCCACGGCCGGTCCGAGCAGGGTCGCCGCCCTCGCCGATCCCCGTGACTTCGAGGAGACCTACAAGGGGAAGAAGATCAAGGGCGAGCACGACAAGGACAAGGGCAAGCACAAGGTCCACATCAACGGCCGGAAGCTCGGCGTCATGCAGGTCGAGCTGCCCGTGGGACCCGACTCGGCCGCGACCTACACCGCGGTGCTCAGCACGCTCAACCACTTCGACCCCATCCCCCTGGACGAGGGGAACAACCGGGACGGCCTCAAGAAGCTGGCGAAGCTCGCGGTGGACCAGCTCGGCGACCAGGAGCTGACCCACGACGCCGACCACCCGCACCCGTGACCGGCGCCCGACCGCCCGCGAAAGGAACGAGCCCATGGGCACCCGCAAGAGCGCGGCCGCGCTGACCGCCACCGAGAAGTCCGACTTCGTCGCCGCCGTCAAGGCGCTGAAGGCGCAGGCCAGCGGCCGCAACTACGACTGGTTCGTGCGCACCCACATGACGTACTTCAACGCGGTCAACAGCCACAACTACGCGCACATGTCGTCGTCGTTCCTGCCGTGGCACCGGCGGTTCCTGCTCGAGCTCGAGAACGGCCTGAAGGCGATCAACCCGGCGGTGAACCTGCCGTACTGGGACTGGACGGCCAACCGCTCCACCACCGGCGCGCCCTTCACCTCCGACTTCATGGGCGGCAACGGCTCCGGCGGCAACGGCGCGGTCCTCAGCGGCCCGTTCGCCGGCTCCACGAGGTGGCGGATCAACGTCAGCGCCACGTCCTCGACGTCGTTGCGGCGGGCCATGACGCTACGCGGCTCGCTGCCCACGACGTCCGACGTCGACTCCGTCATGGGCGTGTCGACCTACGACGTGTCGCCGTGGAACTCCTCGTCCAGCAGCGGCATGCGCAACCGCGCGGAGGGGGGCCTGTCGCCGAACCTGCACAACCGCGTCCACGTCTGGGTCGGCGGGCACATGGCGCAGGTCGACTCGCCGAACGACCCGGTGTTCTTCCTGCACCACTGCAACATCGACCGGCTCTGGTCCCGGTGGCAGGAGCGCTGGGGCTTCGGCGCCGACCGGTACCGGCCCGGCGGCGGCGTGGCGAACGTGGTCGACGTGGACGAGCCGTTGGACCCCTTCGGCGTCACCGTGTCCTCGACCCTGGACCACCGGGGCAGCTACACCTACGCGTGACGGGACGGGCATGATCGGCCCGTGAAGGTCCTGGTGGTGGGTGCGAGCGGGTTGGTCGGGCAGCACGTCGTCGGGCGGTTGCGGGCAAGGGGGCACGAGGTGACGTCCGTGGCGCGGACCGCGCGGGACGACCTCGACCACGCCCTCGACGCGACGACGGCGACCGAGGCGGAGTTCCGGGCGTTGCTCGCGGGTCACGACGGCGTGGTGTTCGCGGCCGGTGCGGACGACCGGGAGGTGCCGCGCAGTCCCGCGTACCCGGTGTTCCACCGGGGCAACGTCGCACCGGTCGTGCGGCTGCTCGCCGCCGCGCGCGAGGAGGGGTTGAGCCGGGCGGTGGTGCTCGGGTCGTACTACACGCACTTCCACCGGCTGCACCCCGAGTGGCGGCTGGTCGACCGCCACCCGTACGTCCGCAGCCGGGTCGAGCAGGCACGGGAGGGCCGAGCGGCGGCGGGGCCGGACCTGCCGGTGGCGGTGCTGGAGCTGCCGTTCGTGTTCGGCCGGGCCGGTGACCGGCTGCCGAACTGGGCGGGCCCGCTGGACAAGTGGGTCCGGTCGCGGTCCCCGCTGCTCGCGCCGCCCGGTGGCAGTGCCGCCACGACGGCCGCGCAGGTGGCCGACGTCGCGGTCGACGCGCTGGAGCGGGCGTCCGGCGAGGACATCCCCGTGGCGGCCGAGAACCTGACGTGGCCGGACATGATCGGCCGCATCGCGACCGCCGCCGGTCGGCCGCGGGAGGTGCGCCGCCTGCCGGGCGCGGTGGTGCGGGTGGCGTTGCGGGTGACGGGGCTCGTGCAGCGGGTGACGGGCAAGCAGTCCGGCATCGACCCGGCGCACGCGGGCGCGCTGCTGCTGCGCGAGCTGTTCGTCACACCGATCCGGCCGGTTTCGGTGGACGACGCCATCGCCGAGACGTTCCCCCGGGCCTAGTAGGCGCGTCGACGGGGGTCGGGCGGGTCGTAGTCGTAGTCGTCGTCCTCGGGCACGTCGAACGGGAGCGGGCGGTTGGTCCAGGAGTCGATGAGCACCACGATGGCCGCGCAGACGATGACGACGACGCCGACCCAAGCCAGGCCACCCCAGATCAGGATGCCCGCGATCAGCACCAGCGGCAGGACCATGAACAGGCAGAACGGGTCCACCCGCCCGAACTGCCGCCGTGCTCCGGAACTCGCCATCTACGCCCTCCCAGTCAAGCGCCTCCCCGGGTGAACTTACGCGACGTGGTCCGCGCGGCCTCCAGCCGGGCGGTCACGCACCGCGTTGTTCGCGGCCGGGGTACCGGCCTCGGGCGCGTTCGGCGGCCGTGGCGGGCACGGCCGAGATGATCATGCCGGCTCCGCGTCCGACGTGCGGCAGGGTGTCGGCCGGGGTGAACGGGAGGCTACCGGCGGGCGGGTGGCGAATCGGAGATCACATGACTCCGCAGGTGCGGCGTTACACTGCTCGATGTGCCGAATCTGCGGATCAGTGACGCCGCCTCCCTGCTCGGGGTGAGCGACGACACCGTGCGCCGGTGGATCGACCAGGGCCGCTTGGCCGAGGTGCAGCTCGACAGCGGGCGCAAGGGTGTCGACGGCCGCGAGCTGGCCGAGTTCGCCCAACGCCTGGCCGAGGCGCCGGAGCCCGGCGTGACGGTGGCCGCGTCCGCGCGCAACCGGATGCGCGGGATCGTCACGCGCGTGGTCAAGGACGGGGTCATGGCGCAGGTCGAGCTGCAGGCCGGGCCGTTCCGGGTGGTCTCGCTGATGAGCCGCGACTCGGCCGACGAACTCGGCCTCGAGGTGGGCGCCGTGGCGGTCGCGTCGATCAAGTCCACGCACGTCGTCGTCGAGATCCCGGAGGCGTGATGCGCGCGCTGGCGCTGGCGGCGCTGCTGGTGGTGGCCGGTTGCGGCGCGCCGGGAACCACGGCGGCCGGCCGCGTCACGGTGTTCGCGGCGGCGTCGTTGACGGAGGCGTTCACCAGGCTGGGCGAGGACTTCGAGGCGGCCCACCCCGGCGTGGAGGTCGCGTTCAACTTCGGCGGCAGTTCGGCGTTGGCGCAGCAGATCGGGCAGGGCGCGCCGGCGGACGTGTTCGCCTCGGCCGCGCCCGCGAACATGGCGCAGGTGGCCGACGCGGGCGGGACGGCCGCCGAGCCGGTCACGTTCGCGCGCAACCGGTTGGTGATCGCGGTGCCCGCGGGCAACCCGGCGGGGATCACCGGGCTGGCGGACTTCGCGGACGACGGGGCCAAGATCGCGTTGTGCGCGGCGCAGGTGCCGTGCGGCGCGGCGGCGGAGCGGGCGTTCGAGGCCGCCGGGGTGACCGCGCGGCCGGACACCGTGGAGCAGGACGTGAAAGCGGTGCTGACCAAGGTGCGGCTGGGCGAGGTCGACGCCGGGCTGGTGTACCGGACGGACCTGGGGTCCGCGGCCGGCGAGGTCGAGGGCATCGGGTTCCCGGAAGCCGACCGGACGGTCACCGACTACCCGATCGCGCCGTTGGCCAAGGCCCGGAACGCGGCTGGCGCGCGGGCGTTCGTGGACCACGTGCGGTCCGACCGGGGTCGGGCGGTGCTCGCCGAGGCCGGGTTCGACGCGCCGTGACGTCGACCCGCCGTCGGACCGGGGGCCGCCTGCCGGTGGCGCTGGTGCTGCCGGCCGTGCTCGGGCTCGCGTTCCTGCTCGTCCCGTTGGTGGGCCTGCTGGTCCGCGCGCCGTGGAGCACGCTGCCGTCGCGGCTTTCCAGCCCGTCGGTCGGCGAGGCGCTGCGGCTGTCGTTGGTGTGCGCGAGCCTGGCGACGGTGGTGTGCCTGGTGCTGGGCGTGCCGCTGGCGTGGCTGCTGGCGCGCGGTGACGTGCCGGGGCGGGGCGTGCTGCGGGCGTTGGTGACGGTGCCGCTGGTGCTGCCGCCCGTGGTGGGTGGGGTGGCGTTGCTGTTCGTGCTCGGTCGGCGGGGGCTCGTCGGGCAGTACCTGGACGCGTGGTTCGGCGTCTCGCTGCCGTTCACCACCGCCGGGGTGGTGCTGGCGGAGGCGTTCGTGGCGATGCCGTTCCTGGTCATCTCGGTGGAGGGCGCGCTGCGGGCCGCCGATCCGCGTTACGAGGAGGCCGCCGCGACGCTGGGCGCGTCGCGCTGGCTGGCGTTCCGGCGGGTCACGTTGCCGTCGATCCTGCCGGGGGTGGTCGCGGGCACGGTGCTGTGCTGGGCCCGGGCGTTGGGCGAGTTCGGGGCCACCATCACCTTCGCGGGCAACTTCCCGGGCGAGACGACGACCATGCCACTGGCCGTGTACCTGGCCCTGGAGACCGATCCGGACGCGGCGATCGTGTTGAGCGTGGTGCTGCTGATGGTGTCCGTGGGTGTGCTGGCCGCGCTGCGCGACCGGTGGATCAGCGGGCCGTCATGACGCTGCACGCCGATCTGAGGGTCACCCGCGGCGCGTTCCGGCTGGGCGCGGAACTGGTGGTGGAGCCGGGTGAGGTGGTCGCCCTGCTCGGCCCGAACGGCGCGGGCAAGAGCACCGCGCTGCGCGCCCTGGCGGGACTGCTCCCGTTGAGCGGCGGGCACATCCGGCTCGGCGACCAGGAGTGGGACGTGCCGCCGACCGTGTTCCGGCCCGCCGAACGGCGTCCGATCGGCGTGGTGTTCCAGGACTACCTGCTGTTCGCGCACCTGTCGGCGCTGGAGAACGTCGCCTTCGGCCTGCGGGCGCGGGGTGCGGGCCGTGCGGACGCCCGAGCGGAGGCGGGACGGTGGCTGGACCGCGTCGGGCTGACCGCGCACGCGAAGGCCAAGCCGCGCGCGCTGTCCGGCGGGCAGGCGCAGCGCGTCGCGCTGGCCCGCGCCCTGGCCACCGGGCCGGACCTGCTGCTGCTGGACGAGCCGCTGGCCGCGCTGGACGCCGCTACCCGGCTGCACGTGCGCGCCGAACTCGGCAGGCACCTGCGCGACTACCCCGGCCACACGCTGCTCGTCACGCACGACCCGCTGGACGCGATGGTGCTGGCCGACCGGCTGGTGGTGCTGGAGCACGGCCAGGTCGTGCAGGAGGGCGCGCCGACCGAGGTGGCCCGCCGCCCGCGCACGGACTACGTCGCCGACCTGGTCGGCCTCAACCTGTACCGCGGCACGGCACGCGGCACGACCGTGTCGTTGGACGCCGGCGGCACGCTCACCGTGGCGGCGCCGGCGACCGGGCCGGTGCACGTGGTGTTCCCGCCGAGCGCCGTCGGCCTGCACCCCGAGCGCCCGGCCGGCAGTCCGCGCAACGCGTGGCGCGTCACCGTGGCCGGGATCGAGCAGCACGCCCACACCACGCGCGTGCGGCTGGACGGTGTGCCGCCCGTGCTGGCCGACATCACCACCGCCACCGTCGCGGACCTCCGGCTCCGGCCTGGTGACGAGCTGTGGGCCGCCGTGAAGGCCACCGAGGCACACGCATACCCGTCGTAACAAGTGTGAGTAACCAACCACTCTTCTGCTGATCTGCCTTGACAGGACCCTCACTCTCAGCGTTGACTCAAGTGTGAGTAACTGACCACTCACATACTGGAGGAAGCGATGAGCGAGCAGTCCGCCGAGCAGGTCCTGGAAGTCGTGCTGCCGGGCGTGGTCGAGCCCGAGGGCTTCCGGCTGCGCCGCCGCGAGCGCCCGACCCCCGGCCCGGGGCAGGCGCTGGTGCGGGTCGAGGCGTCCGGCGTCTCCTTCGCCGAGAAGCAGATGCGCAAGGGCAAGTACTTCGACCAGCCCCCGTTCCCGTTCGTGCCCGGCTACGACCTGGTCGGCACGGTCGCGTCGGTCGGCGCGGGCGTGGACCCGGGCCTGGTCGGCGGGCGGTTCGCGGCGCTGACCAAGACCGGTGGCTGGACCAGCCACGCGGTGGTGGACGCGGCCGACCTGGTGCCGGTGCCGGCGGGGGTCGACGTGGCCGAGGCGGCGGCGCTGGTCGTCAACGGGGTCACCGCGTGGCAGCTGGCGCACGGCTTCGCCGAGGTCCGGGCCGGCCAGACCGTGCTCGTGCTGGGCGCGAACGGCGGTGTCGGGTCGCTGCTGGTGCAGCTGGCCGTGCTCGCCGGCGCACGGGTGATCGGCACCGCCTCGGCGCGGCACCACGACGCGGTCCGGGCGCTGGGCGCCATCCCGGTCGACTACCGCGACGCCGACGTGCCCGGCAAGGTCCGCGAGCTGGCCCCGGACGGCGTGGACGCGGTGTTCGACCACGTGGGCGGACCCGGCCTGGTCGACTCCTACCGCCTGCTCGCCCGCCGGGGCGCGCTCATCGCGTACGGCAGCGCGTCCACGAAGGACGAGCCGGGCTCGGCCATGCTGCCGGTGCTGAAGCTCGTCGTGCGACTCCTGTGGTGGAACGCGCTGCCGAACGGGCGCCGCGCCACCTTCTTCAACGTCTGGGCGGGCAAGCGCAACCGCGCCAGGTTCCGCGCGCGGCTCGCCCGCGACCTCGGTTCGGTGTTCGCCCTGCTCGCCGACGGCTCCCTGTCACCCAGGATCGCCGCTCGCGTGCCGCTGGAGCGGGTGGTGGACGCCGTGCGCCTGGCCGAGTCCGGCGCCGTCACCGGCAAGGTGATCCTCCTCCCGCAACGCTGGACGGAGTAGTCGCGCGCCGCAACACCCACTCGGGGTGTCCTTTCCATCACCGGTGCGGGTCGCGGAAACGACGTGGTGAGCTCAACGCCGACCTGTCCCAGCGCATCCACTCCCGCACCGGGCCGGCGACCCCGGACGACATGGACGCGCTGCTCGCCGCGGTGTGGAAGGAGCCGACCTTCTTCCTGACCCACCCGCGCGCGATCGCGGCGTTCATGAAGGAGTGCGGCAAGCGCGGGGTGTACCCGAGCGGCGTCGACCACAACGGTCACCAGATCCCGGGCTGGCGCGGCGTGCCGATCTTCCCGTGCGGCAAGATCCCGGTCAGCAGGACCAGGACCAGCTCGATCATGCTGATGCGCACCGGGGAGGACGCGCAGGGCGTGATCGGCCTGCGGCAGACCGGGCTGCCCGACGAGTACCAGCCCGGGTTGAACGTGCGGTTCATGGGCATCGACGAGAAGGCGATCACGTCCTACTTGGTCGGCGCCTACTACTCGGCCGCGATCCTGGTGCCGGACGCGCTCGGTGTGCTGGAGGACGTGGAAGTCGCCCGGGAGTAGCCCTGCGACGGCGCCGACCCTGGTCGGCCGAGGGCCCGTGGAGCCTGGGACAATCGCCTGCCTACGAAGGAGGCTGTGTCAGGTGAGTGCCCACCACCAGGACGTGCCGTCGCTGCTGGAACGGATCGCCACGACGATGTCGGAGGCGATCGGCCGGGTCCGTGAGGACCTGGCGGGCGCGGATCCGGTGGTGCGACGATCCGATCGCGCCGATTTCCAGTGCAACGCTCCCCTGGCGTTGGCCAAGCGCGTCGGCGTGCCGCCACGCGACCTGGCCGCGCAGGTCGTGGCCGGGCTCGACGTCGAGGGCGACGCGGTGATCGCGGCGGTGGAACCGTCCGGTCCGGGCTTCCTCAACGTCACCGTGACCGGCGCCGCGGTCTGGGAGCAGGTCGCCGCCCGCCTGGCGGACGCGCGCCTCGGCGTGGGCGTGACCGAACCGGGTCGTCGGGTGGTGATCGACTACTCCGCGCCCAACATCGCCAAGGAGATGCACGTCGGGCACCTGCGCACGACGATCATCGGCGACAGCCTCGCGCGCGTGGTGGGTTTCCTCGGCGCGGACGTGCTGCGGCAGAACCACCTGGGCGACTTCGGGACGCAGTTCGGGATGCTGATCCAGTACCTCGACGAGCACCCCGATGCCGCGTGGCACCAGGACGAGCTGGGCGAGGGCACCTCGGCGGTGTCGGCATTGGACGGTCTGTACCGGTCGGCGCGGGCGGAGTTCGACGCCGACCCGGAGTTCGCCGACCGGTCGCGCTCGCGGGTCGTCGCCCTCCAGGCCGGCGACCCGGCGACGGTCGCGGTGTGGCAGGACATCGTCGCGGAGTCCGAGCGGTCGTTCAGCGCGATCTACGACCGGCTCAACGTGCTGCTGACGCCCGAGGACTCGGTCGGCGAGTCGTTCTACAACCCGATGCTGGGCGAGACCGTGCGGGAGCTGGTCGACGCGGGGCTGGCGGTGGAGAGCGACGGCGCGCTCGTCTTCTACTCCGACGAGGTGTCCGGGCCCGAGGGCAAGCCGGTCACCCTGATGGTCCGCAAGCGCGACGGCGGGTACGGCTACGACACCACGGACCTGGCCACCATCCGCTACCGCCTGCGCGACCTCAAGGCCAACCGGTTGATCTACGTCACCGACTCGCGGCAGGCGCTGCACTTCCAGCTGGTCTTCGAGGCGGCCCGGCGGGCGGGCTGGCTCACCGACGGCGTCACCGCCGAGCACGCCGCCTACGGCACGATCCTCGGTCCGGACGGGACGCCGTTCAAGACCCGCGCGGGCGGCACGGTCCGCCTGATGGACCTGCTCGACGACGCGGTGTCGCGCGCGCGGGCGATCGTGGCGGAGAAGAACCCGGACCTCGACGCGGCCGAGCTCGACCGGATCGCCGAGTCGGCGGGCATCGCCGCGGTCAAGTACGCCGACCTGTCGACCTCGCGGGTGAAGGACTACTCGTTCGACGTCGACCGCATGGTGTCCTTCGCCGGCAACACCGGGGTCTACCTCCAGTACGCCCACGCCCGGGTCAGTTCGATCCTGCACCACGCGGGCGATTCGGGCACGACGGTCGACCGCGCGGTCCCGATGCACCCCGCCGAACGAGAGCTCGGCTTGGCGCTGGACGCCTACGGCGCCGTCGTCACCGAGGTCGCCGACACCCTGGAACCGCACCGGCTCTGCGGCTACCTCTACGACCTGGCCCGCGCCTTCACCGCCTTCTACGACGCCTGCCCCGTCCTCAAGGCCGACGAACCGGTGCGCGGCAACCGAGTGGCCCTGTGCCGGCTGACCGCGCGGACCCTCGGTCACGGGCTCGAACTGCTGGGGATCACCGCGCCGCAACGGATGTAGCCGACCGGTTCGGTGGTGCATGCTCGTACCCGTGATCGACGACTTCGCCAAGCAGTACCTGCACGACGACCTGCGAGAGATCCGCGAGGTGGTGCTGCGCAAGCTCGACGGGCTGTCCGAGTACGACGTCCGCCGTCCCCTGACCGCGACCGGGACCGGGACCAACCTCCTCGGCCTGGTGAAGCACCTGGCCGTGTCGGAGTCCCGGTACTTCGGCGAGGTCTTCGACCGGCCGTTCCCCGAGGCCCTCCCCCGGTGGGACGACCTCGCACAGCGCGGAACCGACATGTGGGCGACCGAGCACGAGACGCGTGAGGACATCATCGGCCTGTACCGGCGCGTCGGGCGGCACTCCGACGCGACGATCACCGAGCTCGCCGTCGACGCGCCCGGTCACGTCCCCTGGT
This sequence comes from Saccharothrix luteola, assembly GCF_020859565.1. Classification (GTDB taxonomy): domain Bacteria; phylum Actinomycetota; class Actinomycetes; order Mycobacteriales; family Pseudonocardiaceae; genus Actinosynnema; species Actinosynnema luteola. Next base: position 7,529 of record NZ_JAJHUO010000013.1, on the reverse strand, counting down.
GGCCGCGTCCGGACGTGATGCTGTTCAACGTCCTGGTCCACGTGCTGACCGAGACCAGTCGGCACGCCGGGCACGCCGACATCCTGCGCGAACAGCTGGACGGCGAGGTGGAGATGGACGCGGCGAGCATGGCCCGGCAGGGGCGGGACGCGGCGTTCTGGGCGGACCGGCGCGCGGAGGTCGAGCGGGCGGCCAAGGCGGCCGAGGCGACGACGGCCTGACCGGTCGCCTGGTGCGACGACCGGCCCGGTCGCCTGGTGCGGTGCTACGCTGAGGGTGTTGGAGACCCCTTCCGCACGTCGGACGCGTCTGCCGTCGTCACGTGGAAGGACAGGCGACTCGTGCCACATCTTCACGGTCCCGCGCACTTCACCGAGGACCCGTACTCACACATCGTTTCGCCCCGCGGCATTCCGGTGGACGACCTCGTCTCGGTCCTGCAGAAGGACATCAGGCGCGGTCGCGTCGACAACGCCGTGCTGGCCGCCTACGAGATGTTCACGACCTCGCCGGACGTCGCTCAGCACCTGTGGCGGCGGCTGCGGATCATCGCGGTCGAGGACGTGGGGATGGGTCTGCCCCTCGGACCGCTGCTGGTCGACGTGCTCCACCGCAACTCCGACGCCACGCGCGGTGGGGACTGGATGATGGCGTGCCACGCCGTGCGCCTGCTCGCTTCCGCGCCCAAGGACCGCACCGGTTCCGAGCACGCCGATTGGGTCGCCACGAAGGTCGCGCTCGGGGAAGCGCTGGTCGAGGTCCCCGACTACGCCCACTGCGTGCACACGCGCGCGGGTCAGGAGTTGGGCCGCGGCTTGGTGCAGTGGTGGGAGAACGGTGCCCTGGTGCGCGACGAACTGCCCTCGGCGGATCACCGCTACCGCGAGGAGCTGATCGAGATCCACCGCCGTGACGAAGCGGAGAACGGGACCGCGCCGCGCCCGTCCCGGTGGGCGAGCGCCACCGGGACTCCCGACCACGGCTGACGGACGCCTGCGGAACCGCCGGCCGGTGCGGGCGGAACGACCGATCTCCGATCACGGCCGTCGGCCGTCGGGGTCAGAGGTAGGTGACGCCGGTCAGTTGCTCGGCGGCCGCCCAGAGTCGCTTGCCGATGGCCGGGTCGGCTGCTTCGCGGCCGAATCGGGCTTCGGTGACCGGGCCCATCGTCTCCCAGAGCCTGGACGGCCCGAAGAACTGGCCGCCCCGCACCCCGGGTGCGGTCGCGGCGTGCAGCTGCGGCAGCGCGCCCTGCTCGACCGACTGCGTGGCCAGCAGGCCGACCCGTGCGATCACCTGCCCGAACCGGCCGCGGTGCTCCCAGGCGCGCGGGGTCAGGTTCGTGCGGGTGACGCCGGGGTGGGCCAGCACGCCGACGATCGGCGACCCGGCGGCGCGCAGGCGGCGGTCCAGTTCGACGCCGAGGACCGTGGTGGCGAGCTTGGACCGGCCGTAGGCGGTGGTGGCCCGGTAGCGGCGTTCGGACATCAGGTCGTCGAAGTCGAGGTGGGCGTTCCGGTGGGTGATCGAGCTGAGGCTGACCACGCGGGCGTCCCCGGCCGCGGCCAGGTTGTCGAGCAGCAGGCCGGTCAGCGCGAAGTGGCCCAGCACGTTGGTGGCGAACTGCAGCTCGAAGCCGTCGGCGGAGGTGCGGCGCGGGCCGAGCAGGACCACGCCGGCGTTGTTGACCAGCAGGTCGATCGCCGGGTGGTCGTCGGCCAGCCCGGCGGCGAACGCGCGCACCGAGTCGAGGGACGCCAGGTCCAGCTCGCGGACCTCGGTGTCACCGCCGATGCGCAGGGCGGCCCGCTCGCCGGCGGCGGTGTCGCGGACGGCGAGCACGACGTGGGCGCCGCGGCGGGCCAGTTCGGTCGCGGTGACCAGGCCGAGGCCCGAGTTCGCGCCGGTCACGACGGCGACCCGGCCGCGCTGGTCGGGGATGCGGTCGGCGGTCCATCCGGTCATCTGCTGCTCCTGGAGGTGTCGGTGTCCCGCCGACGTTAGGGGCGGTTCGGGCCGGTTCGGTCGGTGTCGGTTTCCTGGGTCTGCGAGACCTACCTCGGGCGCCCGGCGGCGAGACACACTGGTGGCATGAGCAGTCCCCATCCCTACGCCCGCGAGCTCGGCGACTTCCTGCGCGCCCGGCGCAGCCGGCTGCGCCCGCACGACGTCGGCCTGGAGCCGGGCGGCCGGCGCAAGGTCTCCGGGCTGCGGCGCGAGGAGTTGGCGTTGCTGGCCGGGCTGAGCACCGACTACTACCAGCGGATCGAGCAGGGCCGGGAGGTGCGCCCGTCCGACGACGTCCTGGACGCGCTCGCCGGCGCGCTCGGCCTCGGCGACGAAGAACGGCGGCACCTGTTCACCCTGGCCCGCGCGGCCCGCCGGCCGGCGCCCGCCCGGGTGCACCGCGATCCGGAACGGGTGCCGGCCGGCACGCGTCGGCTGCTGCGGGTGACGGGCACGCCGGCGGTCGTGCTCGGCAGGCACCTGGACCTGCTGGACTGGAACCCGATGGCGGAGGCGCTGTTCGGCGACCCGGGCGGCTACCCGCCCGACCGGCTCAACATGCTCCTGCTGCTGTTCGACGACGCGCGGACCGGCGCGCGGAGCTGCCCGGACTGGGAGCGGCAGGCGTTGGACTACATCGGCATGATGCGCGCCGCCGTCGCCACGGACCCGACGCACCCGCGGGCCACCGCGATCGTCGGCGAGCTGAGCATCCGCAGCGCGGAGTTCCGCCGCCTGTGGGCCCGGCACGACGTGCGCGAGTCGGTCAGCGGCACCAAGACGTTCCGGGTTCCGGAGGTGGGCGACATCGTCCTGGACTGGGACAGCTACCCGCTGCCCGGCAACCCGGGACCGGTGCTGCTCGTCTACACCGCCGAACCGGGCAGCGCCGACGCGGACCGGCTGCAGCTCCTGGCGTCGTTGCACGCGACGCGCTCGGCGTCCGCGGACTGACTACTCCCGGGTCGCCGGCGCGGTCACACGTCGAAGTGGTGTCGATCGAGTTCGGCGCGGAGCCGGTCGAGCCACTCCGCGCCGAGCCTGCGGCCGTCCGGGAACCGGTCGTCGCGGTCCCAGCGCCAGGTGGTGATCATCGCCAGGACGAGGAGCCTGCACTCGCGCAGCAACTCCCGGTCGACGCCCGGGTAGTGCTCCTCGACGTGCTCGGGCGCGTGGGCGAGGTCGAATTCGACGGGTCCGAGGCAGCACGTCTCGAGGTCGATGAACAGGGGTCCGCTCTTCGTGGTGAGCACGTTGCCGGGGTGCGGCTCGCCGTGCAGGAGCTGTTCGGCGGCGCCGCGCCCGGTGATCGCCCGTCGCAGGCCTCGCAGCGCGTCGCCGAGGAGCCGCCGGTCCGCGTCGACGAGCGCCGGGGTGAAGTCGCGGTGCGCCACGAGCCGTCGGGCCTGCTCGATCCGATCGGTGAAGTGCGGCGCGGGGACGTCGACCCGGCGCATGCCGGCGTGCAGCCGTTGGAGCGCGTCGGCGTAGTCGGCTGACGGGATCTCTTGTGCGTCGCGGATTCGTAGTAGGTCCACAGCGTGATGGCGAAGCCGTCGCGTTCGTGGACGCGTGGCTCGACTCGTGGCTCCAGTGCCGCCACCGGACTCCCGGAGGCGGCGAGCCGTTGTGCGAGGTCGATCTCGAACTGCGCGACCTGGTGCGCCACCGGCGCCACCCGGGCCAGCACGTCGCACGGCAGCAGGCGCAGGGTGAGCGTGTTCGAGGCTTGGAGGACGACCGTGTCGTCGACCGCCAGCCCGAGCGCGGCGGCCGTGGAGACGCTCGCGGCCACCGCACGTGGCACGTCCGATGCCTCCATCGTCCCCCTCAGGTCGCGCGGCCAGGCCATTGTCCGGCAGGACGTCCGTCGGTCGGAAACGACTTTCTCGGGCGGCTTCCCCCGATCCGCGGGGTCAGGGGGCGGCTGACCGGGTGAGGACCAGCGCTTCCCAGGGCCGGAGGTCCACTCGTCCGGGCGAGATCAGCGCCTCGTCGGTGTTGGCCAGGACGACGTCGGCGGCGGACCACTCGCGGTCCAGGTCGACGGTCTGCGGTGTGCCGCCGAGGTTGGCCACGACGAGCAGGCGGGTGTCGTCCAGGGTGCGTTCGTAGGCGTAGACGTGCGGGTGGTCGGGCAGGAGCATGCGGAAGTCGCCGAGGGCGACGACGGGGAGTTGGTGGCGCAGCCGGATGAGCTCGCGGTAGTGGTTGAAGACGGAACGGGGGTCGTCGTACTGGGTCCGGGCGTTGAGCCAGGTGTGGTTGGGGTTCACGGCGAGCCACGGTTCGCCGGTGGTGAAGCCGGCGTTGGGGGTGGCGTCCCACTGCACGGGGGTGCGGGCGTTGTCGCGGCCCATCGCGCGCAGGCCGCGCAGGACCGCTTCGGGGTCGGCGCCGGCGGCGACGGCTTGGCGGTAGTGGTTGAGCGATTCGACGTCGCGCATCTCGTGCACGCCGGCGAACGGCGCGTTCGTCATGCCCAGTTCCTCGCCCTGGTAGACGTACGGCGTGCCCCGGTGCAGGTGCAGCACGGTCGCCAGCGCGGTCGCCGACTCGCGCCAGTGCTCGCCGTCGTCACCGAACCTCGACACCACGCGGGGCTGGTCGTGGTTGTTCCAGTAGAGGCTGTTCCAGCCCACGTCGGCCAACGCCGTCTGCCAGCGGCCCAACGACGCCTTCAGGTCGCGCAGGTCCAACGGCTTCGGGTCGAACTTCCCGCCCGGCCCCTGGTCGAGCCAGACGTGCTCGAACTGGAACACCATGTCCACCTCGCCCCGCGCCGGGTCGGTGAACAGCCGGGCCTGCTCCCACGTCACGCCCGGCATCTCCCCCACGGTCAGGAACTCGCCGGCGCGTCCCGCGAACACCTCGCGGTTCATCTCGCGCAGGAAGTCGTGCACGCCGGGGCGGGTGGCGACGTGCGGGAACCCGTCGCCGAGGCCGCCGACACCGGTGGTGGCACCGTCGGGCAGGTCGGGGTCCTTGGAGATGAGGTTGATGACGTCCATCCGGAAGCCGTCCACGCCCCGGTCCAGCCACCACCGCATCATCGCGTAGACGGCTTGCCTGACCTCGGGGTTCTCCCAGTTCAGGTCCGGCTGCTTGCGGTCGAACAGGTGCAGGTAGTACTCGCCCGTGGCCTCGTCCAGCGTCCACGCGGGGCCGGAGAAGAACGACCCCCAGTTCGTCGGCTCCGCGCCCGGCTGACCGGCTTCGAAACCGTCACGGGGCGGACGCCACCAGTACCAGTCCCGCTTCGGGTTGTCGCGCGACGACCGGGACTGCACGAACCACGGGTGCTCGTCGGAGGTGTGGTTGACCACCAGGTCCATCACCAGCTTCATCCCGCGGGCGTGGACCTGACCCACCAACGCGTCGAAGTCCGCCAACGTGCCGAACACCGGGTCGATCGCCTGGTAGTCCGAGATGTCGTAGCCGTTGTCCGCCTGCGGCGAGGCGTAGACGGGCGAGAGCCAGATCACGTCCACGCCGAGCCGTTCCAGGTGGTCCAAGCGCGACGCGAGCCCCGCCAGATCACCGACGCCGTCACCGTTCGAGTCGGCGAAGCTGCGCGGGTACACCTGGTACACCACCGCCGAGGTCCACCACGGCGCCGTGGTCGGGGTCGTTGCCCGGGCCTGCTCCAGAGTCATGTTCCACCCTCACCTGGTTCGTCGGACGTCGTCCCAGTCCACCACTACCCGCGCGGCACCGCACCCGACACCGCCGTCCCCCGTCCGGACGCACGCCCCGACCGCCGGCACGTCGGTCCGATGTGGACGGTCAGGGCGGCCGCCGACCGAGGTCCGGTCAGGCGGGCCGGCCCACCGCGGTGTGCGCGGGCACGCGGAGCAGCGTGATGGCGGCGGGTGTGCGCACCCGGAAGCCCAGCGACTCGTAGAGCCGGATCGCGGAGGTGTTGGTGGCGGCGGCGTGCATCAACGCCTGCTCGCCGCGGGCGCGGATGCCGGCCGCGACGGCGAGCACCAGCCGGGTGGCCAGGCCTTGGCCGCGGTGCGCGGGATCGGTGCACACGGCGCTGATCTCGGTCCACCCCGGCGGTCGCAGGCGTTCGCCGGCCATCGCGACCAGCGCGCCGTCGCGCCGGATGCCCAGGTAGGCGCCCAGTTCCACGGTCCGCGGCCGGAACGGTCCGGGTTGGGTGCGCTCCACCAGGTCCAGCATCTCCGGCACGTCGGCAGGCCCGAGCCGGACCGCCTCGGCGTCCTCGGCGACCCGCAGGCCGTCCTCCACCAGCTGCACCACCTCGATGCGCTCGACGACCTCCCAGTCGGCGGGCGGGGCGAGCGTCGAGGTGATCGGCACGATCGCGTCCGGTCCGGCGAGCGCGGCGACGTCGGACCACACCCGCTCGTCCGGGCGGTCGGGCAGCCCCACGAACGTCGCCACGTCCAGCGGGTAGCGCGCCACCTGCCCGTGCCGTTCGGCGAAGTGGGCGTGCGGTCCGGTCAACGACGTCCAGGCCGGGTTGTCCAACGGCGAGGCCATGCGCGGGTACCCCCCAGTAGTTCGCGACTGCGCGAATCATCCGCGCCGCCGGGCCGGTCTGTCCACCACCTCATCGCTCTCGGCGGAATCCGTCCTGGGCTGAACGGGGTGTCGATCCGCGTGCCCCGGGTGGGCGCGGTCGCTGACGTCCGCTTTGCCCGTGGTCTACGCCTGCCTGTTCCTGCTCGGGGTCGGCGAGACGATCGCCGCCAACGCGTCGTCGGCGGTGGTCGCCCCGGAACTCGTGCCGCGGGCAAACTCGCGCTTGGTGGCGACGCACATCCTCGGCAACCAACTCGTCGCGCCCTGGTCGGCGCGGCGGTGTTCGTGGTCGCCGCCGCGGTGCCGTTCGGGCTGGACGCGGCCAGTTTCGTGATCGCCGCGGTGCTCGTCGCGGCGCTGCGGGGCCTGCCGGCGCAGGCGCCGGTGCAACGGCGGACGGTGCGCGCCGAGATCGGCGAGGGGCTGCGCCGGCTGTGGCGGCACGAGGTGCTGCGGACGCTCGGCCTCTGCCTGTGCCTGTGCCTGATGAACCTCACGCTCATGGGCGCGTTGTCGATCATGGTGCTGTACGCCGGTGAGCGGCCGGGCCTCGACCCGCGGTGGTTCGGCCTGCCGCTCAGCACGATCGCGGTCGGCGGCGTGCCCGGCACGGCGGTCGCCGGCCGGTTGGTCGACCGGTTCGGGCCGACCGCGCTGCTGCGGGTCGGCCTGGTCGTCGAGGCGGGCACCCACCCGGGGTTGGCGCCGGCCCGCGACGTGTGGGTCGCGGGCGCCGTCCTCGCGGTGTTCGGCGTGCACGCGGTGGTGTGGAACGTGATCACGCAGTCGATCCGGCAGCGGGAGGTGCCCGACGAGCTGCGCGGCCGGGCCGGTAGCGCCTTCTTCCTGCTCAGCGTCGGCGGGTCCGCGCTGGGCGCGCTCGTCGGCGGGCTGCCGGCCCGCCAGTTCGGCATCACCACGCCGTTCTGGTTCGCGGTCGTGGTGGTGGCGGGCGTGGCGGCCGTGGG
>NZ_JAJHUO010000012.1:201028-270209 GCF_020859565.1 Saccharothrix luteola | reverse complement strand
GCCACCTACTACCGGGGCAAGATCTACGCCTGGGACGTCGTCAACGAGGCCTACGCCGACGGCAGCAGCGGCGGCCGCCGCGACTCCAACCTCCAGCGCACCGGCAACGACTGGATCGAGGCCGCGTTCCGCGCCGCCCGCGCCGCCGACCCGAACGCCAAGCTCTGCTACAACGACTACAACACCGACAACTGGTCGCACGCCAAGACCCAGGGCGTCTACCGGATGGTGCAGGACTTCAAGTCCCGCGGCGTGCCCATCGACTGCGTCGGCTTCCAGGCGCACTTCAACAGCGGCAACCCCGTGCCGAGCAACTACCACACCACCCTGCAGAACTTCGCCAACCTCGGCGTCGACGTCCAGATCACCGAACTCGACATCGAGGGCTCCGGCTCGGCGCAGGCCCAGCAGTACCAAGGCGTCGTCCAGGCCTGCCTGTCCGTGACCCGCTGCACCGGCATCACCGTCTGGGGCATCCGCGACAGCGACTCCTGGCGCGCCTCCGGCACCCCGCTGCTGTTCGACGGCTCCGGCAACAAGAAGGCCGCCTACACCTCGGTCCTCAACGCCCTCAACGCCGCCGAACCGACGGGCCCGACCAGCACCTCGACCACCCCGACCGACCCGACCACGACCACGCCGCAGAACCCCGGCGGCTGCACCGCGACCTACTCCGAGGGCCAGAAGTGGAGCGACCGCTTCAACGGCCAGGTCACCGTCTCGGGCACCAACAACTGGGTCGTCACGGTCACCGTGACCTCGCCCCAGCGGATCATCGCCACCTGGAACACCAGTGCCACCTGGGAAACGGCCAACGTCATGACCGCGCGCCCCAACGGCAACGGCAACACGTTCGGCTTCACCATCCAGCACGGTGGCAACTGGAACTGGCCCAGCCTCACCTGCCGGGTCGGCTGAACCCGCGCGGGAGGGCCCGATCACCACGGGCCCTCCCGCACCTCGCTCGCACGACGCCACGCCGCCGCCCCGCAGTGGAAGGAGCAATGCCATGCGCAACAACGATTCCCGTGCGCCGCGGTCAGCCGCGTTGGTGGCCGCCGCGGCGCTCGTCGCGACGACCGGCGGCTTGATCGGAGCGCAGTCCGCGTCGGCCGCCGCCGGTTGCCGGGTCGACTACTCGGTCGGCTCGCAGTGGCCGGGTGGTTTCACCGCCGGCGTGGTCGTGACGAACCTCGGCGACCCGGTGAACGGATGGCGGCTGTCGTGGACGTTCCCCGGTGACGAGCGGATCACGCAGTCGTGGAACGGCACGCACACCCAGTCCGGCGCGCAGGTCACCGCCGCCAACGCGGCGTGGAACGGCGGCATCGCCACCGGCGCGACGGTGTCGTTCGGCTTCAACGCCACGTCCGGCTCCCGTCCGACGTCGCCGGCGACGTTCACCCTCAACGGCACCGCGTGCACGGGCTCGACCACGACCACCACAACGACCACCACAACGACCACCACCACAACAACGACCACTACAACGACGACGCCTCAGCCGAGCCGACCCATGATCGACAACAACTTCTCCGTCACCAGGGAAGGCGCCTACGGCGACAACCGCTTCACGGTGTTCCGCCCGTCGAACCCCGAGGCGGTCGGCCGCCCGCTCCCCGTGCTGGCCTTCGGGAACGGCGCGTGCGCGCACACGAACAACAGCGAGGTCACGCGCATCCTGACGTTCCTCGCGTCCAAGGGCTTCGTCGTGGTGGACACCGGCTCGGTCGACGGTTCGCCCAACGGCGTGCCCAGCGGGTCCCCCATCCCCTCCCTGCTGACGGACGCCATCACGTGGGCCGAGCGGGAGCAGGGCCGGTCCGGAGCGCCGCTGCGCCAACGCCTCGACCTGACCAGGGTGGCCACGGCCGGCCACTCGTGCGGCGGCCTGGAAGCCATGGTCGCCGCCCAGGACCGCCGCGTGTCCGGTGTCGTCTCGTTGAACAGCGGGTTCTTCGCCGACGGCGCCTTCGGCTACCCGCGCTCCGAAGTCGGCAAGCTGCACACGCCCGCCCTGTTCATGGACGGCGGCTCCGCGGACATCGCCTACGCCAACAACCAGGCCACCTACGACCTGGCCACCGTCCCCGCCGTGCTGGCCCGCCACCCGCAGGCCGGGCACACCGGGTTCATCACCGGCAGCCAGCTGGCCGACGGCATGACGACGGTGGTGCAGTTCCTCGACATGGTGCTCAACGGCAACGCGACCGCACGCGCCTACATCCTCAGCCCGTCCGGGCTCGCCGCGAAGGCTCCCTGGGTGGTGGCCACGAAGAACTTCTGATGACCCGTCGCTCACCGATCCGCCCTGGACTCGGTGCGTCGGTCGCGGTCAACGCTGGAGCGCGGTGCGGGTGAACTGCTCCGGGTAGGGCGAGAGCTCCACGGCCCGGGCCGCGGTGAGTGTCCCGGCGGCCACCGCCCGGCACAGCTCGGCCACCTGGGACAGCTCGGCCCGCTGGGTCCGGACGAAGTCGCGGTCCACCGGGTCGCCGTGGCCGGGGACCACGATCGGCGCGTCGAGTGCCAGGATGCCGTCCAGCGCGGTCGGCCGGCCCTGCGGATGCGCGTCGCCGAACTGCGGCGGAGCGCCGTGCTCCACCAGATCCCCCGCGCAGACCACGCCCGCATCGGGGACGTGCGCCACCAGGTCGTGGTCGGAGTGCGCCGGTCCGAAGTGGACCAGCTCGACCCGGCGTCCACCGAGGTCGAGTTCGGCGCGTGCGTCGACCAGCCGGTCGGGCAGCACCGGGTTCACGAGGGCGATGCGATCCGCGACCTCGTCCTCGCCCCGTTCCCGGTAGTGCCGCGCCCACTTGTCACGCTGCTGCACCCCCGTGGCGGCCAAGTCGGCGTGGCACCGCCGGTGCGCCCACACCTCGCAAGGGCTGAAGACCTCGGTGCCGAAGCTGTGGTCGAAGTGGGAGTGCGTCAGCACCACGTGCCACGGCAACGGCGTCACGTCGCGGACCGCCTGCGCCAGTTCCGCGCCCTGGCCACCGTCACCCCCGGTGTCGATCACCAGGCACCGCTCGTCACCCACCACGAGCCCCACCGACAGGTCGAGCTCTTCGTACCGCCGCACCAGCACACCGTCGGCCACTTCGATCCAATACGCCACGGACCGCATCCAACCATCCCGCCGGGTCGAACCGCGCACCGATTTACAACGTTGGAAAATGCCGTCGCGGCTGCTACGTTCGGCAGTGGTCCGCTGTCGCACGAACGGCCGGGGTGAACGCGCCCCGGTCGCCGCACCCGCTCCGCCTGCCCGGAAGAGGTGGTCATGACCAGCGCCCGTGAGCCCGACGACCTGGTGACCCAGCCGTGGGTGGTCGGCGTCGCGCGGGCCGTGCCGGGAACGGACTACCAGGTCGTGGAGACCGGCTTCGACGTGCCGCTGCCCGGCGCGGTCACCCAGCCGTGGCGAAGATCCCTCGGCGGGGCGGCATCTCCACGCGTTCCGCCTTGTCGGTCCATCGCGGCACGCCCAACCGGTCGGCCGCCGCACGACGCGAGGAGGTCCGCGCGCACCTCGCGTGCCGGGTCGTCGACCGGCTCGGACCACTGGTGCAGCAGCACACCATCGAGGGCCTCGTGATGGGTGCGGCCGAGTAGCCACCGGCCCCTGTGCCCCCGAGCGGCCTCCACCCCTGCGACCCGGAGTTGCCACGATGACCGCACTTCCGATCAAGCTCGCCACGACCGCCCTGACCGCGCTGCTCGTCGCCGGCACCCTCACCACGGCCGCGCCACGAGCGACCGCCGCCCCCGCGCCGGACCACCCCACCGCCGTGGCCGGCAACCCGTTCGCCGACGGCTGGTACGCCGATCCGGACACCATCGTCCACGGCGACACTTACTGGGTGTACCCCACGACGTCGAAGGCCTACGCGGAGCAGACCTACCTGGACGCGTTCTCCTCCACCGACCTCGTGCACTGGACGAAGCACCGCGACGTGCTGACCACGGCCGCCGTCTCCTGGGCCCGGTACGCGCTGTGGGCGCCGGCGCCGATCGCCCGCAACGGCCGGTACTACCTGTACTTCGCCGCCAACGACATCCAGGCCGACTCGGCGCTGGGCGGCATCGGGGTGGCCGTCGCCGACCACCCGGCGGGTCCCTACCGCGACGCGATCGGCCGGCCGCTGATCGGGCGGTTCCACCACGGGGCGCAGCCCATCGACCAGGACGTCTTCATCGACGACGACGGTCAGGCGTACCTGTACTACGGGGGTTGGGGCCACGCCAACGTCGTCAAGCTCAACCCCGACATGGTCAGCCTGGGCACGTTCGCCGACGGCAGCACGTACCGGGAGATCACGCCGTCGGGCTACGTCGAGGGCCCGCAGATGTTCAAGCGCGCCGGGAAGTACTACCTGATGTGGTCGGAAGGCGGGTGGACCGGTCCGGACTACTCGGTGTCCTACGCGATGGCCGACTCCCCCACCGGCCCGTTCACCAAGCTGGACAAGGTGCTCGCGCAGGACCCCGCCGTCGCGCGCGGCTCGGGCCACAACGCGGTGCTGAACGTGCCCGGCACCGACATCTGGTACATCGTCTACCACCGCCGACCGCTGAGCGAGACCGACGGCAACCACCGCCAACTCGCCTACGACCGCATGCACTTCAACGCCGACGGCACGATCCGGCGCGTGACGATGAAGGTCCAGGACAACTTCGCCGACGACAACTCCTACGGGTGGAAGACCTACGGCGGCTCGTGGACCGTCCCTGGTGGACGGTTGCAGGCGGCCGGCTCCGCCGGTGGCAAGGCGTTGCTGGACACGAACTTCGGCGACTTCACCCAGGACACCGACGTGACGATCACGTCCGGCGGCGGTGACGCCGGCCTGGTGTTCCGGGCGAGCAGGCCGGCGGTCGGCGTCGACAGCTACGCCGGCTACTACGCGGGCATCTCGCCCGCCGGGCGGGTCGTGCTGGGTCGGGCCGACCACTCGTGGACCCCGCTGGGCGCCGCGCCGCTGTCGGTCGGCGTCGGCGCCACCCACCGCCTGCGGGTCACCGCCGTCGGCACGTCGATCAAGGTGTACGTCGACGACATGGCCACGCCGAGGATCAGCGTCACCGACGCGACGTTCGCCTCCGGCGGCAACGGCGTGCGCGTGTTCAACGCGGCGGCGGCCTTCGACAACGTCGTGGTCGGTCCGGCCGTCGGCGGGGAGGTCAACCTCGCGCGAGGTCGCCCGGCCACCGGCTCGACGCCGTGCGCGCCGGACGAGGGGCCGGAGAAGGCGGTCAACGGCACCGTGACGGGCGGGAACAGCGACAAGTTCTGCTCGTCGGTGCCCGGCGCGTGGCTGGGCGTGGACCTCGGCGCCACCCGGTCGCTCTCCCGGTTCGAGGTCGCGCACGCCCAGGCGGGCGGTGAGGACGCGGGTCTGAACACCAAGGCGTTCGGCGTCTCGGTGTCCGATGACGGCACGACCTGGCGGAAGGCGGTCGACGTGACGAACAACGGTGGGGCGACCACGGTCCACCCCGTCAGCGGTGTGTCGGGTCGGTACGTCCGGCTCGACGTCGGCGTTCCCACCGGCAACGGCGAGATCGCCACCCGCATCTACGAGCTGCGCGTCTTCGGCTGACCCGTGGTCTGCCGCCCGCGTGGCCACCGCCTCGGCGAGGCCCTGGCACCACGGGATCGAGCCGCACGGCGCAACCGCCTCAACGCGAACCGGGCAGGTAGTCGAACCAGTAGAGTCCGTGCCTGCCGACCGCGACCAAGCGGTCGTCGGAGAGCCAGGCGCAGTCGGTCAGCTCGCCGTCGAGGCGAAGGCGCGTCAGGCAGGTCCCGTCCTCGCCGTCGTGCACCCGCAGCACCCGGTCCTCGCCGACGACCGCCAGCAACGAACCGTCCGGCGACCACATGCCGTCCGTCGACGGTCCCAGGTCGTCCCTCGCCACGAACACCTTCTCCGCGGTCCAGGTCGCGGTGCTCCAGTAGTGGATCACGTCGTCGACCAGGACGGCGAGCCGACGCCCGCCCGGCACCGCGGCCACGCCTTCCACGTCGTCGTCGAACCGCAGCACGGCGATGCCCTCGCCGGTCGTCGGGGCCACCACGTGCACGGTGCGGCCGACGGCCACCGCCAACCACCGGTCGTCCGGCGCCAGGGTCGACCTCATCCGGTCGGCGATGCCGCCGTTCCGCTTCTTCAGCCGGCCGAGCACCGGACGCGTCACCGCTTCGCCGACCCGGCGGACGTGCCGCACGAACGCGGGCGGCACCGGCTCCGGTCGCGGGACCGGCTCGACGCGCACCTGGTCGGGCTCCACCTTGAGGATCACCGGCTGCGACAACCGGCCCGCCGTCCACACCAGGACCCGGTCCTCGGACTGGGCGGAGACCACCTGCCGGCCCGCGCTCGGCCGCGTCAGGTCGGACTCGCGCGGATCGCGCAGGGTGCGTGACGCCCGCCAGTTGTCGGGCCCGCACAGGATCATCCCGTTGTACGTGCCGACCGCGAGGTGGCCGTTGCCGAGCGCGACCAGGTCGCCTTCGTGCAACCAACCGCGGCGGGTTCCCAGATGGGCCAGGTCGGCGGTCTCCTGCTTGGTCACGGGGTCGACCACCACGACCCTGCCCTTCTCCCGCTCCACCGCCAGCCAACTGCCGTCCACCGCCGCCACGCACGCGGTGGCGGCCGTGGCGGAGCGCGTCGTCCCGACATCCCCGTCGTAGGCGTCGGCGAGGTGCCACAGCCGCAGGACACCGTCGTCGCCCGCCGAGGCCAGCCGCGTCCCGTCGGGCGAGAGGGCGAGCGCGGTGATCTTGGACTGGGGTGCGGTGATGTGGCGCTCGACCCGCCACGAGGCGACGCTCCACAGCAGGAGCAAGCCGCCGGCGCCGCCGGTCGCCAGCAGGGAGCCGTCCTTCGAGAAGGTGGCGACGGCGGGTATCGCGTGGTGGTGGAGCGTCCTCGGTGGCTCCTCGGGTTCGGCGAGGTCGTGCACCAGGAGTCCGTCGGAGTTCGGGGCCACCGCCCACCTCCCGTCGGGGCTCAGGCTCCTCCTCTCCCGCGACGGCTGCCCGCGGAACACCGTGGCGTCGCCGGTCGCGAGGTCCCAGACCTGCCAACCGTCGGGGTGCTCGGCCATGAGTCGGCCGTCACCGAACACCGTGGCCGTGTCCAACGCGACCGGAGCCTTGAACGAGCGGACCTCCTCGCCCGTGCCGGTGTCCCACACCCGGATCGTGCGGTCGTCGGACACGCTGACGAGCGTGCGCCCGTCGGCGCTGAAGGACACGTCGTTGATCCACTCGCGATGACCTCGGAGCGCCGCGTAACGCCAGTCCGCCGTGTTCCACAGCCGGATGCCCGAAATCGTGTCCGGCATCGCCAGGTAGCGCCCGTCCGGCGACATCGTGACGTCGAAGCCGATGTCCAGGTCGTTCTCGATCACCCGGACGAGCCGGCCGCTGTCGGCGTTCCACACCCGGATGTCGGCCCACCCCACCGAGATGATCTGATCACCACCCGCGGTGAACGCGCAGTGGTGCACCCTGTTGTCATGGCCTTCCAGCACGCGGTCGAGCGCCGGGTGGGGGAGGTCCGGCAGCACGCCGTCGGGGACGAGCCGCGGGACGTCCTTCACCTCCAGCAGGGCGGCTTCCCGCAGCGCGGACAGCGCCGGCGAAGGCGGCAGTCGGTGCGCCAGTGCGCCGACCACGGCGTGATCCGGCGTGGTGGGCACCAGCAGGTGCGCCGTGCGGTCCAGGAAACGGCCCAGCTCGCGGGACATCTCGGTGTCCGCCGCGGCCAGGTCGTCGGCCACGGCCACCGGGCCGAGCCCGCGCAGCTTGCCGATCACCCACAGCGGCGTGGTCACGAGCTCGGCCAGCTCCGCGTGCCTGCCCGCGCCGCCGAGGTGGTAGGTGAGCGACCGCCAGAGGTACTCCGCCGTGGCGGGCAGCGTCCACCAGGCCGCCGGGCGGTGGGCCGGTTCCGGCAGGGTGGAGGCGACCACGTCGAGGAAACCGTCGTGCAGGGCGCGCAGACGCACGTCGCCGCACTCGTGCCGCAGGTACGCGCGGATGACGTCGTGCAGCTTGAGGGTGGAGTCCTTGCCGCGCCGCTCGACCAGCGACAACTCGACGAGGTCCTGGCACAACCGGTCCGACTCGTCCCGCGACAGCACGGCGGTGCTGCGCCACAGCAGCGCCACGTGCTCCAGCGGGATGTCCGTGTCCTCGGGGAAGATCGCCAGCTCGACGACCCGCTCACGCCGGTCGCCGAGCACTCCGAGCGACGACTCGATGGTGGCCGCGACGGTCCGGTTGCGCAGCGCCTCGGTGGTCATGTCCAGGCCGACCGGTCCCCGGTCGCGCAGCCTGCGCAGCAGCACCTCCGCGGCGCCCACGACGTCGCCGCCGTCGCGGGCCGACCGCCGCAGCGCGGCGTTCACCAGGCCCAGTGCCAACGGCCACCGGCCGGTGAGGTCCACCAACTGGTCGACCAGCGGACGGGGCAGGTCGGCGACACCGGAGGTCGCCAGCACCCGGGCCTGGGCGCCGCTCATCTGGTCGACCACGACCGCCTTGCCGTCGGCCGGCAGCAGGTCGGGGATGCGCGTGGTGATCAGCAGCGTGCAGCCGCGCCCCGCGTTGAGGAACGGGCGCAACTGCTCGGCGGTCCACACGTCGTCCACCACCAGCAGGCAGCCACCGGCCTCCTTGAGCAGCTCGCCCAGCCTCATCCCGGCCTGCTCCGGGCTGGTCAGGCCGGGCCGCTGCCCGTCGATGCGCTCGCTGACGTCGTTGATGGCGTCCGCGAGCGCCGCACCGCGCACCTCCTGCCCCACGGTCACCCAGTCGATCCTGGTGAACCCGGCCCGGACGTCGTCGCGGGCGCACACCTCGGCGGCGAGCGTCGTCTTGCCGAAACCGCCCGCGCCCGCCAGCCCGGTGGTGAGGCCGACCTTGCGGGCCGAGCCGGACAGCAGCAACCGCACGACCTCACCGGTCAGCTCCGGTCGCGGGACGAACGACCCGCCGCCCGGCAGCACGGGTGCGGCCGGCGATCGCCGCACCGCCCGCTTCGGCGCCGCCCGCCACGCCTCAAGCCCCACCCACACGGCGGACAACACGGCGAGCACGCTGAAGACGACCCAGCTCCAGCTGGAGGTCAACAGGTTCACGGAGATCGCCACGGCAATGTTCACGCAGGTGACCGCGGCCGCCGCCGTCACCTGCTTCCGCTTCGACGTCAAGCTCGCTCCATCACACCGGGTTCGC
The DNA here is from genome assembly GCF_020859565.1 of Saccharothrix luteola. Classification (GTDB taxonomy): domain Bacteria; phylum Actinomycetota; class Actinomycetes; order Mycobacteriales; family Pseudonocardiaceae; genus Actinosynnema; species Actinosynnema luteola. The sequence goes on along the minus strand of NZ_JAJHUO010000012.1, from coordinate 260,950 downwards.
GGACAGCACGCACCTGAGTAGCACGCGGCCGGGCGGAAGTCATGGACTTCGGCCGATCTCACCGAACCCCGCCGATCACCCGTCCGCCGGGCGCGGTGGCGCGATGGACGAGCGGTCGCGCCGGGGCATCGGCACGCGGTGGACGCCGGGCAGTGGCGAGTGGCGTTCGGTGAGGAGGACTTCGACGGCCTTCGCGCCCAGCTCGTAGCGCGGGACGGCGACCGTGGTCAGCCCGGGGCGCAGCCAGCCGGCGAGGGGGTGGTCGTCGAAGGAGACGACGGAGACGTCGACCGGCACGACGAGACCGGCGTCGGCCAGGGCTTGGTAGGCGCCGAACGCCAGCCGGTCGTCGAAGCAGATCAGGGCGCGGGGCCGTGCGCGCTCCAGCAGGTCCCTGGTGGCGGCGAAGCCGTGCTCCGGCAGCCACCACCGGCACTCGCGCGCGCCGGCGATCTCCACGCCGGCCGCGTCGAGCACCTCGCGGATGCCGGTGAGGCGCTCGGCCGCGGTGACCGAGCCGGGTGGCACGCCGTCCGGGTCGACGCCCGCGCCGACGAGGTGGATGCCGTCGCGGTGCCCGGCGTCCAGCAGCGCGCGTGCCGCGGCCCGGCCCGCTTCGACCTCGTCGGGCACGACGACGGACAACGGGGACGGCCGGTCGGGCACGACGTTGAGCAGCACGGCGCGACCGGTCTCGATCCGGTCGGGCACGCGGACCTGCCTGGCCTGCGTCGCCGCGTACACGATCCCGTCGACCTCGCGGTCGAGCATCGCCCCGATCAGGCCCTGCTCCGCCGTCCGGTCGCCGTCCGTCTCGGCGACGATCAGCAGCGCGCCGTGCTCACGTGCCGCGTCGACGGCGCCCCGGATCATGTCCCCGGCCAGACCGGACGTGGCCACGGCATCGGAGATGAACCCGATCGTGCGGGTCCCGTCGGTGCGGGATCCGGTGGACGACCTCTTGCGGCGGTAGCCCACGGCGTTCACGGCCTGCCGCACGCGCAGCTCGGCCTCCGCGGAGATCCGCAGGTCACGACCTCGACCGGACAGCACCAGCGAGACCGTCGTGATCGAGACGCCGGCCGCCTTGGCCACGTCGGCAAGCGTGACCCGTTGTCGGTTCACCGGGCTCTCCCGCACACGAGGCCCCGAAGGACCTGTTCCGACACCGCTCCGCCGCCGGCTCGGCGCTCCTCGCATCGAGTGAATGTTTCGGCTTTACGACCTGAACTTTCGGGCAATGTAACGCCACGCTCGTCGCCGCGTCAACGCGGTGCGAGGTCGGAATGTGAACGCGCACATCCCCTGGGCCAGGGGCGGCCGGGATCAGCGACGAGGGGCCGCGGTGCTGGCGCGGACGATGAGCTCGGTGGAGAGGACCAGGCGGTGCTGCGCCAGGGGCCGGCCGTGCGCCAGGTCGAGCAGCATGCCGGTGGCGGTGGCGGCCATGTCGCCCAAGGGTTGCCGGATGGTGGTCAGCGCGGGGATCATCCACTGGGCGGGCGGCAGGTCGTCGAAGCCCACCACGCTCAGGTCGTCGGGGATGCGCAAGCCCGCCTCGTAAACGGCCTGGTAGACCCCGTGCGCCTCGCCGTCGTTGCCGGTGACCACCGCGGTCGGCGGATCGGACAGGCGCAGCAGCTGCCGGGTGTGCTCGAGGCCGTCGACGATCTGGAAGTGGCCCTCGCGGACCAGCTCGGGGTCCACCGGCACGCCGGCGGAGTCCATGGCGGCGTGGTAGCCGTCGAGCCGCGCCCGACCGGACAGCATCCGGGTGGCGCCGGTGATCACCGCGATGCGCCGGTGCCCCAGCTCCAGCAGGTGCCGGGTCGCCGCCAGGCCGCCACTCCAGTTGTCCGCACCCACCGACGGCACGCCGTGCGCGGGTTCGCCGGTCGGATCGACCAGCACCACAGGGATGTCACGCCTGCTCAGCTGCTCGTGCTGCGCGGGCGTGGGGCCGGAGAAGACGGCGACGACACCGGTCGGCCGCCGGGCCAGCACGCTGTCGATCCAGGTCCGGTCGGCGACGTGCCTGCCCTCGAGCTGGCTCAGGGAGATGGTCAGCCCGTGCGCGGAGGCGACCCGGTCGACGCCCTTGACCACCTCGACGGGGTACGTGCCGGCCAACTCGTGGAACAGCACCTCGACCAGCGGCGCCTTGCTCACCTTCTTCTGCCGCCGGTAGCCCTGCTCGCGGAGCAGGCCCTCCACCAGGGCGCGGGTGTCCGCGGCGACCTCCACGTGCCCGTTGACCACCTTGGACACCGTGGCCGCCGACACACCCGCCAACTCGGCGATCCGCGCGATGGTGACGCCGGCGTTGCCCACGGCACCGGAGGCCGCGTCACGGGTGGGTGCCATGGCGGGAGTCTAACGGCCGGGCCACGTGTCACCGGGTGCCCAGGTGGTCGAAAGTTCAGGCCTCCGGACCGACTGGGCACGTCGCGCAACGGCCTGGGCACAGGTCCCCCGCGCGGCGAGTACCTCAGGAAGCCCGCTGCGGGCGGATCGAGCGCACCTCCGGCAACAGCAGGATCATCGTGCTGCTGAACACCTGCCAGCCAGCGGCGGCCGGCAGCAGGGAGGCGGTGCCCGCGATCTCGGACACCGGGCCGACCAGGGCGAGGCCGACCGGGCCGAGTGCGTACGCGCCGAGCAGCTCACAGGCGCTGACCCGCGACAGCACTGCCTGCGGCACCAGCCTCTGCTCCGTGGTGCGCCACAAGGCGTTGAACGCACTGGCGCTGAAGCCGACGGCGAACGCGGCGGCCACGACCAGTGGCAGCGGGGCCCGCAACGCGAGTGGCACCAGCAGGCCGACCCACGCCGGCTGGATGAACGCGATGACCAGGAGGGTGCGGCGGATGTGCACGCGCAGCAGGAGCACGCCCGCGAGGACGGCGCCCGCACCTTGCGCCGCGGCGATCGCACCCCATGCCGAGGCTCCGCCGAGGTCGCCGCGCGCGATCACGGACCCAGCACCAGGAACGGCGCGACCACGAACAGGTTCCACAGCGCCAACTGCAGCACGCCGCCCCACAGCCGGCGGCGGGAGCGGAACTCCGCCCAGCCTTCGCGCAGGTCGGTGAGCAGCCGCGTGCGCGCGACGCCGGTGCGCGGCGCCACCCGCACGCCGGCCAGGAACAACGCGCTCGCCAGGTAGCTCGCCCCGTCGACGACCAGCACGACCCCGGAGCCGCCCAGCGCCACCAGCACGCCCGCGACGGCCGGACCGGCCACGTCCGGAACCGCATTGGCCAGGCCCAGCACCGAGTTGGCGCGCTGGAGCTGGTTTTCCGTCACGAGGTCCGCGGGCATGGCGGCCGGCGCGGGCTGGTAGAACGCGGACGCCCCGCCGCGGACGGCCGCCGGCAGCGCCATCGACCACAGCTGGGTCGTGCCGGTGAAGACCAGCGCCGCGAACACGAACTGCGCGGTCGCCGACACGAGGTCGGCGCCCACCATGACCGCCCGGCGCGGCACCCGGTCCGCCAGCACGGCGAACGTCATGGCCGGCGGCGCCATCGAGGAGCCGATCAGCGACGTGGCGCAGCCCAGGAAGCCACCCGGCGGGCACGGATGTCACCGCTGTCCCGCCGGCGGGCGGTGTGTCCCTAATGGACGCACGGTACCGGTCGCGTGTCAGGCCTCGCTTCAGCGGACCGGCTTGCGGGCCTCGATCAGGAAACGGCGGGAGTGGGCGACGAACCGGCCGTCGGCCCGGATCAGCTCGTGCAGCGCTTCGAGGCGGTCGCGGTACTTCTCGACGGTGAAGTCCGGGACGAACCAGATGACCTTGCGCAGGAAGTAGACCATCGCGCCGACGTCGAAGAACTCCATCGTCGACTCGGCGGTCCGCAGGTCGACCACGTCCAGGCCGGCCGCCTCCGCCGCGGCCCTGGCCAGTTCCGGCTCGCGATCGCTCTGCCCGAGCGGTTGCGGGCCGAGGAAGAAGTCGTAGACCTCGTGGCCGCTGTCCGGGCCGACCTGCTGGGAGAAGTAGGTGCCGCCGGGCGCCAGGACGCGGGCGATCTCCGCCCAGTGGACCGTCACCGGGTGTCGGCTGGTGACCAGGTCGAACGTGCCGTCGGCGAACGGCAGCGGTGGCCGGTCCTCGTCGGCGACCACGACGACGCCCTTGTCCCGCAGGTTCTCCTGCGCCCGCGCGATGTTGGGCGGCCAGGACTCCGTCGCGACCATGGCCTTGGCCGCGCGCTGCGGTATCCCGGCCAGCACCTCGCCGCCACCGGTCTGGATGTCCAGGCTCATCGTCGCGCGACCGACCCGCTCACCCATCAGCTTCTGGTAACCCCAGGGCGGGCGCTCCTCGGTGGCCCGGCCGTCCAGCCAGGAGAAGTCCCAGCCGGTGACGTCGACCTCCGCGGCCTCCGCGATCAGCGCGTCGAAACCCTTGTCCACAACCGCCTCCCGGCCGGAAGGGTACCGCAGCACTGCTTTCGTCACAGCTGTCCCGGAGGCGACAGCGGGGTCTTGCCTACGGCGACTCGTCCACCAGGTCGGCGTGGTGGGCGATGACGGCGGCTTCGACGCGGTTGCGGACGCCGAGGTGCCTGAACCGCGCCGCCCGCTCCCAGCCCGACTCGACCAGCTGCACCTGCTGCCGCCGGTAGCGGCCGACCAGCCAGGGGAACACGCCGAACACGACCAGCCCGCCCGCGCGCACCAGCCGGCTGTACACGTCGGCCGACAGGGACAGCACCACCGCCCCGTCCGGCGGGCAGCCTGCGCCCGGCCAGGCAGCCCGTCACCGCCACGGCCGGCAGGTACCGCCAATCGACCACCGCCACCACGGTCGCGACCGCCGAAGCCACGAGCGGCAGCCGGCCGGCGGGCGGGACCACGAGCGCGGTGGCCACGACCCCGATCACCGACGTAAGCCGGTCGAGGTCGACCAGGAACGGGCGTCCACAGTCGACCCCGGCCGAGGTCGGGGTCGACCGCGGGAGGTGATCAGAGCGGGATGTAGACGCCGAAGTCGCGGCTCGCGGTGCGGAAGTCCTGGAAGCCGATCCGCGCGCCGGCCGCCCTCGTCACGGTGCCCTTGGCGATGACGCCACCCGACGACGAGGGGCCGTACACGGGTCCGCCGCTGTCACCGGCCCGTGCGGCGGGCCGGCCGTTCACCTGCTCGCCCTCCACCAGGTCCTCGCGGTCGGCGTAGAAGAACAGCACCTTGATGTCGCACACGGGCGCGCCGGTCACGCGGGCGCTGGTGACGCCGGACTGGCACAGGTACTCGCCGGTGTAGACGTCGCCCCAACCGCGGACGACCTCGGTGGAGTTGCTGTCGCCGCCGCCGACGTACTGCTGGTTCACCACGTTGCCGGTGGGGATCAGCATGATGTCGTGGTCGCCGTGCTTCGCCCCCGCCGTGCCGATGTACTCGCCGGTGGGGTCGGTGACGCGCACGTCAGGGTTGCCGCAGTGCCCCGCGGTGAGCAGGAACCGCGCGTTGTCGCCGTTGCGGACGGAGAACCCGGACGTGCACGCGGCGTTGCCCAGGACGATGGTCGCACCGCCCTTCCACGGCGGCGCGTCGTTCTGCCGGGACACCGGCGCGAGCGGCTCCTCGACCACGGTCCGCACCGGCACGTCGACGTCCACGGCGCGGGTCGCGAACTCCGACGTGGCGCCCAGGACGAGACCGCTGCCGTCGGCGGGGAGCTTGATCGCGTGCACGCCGGGTCCGCGCTGCGCCTGCACGACCTCGGCGGCCTCGCGCAGTTCGGCCTCGGAGTGCCGGGCGGCCTCGAAGGCCACCGGTGCCTCGCCCTGCGATGCGGTGTCGCGCACGGCGGCGGGCACGTCGCCCTTCCACCACAGCGCGACGTGGTCGTCTTCCAGGACCAGCCCGGCGAAGCCGGCGTGCCCGCCGCGCCGCACCTCCGCCTGGATCGCGTCGGCGGTGCGCACCAGCGGCTGCTGGGCGAGCATGCGGTCCCAGTCGGTGACCGGTCCGGCGGTGGCGGGGGTGGTGATCAGCGCGGCGGACGTGACGGCCGCGGCGGCCATGGCGGTGATCGTGCGTGCTGTCCTCACGAGCGGAACTCCTCTGCGTGACAGGGACGGACAGCGGCGGCGTCTGACCAGGTTATGGTCTGGACCAAACCGCTGTCACTGACACGACCGGACAAGAACGCACGGAGTCGAACAGGATCGGCCATTCGGACGCTGGAGGCCAGGTGGAGCGAGCTGTGCCGGGACGAGGCCCGGGCCGTCCTCGCGAGGTAGCCTCGGTGGTCGGCACAGTGAACGGAGTGGGACGATGAGCGGGGACCAGGAACCGGTGATCGACGCCGAGATCGTGGAATACGAAGCGCCCCCGGTAGTGGTGCCGCCCGCCGACTACACCGAGGACGGCGTGCCCACGTTCGAGCACGTCCGGGACCGGATCGAGAACCGGGTCGCCACCGGCATCGGGGCCGAGGAGCTCGCCGGGGCCACCCCGGAGGCCAAGGCGGTCGAGGACCAGTTCGAGGCGCGGCGACAGGCCGGTATCGACAAGCTCGAGGAAATCCGCCGGTCGATGCGCGGCGACGCCTAGTGGCATGCCGCAGAGGGTTGACCCGGTAACCCCTGCTACCGCGTTCAACCTGGTCACCGGACGCATCCACGACCGGATCCGGTACCAGGAGTTCACCGTCGTCAGGCGGCGAAGTGCGCCTTCACGGTCGCGATCTCCTGGGCGAAGAGGGCTTCCAGGTCGTCCAGGAAGCCGGCCGGCGCGCCGGGGACCACGCGGAACTCGCGCTCCCAGTCGATGAAGCTGCGGCCCGGTTCGTTCGTCACCGGCCGGACCCGGTAGGTGGCCACGTAGTCCACGATGAACAGCACCTGCGCGACCGAGCGGTAGGTGAGCGAGCGGTCGGTCTCCGAGCGGCCGACGACTTCCTCCCTGGCCAGGTCGTGGTTGGGCAGGAGGGTGAACTCGAACGTCGACGGGACCTTCTTCGCCGAGCCGCCGTGGGTCCAGTGGGCGTTCTCGATGCCCTCGCCGAACACGATGTCGAGCAGCACCATCATGTCCCGGACCTTCGCCCACACCTCGTCGGCGTCCGCGTCGAGGACGGCCGAGTGGTAGACGGAGTACTTCGGCGACAGGGCCATGGTGGGTCTCCTAGTGCGTGGCGGGCACTTCAGGGGGAAGCGCCGCACGGGCGGGCCGCGGGGTGCGTACCCAGTTGACCAAGTCGTCGAAGACCGACGTCGTGTTACCGGACGCCGAATATAGAGGACATATAGCGGGACAACCGGGTACCGGATCGGAATTCCCTAGGGTGCTGGGGGTTGGTTCACGACCCTGATGGATCCTGGGGGATCTCCCATGAATCGTGTTCTGCGCCGAGCGGCCACCCTCGCCGTCGGCACGGTCCTGCTCACCGGTCCGGTGGTCACGTCGGCCGCGGCCGCGCCGGCGCGGGTCGGGCTCCAAGCGGCGCTGGACGGTGCGGTCGCCGTCGGCGCGCCCGGTGCTCTCGCCGGTGTCCTCGACGAGGGCGGGCAGTGGTACGGCCACAGCGGAGTCGGCAACCTCGCCGACCGCGGCACGCCCAAGCCGCGCGGGCAGTTCAGGGCGGGCAGCATCACCAAGACCGTGGTCGCCACCGCCGTGCTGCAACTGGTCGGCGAGGGCAGGGTCGAGCTGGAGGACCGGATCCAGGACCGGCTGCCCGGGCTGCTGCCGTACGCCGAACCGATCACCGTGCGCCAGTTGCTCCAGCACACCAGCGGTATCCCCTTCACCGAGCGGTGGGCCGGCCTGCCGGAGATCGACACGACGCGGTGGCAGCACCAGCCACCGGACGAGACGATCCGCAAGGGGGCCGAGGGCAAGCCGCTGTCCTTCCCACCCGGCCAGGGCGTGGAGTACTCCAACACCAACTACGCGGTGCTGGGCAAGCTGGTCGAGAAGCTCACCGGTCGGTCGTTGCACGCCGAGTTGCAGCGGCGCGTGCTGGACCGGGCGGGGATGCGGGACAGCTACCTCCCCTACCGCCACCCCCACGTCGACCGGCCGGCCGCGCGCGGTTACGAGAGGCTGCACGGCCCCGACGCCGCGCCGACCGACGTCACCGACTACGAGATGTCCCGGTTCTGGGGCTCGGGCAACCTGGTGTCCACGGTCGACGACCTGAACCGGTTCTACCGCGCCCTGCTCGCGGGCGGGCTCGTGCCGGCGGCGCAGGCGGCCGAGATGCGCACGACCGTGCCGAGCGGGATCCCGGGGCTGGAGTTCGGGCTCGGCCTGATGCGGATCCCGCTGCCGCCGGGCTGCGCCGCGCCGGACATCTGGGGCTTCAACGGCTCCGTGCCCGGCTACCACACGTGGACGATGCACTCCCCCGACGCCCGGCGGCAGGTCTCCGTCGTCGTCACCGCGAACCTCACCTCGGTCGCGGCCCAGGACGCCGCGCTCCAGGCGGTGTTCGCCGAGTTCTGCGGAGCGGGTCAGCAGGTCACGTCGCGCGCGGGCGCGGTGGCGAGCAGGTAGGAGTCCGCGGCGGCCCGGGTGCACGCGTTGGCGTGGTAGACGCCGTGACCCGGGCCGTCGAACGTGACCAGGTGCGAGCCCTGCGCCTGCCGGTGCACGGTCCGCGCCCACCGGTAGGGCGTGGCCACGTCGTAGCGACTGGTCAGCAGGAGGAGCGGCGGCGCCTGGTCGACGTCGAGGCGGTGCGGCGGGTTGGTCGGGCGGTCGGTGAACCCGATGCAGGTGGCGGCTTCCTGGTGGCCGAGGAACGTGCCGCGCAAGGTGGGCGCCGCGCGCAGCTCGGCCTCCCGCAACGCCCGGTACTCGGCGAAGTCCGCGAACCGCAAGGCGAAGTCCTGGCACACCACGGCGTAGCGCAGGGAGTCGTAGTTCGGCTCGAACGACACCCGCACGCCGCCGACGTCGGCGATGAGGGACGCCAGGCTCTCCCACGCCCCGCCGCGGAGCTCGGAGAACGCGCCCTGGATCAGCCCGTCCCGGCCCCAGCCGATCTCGTCGGCCTTGTCCAACGCCCGCTCCCAGGCCGCGTGGACGTCCTGGCCGTGCAACGCGCACGTGGTGTTCTCCTCGCACCACGCGACGAACACGCCGAACGCCTCCTCCACGGCCCGCGCCCGGTCCAGCAGCAGCCGGGGCAGGTCGGCGCTGTGGTCGATCACGCCGTCCAGCACCATCGAGCGCACCCGCGGGCCGAACAGCTCCGCGTACTGCTGACCGAGCAGCGTGCCGTAGGAGATGCCGTAGAAGCTGATCCGCCGCTCGCCCAACGCCCTGCGCACCGCGTCCAGGTCCCGCGCCGAACGGGCCGTGTCCACGTGGTCGAACACGGGGTGGTCGGCACGGCAGTCGTCGCGCACCGCGCGGTTGTGCGCGGCCAGCGCGGCGAACGCGGCCTCGTCCGCCGGGTCGTCACCGGGGTTGCGCGCCATCAGGTCGGGCGAACACCGGATCGCGGAGCTGTTGTTCGTGCCGAGTTGGTCGAAGCCGACGACGTCGAACCTGGCCCGCACCTCGGCGCTCAGGTACGGGGCGCGCGCGAACTCCGCGCCGGACCCGCCGGGACCGCCCGCGTCCACGAACACCACGCCGATCCGGCGAGTCGGGTCGGTGGCGCGGACCCGGGAGACGGCCAGGTCGGTCCGCGGGCCGCGCGGGTCGGTCCAGTCCAGCGGGACGGACACCGTGCCGCAGTCGGCCGCGGGCTGGTCCGGGCACGGCTGCCAGGCGATCGTCGTCGCCTCGGCCTCGGGTGCGACCACCAGCAGGCTCGCGGCCAGCGCGGTGACGAGCAACGTCCGCATGGAGTCCCCCAACCGTGAACGCAGGCGTGCAGTCTCGCGACGCCGCCGCGCGGGGCGCAACCCCTGCATACCCCTCGACCGAATTCACATATCTGTGCGCTCGGCGCGCAAATGCACGCAACCGGTTCACGAGTATGACCGCCGGGGACCGCATTCGTTCACAAGCATGACCAGCCCGCATTTTCGCTGCGGTCCCGTTGACCTGCGGTTGCGAACCTCCTAGCATCCGACGGGAAAGTGGTTTCCCGTCCTACGGCGCAATGAAGCACCAGGGGGCATCGTGTCTTCCACTGCGTCGGAATCGGTTATTCCCTACGCCACGGAGACGTATTATGCGCGTGAAACCCATGATTGCCTGCGTCGGGCTGTTGGCCGGCGCTCTGGTCGCGGTGGCGTCGTCCACCGCGCAGGCCGCGCCCACGCGGTACGAGGCGGAGAACTCGCCCGCGGTGTGCTCCGGCTCGATCGACACCGACTGGAGCGGGTACAGCGGTAGCGGGTTCTGCAACGGCGCCAACTCCACCAGCGGCTACCTCCAGTTCACCGTCACCGCCGCGGCCGCGGGCACGGCGACGGTGGGCGTCCGGTTCGCCAACGGGACCACCACGGCCCGGCCCGCCAACCTGCTCGTGAACGGGTCGACGGTGCAGTCGCCGTCGTTCGAGGGCACGGGCGCCTGGTCGACGTGGGCGACCAAGACGTTCAGCGTGCGGGTCAACGCCGGCAGCAACACGATCCGGCTGAACCCGACCACCTCGGGCGGCCTGCCCAACGTCGACCACCTCGACGTCGAGACCGGCGGCGACCCGCAACCGCAGCCGCCCGGCGGGCTCGTCGGCTGGGCCGCGCAGGCCGGTGGCACGACCGGTGGCGCGGGCGGCTCCACGGTCACCGTGAGCACGTTCGCCGACTTCCGCACGCAGGCGCAGTCCGCGGGCGCCAAGACCATCCTGGTCAACGGCATGCTCAGCGGCACGGGCACCGTCGAGATCGGCGCGGACAAGACGATCCGGGGCGTCGGCGCCGGCTCGGGCATCTCCGGGACCACCCTCAACATCGAGGACATGAGCCCGGCCAACGTGATCATCCAGAACATGAACATCCGCGGGAAGGTCGGCGGCGACGCGATCCAGATCGAGAGCGCCACGCACATCTGGATCGACCACAACACCATGTCCAGCACCATCGAGGACAACCCCGACCACTACGACGGCATGCTGGACATCACCCACGCCGCGGACTACATCACCGTGTCGTGGAACGTCATCCGCAACCACTGGAAGACCTCGCTCGTCGGGCACTCCGACGGCAACGGCGGCGAGGACCGCGGCCACCTGCGGGTCACCTACCACCACAACTGGTTCGACCGCACCTTCGAACGCAGCCCGCGGGTGCGGTTCGGCGAGACGGTCCACGTGTTCAACAACTACTACACCAACGTCGACAACAACGCCGATTCCTACGCCATCGCCTCGCTCATGGACGCCGGCCTCCTCGTGGAGGGCAACGTCTTCGAGAACGTGCAGCAGGCGTGCTGGTCGGCGAGCGGTTACGCGGACTCCGACCCCGGACGCCTGGTGGCCCGGGACAATTCTTTGACCAACTCCGGCCCGTGCGAGGTCAACGGCACGGTGGCCGCCATCCCGTACACCTACACCGCCGACCCCGTCGGCACGGTGAAGTCCTCCGTCACGGCGGGCTCCGGCACGGGCAAGCTCTGATCCACGTCCTGGACGCGGCGGCGACCGGCACCGACCCGGTCGCCGCCGTTCCGGTGGCCGGCGCGAGGCCTTCGATGCCACCCTGGACCCCATGGGGGATGTGCGGAGATCGATCGCGGTGGTCGGACTGGTCACCTTGATCGCGGCCGGGTGCGGCGGTCGTTCGGAGGCGGACTACGAGCGGGTGGCGAAGGGGCCGCAGGCCTCGGCGGACCGGGTCGCGGCGGCGGAGTCGGGCCGTGCGCGGGTCGCGGCGTTGCGGGCGTTGGTGCCGTGGCACGGGTGGCCGGAGCACTCGCTGGACCAATCGTGCGGTGTGGCCGGTCATCGGCACATGTCGCAGGTGTTCGGGCCCGACGACGGTCATGTGAGCTGCTCGACCGTCCTCGTGTGGTACGCGGGTTTCGACGGGGACCTCGCCGAGGAGATCCGGCGGTTCGACGGTCTGGCCACCGGGGCGGGCTGGTCGGGCAGCGAGTCGGACGTCCACATGTCGATCGACTACTACGCGAGGTACCGGGGCAGGCCCGAGGGCCCGCGCACCTACGACGCGAGCAACCTGCCCGGTCTCGGGTACCTCGACCCGCGTGACGACGAACAGCGCGGTTCGACGTGCAGCGGGTCGAGCAACGACTGGACCCTGCGCCAGCGCTGGCTGGAAGCCGGACAGCCGCTGCCCGCCCACGAGCCGGACGGGGCGGACGCGCTGGTGCGCGACTCCCCGACCCTGCTGCACGACGAGCAGCCACTCGACCACGCGGCGGTGAAGACGGCTTTGCTGGCACAGCACCGTTACGTGGCCGTGACCGCGCTGTCGCTGCACTGCGCCTACTACTTCGACTGAGTCCTCCGCGCCAAGCTCTCGACAGGTCTCGATCAGTACTGGTAGCACGTGTCGGTAGCCGGCTTCGGGAACTTCATGCGGTCCCTGGTGTTCGGGCCGCAGATGCCGTCGGCGGCCGTGCCGATGTGCCTCTGGATGGCCTTCAACGCGGCTTCGGTGCGCGGCCCGAAGCTGCCGTCGTCGGCCAGGTCCCCCACCTTCTCGTCCGAGTAGGGCGACGCCAGGTCGAGGTCCGGGTAGCACCGGCGCATCATCGACTGGAATCGGGACACCACCGAGGTGTTCGCCGCGTACTCGCGACCGATGGTGCACGTGGTGCTGCCCTTGACCGTCGGCACCATGATCGTGCGACCCGACCTCACGACCTCGGACGTCGTGGTGCACAACGCCGCCAGTGCCGCGGATGCCGGAGCGGCGGACATGATCACCGCCGCCCCCAGCACCGCGGCGGCCAGCCCGGACGCCCCGTAACGCCTACCTCGTGCCCCCATGCGATGCCCCTTTCCCGCGGTGTCCCGTCCACCGCGGAGAACCAGCCGCGGCAGGGAAGCCGCGACGGGCAGGAGCGTACGAGCGCAGGACCGGCCCCCGGTGTCCGGTGAACACCCGACACCGGGGGCCGGTCGGCGCTGGGTCGAGCGTCCGACGCTCAGCCCAGGAGCGAGGCGAAGCGGGACAGGCCGTGCTCGGCGACCCGCCGGCCGAGGACGACTCCGGCCTCGTCCGCCGAACGCGTGTGGATGCCGGACCAGACCCGTGCGTCCACGTTGTCCTTCGTGAGGTCGGCCCACCGCTGGTAGGTCCGCGTCACGCCCGGCGCGGTGGGACTGGTGGCGGTGAACGGCCGCCGCGCGGAGGGACCGGTGAACGCGGTCAGCACGACCTCGGCCGCCCCGGCGTAGGTGTTGTGGCCGCTGGGGTAGTCCGGGTGCGCGGGCGTGTCGTGCAGCGGAGTCCACTGTGGATCGACCGTGGCCCGGATGGCGGTGATCGGCCGCCAGCGCAGGTACGCGTACTTCGTGTCCGAGGTCGCGATCTGGGTGTCCACCAGGATCACGTGGAACGCCGCCACCAGCGCGGCCCGGCGGGCGGGCGGTCCGCCGAGCTGGGTGACGGCCGCGCGCAGCGGTTGGGTGTAGCCGGCCGCGGAGCTCTGGAGCCAGAACTGCGCGGTCGCGGTCTGGGACGCGGTGCGCACCGTGCTGTTCACGGCACCGTAAGCACGCACCTCCGCCAGGTCGATCCGGTCGCGTGGCGAGTCGAGGGCGGGCGGCGGCGGCAGGCGGAACTGGTCGGCGCGGGCCAGCACGAACGGCCGCGCCAGGCGGTTGCCTGCTTGCTGCGGCGGCGTGAGCGACGGAGGCGTCGGCTGCCATACGCCCGGTGCCGGCGAAGGCAGCTCGAACGGCGCGTTGACCGAAGCCGGGGCGAGGCCGTCACCCTGGCGCTCGGCCAGGAGGTCACGCGCCTCCTCGATGCCGTCGGCGACGCCGAGGTCGCGCTGCCCACCGGGCGTGAGGCGGTCCAGCGTCGTGCGCAACGCGGCGTCCAACTCCGCCCGGCGGGTGGGAGCCAGCGCCACCAGCGCGGTGTGCAGCGCCGAGGCCACGGCCGCGTCGGCACGGGTGCGGTGCGCGGCCGGGACGTCGTGCGCGGCACGTGCGGCGGCGAGCCAGCCGATCGCCCACGTCCGGCTGTTGGTCGACTGGGCGGACGCGCCGGCCGCCGCGACCGTCGCCGCGGTCACGTCGAACCACTCGGCCACCACGTCCACCCGGTGCTGCGGCGACCCGGCGGCCGGAGCCGCGCCCACCACCGCGAAGATCCCGGCGAGCACCAAGACGAAGACTCTGTTCATGCACGAGAGCATTGGGGCACAACGGAAGCGCTGTCCACGACGCCCACATGGCGGGAGCGGCCTGTCGCCCTCCGCTACTGTTCCCCCTGGCACGACCCGAAATGTCGGTGTCAGACAGTCGGGAGGACGGCAGGTTCACGCCTCGTCGGCCGGGTACACGCGTCGCGGCACGCACTCTGGTGACACCAGCCCCGACGAGAGGACCCACGACGATCATGGCCGCCGGCCGAGTGCCCGAGCACCCCGCGGACGCCGTCGAGCTCCGCACCGCCGACCCCGGCCGGGACGCCGCCGCGTGGCGGACCTACCAGCGCGGCCTGCACGAGGTGTACTCCGGGATCGGCGCGGCCGACCTGGCCCTGGGGCGGGAGGCGCCCGCCGCCACGCCGGCGTTGCCGGCCGGGGCCGAGGAGGTCCTCCGGCTCGTCGCCCGACCGGAGGTCGCCGCCCGGCTCCGGCAGCTCGGCGGTGGCGCCCGCCTCGCCGAAGCCGCGCGGGACGCGGTGGCCGGCGCGTCCGCCGTGGCACCGCTGTCGGTCCGCGAGGACACCCCGGAGAGCCGGCTCGCCGGTGGCCGCGCGATGCAGCGGACCCGGCTGCGTGCCGAGCGACTCGGCCTCGGGCCGCACCCGATGACCACCGCGGTCTACCTGTTCGACCTGCCGGCCGGCCCGGCGGCGACGATCCTCGACGCCGCCGAGACCGCCGAGCTGCACGACTTGCGCACCCGTTTCCACCGGGTGGCCCCGAAACCGGACGGGCCGGTGGCCCCGCTCTCGCGCTTGACCCGCACCACCGGCCCGGCCGTGCCGTCCCGGCGCCGGCCGGTCGACTCGGTGCTCACCATGGGATTCCCACCGGGGCATCCGGCGGCCTGACGCCCAGGTCGGCTCAGGACAGCGGGGTGAGGATGGCCTTGAGGTCACGACGGCCGGCCAGCCCCAGCTTCCGGTAGACGCGGGACAGGTGGAACTCGACCGTGCGCACGGTCAGGTACTGCTCCTCGGCGATCTGCCGGTTGCTGCGGCCGGTCCGGGCCAGTTCGCCGATCTTGCGCTCCTGCCTGGTGAGCCCGCCGGCGCGGTTCAGGGCGGTCATCCTGGCCAACGCCTCCTCCGCCCGCGCGGACCACATCGCGTAACCCCGGCGGCGGGCGGTGTCCCGCACCGCTTCCAACGTCTTGCGCGCCTCGCCGTGCAGCTCGCGCGTGCCCAACGCCAGGGCGAGGTCGTAACGGGCGTGCAGCGAGTCGCCGACCGCGTCCGTGCCGTCCAGGACCGCGACCACCTCGCGCAGGGACGCGGGTTCGCCTCCCGCGATCAACGCCGCGGCGTGCGAGGCCAGGCCGACCGAACGCGGGGTGCGCCAGCGGCGGGCCGCCGCCATCTCCTTCGACACCAACGCCTGCGCCAGGTCGGTGCGGCCGATCGCGTTCGCGCACACCGCCGCCCGCGACCGCCACGGCGCCACCGCCGGGTTCGTCACGCCCCACGCCGTCAGGTCGCGACCGCAGTCCAGGAAGTCCTCCAACGCCCGGTCGTACTGCCCGAGCGCGAACCGCAGCGCGCCCCGCGCCATGAACAGCTCGGCGCGGTCCTGCACGCCGGCCAGCGGGCCGCTGAACCCGTGCTCCAGCAGCAGGTCGTGCGCGCGGTTCAGCTCGCCGAGGTCGACCAGCGCCGACACCAGCCACGCCACGGCCACGCTGCGGATCTGCCGGCACACGTCGCGCCGCAGCGACCCGGCGAGCACCTTGGCCGCGCCGCCGGGATCGCCGCCCAGCCACATCAGCCGGGCCACCAGCAGCGCCACCACGCCACGCGCCTCGCCGAAGTCGATGACGTCCGGGCTGCGCATCGCGCGGACGCTGAGGTCCAACGCGGTGTCCAGCTCGTCGGCGTAGGCCAGCACGAGGATCCCGCACCAGAACGCGCCCGTCTCGCGCCCGCCGGGCAGCGCGAGCAGCTGCTTGGCGGTGGCGACCGTCCCGACCCGGTCCACGCCCCGGTTCGCCAGCTGCACGGCCCGCGCGGCGAGCCGCTGCTCCTCCGGCACGCCCGCCGCGTCCAGCCCGGCGCAGTGCGCGTCGTCCGGCGCCGGTCCGCCCGGCACGTACACCAAGCCGCCCAGCTGGGGACCGCGCACCCCGGCCGGACCGGTGGCGAGCAGGTCGATCACCTCCCGCACCACCTGGTCGGCCTCACCCCACCGCCCGCGCTCCACCAGCTCGGCCCTGGTCCGCCGCACCCCCTCCAGGGACAGCCCGTCGGGGCCGACGTTCTCGGGCAGCCGCCACTCCACCGGGACGCGACGACCCGTGCCGGTGGACCGATCGACGTCGTGCTCCACACACACCCCCAAGATCCGCGTGCCCGCGCGCCACGGCGACGGGCACGGCGTTGACGTTTCGCCTCTGCGATCCCGTCGGCGTGCGGCGGCGCCACCGAGGGGAAGCGTGCTCCACGGGGGGTGTGAGCGCGCCGCGGCGACCGCCGGTCGGTGGCCTCGCCACCCGTGACCGCCGCGGTCGACAGCGCTCCCCCGCCCCAGCCGTGGGATTCGCGGTCCGCGACGCTGCGGGCCGATGCGTGCTCAGACCTGTGCGCTCAGATCGGGCGGAACGTCAACAACGTGACGCGCCCGGCACCCGGTTCTCCGACCGGTGCGAAACCCGCTTCAGCCCCCAGGCGGGTCCAGTCCCCCCAACCCCTTTCCCGACCACCCAGAATAGTCATCATCTCAATATCCGACAGCTTACCGAGGTCAGGTACACCTGATCGGGTGAGAAGGTGGTTCACAATCCACAACCGAGCGTCACGATCGTCCCCGATGGCCTCTCTGACCCTGGCCAGGACCCGCACCGCGTCGAGGTCGTCCCAATTCTGCAGCGAGCGCTTGACCAGATAAGCGTCGAACCCCCGCGGCACCTTCTCGAAGAAATCGGTCGCGATCGCCTCCGCCCGGTCCGCCACGCCGCAGCGCGCGAATTCCTCGGCCGCGCCGGCGATCGCGAGCGGGTGGTCGCACACCGCGCCCGTCACGCCGGGGTGGCGGCGCAGCAGCTCGGCCAGGAAGCTGCCCCGACCGCCGCCGACGTCGGCGATCCGGCGGTACCGGTGCGAGCGCAGGTCGTCGAACAGCTCGTAGGTCTCGGGGCCGTCGTTGCGCACCATGGCCCGGTCGAACAGGTCCGAGGCGGCCGGATCACCGCGCAGGTGCTGGTAGAACGGCTCGCCGAACAGGTGGTCGAACGTCGGTTCACCGGTCCGCACCGCGTGCGCCACGTCCTCGTAGGGCCGCCACATCATCGGGTCGGTGAGGAAGAGCAGCACGTCCCGGAAACCGCCGGGCCCGCCGGTGCGCAGGCCGTCGGAGGCCGGGGTGAGCGAGAACCGGCCCGCGCCGTCCTCGGCCAGCACGCCCGCCGTCGCGGCGGCGGCGAGCACCCGGCGCAGGCGTGAGGCGTCCACGCCCGCCAACGCGGCCAGCTCCGCCGCCGTGCCCGGCCCGTCGGCCAGCAGGTCCGGAATGCCCAGTTCGACCACGGCGCGGATCGTGCCGATCGACCACTTCACCGCGGCGAGGTGGAACACCAGCCGCCGCGCGTCGCCGCGGGCCGCGGCGGGCAGCACGGGCGCGGCGCCGTCGTCCGCCGCGAATTGCGCGCCGTCCATCACCGGTCTCCTGTCATGTCGTCGATCGACCTCCGCCCGACCCGTCCCGGGAACGTCACGACACCGCCGCCACGAACCCGCCGTCCACGCGCAGCACCGAACCGGTCACGTAATCCGCCTGCCGGCTCGCCAGGTAGCCGACGGCCGCGGCCACCTCCTCGGGCGTGCCGTACCGGCCGACGTCGTTGGCCACCCATTCCGCCGCCGCACGCCGTTCGATCTCCGGCAGCTCCGTGCCCCAGCCGCGCTCCGGGCCGACGCGCGCCAGCCAGTCGCGCATGTACTCGACCATGATCGGCCCCGGTGACACGACGTTCGACGTCACGCCCGTGCCCTTCAGCTCACGGGCCAGCGACACGGCGAGGTTGTGCCGGGCCGCGAGCGCCGCCGAGTACTGCGGCTGCATCGCGATCGGCTGGGTGGCCAGGCCGCCGCCGACCTGGACCACGCGACCCCACCCGCGTTCCCGCATGGCGGGCACGAACGCGCGGATCATCCGCACCGCGGACACCACGTTCACCTGGTAGGCGGCGGCCCACAGGTCCGGCTCCGCGTCGAACCACGGCACGAGGTCCGTGCCGCCCGCGTTGTTGACCAGGATGTCGACCGGACCGCCGGCGCCCGCCGCGCGCACCACCTCGGCCGCGCCCGCGTCGGTCGACAGGTCGCCCAGCGCGAGGTCCACCCGGTGGCCGTGGCCGCGCACCTTCTCCGCGACCACCTCCAGCTTGTCCCGGTCGCGCCCGTGGACCACGACGTCCGCGCCTTCGGCGGCCAGCACGTCGGCCACCGCCGCGCCGATGCCGGAACTCGACCCCGTCACCAGCGCCCGTTTCCCGCTCAGCCCCAAATCCACGAATACTCCTCGTGACGATCATTCGCCGACGACCCCCGGACGAGTGAGCATCGATTACCCGTCCGGGGGTCGTTTCCGCAGTTATCCCTCGACGCGCGCCAACAATTCGTCGGTGAGCGCGGCCAGTCGCGCCGCGTCCTTCGGCGAGAACAACCCGTTGTGCACGCTCATCTGGCTGTACAGGTTGAACGCGGTGAGCGGTTCGGCCGGCGGGTTGTCCAGCAGCCGCACGATCGGCGCGACGACGGCGGTGGCCGGTTTCGCCAGCGCCTTCTGCTGCTCGATGTACATCGCGGTCTGCGGGTCGAACTCACCCACGAAGCCGGTCGACGTGGTGCCGGGGTGGAACAGGACGTAGCGCACCGGCCCGTCGCCGTGCCGTTCGGCGAAGGTCACCCCGAGCAGGTCGTCCAGCCGCCCGGTCATGAACATGGCGTTGACGCCGTCGTAGCGGCGCGTGCTCTGCAGGTCGTCCCACGCCACCGGGGTGTCGTGGCCGGGGCCCGCCACGTTGACGATCACCGGCCGCTCGGTCTTCTCCAGCGCGGGCCGCAGCCCGTAGCTGAACAGCAGCCTGCTCAGGTAGAACAGGGCGAAGTTGTCCTCGAAGCCCTCCGCCGTCTCACGCCGGTACGTGCGGAAGAAGCGCGCGCACAGCACCAGGCCGTCGATCGCCGGGTTCGCGTCCAGGATCTCGTCGACGACGCGCCGGTTGGCCGACACCAGGCTCAGGTCGGCCCGGACGAACTCCAGGGAGCCGGGGGCGCGCTCCGCCTCACCGGCCAGCGCCTCGCCCTTGCGGGGGTTCGTGCCGAGCGCGACGACGTGGTCCCCCCGGGTGAACAGCGCCCGCGCCACGGCCGCGCCGATGCCGTCGGTGGCGCCCGTGATCACGAATGTCCTCTTCAAACCGTGCTCCCTGGCTCTCGTTTATCGTTGAACTGGTGTGATGCGCGCTCAACGCATCGCCTCGATGACCCGGGAGAACGACATCATCTCGGGTTCGAGGACGCTGAAGTAGGAGATGCCGAATCGCTTGCGCGCCTCGTGCAGTTGCTCCACGCATTCTTCGGGTGTGCCGACCAGGATTGACGGCAACTCGACGAGCTGGTCGGCCGTGAGGTCCAGATCATTCTGCCACACGTCGGCGATCACGCGTTCCGCGCCGGGCAGCAATACGCGGTGAACGGGAATGTTGAGTTCGACGTCGTGCACGCGATCGCCGAGGTGCGCGTGCACGAATTCGACGCGATCGGCCAACTCCGCGACGCTGCCCAGCTTGAGCCCTTCGCCGTCGCGGACGCGGGTGGTGCCGGTGAACGCGATGACGTCGGCGCGTTCGGCGGCCAGCCGCAGCACCCGGTCGCCGCGACCGGCGACCATGACGGGCGGTCCGGCCGACTCCTTGAGCCGGTCCACGGTGCGCGCCAGGTGCGCGACCCGCTCGGCGGCGGGCGTCCAGGGCAACCCCGCCGCGTCGAACTGGCCGCGCTCGTAGCCCGCGCCGAGGCCGACCTCGACCCGGCCGCCCGAGTAGCGGTCGATGGTCTCGACGTCGCGGGCGAGCACGGCCGGTTCGTAGAACGTCGTGTTGAGCACGAGCGTCCCGACGCGGACGCGCTCGGTGGCCTCGGCGGCGAGCAGCAGGGTCGGCAGCGGCGCGGGCATCCCGAGGTGGTCGGACACCTGCACCACGTCGTAGCCCAACCGCTCGGCGAGCCTGGCCCTGGCCACCCACTCGGACCGCTCGACGGGCGTGAAGAGGCCGACGCCGAAGCGGAACGGCCGGTCGTGCACGGTGGTCACGTGCTACCCCTTCAGTACGGGCGCGCGGCCCGCGCCGCGCGCAGTGCCGAGCCCCACCAGGCGAGCCGGTCGAGCATCACCTTCGCCGCCGACTCGCTGCCCGTCGCGTCACGCGGCGCGCCGTCGACGAAGAGGTCCCACACGTTGGTGAAGCTGACGGACTCGCGGACGGTCGTGGCGTGCAGCTCGGCGAACACGTGCCGCAGGTGCTCGACCGCGCGCAGGCCCGCGCCCGCGCCGCCGTAGGACACGAACCCGACCGGCTTGGCGTTCCACTCGGCGTTGAACCAGTCGATCGCGTTCTTCAGCGCGGCGGGCGGCGCGTGGTTGTACTCGGGCGTGACGATGACGAACGCGTCGGCGGCGTCGAGCTTGCCCGCCAGCGCGTCGCGCACCCGCGCCGTGCCGGCGTCCGGTTGCTTGCCGGGTTCGGGCAGGACGAGCGGCAGCGGGTAGTCGAGCAGGTCGAGCAGCTCGACCCGGAAGTCGGGGTGGGTGCGGGCGACGGTCTCGAACCACCGCGCGGCGGTCGGCCCGAACCGGCCGTCGCGGACGCTGCCCACGACGACGAGGAGGGTGAGCGGTTCTGCGGTCATGACGGGACCTTTCCTGTGGTGGTCGTGCGGAGACCGGTGAGGGCGACGGCGGCGCCGACCGCCGCTGCCGCGGTGACCAGTGCCATCGCCGCACGGGGTCCGCCGGTGGTGAGCAGCAGCGCGACCAGCGGCAGCGCCACGACCGAGCCGAGCTGCACGAACGTCTGGTAGACCGGCACGGCGGCGGCGCGTAGGTCGGCCGGCACGGTCGCGGTGGCCTGGAGGTTCAGCGCGACGAACGACAGCACGAACCCGGCTTCGACCAGCAGCAGCACCGGCAGCACGGCGGTGGCGTACGGCTCCGGGTCCGGCCGCGCGAGGTAGAGGGCGTTGCCCGCCACCGAGCACAGCGCGCCGGCCGCGATCAGCCGGGCCGTGCCGAACCGGCGCACGAGCCGCGCGCCGTGGGGCGCGGCGAGGACCAGCGGCAGGCTGGCGGGCAGCAGGGCGAGGGCGAGCTGCCACGGCGCGAGGTGCGCGAGCTGCGTGGTGACCAGCAGCATCAGCCCGATGTACGTGCCGTTCAGCGCGGCGGCGCCGAAACCGGCGCGCAGCAGCGAGCCGTCGCGCAGGACGGCTTTGCCGAGTGGCGGCGGCGGCGCGGCGGGCGCGCGGGGTATCACCCTCAGCCCGGCGGCGAACAGCACCAGCGCGACCGGCGCCGGGAACAGGAACGTCCAGTGCCAGTCGTTCGCGCTGAGCACGCCGGACAGCAGCAGGCCCGAGGTGAACCCCGCCGCGCCGAAGAGCGAGTAGACCGAGACGGCGCGCCGCCGTGCCGGGCCGTCGAACACCGAGACGATGATCGCCAGCCCGGCGGGCGCGGTGAGCGCGGCGCAGAAGCCCTTGACCAGGCGGGTCGCGACGAGCACGCCGAGCGAGTCGGTGAGGCCCGCGACCACGGACGCCACCGCGAACACCAGCATCGCGCCCAGGTAGAGCTCCTTGCGCCCGACGCGCGCGGCCAGGTGGGGACCGGGCACGAGCAGCAGCGCGAACCCGAGCGCGAAGCCGCTCATCACCCACTGCGCGTCCAGGGGCGTGACGGCGAACCCGGCGCTGAGGGGAGTCAGCGCCGGGAGCACCGCGGAGACCTCGAGGGCGTCCAGCAGCATGTTGCCGGAGAGGACGAACAGCAGCGCCCACGCCTTGCGGTCCCACTCCACGCCCTCACGCACGGGCGGGTGCCTTGTCCAGCAGCGGCGCCAGCTCGCGGCTGGCGAGCTCCAGGTGCCGGACCACCAGGTCGTCGGGCATCGCGCCGACGCTGGCCCAGAAGATCAGGTGCTCGACCGGCAGCCCGTCGGCCCGTTGGAGGATGCGCGCGGCGGCCTCGTCGGGGGTCATGATCTCCAACGCGCCCCACGGGCCGTCCTCGCGGCGGTCGCGGAACTGGCTCGGCTCGATCAGCGGCGGTGGCGGCGCGTCCGTGCCCTCGACGGAGAGCTGCCGGTAGCTGTTCATCTGGTGCGCGAGGTGCGGCGCGACGCGGGCCCAGGCCGCGTCCGGGTCGTCGGCGAGCAGCACGGGCAGCAGGTCGGACATCCGGGCCGACGCCGGGTCGTGGCCGCCTTCGACCAGCCCGTCGCGGTAGTGCGGGAAGATGTCGGGCGAGATGTGCAGCAGCCCGAGGCCGAGCCTTCCGGCGATGCGCGCGCCGCGCGGGCCGTAGAAGCCGCCCCACATGGGCACGGGGTCCTGCACCGGCAGCGGTGTGACGCCGCCTTCCCGCCACAGCCGCTGGACTTCGCGGATGACGTGCTCGGTCCGGGCGAACCGGCGGCCGTGGTCCGCGCCGACCAGCTCGAACTCGGGCACGCGGTAGCCGGCGCCCATGCCGAGTTCCAGCCGCCCGCCGCTGATGAGGTCCACGACGGCCGCTTCCTCGGCCAGGTGCGCGGGGTGGCGCAGCGCGGGCAGGGTGACGGCGGTGCCGATGCGGACGTTGCGGGTGCGTGCCGCGGCGGCGGCGGCGAACGTCAGCGGCTGGGGCAGGTAGCCGTCGGGGAACAGGTGGTGCTCGGTGAACCACACGCCGTTCGCGCCGAGCCGGTCGGCCTCCTCGCACAGCTCCAGGCTGCGCGCGTAGTGGTCCGCCCAGGGCCGTTGCCACTGCGCGGGGTTGCGCAGGTCGAAGAGAAAGCCGACGTCCATACCGGTCTCCTTGAGTCAGTTCCGCCAGGTGCGCGCGCCCGCGAAGCCCGCGGCGCGTTCAGGCCTGCGCCACCGCGCCGCCCGCCGCGGCACCTCTTCCTCCACGACCGCCGCCGCTGCCGCCCGCAGCCGCAGGACCGCCGCCAACGCCGCCAGCTCCACCGGGTCGGGATCGCCCTTCTCCACGCGCAGCACCGGTTCGGGCCGCGGGCCTCGGCCGCCCACCACCGGATGCGGGTCGCGATCGCTTGCCACCGCCGACCGCGGGTCCTGGTCGCCCACCGCCGCCAACCGCCGGTCCCGGGCCGTCATTGCGGTGGGTTGCCGTGCTTGCGGCGCGGCAGGTCGGCGTCTTTGGTCTCCAGCATCGCGAACGTGCGAATGAGCACTTCGCGCGTCCGGCGCGGGTCGATCACGTCGTCCACCAGGCCGCGCTCGGCCGCGTAGAACGGGTGCACCAGCTCACCGCGGTACTGGTCGATCTTCTCCTGCCTGGTGCGCGAGGGATCCGCGGAGGCCGCTATCTCGCGCCGGAACACGACGTCCGCCGCCGCCTCCGCGCCCATCACCGCGATCTCGTTGGTGGGCCAGGCGTACGAGACGTCCGCGCCGATCGACCTCGAGTCCATCACGATGTACGCGCCGCCGTACGCCTTCCGCAGCACCACCGACACCCGCGGCACGGTCGCGTTGCAGTACGCGTACAACAACTTCGCGCCACGCCGGATGATGCCGTCGTGCTCCTGGTCGACCCCCGGCAGGAAGCCGGGCACGTCCACCAGCGTGAGCAACGGGATGTTGAACGAGTCGCAGAACTGGACGAACCGCGCGCCCTTCTCGCTCGCCCGGATGTCCAGCACCCCGGCGAGCACCGCCGGCTGGCTGGCCACGATCCCGACCAGCTGCCCGTCCAACCGGGCGAAGGTGCACACCAGGTTCGGCGCCCACAGCGCGTGCACCTCGAAGTGGTGCCCGTCGTCGACGACCTCCTCGATCACGTCGCGCACGTCGTAGGACCGCGCGCCGTCCACGGGCACCAGGTCGAGCAGGGCGTCGCCGCGCCGGTCCACCGGGTCGTCACCGCGCACCACGGGCGGCAGCTCGCGGTTGTTGGCGGGCAGCATGGACAGCAGCAGCCGGACGTCGGCCAGGCAGCTCTCCTCGTCGTCGTAGACGAAGTGCGCCACGCCGGACGTGCCGCCGTGCACCTCCGCGCCGCCCAACCCCTCCATCGAGATCTCTTCGCCGGTCACCGCGCGGACCACGTCCGGCCCGGTGATGAACATCTGCGAGACGCCCCGCACCATGAACGCGAAGTCGGTCAACGCGGGCGAGTACGCGGCGCCGCCGGCGCACGGCCCGAGCATCACGCTGATCTGCGGTATCACGCCGGACGCGCGCACGTTGCGCTGGAAGATGCCGCCGTAGCCCGCGAGCGCGGACACGCCCTCCTGGATGCGCGCCCCCGCGCCGTCGTTCAACGACACCAGCGGCGCGCCCGCCGCGATGGCCAGGTCCATCACCTTGTGGATCTTCTGGGCGTGCGCCTCGCCCAGCGCGCCGCCGAACGCGCGGAAGTCGTGCGCGTACACGAACACCCGCCGGCCGTCGACGCTGCCCCACCCGGCCACCACGCCGTCGCCGTGCGGGCGCTTGGCCTCCAGGCCGAACCCGGTGGCGCGGTGCCTGCGCAGCGGCTCCACCTCCGTGAAGCTGCCCTTGTCCAGCAACAGCTCGATCCGCTCGTGCGCGGTCAGCTTGCCCTTCGCGTGCTGCCGTTCGGTGGCACGCGGGTCCTCGCCCGCCCTGGTCAGCTCCTTCAGAGCGGCCAACTCGTCGATCCGGGCGACGTGCGCCTCCGGTTCGCGGACTGTCGTCATGCTTCCCCCCGATCTCAACCCAGCAGGGTGCCGCCGCTGGTGTCGATGAACGCGCCGGTGATCCAGCGCGCGTCCTCGGTCGCCAGGAACGCCACCACGTTCGCGACGTCGTCCGCCTTGGCGACCTGCTTGAACGCCGACAGCTGCGACATCGCCTCGACGGCCTCCGGGATGTCGAACACGGGGCTGCCGTTGTCGGTGATGCCCGGCGCGACGCTGTTGACCGTGATGCCGCGCGGCGCGAGGTGGCGCGCCATGTGCAGCGACAGCTGCTCGATCGCGCCCTTGCTCATCGAGTACGCCACCTGCTCGGGGTTGGCGACCCTGGTGACGCCGGACGAGATGTTGATGATCCGACCGCCGTCGGCCAGCGACGCCGACGCGCGCTGCACGATGAAGAACGGCGCCTTGGCGTTGACCGCCATCAGCCGGTCGAAGTCCTCCGGCGTCACGTCCTCGGGCGCGAGGCCCGCCGCGGTCTGCGCCGCCGCGTTGTTCACCACGATGTCCAACGTCGTGGCGCCGGTGCGCTCGCGAAGTCCCCGCTCCAGGCCGAGGAACAGCTCGTGCACGTCGCCGGGCACGCCGAGCTCGGCCCGCACGGCGAACGCCCGGCCGCCGTCCTTCTCGATGAGCGCCACGGTCTCGGCGGCGGCCTCGTCGTTGCTCGCGTAGTGGACGGCGACCAGCGCGCCCTCCTCGGCCAGCCGCCGCGCGGTGGCCCGTCCGATGCCCCGGCTGGCACCCGTGACCAGCGCGGTCTTGCCTTCGAGCTTGCCCATGGTGGTCCTCTCCTGCGGTGTGTGCTGTGGTGCGGGCGGCGTGCCGAGGCCGCTGACCATCCCGGCGAGGTGCGCCTGCACGGCGTCGAAGCGCATGAGCTCGCCGAAGACCTCGCGCAGCGGCTCCACCTCCGGGCCGCCGAGCAGCAGCAGCGCCTGCGCCTGGATGTTGGTCAGGGTCCGGGCGCCCGCGGCGTGCCGGACGGCGTCGTAGTGCTCCAGCGGGCCGTCGTCGTCGCCGCCCGCGAGCCGCGCCGACAGCCGCTGCCCGAGTTCGGCGGCGTCCTGGAGACCCAGGTTGAGCGCCTGGCCGCCCACCGGCATCTGCCGGTGGGCGGCGTCGCCCGCGAGCAGCACCCGGCCCCGGCGGTAGGTCGCGGCCTGCCGGCTGGTGTTGCCGAACGCGTTGAGCCACGTGGGCCGCCCGCCGCCGATGTCCTCGCCGGTGACCGCCGCCCACGCCCGCACGACTTCGGCGAACGTGGGCGGACCCGATCGCGGCGCGGGCGTGGAGCCGAACACGTGCACCATGACGCGGGTGCTGCCGTCGGGCCAGCGGTGGGCGGTGGCCAGGCCGTTGGGGTGCCGCTCGAACCGGCGGTCGGGGATGTCGACGCCCTCGACGTCGGCCCGCAGCATCTCCAGCGTGGCGTCCCGGCCGGGGAAGTCGAACCCGGCGAGGGCTCGCACGGTGCTCTCCTCGCCGTCGCAGCCGACCAGGTACGCGGCGGTGATCCGGTCGGCGCCGGTCACCGCGACGACGTGGTCCTCCCGCTCGTCCAGGCCGGTCAGCTCCCGGCCGCGCAGCACCCGCGCGCCGAGCCGGACCGCGCGGTCCGCCAGCGCCTGCTCCAGCACGGCCTGCGGGCACTTCCACTGCCCGGCGAAGCGGTGGCCCGGGTCGGCCGCCGCCAGGTCGAGGCGGATGCCGCCGAAGTGGCCGGGGCCGCCCGGCGGCAACCCGCCGAGCGCCGCCAGCACGTCCCGCTCGGCCAGCACGTCCATGGTGCGGGCGTGCAAGGTCGAGGCGCGGGACTCGGTGGTGGGCTCGGTCAGCCGCTCCAGCACGGTGACCCGCGCGCCGCTCGCGCACAGGTCGCCCGCGAGCAGCAGCCCGACCGGGCCCGCCCCCACCACGACGACGTCGGCGTCCATCGCGTCAGCGCCGCTCTTCCGCGTAGGCCTTGGCGTGGCCGAGCGTCGCCCGGCTGTTGTTGCCCAGCGCGTCCCGGAGGAACGTCCTCGCCTCGGCCACGCCCGCGTCCGGTCCGAGGACCTTGGCGATGTTGTCCGCGTTGATGATCACGGTGTGCTGGGACGACGCGGTGGTGACGCCGTTCTCGTCCTCCTCGAACGTCCAGTAGCCGGTGTGCAGGGTCATCAGCGCGGGCAGGGTGGTCTGCTTGTAGGCGATCTTGTGGTGCGGGAAGCAGACCCGGACCGACTCGGTGGTGTGCGAGGAGCCGTCCTTGGTGAGCGTCTCCATCCGCAGCACCTGCAAGCCGGGCGTGTCCTCGGTCAGCGTCACCGACGCCACGTGCGGCAGGCGCTCGGTCCACCGGCCCGCGTCGTTGACGAAGTCGTAGACGTCCTTGGCCGCGCCGTCGATCGTGACGGTGTCCACGAAGGACATCGTCAGCTCGGCGGTCCGGGTGGCCAGCTCGACGTTGGCCTTCAACGACGGCAGCTCGGCCTTGCTGTTGCGGTCGACCGCCTGGTCGATCCACTCCAGCCCTTCCGGGTCGTCGTCGATCGCGCGGTAGGTGTGCAGCAGGCGCAGCCGCGTCTGCTCGCCGAGCGGCTCGACGACCCAGGTGCCGCTCATCTCCGCGACGGGCGGCGACGAGACCTCCTGGGCGAACGTGATGCGCAGGTTGTCCGGGTCGAGCTCGCGGCGCGAGGTCCAGTTCTTCGGCTCGCCGTTGGCCGTGGCCCAGATCCGGATGCGCTCGTGGTTGCCCTCGCGCTCCACGTAGTCCACGTACACCGACGGCGGGAACAGCCTCGGCCAGTTCTCCACCTCGGCGAGCATGCGGTAGACGTCCGCGGCCGGCGCCCGCACGGTGATCTCGTGCTCGACCTCGCGGACCGGGAAGCCGGTCATGGGTGTCCTCCTCGATCGGTGCTGACTCGGTCGGTGCTGCTCAGAAGTTGCCCAGGCCGCCGCAGACGTTGAGCGCCTGCGCGGTGATCGAGGCGGCCGTGTCGGAGGCCAGGTAGCCGACGAGGCCCGCCACCTCCTCGGGCGTGGAGTACCGGCCGAGCGGGATCTTGGCGGTGAACTTCTCCATGATCGCCTCCTCGGTGGTGCTGTACGCCGCCGCGTAGCCCTGCCGGACCCGTTGCGCCATCGGCGTTTCCACGTAGCCGGGGCAGACGGCGTTGACCGTGATGCCGGTCGGCGCGAGCTCGTTGCCCAGCGCCTTGGTGAAGCCGACGACGCCGTGCTTGGACGCCGAGTACGGCGCGCCGAGCACCACGCCCTGCTTGCCCGCGGTGGAGGCGATGTTGATGATCCGGCCGCGGTCCTTGCCGCGCATGCCACCGGTGTTGAGCACTTCGCGGGTGACCAGGAAGACGCTGGTGAGGTTGGTCGCGATGACGTCGAGCCACAGGTCGTCCTCGATGTCGGCGGTCACGCCGCCGCCGCTGCGGCCCGCGTTGTTCACCAGCACGTCGATCGGGCCGTAGCGGTCGACGGCGGCCCGCACGACGTGGCGGATGTCGGCTTTTTCCCGCACGTCGCCGGTCGTGCCGTCCACGTCGAGGCCCTCGTCCTGGAGGTCCTTGACGGTGCGCAGCAGCGCTTCCTCGCCGCGGGCGCACAGGAAGACCCGGTGGCCCTGCTCGGCGAGCAGCCGCGCGGTCGCCAGGCCGATGCCGCTCGTCGCGCCGGTGACCAGCGCGACCTTTCCGTTCTCGGTCATGGGTTTTCCTTCGTGCTCAGACCGCTTGGGCGGCGAGGTGGGAGTTGACGAGGTCGACCAGGGCGGCGGGCGTGCGGGCGTCGGCCAGCGCGTCTTCGTCGAGGGAGATGCCGTACTCGCGTTCGATGCGGCCGCCGGTCTCCAGCAGCGCCAGCGACTCGTAGCCCAGCTCCTCGAAGTCGCTCTCGGCGATGTCGCCGTCGAGGTCGACGGCCTCGTCCGTGCCGGCGCCCTCGCGGAGGATGCGCTTGAGGTCGTCGATGGTGAACTTGACGGACATGGTGGTTCCTCTCGGCAGTCTCAGGTCTGTTCGGGCGCGCGGACGACCACCGCGGAGTTGAACCCGCCGTGCCCGCGCGCGATCACCAGCGCGGCCTTCAGGTCCGCGCGGCGCGGCGCGCCGGTCACCAGGTCCAGCTCGTAGCGCTCGGCCGGGCGGGTGTTGACCGTCGGCGGTATCACGCCGTCGCGCAGCGAGAGCAGTGCGGCGGCCAGGTCCAGCGGCGCGGCGCCGGAGTACAGCCGGCCCGTCCCGGTCTTCGGCGCGGTCACGGGCACGCCGCGCGGGCCGAAGACCTTGGTGACGGCCTCCGCCTCGGCCCGGTCCAGCTCGGGCACGGCGGCGGCGTCGGCGAACACCACGCCGATCTCGTCGGCCACGGCGCCGGCGTCGGCCAGCGCGCGTTGGATCGCCTTCTGCAACGTCGGCGCGCGGTCGCTGCCCGGCGGCGGGTCCATCGTGGACGCGTGGCCGGCGATCTCGCCGTAGACGTGCGCGCCGCGCGCGGTGGCGTGCTGCTGGTCCTCCAGCACCAGCAGCGCGCCGCCCTCGCCCGGCACGTGCCCGGCGGCGTCCTCGTCGAACGGCAGGTAGGCGCGCCGCGGGTCGTCGTGCTCGCTGAGCCGGCCGCTGGTCAGCTGCGCGACCCAGCCCCACGGGCAGATCGACGCGTCCACCGCGCCCGCCAGCACCACCGACGTGCCGTTGCGGATCTGGCGGCGGGCCTGCGCCACCGCGTCCAGGCCACCCGCCTGGTCGCTCACCACCACGCTGCTCGGGCCGCGCAGCCCGTTGCGGATGGAGATCTGGCCGCTGTTCACCGCGTAGAACCAGGCGAACGACTGGTAGGCGCTGACGTACTGGCCGCCCTTGCTCCACAACGCCCGCAGCTCGTTCTGGCCGAACTCGAAGCCGCCGGAGTGGCTCGCGGTGATCACGCCGATGTCGTAGTCGGCCAGCTCGGACGGCACGAGGCGCGCGTCGGCGAACGCCCAGTCGGCCGCCACCAGCGCGAGCCTGGTCATCCGGTCGGTCTGCGGCAGCAGCCTGCCCGGCAGGTGCTCCTCGGCGACGAAGTCGCGGATCTCGCCCGCGAGCCGGGCCGGGTAGCTCGACGGGTCGAACCGGGAGACCCGGTCCAGCGCGCCGACGCCGGCCAGGGTGTTGGCCCAGTAGGCGTCCACGCCGAGCCCGGTCGGCGCGGCCACGCCGAGGCCCGTCACGACGACGCTCACGGCCGCACCCGCCCCGGGTCGGTCAGCACCACGGCGCTCTGGAAGCCGCCGAAGCCGCTGCCGACGGACAGCACCGCGTCGGTCCGCCAGTCCCGGGCCACCAGCGGCACGTAGTCCAGGTCGCACTCCGGGTCCGGGTCGTGCAGGTTCGCCGTCGGCGGCACCACGTCGTGCCGCATGGCCAGCACCGAGGCGGCGACCTCGATCGAGCCGATCGCGCCCAGCGAGTGGCCGACCATGGACTTGATCGAGCTGACCGGCACGCGGTAGGCCTGCTCGCCCAGGCTGCGCTTGAACGCCGCCGTCTCGTGCCGGTCGTTCTGCCTGGTGCCCGAGCCGTGCGCGTTGACGTAGTCGATGTCCTCGGGGTTGACCCGCGCCTGGGCCATGGCGACCCGGATCGCCTCTGCCATCTCCCGGCCGTCGGGCTTGAGGCCGGTCATGTGGAACGCGTTGGACCGGGTCGCGTACCCGGCGACCTCGGCGTACACCGTCGCGCCGCGGGCGCGGGCGCTCTCCAGCTCCTCCAGCACGAACACCGCCGCGCCCTCGCCGAGCACGAACCCGTTGCGGCTCGCGTCGAACGGCCGCGAGGCGTGCTCCGGGTCGTCGTTGCGCGGCGTGGTGGCCTTGATGGCGTCGAAGCAGGCCACGGTGATCGGCGAGATCGGCGCGTCGGTGGCGCCCGCGACCATCACGTCCGCCGAACCCTCGCGGATCACGTCGGTGGCGTAGCCGATCGCGTCCAGGCCCGACGTGCAGCCGGTCGAGACGACCGTGCTCGGCCCCTCCGCGCCGACCGCCCAGGCGACCTCCGTCGCGAACGAGCTGGGCGCGAGGTAGTTGTACAGGTGCGGCACGGCGTAGCGGTGGTCGACCAGCTCCAGCCGGCCGCCGTCGCTGACCGTGCGGTACTCCTCGTCCAAGCCCATCGTCGCGCCGACCGCGCTGCCGATGGTCACGCCGACCCGGCCGGGGTCGACCGAGGAGAACTCCAGCCCGCTGTCCTCCACGGCCTGGCGGGCGGTGACGACGGCGAACTGCGCGGCCCGGTCCATGCGCCGGACCTCCTGCGGCCCGAGGCCGTGCAGCTCGGCGTCGAAGTCGACCTCCGCCGCCACCTGCGAGCGGAACGGCGACGGGTCGAAGAAGGAGATGCGGCGGGTGGCGGTGCGGCCCGCGGTGAGCAGGTCCCAGAAGTTCTTCACGCCCGGTGTGCCGGGGGCGGTGACGCCGACCCCCGTGATCACCACTCGACGGTTGGTCACGGTGTGCTCCAGTGGTAGAACCGGCTCGCCATCGCGTCCGCGGGCGAGCGCCACGTCTTCGGGTCGTAGGCCTCGATGAACGGCTTCAGGTCGTCGCTGATCCGGACGAAGCGCGGGTCGCCCTTGGCGTCCTCGATGCGCTCGCCGCCGTGGTCGTCGTCGAAGTCCTGGAGGTGGAAGTACAGGCCGCGGTAGTGGAAGAGCTGGCGCCGGCGGGTGCCCATGCGGCCCGGCATGTCGCTCCGGTCGAACTCGCGGAACAGCGCGGCGACGTCGCCCGCGGATCCCGGGTCCATCCGTGCCACGATCAAGGTGCTGTGCATCGGTTTCCTCCTGCGTCAGCCGGCCGGCCCGAACCAGCGGTCCAGGGCCGTCGGCAGGTCGTGGTGAGTGCCCGGCGCGGCCCAGGCCACGTGGCCGTCGGGCCGGACGAGGACCGCCGTGGTCCCGCCGGGGAGGTCGTCGGCCGCGGTCGCGGTGACGACGTCGATCCGGTCGGCCCAGGGAGCCGCCCGTCGGCGCAGGACGGCGTTGTCCGCGAGGTCGAGCAGGACGCCGCGGCCGGCGCGCAGCAGCTCCGCGCCGCTCGTGCGGTGGTGGCCGCGGGTCAGGTCGAGGTGGGGCAACCGCAGGCCCAGCAACGGGTTCTCGCCGCCGCCGACGTCGTAGCGGATGTCCAGGCCGCTCACCCGGGCCGCGAGGTGCCGTTCCACCTCCGGGTGGCGCAGCAGCTCGGTGAACACCTCCCGCAGCGGCGCGACCTCCGCGCCGCCGAGGATGAACGTGCTCTGCGCGCGGGTGTTCACCAGCAGTTGGCGACCGACCTCGTGCCGTTCGGCGTGGTAGGTGTCCAGCAGGGACGGCGGCGCCGTGCCGTTGACGACGGCGGCCAGCTTCCAGCCCAGGTTCACCGCGTCCTGGACACCGGTGTTCATGCCCTGGCCGCCGGCCGGCAGGTGCACGTGGGCGGCGTCGCCGGCGAGCAGCACCCGGCCGCGGCGGTACTCGGTGACCTGGCGGGCCGCGTCGCCGAACGCGCTCACCCAGACCGGCTCGGCCTGCGAGATGTCGGTGTCGGTGAGCCGTTTCCAGACCTCCGCGACCTCGGCGAACGCCGGCGGTCCGCTGCGGCGCCGGGGCGGGGTGCCGCGCTCGCCCACGATGACCCTCGTGGTCCCGTCGGGCAGGCGCGCGGTCATCACCATGCCGCCGGGCACCTGCTCGCCGATCATCCGCGGCTCGATGTCGATGCCGCGCAGGTCGGCCATCAGCAGTTCGGTGGTGGCGTCCGTGCCGGGGAAGTCGAACCCGGCCAGCTTGCGCACCGTGCTGCGACCGCCGTCGCACCCGACGAGGTAGCGGGCGCGCACGGTCTCCGAGGTGCCGGCGACGTGCACCGTGACGCCGTCCGCGTCCTCCTCGAACCCGACGAACTCGACGCCGCGCCGGACGTCCGCGCCCAGTTGGCGCACCCAGCTCTCCAGCACGGCCTCGGTGCGGTGCTGCGGCACGGTCTTCGCCGACTCACGCGCCGCGCCGAGCACGCCGAGGTCCAGCGGTATGCCGCCGAAGTGCCCGAACGTGCCCGTCTGGATCCCGCCGAACCGCGGCAGCAGGCCGCGCTGGTCGAACACCTCCATCGTGCGGATGGTGAACCCGATGCCCCGCGACTCGCCGGTGCGCTCGGGCAGCCGTTCGAGCACGACCACGTCGACGCCCGCCAACCGCAGCTCGCCGGCCAGCATGAGACCCGCGGGTCCCGCGCCCACGACAACGACCGATGCGTACACAGTCCCCTCCCCGGGGGTGGAAGGCTTCATTCGGAGAGCCGGCAGACGACGGCGCCGGCGGCGATCGCGTCGCCCGGCTTCGCGGTGAGGCCGCGGACGACCCCGGCCCGGTGGGCGAGCAGCGGTTGCTCCATCTTCATCGCCTCGACGACCAGGACCAGGTCGCCCGCGCCGACCCGCTGGCCCTCCTCGACGGCGACCTTCACGGTGGTGCCCTGCATGGGCGACACCAGCTCGTCGCCCGTCGCGGCGGCCTTGCGCACCGCCGCACGCGGTTTGCGGACCGCCGTGGCGACGGGTCCGCGCGTGAGCGACGGCAGCGACACCTCAAGGCGGCGGCGGCCGACCTCGACCACGACCGTCTCGCGCGGTGCGGCGGCCGGCTCGTCGTGCGGCTCGCCCTCGTACGGCGGCACGCGGTTGTCGAACTCGGTCTCGATCCACCGGGTGTGCACCGCGAACGGCTCACCCGCGAACGCCGGGTCGTCCACCACCGCGCGGTGGAACGGCAGCGTGGTCGGCACGCCGTCGACCTGGAACTCGGCCAGCGCGCGGGCCGCCCGGCGCAGCGCCTGCCCGCGGGTCGCGCCGGTGACGACCAGCTTGGCCAGCAACGAGTCCCACGCGGGCCGCACGACCGTGCCGCTCTCCACGCCGGAGTCCAGCCGCACGCCCGGCCCGGAGGGCGGCGCGAACCGCGTCACCGTGCCCGGCGCGGGCAGGAAGCCCCGACCGGGGTCCTCGCTGTTGAGCCGGAACTCCAGGGAGTGCCCGCGCGGCACGGGGTCCACGTCGTCCAGCCGCTCGCCGCGGGCCACCCGGAACATCTCCCGCACCAGGTCGACGCCCGTGACCTCCTCCGTCACCGGGTGCTCGACCTGGAGCCTGGTGTTGACCTCCAGGAACGAGATCGCGCCGTCCCGGGCGACCAGGAACTCGCACGTGCCCGCGCCGACGTACCCGACGTGCGCCAGGATCGCCTTGGACGCCCGGTACAGCTCGGCGTTCTGCGCGTCGGTGAGGAACGGCGCGGGCGCCTCCTCGACCAGCTTCTGGTGGCGGCGCTGCAACGAGCAGTCCCGCGTGGAGACGACCACGACGGTGCCGTGCCGGTCGGCCAGGCACTGCGTCTCCACGTGCCGCGGCCGGTCCAGGTAGCGCTCCACGAAGCACTCGCCGCGCCCGAACGCGGCGGTGGCCTCGCGCACCGCCGACTCGAACAGCTCGGGGATCTCCTCACGGGTCCGGGCCACCTTCAGGCCGCGGCCGCCACCGCCGAACGCCGCCTTGATCGCGATCGGCAGCCCGTGCTCGTCGGCGAACGCGACCGCTTCCTCGGGCCCGGCGACCGGCGCCGGCTTGCCCGCGACCAGCGGCGCGCCCACCTCGCGGGCGATGCGCCGGGCCTGCACCTTGTCGCCGAGCGCGCGGATCGCGTCCGGCGACGGCCCGATCCAGGTCAACCCGGCGTCCAGGACGGCCTGGGCGAACCCGGCGTGCTCGGACAGGAAGCCGTAACCGGGGTGCACGGCGTCCGCGCCGGACTCCCGTGCGGCGGCCAGCACCTTGTCGATGTCGAGGTAGCTCGTCGCCGGTGTGTCGCCGCCCAGCGCGAACGCCTCGTCGGCCAGGCGCACGTGCGGTGCGTCCCGGTCGGGATCGGCGTACACCGCCACGCATTCCAGTCCTTCGTCCCGGCACGCGCGGGCAACGCGCACCGCGATCTCGCCGCGATTGGCGATCAGCACTTTTCGCACGGTAGGACCCCCATCCCCGTTTCGAACCACGACCGTGCACCGGGCAGGTTTCATCACCCCGAAAAGAATTCCGGGGTGAATCGACCCGAACGGTCAGAGCGAGCCGTTGTCCCGCATGTTCTCGGCGATCCGCCGCAGCACGTCGTTGGCCGCGAGGAACTCCTCCTGCGTGATGCCGCGCAACTGCTTGTCGGCGTGCGCGTTGACCAGCACCTCGGCCCTCGCGTGCGCCGCGACGCCCGCCTCGGTCGGGGTGATCGCGTCACCGTCCAACTCGGCCCAGCCGCGGGCGGCGAAATCCTCGACGACCGGCCGGTAGGACCGTTCGCGGTCCGCGACGAGGAACGGCGCGAACGCCTCGTCGATCTCCGGCACGGTGGCGACACCGATGTTGATGGCGTGCAGCACCTGCCACTGCCGCCGGTCGATACCCACGTCCCGCAACGCGGTCGTGGTCGCGGCGTCGAACGCCTGGTGCAGCAGGAGCAGCCAGTAGCCGATGCGCTTGGTGGTGTTCTGCTGGAGCACGGACCCTCCCCCTCGGGCTGATGCGATCAGCGGTCAGCGGCCGTGGCCGCGGTCGTGCGGGATCACCCAGTACGGCGTGAGGGTGATCCGGTCGAACAGCCAGCGGCCGTCCACCAGGGCGTACGAGTCGGTGAACTTGCCCGCCACCAGGTACGTCTCCCGGTCGAAGACGACCTTCTCCTCGAAGAAGCACACGCCGGTCGCCCGGTCGCCGTGGATCTCCACGTCGTGCCCGTGCACGAACTGCTTGACCAGCACCCCGGACGCGACCGGGTTGTCCGCGTCGATCCGCGCGGGCAGGCCCGCGAAGTACTCCGCGATGGCGGCGCGGCCGTCGGCCCGGCCGACCTCGCCGTAGTCGAGGTGCGCGTCCTCGGTGAACAGCTCGCCGACGCTCCCCCACGCGTCGTCGTTGATCAACCGGGGCAGGCGGTGGCGCAACTCGTGCAGCGCGCGTGCCTGCTCCAACTCGTCGACGCGCGCGACGAGCGCTTTCACCTGCGCCGCCAGATCGGCTTCTTCGGCCATGGCTCGCGTTTACCCTTCGTCCCATTCGCGATGAGTGGCGACGGTCCCGATCCACGACTTACCGGAATTGTCGGTGCGGGACGCACTCATTCACACGGGATCGATGCTGGCACGGCCGCTTCGACGCCGACAAGGGCCGCACCCGGATACTACGGTCGACCCGCAAACTCGCGACCGACAATTTGTGACCCACGTCACCGCACCACGGCGCCTAATGGGCCGCGGTGCGGTCGGGGCAGCACCTCACGCGTGGTGCTGCAGCGCCGCGCGCAGCTCGTCGCGGCCGGTCACACCGAGTTTTTCGTAGGTGTTGGAAAGGTGGAACTCGACCGTGCGCAGCGCCAGGAACAGTTTCGTCGCGATCTCTTTGTTCGAGTATCCTGCGACCACCAGTTCGGCGATGCGGGCCTGCTGCCGGGTCAACGCGGGCCTGCGCGGTGGCGCGGCGACCGCGGCCAGCGCGCGCTCGGCCAGCTGCGCCCGTTGCGGGTTGCCGGTCTGCCGGGCCAGCCGGTGCGCGCACTGCAGCCGTTGCCGGGCGCCCACCACGTCGCCCCGCGCGGCCAGCCGGATGCCGAGCTCGTAGTGCGACCGCGCCAGCTCGGGCCACGCCTGCGCCAGCTCCAGCAGCTGCCCGGCCTCGCTGAGGCGCTCGACCTCCTGGCCGTCGGCGTCCACGACCGCCAAGGCGCACAACGCGCGCCCGACCGTGCGGGACTCGCCCCACAGGACGGCGGCCTCGTACTCCTGCCGCGCCAGGGCGACGGCGAGCTGGTCCCGCCCGGCCGAGAACGCCGCCAGCGCCGCCTCGCTGCGCCACGGCGTCACCGCCGGGTTTGCCACGCCGCGCGCGATCAACTCCCGCCCGCAGCCC
Organism: Saccharothrix luteola; assembly: GCF_020859565.1. Classification (GTDB taxonomy): domain Bacteria; phylum Actinomycetota; class Actinomycetes; order Mycobacteriales; family Pseudonocardiaceae; genus Actinosynnema; species Actinosynnema luteola. Next base: position 223,776 of record NZ_JAJHUO010000012.1, on the reverse strand, counting down.
AGGTACTGGGCCACCGCCAGACCGGGCCGCCCGTCCGCCATCGCCATCGCGCCCCGTGCGGCGAGCAGCACCGGGCGGCACGCGACGCCCGCCTCCAGCGCCTCGTCCAGCCGGTGCTCCCGGGCGAGCGCGCGGGCGCCGGCCGCGTCGCCGCACTCGGCCAGCAGCTCCACCGCCCAGCCGACGGCGACCAGGCGGGTCTCGAGCTGCGTGTCGGCCGACATCAGCCGGGCGAGCAGCGCGTGCGCGCGCTCCACGTCGCCGAACAGCCGGGCGATGCGCGCCTGGAGCAACGCCACCACGCCGGAGACCTCCGGCCGGTCGGCGTTGAGCAGGCTGTGCGCGTCGGCGGTGACCAGCTCACCGCCGTAGATCAACGTCGACAGCGCCCGTGCGACGCAGACCTCGCGGCTCCGACAGGCCGCGTCCTCCAACGCCTCTTCGGCGCACCGGATCGCGCCGACCCAGTCCCGCCCGACCACCAGCAGGCGCAGCGCGCGGTCGGCCGCGCACGGCGCCCCCGTGGCCTCGTCGACGTGCTCGACGGGCACGACCTCTCTTCGCCCCAACGGCAGGAACGCTTCGAACAGCGGAGCGTCCCTGCTCTGCCCAGACCTCGACCGATCTGCCGAATGCACCATCCCGGACCCCTCGTGAACGTCCCCACAGCGCCGCCCTCACCCTGACGGCCCACCCACCGAAACCGGTCACGCTCGGTCAGAAAACCTGTAACCCACGGTAGAACCATCCCATTCCAATATCCAGCGGGATAGCGGCGGTGGCACGCCCGCGACCACGTCGATCCTGTGAACACGAGCACTCTTCGCCTGCCGGACGGGGGCACGCGGCGCGGCGAACGGGGGGCCTGCGGCCGGATGGGTCAGGGTGCCGGGTTCGGGTGGAACTCCACGTGGGTCCGGATGGTGTCCACGGCGGCGATGCCGTAGATCTCCTCCACCGCGTTCGCCGCCGCGTGGCAGGTGCGGAAGCGCTGGAACGGGGTCAGGCCGAGCCGGCTGATCTGGAGGTAGGTGCAGTTGAGCAGGAACCGGTGGCGGAGGAAGTCCGGGCTGCGGAACACGGCCTCGCGGTAGGTGCGGTTGCCGGCGAGCGGCGGTTCGGTCGGCGCTTCGGTCGGCATCGGCGGGAAGACCAGGTCCCGCTCGATCAGCGGCTCGACGCGTCGGCCGTAGTCGTGGCACCGGACGGCCCACCGGCGGGCGTACGGCGTCGGGTTCGCACCGCCGTCCAGCGTGGCGAGCACGGCCCGCGTCCTGGCGACCAGGGTCTCGCGGTGCGCGTCGTAGTGGTCGTCGAACGCCGCGCGGACCGCGTCCGGGTCGACGCACGAGCTCAGGAACCCCTCGGCGTGGGAGCGGTAGGACGCGAAGCCCGCCGTGACGGGCGGGCACGCGGTCACCGTGGTGGCCAGCATCAGCTCCAGTGCGATCAGCTCCTTGGCGTCGGCGCCCGCGCGGACCCGGTCGAGCATCCGGAACAGCAGGTTCGTGGTCTCGGAGGCGAACGAGGCCATCAGCTCGCCGGTCTCCGCGCTGCGGATCACGTGCGGCCTGGCGTCGTAGGGCTGCTCGTGGATGGAGTTGTCCGGGAACCACGGCACGAGCGGCCCGCGCTCCTGCTCGCGCCGGGCCAGGAGCCGGTGCTGGGCCAGGTCGTGCGCCAGGTCGGGCTCGGTCGTGGACGGGTGGGCGGCCAGGTACTCGCCGACCACGCTCTCGATGCGCGGCCGGACCACGCGCGCCCACGTGTCGGGGTCGGTCTTGGCGAACAGGCGCAGGTGCGGGCCCTGCCGCCAGTGCCGGGTGAGGTAGAGGCCGTCCACGCGCGAGCGCAGGTGCTGGAAGACGGGGCGGACCGCGTCGAGGATGAGCCGGTCCTTGTCCGGGTCGTAGTAGTAGACGTGCAGGCTGTGCCAGGTGGTGCGGGTGTCCAGGTCGGCGCGTTCGGTCTCGACGGTCACAGCGGTGCCACCTCGTCCTGGTGATCGGGGAGTTCGGACAGCGTTCGGGCGGCGAGGGAGGCCAGCCGCGCCTCCGTGGCCGTCGAGAGGCCGAGGCGGTTGCACAGCAGGTGCGCGCAGCGCAGGACGACGTACGGGACCACCGGGTCGTCCGGTCGCAGCGCCCGCGCCAGTCCGGCGAACGGCGACAGCGCGTCCACGGGGGCGAAGTCGCCGCGCGCCCGCAACCCGGTCAGGGTCGCGTGCAGGACCCGGATCGACAGCCACCACGCCGCGAGGACGTCGGTGTGGGCGAGGTCGGCGGGGTCGGCCGACGCGTGCGCCCACAGCCGCCGGGTCTGGTCGCGCAGGTCGTCACGGCGGTCCGGGAGGCCCGGCGACGGCAGCCGGGTCCGCACCGCGGCGAAGCGGGCGACGGCCCGTCGCAGGTCGGGTTCGCACACCGCGAGGGTGAGCGTGAGCATGGCCAGCGCCGCGGCCGCCCGCCGTTCGCGAGGTGCGGCCAGGAGGTGGACGGCGATGCGGCTGGAGTCGGCGAAGTGCCGTTCGACGGCGCGCAACGCCCGGCCGTCGCCGTACGCGTGGTGTTCCGGCTCGTAGGCGATGAACTCCACCGTGTCGACCTCTCGCAGCCGCCGGTCCCACTTGGCCAGGCGCTCGCCCTCGGCGCGGCGGCGGGCGACGGCCTCGTAGTCGCCCTGGGACCAGCGGTCGGGCGGCGAGGGGTGGTCGGCCAGGTGCCGTGCGCACGACCGCACCACCGCCGCCCTGATCCCGGCCGCCGGAGCCCTGGCGAGCAGGCGCAGGCGCACGTGCGGTCCGCCCTCCCAGTAGCGGAGGAAGAACCAGCCGCCGACCTGCCCCGTCCGGGTCAGCTCCTCGCACAGCGGGGCCATCGCCCGGGAGACCAGGAGGTCCTGGTCGCCGCGGTGGAAGACGTGCGCGCCGACCCAGTCGCGAACCGGTTCAGCCATGCCGGTCCGTCACGGAGGGCTCGAAGACCTGGCCGGGGGCGACGGACGTGGCGGGGACGAACTCGACCTCGACAGGCAGCGGGCGGGCCATCCCGCCGCCGGACACACCGCCCGCCCCGGACCCGCCCGCCGACGGTCCTGGCGTGCGGTCGATGAACCCGGCGTGCGGCACCGGTTCCTCCAGCGCCGGGGTCAACCGACGGCCTCCCACCGGCCGCCGCGGTCCCACTCGTCACCCCACTCGTCGCCGAACGCGCCGAGCTCGGTCAGCCCGTGCCCCTGCGTCAGCTCTTCCGGACCCACCGCCGGCACCACACCGATCATCCCGCCCAGGAGGTCGTCGAGGTTCTGCACAGGCTCGGGGACAGTCATGAGATCACTTCCAGGATCGGGATCGTGGTGCGCCCGAACGGTTCGCCCGGTCCAGTGCAGCACGGCCGATCCGGTATCCCACGTCGAACCACTCGGGCGGGTTGCCCGCGCCGATCCCCCGGCCGCACGCCTCGTGATCGGCGCCGTTACGCCACGGCGGTTCTCCGTCACCTGGACGTGGTCGGCTCGTGCGGCTTGGTGCGCCACGGGTAGTCGGCCGAGCGGTCCGTCACCGTGACGCCGGGTCGAGCAGTCCCCGGAAGGGGGAACGACCGCGCGTGCAGCGGACGTCGCCGCTCGAACCTGGTGGACCGCGCGCGTTTCAGGTGGCGTGACCGCGTGTGCGCACGAGAAGACGGCCGGACCGCGGTCACACCACGGGTGGTCGCCCGGTCGGGTTGGGCGGACCCCGGCGCGACACGCTCGGCCCGCCAGTCCGCTGTGGACGGCGCGGTGGCCGGAAACCTCGTCCGCGGCGAACACCGGTCCGGGTGAACCTGGCGGTCTGCGTTGGCGGGGCGGTGTAGCGGCCGGCAAGGCTGGTGGCGGACCGGGCCGGCGGCGGCGAAGGGTGAGGCGTGCACACTGCGAACGATCACGAGGACCACTCCGTCGCCATCGTGGGTGCGGCTTGTCGGCTGCCCGGCGGGATCGACGACCTCGGCGGGCTGTGGCAGGCGTTGGTCGACGGCCGGGACCTGGTCGGCGAGGCACCGACCGACCGGTTCGACCTCGGCCGGTTCACCGACCGGGACCTGCCGCGACCGGGCAAGGGCTACACCACGGCGGGCGGGTACCTGGACGACCTCGCGGGGTTCGACGCGGCGCACTTCGGCATCTCGCCGAAGGAGGCCGGGCAGATCGACCCGCAGCACCGGTTGCTGCTGGAGCTGGCGGCCGAGGCGCTGGACGACGCCGGGATCGCGCGCGAGGTCCTGGCCGGCAGCGACACGGCGGTGTTCGTCGGCATCTCCGACAACGCCTACGGCACCCTGCAGATGGTCGACGCGCGCCGGATCAGCGCCTACACCATGTCCGGCGCCGCGTCCTCGATCGCCGCCAACCGCATCTCCTACTGCCTCGACCTGCGCGGACCGAGCATGGCCGTGGACACCGCCTGCTCCTCGTCGCTCGTGGCGTTCGACCAGGCGTGCCGGGCGGTGCTGGACGGCACCAGCCGCACGGCCTTGTGCGGCGGGGTGAACGCGTTGGTCAGCCCCTACCACTACGTCGGTTTCTCGCAGGCCTCGATGCTGTCGAGGACAGGCCGCTGCTCGGCGTTCTCCGCCGACGCCGACGGCTTCGTGCGCGCCGAGGGCGGCGGGTTGGTCGTGCTCAAGCGGCTCGCGGACGCCCGGGCCGACGGCGACCGGATCCACGCCGTGGTCCTGGCCAACGGCAGCAACAGCGACGGCCGCACCATGGGCCTGTCGCTGCCCAACGCCGATGCCCAGGAAGAGTTGCTCCGGGCGGTGTACGCCAGGGCCGGCGTACGCCCGGACGAGATCGCCTACTTCGAGGCGCACGGCACCGGCACTCCCGTGGGTGACCCGATCGAGTGCACCGCGATCGGCCGGGCGCTGGGACGCCACCGCACCGCCGGTCCGCTGCCGATCGGGTCGGTCAAGACCAACGTCGGCCACCTCGAACCCGCCTCCGGCATCGTCGGCCTGCTCAAGGCCGTGCTGGTGCTGCGGCACCGGCTGATCCCGCCGTCGCTGCACGCCGATCCGCCCAACCCGGACATCGACTTCACCGGCCTCGGCCTGGCGGTGGTCACCGCACCGCGCCCGATCCCCGGCGACGACCGGATCGTCGCCGGCGTCAACTCCTTCGGCTTCGGCGGCGCCAACGCCCACGTCGTGCTGGCCTCGCCGCCCGCGCCGGAGCCGGTCGAGCCGCAGGGCGACGACCCGCGCCCGGTGCTGGTGTCGGCGAGTTCACCCGAAGCGCTGGAGCAGGCCACCGCCGACCTCGTCGACCACCTCGGCCGCTCCGAGGACTTCTACGACCTCGCCTACACGACGTGCGTGCGCCGCGGCCACCACCGGTACCGCCGGGGGGTGCTCGCCACCGGACCGGCGGAGGCCGCCCGCCTGCTGCCCGACGCGACGCCGGTCGAGGCCGTCGGCGAGGGCCGGATCGGGTTCGTCTACTCCGGCAACGCCTCGCAGTGGGCCGGGATGGGCGTGGACCTGTTGTCCGACAAGGACTTCCGGGTAGCCGTGGAACAGGTGGACACCGCGCTCACCGCGTACCTCGGCTGGTCCGTGCTGGACCGCCTCACCACGGTCACGGCGGAGGAGCTGGCTGCCACCGGGATCGCCCAGCCGCTGCTGTTCGCCGTCCAGGTCGGCGTGACCGAGGTCCTGCGCGCCAACGGCATCGTGCCCGCGGCCGTGCTCGGCCACAGCGTCGGCGAGGTGGCCGCCGCCTGGGCCGCCGGCGCGCTGCCGCTGGACCAGGCCGCCTGGGTGATCGCCGAGCGCAGCCGGGCCCAAGCCCCCACCGCCGGTGGCCGGATGGCCGCGGTGCCGCTGTCCGCCGACGACCTGCGCCGACTGCACCCGGCGGCGGAGATCGCCGGGATCAACACGCCCAAGGACGTCACCGTCGCAGGCCCTGCCGACGCCGTCGCGGCCCTGGTCGCCGACCTCGAAGCCCACGACGTCGCCTGCGCCGACCTCGGCCTGGACTACGCCTTCCACACCGCCGCGATGGACCCGGTCCGCGAACCCCTGTGCGCCGCGCTCTCCGGCCTGAGCCCGGCCGGCACCACCATCCCCCTGGTCTCCACCGTCACCGGCGCCGTGATCGACGGCGCCGAGCTGGACGCGGACTACTGGTGGCGCAACGTCCGCGAGCCGGTCCGCTTCGCCGACGCCGTCACGCACGCCCTGGCCGACGGCGTGGACGTGCTGGTCGAGATCGGCCCGCACCCCGTGCTGCGCGGCTACTTGCGCAAGCTCGCCGCAGCACGCCCACAGACCCCGACCGCGGTCGTGCCGACCCTGCACCGCGACGCCGACGGGCCGGCCGCCACCCGCACCGCCGTGTCCACCGTGCTCGCCGCGGGCGGCCGGGTCGACCGCGACCGCTACTTCCCGACCCCCGGCCGCGTCACCGACCTGCCCGCCTACCCCTGGCAACGGGAGCGGCACTGGGAAGGCACTCCCGAGCAGTGGCTGCGCACCAGCGGCGACGGCCGCGTCCACCACCCGATGCTCGGCGAACGCCTGCCGTCACCGCAGCCGTTGTGGCAGGGCCCGGTGGAACCGGTGCTCGTGCCGTGGCTGGTGGACCACCGACTGGCGGGCTCGGTGGTGATGCCGGCCGCCGGGTTCGTGGAGATGGCTCTCGCCGCGGGCAACCGGGCCCTCGGTCACCCGGTGGAGGTCAGGCACCTGGAGATCAGCCGACCCCTGGTCGTGCCGTGGCCCGACGCGTCGAGCGCGCACACGCAGGTCTCGGTCGACCCGCGCGCCGGCACCGTGACCATCACGAGCACCGACGGCGCCGATCCCGATCCGCGTGCGCACGTCCGCGGCCGGGTCCGCCGGCTGATCGGCCGAGCGCCCGGACCGCAGGACCCCGAAGCCCTCCGCGCCGGTCTGAGCCGCCGCGTCGACGGCGCCGACCAGTACGCCGAGCTGGATGGGCTCGGCCTCGGCTACGGCCCCGCGTTCCAGGTCCTCACCGAACTGCTCGTCGGTGACGGCCGGGTGCTCGCCTCCTACCGGCACGACGGCCCGGCGGACGACTTCGTGCTCCACCCCGTGCTGCTCGACGGCGCCCTCCAGGCGGGTGCGCCGCTCATCGCCCGGAAGCTCCGGGAAGACGCCTTCCTGCCCGCCGCGTTCGACGCCCTGCGGGTGTGGCGCACGCCGGCGAGCGAGGGCCTCGTGCACGTCCGGGAACGGATGCTCACCTCCAACGAGGCCTGTTGGGACATCACCGTGCTGGACCCCGACGGCACGGTGACCGTCGAGGTCGAGGGCGCCCGGATGCGCCGGATGGGCGGGACGGGACGGAGCGGAGTCCGGCGCGGGCACACCGTACTTCGCGCCGCCCCGCACCACGACGAGCCGGCGCCGCCGAGCCCGTTGCCCGGCGCGGACGAGCTGCTGGCCGCCGCACGGCCCAGGCTCGGGGAACTCCGGGAGACCTCCGAAGCCGGGCTGGCCCGCGCCGGTGAGCTGCACGTGGAGCTCGCGGCGCACTGGATCGTCGAGGCGGTGCGTGACTCGCTGCCCGGGGCGGTGGAGTTCTCGCTCGGTGACCTGGTGGCCTCGGGCCTGCCGACCAAGCACCTCCGATTCGTGGAACTGCTGCTGCCGCGGGCCGAGGCGGCGGGTCTCCTGCGGCCGGTGGCACCGGGGCGGTGGCGGTTCTCCGGGACCGTTCCGGACTCCGACAAGCTCCTGCGCCAGGTCTTGGCCGAGGTGCCGTCGGCCGCCGTCGAGATACTCACCGCCCTCACCTTCAACCACGTGGTCGGGTTGGTCCGGGGCGAGGCGGACCCGTTGGAGCAGCTGGCCACCGACGAGAACCAGCGGCTGCTGGCCCAGTTCTACGACCTCGGAGGGACCAGCCGCTTCCACAACCTGGTGGTCCAGGAGTTGCTGCGGCAGGTGGTCCGGCAGTGGCCGGCAGACCGGCCGCTGCGGGTCCTGGAGGTCGGCGCGGGCACCGGCGGGCTCACCGCCGCGGTGCTGCCCGTGCTGCCCGCCGACCGGACCCGCTACACGTTCACCGACGTGTCGTCGTACTTCACCTCCCGCGCCGAACAGCGGTTCGCCGGCCGTGACTGGGTGGAGTTCGGCACCTTCGACCTGGACCGCCCGCCGGCCGAGCAGGGGTTCGCCGAGGGCGCGTTCGACGTCGTGCTGGCCGCCAACGCCCTGCACACGGCCAAGGACCTGACCCGGGCGCTGACGAACGTCGCGGCGCTCCTGGCGCCCGGCGGCAGGCTGGTCGCCCACGAATCGCACAACCCCGTCGTGCTCGCGCCGGTCTTCGGGCTGTTGGACGGCTTCTGGCACGCCGAGGACCGGGCGCTGCGGCCGGACACCGTGCTGCTCGACCGCGACCGGTGGCCGGACCTGTTGCGCCGAACCGGTTTCACCGACGTCGTGCAGACTGGTGCCGAGACCACGCGGCTGCGCCGTGACTTCTCGGTGCTGATGGCCACGGCGCCGCACGTCGACCGCGACCGGCCCGCGCTGCCGCCGGGCGACCCGGACCTGCGCTGGACGTTGCTCCCCGAGACCGACGCCGAAACGCCGCTGGCCGAGCGGACCGCACGGCTGCTGCGCTCGGCGGGCTGCCCCGAGCCGCGGGTCGTGCCGGCCGCTGAGTGGACGCCGGACGGCACCGACCCGGTGCTGATCCTCGGTGAACCGGGAACGCCGCTCCTGGACCGGACCACGCGGTGCGCGGCGCTGCTGCGGTCGATCGCCGAACGCCCCGGCACGGGCGCCGTGTGGCTGGTGACCCGACCCTGTGGCGCGCTACCGACGGAGGTCGAGGCGCCGGGTGACGCGGCGGTCTGGGGCGTGGCTCGCGTGGTCGCCAACGAGTGCCCCGACCTCGTGGTGCGGCGTATCTCCCTCGCCCGCACGGGCGACTCCGCGGAGCGACTGGCCAGGGAACTGCTCGCACCGGGCGCGGAGGACGAGTTCGCGCTCACCCCGCACGGCCGGTTCGCACCCCGTGAGGTCGACCTGCCCGCCACGGTGCCCGATCCCGCCGCGTACCAACTGGAGGTGCGGTCACCCGGCTTGTCCTACGAACTCGGCTGGCGTGCGGTCGAACGCCCCGAACCGGGACCGGACCAGGTGCGGGTCGCCGTGCGGGCCGCCGCGCTGAACTACCGGGACGTCATGCAGGCCACCGGGTTCCTGCCGGCGGAGAGCTACGAGTTCACCGGTCTGCACTCGCCCGGCCTGGAGTGCGCGGGCGTGGTGACGGCGGTGGGCGAGGCCGTGACCCGGTTCGCCGTCGGCGACCGGGTGGCCGGGCTGGCGCCGGGCTCGCTCGCCTCCGAGGTCCTCGCGCCGGCGCGGTCGTTGATGCCGGTGCCCGGGTCGATGACCGACACCGAGGCGGCGACCATGCCGGTCGTGTTCGGCACCGTCGTCTACGGCCTGGGCAGGCTGGCCCGGCTGGAGGCGGGCGAGACGGTGCTGGTGCACGGCGGCGCGGGCGGTGTCGGGCTGGCCGCCCTCCAGTTCGCCCGGGCCTGCGGCGCGACGGTGATCGCCACGGCCGGCAGCCCAGCCAAACGGGTCCTCCTGCGCACCCTCGGTGTCGAGCACGTGCTGGACTCGCGCAGCCTCGACTTCGCCGACGAGGTCCGCCGGATCACGGGCGGGCGCGGGGTGGACGTGGTGCTCAACTCGCTGGCAGGTCCGGCGATCGTCCGCAGCCTGGAGCTGCTGCGCCCCGGCGGCCGGTTCGTCGAGCTCGGCAAGCGCGACATGTACGAGGACAACGACCTCCCGCTGCGCCCTTTCGTCAACAACCTGGCCTTCTTCGGCGTCGACCTGTCCGCGCTGTCGACCGACCCGGTGGTCGCCGAACGGCTGCTCGCCGAGGCGATGGACGAGCACGCCTACCGCCCGTTGCCGCACACGGTCTTCCCCGCCGGGCGGATCGGCGAGGCGTTCCGGCAGCTCCAGCACTCCTGGCACGTCGGCAAGGTCGTGGTGTCCTTCGACCCCGGCGCCGAACCGGTGACGGTGACGGGCGCCCCGGCGGCGCCCGCCCTCGACCCCGGCGGGACCTACCTGGTGACCGGCGGGCTGGGCGGGTTCGGCGCGGCCACCGCGCGGTGGCTGGCCGGACGCGGCGCCCGGCACCTCGCCCTCGTCGGTCGACGCGGCGCGGACTCGCCCGAAGCGCCGGCGCTGCTCGCCGAGCTGGAGGCACGTGGGGTGCACGCCACGGCGCACCGCGCCGACGCCGCCGACCCGGAGGCCATGCGCCGGATCGTCACCGAACTGGATCCACCGCTGCGCGGTGTCGTGCACGCCGCGATGCACCTGGACGACGCGCCGCTCACCGAACTGGACGACGAGCGCTTCCGCGCCGTGCTCAGCCCCAAGCTCGGTGGCGCGGTCGTGCTCGACGAGCTGACCAGGGACCTCGACCTGGACCTGTTCGCCCTCTACTCCTCGGGCGCGGCGCTCGTCGGCAACCACCAGCAGGCTCCCTACGTGGCGGGGAACCTGTTCCTGGAAGCGCTGGCGCGACGACGCCGTGCCCTGGGCCTGCCGGGCACGGCGATCGCGTGGGGCGCCATCGGCGAGACCGGTTACGTCGCCCGCAACAACATCGAGGCCACGATGTCCGCGATCGGGATGGACCCGATCACACCGGCGGACGCGTTCGACGCGTTGGGGGAACTGCTGGCCGCGGACCACGCGGTGGCCTGGGTCGGCCGGTTCAACTGGTCGAAGTTCAGCGCCCTGGTGCCCGCCCTGCGCACGCCGCGGTTCGGCGCGCTGGCCCGACCATCCGAAGTCGCCGGCGGCGAGCGCAAGGAGGAGCTGATCCGCCAACTCGGCCGGATGGAGCCGGAGGAGGCGGTGGCCACCATCTCCGAGCAGGTCACCTCCCTGCTCGGCGAGGTGCTGCGGATGGACCCGACCGCCATCGACCACCACCGCCGCATCGACCACTACGGCATGGACTCGCTGATGGCCGCCGAACTGCTGGTCTCCGCACGCCGCCGCTTCGACGTCGACATACCGCCCCTGGAACTCGCCCGGTCCGGCGGCACGGTCGCCGACATCACCGAGCTGATCCACCTGCGCCTCGGCCTGCGCCGTCCGGAAAGGATCTCCTCGTGACCGCGCGCCGACCGGCACGGGCCTCGCTCGCGGACACGATCGCGCTCGGCGCCCTGGTGCTCGTGCCCACGCTCGCCCAGGGCGCGATCCTGCGGCGACGTCGCATGGTGGGGCTGGCCGCCCGGTGGGACACCAACGACTGGGCGTGCCGGCTGCTGCGCCGGCTGCGGCGGCAACACGGCACGGGACCGTTGCTGGTCAAGGTGTTGCACCGCCGGGTGTTGTTGCTGCTGTCACCGGAGGACGCCCGGCAGGCGTTGGAGCGGACCACGGTCTCGCTCACCGCGGCCAGCCGGGACAAGGTCGCCACCCTCGGCCACTTCGAGCCCGGCGCGGTGCTGCTCTCCCGCGGCCTGATCCGGGAGGAGCGCCGCCGCTTCAACGAGTCCGTGCTCGACCACCCCAAGACCGACCACCACCTGTGCCCCGCCTTCGACGCCGTCATCCGCGCCGAGGCCGCCGACCTGATCGGCCGCACGACCGGCCGCGGGGCGGAGCTGACCTGGGACGAGTTCGTGCGCACCTACCGGCGGATCGTGCGGCGGGTGGTCCTCGGCGACGCGGCCAAGGACGACGAGCAGCTCACCGCGCTGCTCGACGCGCTGCGCGCCGACGCCAACTGGTTCCGGCTGCGCCCCCGGCGCGACGCGTTGCGCGAGCGGTTGTGGGACCGGGTGCTCGGCTACCTCGACGAGGGGTCCGGCGGGCTGGCCTCGTGCGTCGCCGAGGCGCCCCAGACCGCGCGGACCCTGCCGCAGGCGCAGGCCCAGCACTGGCTGTTCGCCTTCGACGCCGCCCCGATCGCCACCTTCCTGGCGCTGGGCCTGCTGGCGGGGCACCCGGACCGGACGCGCACCGATCACGACTACTTGCGCGCGTGCGTGCGGGAGTCGTTGCGGCTGTGGCCGACGACCCTGGCCATCCTGCGCGACACCACCCGGCGCACGACCTGGTCGGACGGCAGCACCGTGCCGGCGGGGACCGCGGTCGTCTACTACAGCTCCTACTTCCACCGCGACGCCGACCGCCTGCCCTACGCGGACCGGTTCGAGCCGGAGGTGTGGCTGGACGGGCGGGCGTCGGAGGACTGGTCGCTCGCGCCGTTCAGCCGGGGTCCGGCCGAGTGCCCGGGGCAGCACCTGGTGCTCTTCACCAGCGCCACCCTGCTGTCCGCGTTGCTCGACCAGGGCTTGCGGCAGGTCGGCGGCGTCCGGTTGACGCCCGACCGCCCGCTGCCCCGCACGGCCGACCACCACGCGCTGCGGTTCGCATGAGCCGGCTGATCGGGCGGCTGCTCTTCTCCCGGTCACGGGTGCGCCCGGCCCGGTTGCGGCGCGCGGTGCGGGACCGGGTCGTGGTCGTCACCGGCGCCTCGCACGGCGTCGGCAGGCAGACCGCGCGGCAGTTGGCCGACGCGGGCGCGACCGTGCTCGTCCTGGCCCGGTCGGCGCACCTGCTCGACGAGCTGGTGGAGCAGATCCGGGCGCACGGCGGGCGGGCCGACGCCTACCCCGTCGACCTCGCCGACTTCACCGCCGTGCGCGAGGTCGCCGAGCGGATCCTCGCCGAGCACGGGCCGGTCGACGTGCTGGTCAACAACGCGGGCAAGTCGATCCGCCGCTCGGTGGAGCTGTCCGGGCGGCGGTTCCACGACTTCCGGCGGCTCACCGACGTCAACTACCTCGGCCCGCTGCGGCTGACGCTGGAACTGCTGCCCGCCATGCGCGCGGCCCGACGCGGCCGGATCGTGTCGGTGTCCACGTTCGCCGCGCGGATGCCGCCGTTCCCCCGGTGGGGCGGCTACCAGGCGTCGAAGGCGGCGTTCGACGTGTGGCTGCGCGCGCTGGCGCCCGAGGTGGCCGGTGACGGCGTCCGGGTCGTGCCGGTCTACCTCGGGCTGGTGGACACCAGGATGAGCGCGCCGCTGCTGGCCGCCGGCCGGGTGCCCGCGTTGGACGTGCGGGACGCGGCGCAGACCGTGTGCGCGGCGGTGTGCACGCGGCGGCACAGCCTCGGTCCGTGGTGGTGCCTGCCCGCCGAGCTGGGCGCGGGGGTGGTCTCCCGGCCGCTGCGGGCGGTCCTGGCGTGGTGGTACCGCCGTGGTCGGGACACGCCGGCCGCGGTGCGCGCCGCTCGTGCCGCGGCGGACCGGCCGCGACCGGAGTCGCTCCCCGCCCAGGCCGAGCGCCGGCCGCCGCCCGGACGGGTGCCCGTGGCCCGTCCCGACCGGTCCGAACAGCCGTGACCACGCGGCGTGAGCGCCGGTCACGCGTCCGGGGAATGGCCGATCACCCGAGCCGGCGCGGATCATGGCCGCGGACCGCGGTGTCCCGGCCCCGACAGGCGCGAGCCGAGGGAGTGTCGATGGAGCTGCGTGATCGTCCGACAGGCCGCACGAGCCGGCCGCGGTTGGCCGCCGCGCTCGTGCCGACGGTGGTGGCAGGCGCGGTGGTCCTCGGTGGCATCGCCGAGGGCGTGATCGGGGTGTCGTTCACCAGCGGCAGCCCCTTCACCGTGACGGTGGACCGGGTGGAGTCCGACGGGTTGCGCATCGTGCCGGGCTCCGCGGCCGGTGATCCCGGCGTGCCCACCCTGCTGGCGCGGCTGCCCGCCGCCGAGCTGACCGGGCTGTGCCAGTCGGTGACGGCCGACCTGCCGGTGGTGGGTCGGGTGACGACGGTGCTGCGGGCGCCGCACGTGCGCACGACCGACCTGGTGCTGGAGGTGCGCGGCATCACCGGCGGCCTGGACGTGAGCCGACTCCTGCTCGGACCGCTGGCGGACGCGGGCGGCACGCCGGGGTACCAGGCGGGCAGGACCACGCTCACCGACCTGAAGATCAGCGCGGGCTCGGTCACCGCGGGCACGTTCACGGTCGCGGACCTCGACCTGAGCTACCACCGGGGCGACGGGGGCTGTTCGTCCACAACGGACGGACAGGGCCGGTGAACGGCGACTTCGCCCGCTTCCGGCGTTCCTGCCCGTTCTCCGCCGGGGTGCTGACCACCGCCGCCGGGCTGGAACTGGTCCTCGTGGTCGGCGCCGTGCCCAACGCGCTGCGCTTCGCCGGCGCCGCCGCACCGTGGAGCTGGCTGCTCGGCGGCGTGCTGGTCGTCGCGGGCGCGACCCTGCTGCTCGACCCGGCCCGCAGGCACTTCGCGGGCGTGGCGGCCCTCGTCGCCGGCCTGCTCAGCCTGGTCGGCGCCAACCTCGGCGGGTTCCTGGTCGGCTTCCTGCTCGCGGCCTCCGGCGGCGCGCTGGCGCTGGCCTGGGTGCCCGACCGCGGCACGGGCCCGGCCGAGTCACCGGCGGAAGGCACTGGATGAACGACGCCCGGCTCCGGCACGCCGTGTGCGACAAGACCGTCCTGCTCACCGGGACGTCCAGTGACGTCACCGACGCCGCGACGCGTCACCTGACCCGTGCGGGCGCGCGGGTCCTCGTCGCCACCCACCCCGCCCACCGGCTGATCGGCGAGGTCTCGGTCTACCGGGCCGATCCGGGCACGCCCGCCGCCATGCGCGTGCTGGCCGAACGGCTGCTCGACGAGCACGGCCGCCTCGACATCGTGATCCACACCGCGGGCACGCCGCCGCGGCAGCCGTCCTGCCGGGACTTCCAGGACACGATCAACACCCACTACGTCGGCCCGACGACGCTCATCCGCGGCCTGCTGCCCGCGCTGCGGGCCGGCGGCTCGGCCCACCTGATCAACGTCTGCCCCGCGCACCTCCGCCTGCCCCTCCCGGCCCGCTGGGGCGGCCACCGCGCGTCGAAGGCCGCGTTCGACACCTGGTTCCGCGGCCTGGCCCTGAAAGGCCGCGACCGCGGCCTCACCACCACGAGCGTCTACACCGGACTCGTCGGGGCCGATGCGGTCACGCTGATCTGCCACGCCATCACCTCGCGACCGCGGCAGATCGCGCCCTGGTGGCTCAAGTGGACCCGCACCATCGGCCATTGAGCTGAAAGTCCCGAAACGAGACGTCGATTTCGCGGCCCGGCCGCGAGCCGGCGGCTAGTCCGAACAGCTCAGCGCGCGTGGGTCCGCGACCGTGCCGCCGACGTTGCGCCGCAACGGTTCCGCGGCGCGGGCGGCCGGTCGATCGCGCAGTTCACCCAGCCGATCCGGGTGTTCGGCCGTGCGCCGGCCTGGTCGGGTGACGGGGCGCGGGCGCACCGGCAATCGGCCGCACGCGACGCACCGCGACCGGTCGTGGGCGCGTCTCGATTGCCTTGCCAAACAGAAATGTTCCGACGGACACTCCTGAACGTTTCAGAGCCGGACACCGATGTCGGGCGCCGGGCAGCCTTCGCGCTCTCCGCCCTTGCCTTGGCCGTGGAGGAAGCTGCCCGATGAAACTCAAGAACGCGATGCCGTGCGCCCTCGACGGACACCGATCGCGCTGTCGCGTGACGAACGCCGCCGACGTCACCACCCACCGAGTTCACCTTCTCCGGAGGTCCGGACCATGAAACGAAGGCACCTGCTCGCGAGCGCGGCCGCCGCCCTGACCCTGGTGGCCGCCGCGGTCGTCGCCGTCGGCACCGCGCAGGCGGACAGCGGCGTGAAGGTCATGCCGCTCGGCGACTCGATCACCGACGGCTTCAACGTCCCCGGTGGCTACCGCGTCGACCTGTGGCAGAAGCTCGTCGCCGGCGGTCGCACGGTCGACTTCGTCGGGTCGATGACCAACGGCCCGACCAGCCTCGGCGACCGCAACCACGAGGGCCACTCGGGCTGGACCATCGCCCAGATCGACAGCAACGTCACCAACTGGCTGCGCACGTACACGCCGCGCACCATCCTGCTGCACATCGGCACGAACGACATGAACGGCAGCAACCCGGGCGGCGCGCCCCAACGCCTCTCCGCCCTGGTCGACCGCATCACCACGCTGGCGCCGAACGCGGAGCTGTTCGTCGCGACGATCGTGCCGCTGTCGGGCCGCGACGCGAACGTCCGCGCGTTCAACGCCACGATCCCGTCGATGGTGCAGAGCAAGGTCAGCGCGGGCAAGAAGGTGCACCTGGTCGACATGTACCGCGCGCTGACCACCGCCGACCTCGCCGACGGCGTGCACCCCAACGCCGGCGGCTACTCGAAGATGGCCACTGCCTGGTACACCGCGCTGTTGTCCGTCCCGGGCAGCATCGACGACCCCACCACGACCACGACGACCACCAGCCAAACGACGACCACCACGAGCACCACCACCACGACCACGAGCCAGCCCGGTGGCGGGGCGTGCGCGGCGACCCACCGCGTGGTCAACTCGTGGGGCGGCGGCTACCAGGCCGAGGTGAAGGTGGCCAACACCTCCACCGCGTCGCTCAACGGGTGGACGGTCCGCCTGACCCTCCCGTCCGGGCACACCGTCAACAACCTCTGGGGCGGCGTGAACACCGGGACCAGCGGAGCCGTGTCGGTGCGGAACGCGCCGTACAACGGCTCCCTGGGCAGCGGCACGTCGACCACGTTCGGCTACGTGGCCAACGGCCCGAACGCGAACCCGCCGACCGAGATGACCTGCGTCAGCCCGTGATCCCGGTGCTCGGGCACCGCCGCGTCACGTCGACGCGGCGGTGCCCGGTCCGGCGGATGATCAGGGCACGGTGGTCTCGTAGATCCCCCGGCCGAACGTGGCCGCCACGAGCCGGTGGTTGCGGCCGTCGTACTCGATGTCGTCGACCGCGACCCTCGGCATCCCGTGGCCCAGCCGGAGCCAGTGCCCGGCCGCGAAGGCGCTGCCGACGAACACGCCCTGGTCCGTGGCCACGTACAGCTGTCCGGCGCGACCGAGCACGACGTCGTTCACCGGCGCCGACGGCAGGTTGCCCGAGATGTCGGTCCACCGCGCGCCCGCCGACCGGGTCATCAGCACGTGCGGCTGGTCGGAGCCGGACCGGTAGCCGGACAGCGTCACGTACGCCGTGGCGGGGTCACGCTCGGACACCGCGATCCGGGTCACCCACGGCCGGCCGTCGAGCACCTTCGCCCAGGTGGCCCCCAGGTCGCGGGTGACCCACACCCGGCCGTCGTCGGTGCCGACCCAGATCGTGCGCGGGTCGGACGGCGCGGCGGCGACCGTGGTGATGGTGCCGTACGGGTAGGTGTCCTGGCCCGGTCCGCCGGTCAGGTCCGGGCTGATCGGCGTCCAGGTCACCCCGTTGTCGACCGACCGGTTGAGCCGGTTGCCGCCGTAGTACAGGACTCGCGGGTCGGACGGGTCGAACTGCACCGGGGTGAACCAGTTGCGCCGGTCCGCGGTGGTGCCGGGGGTGAAGAACTCCATCGTCGTGCCGCCGTCGGTGGACCGGAAGCAGTTGCCGTACTGGTAGCAGGCGAAGACGTTGTCCTTGTCGCGCGGGTTGATGATGTTCTCCTCGCCGTCGCCGCCGAGGTACTCGTTGAACGCCGGCCCGCCCCACGACCGCAGCGAGCCGTTGTCCTGGGTGCCGCCGGACACGCGCGTGACGTCCTGCGGGCTGATCGCCACGCTGTAGAACTGGGTCCACGGCTCGTGCTCGGCCTTGACCCAGCCGCCGTCGCCGTCGGCGTCCGACCGGTACACGCCGCCGTCGTTGCCCAGGTAGGCCCGCGCCGGGTAGCGGGGATCCCAGACCATGGCGTGGTGGTCGACGTGGATCGAGGCGTCGTCGGCGGTCCAGGTCGCGCCGCCGTCCTTGGTGGTCATCAGCGGGACGCCGGCGACGTGCACGTGCCGGGCGTCGTCCGGGTCGACCCAGACCTTGCCGAACCACCAGCCGAAGCTCGACTGCGAGGACTTCAGCACGTCCGGTTCGGGCAGCCGCGTCCAGCTGTCACCGGCGTCGGCCGAGGTGTAGAAGCCCGCGAACGGGCCCGCGGTGCTGTTGACGATGGCGTACAGCCTGCCCGGTTCGGACGCCGAGACGCCGATGCCCATGCGGCCGACCTCGGGACCGGCCGGCGGCAGCCCGCCCTCGAGCCGCTGCCAGGTCAGGCCGCCGTCGGTGGAGCGGTGGACGCCCGAGCCCACGCCGCCGTAGGTCCGCTTCACCGGGGTGCGGCGGTGGTCCCACAGCACGGCGTACACGCGCTTCGGATCGGTCGGGTCGATCTGCACGTCGACCGCGCCGGTGAACTCGTTCGGCACGTCGAGCACGCGCCGCCAACTGCCGCCGCCGTTGGCGGACAAATACACCCCGCGGTCGCCGCCCGCGCTGTAGAGCGACCCGTTGGCGGCGACGAAAAGGCGGTTGGAGTCGGTCGGGTCGATCGCGATGCCGCCGACGCTGCCGGAGTCGCGCAGGCCGACGTTGCGCCACGACGTGCCGCCGTCGGTGGAGCGGTAGACGCCGGTGCCCTCGTAGGTCACGCTGCCGCCACCCGGGTTGGGCTCGCCGGTGCCGACGTACAGCGTGCCGTCACCGGCCGCCGCCACCGCGCCCATGGCCTGGGTGCCGTTGTCCGGCCACGCGGTGGCGAACGTGCGCCCGGCGTCGGTGGACCGCCACAGCCCACCGCTCGCGGCGGCGGCGTAGACGGTGTCGGGTCGGCGCGGGTCCAGCGCCAGGCTCACGATCCGGCCGCCGATGTTCGTCGGGCCGATCGAGCGCCACGGCGCGCCGGCGGCCGGGATCCGGTCGGCCTGGGCGGCGGCGAGTTCGTGCGCGTGCCGGGGGATGGTGTCGCCGCGGACGGCTTTCTGGAGGAACCGGTGCTCGGCGGGCGCCGACGGGCCGCGGACCGGGCGGTACTCGCCGGGCTGCCCGGTGCCGGGTGGGTCGGCGAGGGCTGGCACGGGCGCGAGCAGCATCAGCGCACCGGCGAGGACCAGCAGACGACGGACTCTCATGGAACCCCCAGACGTGGACGTCGGCATGGCGTCGCGGACGCTAGGGGATGCGGCGGCCGGCCGGACACCGACGATCGTGGGTCCTTCTTGACAGTTGGCCGGGCCTGGTGCTCACCCGGTGTAGAGGGTGAGGCCGTACGCCGACAGCGGCTCGGCGATCGGCTGGATCCACGTCGTCCCGCCGGTGGAGCAGGTGCCGGACCCGCCGGAGACCAGGCCGACCGCGCGGACCGCGGTGCCCGTACCGGGGTGGGTGACGGCAGGCGCGCCGGACGCGCCGGGCTCGGGGCACGCGTTGGCGCGGATGAGCTGGCCGACGCAGCCCTGCGGGTAGCAGACCGTCTGGTTGATCCCGATGACGCTGCCGCACCGCCACCCCGAGGCCGGGCTGGAGTAGCAGATCGACGAGCCGACGGGCGGGGTCGTGACACCGCTGATCGTGACGTCCGGGCCGCTGCTGTGCCGGTCGACCAGCGGCGTGGACACCGCGGCCGTCGACGTCACGCGGATCAACCCGTAGTCGTTGGCAGGGAACGACGAGCCGGCGCTCGGGCCGATGTAGCCGCCGACGCCGTGCCAGTCGCTGCCGGCAGCGACGCAGTGGCCGGCCGACAGGATGTAGCGGGTGGCGCCCGAGCGCGCGTTGAAGCCCAACGTGCACCGCGCGCCGCCGCTGTAGATCGCTTGCCCGCCGATCAGGTCCCACACCGGGCGGGGCGCTTCGGCGACGTGCTCGACGGTGACCGCGCCCGCGCCGAGCCCGCGTGCCCACTCGGCGACCCCGGTCGCGGCGCCGTGCACCGAGACCACCAGGGTGTTGGTCGCGGTGTCGACGTGCCACCCGGTGACGGTGCCCGGACGCGTGGCCGCGCCCCGGTCCAGCCGTTCCTGGGCGAGGGCGGGCCCGGCGGTGTCGCCGGAGACCGGCCCGGCCGTGGTGAACGCGAGACCGGCCGCCAGCACGGCCGCACCCGCTCGACGCGCGAAGGTCATGGTGCGCTCCCTCCAGGGTCGCGACGGTAGCGGCGGCGGGGCGCGCCGGATAGCGACCGTTGGTGGACTCCGCGTCACCGCGCGTGACCCCGGCGGCACCTACTCTGGTGAGGTGGGGATCGCGATCCTGTGCGCGCTGGCAGGTGCGGTGCTGAGCGCGGTCGGCGCCGCCCTCCAGCACGCGGGCGTCCGGGACGTCGGCGACCTCACCGTGCGGCGGTTCACCCGGCTGGCGGGCAACCGGCGGTGGCTGCTCGGGTTCGCGGTGCTGTTCGTCGCCGCGGTGCTGCAGATCGTGGCCTTGGCCATGGCGCCGGTGACGGTCGTCGCGCCGCTCGCCGTCATGTCGCTGCCGATCATCGCGGCGATCGGCGTCCGGCACGTGACGCGGGGGTTCGCGGTGGCCGTGATGGCGGCGACGGGCGGGGTGGCCACGTTCGTCGCGATCGCCGCGCGGACCGCCGTGACGACGGACGTGGAACCGGCGACGGTGCTGCGGGCCGGTCAGGTGGTCGCCGCCGTGGTGTGCGCGTTCGTCGTGGTCGGCGCGTTGCGGAGCGGGACGGCACGTGCCCTCGCGCTGGCCGCCGGCGCGGGCGCGGCGTACGGGCTGGTCGCCGTGCTGGTGCGGGACGTGACGACGTCGCTGCCGTCGCTGCCGTGGGTGTCGTTCACCGGGCTGGCGCTGGCTTTCCTGGTCGGCGCGGCGCTGATCCAGCTCGGGTACGCGAGCGGTCCGGCGGACCTCGTGGTGGCCGGCCAGACGGTGGTGAACCCGATCGTCGCGGCGTGGATCGGCATGGTGCTGCTGGACGAGACCCAGGGCGCAGGCCGCGGCACGGTGATCGCCTTGGTCACGAGCGCCGCCGTGTCGCTGACGGGCATCGCCGCCATCGCCCGCTTCCACCGCCGCCGCCTGGCGTCCTCGCCGGCCGACTGCGCGACCACGCCGCCGTGACCACGGGTCCCGGTGGACGGCCGTCCACCGGGATGGTGCGGTCAGCCCGTGAGGACCACGTCGTAGTGGTAGTCACCGCAGACGGTGTGCAGGCGCGGTGGGTAGCGCCACAGGGTGGTCGAGCAGGTGCGCCACTGGAGCGGGTGCTCGGTGGCGCCCAGCGGGGCGAGGGAGACGGTCTTCGGCTCGTCGCACGGCGCGGTGATCTTGCCGTACGTGGAGCCCCACTTGTAGTCGATGTGCCGCAACGGCGCGCAGTCGCCGACGGTGATCACGAACGAGTTCGGTCCGTGCTCGGGGGCCGTGTCGCCGGGGTGGTACCGGATCAGGGACACCTCGGCGGCGGTCGGGACGGCGGGCGTGGCGGCGGCGAAGGTGGTCGGGGTGAGGAGCAGGACGATCAGCAGGGCGAATAATCGGCTTGCGGACACCAAGGCCTCCTGGGCAGTCGGGGGTACCGCCCGTCCGAGTGCCCACAACGCCCGGCCGCCACACCTGCGGGGTTCGGTGAGGGCGGCTCGGTGCACCGAGGGGGTGACCTGGGTGAGCCCGAAGCGCTCCGGTCCCGCATCGCGCCTCGGCGGCGGTCGGTCAGTCCGGGTCCATCCCGCCGGCGCCGGCCGTGCCCTCGGGCGTCGCCTCGTCCGGGGTGGTGTTGGCGGACCCCGCCTGCTCGTCGGCGTAGGTCGGGCGCGAGTGCTCCTCGGCGAAGTCCGGTTCCGCGGCGGCGGGGTCGGGTTCCGGTGTGGTCACGGCCATGGTGTATCCCTTCGGGTGACGGCCCAAACCAGCAGGGGAGATCGTGCGCATCGGGGTGTTCTACGACGGGACGTGGTTCGCTTACCTGAGCGATTTCTACGCCACCGCGCATCCGCGTCGGGCGCGGATCTCGCTCGCCGGGCTGCACGACGCCGTGCGCTGGCACCTCCACACCCGGACCGGTGTCCCCCTCGACGACTGCGTGCTCCACGAGGCGCACTACGTGCGCGGCCGCATCGAGACACCGGCGGCGGCGTTCGACGCGGCCCTGGCCGCCGCCGGTGTCACGCGGCACGACCTCCCGCTGCACGGCGGCAAGGAGAAGGGCGTCGACGTCCACTTCGCGCTCGAGGCGTGGGAGCTCGCGACCACCGCGCCGTTGGACTGGGTCGTGCTGATCACCGGTGACGCCGACTTCACGCCGCTGGCCACCCGGCTGACCGGGCGCGGCATCGGGGTGGTGGTGCCGGTCGTGGACGACCGGTCGGCCCCTGAGCCGCAACCCGCCTGGACCCCGCGCACGGCGGCGCCGCTGCGGGCCGCGGCGACCTCGACGCCCGCGTTCGACGACCTCTTCGCGCCCGCCGACCGCCTCGGCTACCCGTTGAGCCGCCCGTTCGTGCGGTCCACCGAGGTCGTCGCCTCGCCCGCCGGCACGCCGCGCGGTCGCCGTCGCGGCACCGTGACCGGGTGGAAGCCGGGGCAGCCGCACGGGTTCATCACCGACAGCCGCGGCAGCTCGTGGTACGCCTCCCGCGACGACCTGCCCACCGGCCTCGCCATGCTGCCCACCGGCACACCGGTGTCGTTCACCGGGTCGCCGGTGCCGTCGCCGGGCCGGAAGTACCCGCGCGCGGAGTCGATCCGGTTCGAGTGACCACCGGGGTGCGCGGACGCCGGCGTGGTCTTGATGCCGGTAACCGGCGGCGGGGGGGGGGGGGGGGGGGGGGGGGGGGGGGGGGGCGGGCGGGGGGGGGGGGGGGGGCCCGGCCCCCCCCCCCCCCCCCCAACCGCTGC
>NZ_JAJHUO010000012.1:23765-201018 GCF_020859565.1 Saccharothrix luteola | reverse complement strand
GGGTTTTTTGGCGGGCCCCGGGCGGGGGCGCGGTTCTGGGAGCGCTCCCAGAACGGCGCTACGTTCGAGCGGTGATCTCCGACGGCGCCCGCCGCACCACCTCTTCCTGGCCGGAGCTGCCCGAGGTGACGCGCGACGTCCTGCTGGAGGTGTTGATCCACGGGCCGCTGTCGCGGGCCGAGCTCGGTCGCACGGCCTGCCGCCCCACTTCAGCCACACCCTGGTGGACGCCAACGGACCCCAGGGTGTGGCTGCGGCCGGCGCGGTTGCATCTCCAGCTACCTCATGTCGCACGTCGTGCTGCGGCGGCTGACCGGCCACCCGAGCTACGACGAGGCCCTCGACCGGGTCCGCGCCGGCGACCCGCGGAAGGTGCTGCTCACCGGCGACGGCCTGCCGCCGTACGAGGTGCCGTCCCCGCTGGTGCACGACGGGATCGCGGACACCTACGAGGACGACCCGGACCTGGTCGGGCTGGACGTGCGGCCGTTCGACTTCACCGAGTGGGCCCGGTCCGGCGCCGCGCTCGCGATCGAGGAGACGATCACCGGCGCCATCGCCGGGCGGCCCGGGAACACCCGGCGGCGCTAGGCGTTGCTCAGCAACCCCTCGAACACCGCACGCGCCTCACGGCCGGGCCGGATGCCCAGGTCCGCGTCGAGCACCCGGCACAGCCGGCGGTAGGTGTCGATCGCGCCCACGCGGTCGCCCAGGTGGGCCAACGCGCGCATCAGCAGCACCTGCAACGACTCCCGGGTCGGGTGGGCGGACGCGTGGGGCGCCAGGACGTCGACCGCCTCCTCCCACGCGCCGAGCGCGACCTTGGCGGTCGCCAGGTGTTCCACGGCGGCGATCCGGCGTTCCCGCCACAACGCCGTCACCGCCGTGGCCGGACCGGAGGGCACCAGCCCGACCAGGCCGTCGACCGGCCACCCCGACAGCGCGGCGGTCAGCGAGGCGGCGGCGCCGTGCGGATCACCCCGCCGAAGGCAGTCCACGCCGCAGCGGAGCAGCCCGCCCGCGCTCAGCACGTCCACCGCCTCGGGCGGCACGTCGAGCCGGTAGCCGTGGCCGACGTGGACGAGCAGGCGCGAGAAGCCCGCGTTCGCCGCGTCCAGGCAGCGGCGCAGCCGTGAGGCGTACAGCTGGAGGTTCTTGAGCGCGCTGCGCGGCGGCTCCCGTTCCCACAAGTAGTCCATCAGGCGTTCGGTGGACACGGCCGAACCCGCGTCCAACGCCAAGGCGGCCAACAACGTCCGCGACTTCACCCCTCCGGGCACGACCCCGGTCTTCTCGGGCCCGCTCACGGCGGGCCCGGCTAACAGCCTGATGTCGATCTCCTGCTGCACACGCGACGTCGAACAGGTCGACACCCCGGATCTCCCCACGTCCAACCCCCATCAGTCACCGCACACGGTAGGTCGTGGCGGCGGGTGCGCGGCGGGGAGCCACCCGGCGGAATCCATCGGCCACCGCAGCGCATACCGGACGTATACCGGCAGGTGAAAGCGTGCGGTCCGGCGCCCGCACCGCGGAGAGGCACCCGATGACCCCGCCGGAACCCGATTCGGAGTACCGCAACGCCACGCGCGCGGTGCTCCGGTCGCCGCGACGGGGCGGGGGACCATTCCCGGGCGGGTCGACCGGCACCACCGACGCGGCGCGCCGACCGGCGCCACCGCACCTACCCAGAAAGGACGTGACCGATGGACCTGACCTTCGACGACTCGGAACTCGACCTCGGCGACCTGGCCGTGACCGCGATGCGCGACGCCGTCGCGCTGCCGGAGACCGGCGCCTCGGCGGCGGCGTGCTCGTGCAGCAGCACCTCGTGCTGCTGCTGTCAGCAGCCGCACCTGCCGACGGTGCCGACGCACAGCTGAGTCGAGCCGCAGCCGGGGGCGTCCGCACGCGGGCGCTCCCGGCCGCACCACGGGGAGCACCGGATGGCCAGTGACCGCACCACCACCGAACTCGCGCCGTACGCGTTGGTCCGGGTGGCCGCGCTGCCGCACCCCCGGCCGGCCGGGTCGGACTTCCGGGCGGGCCTGGACGCGGTCGTCGCGGCCGAGGCCCGGATCGCCGCGCTGGCGCCGGACCTCGCCGACGCGCTGCACGACAGCGCCGACGGCCACTCCCCCGCGTTCCACCGCTCGGTCGTCCTGCCGTTGCGCCGCGACGTGCACAACGGCCGCGTCCCGCGCCCGGCGGAGTTGGGCACGTTGCCGGCACGCGTGCCGCTGTTGGCGCAATGGTTGGCGGCCCACGGAGAACTGGCACGGGCGGTGGACGCGGCGCTGGCGGCGTGGCCGCGCGAGCTGGCCGCGTCACGCGAGTGGCTCGCGGAGGTGTGCGCGACCGACGCGCTGCGCCGCGCGAGCGTGCTGACCGGTGCGGACCTGTTGCACGGCCTGGACCGCACCGCGCGGGGCCGGGGCGAGCCCGACCGCAAGGCGCGCAAGGCCGAGCCGACCGTGCTGCGGTACGCGTTGCGGGCGACGTCGAAGACCAGTCCCCTGTCCTGGTACACGCACGTCGGCTGGGGCGTCTGGGGCGAGGGGCCGTGGCCGGCGGCGGAACCGGTGTCGCACCCGGCCGTGCACCGCCTGCTCGTGACGAGGTTGGTCGACGCGCTGGGACCGAGGCTGCCGCACCGGCTCGCGCCTGCCGTGCGGGAACGCGGCGGACGGCTGCTGTTCCGCCGGGATGTCCCCGTCGACGGTGTCGGACGCGCGGCGGTGGTCAGCGAGGAGGAAGTGGACGTCGCGGCGACCCGGCCCTTGCGGTTCGTGGTCGAGGTCGTGCGGGAGGCCGGCCCGGACGGGTTGTCGTTGGACCGGATCGCGACGGCCTTGGCGGCGAAGCTGGCCGGGCCGGACGCGGACCGCAGGGCGAGCGCGTTCGTGGCCAAGACCCTGGACCTCGGGCTGCTGGTGCCGGTCTCCCCGATCCACCCGCAGGACCCGGACGCGGTGGGCTCGCTGGCCTCCTGGCTGGCGCCGGCCGACGGCGACACCGCCCGCCGGCTGACCGCGCTGGCCACGACCACCGCCGCGTTCGCCGCCGCCGGAGCGCCGGACCGCGCGGCCGTGCTCGCGGACCTCTCGGCCGGCTGGCGCGAGCTCGGTGACCGGGTCGGCGCGGACCTGACCGGCGTGACGCCGGTGGTCGAGGACGTGGTGCTGCCCGAACCGGTGCCCGTGCCGCCGGGCGCCGCGCCCGCGTTGACCCGCCTGACCCCGCTGCTGGTGGCGTTCGACCAGCACGTGCTGCTGCGCCGGCTGATCCGCGGCAGGTTCGTGGAGCGGTTCGGCGAGGGCGGTGTCGCGACCCTCGCCGACTGCTCGGGGCCGCTGTCGCAGGCGTGGCAGGAGTCCATGGACATCGGCTCCTCGGCCGACCCGGACGTGCGCGCCGTCGTCGAGACCCGCGACAAGCTGGCCGGGCAGGTGCACGACGGCGTGGTCACCGACGACGTGCTGGCCTCGGCCGCCGACCTGCTGCCCGCGTGGGCGACCCGGCGCACGGGCTCGTACGGCTTCTTCGCCCAGCCGACCCACGACGGCCGGCTCGTGGTCAACCGCGTCTACGCCGGGTTCGGCAAGTTCACCAGCCGCTTCCTCGACCTGCTGCCGGGCGCGCGCGACGCGGTGACGCGCCAGGTGCGCCGCCACACCACCAACCCCGTGCAGTTCCGGCCGGTGCAGGGCTTCAACGCCAACCTGCACCCGTTGCTCGGCGCGCGCGAGGTCGGCGAGGACGCCCGGTGGGCGGACCTGGCGGCGGACGAGCTGGACGTGCGGCACGACCCCGTGACCGACGAGGTGCGGCTGACGCACCGCGGTGTTCCGCTCGACGTGCTGTACCTGGGTTTCCTGATCCCGCTGGCGCTGCCGGACCGGCAGGTGGCGCTGTACTCCGACCTCGCCTGCGGGTGGGTCGACCTCGACGGGCTGCGCTCCACCACGACCGACGGCGGGGTGACCGCCCGGGGTCGCCTGACCTACGGGGACGTCGTGCTGGCGCGCCGTTCCTGGGACTTCGCCGTGCCGCCGCCGATCGGCGCGGAGGAACGGGCGGCGCTCGACGTGGCCCGGTTGCGGGCCAGGCACGGGCTGCCGGAGCACGTCTTCGTGGGACCGGACCGGGGCCCGGTCTCGGCCGACGCCTACCGGCACGCGCTCACGGCGGGCAAACCGCAGTACGCCGACCTGGGCGACCCGCTGCACCTGCGCTGCCTGCCGCGCCTGCTGGCGCGGTTCCCGGACGGCGTGCGGCTGGCCGAGGCGCTGCCCGTGCCCGGCGCCGGTGGCGGCCGGGTGGTCGAACTGATCGCGGAAACGTACTGGAGGGCCTCGTGATCGACGTCGTCTGCTACTACCACGACCCGGTGAAGGCGCCGTTGCTCCGCGATGCCGTCCTGCCCGCGCTCGCCGAGGCGGAGCGCTCCGGCGCGACCGGGCACGTGGAGCGGCACTGGTTGCACGGGCCGCACGTGCGGGTGCGGCTGGACGGGCCGGACGAGGCCGCCGAGGCGGTCGCGTCACGGCTGCGCGCCCACCTCGCCACCTATCCGTCCACTGTGGACGTGGAGCACTCGGCGCTGCTCGCGCAGGCACGGCAGAACGGGATCGCCGAGCTCGTGCCGCCGCCGTACGAGCCGATCCACCCGGACAACACCGTGGTCGTCGAGCCGACGGACCTCACGGCCCTGCGGCGGCTGCTGGTCTCCGACGTGCTGGTCGACCTGCGCACCCGGTGCCTGCGGCTCGGCGTGCCGGCCATCCGGGAGGCCGTGGCGGTGGACGGCACGAGCCAGTCGCGCGTGCTGCTGGCCGTGGTGGCGATGACGGCGCACGCGAGCCGGTTCCCGGCGGGCCTGGTCAACGGCTACCACTCGTTCCTGTCGCACCTGGAGAGCTTCCTGCTGCACAGCGATCCCGACGGCGTGCTGCGCGGCCGGTTCGACGGCGTGTGGGAGCGCAACGCCGAGCAGCTGGTGGAGACCGTGCGCGGGGTGGCCGGTGGCACGGTCGCGACACCGTGGGTGGCGTGGACGGACGGCGCGCGTGCGTTGGTCGAGGAGGTGTTCGACCGCGGCGACCTGCCCACCGCGTACTCGGCGCACCTCGGCGAGCGCGCCTTGGAGATGGGCGAGGACGAGGCGATCCGGCGCTGGCACCGCGACCACACCGACCGGATCAGCGACTACCACGACCGGTTGCGGGAGGTCGACTTCGACCACCCCGACTACCAGCGGCCGGTGACCGTCTACCGCTTCGGGACCAACATGCTCTACCAACTGCTGGCCGTGTGCGACGTGACGCCCGTCGAGCGCTACCTGGCGGCGAGCCTGGTCGTGCGGGCGGTGCAGCGGATCACCGGGATCGACTGGTCCGAGCACGTGGCGCAGATGACGAAGGTGGCCCGATGAGCGGGAACTTGCTGCGGCTGCGGCCGATCGTGCACGCGACGCCGACCGAGACGGGCCTGCACGTGCGGGGGTGGCGGTCCAGCTTCTCCCTCGACGGCGGCAAGGGGTTGTGGACGATCTGGGAGCGCCTGGCCGGCCCGCTGGCCGACGGCGTGCCGCCGGGGGCGTTGGCGGTGCCGGAGAACGCGCCGCCGGCCGTGGCACGGGCGTTGGAGCTGCTCATCGGTCAGCTGCACGAGCACGACATGCTCGTGGAGGTGCCCGCCGACTGGGGTGGTGACGCGCCGCCCGAGGACATCGCGAGCTGGCTGGAGTCCGTCGCGCCGGCACCGGTCGAAGCGTGGCGACGGCTCCGGTCGGCGACGGTCGTGGTGACCGGTGAGGGTGCGTTGGCCGCTCACGCGCACCGGGCGCTGGTCGCCGCGGGGGTGGACGTGTCGCCCGTCCGGCCCGGCGCCGGTCTGCTCCTGGTCGCCGGCGGGCACGCCGTCGCCGCCGGGTGTGCCGCCGACGTCGGTTTCGTGGTCGCGCCGGGCGCCGTCGCGGACGTCGAGGCCGACGCGGCCGCGGTGGCGGCGCGGCTGGCCGGCGCGCCGGGGACGCCGCCGGAGGTGTTGGCCGCTCTGGTCGGGTCGGCCGCGGCGCACCGGATCGTGTGCGCGTTGGGCGGGCTGCCCGACCCGTCCACCGAGGTGGTCGACATGTGGAGCGACGTGCCGCCGACCGGGCCGCCGCACCAGGCCGTCCTGGTCGCGCGGGTCGACCCGCTGCACGCGGAGTACCACCCGTGGCTGTCCGCGGTCCGGCCGCGGGAGCCGACCGGTGCCCTGCTGGAGGTGCTGGGTGATCGGGAGCTGGGACCGGTGCCCACCCCGTTGCCGGGCGAGCTGCCGCAGTTGCCGGTGAAGCTGGCCGCGTCCGGCGAGGTGATCGGTTTCGGGACCACCGAGCACGCCGCCCGGCTGGATGCTCTGTTGCGCGCCGCACGTGCGCTCGCACCGGACGGTGTGGCGCTCGGCGCGGATCGGGTGCACGCGCTCGGTTTGGCCTTGCGCACGGCAGTGCGGTCCCTGGTCGGCACACCGGTCGCGGAGGAGGAGTGGGCCACCGACCCGACCGCCCGGCGTTGGTGGAAGGCCGTGACGCTCCGGTTCGCCCTGCCGGCCGAACTGGAGGTGACCAGGCTCGGCCCGCGCGTGGTGCGGGCGGTGGTGCGGGTGGGTGGGGAGGAGCTGTCCTGGGCGGTCGAGGCCGAGCCGGGGGACGCGGTCGCATTCGCCGCAATGGGCGCCGCCGGGCGGGCACAGGCCAGAGCCGTGACAACCGCCGAACCCGGACCAACCGCAGTCACCGAACCCGTCGTGCTCTGCGGCGCGGCGCCGTTCGCCGAGCCCGACGGGGCCGCGGCGCCGTGGACGAACCGCGACTGGCACTGGCCGTACGGGCTGCGCGATGGCGAGGAGGCGTTCCAGGAAGACTTGCGGGCGCTCGCGGCGGACGTCAAGCCGGTGCACCTCGGCCCCGTGCTGGAGGCGGCGGGCCTCGTGGGGTTCGCGGTGGCGGGGGGCGGACGGTGACCGTGCGTGTGGTGGAGTTGGCCGAGTACGCGATCGGTGACCTGGACGGCGTCGGCGCGGACGGTCCGGTGGTGCCGGTGCGGTTCGACGGCGCGTTGGTGCTGATCGGTCCGGTGTCGGACGGGGTGTGCGTGAGTTGCGCCGAGGACGCGCGACTGGCCACGCTCGGCGCGTCCGTGCCGCGTGGTGATCGGCGGATGCGGTTGGGCGGCTTGGCGTCCTCGGCGTTGCGGCCGTTGATCACCACCCTCGTCGAGCGCGTGCGGGCCGATCCGGACGCCCACCGCGACAAGGTGGTGGCGTTGCGGACCGATCTGGCGACCGTCGGCGAGCACCGGGTCCGGCCCCGGCCCGGTGGCTGCCCGACGTGCGGCCCGGTGCCCGACGATTCCCCGGAAACGGTGGTGCGCGAGCCGATCCCGGTGGTCCCGGGCACGTTGCGCGGGCCCAACCCGCTCACCGAGGGCGACGCGCTGCGGCGCGAGCTGTTCGACCTCAGGCACGGTCCGGTCGGCGGGATGCACCGCATCGGCGACCTGACCGTGGCGGCGGTCAGCGCCGAGCTGGGCGGCGGGCAGGCCGGGTTCGGCCGCACCGCCGACTACGCCGACGCCGAACGGGTCGCGCTGTACGAAGCGGTGGAACGGCACGCGGGCCTGCGGCCCCGGCGCGTCACCACGGTCCTGGAGGCGTCGTTCGCCGAGCTGGGCGACCGCGCGCTCGACCCGACGCGGCTCGGCCTGCCCGACCACGAGTCGCCGCACGTCGTGCCGTACCACCCGGACGAGCGGACCCGGTGGGTGCACGGCTGGTCGTACACCCGCGGGCGGCCGGTCGCGGTGCCCGAGCACGTGGCCTACTGGGGCCACGGCGACGGCACGCGATTCGTGGACGAGACGTCCAACGGGTGCGGCACCGGCAACAGCCTCACCGAAGCGGTGCTGTACGGGTTGTTCGAGGTCGCCGAACGGGACGCGTTCCTGATGGCCTGGTACCAGCGGACGCCGTTGCGGAGCCTGCGCGTGCGCGACGACGTCACCGCGCACATCGCGGACCGGCTGGAGCAGCTGGGCTACCGGCTGGAGCTCTACGACGCCACCAACGACCTGGGTGTGCCGTCGGTGCTGTCGCTTGCGCGCTCCCCCCGGCAGCCGCACGCGTTCTTCGCCGCCGGGGCCGGGCTCGACCCGGACGCCGCGATGCGGTCGGCGGCGGCCGAGGTGGCGATGGACGTCGAGGCGGGCGCGAAGCGCTACCGCGTCGAGCCCGGCGACTACGACGTGGACCGGCTGCGGGCCCTGCTGCGCGAACCGCGGCTGATCCGGAGCATGGACGACCACGTCAACGTCAACGGCCTGACCGAAGCCGCCGAGCGGTACGACTTCCTGGCACCCGGTCCGGAGGTGGAGCTGGAGGTGCCCGACGTGCCGCGGGACGACCTGGACGCCTTGCTGGAGCACTACGTGCGCAAGTGGGCGGCGTTGGACCTGGAGGTGATCGCGGTCGACCAGAGCGACCCGGTGGTGCGCGACCGGCTCGGCCTGCACTCGGCGAAGGTGATCGTGCCCGGCGCCGTGCCGATGACGTTCGGGGAGCTGAACCGGCGCACGCACGGCCTGCCGCGGCTGCGCCTGGCCGGCACCCCGCTACCCCACCCGTTCCCGTGAGCGCCGAGGCCCTGCTCGCCGCGTACACCCACGGTCCGGGGCGGGTGGTCGAGCCCGGGGCGTCGCCGCGCACGGCCGCCCCGGAGGGACCGCGCGTGCCGCTGACGGCGTTGCGGGGACGCTTCGGCGCGGCGTTGGGGCGGCTGCTGTCCGACGTGGCGACACCGCTGCGCTGGGAACCGTGGAACCAGTACAACGACCACCGGGCCTACCCGTCGGCACGGGCCGCGGCCACCGTCGACCTGGTGGTGGACGGGCGGTGGACGCTCGACCCGGTGCGGCGGGCGTTGGTCGGCGACGGCACGCCCGCGGTCGACGGGCCGGTGCGGGTCGAGCTGGTCCGCCGGCGCGACCGCCTCTCCCCCGGCTACCGCGACTTCGGCGACGTGCTCACGGAGTTGGAGGTGGGCCACGTCGCGGCGGCGTTGGTCGAGCACGCGGCACGGCTCGGCCTCGTGGCGCGCGTCTCGGGGCTGACGGTCACCGTGGCGTTCGACGGGGTGACGCCGGAGCCCGCTCCCGTGCCGCGGCGCAGTTCGGGGGTGGGTCCGCGCGGTATCGCGGCCGATCCCCGGCCGTTGCCCGAAAGCGCGCTGCGGGCGGTCGTGGCGGTGCTCAACGACCCGCCGGCCGGGTCGCCCGTGCGCGACGACCTGCGGCACCGGCTGGCCGTGCGCAACGTCGAGGGCGTCGCCGACGGCTGGTACGCCGTGGACGGCGGGCTGAGGCTGGTGTCGCCCGGACCGGCGGTGGCCGGGTTGCGGCCGGTGTTCGGGCACCCGCCCGGGACGATCCACGTCGCCTCGATGAACCTCGCGCTGGTGACGACCGGCGACCCGGCCGCCGCCGTCGCGTCCGGCGGTCCGGACGGCTACCGGGCCCTGCTGCGCGCGGCCGGCGCGATGGCGCAGCACGTGGGCACGGCCGCGGCGTCCGCCGGCGCGTTCTGCCGGCCCGCGCGCAGCACCGACGACGGCCCGTTGGAGGCCATGGTCGGCGCGCCCCCGTCGCACGTGCTGCTCTACCTGCTGCTGGCCGGGCGTTCGCGTGGCACGGGCTTCACCTACGACCTCACCCCACTGGAGACGTGATGACGTGGACCAGCCTGCACGTGCGGCTGTCGTGGTCGGTCGAGGACGTCGACGCGTTCATCGCCGGCGTCCTCGCGCCGGAGCTGGACGGGCACCGCGCGGCGGGACGGGTCGCCGACTGGTTCTACGTGCGGTACTGGGAGGCCGGGCCGCACCTGCGCGTCCGGGTGCGTGACGCGACCGTCGACCTGGCCGGTCGGTTGCGCTCGCTGGTCGCGGAGGCCGATCACCCGGTGCAGGCCTCGTCCCCCGGGTGGCTGCCGCACGGTGACGTGCGCGAGACGCCGTACGAGCCGGAGGTGGAGCGGTACGGCGGGCCGGAGGCGTTGCCCGTGGCCGAGGACGTGTTCTGCCGCAGCACCGAGGTGGCGGTCGCCGTGCTGCGGTCGTCGGGGGTGCGGTTCACCGCGGCGGTGGAGCTGGTGATGGCCACGACGATCGCGCTGCGGATGGACCGCCTGGAGGCGGCGGCGTGGCTGCGTTCCCTGGCGACGGGGTGGCGGCAGGCGCTCGAACCCGTCGCACCGCCCGGCCTGCGCTCCCACGTCGCCGCGCGGACGATGCACGAGGCGCGCGCCGCCCACCTCGCCGCCCGGTGGGACCGGCTCGAATCGGGCGCCACGGGTGTGGTGGCGTACTGGATGGACCAGGTGCGGGCGGCGGACCTGCCGCGTTACGCCTGGGCCTCGCAACTGCACATGCTGTGCAACCGCCTCGGCGTCGACCCGGAGGAGGAGCGCACCGCCTGCCGGCTGGTGGCGATGACGGCCGAGGCGCCGGACGGGCCCACCCCGTTCCACGAGGACGGTGCGACCGCGCCGGACCGGCGCTACCTGGCGGCCAGCAGGTTCCACTGGGGCGTGCCCGACCAGGGTGGGCGCCAGGACGAGGTCACGCCGCCGGCCACGCCCCCGTGGTGGCCGGACGTGCCGCTGCCCGAGGGCGCGCCGGTGGCCGGCGGCCTGGCCGACGCGCTGCTGACCCGGCACACCGCACGCGGCGCCGAGCTGTCCGGCACGCTCGACGCCGGGCAGCTGGCGACCCTGCTGTGGACCGCGCAAGGCGCTCTCCCGGACGGGCGCAGGCCGTACCCGAGCGCGGGCGCGCGGCACAGCGCCCGGCTGCGGGTGGTGGCGTGGCGGGTCGCCGGGCTCGCACCGGGCGTGTACGAGGTGGACGAGGTGCGGCGGACGCTGGTCCACGTCGCGTCCGCACCGCTGGTGGACGACGTGCGGGCGATCTCCATGTACTTCGGCGACGGGGAGACCAAGGTCGACCCGGCCACGATGCCCGCGATGCTGGCGCTCTACACGCGGGTCGGCGCGTTGCGCGAGGTGTACGGCCTGCGGACGCTGCGGCTGGCGTTCACGGAGGCGGGGCACCTGGCGCAGAACCTCGCGCTGGTCGCCGCGTCGTCCGGGCTGGCGCTGGGCGTGATCGGCGGTTTCTACGACGACATGGCGCACGACGTGCTGTGCCTGGACGGGGTGGACGACGCGTTGGTCTACCTGATGCCGCTGGCCGCCGTCGGCTGACCGGTGATCCGGCCGATCGCGGTGGTGAGGACGCGGAGCAGTTCGTGCGGCAGCGACCTGCCCGCCGCGGTGAAGAGGTCGGGGTAGAGCGCGGGACCGGTGTTGACGTCCACGACGATCGGTTCGCCTTCGTGGCGGATGACGTCCAGGCCGAGCAGCGGCAGGCCGAAGGCCCGGTGCGCCCGCAGCGCCAGTGCGGCGTGCGTGGCGGGCACTTCCCGGTGTTCGACGGCGCCGCCGCCGCGTCCCGCGTCGTAGACCTTCCAGGCGAAGTCGTTCCACCGCACGTGGCGTTCGGGGGTCTTCCGGAAGCCGTACACCACCTCGTGCTCCGCGACGGTGACGCCCAGCCAGTCCTCCGGGTCGTTGGGGTAGAAGCGCTCGAGCAGGTAGCTGCGGGCCGGTCCCGACGACGGCACGCCGCGGACCCGTCCCTCGGTGGTCTCGGAGTCGATGTAGCCGACGACGTCCCTGAGCGTGGTGAAGTTGTCGATGAACAGCACTCCCCAGCCGAAGCAGCCACGCCGCGGCTTGAGGACGGCGTGGCCCCACTCCTCGATCACGGGCGCCGCCGCGTCCAGGTTGCGCCGGCTGACCAGCACGTTGTCCGGGACGGGGACGCCGGCGCGGGCGAGCGTCAGGTACGACCAGTGCTTGTCGAACGCGACCGCGATCCGCTCGGGGTCGGGCACGACCGCCGTGTCGCGCTTCACCGTGAGCAACGCGTCGAGGTCGTAGGTGCCGGGCTTGCGCGCGAAGTCGGCGTACCAGAGGTACAGGTCCAGGTCGTTCAGGCACACGTCACCGCAGTGGACCCGGCCCCGGCGGATGTAGGAGTCCCGGAAGTCCAGCCCGTGCACGAACTCCACTCCGGGCAGTTCCGACAGCAGCCCCATCAGGGTCGCGTGGTCGTCGGGCGGGATGACTCCGCCGTTGCCGGGCCCGCCGTCGGCCGGGCGAGCAGGCAGGAACGTCCCCACCCGGACCATGGCGCCACCTCCGGCAGTGGGATGGCACGCCACCCGCCCGTCATGCGCACCCGGCCGCGATATCACCCGGAAGACTCGCGAACCGGCTCCTGCGCAGGGACATGCTCACACGTTCGGTACACGGTCGGTAACGCAAAGCGAACGGTGGCCGATGACCACCATGTCCGCCGCTGAGACATCGGGAGGTCCCGGATGAACGCGAGCAAGGCCACCGCAGCTGCCTGCCTGGCCGCCGCGGCGACGTTGACCGGCGTCGTGCCGACCGCGAACGCCGCCGTCGAGCAGGCCTGCCTGGTCAACGAAGTGGTGACCTTCAGCGAACCGGTGACCAACACGCCGAACACGGTCACCGTCACCGTCGAGGGCCAACTCTTCAACTGCGCCAACGGCTCCGCGGCCACCGGTTCCTACACCGAGGTCGCCACGCTGCCGGACTACACCTGCACCGCGCTGTTCTACCAGGGCGCCGGCACGCGGACCTTCACGTGGACCGACCCGGCCGTCGCGCCGAGCACGTTCTCCTACAACCGGACGTCCAGCCGGGTCGGCGCGAACATCGTCATCGTGCTGCTCGGCTCGATCAGCTCCGGCACGTTCGCCGCCCAACCCGCGAAGGCGCAGCTGACCGCGCTGAACCCCGACCCGATCAGCTGCGCCACCACCGGCGTCTCCCGGCTGTCCCTCGTCGGCGCCCTCACCGTGGGGCTCTGACCCGCATCACCCGATCGGGACCTCGGACCACGCGGACCCCCTCGTTGCGCTACGGTTGCAACCGTACGGTTGCTACTCACGAGAGGCGTCCCGCCATGGGTTTTCCCGATCACATCGAGCGGGTCGTGGAGATCGCTCAACCGCCGGCCAAGGTCTGGGCGGCGATCACCACGGCCGAGGGGCTGGGCACGTGGTTCGGCAACGAGGCGACGATCGACCTGCGCCCGGGCGGCACCGCGCGGGTGACCTGGTCCGACGGGCCGACGGTCGAGCTGCGCGTGGAACGGGTGGAGGAGCCGACCGTGTTCGCCTTCACGTGGCCGGTCTTCGGCATGCCCGCGGACGACCCGCGCCGCACGTACGTCGAGTTCACCTTGGAGGAGGTCGACTCCGGCACGCGGCTCAAGGTCGTGGAGCGCGGGTTCGCGCAACTGCCGGAGGACGGCTACGGCAAGGGGTACGAGGCGCACAACCAGGGTTGGACGAGCGAGCTGGGAGAGCTGGTCGACTACCTCGAACCCGCCTGACGCCGATGCCGCCCGACGTCGAAGCGGTCGCCGAACGGGTCTTCACCGCCCTGTCCGACCCGACCCGGCGCGCCATCCTGGCGGCACTGGCGGCGGGCGGCCCGGCCACGGCCACGGACCTGGCCGATCGCCTGCCCGTCACCCGGCAGGCGATCGCGAAGCACCTCGCCCTGCTCACCGACGCGGGCCTGGTGCTGGCGGAGCCCGGCGAACGGCGCCGGGTGCGGTTCCGCCTGCGCTCCGCGCCGATGCGGGTGGCACAGCAGTACCTCGCGGCGCTGGCACGCGACTGGGACGGACCGCTCAGCGCCCTGAAGGACCACCTCGACCGCGACCCCACCGGATGACCGCGGCCCTTCACGACCACCCACCTCCGCGGTGGGCTGCCGTGAACGTCAACCCGAGAGTGGAAGGTGGACAGCCATGATGAAAACCCCTCCGATCGTGTCCGCGGCGGCGTGGGAGGACGCTCGCCGGGAACTGCTGGTGAAGGAGAAGGAGCTGACCCGGGCTCGGGACGCGATGGCCGCGGCACGGCGGCGGATGCCGTGGTTCGAGGTGGAGAAGGAGTACGCGTTCGACACGCCGCGCGGCCGGCAGAGCCTGCTCGACCTGTTCGAGGGCCGGCGGCAGCTGATCGTCTACCGGGCGTTCTTCGAGCCCGGCGTGCACGGCTGGCCGGACCACGCGTGCCCCGGCTGCTCCCTCGTGACGGCCGACCAGATCGGTCACCTCTCCCACCTCAACGCCCGCGGCACCACCCTCGTGCTCGCCTCGCGCGCGCCCCAGGCCGACATCCGGCGGTTGAAGGAGCGGATGGACTGGCGGATGCCCTGGGTGACCATCCTCGACGAGTTCGACGTCGACTTCGGCGTCGACGAGTGGCACGGCACCAACGCGTTCATCCGCGAGGGAGACCGCGTGTTCCGCACCTACTTCATCAACGAACGCGGCGACGAGGCGTTGGGCAGCACGTTCAGCTACCTCGACATGACCGCGCTCGGCAGGCAGGAGGACTGGGAGGACTCGCCCGAGGGCTACCCCCAGACCCCGGCCGGCTCGTGGTGGAGGTGGCACGACGAGTACCCCGACGCGACCGCCGACCACGGGTCTCCGTCTCCGACGACGGGGTGAGAACCCGCGGGCGGCCGTGGCCGGCGCGATGGTCGCCGGAACACGGGGCGGCGCGGAACGGTCCGGTGCGCGTGGACCGGATCGTTCCGCGTGGCCCGGGCGGCAACCCGGGGCGCGGTGGGGCGTCTCGCACGGTGTAGCCGTCCCACTTCCCCTGTGAGGTCGCCATGTTCCGCCGCACCCTGATCGCGCTGTCGGTCGCGGTCACCGCCGCCGTGGTCGTCGTCGCGCCACCGGCGTCCGCCGCCATCCCGGGCGACGAACTGGTCCTGTCCTCCCCCGCCGGCCCTTCGTCGTACGTCAGCCGGATCAACTCCGCGTCCTGCCCGGCGGGCAAGCAGGTGATCGGAGCGTTCGCCTACGCGCGCGGGGCCAGACGTGACGTGCTGATCACCGCGTTGATCCCGTCGGCGACGTCGGTCGTCGCGCTCGCCCAGGAGGACCAGGACGGCACCGACGCCGAGTGGAGCCTCATCGTGGAGGCGATGTGCGCGCTGCCCGTGCCGGGCCACACCGTCGTCCAGTCCTCGTCGGACTCGACGTCGGCCAACAAGCAGGTGCGCGCCACGTGCCCGGCGGGCAAGAAGCTCCTCGCCTCCGGCTGGAACACGCAGGGCGCGGGCCAGGTGCACGTCAACCAGGTCGCGCAGGCGCCGGACCTGACGAGCGTCGCGGTGACCGGCATGGAGGACCCCGACGGGTACGGGGGCAACTGGCGGTTGACGACCTACGCGGTGTGCTCGGATCCGTTGCCCGGCCAGGGGTTGCGCACGGCGACGTCACCGGTGGACCAGGGTGACAAGTGGTTCGACGTGCGGTGCGACTCCGACCAGCGGCGGCTGTCGGCGGGCTGGTCGTTCATCGGCGCGGCCGGCGTGACGCCCGCCGGGCAGGTGCTGCCGACCATCTGGGCCACCGGGACCTCGTGGTACGAGCTCGACGTCTGGGAGGACGACGACGGTTTCGCGCACGCCTGGTACGCGATCGGTCGGGTCGTGTGCGTGGACCGGTGAGCACCGGCGGGAACACAGCGGAAATATAGATTTCGGTAAACCGTCGCGGTATTCGTGCGTGCCCTCGCGGTGCGGTGGCGCGCGCGGGTACGGTTCGCCGATGATTGATCCGGGGTTCGTCGGAAAACGGCTCGATCCCGTTGTGCTGCGGGTGCCGCGGGAGCGGGTGGTCGCATTCGCGCGGGCCATCGGCGAGGACGGCGCGGTGCACGTCGACATCGACGCGGCGCGGGCCGCCGGTCATCCCGACTTGGTGTTGCCGCCGACGATGTTGTTCGGCTTGGAACTCGAGGCGCGTGGCGAGGAGTTGTTGGTCGACATGGGCCTCGACCCGTTGCGCGCGTTGCACGCCGAGCAGTCGTTCACCTATCACCGGAACGCGCACGCCGGCGACGAGTTGCGGTTCGAGAGCGTGGTCGCCGACGTTTACCGGCGGATGGGTGGCCGGTTGGAGTTCATCGTGCAGGAGACGTCCGTGCACCGGGGTGGTGAACACCTGGTGGATTTGCGCCAGGTGCTCGTGATCGAGGATAGGGAGGCGGCGTGAACGCGCCCGCGGTCGGTGACCGGTTGCCCGTGACCGAGCTGCCCGCGATCACCCGGGAGGGGCTTCGGGAATTCGCAGTCGCGTCCGGCGACGACAATCCCGTGCACCTCGACGACGCCGCGGCGCGGCAGGGCGGGCTGGACGGCGTGGTGACGCACGGGATGCTCGTCATGGCGCACCTCGGCCGGCTGGTCACCTCGTGGCCGGCGGCGGGCGCGCTGCGGTCGTTCAAGGCCCGGTTCACCGCGCCGACCCCGGTCGGCGCGCGGGTGACGTGCAGCGGGAAGGTCGCGTCGGTCGACGTGGCGGCCGCGACGGCTCGCGTCCAGGTGACGGCGACCCGGGACGACGGCGTCGCCGTGGCGCGCGGCGAGGCGGTCGTGGAGCTGGCGCCATGACCCGGTCCGTGCTGGTCGTGGGCGCGAGCCGGGGTATCGGCGAGGCGGTTGCGCGGGAGTTCCGGCGCGCCGGCGACCGGGTGGCGGGCACGCACCGCGGGTCGGGCGTGCCGGTGGACGGGGTGTTCGGGGTGGAGCTGGACCTGGCCGACGCCGACCGGGTGGCCGACGCCGTCGCCGAGGTCACCGCGCACCAGGGCGCGCCGGAGGTGGTCGTGCTGAACGCGGGCGTGACCCGCGACGGGCTGGTCGCGCGGATGCCCGAGGAGCACTACCGGGAGATCATCGAGGTGACGCAGCTCGGCGCGTTCCGCGTGGTGCAGCGGGTGCTGCCCGCGATGGCGAAGGCGCGGGCGGGGTCGATCGTGCTGGTCTCGTCGGCGTCGGCCCGTGCCGGGTCACCCGGTCAGGCGAACTACGCGGCGGCCAAGGCGGCGTTGGAGGGGTTCGCGCGGTCGGTGGCGCTGGAGTACGGGCGACGTGGTGTGCGGGTCAACGTCGTCGCGCCGGGCCCGGTGGACACCGACATGGTCGCCGTGCTGACGGACGCGCAGCGGCAGGCGTTGATCGACCAGGTGCCGCTGGGCCGCCTGGCGCGGCCGGAGGAGATCGCCGAGGTGGTGCGCTGGGTCGCGGGCTCCACGTACGTGACCGGTGCGACGATCCCCGTCACGGGCGGCGGCGCGCTCGGCTGGTGAGGCCCACACAGGCCTGGCGGGGCCCGGTG
The DNA here is from genome assembly GCF_020859565.1 of Saccharothrix luteola. Lineage (GTDB taxonomy): Bacteria > Actinomycetota > Actinomycetes > Mycobacteriales > Pseudonocardiaceae > Actinosynnema > Actinosynnema luteola. The sequence continues at coordinate 183,668 of NZ_JAJHUO010000012.1, read as the reverse complement.
AGGCCTGGTGCGATCCCCGCGTCACACCAGGTCGTTCTCCTGGGCGTAGATGGCCGCCTGCACGCGCGAGCGCAGCTCCAGCTTCGTCAGGATGCGGGAGACGTGGGTCTTCGCCGTCGCGCCGCTGATGAACAGCTCGTGCGCGATCTGGGCGTTCGACAGGCCGCGGCCGAGGCAGCGCAGGACGTCCAGCTCCCGCTCGGTCAGCTGGTCGAGCCGGCTGTCGACGACCGGCTGGGCCTTCACCGGCGCCTCGGCGTAAGCCTTGATCAGCTTGCGGGTGATCTCCGGGCCCAGCACGTTCTCGCCCGCCGCGACCAGCCGCACCGCCTCCACCAGCCGCGGTGCGTCCACCGACTTCAGCAGGAAGCCCGCGGCGCCCGCGCGCAGCGCCGCGAACACGTACTCGTCCAGGTCGAACGTCGTCAGCACGAGCACCTGGGCCACGCTGTCGCCGTGCAACGCCTTGGTCGCGGCGATGCCGTCCAGGCCGGGCATGCGGATGTCCATCAGCACCACGTCCGGCCGCAGCGCCCTCGCCTGGCTGATCGCCGTCGCCCCGTCACCGGCCTCGCCGACCACCTCGATGCCCTCGGCGTTGCCCAGGATCAGCACGAGGCCGGCGCGGATGGCCGCGTGGTCGTCCACGACCAGCACCCTGATGCTCACCGCTCCACCCCGGGCAGCGGCAGCACCGCGCGGACCTTCCACGCGCCGTCGGACGGCCCGGCGGTCAGCGAGCCGCCGACCGCCGCCGTGCGCTCCCGCATGTTCAGCAGCCCCGTGCCGAGCCCTCCGCCGCCACCGCCGTCCCGCAGCTCGTTGACCACTTCCAGCACCATCTCGGTGTCGGTGCGGCGCAGTTCCAGGACGACGCTCGTGCGCGGTGCGTGCTTCATGGCGTTGGTCAGCGCCTCCTGCGCGATCCGGTACGCGGTCAGGTCGACCGCGGCGGGCAACGGCTCGGTGTCGTCGTAGTCCACCCGGACGTCCAGCTTCATGCCGCCCGCCTGTGCCGACTCGATGAGCCGGGACAGCTGGGCCAGCCGCGCGGGCGCGGTCGGCTCGTCCGGGTCGGTGACGTCGGCGCGCAGCAGGTTGATCATGGCACGCATCTCGTCCAACGCGCTGACGCTGTTCTCGCGCACGGACTTGAGCACCACTCGCGTCATCGGGTCGTCGTCCTTCAACGACAGCGCCGCCTCGGCCTGGATGGCGATCGCGGAGAGGTGCCCGGCGATCACATCGTGCAGGTCACGGGCCATGTGCGCGCGTTCGGCGGCGACCGCGGCGGTCCGGTCCAGCTGGGCGATCTTGGCCAGCTGCCGGGCGTTCGCCCGCTCCACCTCGGCCATCCGCTGGTGCTGCCGGACGTTCGTCGCCCACCACACCGGGATCAGCAGGAACGGCAGCACGGCGAACGCGGCCAGCACCGTGGCGCGCCAGCCGGGCACCAGCAGCACGGTCGCGGTGATCGTGCTGATCGACGTCAGCACGGCGATCGGCACCATGTCGCGGCTGAGCCGGCGCGGGCCGTAGAGCGTGGCCGCGTAGAGCAGGTCGGCGTACACGACGAGCGTGGGCGTGCTGACGCCGATGACGCAGTCCACGAGCAGGAACGCCGTGCCGACCGCGAGGGCCGTGCCCGGCGCGATCCGGCGGAACGCCTCCACCACGCAGATGCCGCCGAACAACAGCACCCGCACCCACAGCGGAATGTGGTCGTCCAGGCGGAACAACGGGTACAGGCCGGTGACGAACAAGACCGAACCGACCACCAACGAGCTGATCACGATGAGCGCGTCGTGCTGCCACTCCGGCAACTTCCGGAGCCCGGAGACAGCGCGACTCAGTCCGGCCTGCACCGCGCGATCACAGCACACGCCACGGCGGCTCGCATCGGCCGAAGTGATGACCCGTGATCGCTCCGACCGCCGATGCCGCGGCAACGTCCGCTTCGCGATGATGTCATCACGGCAGGCGCACGGGCCGCCGACCACACCGGGAGGAGCGGATGTCACCATGAAAAGCGTGGCGGTAGCACTGGCGGTGGTGTCGGTTCTCGCGCTGAGCGGCTGCGAACCGTCCGCGAACCAGACTTCGCCGGACAACACCGACGAGGGTCGGAAGACCTTGCTGTGCCACGTGGCGAACGGATGGGTGTCCGCGGGTCCCGACGGCAAGAGCGAATCGGCCAAGACATTGGCTTCGGTTATCGACGACATCGCCGGGAACATGGACGAATCGTCGCAGACCGCCAAGGTGTTGGCCGCGGCCCGGCAGTTGTTGTCGGACAACGCCCAGGACATCTCCGAGGGCGCCGCGAAAATCAAGGAACTGTGCTGAGGGTGTGCCCGCGCCCGGCAAGGAGGACAAGTGGCTGAGGGCAAGGTGAACGACGGTCGGTGGGCCCCGTGGTGGGTGTACGTCGTCCTGATCGTCGGGTCCAACCTGATCAAGCAGTACTTCATCGGCGGCAAGGTGTCCGACGTGGCCAACGTCGCGATCACGGTGGCGATGGTCGGCGTGCTGATCGTCGTCATCACGGCGGTGTACCGGTCGATGTTCGCCGCCCGGCGGGGGTGAGGGCGCCCGGGACTCGGCGGCCCCCCCTGGTCGCCGCGCGGTCGGTGGGCCGGGCCCCCGCCCCACCTACCGCTGTTCACCGGGCCGCCACGCGGCGGTAGGCGCGCATGCTCAGCGGCACGAACACCGCCACGATCAGCAGCGACGACAGCCAGGCGTAGGCCAGCGCGTGGTCGTCGGGCCACGAGCCGGACACGACGTCCAGCCCCGGCACGGTGTTGCCGAACAGCCCGCGCACCGCGTTGATGACGGCGGTCAGCGGGTTCCACTCGGCGATCACCCGCAGCGGGCCCGGCATCGACTCCTCCGGCACGAAGCCGGACGACACGAACGTCAGCGGGGTCAGCCAGATCAGGCCGGCGCTCTGCGCGGCCTCCGGGCTCGGCGAGACCAGCCCGATGAGCGCCCCGATCCACGACATGGCGAACGCGAACACCAGCAGCACCAGGAACGCCAGCACCGCGTCGGTGAAGCTGCCCCGCACCCGCCAGCCGATGAGCAGGCCGCACAGGCACGTCACGAGCATCGCCACGACGCTCACCGCCAGGTCCGACAGCGTGCGGCCGACCATCACCGACACACCGGACATCGGCAGCGACCGCAGCCGGTCGATGAAGCCCTTGCGCAGGTCCGTCGACAGGCCGATGACGGTGAACGCGGAGTTGAACGCCAGCGTCTGCACCAGGATGCCCGCCAGCAGGTACTCGCGGTACGCCGCGCCGCCGAGCAGGCCGCCGAACACGAACCCGAACAGCAGCACGAACATCACCGGCTGCACCACCGCGGCGAACGCCCAGTCGACGCTGCGCCGCACGTGCAGCAGGTTGCGCCAGGCGATCATCCAGCCGTCGACGGCGACCTTGGCCACTGCGGTCACGAGTCCTCCCCGTCGTCGGCGCGGTCGGTGAGCATCAGGAACACGTCGTCCAGCTTGGGGCGGTGCAGCGACACGTCGAGCACCCGCACGTCCAGCGCGTCCAGCCGCTGCAACGCCTCCATCAACGTCTTCGGGCCCACGTGCACCAGCACGTGCGCCCGGCGCAGGTGCTCGTCCACCACGGGCTCGGCCGCGCCGACCTCGGCGAGCACGCGGGTCAGCTCGGGCAGGTCCGCGTGGTCGGCGACGACGATCTCCAGGCGTTCGCTGCCGACGCGGGCCTTCAGCTCGTCGGACGTGCCCCGCTCCACCACCCGGCCGCGGTCGATCACCACGATCGAGTCGGCCAGGTGGTCGGCCTCCTCCAGGTACTGGGTCGTGAGCAGCACGGACGCGCCGTCGTCCACGAGCCGCCGCACCATCTCCCACGTGTCGAGGCGGGACCGCGGGTCCAGGCCCGTGGTCGGTTCGTCCAGCACCACCACCGGCGGCCGGGCGACGAGCGCGCCCGCCAGGTCCAGCCGCCGTCGCATACCGCCCGAGTAGGTGCGCAGCAGCCGGGACGCGGCCTGCTCCAGCCGGAACAACGCCAGCAGCTCCCGGGCCCGCGCCCGCGCCGCGGCGGCCTTGTACCCGTACAGCCGACCGACCAGGTACAGGTTCTCGTACCCGGTCAGGCTCTCGTCCACGGCCGCGTACTGCCCGGACAGGCCAATGGACCGGCGCACGTCGGCCGATTGCGAGACCACGTCGTAGCCGGCCACGCGGACGTCGCCCGCGTCGGGCCGCAGCAACGTCGTCAACACCCGCACCATCGTGGTCTTGCCCGCGCCGTTGGGGCCCAACAAGCCCAGCACCGTCCCGGTGGGCACGGTCAGGTCCACGCCGTCGAGGGCGCGGTGCGCCTTGTAGGACTTGACGACGCCTCGCGCCTCGACGGCTGCGGTCACCGTTCCTCCTCCGTGTGGTCGTCCGCCCCGACCGGCGTCCTGGGCGGGAACAACGTCAAGCGCAGCGGCCAACCGACGAGCCAGATCGCGGTCACCGCGGCGAGCTGGATCTCGAAGTTCCACAACTCGACCGTGCTCGGCCCGCCGATCAGGAACATCACCAGCGTCAACGCCGACGAGATGCCCAGCGCGGCCAGGCAGCGCAGCCACATCGCCCACTCGTGCCGCTGCCGGGCACGCCCGCGGCGCGGCGGGCGGGCCGGCTTCGGGCCACCGGCGAAGCGGTGCGCGAACCACGCGTCCGCCCGCGCCACCAGGTACGGGCCGAACGCCACGCTGATGCCCAGGTAGGCCGCGGCCAGGCTGTGCGTCATGCCCGGCGTGCCGCCCGTGCGCAGGTCGACGGCGCACGCCACCACCAGCACCAGGTCGACCACCGGCACGCCCACCAGCAGCGCGCCGCCCAGCCGGGGCTTGCGCAGCGCGTACCGGGCGAGCAGGCCCGAGGCCAGCACCACCCAGAACGCGATCTCGCACGCCACGATCAGGTACAGCACGAACGGGTCCTGCCCCGCCGCCTGAGCCCGGACCTCCTGCGCCCACGACCCCATGTCCCGTGATCACGATCCCGCCGACGGCGGCAGTCCCACGACGGGGACACCGGGCCGGTCTCCGACCACGTGCGCGCCGCCGTCGACGTGGACGATCTCGCCGGTCGTCGCCGGGAACCAGTCCGACAGCAGGGCCACGCACGCGCGGGCGACGGGCGTGAACTCCTGGTCGTCCCAGCCGAGCGGGGACTTGCCGTGCCACCGCAGGCCTTCGCGGCGGGCGGCTTCGTCACCGCCCGGCCCGATCGCGACGGCCGCGGTGGTGCGCAGCGGACCGGCGGCGACGAGGTTGACGCGGATGCCGTCGCGGCCGAGGTAGGACGCCAGGTACCGGGCGCAGGACTCCAGCGCCGCCTTCGCCACGCCCATCCAGTCGTACTCGGCGTAGGCGTGCGAGGCGTCGAAGTCCAGGCCCACCACGGAACTGCCCCGTCCCAGCATCGGCCGCACGGCGCGCACGAGCGCCTGCAACGAGTAGGCGGAGACGTGCAACGCCGGCGCGACGTCGTCCCAGCGCGCGGTGAGGAAGTTGCCGCCGAGCGCTTCGGCCGGCGCGTACGCCACGGAGTGCAGCACGCCGTCCACGCGGTCCGCGTGCGCACTGATCCGGTCCGGCAGGGACGCGAGGTGGTCGGCGTCGGTGACGTCCAGCTCCACCACCGGCGCGGGCGACGGCAGGCGTTGCGCGAGCCGTTCCACCAGCCGCACCCGGCCGTAGGCGGTGAGGACGACGTTCGCGCCTTCCTCCTGCGCCAGGCGTGCCACGTGGTAGGCGATGGACGACGGCGTGAGCACGCCCGTCACGAGCAGGGTCTTGCCCTTGAGCAGGTCCACGGCTCAGCTCTCCAGCACGTAGCCGTCGCCGGGGCGGTGGCCCCGGGAGCGGCGGAGGTCGGCGAAGACGAACGTGCGCTGCAGCCAGCGGTCCGCGCCGTCGTAGCGCGGGGTGAACGCCGACCGGCCGTGCACGGTGACCCGGTTGTCCACGATCGCCAGGTCGCCCGCGGTCAGCCGCAGCGCGTTGAACGAGTTGTCGAACAGCTCGCCCAGCTCGGCCATCGCCGCGACCGCGCGCTCGGTGACGGGCCGGGTGGCCGCCTGGTCGACGCACAGGTCCGGGTCGTCCGGGTCGCCGTGCAGCACGGCGCGCGGCGGCACCTCGCCGGACGTCGCGCCGAACGAGGGCGGCGGCGCGGTGACGAACTCCGCCGACGACAGCGCCGAGCGGGCCTGCTCGCCCAGCTTCGGCAGCACCTGGCGCGAGCACACCAGCCGCAGCTCGGCGATCCGCTCGTGGTCCGGTCGCACGCACCCCAGCAGAACGAAGTCGGGGCGGTGCCGGTGGAACGCGTTCTCGGTGTGGAACGTCAGGTGCGCCGACCCGACGTTGCCCTGCACCTCCTCCTTGCCCGGCACCGGCACCACGTTCTGCACCAGCGCGCCCGACTTCTCCGCGCGGAACGCGCCGGGGTCGCCGAGGCCGTGCGCCACGAGCACGAGCACGGCGGCCGACACCGTCGCCTCGCGCACCACGGAGCCCTCGGCCTTCGGCGTCGGCGGCAGGTTGTCCTCGTCCACGGGCAGGTTGCGCAGCAGCAACGCGCCGCCGGTGCCCGAGTCGCGACGGAATTCCTTGAGCGCGTGCCGGAGGGTCGCGGGCGCGTCCTCCCACGCCCGGCGTGCGGCGGCCACCCACTCGGGGCTGTCGAGCCGCCCGCCGGCCACGTCCAGCAGGTCGCGGGCGATCCGGTCGAGCCACTCGTGCTCGGCGGCGTCCAGCGCGGCGGTGGTCAGCACGTCTTCGTTGGCCAACAACATTTCCCTCACCCTCAGTGAGTCGTCACCGGGCGGACCCGCCCGAGGTGCGCGGAGATCGCCCCGAGCAGGGCGGTCGGGTCGTGCCGGAAGTAGAAGTGGCCGCCGGCGAACGCGCGGTGCTCGCGCAGCCGGCCGGACGCGGCGAGGTCGCGCCACGCCTCGCCGCCGTCCGCGTCGACGTCCGGGTCGGCGTCGCCGCGGTAGACCACGAGCGGGGTGGCCAGGGGCGGTGTGCCCATGGGATCCGGCACGGCGGGCGCGTACCGCTCGATGAGCCGGTAGTCGGCGCGGATCATCGGCAGCAGCAGTTCGCGCAGGTCGGGGCTCTCCAGCGCGGCGGCGTCGGCGCCGGACACGCGGGTGAGCTCGGCGACGAGCGCGTCGTCGTCGCGGGTGTGCAGGTCGCCGCGCGCGCGGCGGTGCGGAGCGGTGAACCCGGAGGCCACGAGCAGGGCCGGCGGGTGGCCGCGCTCCTCGCACCGCCGGGTCACCTCGTACCCGATCGCCGCGCCCATGCTGTGCCCGAACAGCACGACCGGCCGGTCGAACAGCGGGGCGAGGACGTCGGCGAGCACGTCGGCCATCGCCGCCATGTCGTCGACCAGATCGTCGACGAGGCGTTCCTCCCGGCCGGGGTACTGCACGACGCGCACCTCGACCGACGCGGGCAGCCGCGCGCCCCAGTCGCGGTAGTAGCTCGCCGATCCGCCCGCGTGCGGCAGGCACACGAGGGTCGTCGTGGCCGACGGCCGGGGCGTGCGCGTGCGCAGCCAGCGGTCGGCGGTGGTCGTGGCCGCCATGCGCACCTCCTTGTCGTAGACGGGTCTGCTCAGGCGCCCATGGCGTCGACGAGGCTCTTGGGGCGCATGTCGGTCCAGGTCGCCTCGACGTGGTCCAGGCAGTCCTGGCGGGACGCCTCGCCGAACACCACGCGCCAGCCGTCGGGCACGGGGATGAAGTGCGGCCAGAGGGAGTGCTGGTCCTCGTCGTTGACCAGCACGAAGTAGGTGCCGTTCTCGTCCTCGAACGGGTTGGTGCTCATCGCGGGTCTCCTTCGGGTCGCGGCGTCGTCACGGCGGTGGTGACCGCCCTGGCGACCTCGTCGAGGACGTCTCGACGAGTCATCTCTTCGTGGGGTGCGGGCACGTCGTGCACGCGGATGGCGCCGGTGACGTGCGGCGTCCACCGGCCCGGGTCGCGTTCCGGGTGGTCGGCGGCGTCGGTGGCGCGGAAGAACAGCAGGTCGCCGTCGAAGCGGCGCGGCGCGTGGGCGGACAGGGCGCGGCCGTTGGCCAGGTAGGTGGTCAGGACGGCGCGGGCGAGGTCGTCGGTGGTCTGCTCGTAGCCGCCGAGTTCGGTGCGCACCACGGCGACGGCGCGGGCGTGGCCCTCGGGGGTGGCGAGGTCTTCCGGGCTCAGGCCGGTGCCGGCGAACGCGTCGGCGAAGACCTCTTCGGTGGTCAGCGGGGTGGCGTCGGCGCGGGGGTAGGAGTCGAGGATCGCGAGCAGGTCGACGGTCTCGCCGGCTCCCTGGAGGCGGACGGCGACCTCGTGCGCGAGGTGGCCGCCCATGGACCAGCCCAGCAGGCGGTACGGGCCGTGCGGCGCGACGGTGCGGATGTGGTCCGCGAAGCGGGCCGCCTGGTCGCCGATGGTGGGCGGCTCGCCGAGCGAGCCCCGATCACCCGCCCCGCCGAAACCCGGCCCGTCACCGGGCGAGTCCTCGCCGGCGGTCGCGGAGAGGTCCGCTTGGAGGCCGTAGAGCGGCACGTCCGGGTCGAGCGCGCCGAGCAGCCCGGTGTAGCACCAGCTCAGCCCGGAGGCCGGGGGCAGGCAGAACAGCGGCGGCGCGTCACCGCCGACCCGCAGCGGCAGGACCGGGCCGAGGGCGTCGACGTCGGTCGCGGCCGGGTCGCCGTCGAGGCGGCGGGCGAGTTCGGCCGGGCTGGGCGCCTCGAACAGCGTCCGCACGGTCACGTCGGCGGCGAAGCGCGACCGCACCCGGTCGGCCAGCGTCACGGCCAGCAGCGAGTGGCCGCCCGCCGCGAAGAACCCGCGATCCGGGTCGACCCCGTCCACCCGCAGCACCTCGGCGAACATGCGGCACAGCAGGTCCTCGGTGAGGCTGCGCGGCGCGCGTCCGGCGGTCGCGACGGCGCTCGGCGCGGGCAGGGCGCGCCGGTCCAGCTTGCCGTTGGCGTTGAGCGGCAACGCGTCCAGTGCGGTGAACGTGCCCGGCACCAGGTGCGCGGGCAGGTCGGCGGCGACGTGGTCGCGCACCACGTCCGGGTCCGGCGACGCACCGGGCTCCGGCACGTAGTACGCGGCCAGCCGCTGGTCGCCGGGCACGTCCTCGCGCACCGCGACGGCCGCGTGGGCCACGCCCGCGCACCGCGCCACGGCGGCCTCGACCTCGCCCAGCTCCACCCGGACGCCCCGGAGCTTCACCTGGTCGTCGACCCGGCCCAGGTACACGAGCGCGCCGTCGTCGTCCCACCGCGCCAGGTCGCCCGTCCGGTACAGGCGCGAGCCGGGCGGCCCGTACGGGTCGGCGACGAACCGCGTCGCGGTCACGCCGGGGCGGCCGAGGTAGCCGCGGGCCAGCTGCACGCCCGCCAGGTACAGCTCACCCGGCGCGCCGGGCGGCACGGGCGCGAGGCGGGCGTCCAGCACGTGCGCGCGGGTGTTCCACACCGGCCTGCCGATGGGCACGCGCGGGTCGTCGGCGTCGCACTGCCACGACGTGACGTCGACCGAGGCCTCGGTGGGGCCGTAGAGGTTGTGCAGTTCGGCGGAGTACGCGGCCAGGAACCGGTCCCGGGTCGCCGGGAGGAGCGCTTCGCCGCTGCACACCACCCGGCGCAAGGTCGGGCAGGGCACGGGTTCCACCAGGAACGAGTCCAACATGGATGGCACGAAGTGGACGGTTGTCACCCCGTGCTCGTTGATCGCCTGCGCCAGGTACGCCGGGTCGCGGTGGCCGTCCGGCTTGGCGACCACGATCGCGGCGCCGGTGATCAGCGGCCAGAAGAACTCCCACACCGACACGTCGAACGTGTAGGGGGTCTTGAGCAGCACCCGGTCGTCGGCGGCGAGGCCGTAGCGGTCCTGCATCCACCGCAGCCGGTTCACGATGCCGCGGTGCGGCACGCCGACCCCCTTGGGCGTGCCCGTGGAGCCGGAGGTGTGGATGACGTACGCCAGGTCGTCCGGTCGCGCACGGCGCGGGGTCGCCTCCGGCCCCTCGCCGTGCACCCCCAGCACCGACGCACCGGGGAACGCCGCCGGGTCGTCGGTCACCACGCACACCGGCCGGGCCTCGTCCAGCAGCACGGCGCGCCGCCGGGCCGGCAGGTCGGTGTCCAGCGGCAGGTAGGCCGCGCCGGACTTCAGCACGGCCAGCAGCGCCACCACCAGGTCGGCCGAGCGCGGCAGCGACACGGCCACCAGCGCGTCCGGCCCGGCGCCCGCGGCGACGAGGCGGCGGGCCAGGCGGTCCGCGGACGCGTGCAGCGCGGTGTAGTCCAGCACCCGGTCGTGCTCGACGACGGCCGTGGCGTCCGGCGAAGTGGCCGCCTGCCGGTCCAGCAGGTCGGTGAGCGTGACGTCCTCGACGGGCGTCGCGGTGGAGTTCCACTCGTGCAGCACCCGGTGGCGGTCGGCGTCGTCCAGCGGCGTGATCGCGCTCAACGGCCGGTCCGGGTGCTCGACCAGGTCGGCCACGATGCGCAGCAACCAGTCCGCCAGGCGGCGGGCGGTGGCCGCGTCCACCAGGTCGGGCCGGTGGTCCAGCCGGAACGCCAGGTTCTCCCCCGGCACGCCGATCAGGGTCACCGGGTAGTGCGTGGCGTCGCGGGCCTCCACGTCGATCAGGAACGCGCCGCCGGCCAGCTCGGTGTTGTCGTCGTCGCCCGCCGGGTAGTTCTCGAACACCAGGGTCGTGTCGAAGAGCGGTCCGCGCCCGACCCGGCCCTGGAGGTCGGCGAGGTTGACGTGCTGGTGCTCCAGCAGGCCGGTCTGCTGCGACTGCAGCGCGTCGAGCAGGTCCGCGGCGGTGTCGTCGGGCGACCAGGTCACCCGCACCGGCAAGGTGTTGATGAACAGGCCGATCATGCGCTCCACGCCCGGCAGCTCGGGCGGGCGGCCGGACACCGTGCCGCCGAACACCACGTCGGTGCGGCCGGCGTGCACTCCGAGCGTGAGGCCCCACGCGGCCTGCACGACGGTGTTGACCGTCCAGCCGCGCTCACGGGCCAGCTCGCCGAGCCGCCCGGTCAGCTCCGCGCCCAGCTTCGCCTTCAGCTGCGCGGGCGGCGCCTGCTCCCCCGGCCGACCGGCCCCACCGACCAGCGTCGGCTCGGTGACGCCGTGCAGCACCGCGTCCCACGCCTTGCGGGACACCTCGTGGTCGCGGGCGTCGAGCCACGCCAGGTAGTCGCGGTAGGGCGCGACGGGCGCCATGCCCCGCTCGTCGCCGTGCCGGTCGTACAGCTCGAACAGCTCGTCCAGCAGCACGGGCAGGGACCAGCCGTCGACCACGATGTGGTGCACGGTGACGGCGAGCCGGAAGTCCTTGAACGGCATCCGGAACAGCACGCACCGCAGCGGCACGTCCTCGTGCAGCGCGAAGCGGCGCAGGCGTTCGGCGTCGTAGCGCTCCTGGAACCGGGCTTCCGCCTCCGCGACGGACAGCGTCGAGCAGTCCACCACCTCCCACGGCACGTCGACGTGGTCGAGCACGACCTGCACGGGCTGGTCGAGCCCTTCGTGGACGAACACCGACCGCAGCCCGGCGTGCCGCCGCACCAACGCCTCCACGGCGTCGCGCAGCGCGTCCACGCCGAGTTCGCCGTAGAGGTCGACGGCCACCTGGACGGTGTAGAAGTCGAGGCCGTCGGTGTCGTGCAGGGCGTGGAACAGCAGGCCCTGCTGCAACGGGGCCAGCGGGAGGATGTCCTCGATGCGCGGTGCGGCGCTCATGAGCGGCCTGCCTTCCTCATCATGGCCTCCAGGTGGGCGATGTTCTTCTGCGACAGGGGAACCAGCGCCACGTCGGAGGGCGTGAGGCCGCCGGCGCGCGGGTCGCGGGCGTGCGCGGCGAGCGCGGCCAGGGCGTCGCGCCACAGCCCGCCGAGCGCGGCCACGTCCGGTTCGTCGAGCAGGGCGGCGGGCCACGACAGGGCGGCGACGAGGCGCGGGCCGCCCGCGCCGTCCTCGGTGAAGGCGTTGACCTCCAGCACGTGGGCGAACGGCAGCCCGTCGTCGCCCACCGCGCCGCCGGCGTCGGTCAGCGGCGTCCAGTCGCGGCCGGTCGCGCCGACGCTCGTGCGGCCCAGGTAGTTGAACCCGATCCGCGGCGGCGGGCAGGCGGCGAGCTTGCCCGCGGTGTCCGGGTTGAGGTGGCGCAGCAGGCCGTAGCCCAGGCCGTGGTCGGGCACCGCGCGCAGCCCTTCCTTGACCTGCTTGAGCGCCGTGCCCACGGGTTCGCCCGCCGCGAGCACCTCGTCCCACCGCAGCGGCGGCACGTCCACCCGCACCGGGTAGAGGTTGGTGAACCAGCCGACCGTGCGGGACAGGTCCAGGCCCGGCGCGACGGCGTCCTCGTGCCTGCCGTGGCCCTCGCGGTCCACCAGCAGCGCGTCGGGCAGCCGTTCGCCGCGCCGGGCCAGCCACTCGCGCACGGCCAGGCCGAAGCCGGTGAGCAGCACGTCGTCCACGCTGACGCGGAACGCGGCGGGCGCGGTGGTCAGCAGGGCCGTGGTGACGTCCGGGTCGACCTCGACCACAGCGGTCCGCGCCGTGGCGAGGGTGTCGCGGCGCGGGTCCAGTGGACGGGAGCCGATCGCGGGCTGCGCGGTGTCGGCGGTGGCGAGCCAGTGGGGCAACTGCTCGGCCCACCGCGGTTGCGTCGCCGCCTCGGCGAGGCGGGTGGCCCAGCGCCGCCACGACGTCCGCACCGGCGGGAGCTCGGGTGTGACGCCCAGGCGGGCGGCGGTCGCGGCGGAGGCGAGGTCGGGCAGCAGGATCCGCCACGACACGCCGTCCACGACCAGGTGGTGCGCCAGCACGAGCAGCCGGCCGGGCGCGTCGGGTCCGGCGTCGAACCACACCAGGCGCAGCACCACCGCGTCGTCGGGCCGCAGGGCGCGGCGGGCGGTCTCGGTGTGCTCGGCGACCACCGCCGCCAGGTCGCCCTCGGCGAGTCCGGCGACGTCGACGCGCGTGACGTGCTCCTCGGCCCGCACCGCGCCGTGCGGCAGGACTTCCAGCGCCCAGCCGTCGTCGTCGCGGTGCAACCGGGTGCGCAGCGCGTCGTGGTGGTCGAGCACGACGGCCAGCGCGTCCACCAGGTGATCGGCGGTGGTCCCGGCGGGTGTGGCGACCACGTGCGACTGGTTGAACCCGTCGACCGGGCCGCCGCCGGCGCGCAGCCACTCCACGATCGGCATCAGCGGCACCCCGCCGACGCCGTCGGCCACCTCGTCCTGCTCCACCGGCGGCACGGCGACCTCGGCGAGGCGTCGGACGGTCTTCAGCTCGAACACGTCGCGCGGGGTGAACACCCAGCCGGCCGTGCGGGCGCGGCTGACCAGCTGGATCGACATGATGCTGTCGCCGCCCAGGTCGAAGAACCCGTCGTCCACGCCGACCCGCGCCACGCCGAGCACGTCGGCGAAGACACCGGCCAGGGCCTCTTCCACCGCCGTGCGCGGCACGGTCACCGGCGCGGCTTCCCGTTGCGGCGCGGGCAGCGCGCGGCGGTCGACCTTGCCGTTGACCGTCAGCGGCAGCTCCGGCAGCACCACGAACGCCGACGGCACCGAGTAGTCCGGCAGCGCGGCGACGGCGGCGGCGCGCGCTCCCTCCACGTCCACGTGGTCGCCGACGAGGTAGGCGACGAGTCGGCGCTCACCGGGCCGGTCCTCGCGGAGCACGACCGCCGCGCCCCGGACGCCGGCCCGGCCGGTCAGCGCGGCCTCGACCTCGCCCGGCTCGATCCGGAAGCCGCGCAGCTTGACCTGCCCGTCGGTGCGGCCGACGAACTCCAGCCTGCCGTCGCGGGACCAGCGGGCCAGGTCGCCCGTGCGGTACATGCGGTCGCCGGGCGCGCCGTGCGGGTCGGGCAGGAACCGCTCGGCGGTGAGCCCCGGTCGGGCCAGGTAGCCGCGGGCGAGCTTGCCGCCGGCCACGTACAGTTCGCCCGTCACGCCCGGCGGCACGGGCTGCAGCCGGCTGTCCAGGACGCGCAGCGCGGTGCCCGCCATCGGGGCGCCGATCGGCAGCGGGCTCGCGGCCACGTCGCCGGGCAGCACCGCGTGGCGCGCGGCGAACGTGGTCGTCTCGGTGGGGCCGTAGCCGTTGACCAGCACCAGGTCCGGGCAGGCCCGGCGCACGGCGGCGACGGCGTGCTCCGACACCACGTCACCGCCGGCCCACACCTCGCGCAGGCCCGCCAACGTCTCCGGGGCCTCCTGCGCGACCACCCGGAACAGGCCGGCGGTCAGCCACAGCGCGGTCACGCCGTGCCGGTGGATCGCGGCGGCGAGACCGGCGATGTCCACGTCGTCCGGCGAGTCCACGACGGCCGTGCCGCCGTTGAGCAGCGGCACCCACATCTCGTACGTGCTCGCGTCGAACGCGTAGGAGGAGTGGACCAGGACGCGGTGGTGCGCGCCCGTGGCGAAGATCGAGTCGGTGGCCAGCTCGACCACGTTCGCGTGGGTGACGGCCGCGCCCTTCGGCACGCCCGTGGAACCGGACGTGTGGATCACGTACGCCAACTGGTCCGGGTGCGGTGCCGGCAACTCGGTGTCGGGCGCGGGCGGCAACTCGGCCGTGAAGTCCACGACGTGCGCCGGTGCGGCCAGGCCGGCGGGCAGATCGGCGCGGTCGGTGAGCAGGACCGCGGCGGAGGTGTCGGCGAGGATCAGGTTGTGCCGCTCGACGGGGTTGCCGTCGTGCAGCGGCACGTAGGCGCCGCCCGCGTAGAGCGCGGCGAGGGTGGCGACGGTCCGCTCGGCGGTGCGCCGGGCGAGCACGGCCACCCGGGTCTCGGCGCGCACCCCGATCCCGACCAGGTGGTGGGCGAGCGCGCGGGCGCGGGCGTCCACCTCGGCGTAGGTCAGCTCCCGGTCGCCGTCGACCAGGGCCACCGCGTCCGGGGCCTTCGCGACCTGCGCGCGGAAGCGGCCGACGACCGTGCCGCGCGCCCGGTGGGAGGGGTTGCGGCCCCACACGTCCAGCACGATGCCGCGTTCGCCTTCACCCAGGACCGGCAGGGCGCTCACCGGGGTGGCGGCGTCGGCGGCGACGGTCCGCAGCACGCGCGTCAGGCGTGCGCCGAGGGCTTCGGCGGTGGCGCGGTCGAACAGGTCGGCGGCGAACTGGATGGTGCCCTCCAGGCCCGCCGGCGCGCCGTCGCGGTGGGTCTCGCCCAGGTCGAACGACAGGTCGAACTTCGCCGGGCCGTCGCCGAGGTCCACCAGGTCCAGGCTCAGGCCGGGCAGCTCCAGGTCCGGCTCGGGCGCGTTCTGGAGCACGAGCATCACCTGGAACAACGGGTGCCGCGCGACGGACCGCTCGGGGTTGAGCGCGTCCACGAGCCGGTCGAACGGCAGGTCCTGGTGCGCGAACGCGGCCAGGTCGGTCTGCCGGACGCGGCCGAGCAGCTCCTCGAACGCGGGGTCGCCGGACGTGTCGGTCCGCAGCACGAGCGTGTTGACGAAGAAGCCGACCAGGTCTTCCAGCGCGGCGTCCGTGCGGCCCGCGACGGCCGTGCCGAGGACCACGTCCTCACCGGCGCCCAGCCGGGTCAGCAGCGCCGAGATCGCCGCCTGGAGCACCATGAACAGGCTCGTGCCGGTCCGGCGGGCCAGGGTCAGCAGGTCGGCGTGCAGGTCGGCGTCCACGTGCCACCGCACGAGGCCGCCGCGGTGGGAGGCGACGGCCGGCCGACGCCGGTCGCTGGGCAGCTCCAGGGCGTCGGGGATGCCGTCGAGCTGCCGCCGCCAGAACTCCAGCTGCGCCGCGCCCGCCGAGTCGGGGTCGCCGTCCGCGCCCAGCACGTCGGCCTGCCACAACGCGTAGTCCGCGTACTGGACGGGCAGTTCCGGCAGCTCCGGGGCGCGTCCGGCGAGGCGGGCGCGGTAGGCGTGGCCGAGGTCGCGGGTCAGCGGCGTGAACGACCAGCCGTCGCCCGCGATGTGGTGCAGCACCAGCAGCAGCACGTGCTCCGAGGGCGACACCTCGAACAGCCACGCCTTGAGCGGCAGTTCGCGGGACAGGTCGAACGTGCACGCCGCCGCCTCGTCCAGGCGCTCCCGCAGCACGGTCGCGTCCGTGGTGCGCACGCTGAACGCCCGGGTCAGCGCCTCGTGGGCCTCGGCGGCGGGCACCACGAGCTGGCGCGGCGCGCCGTCGGAGTCGGGGAAGACGGTGCGCAGCGACTCGTGGCGGGCCAGCACGTCGCCCAGGGCGGCGCGCAGCGCGGTCACGTCCAGGTCGCCGGACAGCCGCAGCGCGATCGGGATGTTGTACATCCCGTTGGCGTCTTCCAGCCGGTCGAGGAACCACAGGCGGCGCTGGGCGAACGACAGCGGCACCACGTCGGGCCGTTCGGCGCGGGTGACGCCCTTCCGGGCGGCGCCGGCGGCGGTGGCACGGGCGGCCAGCAGCGCGGGCGTCGGCGCTTCGAACACCGCGCGCAGCGGCAGTTCCACGCCCATCGCCGCACGCACCTGGCTGATCAGGCGGGTGGCGAGCAGCGAGTGGCCGCCGAGGTCGAAGAACCCGTCGTCCACGCCGACCCGCGCCAGGCCGAGCACGTCCGCGAACACCGCGCACAGCACCTCTTCGGCGGGGGTGCGCGGCGCGGCGTCGCCGACCACGGCGGCGTCCGGCGCGGGCAGGGCCCGGCGGTCGAGCTTGCCGTTGGCGTTCAAGGGGAACGCGTCGAGCACGACGAGCGCGGCGGGCACCATGTACGCGGGCAGGGTGGCGCGCACGGTGTCGAGCACGGCGGCCGGGTCGACGGGGCGGCCGGGCACGACGTACCCGACGAGCCGCTTGTCCCCCGGCCGGTCCTCGCGGACCACGACGGCGGCGCGGTCCACGTCGGCGTGCCGGGCGAGCGCGGCCTCGACCTCGCCGAGCTCGATCCGGAAGCCGCGCAGCTTCACCTGGTCGTCGGAGCGGCCGAGGTACTCCAACTGCCCGTCCACGCCCCAGCGCACGAGGTCGCCGGTGCGGTAGAGCCGCCCGCCCCGGCCGAACGGGTCGGCCACGAACCGCTCGGCGGTCAGCGCGGCCCGCCCGACGTAACCCCGGGCCAGGCTGTCACCCGCCAGGTACAGCTCACCGGGCGTGCCGGGCGGTACGGGTCGCAGGGCCGCGTCCAGGACGTACGCGCGGGTGTTCCACAGTGGACGGCCGGTGGGCGCGGGACCGTCGAGCGGGTCGGGCGCCGTGGAACCCCACTGGAGGGTGTAGACGGTGGCCTCGGTGGGGCCGTAGATGTTGTCGATCCGGGCGGCCGGGAGGGCGGCGCGCACGTCGTTGTAGACGCTCGCGGGCAGGCCTTCGCCGGCCAGCACGACGGCCCGCGCGTCCAGCTCCACACCGGCCGCGAGGACCTGGGCGCACACCGAGGGCACGCCGCTGACCAGGCCGCCCGTCCAACCGCCGCGCTCCACGAGGGTGGTCAGGTTCTCCACGACCTCCACGCGTCCGCCCACCGTGAGCGGGGTGAACAGCTCGAAGACGGACACGTCGAAGTTCAGCGAGGTGGACAGCAGCACCGAGGACAGCTCGTCGGCGGTGAAGTGGTCGGCGGCCCAGCCGACGAGGTTCGCCATGCCGCGCCGCGTCACGGCCACGCCCTTGGGCCGGCCGGTGGAGCCGGAGGTGTGGATGACGTAGGCGAGCGACCCGCCGTGCACGGCCGGGGCCGGCGGCGCGACGGGCCAGGTGAGGCGTTCGGCGACGGCCGGGTCGTCGAGCAGGACGAGCCGGTCGGCGGCGACGGTGAGGCGGGACGCCGTGGTGCTGTCGGCCACCACGCACACCGGTCGCGTGTCGTCCAGCACGAACGCCACCCGCTCGGCCGGGTGGCCGGGGTCCAGCGGCACGTACGCGCCGCCCGCCCTCAGCACCGCGAGCAGCGCGACCACGGCCTCGGACGTGCGGGGCAACGAGACCGCGACCACCGTCTCCGGCCGCACGCCGCGCTCGACGAGCAGGGCGGCGAGCCGGTCGGCGCGGGCGTCCAGCTCGGCGTAGGTGAGCACGCGGTCGGGGCCGATGACGGCGAACGCGTCCGGCGTGCGGCCCGCCTGCCGTGCGATGAGCTGCTCCACGAACACCTCCGGCACGGGCCGCGCGGTGTCGTTCCACGTGTGCAGCACGCGTTCGCGTTCGGTGGGGTCCAGGACGTCCACGTCGCCGAGCCGGATCGCCGGGTCGGCGACGACGGTCTCCAGCAGCCGCACGAGCCGCCGCGCGAGCACCCGGGCCGTCGACGCGTCGAACAGGTCGAGGGCGTGTTCGAGGTCGCCTTCCACACCGGCCGGCCGGCCCGCGTGGTCGTGGGTCTCGCGCAGGTCGAGCAGCAGGTCGAACTTGGCCGCGCCGCCCGGCACTTCTTCGAGGTCGATGGCGAGGTCGGGCAGCTCCAGGTCGGCCTCGGGCGTGTTCTGCAGCACGAGCATCACCTGGAACAGCGGGTGCCGCGCCAACGACCGGCGCGGGTTGAGCACCTCCACCAGCCGTTCGAACGGCACGTCCTGGTGCGCCAACGCGGCCAGGTCGGTCTGCCGCACCCGCTCCAGCAACTCCTTGAACGTCGGATCGCCCGAGGTGTCCGTGCGCAGCACCAAGGTGTTGACGAAGAACCCGACCAGGTCGTCCAACGCCTCGTCGGAACGCCCCGCCACCGCCGTCCCCAGCGGGATGTCGGTACCGGCGCCCAAGCGCGTCAACAACGCCGCCACGGCGGCCTGGAGCACCATGAACACCGTCGTGCGGGTCTGCCGCGCCAGCGCCACGAGCCTGGTGTGCGTGTCGGCGTCCAACCGCAACGGCACCCGCCCGCCCCGGTAGGACGCCACCGCCGGCCGCGGCCGGTCCGTCGGCAGCTCCAGCACCTCGGGCAGGCCGGCCAACCGCGTGCGCCAGAACTCGACCTGCGCGGCGAGCGCGCTGCCCTCCTCCTCGTCGGAGCCGAGCACGCGCCGCTGCCACAGCGTGTAGTCCGCGTACTGCAACGGCAACGGCGGCAGGTCCGGGGCCTCGCCGGCGAGCCGGGCGCGGTAGGCCGTGCCGAGGTCGCGCAGCAGCGGCGTCAACGACCAGCCGTCGCCCGCGATGTGGTGCACCAGGAACAGCACCACGTGCTCGTCGGGCGCGAGCTCGAACAGCCACACCCGGCACGGGAGCTCGGCGGCCAGGTCGAACCGGTGGCCCAACGCGTCGGCGACGGCGGCCGGCAGGTCGTCCTCGTCCACCTCGACGTGCACCACCGGCAGCACGGGCGCGTCGAGCACGTGCTGGCGCGGTTCGCCGTCGACTTCCGGGAACGTGGTGCGCAACGACTCGTGCCGGCCCACGACGTCGCGGAACGCCGCGGTGAGCGCGTCTCGGTCCAACCGCCCGGTCAGCCGCAGCGGCAGCGGCACGTTGTACATGCCCGCCGCCTCCTCCAGGCGGTCGAGGAACCACAGGCGCCGCTGGGCGTACGACAGGGGCAGCACGTCCGGGCGCGGCATCACCTCCACGTCGTGGCGGGTGCCCCTGGCGCGTTCGGCGAGGGCGGCCAGCGCGGCGGGCGTGGGCGCTTCGAACACCGAGCGGATGGACAGCTCCACGTCCAGCACCGACCGCACGCGGCTGACCAGGCGGGTGGCGAGCAGGGAGTGGCCGCCGAGGTCGAAGAAGCTGTCCTCCACGCCGACCGACGGCACGTTGAGGACCGTGGCGAACACGCCGACCAGCACTTCCTCGGTGAAGTTGCGCGGTGCGCGGCCGGTCGCGGCGGTGCCGCCGACCACGTCCGGCGCGGGCAGGCCGCGGCGGTCCAGCTTGCCGTTGGTGGTCAACGGCAACGCGTCGAGCCGCACGAACGCCGACGGCACCATGTAGTCCGGCACGGCGGCGGCCACGTGCGCGTGCAGCGCGACGGGGTCGAAGTCGTGGCCCTCGGCGGGCACGACGTAGGCGACGAGCCGCTGGTCGCCGGGCTGGTCCTCGCGCACGACCACGCCGACCGGCCCGGTCGACGGGTGCCGCGACAGCACGGACTCGATCTCGCCCAGCTCGACGCGGTAGCCGCGGATCTTCACCTGGTCGTCGGCCCGGCCGGCGAACAGCAGGTCGCCGTGCTCGCCCCACCGGGCCAGGTCGCCGGTGCGGTACATGCGCGAGCCCGCCGGACCGTACGGGTTGGCGACGAACCGGCCGGACGTGAGGCCGGGCCGGGCGACGTACCCGCGGGCCAGGTTCTCGCCCGCGATGTACAGCTCGCCGACCACGCCGGGCGGCACCGGGCGCAACGCGTCGTCCAGCACGTAAGCCTGCGTGTTCCACAGTGGACGGCCGAGCGACAGCACCTCGGCCGGGATCTCGTCGTCCGGCTCGATCACCAGCGACGTGCAGCCGACCGTGGTCTCGGTGGGGCCGTACTCGTTGACCACGCGGGCGCCGGGGTGCCGTTTGCGCCACACGTCGAGCTGCGCGCCGGGCAGCGGCTCGCCGCCCAGGACGAGTTCGGCGGTCGGCGAGTAGGTGTCCGGCAGCACGTCGAGCACGGACAGGTGGCTGGGCGTGCCCTTGAGGTACGCGAAACCGGCGGCGGTGGGGCTCGCCGGGTCGATGCCCTCGTCGGCGAGGTCGCCCAGGTGCACGGCGCCGCCGGAGATCAGCGGCGCGTACAGGCCGGTGACGGTGAGGTCGAACGTGACGGGCGAGTGCAGGAACGCGCCGGATCGCACGGACGGGTACGCGTCGACCGACCACTGGAGGTAGTTCACGGCGGCGCGGTGCTCGACCAGCGTGCCCTTGGGCCGGCCGGTGGAGCCGGACGTGTAGATGACGTACGCGGCGTGCTCCAGCCGCAGCGGCGCGCGTCGGTCGGCGTCGGTCAGCGGTTCGGCGGACCGGGACGCGTGGTCGAGGTGGTCCAGGACCAGCGCCGGCACGGCGAGCGCGGCGAGGCGGGGCGCGAGGGCCGCGTCGGTGACCAGCCGCACGGGCCGGGTCTCGCCGATCATGTCGGCGAGCCGTTCGGCGGGCTGGTCTGGGTCGAGCGGCAGGTAGCCCGCGCCGGTCTTGAGCACCGCGAGCAACGTCGTGACCAGGCGCGTGCCGCGCGGGAGCGCCACCGCCACCAGGGTTTCCGGCCCGGCGCCGTGCTCGACGAGCAGGCGGGCGAGGCGGTTGGCGTCGGCGTGCAGCTCGGCGTAGGTGCGGACGTCGAGCCCGTGCACGACGGCGGTCGCGTCCGGCGTGGCGGCGGCCTGCCGGTCGAGCAGGGCGGTCAGGTGCAGCGGCTCCACGGCGTGGTCGGTGTCGTTCCAGTCGACCAGGACGCGGTCCCGCTCGTCCGCGTCGAGCAGGTCGACGGCGTTCACCGGCCGGTCGGGGTCGGCGGCGATGGCGCGCAGCACCAGCCGCAGCCACTCGCCCATCCGGGCCACGGTCGCCCGGCCGAGCACGTCGGGCCGGTAGTCCAAGCGGAACGCCAGCCGCTCGCCGGGCAGGCCGACGAGGCTGATCGGGTAGTGCGTGGCGTCGCGGGCCTGGAAGTCGGTGATCCGCACTCCGCCGCCCAGCACGGGCGCGGTGTCGACGTCGACCGGGTAGTTCTCGAACACCATCGTGGTGTCGAACAGCTCGCCGTGGCCCGTGCGGCGCTGCACGTCGGCCAGGCCCACGTGCTGGTGCGCGATCAGCCCGGCCTGCCGGTCCTGCACGGCGGCCAGCAGGTCGCCCAGCGACTGGCCGGCCGTCCACGACACGCGCACCGGCAGCGTGTTGATGAACAGGCCGAGCATGGTCTCCACGCCCGGCAGCTCGGCGGGCCGGCCGGAGACCGTGCCGCCGAACACCACGTCGCGGCGGCCGAGGTAGCGGCCGAGCACCACGCCCCACGCGCCCTGGGCGAGGGTGTTCATCGTCCAGCCGCGGGCGCGGGAGGTGCGGGTGAGGGCGTCGGTCAGCTCGTCGTCCAGCTCGACCAGCACGCCGTCGGGCACCACGGAGGCGTTGACCGCGGCCGACCCGACGAGCGTCGGCCCGTCGAGGCCCGCCAGCACCTCGTCGTAGGCGGCCAGCGCGCCGTCCACGTCCTGGCGCCTGAGCCAGCCCAGGTAGTCGCGGTAGGGGGTGACGCGGGGCATCGCCGAGTCGTCGCCCGCGTGCTCGTAGAGGGTGAACAGCTCGTCCAGGAACACGGGCGTGGACCAGCCGTCCATCAGGATGTGGTGCATGGTCAGCAGCAGCCGGTGCACCTGACCGGGCAGCACGACGAGCACGAACCGCAGCAGCGGCGCGCGGGCCATGTCGAAGCGGCGGGCGCGTTCGGAGTCGACCAGCGCCGCGTACTCGGTCTCCGGGTCCGGACTGCCGGTCAGGTCGACCTCGTGCCAGGGCGCGCGCACCTCGCGGCGCACGACCTGCACGGGCCGGTCGAGGCCCTTGTGCCGGAACCCGACGCGCAGGTTCGCGTGCCGGCGCAGCAACGCGTCGGCGGCGGCGCGCAGCGCGGCCACGTCCACCGCGCCGGTCAGCTCGGTGGCCATCTGCACGGTGTAGACGTCCAGGCCGTCGCGGTCGTACAGGGCGTGGAAGAGGAATCCCTCCTGCAACGACGACAGCGGCAGGACGTCCTCGACTGCGGACTTCTTGCTCATCGGTCCAAGTCCTCGCTCTCGTCGTCTTCGTCTTCCAGCAGGTCCAGCTCGTCCTGGCTGAGCGGGACCAGGTCGACGTCGGACGGGGTGAGCCCGCCCGCCGCCGCGCCCCGGACGTGCTCGACCAGACCGCGCAGCGCCTGCCGCCACGCCGTGCCGAGGTCGGCGGCCTCGGCGTCGGCGAGCAGGTCGGCGGGCCAGGCGAGGGTGGCGGCCAGGCGCGGGCCTTCCGGTGTGTCCTCGGTGACGGCCGTGACCTCGATCGCGTGCACGAACGGCAGGTCGTCGTGCCCGACCGGGGCGGTGAAACCGGGCGCGGGCAACCACAACCGGTCGCCGCCGGATGCGGCGGTGTCGACGCGGCCCAGGTAGTTGAACGCGATCTGCGGCGCGCCCAGGCCCGCGAGCTTGCCCGCCGTGTCGGCGTTGAGGTGGCGCAGCAGCCCGTAGCCGACGCCCTTCTCCGGCAGCTCGCGCAGCTGTTCCTTGACCCGCTTCAGCGCCGTGCCCGCGGCGGGTCCGCCGGCGAGCAGCTCGGGCCAGCCGACCCGGCCGGGGTCCAACCGCACCGGGTGCACGCTGGTGAACCAGCCGACCGTGCGGGACAGCTCCACGTCCGGCACGACGTCCTCGCGGCCGTGGCCCTCGACCTGGAGCAGCACGGAGGTCTCCGCGCCCCGGCCGCGGCGTTCCCGCCACCGGCCGACGGCCAGCGCGAGCGCGGTCAGCAGCACGTCGTCCACGCCCGCGTGGAACGCCGCGGGCACCTCCGTGAGCAGCGGCGCGGTTTCCTCGACCGTGAGGGCGACCTCACTGGTGCGGGCCGTGCCCACGGTGTCGCGCGCCGGGTCGAGGGGCCGTGCGCCGAGCAGCGGGTCCGGGCCGTCGAGCACGGCGGTCCAGTACGGGAGCTGGTCGGCGCGGGCCGGGTCGTGCGCGGCGTCGTGCAGCAGGTGGGACCAGCGCCGCCACGACGTCCACACCGGTTCCAGCCCGGGCTCGCGGCCGGCCGCGAGGGCGTGCCACGCCTGGGCGAGGTCGGGCAGCAGGATCCGCCACGACACGCCGTCCACCGCGAGGTGGTGCACGACCAGCAGCAGGTCGCCGGGGTGCGCGGGGCCCGCGTCGAACCACACCGCTTGGACCAGGCGGCCGCGTGCCGGGTCGAGGCGCCGCCACGCGGTGTCGGCCTCGGCGCGGATGGCGGCGGCACGCGCGGTGTCGTCCAGCCCGGTCACGTCCACGCGGCGGGTGACGTCGGCGGCGCGCACCGTGCCGCGCTCGGCGATCTCGTAGACCCACTCCCCCTCCGCGTCGCGGTCGAGGCGGGCGCGCAGGGCGTCGTGGTGGTCCAGCAGCGCGTCGAGCGCGGCCGGCAACCGGTCGGGGCCCAGTTCCGCCGGCACCGCGACGAGCTGGGCCTGGTTGAAGCCGTCGAGCGTGCCGCCACTGTCGAGGAACCAGCGCACGACCGGCGTGAGCACGGCGGGGCCGCTGCCGGTCGGGTCGGCCACGAGGCGGGCGTCGGCGGGCTCGACGGCCACGAGCGCGAGCTCGGCCGCCGTCTTGCGCTCGAACACGTCACGCGGGGTGAACACCAGGCCGGCCCGGCGGGCGCGGCTCACGAGCTGGATGGAGCCGATGCTGTCGCCGCCGAGGTCGAAGAAGCTGTCGTCCACGCCGACGTCCGGCAGGCCGAGCACGTCGGCGAACACCGCGCACAGCGCCTCTTCCCGTGCGGTGCGCGTGCCGTGGGACCGCGGTGTCGGCTCGGGCGCGGCGGGCGCGGGCAGCTCGGCGTGGTCGAGCTTGCCGTTGCGGCTCAACGGGAGTCGGTCCAGCACCACCACCGCTGACGGCACCATGTAGTCGGGCAGTTCGGCGCGCAGCGCGGACCTCAGGGCCGCCGTGTCCAGCAGCTTGCCGGGTGTCGCGGTGACGTACGCGACGAGCCGGGGCGTGCCGCCGTGGTCGGGGCGCAGCAGCACGGCGCACGTGTCGACGCCGTCGTGGCGGCGCAGCGCGGCTTCGACCTCGCCGGGCTCGACCCGGAAGCCGCGCACCTTGACCTGGCTGTCGACCCGGCCCAGGAACTCCACGTGCCCGTCGGGCAGGCGGCGGGCGAGGTCGCCGGTGCGGTACATGCGGGCGCCGCAGGCGTTCGGGTCGGCGACGAACCGGTGCGCGGTGAGCGCGGGTCGGTCGAGGTAGCCGCGGGCGACGTTCGGCCCGGACAGGTACAGCTCGCCGGGCACGCCCACCGGCACTGGCCGCAGCCACGCGTCGAGGACGTGCGCCCGGCTGTTGAGCACCGGCGTGCCGATGACCGGGGCCGGGTGGTCGGCCAGGTCGGCGATCACGGAGTCCACTGTGGACTCGGTTGGCCCGTAGAGGTTGAGCGCCACCAGTCCGGGCGTGCCGCGCAGCCTCTCCCACAGGTGCGCGGGCACCGCCTCGCCGCCGAGCAGCACGACCGACGGGAACCGCTCTTCGCCGTCCAGCAGGCCGTGCGCCACGAGGTGGTCCACATAGGACGGGGTGGTCTCGATGACGTCGATCCGCTCCCGGCGCAGGTGGGCCACGAGGGCGTCCGGGTCGCGGCGGGCGTCGTCTCCGATGACGTGCAGCTCGTGGCCGGCGAGCATCCACAGCACCGGGTCCCACGACGCGTCGAACGCCGCGGGCGCGGTCAGCGCGGCCCGCAACCGGTCACGGCCGAGGCGGCGCGCGACGAGGGCGAAGACGTGCTCTTCGTGGTGGCGCAGGAGGTTCGCCAGCGAGCCGTGCTCGACCACGACGCCCTTGGGCCGGCCGGTGGAGCCGGAGGTGTAGATGACGTAGGCGGCGTCACGTGCCGTCAACGGCCGGGTCCGGTCGGCGTCGGTGGGCGCCGTGTCCGGGGCGCCCGGCGCGGTGTGGTCGGCGACCGAGCCCTCGATGACCAGGGTCGGGCGGGCGTCGGCGAGGGTGGCGCGCCGCCGTTCCTCCGGGTGGTCCGGGTCGAGCGGCAGGTACACCGCACCCGCCTTGAGCACGGCGAGCAGCGCCACGACCGTGTCGACCGAGCGCGGCAGCACCACCGCCACCACGTCGCCGACCGCCGTGCCGCGGCGCAGCAGGGAGTGCGCGAGCCGGTTGGCGCGCCGTTCCACCTCGGCCGCGGTGAGGCGGACGTCGCCCGCCACCAGGGCCCGCCGGTCGTCGGCGAACCGCTCGAACCCGGCGAGCACGGTCTGGTCGACCACCGGGCCGACGGGTCCGGCCGCGCTCCGGACCAGGTGGTCGGCCTCGCCGGGCGCGAGGAGGTCCAGCTCGCCGACGCGCCGCGCCGGCTCGGCGGTGGCCTGGTCCAGCACGCGCGCGAACCAGCCCGCGATCCGGTGGGCGGTGTCGGCGTCGAAGAGGTCGCGGCTGTACTCCAGCTCGCCGTGCAGGCCCGCGGGCCGGCCGGCGGAGTGCCGCTCGGCCAGCGTGAACGACAGGTCGAACTTGGCCGGCCCGGCGGGCAGGTCCACCACCTCGGGCGTGACGCCCGGCAGGTCGAGGTCCGGGTCGGCGTTGTTCTGCAGCACCAGCAGCACCTGGAACAGCGGGTGCCTGGCCAGCGACCGTTGCGGGGCCAACTCCTCGACCAGCCGGTCGAACGGCACGTCCTGGTTCGCGAACGCGGCCAGGTCGACGTCGCGCACCCGCTCGACCAGGTCGGCGAACGCGGGCTCGCCCGACGTGTCCACCCGCAGCACGAGCGTGTTGACGAAGAACCCGACCAGGTCGTCGAGCGCCTCGTCACGCCGACCGGCCACGGGCGTGCCGACCGCGATGTCGACACCCGCGCCCAACCTCGTCAGCAACGCGGCCAGCGCGGCGTGCAGCACCATGAACGGGCTGGCGCCGTGCGCGGCGGCCAGTCGCGCCACGCGAGCGTGCACGTCGGCGTCCAGGCGCAGCGGCACGGAGCCGCCCTCGTGCTCCGGCCGGCTCGGACGGGGCCGGTCCGTCGGCAGGTCCACGGTGTCGGGCAGGTCGGCCAGCCGGGCGCGCCAGTGGTCGAGCTGCGCGCGCAACGGGCTGCGCTCGTCGTCGTCGGAACCGAGCACGTCGTGCTGCCACACCGTGTAGTCCGCGTACTGCACGGGCAGCGGCGTGAACTCCGGCGCGACGCCCGCGTGCCGGGCGCGGTAGGCGACGCCGAGGTCGCGTAGCAGCGGCGCGAGGGACCAGCCGTCGGCGGCCACGTGGTGCAGCAGCAGGAGCAGCACGTGGTGGTCGGCGGCGAGCCGGTACAACCGGACGGCCACCGGCAGGTCGTCGGCCAGGGCGAACTTGTGCCGAAGGGCCTCGGCCAGCTCGGCGGTCAGCTCGTCCTCGGTGGTGTCGACCCGCCTGGTCGCGGCGCTGAGCAGCGCGGTCGCCGCCGCCGGCTCCAGCACCGCCTGCCGCGGCGCTCCGTGGACCTCGGGGAACACGGTCCGCAGCACCTCGTGCCGGACCACCACGTCGGCCACGGCCGCGAGCAGCGCCGAGTCGTCCAACGCGCCGGTCAGCCGCACGGCCAGCGGCACGGAGTACATGCCGCCCGCCTCGTCCAGCCGGTCGAGGAACCACAGGCGTTGCTGGGCGGCGGACAACGGCACCACGTCGGGGCGGGGCCGCGGCGTCACGCGGGCACGTGCGGGCGCGGCGTCGTGCAGGGCGCGGGCCAGCCCGGCGGGCGTCGGGTGCTCGAACACCGCGCGGATCGGCGCCTCCACGCCCAGCACGGCGCGGACCCGGCTGATCAGCCGCATGGCGAGCAGCGAGTGGCCGCCCAGGTCGAAGAACCCGTCGTCCACACCCACCTCGGGCACACCGAGCACGTCGGCGAACAACCCGCACAGCGCCTCCTCCACGCCGTGCGCCGCGCGGGACGGGGAGGTGGCGGCGGTGGCGGGCGCGGGCAGGGCGTGCCGGTCGACCTTGCCGTTGGCGTTGAGCGGCAACGAGTCCAGCTCCACCACCACCGACGGCACCATGTACGCCGGCAGCGCGTCGCCGACGTGGGCGCGCAACACCGCCTGGTCCACGATCGCGCCTTCGGCGGGCACCACGTACGCGACGAGACGACGTTCACCGCGGTGGTCGGCCCGCACGGCGACGACGGCGTGCGCCACGTCCGGGCGCCGTGCCAGCACGGCCTCGACCTCGCCCGGCTCGATGCGGAAGCCCCGCAGCTTCACCTGGTCGTCGGCCCGCCCGTGGAACGCCAACCGTCCGTCCGGCAGTCGCCGCACCAGGTCGCCGGTGCGGTACATGCGGTCGCCGGGCGGCCCGTACGGGTCGGCCACGAACCGCTCGGCGGTCAGCCCGGCTCGCCCGAGGTAGCCGCGCGCGAGCCCGGTGCCCGCCACGTACAGCTCACCCACCGCGCCGGGCGGCGTGAGCCCGAGGTCGGCGTCGAGGACGTGCACCCTCGTGTTGTCCATCGGCAACCCGATGGGCATGGCCTCCGGGTCGGGTTCGCCGGGCCGCAGGGCGAAGCGCGTGGCGAACGTCGTGGTCTCGGTGGGGCCGTAGCCGTCGACCACGGTCAGCTCCGGGCAGTGCGCGCGGACGCGGGCCACCGCGGCGGCGGGCACGACGTCACCGCCGGTCCACACCTCCCGCACGCCCGCGAGGCACGTCGGCGCTTCCTCCGCGACCAGCCGGAACAGGCCGGCGGTCAGCCACAGGGCGGTGACGCGGTGCTCGGCGACGACCCGGCCGAGCGTGATGATGTCGAGCACGCCGGGCGGCGCGACGACGACCGCGCCGCCCGAGAGCAGCGGGGCCCACAGCTCGTAGGTGGCGGCGTCGAAGGCGTGCGACGAGTGCAGCAGCACGCGGGCGTGCGCGGGGGTGGTGAACAGCCGGTCGGTGGCCAGTTCCACGACGTTCGCGTGCGTGACGGCGACACCCTTGGGCACACCCGTGGACCCGGACGTGTGCATGACGTACGCGAGCTGGTCGGGGTGCGTGCGCCGGTTCAGCGGACCCGCGGCGGGTGGCTGCTCGTCGGTGCGCACGACGTGCACGGGTGCGGTCAGGCCCTCGGGCAGCGTCGGGCGGTCGGTGACCAGGACGGGCGCGTCGAGGTCGGCGAGCACGAAGTCCAGGCGCTCCACCGGGTACGACTCGTGCAGCGGCACGTAGTAACCGCCAGCCTTGAGCACCGCGAGGATCAGGACCACGAGCGCGGGCGACCGGTCCACCAGCAGCGCTACCGGCGTTTCGGCGTCGACGCCCGCGGCGGCGAGCCGGTGCGCCCACCGGTCGGCCTCGGCGTCGAGCTGCCGGTAGGTGAAGGAGACCTCGTCGGACACCACGGCGGGCGCGTCGGGCGTGGCGGCGGCCTGCGCCTCGAACCGGGCGGCCAGGGACGTGACGTCGACGGGGCGGGCGGTGTCGTTCCAGGTGACGAGTTCGGCGTGCCGTTCGTCGGCGGTGAGCAGGTCGAGCCGGGCCAGGGGCGCGGCGGGGTCGGCGGCGACGGCTTGGAGGAGCGTGCCGAGGCGGGTCACCAGGTGTCGCGCGGTGGCCTCGTCGAACAGGTCGAGGGCGTACTCCAGGGCGCCGGCGACACCGGTCACCGCGCCGCTGCCGTCGCGGGTCTCGTACAGGTCGAACCACAGGTCGAACTTGGCCACGGCCGTGCGCAGGTCGGCCACGGCGACGTCCAGGCCGGGCAGCTCGACGTCCGGGTCGGGGGTGTTCTGGAGGACGAGCATCACCTGGAACAGCGGGTGCCGCGCCAACGACCGGCGCGGGTTCAGCTCCTCCACCAGCCGTTCGAACGGCACGTCCTGGTGCGCCAACGCGGCCAGGTCGGTCTGCCGCACCCGTTCCAACAACTCCTTGAACGTCGGATCGCCCGAGGTGTCGGTCCGCAACACCATCGTGTTGACGAAGAACCCGACCAAGTCGTCCAGCACCTCGTCGGAACGCCCGGCCACCGCCGTGCCCAGCGGGATGTCCGTCCCCGCGCCCAACCGCGTCAACAACGCCGCCACGGCCGCGTGCAGCACCATGAACACGCTGGTGCGCGTGTCCCGCGCGATGTCGGCCAGCCGGCCGTACAGCTCGCCGTCCACGGTCAGCGGCACGCGTGCGCCCCGGTGCGAGGGCACGTCCGGGCGCGGTCGGTCGGCGGGCAGCTCCAGCACCTCGGGCAGGCCGGCGAGCCGGTCGCGCCAGAACCGGACCTGGCGGGTGAGCACGCCGTCCGGGTCGTCCTCGTCGCCGAGCGCGTCCCGTTGCCACAGCGCGTAGTCCGCGTACTGCAACGGCAACGGCGTGAACTCCGGGGCGACGCCCGCGTGCCGGGCGCGGTAGGCCGTGCCCAGGTCGCGCAGCAGCGGGGCCAGCGACCAGCCGTCGGCGGCGATGTGGTGCACGACCAGCAGCAGCACGTGCTCGTCCGGAGCCGTGTCGAACAGCCACAACCGCCACGGCAAGCCGTGCGCGAGGTCGAAGCGGTGGCCGGTGGCGGCGGTCATCTCCGCCGCCGGGTCCGCGACGGCCGCCGTCACCACGTGGTCGGGCAGCAGGCGCAGGGCGTCGGCCGGGTCGAGCACGTGCTGGACGGGTTCGCCACCGACCTCCGGGTAGCGGGTGCGCAACGGCTCGTGGCGGGTGACGACGTCACCGAGGGCGGCCAGCAGCGCGGCGCGGTCGAGCGGTCCGGTCAGGCGCAAGGGCAGCGGCACGTTGTAGGTGCCGCCGGTCTCGTCCAGGCCGTGCAGGAACCACAACCGGCGCTGGGCGGACGACAGCGGCACGAGGTCCGGGCGCGGCCGGGCCGCGGGACGGGAGCGGGCGACGGCGGCCCCGTCCACGACGAGCGCGAGCCCGGCCGGGGTCGGGTGGTCGAACACCGAGCGCAAGGACAGCTCCACGCCGAGCGCGGCCCGCACCTTGCTGATCAGCCGGGTCGCGAGCAGCGAGTGCCCGCCGAGGTCGAAGAACCCCTCGTCCACGCCCACCCGCTCGACGTCGAGCACGTCGGCGAACACGGCGACCAGCAGTTCTTCCAGCGGCGTGCGGGGCGCACGGCCGACGGCGCCGGCGTCGGGCGCCGGCAGCGCGTGCCGGTCGAGCTTCCCGTTGGGCGTCAACGGCAACGCGTCCAGCCCGACGAACGCCGACGGCACCATGTACCCCGGCAGCCGGGACTCGGCGGTGGCCCGCAGCGCGGTGGTGTCGACGTCGGCGGGCGTCACGTACGCGACGAGCCGCTTGTCACCGGGCCGGTCCTCGCGCACCACGACGGCGAGCGCGCCGACGCCGTCGTGCTCGGCCAGCACCGCCTCGACCTCGCCCAGCTCGATGCGGTGGCCGCGGACCTTCACCTGGTGGTCGCGGCGCTCCAGGAACACCAGCGACCCGTCGGCGCGGCGCACCACGTAGTCGCCGGTGCGGTACATGCGGCGGCCGGGACGCGGCGTGAACGGGTCGGGCACGAACACCACGCCCGTGCGGCCCGGGTCGCCGAGGTAGCCCCGGCCGACGCCCTCGCCGCCGACGTACAGCTCGCCGGGCGTGCCGACGGGCACCGGCCGCAGCCGGTCGTCCAGCACGTACAGGCGGGTGTTGCGCAGCGCGCTGCCGATCGGCACGCCGTCGGCCACGTCGGCGGGCGAGGTGATGAACGCGTGCGTGACGTCGTCGGCGCACTCGGTGGGGCCGTAGGCGTTCATCAGCGGGATGCCGGGGAACGCGTCGAGCCAGCGGGCGCACAGGTCGGCGGGCAGCGCCTCGCCGGTGGCGACGAGCAGGCGCAACGAGGCCAACCCGGGCCGGCCGCCGTCGGCGTCCCACAGGTCCAGCGCGGCGCGCAGCAGCGACGGCACGACCTCCAGCACGGCCACGCGTTCGGCGTCGGTGCGGTCGAACAGGCCGCGCGGGTCGGCGGCGAGCTCCCGGGTGACGACCCGCGCCGTGCCGCCCGCCACGAGCGGGGCGAGCATCTGCCAGATGGAGATGTCGAACGTCAGCGGCGCGTTCTGGACCACGGTGTCCACTTCGGACAGCGCGCAGTCCTCGACCTTGGCCAGCAGGTGGTTCACCATGCCCCGGTGGGTGACCATGGCGCCCTTGGGCTTGCCGGTCGACCCGGACGTGAACAGCACGTACGCCAGGTCGTCGCCCGCGCCGACGGGCTCGGGCCACTCGTCGGTGATCTCGTCGGTGACCGGCAGCAGGTCCACGGCCCCGGCCAGGTCGGCGGCGAAGGGCGCCACCGCCGGTGACGCGAGCACCAGGCGTGCCCCGCTGTCGGCCAGCAGCGCCCGGCCGCGGGCGATCGGCGCGTCGGAGTCCACCGGCACGTAGGCCGCGCCCGCGCCGAACACCGCCAGCACGGACACCACGAAGTCACGGCCCGGGGCGGTGGGCAGCGCGACGACGTCGCCGCGCTCCACCCCCGCGTCCCACAACCGGCGGGTCAGCGCTCCGGCCCGCCCGGCCAGCTCGGCGTAGGTGGTCGGCCCCTCGTCGTCCACCACGGCCACCGCGTCGGGGTGGCGCCGGGCGTGGTCCAGCACCCGGCGCACCACGCCGTCCGCGTCGTCCAACGGGGCGTCGGTGCGGTTCCAGCCGTCCAGCGCCTGGTCGCGCTCGGCGGCGTCGAGCAGGTCGAACCACGCCAGCGGTGCGTCCGGCTCGGCCAGCAGCCGGTCGAGCAGCCGCAGCAACCGGTCCAGGTGCCCGGCCACCTCGTCGGCGGTGTAGAGGAACTCGTTGCCGTCCAGGTCGATCCGCACGGGGTTGCCGTCGGACCTGTCGTAGGCGGTGACCTCCACGTCGTCGATCACGCCGTTGGACAGGTTGTGCGCGGTGACGGGGTGTCCGCCGAAGGTGACGTTGTAGTCGAACGGCATGATGTTGACCACGACGTTCGCCAGCTGCCCCGCGCCGCGCACCAGGCCGAGGTCGCGGAGCACGTCCTCCTGCCGGTACCGCTGGTGCTTGAGCGTGGTGCGGGCCTCGACCGTGGTGCGGCGCAGCACGTCGACGAACGTCGCCGCCGGGTCGACGTCCACGAACAGCGCGAGGATGTTGCTGACCATGCCCGGCGTGTCGCGCAGCAGCTTGCTCTTGCGCGCCATCACGGGGAAGCCGACGGGCGTGGTGCGCGCGCCCGTGACCAGGTGCAGGTAGACGGCGGTGGCGGCGGTCAGCGCCATCGGCCAGGTGGACGCGTTGGCCCGGGTGAGCTCCTTCATCCGGTCCATCAACGCCGGGTCGACGTGCGCGGTGGCGCGGGCGGGGCGGGCGCTGGCGGGCGCGGTGCCGGAGGTGAGGCCGACGGGCGCGGGCCGGTCGGCCAGCCGGGCCCGCCAGTGCTCCTGGTCGCGGCGGTAGGCGTCCGAGGCGCGGTACGCGGCGTCGTCGTCCAGGTACTGCTGGAGGGTGGCGAACGCGCTGGGCGGCGGCTCCTGTCCCGCCACCAGAGCCGAGTACACCGCTGCCAGGCGGTCGGTGAAGATGCGCCCGCTCACCCCGTCTGCGATCACGTGGTGGTTGCGCTGGTAGTACAGGTACCGCTCGTCCTCGACCTTGAACAGCGCGTCCACCGACAGCGGTCCCTTTTCCAGGTCCATCGGCCGGTACAGGTCCTCGTCCATCCACGCCACCGCGTCACCGACCGGGTCGGCGCGATCGGTGTGGTCGAAGAAGTGCAGGTGCGGGTCGGGTGCGAGGAACTGCCACACGCCGTCGGCGTCCTCGGCGAACCGGACCTGGACGGTCTCGGCCTCCAGCACGGTGCGGCGCAACGCCTCCTCGAACAGCGCCACGTCCACCGCGCCGTGGATCTCCAGGTACTCCGACATGACGAACACGTTGTCGGGGTTCAACCGCTGGCCGTACCAGATCCCCAGCTGTCCCGGGGAGAGCGGCCACCGCCGCCTGTCCTCGCTCACGTCCCTGGTCCTCCCTAGTGCCGTGACCGGCAGCCTTTGCCCCGTATTTCGATGGTCGGACGGGTGCGTCGCGGTGCCGAGCGCCGGAAGACGCGGCGAAGGTTGCCGGTCACGGCACTGGCCCTCGTCTCGTGGTCCCGGCCCGGGATTCCCTAGCCCTGCCACCGGCGCAGCACGACCACGGCGTTGTGGCCGCCGAAGCCGAAGGAATTGCTCATCACCACGTCCACGTCGTGCGCCTGCGCCTCGTGGGCGACGAAGTTGACCGCGCGGTCGATCGGCCGGTGGCAGTTGATCGTCGGCGGCACGAGACCGCGGTTGATCGCCATCGCGCCGACGATCGCCTCCACCGAGCCCGCCGCGCCGATCATGTGGCCGGTCATGGACTTCGTGGAGCTGATCGGGACGCGCTCGGCGTGCTCGCCGAACACCGCGCGGATCGAGTCCAGTTCGGACTGGTCGTTGAACACGGTGCTGGTGC
Source organism: Saccharothrix luteola (assembly GCF_020859565.1). Lineage (GTDB taxonomy): Bacteria > Actinomycetota > Actinomycetes > Mycobacteriales > Pseudonocardiaceae > Actinosynnema > Actinosynnema luteola. The sequence continues at coordinate 149,506 of NZ_JAJHUO010000012.1, read as the reverse complement.
CGTGCGCGTTGACGTAGCCGACGTCCTCGGGCGCGAGGCCCGCGTCGGCCAGCGCACCGCGCATGGCGGCCCGCGCGCCCCGGCCCTCGGGGTGCGGCGCGGTCCAGTGGTGGGCGTCGGACGTGGCGGCGTAGCCGGCGACCTCGGCGAGGATCGTCGCGCCGCGCGCGAGCGCGTGCTCCTCGGACTCCAGCACGACCATCCCGGACCCGGAGGCCATCACGAACCCGTCGCGGTCCTCGTCGAACGGCCGGCACGCCTCGGCGGGCGCGTCGGTGCGGGTGGACAGCGCCTTGGCGTTGCCGCTGCCCGCGAGGTCCACGCGGGTGAGGATGTTCTCCGCGCCGCCCGCGATCACCGCGTCGACCACGCCGTAGCGCACCCAGCGCGCCGCCTCGCCGATGGCGTCCGTGCCCGTCGCGCACGCGCTGCTCAACGCCCGGGTCGGCCCGGTGACGCCGAACGCCAGGCTGATCTCGCCCGCCGCGCTGTCGATGGCGCCGGTGATGGGCGCGAACGGGCTGACCGCGCGCGGCCCCTTCGCGTTGAGCGCCACCACGTGCTCGCCGAGGGACTGCATCGGCCCGTAGCCGCTGCCGATGAGCGCACCGACGCGGTGCGCGTCGTCCTCGGTGATCTCCAGCTTCGCCGTGCCGACGGCCTCCGAGGCGGCGGCGAACGCGTACTGCGCGTACGGGTCCATGCGGCGCAGCTGCTTGTGGTTCAGGTACTTCTTCGGCTCGAAGCCCTTGACCTCGCCCGCCAGGTCGGTCGGCAGGTCGGAGGCGTCGACGACGGTCACGTTCCCGATGCCGCTGCGCCCGGCGACCAGCGCGTCCCACGTCTCGTCGGCGGTGAGGCCGACCGGGGACACCACGCCCCAGCCGGTGATGACGACCCGCCTGCCGTGTCGTTCAGCCATGTGCTGCTCCTCGCTCCAGTCAGGGGGTCAGTCGGCGACCGGGAAGGCGCCGCCGAGTTCGTGGTCGGCGAACAACGCGTCTTCCAGGCGTGTGGGGACGTTGAGGACGGCGACCTCGCCCTCCTGCGCGCGCCGCCACGCGTCGGCCACGTCGGCGCGCAACGACTCCTTGGTGACGGTCACCTGGTGCACGCCGCGCAGTTGCGGCGCACGGGCCGTGACGGCGTCCGGGTCCACGAACGCCGTGCCCGCCAAGCCCTCGTTGTCCGGGCCGAGCTGGGAGTGCAGCCAGCCGTAGCCGCCGTTGCGCAGCACCACGTACAGCAGCCCGGAGCCGAGCGCGGCGGCCGTCGGCAGGTCGGCGTCGAACAGGCCGAACGCGCCGTCACCGACGAACGCCACCACCGGCCGGTCGCCCGCCGCGGCCTTCACGCCGATCGCCGCCGCCGCGCCGAACCCGAGGCTGGTCTGCTCGGACGGCACGACCGAGCCCGCGCCGTGCGCGCACTCGAACCGGGGGAAGCTGTAGGACCACATGTCCTGCAAGCCGTTCTCCTGCACGAGGACGCGGTCGGCGGGCAGCTCGGCGTCGAGCGCGGCCAGCACCTCCACCACGTGCAGCTCGGGCTTCGCGGCGAGGTCGGCCAGCTCGCGGCGGTGGTCGGCGCGCAGCCCGTGGTGCACCTCGTCCACGCGCTTGGACCACTCGACGGGCGCGCCGTCCACGACCTGCTCCAGCCAGGCCGCGCACACGTCCGCGCCGTCGCCGAGCACGACCGGTCCGGCGTACTGGGTGGCCACGCCCGCCGCGTCCACGTTGACCTGCACCACGGGCGCGGTCGTGCCCAGGGCGGTCGGCCAGCCGTGGGTCGCGGTCTCCTCCAGCCTGCTGCCGAGCACGACCACGCAGTCGGTGTCGTCCCACAGCACCTTGGCGCGGTCCGGCGCGTACAGGCCGGCGAGCCCGATGAACCGCACCGACGACTCGTCCACCACGCCGCGTCCGCTGGCCGTGCACGACAGGGCCGCGCCGACGCGTTCGGCGAACCGCTCGACCACGCCGTCCGCGTTGCGGTGCCGCATGCCGCCGCCGACCAGCACGATCGGCCGCCGCGCCTGGCGCAGCACGTCCAGCGCCGCCGAGTCGCCGGGCACCGTGACCGACGCCGGCCGTTCGACGGGCGGCGCGGGCGGCGGCACGGGCACGTCCACCTTCAGCAGGTGGTCGGGCAGCTCGACGTACACCGGACCGGGCGCGCCGGACGTGGCGACCAGGACGGCCCGGCGCACGGCGGGGGCGAGCCGGGCGGGGTGGTCGACGCGGGTCGCGGACTTCACCAGGGGCACGACCACGGCTTGCTGGTCCAGCTCCTGGAACGCGCCGCTGCCCCGCCGCTCGGCCGCCGTGCCGCCGGAGAGCAGCAGCACGGGCGCGCCGGACGACGCCGCCTCCAGCAGGCCCGTCACGGTGTTGGTCACCGCCGGGCCCTTGCCGACGAGCGCGACGCCGAGCGCGCCGGACCGCAGGGCGTAGCCCGCGGCCATGAACACGGCGTTGCGCTGGTCGCGGCACACGACCAGCCGGACACCGGCGGCGTGCAGCGCGCCGAGGGCGTCCAGGTCGTCGTCGGGCAGGCCGAACACGACCTCGACACCGGCTTCGGCGAGCAGCCGGGCCACGGCGTGCCAGGCGCCCCGGACGTGGTTCGGCGACAGCGGTTCCATGTCGATCACACCCCTCTGTTCGGCGGCCGTCAGGCCGTGCGGCCGGTGGCGTCGGACGCGGCCAGGCGGTCGGAGCCGAGGTGGTCCGCGACGGCCTTCGAGATCAGCAGCGGCTCGGCGTGGCGCTTGCGGCCGAGGGCGGCGTAGTTGGCGCGGATGCCCGTGCCGCCGAACGGTGCGTTGCCGTCCTCGATGTCGATCACGGTCTCGTTCACGCTGACGGTGTGCCGCCGGCGCAGCAGCTCGACGGTCCCGGACAGGTCGCCGTACACCGTGGCGGCCATGGCCCTCTCCTGGAAGTACTGGTGGTCGAGCATCGGGTGCAGCCAGTCCGTCGAGGTGAACGGCACCACGTTGAAGATCGGCGCGAACAGCTCGGGCGGGGTGATCTTCGTGTCGGCGGGCCGGATCAGCACGGTGGGGCTGAGGTGGTCGTCCACGAAGTTGACCTCGCCGCCCGCGGCCAGGTGCTCGCGACCCGACCGCAGGTAGTCCAGCGAGGCGTCGAACGCGTCGAGGTAGAACATGTGGCTGTAGTCGGCGTTCGGGTCGTCGAACCGGCCGTAGCGCAGGTTGTCCACCCGGCGGCACAGCAGGTTGCAGAACTGGGCGCTGATCGAGGTGTGCACGAACACCACGTCCGGGCCGAAGCAGTCCTGGCCGGAGTTCAGCATCCGCACGCGCAGCAGGCCGTCGACGGCCTTGGGGATGTCGGCGTCCGCGCCGACCACGAACGGGTTCACGCCCTGGCCGAAGTAGAGGAAGAGCTGGTCGCGGCGCAGCCCGGCGCGGATCTTCTCGGCGTTGTTGAATGTGCCGGTGAACACGAGCACGTCGGAGCGCGCGCCCTCGCCCTCCAGGAACTCCCGCTGGTCGCCGTCGTCGAGCACGATCGGCAGGTGGTGCACGCCGGACAGCAGCTCGTGCAGCTTGAGCAGCTGGTCGGAGATCCGCCGCGACGGCCGGAACACCACGCGCTCGCTGTAGAGGCTGGGGATCGCCAGGTACAGCACGTAGCTGTAGAGCGGGATGTTCGACGGCATCAGCACGCCGATCTGGCCGATCGCGGGCGGCCGGTACCGGGCGATCTCGGCCGCGGCGCCCTCCAGGGCGGCGATCGAGGCGTCGATCTCGCCGTACGCGGTCTTGTAGCTCATCACCTGCGTGAGCAGGGACATCACCTCGGTGCGGCGTTCGCGCAGCAGCTGGGCGAGGTCGGTGAGCCGGGCCAGCCGGTCGGGGAACGGGATGGCCGACGGGTCGGCGTCGCCGTGCCCGCGCGGGAACACGCCCTTGACGCCTTCGAGGGCCACCGTCGAGGCGGCGATGTCGCGCAGCGCCTGGAGGTCGACCTTGCCGTTGCCGCCCAGCGGGAGCTCCTTGAGCACGACCACGCGGTTGGGCTGCTCGTGCGCGGCGACGAACCGGGACACGGCGCGCTTCCAGTGCGCCACGGGCTGCTCGGCCGGGTCGGTGATCACGAACACGAGCTGGGTGCCGCGCTGCTCGTCCTCGACCGGGATCACGCGCACCGGCGCGCCGCACGCGCCCGCCTTCTCGGCGATGGCGTCGGGGTAGAGCGTGTGGCCGAAGCGGTGCACGGCGGACTTGCGGCCCAGCACGCGCAGCTGCCCGGCGGGGGTGAGGTAGCCGATGTCGCGGGTGTGGAACTCCCGCCGCTCCACCTCGCGGACGCGCCCGCCGGGTTCGAGCAGGCCGACCATGATGTCGGGGGTGCGGACCACGACCTCGCCGATCTCGCCCGCCGGCACCCGGTTGCCCAGCGGGTCGCGCACCTCCACCGCGACGCCGTCCAGCGGCGTGCCGCAGTGGGCCGGGTCCTCGGTCGAGGACAGCGCGATGTTGCCCGCCTCGCTGCTGCCGTAGCCGTCCAGCAGCGTGGCGTCGAAGCGGGTCTCGAAGCGGGTGCGCAGCTCGTCGCGCAGCGGTTCGCCGCCGACGCACCACATGCGCACCGAGCCCAGGTCGCGGGTGTCGCGGCGGGCGACGACGCGCAGCATCGTGTCGTAGGTGGCGGGCACGGCGTCCACCACGGTCACGCGCTGCCGGGCGATCACGTCCAACGCCTGGTCGACGCGCCTGCTCGGCGCGATCACGAGCGTGGCGCGGGCGTGCCACCAGAGCAGCAGCATGGACAGCCCGTACTGGTGGGTGAAGGGCAGCAGCGGCAGCAGCACGTCGGACTCGACGTAGCCCATGCGGGCCTGGGTGCGCTCGACGTTGCGCAGCACGGACGCGCCGGAGCGCACGACGCCCTTGGGCTTGCCGGAGCTGCCTGAACTCCAGACCACGAGCGCGTCGCGCCGTCGGCCCCACTCGGCGAAGGTCAGCTCCGGGACCTCGGCCACCGGCACGTCGCGCGCCGTCTTCACCAGGCCGCGCAGGTCGAGCAGGCCGGCCGCGATGCGGTCGAACGCGGGGTCGGCCTGGTCGGCGTCGGTGATGAACCAGCGGGCGCCGGAGTCGACCACGTGCTCGGCGGACTGCGCGGGCGGCAGGCCGGGGTCGACCAGCCCGACGGAGACGCCCAGCTCCATCAGCGCGAACAGCAGCACGACGAAGTCGTCGGAGTTGCGCGCCGACAGCACGACCCGGTCGCCGTCGCCGACCCCGCGTTCGCGCAGCACGCCGATGAGCGCGTGGCAGCGTTCGGCGACGTGTGCCAGGGGTGTTTCCCCGCCGTGTTCGTTCACAAGCATGGCTCTGCCCTCGTTCCTCGTTCATCGGACACCCACCGGGGCGTTGACGCGGAATGGACCCGGTCCGGCGGCACGGGAAAACCTCGTGCGGGACCGCATTCGCCACTACCGCCCGGACAGGCGTGGGCGGCTCACGAACCAGGACGTGAGCCGAGGCTTTCGGACACATTTCACCCGCGACCGCACGCGGGGTGCCGGAATTCGCGCGGGGGCGCTAGGAGAAGGGTCGCGCCGCACGTGGCACACGTGTCGGGTGCGACACGTGCCACGGGTGCGACCGCTGCGCACGACTCGGCGTGACGCCCGGCGGCGCGGTGTCGACCGCGCCACCCGAGTTACCGCCGGTAGTGCCCGCCTCACGTTTGTCCGCCCCGCGCACCGCGTTCCCGAATAGCTCGGGAACGGCGGTGAACGGGCCCCTGGGACAGGAGATCGTATTCACTGCCGTTGTCCTTGATGGAAGTTCGCGCGCGGCCGGCGGACCACGCGTCACGGTACTGCGCACACCGCCCCAGTACTGGAGGGTGTGCCGGAACCTCCCTGATCTGCGCAGATCTCGGAGGTTGCCGATCGTCGAACGGGCTCGTCAATCTCCAACAGGTATCGAGTCGTTCCCGTTCCTCAGCACCGACCACCTTGGCAACGCGGCTTGTCGATCACAATCAGCCGATTGGCGCAGCACGCTGACAAATCCGTCTCAAAACCCTGAACAAGAACACCGTTCACATTGTCCGGCGCGGCAAGCTAGCGACCCGTTGAAGGGGTGTCAAATCGAGCCGAACGGCCCGTTGAACGCCGGTGGACTTGCGGCACGTTCGAGTGCCGCCTTAACATGGAGATATAGAGGACATATAGGGGCCGCGATCGACGGCCAGCCGGACGATCTTCACGTTAACTCGGCCGACAGGTTCTCCACAGAGTGCGGTGAACGGTCCCGCGCGCCGACCGGGACGGCACTCCGGAACCGCCCGGCCACCGACCTGCGCACCTCCGAAGCACCGGACCCGAAAAGGGCGGCCGACTCCGCGACCCCGCACCGCTCCGGTTGACGCGACGCTTCGGCGCGCGCCAGAATTGCGCGATTTGACCGGTCAAATGAGACCTCGCCGCCCGTCCTCGCCACCACGAGGGGACTGCCGACGACCGACCCGCCGTCGTCCGTTGTGGACCTCCACATCGGACGCACTCCCCCGATGCCCCACCGCACAGCCCCGAAGTCGCCAGAGGCGGTGGACGACATCGCGCCCACCGCCTCTTCGGTCCAGGGTCGCCCTGGCTCGGTCCTCAGCCCTTCACGGGCGGCACGGTGTCAGTGCCCGTGTCGCCCTCACTGTCGCTCTCACTGTCGTTCTCGTCGTCGCTCTCGGTCGCGTCGACGGTCCCGGCCTCGGTCTCGGCCTCGGCCTCGGTCTCGGCCTCGGTCGGCTCCGGGCGCTCCACGCCGACCGACCACGGGCCCGCGAGAGCCGCGAGAGCCGCCACGGCCGTCACCACCGGCGCGGCCACCGCGGCCACCACGCCGGCCGTCACCGGGATGTCGAGCACCGGCTCGCCGTCGGCGTTGCGCACGACCACCCGACGCGTGTTGCCCTCGTCCACGAGCTGCCTGATCTTGTCCGTCAACGCCTCGACACCCGGCGCCTGACGATCACCCTGCTCCGTCATGTCCACCCCCTTCACCGACCATCCTCCCGCGTGCCGCTCGGTCAGATCCAGTCGCGTCGCTTGAACAGCGCGTACAGCCCGGCGGACAGCAGGAGCATGGCGACCGTGGAGACCCAGAAGCCCCACACCTGGTCGAAGCCCGGGTAGGGGACGTTCTGGCCGTAGAAGCCGGTCACCGCGGTCGGCACGGCGATGATCGCGGCCCACCCGGTCACCTTCTTCATGATCAGGTTCAGCCGGTTGCCCTGGAGGTTGAGCTGGATGTCGCGGATGGTGGCGACCATGTCCCGCAACGACTCCGTCCACTCCGACGCACGCAGCACGTGGTCGTAGACGTCCTGGTAGTAGGGCGTCATCCGGCTGTCCACCACGGCGTGGTCGCGGCGCATCAGGCCGCTGAGCACTTCGCGCATCGGCAGCACGACCCGGCGCAGCGTCACCAGCGACTTCCGCATCGCCAACGCCCGCCGTTGCATGTCGGGGTCGTCCGGCCGCTCGGCGAACACCAGGTCCTCCAGGCCCTCGATGTGGTCGTCGAGCGCCTGCACGGCGTCGAAGTGGCTGTCCACGACGACGTCCAGCAGCCCGTGCAGCAGGAAGCCGACCCCGCTGCCGGCCAGGCTCGACGACTCGTCCCACCGCCTGGTCAGGGCGTCCACGTCGAACCGGTCGTCGTTGCGGACCGTGATCAACGCCCGCGCCGTCACGAACGCCGACAGCTCCGCCGTCGTCAACCGGCCCGACGCCTCGTCCAGGCTCACCGCGTACGCGTTCACGAGCAGGTGCGTGTCGTACTGGTGCAGCTTGGGCCGCTCGTGGTGCTCCAGCGCGTCTTCGACGGACGTCTCGTGCAGGCCCAGTTCGTCCGCTATGACCGCCAGGTCCGACTCGGTCGGGCCGCACAGGTCGAGCCAGACGACGGCGTCCTCGTCGCGCAGCAGCCGGGGCACGTCGGCGAGCGGGAAGTCCTCCTCCGCGAGCGTGCCGTCGCGGTACAGGCGGTTTCGTGGCACCTGACCCACAGTAGCGACGGACGTCCCCGGCCGCGGTGCGAGCCCGCGGCCGGGGAGGCGATCAGGCGACCGTGCCCGGTTGCGCGGACAGCAGGACCTGCGTCCAGCCCTGCGCGTCCACGGTGTCCGGGCCGCGCAGGTCCGCCCCGCTGCCGTCGTACGGGTTCGCGTCCGTGTAGCGCAGCAGCCCGCCCTCGGCGTCGTGTCCGAAGTAGACACCGCCACCGGCCGACAGGAGGTGCCGGAAGACCTGCCACGTGCTCGACCTGAGCTCGTAGCGGGTCCAGTCGCCCGCACCGCGGATCCGGTACGACAGCAGCTCTCCCGCGCTGGTCGTGCCGAGCAGCCAGTCCGCCCCGGTCGCCGTCAGCGTCTTCAGTGTGAAGCCGGTGTCGATCAGACCGTCACTGACGATGTTCGCCGCGGCAGGCTTGTTGGCTGTCACCGTGTAGCGGCGGAGTGCGCCATCGGCGATGCCGTACAGACTCCCCCGGCCGTCATAAGCCAGCAGGTCGTGCGTCCACCCACCACCGAGCAGCACCGGAGCGTTGAACGCCAACGACGTGTTGTTCGTGATCACGTCGACGCGGTAGAGCTGACCACCGGGCGAGGTGACCAAGAGGGTGTTGAAGTTCAACGTCGCCATCGCCTTCGGCACGAAGCCCAACGACGCGCCGGACACGACCGCGCCGTGCGTCCGGTCGCCGGTGGCCGCGTCGACGGCGGTGTAGGTGAGGCGGCCGTCGGACGTCGCGCCGTAGATGGACGCCGTGCCCGCCACGCCGCCGCCGCAGTTGCGGGAGGTCAGCGTCTGGTCGGGGTAGCCGAACCGCACGCCGTCGAAGTAGGCGGGCTGGATGTTGCCCGGGTAACCGGAGCCGAGCCGGACCTCGTAGTGCAGGTGCGGGCTGATGTCGTTGCCCGGCCTGCTGGTGTTGCCGACCGTGCCGATGCTCGCGCCCTGCGCCACGCTCTGGCCCTCCCGGACCGCCATCGTGTTCAGGTGGGCGTAGTAGGTGAAGGAGCCGTCGGTGTGCTCGATCTTCACCAAGTTGCCGTAGCCGTTGTCCGAACCCTGGTGCGCCGCCGTCCGCACGACGCCCGCCGCCGCCGCGACGACCGGGTCGCCGAGGTCGTCGGCGCCGGAGCCGCGGTTGAAGTCGATCTCCCACGACCTGTGGGCGGTGCTGCCGTCCGAGTCGCCCCGCCACGTCTGGCCGCACGGGAACGGCAGCTGGAACAACGGCGCGGCGGCCTGCGCGGGCGCCGCCACCGCCATGCTCGCGGCCACGACCACGACGGCCGTGACGATCCCCCGGTGCACCCTCATGTCCGCATCTCCTTCCAGTCAGGCGACGGTGGCCGGTTGCGCGGACAGCAGGTCCATCCCACTGCCGTCGTACGGGTTGTCGTCGATGTGGTGGTAGAGCCCGCCCTCGGCGTCGCGCCCGAAGTGCACGCCGCCGCTGGTCGTGCCCGGCAGCCGGTCCCGACCTGTCGCGGTCAGCGTCTTGAGCGTGGTGGTTCCGGGCATGGTGCGTCCTCTCCCCATGAGTCCTCTCCGAGCCGGACCCTCCCAGGGCGCGCTAACAGGTCGCTAACCGGCGCGTGGAGAGCGTCGATTCCGTGGAGCTAGTTGCCGGTCGCTGTGGAGCTATATTTTCGGTACCGTTGGCTCCATGGGAACTCCCGGTGCACGGCGGCAGGCGCGTGGCGAGGTCGAACGGCTGCCGAGCGGGTCGTTGCGGGTGCGGGTGTACGCCGGGGTCGACCCCGGCTCGGGCAAGCGGCGCTACCTGACCGAGACGGTGCCCGCCGGTCCCGCGGCCGACCGCGAGGCGGAGTCGGTCCGGACCCGGCTGCTCGACGAGGTGGACGCGATGCGGAACCCGCAGGCCAGGGAGCGTCCGCTCGCGAACGCACGGCCGCGTGGGCGCAGGCGTGGCGAGCTGACCGTCGCGGCGGTCGCGCGGCTGGCCGGTGTGTCCGCGCCGACGGTGTCGAAGGTGCTCAACGGGCGTCCGGGCGTGGCGGCGACGACCCGGCGGCGGGTGGAGGCGGCCCTGCGCGAGCACGGCTACCGGCGGCCGGAGGCGGTCGTGCGGGCGCCGAACGTGGAGGTCGTCTTCTTCGGCATGCAGAGCTACCTGGCGGTCGAGGTCATGCACGGCGTGGAGCGGGTCGCGGGCACGCACCGGCTGGCCGTCGGCTTCACCGACGCCGCGCGCCAGTCGGCGACCGGCCGGTCGTGGGCGCACGACCTGCTGTCGCGGCAGCCGTACGGCGTGGTCGTCGTGCACCTCGGCTTCACCAGCGAGCAGCACGGCCTGCTGGCCACGAGCGGCATCCCGCTGGTGGCGCTGGACCCGACGGGCGAGCCGGAGCACTCGGTGCCGTCGGTCGGCGCGGCCAACTGGAGCGGCGGCATCGCGGCGGCCCGGCACCTGCTCTCCCTCGGCCACCAGCGCATCGCCGTCATCGCCGGTCCGCCCGACCGGATGTGCGCGCGGGCCAGGCTCGGCGGCATCCGGGCGGCGATGGCCGAGCACGGCGTGCCGCTGGACGACCGGTTGGTGCGCATCGGGCAGTGGTTCGCCTTCGAGGAGGGGTTCAACCACGCCCGCGAGCTGCTGAGGCTGCCCGACCCGCCCACCGCCGTGCTGTGCGGCAACGACCTCCAGGCGCTCGGCGTCTACGAGGCGGCCCGGCAGGCGGGCCTGCGCATCCCCGAGGACCTCAGCGTGGTCGGCTTCGACGACATACCGGCCGTGCGCTGGTGCGGGCCGCCGATGACGACCGTGCGGCAGCCGATGGTCGAGATGGGCGCCGCCGCCGCCGAGCTGGTCCTGGCCCTGGCCGCGGGCCGGACGCCCGACCAGGCCCGGGTCGAGCTGGCCACCACCCTCATCGTCCGCGACAGCACCGCGCCGCCGAAGTGAGTCCACATACCGAAATCCGGCTGCGCCGAACGAGTGAAGTCCCGAAGCGTTTCCACAGTTGATCGAAAGCTTTCGACCTGCGGACTCGTCCTCTGGTCCCCATTCTCCGCACGGTCGCCGTGGTTGCCCTCCCCCGCTCCGCGTCCCTAACTTCCGCAACGGGCGGGAGCGATTCGGAGGGACGACGATGTTCCGGACGGTGTTCCAACGGCGACGGCTGCGCGCCGTCGCCACGGCGCTGGTCGTGGCGGCGGGCGTGACGCCGGTCGGCGCGCCGGTCGCCTGGGCGGCCACCGCGGTCACGGTGGACACCGCGACCACGTACCAGCGCGTCGACGGTTTCGGCTTCTCCCAGGCGTTCGGTCAGGCCAAGGTGCTCGGCGGCGCGCTGGGCCTGTCGGCCGCCAACCAGCGCGAGGTGCTCGACCTGCTGTTCGACCGGAGCCGGGGCGCGGGTTTCAGCATCCTGCGCAACCTGATCGACTCCGGCGCGGCCAACACCATCGCGCCGACGGCCCCCAGCGGCCCGAGCGCCACGCCGACGTGGCGGTGGGACGGCACCGACCGCGGTCAGGTGTGGCTGTCCAAGCAAGCCTTGGCCTACGGCGTGCGCACGATCTACGCCGACGCGTGGAGCGCGCCCGGCTACATGAAGACCAACGGCAGCGAGGTCGATGGCGGCACGCTGTGCGGCATGCCCGGCGCGAGTTGCGCCAGTGGCGACTGGCGGCGGGCCTACGCTGACTACCTGGTCAAGTACGTGCAGCTCAACCGGGACTCCGGGGTGCCGATCACGCACCTGGGCTTCGTGAACGAGCCCGAGCTCACCACCACGTACTCCAGCATGATCGTCAACGGCGCGCAGGCGGCGGACTTCGTCAAGGTGCTCGACTCGCGGCTGCGCGCCAACGGCCTCGACCTCGAGATCGTGTGCTGCGACGCCATGGGCTGGCGGCACGGCAACGACATGGTGAACACCATCGCCCGGGACGGTGCGGCGTTCTCCGCGCTGGACGTGGCCGGCAGGCACGGTTACAGCTCCCCGCCCACTACGCCGTTCACCCAGGCGGCCAAGCCGACGTGGATGACCGAGTGGGCGAACTTCGACCCGTTCACCACCGCGTGGGACGACGGGTCGGCCGGCTCCGGCTTCACCTGGGCCGACCGGACGATGACCGCGCTGACCTCGGCGAACGTGAGCGCGTTCCTGCACTGGTGGGGCGCGGCGAACAGCACCGCCAACTCGCCGCTGATCCGGCTGAACGGCGACTCGTTCCAGACCTCGTCGCGCCTGTGGGCGCTGGCCAACTACAGCCGCTACATCCGCCCCGGCGCCACCAGGGTCTCCGCCACCGCCGCCGACGCCGACGTGAAGGTGGCCGCGTTCCGCAACGCGGACGGCTCGCTGGCCGTCGTGGCGCTGAACACCACCCGCTCGGCCGTCTCCGTGCCCGTCACCCTGCGCGGCACGGACATCGGCACGCAGGCCGTCCCGCACCTCACCAACGGCTCGAACAACACCGCCGCGCAGACCCCCGTCACCATCAACGGCGGCGCGTTCACGTCCACGATCCCCGCTCGCTCCCTGGTCACCTACGAGGTCCGCTCATGAGCCGCTCACCGGTCGTGTCCGCGCTCCTCGGCTTGGTCGTCCTCGCGACGGTGGCGCCGGCGGTCGTGATGACCGCCCGCGCACCGGACGCGTCGGCCGCCGCCGAGGGCGACTACATCTCGTTCGCCCCGGTGGACGGCGGGTTCACGCTCGCCGCGAACGGCAGGGCCACGCCGGTGTTCGTGAGCGGCGGCGACTACCCGGGCGTGGTGCGGGTGGTGGACGACCTGCGCACCGACGTGGAGCGCGTCACCGGCGTGCGGCCGACCGTCTCCACGGGCACGCCGACGTCCGGCGAAGTGGTGCTGGTCGGCACCCTCGGCCGCAGCGCGCTGATCGACGGGTTGGTGTCCGCCGGGAAGCTCGACGTCACCCGGATCCGGGGCAAGTGGGAGACCTCGCTGCAACAGGTGGTCGAGAACCCCGTGGCGGGGGTGAGCCGGGCGCTGGTGATCGCGGGCAGCGACCAGCGGGGCACGATCTTCGGCGTCTACGACGTGTCGCGGCGCATCGGGGTGTCGCCGTGGCACTACTTCGACGACGTGCCGGCCCGCAAGCACAGCGCCTTGTACGTCCGCCCGGGCAGCCACTCCCAGGGCACGCCGGCCGTGAAGTACCGGGGCGTGTTCATCAACGACGAGAACCCCTCCACCGGGCGGTGGGCACGGGCGACGTTCGGCCCCGGCCTCGCGCCCGGCCAGGCCGGTGGGTTGAACCGGCTGTACTACGAGAAGGTCTTCGAGGCCATGTTGCGCCTCAAGGCCAACTACCTCTGGCCCGCGGTGTGGGGCCGGGCGTTCGCCGAGGACGATCCCGAGAACCACGCCACCGCCACCCGGTACGGCGTCGTGATGGGCACCTCGCACGAAGCCCCGATGATGCGCGGCATCGAGGAGTGGAAGCGCAACCCCACCCGCTACGGCGGCAACGGCGAGTGGAGCTTCGTGCGCAACGCCACCGCCGTGGAGAACTACTGGGCCGACGGCATCAAGCGCATGGAGCGGGAGAAGTTCGAAGGCGTCGTGACCCTGGGCATGCGCGGCGAGGGCGACACCAGCCTGCCGGACGGCGACGGCGTCGAGCTCATGCAGGGCATCATCGCGAGCCAACGCCGGATCCTGGACCGCGAGAGCAGCGCACCGCTCGACCGGATCCCGCAGGTCTTCACGCTCTACAAGGAAGTCCAGCGCTACTGGGACCGCGGCATGCGCCCGCCCGACGACGTCACGGTGGTGTTCGCCGACGACAACTGGGGCAACATGCGCAATGTCCCGGACCCCGCACTGGCGCCGCGGTCGGGCGGGTACGGCCTGTACTACCACTTCGACTACGTCGGCGGCGGACGCAACTACAAGTGGGTCGACACGATCAACCTGGCCAACACCCGCGAGCAGCTGGACTTGTCGTACCAGAGCGGCATCGACCGGTTGTGGGTGGTCAACGTCGGCGACCTGAAGAACGAGGAGGCGCCCACGCAGTTCTTCCTCGACTACGCCTGGAACCCCGCCGCCATCCCCGCCGACGGCGTCGAGGAGTGGACCCGGCAGTACGCCGCCCAGAACTTCGGCGAGCAGGCCGCGCCCGCGATCGCCGACGTGCTGCACGCGTACGGACAGCTCCAGGCGCGTCGCAAGCCGGAGGCGACCAACCGGCGTTACACGAGGAACGCGGCCGGCGCGATCACCACCGACGACGCGATGACCCCGTACAGCATCGAGAACTACGGCGAGCTGGACCGGGTCACGGCGGAGTGGGAGGCGTTGGCGGCCCGGGCCCAAGCGGTGGGCCGCACGCTGCCCGCGGCCGACCAGGACGCCTACCACCAGCTCGTGCTCTACCCGGCGAAGGCCACCGCCAACCTGTACGCCCTGCGCAGGGCGCAGTTCCTCAACCGCTGGTACGCCTCACAAGGCCGGGCGGCCACCAACGACCTCGCCGCGACCGCCGAGGCACGCCTGGTCGACGACGTGGCGATGTCCAACCACTACAACAACACCCTCGCCGGCGGGAAGTGGACCGGCTGGCAGACGCAGACCAAGTTCGGCTACGGCGACAAGGCCCGGTACGGCAACAACGCCAGTTGGCAGGAACCGCCCGAGCCCGACCAGATCTACCCGGCGGTGCAGCGCGTCACCGTGCCGTCGGCGGCGTCGATGGGCGTGGCGATCGACGGATCGCTCAACTGGTGGCCCAACGCCACCGAGCAGCCGGTGCTGCCCGAGTTCAGCCCGTACCAGACCCAGCCCGCCCAGCACGTCGAGGTGTTCAACCGGGGTGCCGCCGCGTTCACCTACCGGATCACGCCGTCCGTGCCGTGGCTGACCGCGACCCCGGCCAGTGGCACCGTCACGAAGCAGACCCGTGCCACGTTCACGGTGGACTGGTCCCGGGCACCGGCCGGGAAGACGACGGTGCCGATCACCGTCACCGGCGCGGGCCGCACCGTCACCGTGCAGGCGGTGGTGAACAAGCCCGCCGCGCCGCAGGAGGGTTTCGTGGAGGCGAACGGCTACGTCTCCATCGAGGCCGACCACTACACCAGGGCCGTCGACGGCAACGGCGTCTCGTGGTCGCACCTGCCCGGCATCGGCCGCACCGGGTCGGGCATGCGACCCAGCCCGGTGACCGCCCGTGACCAGACACCGGGCGGCGCAGGCGCGCGCTTGGAGTACCAGGTCACCCTCACCACGACCGGACCGGTCACGGTGTGGGCCTACCTGTCACCGCGCAACAACGTCCGCCCCGGCGCCGGTGTCGAGTACGCGATGTCGATCGACGACCAGGCGCCGAAGACGGTGAACATCACGACGGCGACCGGGTCCGACGACACGGCCATGAACAAGGGCTGGGAGATGAACGCCCTGGAGGCCGTCAACCGCACGTCGACCACGTTCACCGTCTCGTCCCCCGGCGTGCACACCCTGAAGTTCTGGGCCGTCGACCCCACGGCCGTGCTGCAGAAACTGGTGGTCGACACCGGCGGCCTGAAGTACAGCTACCTCGGCCCACCGGAGAGCCACCGGGCCTCACCCGACGATCCGACGACGACCACGCCGACCAGCACCACCACGACGCCGGGCGGTCCGGCCGGGTGCACCGCGTCCGCGTCGTCGAACTCGTGGAACGGCGGCTTCACCGCCACCGTGAAGGTCGCCGCCGGGTCGTCCGACGTCGACGGCTGGACCGTGACGCTCACCCTGCCACCCGGCGCGACCGTCACCAACGCCTGGAACGCCCACCGTGACGGCGACACCGGCACCGTCCGGTGGACCAACGCGAGCTACAACGGCCGCGTCGCCGCCGGCCAGTCCACCGAGTTCGGCTTCCAGGGCACGGGCGTCGGCACCGGCCTGGCCCCGACCTGCACGACCGGCAGGGCGAAGGAGGGGTCATGAGCAGGACTTCGTCGATCATCGGGCTGGCCGCCGCGGCGGCCCTCGTGGTGGCGTCGCAGGCGATCGGCTCGGCGCCGGCGTCCGCCGAACGCTGGGTGCACACGTGGGCGTCGATGCCCCAGCTGACCGAGTCGTCCAACATGCCCCCCGCGCCGTTCACCCAGAACGGCGTGGTCATGGCCAACGCGACCCTGCGCCAGACCGTGCACGTCTCCGTCGGCGGCGACCAGCTCAGGCTGCGGTTCTCCAACGCCTTCGGCGGCGCGCCGCTGCCCATCACCGCCGTCACCGTCGCCCAGCCGCGCGGCGGCCAGGCCGGCGTGAACGCCGTCGAGCCGGGCACATCGCGCCAGGTCACGTTCCACGGCAAGACGTCCACGACCATCCAGAAGGGTGCTCAAACGGTCTCCGACCCGATCTCCTTCCCCCTCGCGGCCCAGGCGAACCTGACCGTGACGACCTACCTGGCACAAGGACAGGCGTCCACGAGCATCACCTCGCACCCCGGCTCGCGCACCACCTCGCACCTGCTGGCCGGCAACCACGTCCGCGCCGACGCGATGTCCGGCTCCACACCCACCGACCACTGGTACTTCCTCAGCGGCGTCGAGGTGCTGTCCGGTCCGACCGCGGCCGCCGCGGTCGTGCTCGGCGACTCGTTGACCGACGGGCGGGGTTCCACCACCAACGGCAACGACCGCTGGCCCGACCAGCTCCTGGCCCGGCTCCAGTCCCAGCCGGACACCGCGGACGTCGCGGTGATCAACCAGGCCGCGGGCGGCAACAGCGTGCTCCGGGGCGGCCTGGGCCCGACCGCGCTGTCCCGCCTGGACCGCGACGTGCTGGCGCAGAGCGGGATCGCGTGGCTGGTGGTCTTCGAGGGCGTCAACGACATCGGCGGCTCCCCCGCCACCGACGCCGGTCAGCGCCAGGTCGCCGCCGAACTGATCGACGCCTACGACCAGATCATCGTCCAGTCCCACGCCCAGGGCATCCGCGTCCACGGCGCCACGCTCACACCGTTCGGGGGCAACGGCTACGACGACGCCGCGGGCCACCACGACCAGGCCCGGCAGGCGGTCAACACCTGGATCCGCACCAGTGGCCGGTTCGACGCCGTGATCGACTTCGACCAGGCCGTCCGCGACCCCGCCCAACCACGCAGGCTCCGGGCCGCCTACGACAGCGGCGACCACCTGCACCTCAACCCCACCGGCTACCGGGCGTTGGCGGACGCGGTGCCGGCGCACCTGCTCACCACCACCTAGTGGTCGCGCCCGCTGGTTCGTCGGGGGTTGGCGCCAGGCGGTGATGTCGTTGAGGTAGAGCCCACAGGCGCAGTCGAGGGCTTCCTGTGGTGTGCCGAAGGGGTGTCCGCTGGGCAGGATCGAATTCCCGTAGTCGTTGTGGCTGGCGCGGTGGATGGCGAAGCCCCGGGTGGTGGCGGATCCGTTGTAGCGCGACCGCAGCAGCGGCAGGGTGGTGCCGTCGGCGAGGTCGCCGGTGACGTAGGCGAACGCGCCGTGGTGGCGCACCCGCACGCTGGCCAGTCGGGGCCGGCGTTCCCGGGCGCGTGCCGGCAGGCGTTGGCGCAGCGAGACTTTGTCGACTCGGGCGGGGAGGCCATGGGTCACGATCCTGCCCGATACCGTCCCACTCCCGTAGTCGATCTTGGAGTGGGTGGATTGAGTGGCCGTGCGGAGCCCGTATGCGATCACGCTGGACGAAGCGGATCGGCAGGCACCGGAGGCTCTGGCGCGCAGTGGTCGTGCCGAGCATCGCCGGGTGCCGCGGGCCCGGATCGTGTTGGCCGCCGCCGACGGGTGGTCCAACGCCGGCATCGCCCGCGAACTGCGGATCCTCGAGGACACGGTGCGCAGGTGGCGCAGGCGGTTCCGCCACGAAGGGCTGCCGGGGTTGGCCGACCGGCCGCGCGTGGGGAGGCCGCGGGTCTTCCCGGCCGCGGTCGTGGCGGAGGTCAAGGCACCGGCCTGCGAGCCGCCCACGCAGAGCGACATGCCCTTGGCGCGGTGGAGCTGCCCGGAGCCGGCCCGCGAGGCGGTCGCCCGCGGCGTCTGCAAGCGGGTGTCGGCATCCACGGTGCGCCGCCGGCTGGCCGCCGACGCGATCAAGCCGTGGCAGCACCGGTCGTGGATCTTTCCGCGCGATCCGTACTTCGCGGTCAAGGCGGCCCGGGTGCTCGACCTGTACTCCCGCGTCCGGGAGGGTGAGCCGTTGGGAGAGAACGACTTCGTTCCCAGCGCGGACGGGAAACCCGGCGTGCGGGCCCGGTACCGGCTCCACGTCACCCTGGCCGCCGGTGCCCACCGGCCGATGCGGGTGGAATCCGAATACTCCCGTGGCGGCACGCCGGCCTACTTCGCCGCCTACGACGTCCGGCATGCCCGTGTGATCGGCCGCTGCGAGCCCACCACGGGCATCGTCCCGTTCTCCCGTCTGGTCGACCAGGTCATGACCACCGAGCCCTACGCCGGCGCCCGCCGCGTGTTCTGGATCGTGGACGACAGGGCGTCCCACCGCAACTGGGCCGCCACGGCCCGGATGAACGACGCCTTCCCCAACGCCCACCTGGTCCGCTCACCGGTACACGCCTCGTGGTTGAACCAGGTGGAGATCTACTTCTCCGCCGTGCAGCGCAAAGCGCTCACCCCGGACGACTTCGGCGACCTCGACGAAGCCACCGAACGACTGATGTCCTTCCAGGAGCACTACAACGCCACCGCCCAGCCCTTCGACTGGACCTTCACCCGCCACGACCTCAACCGGCTGCTCACACGGATCGGCCGCCATGACCGCCACGCCCCACAACCACCGACAGCATGATCACCCCCGACGAACTAGCGGGCGCGACCACTAGTTCCGGTCTGGGTGTTCCCTGTGAGTGCGCCGCGGCGGCGGTGCGCGGCGCACGGTCGGGTGCGTCGGATTCCCAGGGTTCTCCCAGGAGCACCCAGGGATCGGCCAGGCCGGCGCGCCAGGCTCGGACCCATGACGATGATCGACGTGCGGGGCCTGACCAAGCGGTACGGGCCCGACACCGTGGTGGACGACCTGTCGTTCACCGTCGAGGCCGGGCAGGTGACCGGGTTCCTCGGGCCGAACGGCGCGGGCAAGTCCACGACCATGAAGGTGATCCTGGGGTTGGCCGCGCCCACGAGCGGTTCGGCCACGGTCGGCGGACGCCGCTACCGCGACCTGCCCGTGCCGCTGACCGAGGTCGGCGCGCTGCTCGACGCGGGCGCCGTGCACGGTTCCCGCAAGGCGTACGACCACCTGCTGGCGCTCGCCGTGAGCAACGGCCTGCCCCGGCGGCGGGTCGACGAGGTGCTCGCCAGGACCGGGCTCGAAGGCGTGGCGGGCAAGCGGGCGGGCGGGTTCTCGCTCGGCATGCGGCAGCGGCTCGGCATCGCGGCGGCGCTGCTGGGCGACCCGCGCGTGCTGATCTTCGACGAACCGGTGAACGGGCTCGACCCCGAGGGCATCCGCTGGATCCGGGACTTCATGCGGTCCCTGGCCCGCGAGGGACGCGCGGTGCTGGTCTCCAGCCACCTCATGAGCGAGATGGCGCAGACCGCCGACCACCTCGTCGTCATCGGCCGTGGCCGGCTCATCGCCGACACGGGCATGGGCGAGTTCCTCCGCGGCAGCGGCGAGGGCACCGTGCTCGTCCGGACGCCCGAGCCGGCCGCGTTCGCGCTGCGGCTGACCGCGTCCGGCGCGACCGTGCGGGAAGGTCCCGAAGCCGCGCTGGTCGTGTCCGGCCTGACGAGCGGGGAGATCGGCAAGCTCGCCTGCTACCACGGTGTCGTGCTCAGCGAGCTCACCCCGCAGCGGCCCTCGCTCGAGGACGCGTTCATGGAGCTGACCAGGGACAGCGTCGAGTACCAGGGGGCGGCGGCATGAGCGGGCTCGTGACCCGCGTGCGGTTCGGCCACGCCCTGCACGCCGAGTGGGTCAAGCTGCGCAGCCTGCGTTCCACCTGGTACACGCTGGCGTGCCTGTTCGCGGTCGGGCTCGGCATCACGTTCCTCTCGATGGGCGCGGCGGGCGAGGAGTACGCGACTTCATCCCCTGCGGACCGGCCGGCGTGGGATCCGACGAACCTCAGCCTGACCACGCACGTCGTCGCCCAGTTGATCATCGGTGTGCTCGGCATCCTGGTCGTCACCTCCGAGTACGCGACGGGCCTGGTGCGGACGTCGTTGGCCGCCGCGCCGCGCAGGAGCCGGCTGCTGGCGGCCAAGGTGGTGGTGGCCGCCGCTGTCGCCGCGGTGGCGGGGCAGGCGCTGATGTTCGCCGCGTTCCTGCTCGGCCAGGCGCTCCTCGCCGGGCACGGCGTGCCGCACGCGCGGCTCGGCGACCCCGGTGTGCTCCCCGCCGTGGCGGGCGGCGGGCTCTACCTCGCGGCGATCGCACTGCTCGCGATCGGCCTCGGCACGATCATGCGTGCCACGGCGGGTGCGCTCGCCACGCTGGTGGGGATCGTGTTCCTGGTGCCCGCGCTGTCGGGGCTGTTCCCGTCGTGGCTCCAGGGCCTGTTCGACTTCTGGCCGAGCAAGGGTGCGGTCGCCGTGCTCGCGACGGTGCCGGACCCGGCCCACCCGCACCCCTGGCTGAACCTGGGCGGGATGTGCCTCGGGGTCGCCGCGGTGCTGGCCGCCGCGTTCGTCGTCTTCCACCGTCGTGACGTGTGATGGTCACGCCGCGGGAGGTGTGCCGGGGTGTGGTGGCGTCGGTCGCGGCGTTGGCCGCCATGGTGGGGGTCGCGGCGGCCGGGCTGTTGCTGCTGGACGCCGACCGGATCGGCGGGTTCGGCGGGCTGACGGCGGCCGTGGTCGCCCTGGCCGTGGGCGGGTCGGTGGAGTTCAGCGCGGCGGCTGACCTGCCTTTCGCCGTGCGGGGTGGCGTCACGGTGGCGCCGCTGGGTGTCTCGCTGGTGGGCGCGGTGGTGCTGGCGTGGCTGCTGCTGCGTCGTCGGGACGGTCTGCTCGGCCGGGGTGCGGCGGCGGTGGTGGCGTTCCCGGCGGGGGTGGCCGCGGTGGCGTGGGCGGCCCGGGGGACGGTGGCGCTGCCGGGCGGTGCGACGGGCGGCGGGTCCGGGGCGTCCGCCTGCGGGGTGCCGGCGGCGGGGCCGTTCGGCCGGGGTGGGTCCGTGGACGCGCTGGGCGCCGGGTTCGCCGTGCCGGTCTGGCCTGCCGTGGCAGGCGCGGTGGGCTGGGTGCTCGCGGTCGTCGGCGTGTGCTGGCTGGTCACGCGTTTCCGGGTGGCCGTGCGGGGCGTGGTGTGGACGACGATCGCGCTCACCGTCGTGTGCCTGCTCGTCGCGTGGGTGTTCTCCGGGGCCGCGGCGGCCGGGGCGGTGCTGCTCGGGCTGCCGCTGGTGGTGTTCGGCGCGTTGTCGCTCGGGCTGGGCGTGCCGTGGACGGTGACCTCGGACGGCGCGCTCTCGTGCGTCCTGGACGCGGTCGGGCCGCCCACGCCGGGCGGGCCGCTGACCTGGGTCGCGGTGGCCGTGCTGCTGGGTCTCGGCGCCCTCGTCGCCCGGTCCGGTGGTCGCGACGGCGGGCCGCTGCGCCGTGCCGCGCGCGTCTCGGTGTGGCTGGCGGCGGTGGTAGGAGCGGCACTGGGCGGGTCGGCAGTGCTGTCGCGGGTGACGGTGGAGCTGGGCGTCGTCGCGTTCGGGTTCACGCTCCCCGTCTTGGAGGCGCGGTTGGCGGCCGACCCGCTGGTCGCACTCGGGCTGGGGCTCGCGGCCGGCGCCGCGGCGGGCTTCTCGGGCAGCCTGCTCGTCGACCTCCGCGCGCGGTTCCGGTCTGCCGACCAGACCACACGGTGATCAGGCGGCGGATACCGGAACGCGCCGGGCCTCCGAACCCGACGCGGCGCAGACCCGCACGGCGCGGCGGGAACGCGGTCACCGAGGCGGCGGGGCGGCGGTAGCGTCCGGCGGATGACCGTGCGGGTGGATCCGACCAACTCCGACCAGCTCACCGCGTGGGACGGCGACCAGGGCGCCTTCTGGACCGACCACGCCGACCGCTTCGACGAAGGTGCCGCCCGGTACCACGAACGGCTGCTCGACGCGGCCCGGGTGGACCCCACCGACCGCGTCCTGGACATCGGCTGCGGCACCGGCAAGTCCACGCGCGAAGCCGCCCGGCGCGCCGCCCACGCCCTCGGCGTGGACCTGTCGTCCAGGATGATCGAAGAGGCACGGCGGCGGGCCGGGCTCGACGGGATCGCCAACATCGCGTTCGAGCAGGCCGACGCCCAGGTGCACCCGTTCCCCGAGGCCGCGTTCGACCTCGTGATCAGCCGCCACGGGGTGATGTTCTTCGGCGACCCGGACAAGGCCTTCGCCAACATCGCGACCGCCCTGCGACCCGGCGGCCGGATGGCGCTGCTGACGTGGCAACCGTTGGCGCGCAACGAGTTCGCGTCCACGTTCCGCACGCTGTTCGCCGCCGGCAAGCCCCTGCCCGCAGGGGCGCACCCGTTCTCGCTCGGCGACCCCGACCGGGTGCGCGCGCTGCTGACCGGCGCGGGCATGACGGACGTCGAGCTGCACGCCGTCAGCGAACCGGTGTGGCTCGGCCACGACGTGGAGGACGCGTTGGCGTTCATGACCGCCC
The DNA here is from genome assembly GCF_020859565.1 of Saccharothrix luteola. Classification (GTDB taxonomy): domain Bacteria; phylum Actinomycetota; class Actinomycetes; order Mycobacteriales; family Pseudonocardiaceae; genus Actinosynnema; species Actinosynnema luteola. Next base: position 126,862 of record NZ_JAJHUO010000012.1, on the reverse strand, counting down.
GGCAGGCCTCTCAGCTGGCCGAACTCGACGAGGACGCGCGCGCACGGGTCGTCCAGGCCGCACGGGAGGACATCGCCCGGCACCTGGACGAGCACGGCGTGCGCTACGCGTCCGCCGCGTGGATCGTGCAGGCGGTCAAGCAGCCCTAGGCGGAACCCCGCCGTCCCAGCCAGTTCAGGATCACCCGGTTCGTTTCTTCCGGCTTCTCCTGCTGGATCCAGTGACCGCAATCCAGGCTGACCACCTCCACCTCGGGCACGAAGTCCGCCAGGTTCTCCGACTTCGCCACCGGATCCCGGTCGCCGTAGACCATGAGGGTGGGCTGGTGGATGATCGGGTCCACGTCCGCCAACAAGTGCCAATTGCGGTCGAGGTTCCTGTACCAGTTCACACCGCCCGTGAACCCCGACGATTCGAAAGCGGACACGAACACGGCCAGTTCACCATCGCTCATGACGGGCTCACCGAGCGGCTTTTCCGCCCTGGCAAGATTGATCAACGCCATACCCGGCCGGGGTTCTGCGGGAGGCACGTTCTTCCGGTACAGGTTGCGGAGGAATCGGAGCGGGTTCTCGTCGAACACGGCGTCCGCGACGCCTGGCTGCCGGTTGAAGTGGACGAAGTAGAAGTCGCCGCCGAACACCTGTTCCAGGACCTCGATCCAGGGCTTCTCGCCGCGTTCGATGTACGGCAAGCTCAGGTTGACCACCTTGTTCACCCGCCCGGGGTGCAACAAGGTCAACCCCCAGACGACCATCGCACCCCAGTCATGGCCGACGAAGGTGGCATCGTCGTAGCCGTAGTGGTCGAGAAGTGCGACGAGATCACCCGACAGGTGTTCGATGTCGTAGTCGGTCACCTCGGTCGGACGGGACGAGTTGCCGTAACCCCGCTGGTTCGGAACGATGACGTGGTAGCCTGCGGCGACGAGGGCGGGAATCTGATAACGCCACGAAAAGGCGTGCTCCGGCCAGCCGTGGCAGAGCACGATGGGCTCGCCGCCGTGGTGCCGGCCCGCTTCGAAGACTTCGAGTTCCACGCCGTTGACGGAAACGGTGGTGGGCTCGGGAAAATCGGTTGGGTTGAACATCGTGTTCCCTCGTCATCCATGAACAGGGTGGTTCGGCCTGATCGGCTGCCGCCACCGTAAGCGGCATTGCGGACAAGTCCGGCCCTCGATAAGTGGCGACGGAGAAAAATGCGGAAGGACCCCACCGGTCGAGCGCTTCGGCACCCGAGCCGGCCGAGAGCGCAGCGACGAACACCCCGTCCGCGGCCAGAACGGGGCAGTTCCCTCAGGTTGGCCTCCGTATCCTGGCCGGCGTGGGCGGACCTGGTCGGGCGATGACGCTGCTGGTGGTGGACGACGAGGCGACCGTGCGCGAGCTGCTGTCCGCGACGCTGAGGTTCGCGGGGTTCCGGGTGACGTCCGCGGCGACCGGCGCCGAGGCGCTCGCCGCGGCCACCGCGGAGGCGCCCGACCTCGTGCTGCTCGACGTGATGCTGCCGGACGTGGACGGGTTCGAGGTGGTCCGGCGGCTGCGTGAGCGGCGCGCGGAGGGCCACCGCGGTCCGGTGCCCGTCCTCTTCCTCACCGCGCGGGACCGCCAGTCCGACAAGGTCACCGGGCTGTCGCTCGGCGCGGACGACTACGTGACCAAGCCGTTCGACCTGGAGGAGCTGATCGCCCGGATCCGCGCGATCCTGCGCCGCACCTCGGGCCACCAGGCCGGCGTGCTGACCGTGGGCGCGCTCGCGCTCGACGCCGAGGGGCACCAGGTGACGCGGGCGGGACGGCCCGTCCGCGTCTCGCCCACCGAGTTCCGGCTCCTGCGCTACCTGATGGAGAACGCCGGGCGCGTGGTGTCCAAGGCGCAGATCCTCGACCGGGTGTGGCGCTACGACTTCGGCGGCGACGCCGGCATCGTCGACACCTACATCTCCTACCTGCGCCGCAAGGTCGACGTCGAGGACCCCAAGCTGATCCACACCGTGCACGGCGTCGGCTACGTGATGCGGGAGCCGACGGGGTGAGGCGCGTGCTCGGCCGGTTCTCGCTGCGGGCCAGGCTGCTGCTGCTCACCTCGGGCCTGCTGCTGGCCGGGTTGGGCCTCGTCGGCGCGGTCGTCTCCGACCAGCTGGAGCGCTACCAGCTCGCCCGCATCGACGACCAGCTGCGCTCGTTCGCCGCGATCGTCTCCGGCGTGTCGACCACCGGGCCACCCGAGGTCGTGGACACCGCCCGCCACCCCGAACTCCTCGACCCGGCCCTCGAACTTCTCGGCACGCCGTACCTGGTGTACCTCGACGCGGACGGCGAACCGGCGGGCGGCATCCACGCCAGCCGCCTCGACGGCGCGACGTTGCCCTCGCCCGACGAGCTGCGCGCCGTCCCGGCCGGTGGTGACGCCGTCGACCTGCGCGCCGCGGGCGACTCGGCGAGGTGGCGCGCCGTCGCGATGCCGATCACCGGCTGGGGCGGCACGGTGATCGCCGCCGCACCGCTCGCCGAGGCCGACGCCACCGTCGCCCGGCTCCGGACGACCAGCCTGGTCAGCGGCGCCGTGCTGCTCGTGCTGCTGACGGCGGTCGGCTGGTTCGCGCTCGGCCGCGGCCTGCGACCGCTGCGCCGGATCGAGCACACCGCCGCCGCCATCGCCGACGGCGACCTCACCCGGCGCGTGCCCGTGCTCGCCGCGCCGACCACGGAGGTCGGGCACCTCGCGGCGTCGCTCAACACCATGCTGGGCCAGCTCGAACAGGCCTTCGCCGACCGGGCCGCGGCGGAGGCCCGCATGCGCACGTTCCTGTCGGACGTCAGCCACGAGCTGCGCACGCCGCTGTTCGGCATCAAGGGCTCCACCGAGCTCTACCGGATGGGCGCGATGCCCGGGCGCGCCGACGTGGACGAGGCGATGCGCCGGATCGACCGCGAGGCCACCCGGCTCACCGCCCTCACCGAGGACCTGCTGCTGCTCGCCCGGCTGGACGAAGCGCCGGAGGGCCAGCTCGACCCCGCCCCGATGGACCTGCGCACCCTCGCCAACGACGCCCGGCACGACCTGCGCGCCCTCGACCCGTCCCGAAAGGTCGAGCTCACCGGCCCCGACGGCGCCGGACCACCCGGACCGGCCCCGGTGCACGGCGACGAGGACCGCCTGCGCCAGGTCATCACCAACCTGGTGGGCAACGCCGCCACGTACACCCCGCCGGGCACCGCCGTCCGCATCGGCGTCGGCACGGCGGACGGCCGCGCCGTGCTGGAGGTAGCCGACGAGGGGCCGGGCCTGACGGCCTAGCAGGCGACCCGCGTCTTCGACCGCTTCTACCGCGCCGACCACTCCCGCAACCGCACGGGCGGCGCCAACGCCGGGCTGGGCCTGGCCATCGCCCGCTCCCTCGCCCGCGCGCACGACGGCGACATCGACCTGGACACGGCGCTCGGCGAAGGCGCCCGCTTCCGGCTCACCCTGCCGCTGCTCGACCAGGACTGAGCGCCGGGATCCGGCGCGTGCCGGCACAGCGGCATTCCGACGCGAAACCCCCCGTCGTGGGGCACGCTTCTTGCGCAACGTTCCGCAACCCGGTCCACTCGTGCGAGCGCCACCGGCTCTCGGCGGCGGCACACCACTGCCGCGAACAGGCCAACTTCACGGTTGCGCCTGGACAGCGGCTGGTGAGCGGGGCGGTTCGGCGTCCACCCTGCTCCGACCACCATCCGCCGCCGCGTTCGCCGGGGTGAGCGCGGCCCATCCTGATCAAGGAGTGCTCGCATGTCTCGGAGCAGCGGCTTACGCAGACGCTTCACCACCTTCCTCGCCCTCACGTCCGCCGTGTTCCTCGGCGCCTCGTTGACGGCCACGCCCGCGCAGGCGACCTACGGTCCCGCGCAACCGGTGGACATCCAGCTCAGGGGTTACTCGGGCGGTTACACCACGCTGGTCGGCCGGCTGGTCGGCACGGTCCGGTTCGACGACGGCAACTCGCTCTACCGGCTGGACCTGACGCTGTGCCGCCAGTCCAGCTACACGAGCACGAAGCTCACGGTCAACGTCAACGGGGCCTTCCACCAGTGGTACTCCCGCGAGGACGGCTACCGGCCGGAGGCCTGCGGGGGCGGGCACGGCCTGTCCGGCGTGGTCAACGTCGACCTGCCCTACGCCGGCGTCGTGCAGAACATCGGCCTGGTCTACGAGGGGCTCCACTTCTCGGGTTCGACCGCCACGCCGGTCTCCCGCGGCGCGTTCTACGACAACCCGTTCAACTAGTGCGGTGACCCGGGTGGCGGCCCCCGCCACCCGGTCCGCCGATGTTCGCCGCGTGTTCGCCTCGCCGCGACCATCGGCGGGTTGACGACGTCACGCCCCGGCCGGGAACCTCGGTGCCGGCCGATGATCTCCGCGACACCGGCCGCTCCGCCGCCGTGCCAGTCGACACCGGATGGAGGGCATGGTCGTCGTGACCGCCCAGTTGACCGACCCGTCCCGCACCCCTTCCCGAACCAGGCGGACGACCGTGAGACTGCTGAGCGCGCTCGTGGGCGCGACTCTGCTCGCGGTGCTCGTGCCCGGAGCCGCGTGGGCCGAGCCGCCACAGGCCCTGCCCGCGAACTACACCGCCGCCGACGGCAAGTGGCAGCCGGCGTTCGACTACGACACCGACGGCTGCTACCCGACACCGGCGATCTCGCCGTCCGGGGCGGTGGCCACCGGGCTGAAGAACTCCGGAGCCCTCAACGGCCAGTGCCGCGACCAGTCCGACCTGGACAACACGAACTCCTACTCGCGCTCCAAGTGCAACAACAACTGGTGCGCCTACCTCTACGACCTGTACTTCGAGAAGGACCAGGCCGTGGCCGGCTGGGACTGCTGCGGCCACCGCCACGACATCGAGCACGTCATCGTGTGGGTCAGCGGCGACCAGGCCCAGTACGTCTCCACGTCCGCGCACGGCAAGTACTCGACCTACCTGCGTTCCCAGGTCGCCTGGGAGGGCACGCACCCCAAGATCGTCTACCACAAGGACGGCCTGAGCACGCACTGCTTCCGGCTCGCGGGCGCGAGCGAGCAGCCGGAGAACCACTACGGCACGTGGCAGTACCCGGACCTGGTCAGCTGGGACCGCTTCCCCGCCGGCGTCCGCGACATCCTGGTGAGCGCGAACTTCGGCAGCGCGAGCCTGGCCATCAAGGACGGCGCGTTCGCCTACAACCTCGCGCAGGCGAAGCCGAGCGGCATCCCGTTCGACCCGAACGCCTGACCCGGCGCGGGAACCCCGTCCGCCCGGGCGGGGTTCCCGCTCACCCGGTGAAGTGGACGTCGTAGCGGTCCTGCTCCGACCGCAGGGCCTCGACCGTGTCCAGGCCACGCGCGATGCGGCCCAGGTGGCGGAAGTAGCCGAACCGCTCGACACCCGGCGTGAGGACGACGAGCACGTCGGCGTGGTGGCCCGGCGCCGCGCCGAACGCGTGCGGCACGCCCGGCGGCACGATGACCAGCCCGCCGCGGTCCACTGTGGTCGTCGCCCCGTGCCGGAACTCCAGCACGCCGTCGAGCACGTAGAACAGCTCGCTGGACCGCGCGTGGAAATGGGGCTTCGCGCCGTCCGCGCCGACGTCCAGGGTGAGCCGGTTGACGCCGAACGCGCCGCCGTCGGCCAGGAGTCGGAACGCGCTTCCGCCGGACAGGGCCACGACCTCGGCGGTGTCGGCGGGGATCACGGTGATCGTTGACATGCCCCGAGTCAAGCGCGGGAACAACGCGCGAACCAGGAGCGGTTGACGATGGCGGGGATCACCGGACGTGATGGATCGAGGGGCGTGGAGTTCCGGCAGTTGGAGGCCTTCCTGGCGGTCGTCGACGAAGGCGGGTTCGGGCGGGCGGCGCAGCGGCTGCACATCGTGCAGTCGGCGGTGAGCCAGCAGGTCAAGCGGTTGGAGCGGGAGCTCGGCGTGACCCTGTTCGACCGCGGCGGTCGCGTGGTGCGGCTGTCCGCGGCCGGTGAACGCCTGCTGCCCGAGGCGCGGGCCGTGCTCGCGGCCGTGCGGCGCACCCGTGAGGTGGCCGCACGGGTGGCGTCCGGCGCGGAGGGCGTGGTGCGGCTCGGCACGGTCAACGGCTCCGGCGAACGCCTCTACCGCGCGTTGGCCAGGCTGGACGCCGAAGGGCTGCGGGTGCGGCCGGACCAGTCGCCGCCGGCGCGACGGCTGGCCGCCGTGCGGGACGGCGCGCTGGACGCGGCCCTGGTGCGGGCGGCGACCGACGTGCCGGGGCTGACGGTCGTGCCGGTGTGGACCGATCCGCTGTACCTGGCGCTGCCCGCCGCCCTGGCCGACCGCCGCGGACCGCACCTGGGCGACCTCGCCGACCTGCCGCTGCGCCTGGCTCCCCGTGAGCACAACCCGCCGTTCCACGACCTGATCACGACGGCACTGCGGGCGTCGGGCCACGTGCCGCCGGCCGGGCCGCCGTTCACCACGCTCCAGCGGACCCTGGCGGACATCGCGTCGGGGCCGCCGTCGTGGACGGTGGTCTACCGGGTGACCGACCTGCCGCCCGCGCCGGGCATCGTGTTCCGCCGGCTCGCCGACCCGGTGCTCACGACCTCGCTCGTCCTGCCCGCCACGCCCTCTCCGGTGCGACGGCACCTGCTCGCCGCGTTCGGCGGATGACGGTTCAGTCGTACTGGTCCTGGTTGAGGAAACGCGCGAAGCCGCGCCACGAGTTCGGGCCCATCACACCGTCGATCGGGCCGGTGTAGCCCCACCGCGCCGCCAACCGCTGCACCGCCGCCCACGTGTTCGCACCGGGCGCACCGTCGATCGGGCCCGCGTAGCCGTGCGCCCGCATCGCCCGCTGCAACGCCGCGTACGTGTTCGTCCCCGGCACGCCGTCGATCGGACCGGTGTACCCCTGCTCGATGCGCAGCCAGTTCTGCGCTCGCTTCCACATGGTCGGGCCGGGGACTCCGTCCTGCTCGGTCGTCGTCTTGGGCAGGCCGCTGCCGCTGCCGACGTAGAGCAGCGGGTTGATGCGGGTACCGCTCGGGTTGACCATGTGCCAGTGCAGGTGCGGTCCGGTCGACGAGCCCGACCCCGGTGCGCCGACCGCGCCGCCGGACAACCCCACGACACCGCCCGTGCCGACCCGCGTGCCGTTGGCCAGCAGGAACTGCGACAGGTGCAGGTACTGGGTGCGGTAGCCGTTGTCGTGCTGGATGGTGACGGTGTGGCCGCCCGTGCCGTTGTTCGGGATGTTGGTCACCACACCGCCGCCCGCCGCCGGCAGCCGGGTGCCGACGGCCATCCCGTAGTCGATGCCGCCGAGCGAGCCGCTGTTCAGGTGGTCCTGCCAGGTGCCGGTGATCCGGTAGCCGGTGAACGGGTTGTAGAACCCCGGGACGGCGGCGCCCGCCGTGCCCGTGCCGAACGCCGTGATGACGCCGGCCGCCACCGTGCCCCGCAACAGGGCACGCCTGCCGATCCAGTCGTTGGTCATCACCCGAACGTAGGGACGGTGTGGCGCACTGACATCCTGTGTTCGACCGACGGCCATTCGGGTGGGTCGCCCGGTCGAGCGGGTGGTGCCCGCCGGGACCGGCTAACGGCGCCGCGGCCGCGGCGAAGGTCCGACCATGAGACTGTCACGACTCGTCCTCGCCCTGATCGCGGTGCCGGCGTTCGGCCTGTCCGCCGTGCCCGCCCACGCCCTGGCCGTCGAGCAGACGTGCGTCGGCACGGAGGTCACCACCTTCGACCCGCCGCTCACCCTGACCGCGCGCCCGGTCACGATCACCGTCAGCGGCACCTACCCCACGTGCACGAACGCGGGCGCGGTGACCGCGACCTACAGCGAGACGTTCAGCCTCACCGCGTCCTGCCTGGTGCTGTTCGACTCCGGGTCGGCGCTGCGCACGTTCACCTGGGGCGGGACGGTGGCGTCGAGCGAGTTCCAGTACAACGTCACCTCCAGCGCGGTGGCCGGTCAGGTCGTGGTCACGAACACCGGCGTGATCACCTCCGGTGGTTTCGCGCCCGCCGGCGCGGTGCAGGTGATCACTCTGGTGACGCCGAACATCGCCCAGTGCCTGGCCGGCGGGGTCGCGAACGTGGCGGGGCCGACCACCCTCACCATCCACCGACCGTGACTGTGGCGTCGTCCCACCGCGCCGTTGGCGCTGGACCACTCGTCACACTGCGCCGAGTCGCCGACCGGGGACCACCGAACTGGGCGGCACGTTCATCGCTTCCAGCCGGGTCTGCCCGGCCGACAGCGTGAACCGGCTGAAACAGCCGGTGTCCCAGGGCACTCGGCGCACGTCGTCCAAGTCGCCCCCGAGCGCCCGCCCCACCAGCCACGAATGCGGCCCGGCGTGGCCGACGACGAGCACCCGCTTGCCGGCGTGGAGCGCGGGCAGGTCGTCGAAGAACGACAACGCACGGGCCGCTTCGTGGGACTCGTCCGACGCGTTGTCCCGCAGCGCTTCGGAACGCTCGACCGTCACGTCCAGTCCCGCGGTCGCGAGCCTGGCGGTGTCCCAGGCCACCGCGGAGTCCGAGCTGACCACGACGTCCGGCGCGAACCTCCGGACCGCCGCGCCCGCAGCCGTCGCCTCCGCCCGGCCGAGCGCGGAAAGCCCCACCCCGAACGCCTCCCCAGCGTGGTCGGGCTCGCCGTGGCGGAGGAAGAGCAGGTCGACCTCGTGATCATCGACCTCGACCGACGGGCCCTCGGTCCGTTCGAGGTCGATGATGTCGAGCACGTCGTCGCAGACTTCCTCGGGCAGCTTCCCCCGGATGCCCAGGGACACGCCGATCGGCCGGAAAGCTTCGTGCAGCTGACGGATCCGGGCCTCGTCCATTTGCTGGAGCGGGTCGCGGAGCAGGTTGCGGTGCAGCAGGTCCGCCACGTCGGCGGCCAGCGAGATCGTGATGAGCTGATAGCCGCGCCGTTCGAAGCGCAACGCCTGGCCCGCCAGGAAGTCGAGGTCCTCGAACACACCGTCCACCACCGGCAGGAACCCGCTGTCGCAATAGGACAGCGCGAGGTCGAGGCACGCGAGCTCGGACGCCTCCAGGGTGAAGGCGGTGAAGTCGCGCGGGTGCGCCATGTACCTGACGGAGTCGTTCGACACCCGGACCGAGGGTGGCAGCGCGTCCCTGAGCAGGGCCGCCGTCGTCGTCTTCCCCGTGCCCGGCAGGCCGCGGATCAGCACGGCGAACCGCCGCCCCACCACATCACCCGTCTTCGCGTCGTCCATCGATGTCACCGAACCCCACGTCGAGCCTAGCGCAACGGTTCACCACCACCCGTAACTCTGGCGCCGCAACCGCTCGATCCGCACCCAACCGCACGCGGACGGACCGCAGCCACCGATCCTCTGTCCTCAGTAGACGGTCGCCTGCCGGGATGTCGCCCTGGCGCCTTGCGGCCGTTGAAGATCCGGTCGACCTTGCACTGCGAGACGATCGTCGACACCGCCACCAAGCATGAACCGGTCAAGTGATTGCTACGATCACAACTCCCCACCCTGCGGAGGTCGAACGTGCCGCCAACCACGCGCGACGCTCTCGTCGCACTGGCCGCCTTGCTGGCCCCCGACGTTCCGGCCGTCGCCGACCTCGTGACCAGCGCCCACGACGACCCCGACGGCTACTTCCACACCCACGCCGACCGCCTCGACGAACGGGGCATCGACGAGCCCGTGCCCGAGCTGGCGTGGATCGCCCTGGTCGACGCGCTCACCGACCACGACCTGCTGGCCGAGGTGGACTGGAAGGAGGCGGCCGGCGAGATCGTCGCCCAACTGCGGACCCTGCGCTCCAGCCCCACCGACCCGGCCGCGTGGACCTGGTTCGGCGACCTGACCGACGACCAACCCGCCTACGACTTCCTGGACCGCGCAGGCGCCGAACTCCGCGCCACCGGCACCACCCTCGCCGTGCTCGACATCGAGTCCGACTGCTACCCCCTCGTGCTCCTGCCGAACACCCACGCCGACACCGCGCGCGACCTGGCCACCGCGGCGGGCTTCACCGCCGGCATCCTCGGCACGCCCGCGCCCACCCCGCCCCCTACGCTCCAGGAACCGCCCCACTGACCCCACCGACCGCACCGGCCCACTCGTGGTCGCCGCCGGGCCGGCCGTTTTATCCGGCTAACGTGAGACATGCGATTCGGGTTGTCCCAGGTTGCATTCTTCGCCCAGTCGAGTGATCGCCCCCCAGACACGAAGACCACCAACCCCACCCCCGCCCGACGACGCCGCCGTGTGGGGCGCGACCGGACCCGACGCCGGATGGACCCGCGACCGGATCGTCCCGGCCACGCTGGAGCGCCGCGTCACGCTGTTGTGGGCCACCCGTGCGGTCGGCACGGAATGAACCCGAAGTCGCGTCGCTGCGGGAGATCTCGCTGTGGGTGCGGCAGGGCTGGAAACCGGTGCGGACGTAAGCGACGCGGGCGCTCTACGGGTACGCACGCTCGCACGCCAGACTCGCGTCCTTGGCCGCAACGTCGAGTTCGCGGAGCATGGCCTCGCACTTGGCGCGGTTGTTGTTCCGCCCTTCGGCGCAAGCCTCAGCATGAGCGTTGGTGACCTTGTAACCCTCCTCATCCAGAACCTGGACGCAGTCCACAAGCCCGGCTTGGGCCGGTGCGGCGGTCATCAGCGGGAGGGCTGCCGCGGCGAACGTGGCGATGGCCACGCCGACCACGCGGGCGTTACGGAACATCGGTCACCTCGTCGTTGAAATGGAGCTCAGACCCGGACGACCTGACATGCGCCCCGGATCAAGAGCGAAACCCTGGTATTGCGAGTGTCCGGCGCGACAGGCGAACGTGCTCACCGCCCAAGCCCATCGGGAACCCGCCTCACCCGACCGGGCTTCGACATGTCCGGCGGTGTGACCAGTGCCGCCGTGACCGGTACGTCGGGCGGCGGTCGCCCTGGTCACCGTCGGGTGGTTCGCCGTCACGGTCGGCTGGCCGCAGCCGCTTGCCGGTGTCCGCTCACGGCAAGCCGAGGACCGGTCACCCGCCAACTCAGCCGGTCCGCATCCGCAACGCGATCTCCCGCGGCGATCTGACCTCGGGTTCGGATGGGTCCCCCTGCCGGGTGGGCGGACCTGTCGCGGAGGTGGCGGCGGTGCCGGGCCGGTCCAGTGGGCCGGTGCCGTCGTCCTCGGACACCGTGCCGCCCAGGGCTGTGGCGACCGTGGCCCACCGCAGCGTCACCCGCCGTTCGAGGGCGGCGATCAGGACTTCGGGCCGCGTCCACCCGGTGTGAATGATCAGCTGCTGCCACTGCGTCCACGGGACGCTCGCCGCGAGGAAGGGCCGCCTCCGGAAGACCTTCTACGCCCTCGGCCCGTGGCAACTCAGGCTGACGGTGATCGACGTCCCTGTGGATGTCGCGCCTGGCACTCAAAGGGCGCCATGGCAAAACGTGCGACACGCGCGTTCTGGACGTAGGACACGCGGGACGGTCGCGGTGGTTAGGACGAGGTAGGTTGATTGGCCACGTCCCGGACCCTGCAGCAGAGTTCCTGCGTGCGCACGGCGTCAGCGTAGTCGCACACGAGCAGGGTCGGGTCCTGTTGCCGAACGGCGCTCAAGAACCGCTCGTCCGCGATCACCAGAGGGTCGCGGCCGACGGGCACCTCGTGGCTGCCGTCGGCGTCCTCCCGCCTCAGCACCTTGCTCGTCAACGTCAACTTCCGCCCCTCGCAGAAGAACTCGATCCCGGCGTCCACGGTGCCGTGCAGGACGCACGTCGCCGTGAACACACCCACCGCCCCCGAGTCGAACGCGAGCGTCGCCGCGCTGACCGTCGCCACGTCCAACCCGGGGTGGTCCGCGAGCGCCGCACGTCGCCCCACCGCGTGCACCACCTCCGCCTCGCCCACCACAAAACGCGCCAAGTCGAACAAGTGCGTGGCCTGCTCCACCACCTGCCCACCGCTCTCCGCCTCGACCCGCCACCACGGCGCCGGCGGCACCAGGCCGTGCCAGGCGGCCCGCACCAGGTGCGGCGGCGTCTCGGCGAGCATCCGGCGCAGTTCGGGGATCACCTCCATACCGCGCCAGTAGTAACCGACGCCGGCCATCACCCCGCTCTCGCGCAACGCCGTCTCCACCCGACGCGGCCCGGCCGAGTCCGTGCCCACCGGCTTCTCCACGTAGAACGGCACACCGCCCGCGATGAGCGCGTCCTCGATCTCGCCGTGCGCAGCCGGCGGAACGCAGACCCACGCCGCGTCCACCTCCTCCCGCGCCAGCAGATCCGCGGTGTCCCGATACGCCCGACCACCCCACCGCGCCGCGGCCTGCTCGGCCCCGGACCGGCCGACGTGACCGACGATCTCCACCCCCGCTCCGGCCAACGCCGCCGCGTGCCGGCCGGCGATGTACCCCGTCCCGATCAACGCCACCTTCACCTGGTCTCCTCCTCCACCCCGTGCCAGACCTCGATCCGGCTCCGCCAGTCCTCGGTGTGCCCCGGCGCGGGCGGCGGCGGGAAGGCCGAAGGCAGCCCCACGGCCATCAACGCGGCCCCGGTCGTGACGAGACCGTCGCCCGAACGCCGGTAGCGCCGCTCGGCGTCCAACCCCCGCAACCGGATCCGGCGCGGCCCCTCCCCCGCCACCCCGCGCACCTGGTACACGAACACCACGACCTCACCCCGGTCACGGGACACGTACTGCACCGCGCACGGCCCGGTGTCCGACGGCGGCACGAGCCAGTGCTGGTCACCGTCCTGGATCGTCGGCCGCACCCGCTTGTACCGCGCGATCAACCCCGCGGCCCGCGCCCGCTCCTCCTCGCCCCACCCCAGGATGTCGCCGGAGATCCCCAGCACGCCCTGCATCGCGACGTGGAACCGGAACTCCGCCGGGCTGGTGCGGCCGGTGGTCGGCTCCGGCGCGTCGGCCACCCACCCGACCATCGCCCTCGGCGCGTAGGCGCGGCTGAACCCGTACTGCATCCGCAACCGGTCCGACGGGTCGGTGTTGTCGCTGACCTGCGCCATGTCGGCCACCCCGAGCATGCCCAGATCGGCACGCCCACCACCGCCCGCGCACGTCTCGACCATCAAATCGGGGAACTCCGCGCGCAGCCGTGCGATCACCTCGTAGACACCGCGGACGTGGCGCACCCACACCTCGCGCCGCCGTGCCACCGGCGCCTGGGGCCAGCCCACCTCCGTGTACGGCCGGTTGTGGTCCCACTTGACGAAGTCGATCCGGTGCTCGCCCAACAGCGCCCGCACCTGCCCGAACACCCCCTCCCGCACGTCGTCCCGGGCGAAGTTGAGCACGAGTTGGTTGCGGGACGACGTGGTCTCGCGGTCCGGCAGGTGCAGCACCCAGTCCGGGTGGGCGCGGTGGAGGTCGCTGTCCGGGTTGACCATCTCGGGTTCCAGCCAGATCCCGAACTTCATCCCCAGCCGGTGCACCTCGTCGATCAGCTCGCCCAGGCCGCCGGGGAACTTCACCGGGTCGACCACCCAGTCACCGAGCCCGGCGTGGTCGTCGGTCCGCCCGCGGAACCAGCCGTCGTCCACGACGAACAGCTCGACCCCGAGTTCGGCCGCCCGCGCGGCGAGCCGGAGCTGGTGACCCACCTCCACGTCGAACGACGTCGCCAGCCAGGTGTTGTAGTGCACCGGCGGCGGGGTGTCGCGGTGCCGTGCGGGCAGCACGTGGTCGCGCTGGTACCGGTGCATCAGCCGGGCGGCTCCGTCGAGGCCGCCGTCGCTGTACCCGCACACCAGCGACGGCGTGCGGAAGCTCTCGCCCGGTTCGAGGTGCCAGGCGGAGTCGAACGGGTTCACGCCCGCGACCACGTGCAGCGCGTCGTTGCGCTCGGTCTCGAACACGATCGACCAGTTGCCGCTCCACGCCAGCGCCCCGAACCAGACCGGCCCCTCCTCCCCCACCCGGGTGAGCGCGAACCAGGGGTTGGCCTCGTGGCTGGTGAACCCGCGCCTGCTCTCCACCACGACCTTGCCCGGCGCCAGCTCGCGGCGGGTCAGCTGGTACTCGTCGCCCCACCGGCCGTGCAGCGTCCACGACTCGTAGCGCGCCGGGGGCAGGCCGAGCACGGCGCTCGCGATCCGCTCCACCCGCAACGGCGCCGCGCCCCGGTTCTCCACCCGCACGTCGCGCACCACGACGCCGTGCTCGACCGACACCGCGAACCGGTGCTCCACCACGAGACCCGAACCCGGGTCCTCGAACACGAGCCGCAGCACGTCGTCCGAGACGTGGTCCTCGCGCAACGACAACCGCGACACCGACGAGCCGTCCTCGCGGACCACCACCAGCCCCGGCTCCTTGAACGCCGGATCTCCGTGCACCGAGTACGCCAGCGGCACGCCGTCGAGGAAGTGGGCTTGCGACGGCCGGTTCCACGGCGTGTGCGGCAGGTACGAGTCGCCGCCGAGACCGCCGCCGTCGCCGCCCCAGTGGTCGAGCACCACCACCCCACCGTCCGCGACGGACAACAGCATCGCGTTCCACGCCGTCCGCACCAACCAGGCCGGTCGCCCGGCGCAGGTGGTCCGACTGATAGCAGGCATCGCTCTCCCTCGAACTCGAGAAATCGCCCGGCCGTCGACGCGGGTCAGCCTTCCGGCGCGAGCCGCGCGTCGACCGCCTCGGCCGAGAAGACCTGGTCGATCACCATGTGTCGCGCCCCGTGGACGCCCGCCCGGTCGCCGAGCCGGCTCTGCACGACGGCCAAGCTGCTGGTCAACGCCGACACGGTCCGCTCGTACAGCCGCTCGCGGACTCCGACGAGGAGGTGTTCGCGGGCGAGCGCGAGGTCGCCGCCGATCACCACGACGGTCGGGTTGAGCAGCGCCACCGCCGTCGCCAGCACCTCGCCCAGCAGCCGTCCGGCGTCGCGGACCAAGGTGATCGCGTCCGCGTTGCCCTCCAGCACGAGGCGCACGACGTCACGGCTGGTCCGCGCCTCGATCCCGCGTTCGGTGAGCTGACGGGCCAGCGCCGCCCCGCTCGCGTGCGCGGCCAGGCATCCGGTCGCGCCGCACCGGCACCGGGCGCCGTCGACCGGCCGGGCGATCCGGATGTGGCCGATGTCGCCGCCCTGGCCGGTCGCGCCCCGCTCGGGCCGGCCGCCGAGGATCACCCCGGCCCCGATCCCGGTCCCCACCTTCACGAACAGCAGGTTGTCCACGTCCGGGTAGCGCTCGCGGACCTCGCCCAGCCCCAGCAGGTTGGCGTCGTTGTCCACGAACGCCGGGCACCCGAGGGCGTCGGCGAGCGTCTTCGCCACCGCGGTCCCGTGCCAGCCGGGCATGATCGGCGGCTGCACGGGCCGCCCGGTCCGGAAGTCGACGGGCGCGGGCAGCCCCACACCCACCCCGGCGAGCCGGTCCCGATCGCGACCGGCGCCCTTCAGCAGCTCGCGGCACCGCCGGATGACGAGCTTCAGCACCACGTCGGGGTCCTGGCCGATCGTCAGGTCCTCGGTGCGCTCGCCCAGCATCCGCCCGCCCGCGTCGGTCAGCGCGAACCGCGCGTGCGTGGCGCCGAGGTCGGCCGCCAGCACCAGCTTGTCGCTCTCCTCGAACGAGAGCACCTCGGCCGGTCGCCCCGCCGTGCCGCGCCGCTGCTCGACCGTGCGGATGTACCCGGCGGAGATGAGCTGGCTGAGGCGCAGCGCGACCGTGGAGCGCGACAGGCCGGTGAGTTCCTGGAGGTCCTTGCGCGTCTTCACACGACCTGACCGGACCAGCGCGAGGATCTCGCCCGGTGACGCCGTGAACCCGCTGCGCCCCACCCGGGGTTCCCTCCTCGCCGCAGGTGTCGGACCCGCTGCCACCACCGCGTTCAGCCCTTCTCCGCGCCGCTGGTCAGCCCTTGTGAGAGTAGCCGTTCGGTCAGGAAGAACAGCAGCACCACCGGCGCGGTGATGACGACCGACCCGGCCATGAGCACGGTGGTGGGCACCTCGATGCTGCCCGACAGCTGCGCGAGCCCGAGCGAGACCGTCCAGCTCTCGCGCCGCTCGACCAGGAAGAGCAGGGCGAACAGGAACTCGTTCCAGGCGATCATGAACACGAAGATGCCGGTCGCGATCACCGACGGCACGGCCAGCGGCAGGCTGATCCGGCGGATGACGCCGACCCGGCTCAGGCCGTCGACCAGACCCGCCTCCTCGACGCCCGCCGGGATCGTCTCGAAGTAGTTCTTGAGCATGTAGATCGCCACGGGCACGGTCTGCGCGATGTAGACCAGCACCAGGCCGAGAAGCGAGCCGCGCAGCTGCATCCGGGTGAGCAGCACGAACAGCGGTATCGCCAGCACGATGCTCGGGAACAGGTACACCACCAGGAACAGCGAGCTGACGTGCCGCCTGCCGAAGAACTCCAGCCTGCTCACCGCGTACGCGCCGGGGATCGCGATCGCCAAGGCCAGCGCCACGGACGCCGTCGCCACGATCGCGCTGGTGCCCAGCAGGCTCAGGAACCCCTGACCGCCCTCCGCCACGGGCCGCAGCACGTCGGCGTACGTGGCCAGGGTCAGCTCGCCCAGGTCGACCAGCAAGGAGTCGGGCCGCCGCAACAGGTCCTCGATCGGCCGCAACGACAGCATCAGCATGGAGTAGAACGGCAGCAGCGTGGCGATCAGGAAGCACCCGATCACCACCGGCCGCAGCACGGCGATCACCGCCCGCTCGAACCCGTCCCGGGTCACGTCCTCGCCCCTTCCCGCCGCCGCAGCAACCACAGGTAGGCGCTCAGCAGCACGACCAGCACCGACGCCAGCAGCACGGACTGGGCGGCGGCGGCGCCGACGTTGCGCTGCACGGTCAGCAGCTCGTACACCCGGACGCTCACCACCTCCGTGCCCGCCGCGCCACCGGTGAGCAGGAAGACGTCGTCGAACTCGTTGAACGTCCAGATCGTCCGCAGCACCACGAGCACCGCGATCACCGGCATCAGCTGCGGCAGCACGACGTGCCGGAACCGCTGCGTCGGCGTCGCGCCGTCCACGGTCGCGGCCTCCTCCAGGTCGCCCGGCAGGGCCGACAACCTGGCCAGCAGGAACAGGAACGCGAACGGGAAGTACCGCCAGCCCTCGAACGCGATCACGGTGAGCAGCGCGGTGGGCACCGGCACGTCGAGGCCGAGCACCGTGATCTCGCCGCGCGCCTGCGACAGGAACGCGATCGGGTCCTCCCACCCGAACAGCCGCCTGCCCCAGCTGTTGACGATGCCGAACTCCGGGTTGAGCAGCACGCGCCAGACGAACGTGACCGCGACGACCGGCGCCACGTACGGGATGAGCATCGCGGCGCGCACGAACGACCGGCCGGGGAACGGTCGCCGCACCGCCAGCGCCGCGACCAGCCCCAGCACCACGGCGAGGGCCGTCGAGCCCACCGTGTAGACGACTGTCGTCCGCAGGCTGTCCCACAGCACGTCCGAGGCGAACACGCGGGCGAAGTTGTCCAGCGTCAGCTTCTCGAACAGCCCCGTGCGGCCCACGTCGATCAGCCGCACGCGCTGGAACGCGATCAGCACCGACCACGCCACCGGCACGAGCACGACCGCGAGCACGATCACGAGCGTCGGGGTGAGCAGCAGCAACCCGGTGCGGGCGTCGTGCCGCCTCAGCGTTCGCGCCACCGCGGACCCGCTACTCGCCGAGTTCCCGGGCGAGCGTGGCGGCCTGCTCGCTCGCCTTGCGCGCCGCCGCGGGCGCGTCACCGCCGCCGTTCACCGCCTCGGCCAACGCCTTGGGCACGACCAGTTGCCCGGCGACCGCGCCCGCGAGTTCCCCCTTGCCCTGCGTGAAGCCCCACCGGCTGAAGCTGCGCGGGCTCTCCTGCACCACCCGCAACGTCTCCGCGTCGTAGAACTGCGCCAGCGGCGCCTTGGCGTCCACGCCGACGTCGAGCCCCAGCCACGCCTCGACGTGCTGCCGCGGGTTGTCCCTGGTGCCCGCGCGGACCGGCACCTTGCCCTCCGGCGCGATGGCCAGCCAGTCCCGGTACCCGTCGGTCATCAGGTACTCGACCAGCTTCTTCGCGTCGTCGGTCGCGGCGTCCTTGAGCACGGCGAACGACGCGGTCTCGCCGAACGTGGTCGGCTCACCGCCATCGGGCCCGCTCAGCGCGGCCACCACGCCGGTGTTCCGCGCGAGGAACGTCGGGTCGGCTTGGCACTGCGGGCACGTCGGCAGCGCGTCGTTCCGCAAGCCGGCGAGCTCGTCGAGCAGGTACGACGACCAGATCACCATCGCCGACCTGCCCGCGAAGTACGTGGCCCGCGTGGTGTCGACGTCCTGGTTGCCCGCCACCGAGTGCCGGGTGACGAGGTCGGTGTAGAACTGGAACGCGCCGACGCACTCGGGGCTGTGCAACGCCACCTGCCCGTCGTCCCCGACGAGCCCGCAGCCGTTGGCGAGCGCGAGGTGCTCGAACGTCTGGTGGGTGAACACGTCGGCGGGCGTGGTGCTGACGGCGATCCCGGCGACGTCGCCCTGGTCGAGCCGTTCGGCGGCCTGCCGGATCGCGTCGTAGGTGGTCGGCGGCCGCAACCCGGCCGCGGCGAACAGGTCCTTGCGGTAGAACAGGAGTTGGGCCCACCCGTCGCTGGGCACGACGAGCTGCGCGTCGCCCTCGCGGGTCAGCTCCAGCGACTGCGGCGCGAACGTGTCCGCGCCGAGGCCGGCCACGACCTGCTTGGCCGCCTCGGTGTCGAGCAGGTCGTCGGTGCGCAACTGGCTCATGATCGGCAGCGAGATCGACCCGATCACGTCCGGCAGCTCGCCGGACGCGGCGGCCGAGGTCAGCACGGTCGTGAGCTGGTTCTCGGCGACCGCGACCACCTCGGTCTCGATGCCGGTCCGCTCGGTGAACCGCGCCAGGAGGCGTTCCTGGGCGCGCACCCGGTCGGCGGTGTCCTCGATGGTCCAGAAGACCAGCGGGCCGTCCGCCCCACCACCGGGATCGCCGCTGCCGCAGGCCGACAGCACGAGGGCGACAGGCGCCGCGGCGGCGAGCACGCGCAGTCCACGTCGGGTCATGGTTGCTCCCTTCCGGTGGTCCGCGACCTCTCACGGGCCAGGGCCGGGTGTCCGGTGGCGTCACTGAACACCCGGGTTTGTCCCGTGACAACCGCCAATCCGGACGTGACTTCGGGCCCGCAGCAGGGGTGTTGGCACGCCGTTCGCCGATCGGACCACACAGGGATCGGGATACCGCATTGTCGTTTTGACTGATGACGGGATTAATGTCGGCCATGCCGCAGTGGAAGATCGCCTGTCAGGAGCAGCTGCTGCCGGGCGCCTCGATCGAGCAGAAGTGGGAGTTCGCGCAGTCGGCGGGTTTCGCCGGGATCGCGCTGCGCACGCGGGGCGGCGAGGCGTTCGAGACCAGACGGGCCGGGCTGGAGCGCGCGGCCGGCCACGGTGTCGTGCTGCCTTCCGTGCGCCTTGACGTGCCGCCCCACGTCGGCGACGTCGATCGACAGGTGTCCTCGTTCGCGGCGCTGGGCGCGCTGGCAGTGGTGGTGCCGGTGTCCGACGCACGCCGGGTGCCGCTGCCGCGCTCGTCCACACCGGACACCCCGGACCACGGCTCGCCAGCGCACGGCCTGCTGACCGACGGCCTGCGCCGCCTCGCCGAGCGGACCGCGCGGGAGGGCCTGTCGCTGTGCCTGCAACCGGTCAACCGCTACGAGGGCCAGCCCGTCAACACGCTCGAGCAGGGGGTGGAGCTGTGCCGCGCGCTGGGGTCCGCGCGGGTCGCGGCGGGCACGTTCCACATGAACATCGAGGAAGCCGACCCCGCCGGCGCGCTGCTGGCCGCCGGGCCGTGGCTGGGGCACGTCGAGCTCGCCGACTCCAACGGGCTCGAACCCGGCGCGGGCCACGTCGACTGGCCGTCGCTCTTCGCGGCGCTCGACGCCGCCGGGTACGAGGGGTGGGCGAGCGTCGCGTGCCGCCTGTCCGGTCCGGCCGACTCCGCGTTACCCGCGGCGGTCGGCGTGCTGCGCCAGGCGGGCGGATGAGGTGGTGACCATCGGGACGACACCGGAGCCGCGCGCGCCGGACATCGCCGACCTGCGGCGCAAGGCCGCCGCGACCCTGCTGCGGAACTGGCGCGGGTCGGCCACCGTGCCGACGAGCGCGCTCTACCCGCACCAGTGGAGCTGGGACTCGGCGTTCATCGCCATCGGCCAGGCGCACCTGAGCCCGCGGCGGGCGTTCGCCGAGCTGACCGCGTTGCACGGCGCGCAGTGGGCCGACGGGAGGGTGCCGCAGATCGTGTTCAACCCCGCCGTGCCCGAGGACGCCTACTTCCCCGGTCCGGCGTTCTGGCGGCCGCTGCCGCCGCACGGGCCACCGGCGGGGGTGTCGACCACGGGCCTGGTCCAGCCGCCGGTGCACGCCGCCGCCGTGCTCGCCATCGCCGAACGCCACCCCGGTCACGCCACCGACGCGGCCGTCCGGCGCCTGTACCCGCGGCTCGCGCGCCTGCACGACTACCTGTTCGAACGGCGACGCGTGGCGTCCGGGCTGGTCGGCATCGTGCACCCGTGGGAGTCGGGGCTGGACAACAGCCCGGCGTGGGACGAGCCGCTCGGCGCGGTCGACCCCGGCCTGGCCGACGACATCACGGTCCTGCGGCGCGACCTGCGCCACGCCGACGCCGGGCACCGTCCGACGGACGACGACTACGCGCGTTACATGGGCATCGTCGCCGCCTACCGCGACCGCGGTTACGCCGACGACGACCTGCTCAGCCTGCCGTTCTGCGCCGTGGACCCGTTGTTCTGCGCGGTGCTGGCCTGGTCGGAGCACGCGTTGGCGGCGCTCGCCCGGCGCGTCGGCGTCGACCCGGGCAGGCACACCGAGCGGGCGCGGGAGTTGGCGCACCAGGTCCACACGCGGCTGTTCGACCCGGCGCTGGGGTGCTACGTGGCGCTCGACGCGCGCACCGGACGTCGGCTCGCCAAGCGCACGGTCTCCGGCCTCGTGCCGCTGCTGCTGCCCGGGGGGCACCGGTCGGCGCTGCTGGCGACGCTCACCGGACCGGCGTTCGCGGCGCCGGGCGTGCGCGGCGTGCCCAGCTACGACCTCACCGCGCCCGACGCCGACCCGCGCCGGTACTGGCGCGGCCCCACGTGGCTGAACACCACGTGGTTGTTGTGGCGGGCGCTGCTCGCGCACGGCGAGACCCGCCACGCCGAACGGCTGGCGTCCGACATGGTCGGTCTGGTCTCCGGCGCCGGGTTCCGGGAGTACTTCCACCCGGTGACCGGCGAAGGTCTCGGCTCCGACCACTTCAGCTGGACGGCGGCGCTCCTGCTGGACGTCCTCGCGCGTGAACCGGAAGGGCGGCGATGGGAACGGTAGTGCGGCTGGACGCGCCCGGATGCGTCTCGATCACGGAGGAGCCAGACCCGCCGCTGCACGCGACCGGCGTCCGCCTGCGCACGCTGTACTCGGGGATCTCGGCGGGCACCGAGCTGACCCAGTACCGCGGCACCAACGCGCACGTGGTGAAGACGTGGGATCCCGGCGCGCGCCTGTTCGTGCCGGGTCGCCCGGCGGTCGCGTACCCGGCGGTGGTGGGGTACGAGGAGGTCGGCGAGGTGGTCGAGGTCGGCGGCGGGGTCACCGCGGTCCGGCCAGGCCAGGTCGTGTGGGGCGTGTGGGGGCACCGCTCGACCACCGTGGTGGAGGAGGGGTACGCGGCGGCACGGCTGCTCGACCCGGCGGCGGACCCGGTGCTGGGGATCTTCAGCCACATCGGCTCGGTCGCGCTCAACGTGGTGCTGGACGCCGACATCCACGTCGGCGAGACCGTCGTGGTGTTCGGCCTCGGCGTGGTGGGGCAGATCGTCGCCCAGCTCGCCCGGCGCAACGGCGCGCGGGTGATCGGTGTCGACCCGCTCCCGGACCGCCTGGAGCTCGCCCGGGCGCTGGGCGCGGACGTGGTGCTGGACGCCGTCGGGGGCGGCATCGCCGAGCAGGTCCGCGCGTTGACCGCGGGCCGGGGCGCGGACGTCGCCCTGGAGGTCAGCGGCAACCACGAGGCGCTGCACGAGGCCGTCCGCACGGTCGCGTACAACGCGCGCGTCGTCACGGGCGGCTTCTACCAGGGCGAGGCGCGCGGCCTGTTCCTCGGCGAGGAGTTCCACCACAACCGGGTCGATCTGGTCTGCTCGCAGATCTCCGGCGTCGCGCCCGGTCTCGCGCACCGGTGGGACAGGGCACGGCTCAACGCCACCGTCATCGACCTGGCGGTGGCGGGACACCTGCTGCTGCGGCCGTTGGTGTCGCACGTCGTGCCGTTCACGGACGCGGCGTGGGCCTACGACCTGCTCGACTCGCGACCGGACCAGGTGACGCAGGTCGTGCTGGAGTTCCCCGCGCCAAATGGGTACGACCACCCGCGCGGTGACGGCTAGCGCTCCCGCCTCCTCGGCGGTGGCGCCGGTGGGACATCGGTGGTTCCGCCGGTCCCCCGCGTCCTCGCTGGCCGCGGGTGGGTGCGGTGCGCCAGATTCCGATTGCGCCGCACCAATCCCACCCACGCCACCGATGGAGAAACCATGCGATTGCGCAGTGCGATTCTCACCGTCCTCGCCCTGGCCGGGGTGCTGACCGCGACGACCACCGGCCCGGTCGGCGCGGCGGCCGAAGCCGGGGCGCCGCCCTCCGTCATGGGCGGATCCGGGCCCTACTCCGCGGGCTACGAGACGACCCTCCGGTTGACCAACCACACGATCTACCGGCCCAACACCCTGCCCACGGGCGTCAAGCTGCCCATCGTGGCCTGGGGCAACGGCGCGTGCCGCGCGGACGGCACGTGGTTCGAGAACATCCTGACCGAGTGGGCCTCCCACGGCTTCCTGGTCATCGCGAACGGCCGGCCGGGCGGCACCGGCTCGACCGACTCGGACATGCTCGTCGACTCCATCGACTGGGCGATCGCCGAGAACTCCAGGCGCACCGGCAAGTACTACGGCCGGATCGACACCACCAAGATCGCCGTGATGGGCCAGTCGTGCGGCGGCATCGAGACCTACGAGGTGGCCGCCGACCCGCGGCTGACCACGACCGTGCTGTGGAACAGCGGAATGCTCAACGACTCGCAGAACTACCTGTTGCAGCGGCTGCGCGTGCCGATCGCCTACTTCATCGGCGGGCCGACCGACATCGCCTACGAGAACGCGATGGACGACTGGCGACGGCTGCCGGCCGGGCTGCCCGCGTTCATGGGCAACCTCGACGTCGGGCACTTCGGCACGTTCGACCAGCCCAACGGCGGTGAGTTCGGCCGGGTCGGCGGGCACTGGCTCAAGTGGCACCTCAAGGGCGACCAGGCGAGCAAGGCTCAGTTCGTCGGCCCGAACTGCGGTCTGTGCGCCACCTAGTGGGACGTTACGCATAACAACGGGACCGGACGCGGGCCCGGACGCCTGTGCCGCCCGCTGTGGCGGGCGGCACAGGCGCCTGTGGTGCGAACGGCCCACAGTGGGCCGGACCGATCGTGGCTACGGTGCGGCCCATGCAGTCGTTCAGGCACGTCAATCGCACGCTGGTCGCTTCCGTGGGCGCGCTCGCGCTCCTGCTCTCGGCCTGCGGCGACGCCACCACGGGCACCGCCGCGCCCGCCTTCACCACCGAGGCGACGGAGAAGACCACGTCGAGCGCCGCGCCGAAGAGCTCGGCCACCACCACCGCCGAAGACGCACCGGCCGGTGACGTCACCGCGCCCGGCACGAAGCTCAAGGTCGGCGAACGCGCGGTGATCCCGTTCAAGTACGGCTCCGACAAGAACGGCACGATCGCTATCACCGTAACGGCGATCGAGCAGGGCGCCAACGCCGACCTGACCGCCTTCGGCGAGAAGGCCAAGGGCATCACGCCGTTCTACATCAGGGTCACCGTGGAGAACGTCGGCGGCACCGACCTGTCCTACAGCTCGCTGAGCCTGCGGGCGCTCGGCGCGGACGGCAAGGGCACCGGCGTCATCATCAGCGGCGACACCAAGCAGTGCGAGTCGGAGACGGCGAAGAAGGACTTCACCACGGCGGGCGCGAAGTACGAGACGTGCGTGCTGCAGGGAGCCCGCGAGGGAGCCGCCGTCGCGGGCGCGAGCTACGCCAACGGCGACGGCTACGACAAGTCCCCCATCACCTGGTCGAAGTGACCTCCGGTCGCCGGCCCGCGGGCACGCGCGCGCACCCGTCGTGCTCGAAGTCGGGTTGCGCCGTCATGGTCGTGCTCCCGGGGTGAGGACCTGGCCCAGCAGGCTTTGCCGAAGTCGGCGCGCTTGCTTGGGCATGTTCCAGCCGAGGACGCCGACGGGCTCGCCCGCACGCTCGTAGAGCGCGACGAACCGGCGCTCGGTGACGTCACCGTCCACGACGGACACCTCGGCGTCGCCGGGCAGCAACCCGAAGACCTGGATCCTGGCGTCGAACTGGTCGGTCCAGAAGTACGGCACGGGCGTGTACGCGCGGTCCGCGCCCAGGATGTTGTCGGCCACGACGGCGGCCTGCTCGGCGGCGTTGGTCCGGTTCTCCAGGCGCAGCGAGGCGCCCAGGTGTTCGTGGTGCCACCGAGCCACGTCGCCGACCGCGTAGACGCCGTCCGCGGCACGGCACCCCGCGTCGCACACCACGCCGTTGTCGAGCCGCAGGCCGCTGTCGAGCAGCCAGTCGGTGTTGGGGACGGCGCCCAGCGCGACCACGACCACGTCGGCCGGCAGCACGTCGCCGGTATCCAGCCGCACGCCGGTGACGCGCCCGTCCCGCCCGGTCAGGCCGAGCACGGCGACCCCGAGCCGCAGCCGGACGCCGTGCCCGGCGTGCAGGTCGGCGAGCAGACCGGACGCGAGCGGTCCCAGCTGGGCGGCCAGGGGCGCGGTCTGCGGCCCCGCGAGGGTGACGTCGAGGCCCAGGCCGCGCGCCGTGGCGGCGACCTCCGCCCCGAGCACGCCGTCGCCCACCACCACGAGCCGTTCGGCGGCGAGCAGGTCGGCCCGCAGCGCCACCGCGTCGTCCAGGGTGCGCAGCACGTGCACACCGCCCAACCCGGCCTGGTCGGGCAGGGTCCTCGGCCGCACGCCGGTGGCGACGACCACGGCGTCGGCCCGCAGCACGGTCCCGGACGCGGTGCGCACGACGAGCGCGGGCAGGTCCAGGGCCACCGCCGGGTCGCCGGGCAGGTGCGTCGCGCCCAGCTCGTCGAACACGTCCGGGCCGCGCAGCCGGGCGCGGTCGGGCTCCCAGGCGCCGGAGAGGACCTGCTTGGACAGCGGCGGCCGGTCGTACGGCGGGTGCGCCTCGTCGCCGAGCAGGGTCAACCCGCCGGTGAAACCCTTGCGGCGCAACGCCTCGGCGGTGGCCAGCCCGGCGGCGGAGGCTCCGACGACGAGCACGTCGGACACCGCGGTCACGCCCGCTCCCCCAGCAGGATCGCCGCCGCCGGGCACACCTCGGCGGCCTCGCGGACCGCGGCGTGCAGGTGCTCGGCGGGTTCGGGGTCGAGCAGCACGACCACGCCGTCCTCGTCCCGCTGGTCGAACACCTCGGGCGCGGCCAGCACGCACGAGCCCGCCCCGCAGCACTTGTCCTCGTCCACGGACACCTTCATCTGTCGCACTCCTCCGGTTCCTCGGGCCGTCACCAGCGGACGGGCAGTTCCTGGAGCCCGCCGACGACCAGGCCGTCGACGCGCGCCAACTCGGCCGCGGGCACGGCCAGCTCCAGCGTCGGCAGGCGGCGCAGCAGCACGTCCAGCACGGCCTGGAGCTCGGTGCGGGCCAACGACTGCCCGAGGCACGAGTGCGCGCCCGCGCCGAACGCCAGGTGCGTGTTCGGGGTGCGGGCCAGGTCGAGCTCGGCGGCGTCGACGAAGGCGTTCTCGTCCCGGTTGGCCGCGGCCAGGTTGCACACCACCGTCGTGCCGCGCGGGATGACCGTGCCGCCGACCTCGGCGTCCTCGGTGATGTAGCGCGGGATGCCGAACCCGGGGTTGGCGTCGGCGCGCAACGCCTCCTCCACCGCCGTGCGGACCAGGGCGGGGTCGGCCACCAGCGCTTCCCACCGGGTCCGGTCGGCCAGCAGCATCCCGACCATCTTGCCGATCATGTTGGCCGTGGTCTCGTGCCCCGCCACCAGCAGGCCCTGCGAGGTGGCCAGCAGCGCCACGTCCGGCATGACGTGCCCGGCGTCGACCGCGGCGGCGATCAGTTCGCTGATCAGGTCGTCGCCAGGGTTCTCCCTGGTCGCGGCGATGTGGGCGCTCATGTAGGCGGCGAAGTCGGCCTGGGCGGCGTCGATCTCGGCCTGCGTGTAGCGGGTGAGGCTGAGCAGCGTGTTCGACCAGTAGGCGAACTTGTCCCGGTCGCTCTCCGGCACGCCGAGCATGTCGCAGATGACCCACACCGGCAGCGGGAACCCGAGTGCCGCCTTCAGGTCGGCGGGCGCGCCGTTCGCCACCATCTCGTCGATCAACCGCTCGGCCATCGCCTCGATGCCCGGCCGCAGCGCCGTCATGCGCTTGGCGGTGAACCACTTGCCGACCATGCGCCGCCACTGCTGGTGGTACTCCTCCGGCAGGGCGCTGCCCAGGCCGCTGTTGAACACGCCGCCGGACTCGTTAGCCGAGATCCGGGCCGCGTCCGGCGCGTCGAGGTTGCGGGTGAACCTCGGGTCGGACAGCACCTGCTTGACGTCGTCGTAGCGGGTCAGCAGCGACGCCCGGTCACCGCTGGGCAGCCGCACGTGGGCGACCGGACACCCCTGCCGCAGCTCGGCCCACGCCGCGGGCGGCTCCAGCGCGGCCGGACTCGGGATCGGGTAGTCCAGCACGTGGTCGGTGTCTCCGAGCGCCACGGCAACCGCCTCCTCAGGGCTTGAGTCAATCAACTGACTTAAGACTGCCGGCGATCGGGGTGCGACGCAACGTGATGGTTCGACTGCGCAGTGAGAAGGGCTACGACCCGGGTTCGGCGGTGTACGGGGCCGTCCACAGGCCGGTGATCGCGTCGATCAGGCCGGTCGCGGCCTCGTCCCAGGTGGACCTCGGCGTCCCGGTCCCCTCGGCGAGGGCGCGCTCGCGCTCGGCGCACACGTGCACGATCAGGTGCCGGACCATGTCCGCGCGGTCCTCGCGCACGTCGGCGGGCATGTCGGGCAGCAGCTCGATCAGGTTGTCGACCACGTGCCGCAACGAGTCCTCGGCCAGCGCCTCCTCCGCCAGGATCACCCGGAACACGGGGTCGGTCATGACCTGCGCGCTGAACCGGGCGAACCAGGTCGGGCCGCCCGACGACGCCAGGTAGGTGGTCACCGGGCGGACCAGGCACGCCACCCAGTCCCGCACCTCGCGCGACCCGGCGACGGCCGCCACCGCGTCGTGGCGCAACGACTCGATGCGGGACGTGTGCCGGAGCATGATCGCCCGGACGAGGTCGGACTTGGCGCCGAAGTGGTAGCCGACGGCGGTGTTGTTCCCCTGCCCGGCGGCGGCGCTGATCTGCCGGTTGGACACCGCGTACAGGCCCTGCTCGGCGAACAGCCGCTCCGCGGTGGTGAGGATCTGCTGCCGCGTAGCTCCGACCTGCTCCGCCCGAGGGGTCCTGCCGACGTCCGCCACCACGGTCGACACCGTACCGGGACGCGCGTCACCCGACCCGTCGCCGCCTCGGGGTTCGGCGCCGACGCGATCACGCGTCGACACTGACCCCGCTCGTCGGCGCCGGTCAGGGCCGCTCCCGTCGGCTACTCGGCGTAGTGCTGGTCCGCTCCCGTGGCGCTGTGGGCGACGCTCCAGACGTAGCCGTCCGGGTCCGCGAAGGTGCCGCCGTACCCACCCCACGGCAGGGCGCCGGCGGGCTTGAGGATCGTGGCGCCCGCCTGCTCGGCCTCCGCGATGACCTCGTCGACCCGCGACTGGGCGCGGACCACGTAGGTGAGGACGACCCCGCTGAAGCCGGTGCCCTCCGGACTCGTGCCGACCTGCTCGGCCAGGCCCTCTCGCCGGTAGAAGCCGACGAGCGAGCTGCCGTCCGACTCGTAGAACACCGAGACGCCGTAGTCGTCCTTGACCTCCCAGCCGAGCCCTTCCCCGTAGAACCGCTTGGACCGGTCCATGTCCCCGACGCCGAGGAGGATCGCGGTGGCGTGCGCTTTCATGCTTGTCTCCAGGTGTTCCGCTGTGTCCGCTGCCTGATCCGACGGGCCGGGCACCCTGGCCGGGCGTCACATCGACGCCGCTCCGCCGGTCAACCGGTATGACAGGTCCAGAGCGGGGAGTGTGACGAATGGTCGAGCGGGACTGGCTGAGCGAGCGGTTCGCCGAGCACCAGGGCCGCCTGCGGGCGATCGCCAACCGGATGCTCGGCTCACCGGGCGAGGCCGAGGACGCGGTGCAGGAGGCGTGGCTGCGGGTCAGCCGCGCCGACACCGGCCGGGTGGAGAACCCCGGCGGGTGGCTGACCACGGTCGTCGCCCGGGTCTGCCTGAACGTGCTCGAAGCACGCCGGTCCCGGCGCGAGGACTCGGCCGGCGCGCTGCCGCCGGAGCCCGAGACGCCGCACGCGACCGACCGGGCCGGCCCCGAAGAGGAAGCGTTGCTCGCCGATTCGGTCGGTGTCGCGCTGACGGTCGTGCTGGACACCCTGACGCCCGTCGAGCGGCTCGCGTTCGTCCTGCACGACGTCTTCGCCGTGCCGTTCGGCGAGATCGGCCCGATCATCGACCGCTCGCCGGCCGCCGCCCGGCAGCTCGCCAGCCGGGCCCGCCGCCGGGTCCAGGGCACGGCCGAGACCTCTGCCGCCGCCCGATCGGGGAAGCGGGAGATCGTCGCCGCCTTCCTCGCCGCCTCCCGGAACGGCGACTTCGCCGCCCTGCTCGACCTGCTCGACCCCGACGCCGTCGCGGTCGACGACCTGCGCGGGGCCGAGGCGGTGGCGGCGTTCTTCTCCGGCCGGGCCCAGGCCGCCCGCCTCGCGCTGGTCGAGGGCGAGCCGGGGGCCGTCTGGTCGCACCAGGGCAGTCCGCGGGCCGTCTTCGCCTTCACCGTCGACAACGGGAAGATCACCCGGATCGCCGTCGACACCGACCCGGACCGACTGCGCGACCTGGACGTCGTCTACCTCGCCACCGGCCGCGAGACGCAGCCGTGACCGGCGTCGACCTCAGGCTCGCGTCCTTCGCCCTCGCCGTTCGCGACCTCGACGAGGCGCTCGGCTTCTACCGCGACGTGCTCGGCTTCGAGGTGTGCGACGGCGCCGGAGGGGTGCGCCGGGTCGCCGTCGGCCCGCCGTCGCAGCCGGACGTGCGGATCGTCCTGCTCGAGTCGCCGGGCGACGAGCGGACCGCCGAGGGCTGCCTGGTCTTCGCGACCGACGACTGCGACGCCACCTTCGAGCACGTCGAGGCGGCGGACGCGGAGGTGTTGCAGGAACCGATCAGCAGGCCCGGCGGCGTCCGCGACTGCGCCTTCCTCGATCCGTCCGGCAACCTGCTGCGCTTCACCCAGTCGTGACGGCACATCCCGTGGCACGAGCCCGGCTACGCTGCCGAGGTGCAGCCGGATCACCCCCTCGTGCGCGACGTCCACCCCGAAGGGCGGCCGTACGGCGAGGGGCACCGGTGCGTGCCGCTGCTGTCCGCGACCGGCATGCTGAACCTCGACGTCGTGGCGGACCGGATCATGTGCATCGAGGTGCTCAGCCGCCCGCCCCTGCGGGTGCGGTGACGTCCCGCTCGGGAGGAGGACGCATGGCCCCGGTCTCGGTGGTGACGGGCGCCGGTTCGGGTGTGGGGCGCGTGGTGGCCCGCGCGCTGCTCGACGCCGGTCACCGGGTCGCGCTCGCCGGACGACGTGCCGACCGGCTGGCCGAGACCGCCGACCGGTCGCCGGCGGGGCACGTCCTGGTCGTGCCGACCGACGTCACGGTGGAGGCGTCCGTGGACGCGCTCTTCACCACCGTGCGCGACCGGTGGGGGCGGGTCGACGTGCTGTTCAACAACGCCGGGACGAACGTGCCCCCGACGCCGCTGGAGGACTTCACCGCCGAGCAGTGGTCCACGGTGGTCGGCACGAACCTGACCGGCGCGTTCCTGTGCGCCCGCGCCGCGTTCCGGGTGATGCGCGAGCAGGACCCGAAGGGCGGCCGGATCATCAACAACGGCTCGGTCTCCGCCCACGCCCCACGCCCCGACGCCGTGGCCTACAACGCGAGCAAGCACGCCATCACCGGGCTGACCAAGTCGATCTCGTTGGAGGGCCGCCGCCACCGCATCGCCTGCGGCCAGATCGACATCGGCAACGCCGCGACGCCGTTGACCGAGCGGATGACCGACGGCGTCCGGCAAGCCGACGACTCGATCGCGGCCGAGCCGACCATGGACGTCGGGCACGTCGCCGACGCGGTCCGCTACATGGTCGGGCTGCCGCTGGACGCCAACGTGCAGTTCATGACGGTCATGGCGACCACGATGCCGTTCATCGGACGCGGCTGACCCGCCCGGTCAGCCCGTCACCGCGGCGGCCAGGTCCCGGATCGCGTCCGGGCCGACCTGGCAGCACCCGCCGACCAGCCGCGCGCCGCCCGCCACCCAGCCGGCCACGCGCTCGGGCCGGAAGGCCGGTTCGCCGGTCCAGCTCCGGGTGGTGGCGTCCCAGCCCTGGCCGCTGTTCGGGTACACCACGACGGGCTTGCCGGTGACCCGCCGCGCGATGGCCACGGCCTCGTCGACGTCGGCCGGGTCGCAGCAGTTGACGCCGACGGCGACCACCTCGGCCACGCCACGCACGACCTCGAACGCCTCCGCCAGCGGCTGACCGGCGCACGTCCTCGTGCCCCGCGCGCTGTAGGACAGCCACAGCGGGACGCCCGACCCGGCGACCACCCGGAGCACCGCCTCGGCCTCCTCGACGTCGGGGATCGTCTCGACCGCGAGCACGTCCGCCCCGGCCTCGGCCAGCACCTCCACCCGGGGCCGGTGGAACGACTCCAGCGCGCCCGGCGCGAGGCCGTACCGGCCCCGGTACTCCGAGCCGTCGGCGAGCATCGCGCCGTACGGGCCGACCGACGCCGCCACCCACCGCGGTCCGTCCACTTCGGACGCGGCACGGCGGGCGAGCGCCACGCTGTCGCGCAGCAGGCCTGCCGTGTCCGCGGCGGTGAGCCCGCGCCGGGCGAAGCCCTCGAACGTGGCCTGGTAGCTGGACGTGATCGCGACCTCGGCGCCGGCCCGGTAGTAGGCGAGGTGCGCGGCCGTGATCGCGTCCGGGTCGGTGAGCAGCAGGCGGGCCGACCAGAGCGAGTCGGACAGGTCGTGCCCGGCGGCCGTGAGCGCGGTCGACAGGCCACCGTCCACCACCACGACCCGGCGGGCCAGCACGTCGGACAACCGTTCCTCGGGCACGACCACGACCCTACAGACTTGACACTTGTCAATTTCCTGACAGGCGTCATACTCGGTGCGTGGACCAGACGGCACACCGCCCGGACCGGAGGGTCCGCCGCTCGCGGTCCGCCCTCCTGGGGGCGGCCGTGGCGCTGGTCGCCGAACGGGGCACGACGAACATCCCGATCTCCGACCTCGCCGAGGCGGCGGACGTGAGCAGGCAGCTCGTCTACCAGCAGTTCGGCGACCGCGACGCGCTGCTGACCGCCGCCGCGCTCGACCTCGTGGAGACCGGGCTGCTGCCGGAGGTCACGCGCGGCGCGGACCCGTCCGACGAGCACGCGCGGGCGTTGACCGCGGCACGGCACTTCGCCCGGCACCGGCCGTTCTACCGGGCGATGCTGACCGGACCGTGCGCCTACCGGCTGAACGTGGCGTTGAGCGGCCTGCTCAGCCCGTTCAACCGGGAGCTCGTGCGGCGGCTGCCCGGCGCGCCGCAGGCGCCGGACGTGTTGGACGACCTCACCGCGTTCGTGACCGGGGGGTGGGCGGCGGTGGTCAACACGTGGGTGGTCGAAGGGCCGGAGCCGCTCGACCCGGCGGCGTTCGCCGACCGCCTGATGGAGGTGTTCTCGGTGATCACCGGGGGCGCCCTGACCGAGGAGCGCGACCGGTGAACCTGAGCAGCCACCTCGTCCAGCGCCTCCTGCGCCTGGACCCGCCGATCACCCGGGACCTCGTCGTCCGGCACGACCTGCGCACGCCCATGCCCGACGGCGTCGAGCTGCTGGCGGACCGCTGGGCGCCGCGGGTCGGCGGCGAGTCGTTGCCGACCGCGCTGATCCGCGGCCCGTACGGGCGGCGTGGCGTGATCGGGACGGCCCTGGCGCGGCCGTTGGCCGAACGCGGGTTCCAGGTGCTGGTGCAGAGCACGCGCGGCACGTTCGGCTCGGGCGGCACGTTCGACCCGATGCGGCGCGAGCGCGAGGACGGCCTGGCCACGCTGGCGTGGCTGGTGGAGCAGCCGTGGTTCGGCGGCTCGATCGTGCTGGTGGGCGCGAGCTACCTCGGGCACGTGCAGTGGGCCGTGGCCGACCGCCTGCCGCCGCAGGTCAAGGCGATGATCCCCCAGGTGGCCGAGTCGGCGTCGACGCTGGAGTTCCTGCGCGCGGACGGGTTCTCGCTGGAGGCGCCGTTCGCGTGGGCGGTCATGGTCGCGGGCCAGGAGCGCCGCTTCGCCCGGCTGCGCAACGTGCTCCAGGGCCGCAGGACCCGCCGCGCGCTGACCACGCTCCCGCTCGGTCGCGCCGACGTGGCCGCCACCGGGCGCCGCTCGGACTACTTCCAGGACGTCCTGGCCCGCGACGCGGACGACGAGCGGTGGGCCGCGATGGACCACCGGCGCCGGGTGGCGCGGACGACGGTGCCGGTCAGCTCGATCGCCGGCTGGTACGACATCTTCCTGCCCGGCCAGCTGCGCGACTTCCGGGCCTTGCGGGAAGCCGGACGTCCGGCGCGGCTCACCGTCGGGCCGTGGACGCACGTGTCCCCCACCGACACCCCGATCCGGGAAGCCCTGGGGTTCGGTCTCGCCCTGGCACGCGGTGAGGAGCCGCCCGAGCGCGCTCCGGTGCGGCTGTACGTGACGGGCGAGGAAGCCTGGCGCGACTTCGACTCCTGGCCGCCACACGGCTACGAGCCCCGGCACTTCCACCTGCGGCCCGGCGGCGAGCTGGGCGAGCGGCCTCCCGCCGGGTCGACGCCCGACCGGTACCGGTACGACCCGGCCGACCCGACGCCCGCCGTCGGCGGTGTGCGGCTGGGGTCCGGCGGCGGCCGGGTCGACAACACCGCGCTGGAGGCCCGGCCGGACGTGCTCACCTACACCACCGCGCCGCTGGCCGACGACGTGGAGGTGATCGGCGACGTGACGGCCGAGGTGTGGTTCCGCTCCAGCCTGCCGCACGCCGACGTGTTCGTCCGGCTGTGCGACGTCGACCCGCGCGGCCGTTCGGTGAACGTCTGCGACGGCCTGGTGAGCCTGTCCGGCGCGGACGAGACGACCCGTGCGGAGGTCGCGCTGTGGCCGACCGCGCACCGCTTCCGGCGGGGCCACCGCGTGCGGGTGCAGGTGTCCAGCGGCGCGTTCCCCCGGTACGCCCGGAACACCGGCACCGGCGAGCCGCACGCCACCGCGACCCGGCTCCTGGCCGCCGAGCAGTCCGTCCACCACGACCCGGACCACCC
Source organism: Saccharothrix luteola (assembly GCF_020859565.1). GTDB lineage: Bacteria > Actinomycetota > Actinomycetes > Mycobacteriales > Pseudonocardiaceae > Actinosynnema > Actinosynnema luteola. The sequence continues at coordinate 93,196 of NZ_JAJHUO010000012.1, read as the reverse complement.
GTCGGCGATCGTCCTGCCCGTTCGGCGGCAGCCGTCAGGCGGCTGACGGCGAGAGGGCGCGGTCAGGCGGTACGCGCGGCGGCGACGAACTCCCGCATCAGGCCGTGGTCCTTGACCCCGCGGCTCGCCTCGATACCGCTCGACACGTCCACACCCCACGGCCGGGCGCGGGCGACGGCCTCGGCGACGTTGTCCACACCCAGGCCGCCCGCCAGCAGCCAGTCGCCTTCCGGTCGGGCGCCGTCGAGCGCGGCGAGGTCCCACCGGTGGCCGGAGCCCGCCCGGGGCGAGTCCAGCAGGAGCATCCGCTCGCCGTACGCGCCGACCCGCACGTCGGTGTCCGCCGTCAGCGCGACCGCCCGGACCAGCGGCACACCGACGACCGCCACCTCGTCGAACGCCGCACGCGGGTAGTCGCCGTGCAGCTGCACCGCGCCGACGCCGGACTCCTCGGCCAGCCGGCGCACGTCCGCCGCCGCCACCCCGCTGAACACACCGATGGACAGCACGTGCGGCGGCACCTCGCGCACCAGCCGCCGCGCGGTCTCCGGGTCGACCTGCCGGACGCTCGCGCTGAGCACGAAACCGACCGCGTCGGCACCCGCGTCCACGGCGGCGGCGACGTCGGCCGCCGTGCGCAGCCCGCACAACTTCACGTACATGCCGCAGACATTAGCGATGAGCTTCCCGTGACCCCAGCGCGTGGTGATAGTGGTTGTGGCGCTGCGCCCACCGCGGCGGGGAGGTGGCACGCGTGCGGCACGCCGGGCGGGACCTGGTCGGGCGGGAGCCCGAGGTGGCGGTGGCGGCCGGCGTGCTCGACCGCGCCCGGACGGGCGCCGCGTGCCTGGTCGTGTCCGGCGAGGCGGGCATCGGCAAGACCGCGTTGTGGGAGCACGTGCTGCGGGACGCGGAACGGCGCGGGTACGCCGTGCTGTCCTGCCGGCCCGCGCAACCGGAGGCGCGGCTGTCCTACGGCGCCCTGATCGACCTGGTCGAGCGCGTGGACGACGAGCTGATCGCCCGGCTGCCCGGCCCGCGGCGCTCGGCGCTGGACGTCGCGCTGCTGCGCCGTGACGCGGAGGACGGGCCCGGTGATCCGCGCGCGGTGCACGTGGCCGTACTCGACATCGTGCGGGCGATGGCCGCGACCGCGCCCGTGGTGCTGGCGGTGGACGACGCGCAGTGGCTGGACGAGCCCACCGCGGCCGTCCTGGAGTACGTGGTGCGCCGACTGGCCGACGAGCACGTGGCCGTCGTGGTGTCGGTCCGCGCGGACGACGTCCCGCTGGGGCTGGCCGGACGTGCGGACCTCGCGCACCTGCGGCTGTCCGGGCTGAGCGTCGGCGCCCTGCACCGGCTGCTGCGCTCGCACCTCGGCACGCCGCTGCCCCGGCCGACGCTGGTCCGCCTCCGGCAGGCCAGCGGCGGCAACCCGTTCTACGCCTTGGAGATCGCCCGCGCCCTGCCCGATCCCGGCGGGGTCGGCGCGTTCGGCCTCCCGTTGCCCACCACGCGGGCCGTCGAGGACCTGCTCGCCGACCGGCTCGCCGTGCTGCCCGACCACAGCCGGGACGCGTTGCTGTGCGCGGCGGCGCTGTCGCACCCGACCGTGGACCTGGTGCGCCGGGCCTCGGACGACCCGGGCCGGGCCGAGGACGCGCTGGTCGACGCCGAGGACCGCGGCGTGATCGAGATCGTGTCGGGCGCGATCCGGTTCACCCACCCGTTGCTGAGCTCCACGTTGTTCTCCGCCGTGTCGGGCACCAGGCGCAGAAGGGTCCACCGCAGGCTGGCCCAGGTCGTGGACGACCCGGAGACCCGCGCGCTGCACCTGGCGTTGAGCACCGACGGTCCGGACCCCGAGGTGGCGCGGGCGCTGAGCGAGGCCGCTCGCGGCGCGTCGGCCCGCAACGCCCCCACCGCCGCCGCCCGGTTGTGGGAGCTGGCCGGTGCGCACGCGACGGACCCCCACCACCGGGCGGTGTCGTTGACCTCGGCGGTGGTGTGCCGGTACCGCTCCGGTGACGCGTCGGGCGCGCGGAGGCTGTTGGAGGCGTTCGACGTCGAGGACGTGCCGCCGGGGCCGGAGCGGGCGGCGCTGCTGGTCGACCTGGCGTACGTGGTGTTCTTCGAGGAGGGCCCGGTCCGCGCGACGGCGATGACCGACGAGGCGTTGGCGCAGATCGGCGACGACCCGGTGCTGCGGGCGCGGGCGTACCTGCGCCGGTCGCTGTTCTGCCAGGACGACACCCGGCTGCGCTGGCGCAACACCGAGCAGGCGCGGGAGGCGATCGCGGGGCACGAGGACGGTGTGCCGGCCGACCTGGTGGCGTGCATCCTCGTCTCCAGCGCGTACTACCGGCTGCTGGCCGGGGGCGGCCTGGTCACCGACGACATCGCGCGGGCCGCGGCACTCGTGCCGCCGACCGACCAGACGCGCGAAGCGCGCACGGCCCGCAGCACCCTGCGCGTGCTGGCGAAGTACCTCGACCCGGTGCAGGGACGGGCGCTGATCGAGGCGGCGCACCGGGACGAGGTCGCGCGCGAGGACGAGGCGGTGGCCGTGCACGAGCTGGTCCACCTGGCCGAGTTGGACGTGTGGCTCGGCGACTGGGCGCGGGCCGGGCAGCGGGCGGCGGAGGCCGTGGAGGCGGCGGAGCAGTCCGGGCAGCGGCCGTGGTTCGCCTACGCGCTCTACACCCGGGCGCTGGTGGACGCGCATCGTGGCCGGTGGGAGCAGGCGCACGAGGCGGCGACGCGCGGGCTGGAAGTGGCCGCGGAACTGGGCGACCCGTGGGTCTCGGTGCACCAGCGGGCCGTGTTGGGGTTCGTCGAGCTGTCCCGGCACGAGCCGGGCGCGGCGCGCGGGCACCTGACGGCGGCGGTGGCGTTGTGCGCGGAGGTGGGCATGGCCGACTTCCCGATCAGCACGCTGTACGGCGACCTGGTCGAGGCGGTGGTCGAGCTGGGTGAGCCCGTCGAGGCGACCCGGCTGCTCGCCGAGTTGGAGGAGCGGCGCGAACGCGCGCCCCGGCCGTGGATCACCGTGGTCACGGCCAGGTCCCGTGCGCTCGTGCGGATGGCGTGGGGCGATCCGGAGGGCGCGGAGGAGGCGTTGGCGACGGCGGCCGAGGCGTTGGACCGGCTGCCGATGCCGTTCGAGCGGGCCCGCACGGACCTGGTGCGCGGCCGGGTGCTGCGGCGGCGTCGGCTGAAGCTCGCGGCGCGGGAGGCGTTCCTTGCGGCACGGCGGGCGTTCGACGGGTTGGGCGCGCCGTCGTGGGTCGAGGAGGTCGACGCCGAGCTGGCCCGGCTCGGGTTGCGGCGCGGTGACGAGCACGAGCTGACGGCCACCGAGCTGCGGATCGCGCGGTTGGTGGCGGCCGGGATGAGCAACCGGGAGGTCGCGGGCGCGGCGTACGTGACCGAGAAGACGGTCGAGGCGCACCTGACCCGCATCTACCGCAAGACCGGCGTGCGCACCCGCCGTGAGCTGGCCCGCCTGGACTTCCTCCGCGCGCGGTAGCAACTGTGGGGTCGCTCCCCGATTCGCCGGCGCGCCGTGGGGCCGAGAGTGACCGCATGACCGTTATCGGAGTGGAGCGGCAGCCGACCAGGCTCTTCCTGGCCGAGTGCTACCTGCACGCGGCGAACCCGCGCGAGGTCGCCGCCGCGATGGCCGCGGTGCGTGCCGCGGCCGACCTGTGCGCACCGCCCGTCACCATGCGGTGCTGTCTCGCCGTTCCGGGTGACGACAGCTACTTCGGCCTCTTCGCCGCCGACGACGCCGAAGCGCTGGAGCGGGTCTTCGACCGGGCCGGGGTGTCCTTCGAGCGGATCGTCGAAGCCTCCGCCGTGCCGCTCGACCGGGTCTCCGGGGCGACCGGTTTCGAGTCCGCGCCACTCGGGTGACGCTGTACCCGGCGGTGGGCGCGGCGCTCAGGGGGAGCCCCCGCACCCACCGCCGGACCATGACCGGCGAGACCGGGACCCCTCCGCCCGCTCTCGCTGCGAGGGGCCGGTGCCAAAGCTGGGGGCTGGCACCGGCCCCGCGCCTCACGGCGCCACGACCTCGCCGTTCCGCGGCCTTCACCGCCGCTGCCCTTGCGCCCCTGCACTCGCGGTTCCGCCGCTGTCCTCACCGCCGCCGTCCTCACGGCGCCCAGGTCAAGCCCTCGTGCCGCACCGTCCAGCCGTCAGCGGGGAAGCCGGGGGTCGGTGGGCCGCCGTCCCAGCCCGCCGCCATCAGGGCGACCGCGGCCAGCAGCCCGCCGTTGCCCGGCAGGTACACCGGCAACCAGTCGGACTGCCGGTTGTGCCCGTTGGCGAGGTAGCCGTTCTTCGGCGTGTCCTTGAGCAGCACGTCCACCGCGGTCCGGCGCTCGCCGAGGCGGGTCGCGGTCATGGCCATCGCCGGGTAGTCCCAGCCCCACGTGCCGGGCCAGTGCCAGTCCGACAGCACGTCGTGCAACGTGGCCCGCATGACCCCGTGGTCGACCACACCGGTCTCGGGGACGAAACCCAACGCGTACAGCATCGACGGGTGGTCCTCGCGCACGGTCCACGGCGGCGTGCCGATCGCGGCGTACCGGCCGTCGCGCACGGTCGGCGGCACGAGGCCGTCCGCCACCGCCGTCCACGACGGGTCCTCCGCCAGCCCCAACCGCACCCGCCACCGCTGCGCCACCCGCAACGCCCACGCCCAGTACGCCAGCTCGAACGTCGGGTTCACCACCGCGGCCCGGTCGCGGTAGTACGACTCCTGCGCGGGCACGAGCGGCGGCCCGAGCGCGTAACCGCCCTCCGTCGCCACCGCGAAGTCCGCCATGAACGCCGCCGTCTCCAGCACGCACTCGCCATAACGCGCCACCGCACCGCGATCACCCGACCTGCGCATCAACTCGGCCAGGTGGATCAGGTGCGGCTGCTGCCACACCAGGAACGCCCCGATCGGGCTGGGGCTCTCCCGCCCGTCCGGCCCGACCTGCTTCGGCCACCGCGCGCCCCGATAACCCTGACCACGTGCCGCGGCGCGGGCGACACCCAGGCTCCGCGAGTACCAGTCGAGGCTCCTGGCCAGCAGCGAAGCCCTACCCCACAACGGGAAGTGCGCGCCGTGCCACCAGTGCATCTCCAGGTGGAACCGGCCGCGCCAGCTGTTCGCCGTCAGCCCCGTCTCGGCAGGCGGCAGCGAACCCGCGCACTGGATCGCGGTGAGGTACTGCGACAGCACGATCCGCCGCTGCAACTCCGGCGCGCGGTCGTCCTCGCTGGAGTCGAGCTCGACCGCACCGCCGGACGACCAGAACCGCGGCCACCAGCGCTCGCTCGCGATCAACGCCCCGGTGAACGCCACCGGCTCGGCGCCGTCGCCGAACCGGACCCCGAGTTCCAGGACGTCCCGGTCGGTCGCCACCACGAACTCGTGCGGCCCGGTCCGCCGCACCGTCGCACCCGCGTTGACGTGGACGCGCACCGGGAACCGGGTCGCGTCGAGCCGCCGGTCGATCCGGACGCCGTCCGCGAGCACCTGCGACGCGCTGTCGTGCCGGCCGGGGCGCTCCCAGTCGGCGGCGTCGTGCCACGACTCCGAGCCGTACGGGAACGCGATCCGCACGGCGAGCCGACCGCCCGCGAGCCCCGGCGACGCCACCCGCACGCCGAGCGCGTCGAGCTCCGGGTGGCAGCACGTGGTCACCCGCACCGGCATCCCCGCCAGCAGCACCGCGCTGGTGATCGTCCCCGTCCACAGGTCGAGCCGTTGCCGCGGCTCGCGCAGCTCGACCGGGTCGGGCGGCGTCCCGTCGACGACCAGCCCGATCCGGGCCAGGTCCAGCCGGTGCGGGTTGGCGCGCAGCCACCGCTGGCCGGGCGTGGCCGCGTCGAAGTCGGCGAGGTCGACGTACGGCACCCGGCCGCGTGGCGTGTCGTACGAGCGGACGCTGTCGGCGAGGTCCGGCACGTGGCCGGGCGCCGGTGTGCTGTGCCAGCCCCATTGCGCCATCGTGCCGAGCAGCGTGCCGCCGTCGCCCGCGTACTCCTGCGGGAACGTCTGCAACCCGGTCACGTCGACCGTGGCGCACAGCTCGCCGTTGCCCACCGACAGCGGCGACCGCGGGTCGACCTCGGTCACCTCGACGGCGTACCGGTCCACCAGCGCCCTGCGGTCGATCGAGGTCATCAGCCGATCGCCGCGGCGACCTCGTTCACGAACCGCCGTGCCGCGTCCGGCGGGCCGAGCCGGTCGAACAGCACGTCGGAGTTGACCCGCTGGAGGATCTGCGACGTGTCGGTGGACCCCACCGGGCCCGGCACCAGCTCGTCGGTGACCTTGCCGCTGACCTCGTCGATGAACGCCACCTCCACCTCCTGGTGCTCGGTGAGCGAGCCGGCGATGCGCTCGCGGATGGTCTCGTTCGCCGGGATGCCGCGGTCCGTGCCGATGGCCGCGCCCGCCGCCGGGTCGTTGACCAGGAACGAGATCAGCTTCGCCGCCGCTTCGGGGTGCTCGGTGGCGGCGTTGACCGTGTAGAGCTGCGAGGCCTGCAACCACATGCCCGGCCGCCCGGCCGCCGTCTCGCCCGGCGCGCGCAGCATCACCAGCGGCTGGGCGGACGCGGCGCGCAGCGCGGTCAGCCGGTTGCTCCAGTCGAACCGCATCCCCGCGACACCGCGGCCCATCAAGGTCTGCTCGGGCGCGGACAGGGCCGCCTGCTCGATGGTCACGGTGGCCTGCGGCGTGCTGCCCGCGTCACGCAGCCGTGTCGTCATCCGGAACCACTCCTCGACGCTGCCGGTGCTGATGCCGACCTTGCCGTCGGGAGTGTAGAGCCCTTCGCCGCGTTGCTTGGAGAAGATCTCCAACGTCTCCGGCGCCGTCGGGTCCTCCACGCCGACCGTGCCCTCCGGGGCCCGGTCGGCGAGCTCGCCCGCGATCCGCTCGAAGTCCGCCCACGTCCACTTGTCGTCGTCGGGCAGCGGCACGCCGGCGGCCTGGAAGACCGCCGGGTTGACCACGATCCCGTACGTGTTCACGCCGGTCGGCACGCCGTACTGGACGCCGTCGAACCGGCCGTTGGCCACCGCCGGCCCGTCCAGCCCGCCGAGGTCGAGCGAGCCGCTCACCTCGTCCAGGTCGAGCAGCGCGCCGCGGCCGCCGTACTCGCGCGGGTACACGCCGCCCATCGTGATCACGTCCGGCGCGTCGTTCGCCGCGACCTGGGTGGCGATCCGGTCGAAGTAGGCGTTGAAGTCGGCGTACTCGCCCTTCACCGCGATGCCGGGGTTCGCCGCCTCGAAGGCGTCGATCGCCTGCTCCGTGGCCCGGGCGCGCTGCTCGTTGCCCCACCACGAGAACCTCAGCTCGACCGGTCCCCCGGCGTCGCCCGAACCCGGCGCGCAGCCCGACAACGCCAAGGCCGCGACACCGACCAAGCACAGCACCAGCCTCGTCATGACCGTCTCCTCACTTGATGCCCGTCGTCGCGATCCCCTGGGTCAGGTAGCGCTGCCCGGCCAGGAAGAAGCCGAAGATCGGCGCCAGCCCGACCACCGACATGGCGAACAGCGGCCCCCACGAGCTGCGGCCCTGACCGTCCACGAAGGTGCGCAGCGCCACCGGGACGGTGTGCAGGTCCTGGTCGGTCAGGAAGATCAGTTGGCTGAAGAAGTCGTTCCAGGTCCAGATGAACGTGAACACCGCCGTGGTGGCCAGCGCGGGCGTGCACAGCGGCATCACGATCCGCCAGAAGATCCGCCAGTGGCCGCAGCCGTCGATGCGGGCCGCCTCGTCCAGCTCGGTCGGCAGCGACCGGATGAACTGCACCATCAGGAAGACGAAGAACGCGTCGGTGGCCAGGAACTTCGGCACGACCAGCGGCAGGTAGGTGTTGATCCAGCCCAGCTCGGAGAACAGCACGTAGCGGGGCACGATCAGCACGTGGATCGGCAGCATGATCGTGGCCAGCATCATCGCGAACATGAGCTTCTTGCCGCGGAACTCCAGCCGGGCGAACGCGTACGCGGCCATCGAGCACGACAGCAGGTTGCCCACCACCGAGGCCACCGCGATGATCGCGGAGTTGGTCAGGTAGCGCTGGAACGGCGCGCCGAGCGCGGTCCAGCCCTCGACGTAGTTGGCCAGGGAGAACTCGCTGGGCCACGGCGACGGGTCGCGGAAGATCGTGTCGGTCGGCTTGAACGAGCTCGACAGCAACCACAGCAGCGGGTACAGCATCACCACGCCCAGCACGACCAGCAGGCCGTGCCGCAGCGGCGCCGGCAGGCGGCGTTCGCTCGCGAACGGGTCAGTCACCGTAGAACACCCATCGCTTGGCCAGCAGGAAGTTCACCGCGGTCAGCGCCGCGACGATCACCAGCAACAACCAGGCCAGCGCCGAGGCGTAGCCCATCTGGAACGAGCCGAAACCGCGCTGGTACAGGTACAGCGTGTAGAAGAGCGTCTTGTCCGACGGACCGCCCGTGCCGCCGCTGACGACGAACGCCTGCGTGAACGCCTGGAACGCGCCGATCATCTGCAGCACCAGGTTGAAGAAGATGATCGGGGTCAGCAGCGGCACCGTGACGTGCCGGAACCTGGCCCACCGGCCCGCGCCGTCCACTGTGGCCGCTTCGTAGTACGTGGTCGGTATCTGGCGCAGACCGGCCAGGAAGATCACCATCGGCGCGCCGAACGTCCACACGTTGAGCAGCACCAGGGTGCCCAGCGCGAAGTCGGGGTGCGCGATCCAGCCGACGCCTCGGACGCCGACCAGCGCCAGCAGGTCGTTGACCAGGCCGTCGGTGCCGAACATCTGCCGCCACAAGATGGCGATCGACACGCTGCCCGCCAGCAGCGACGGCAGGTAGTAGGCCGAGCGGTAGAACGCCAGGCCGCGCAGCCCCCGGTTGAGCAGCAGCGCCAGGCCCAGTGCCACGGCCAGTTGCAGCGGCACGGAGACGAACACGTACCGGAACGTCACGCCGAGCGAGTTCAGCAGCCGTTCGTCGCCGACCATCCGGGTGTAGTTGGCCAGGCCCGTCCACTTCGGCGGGCGCAGCAGCGAGTAGTTCGTGAACGAGAGGTAGAGCGAGGCCAGGATCGGGCCGATGGTGATCGCGACCATCCCGGTGATCCACGGTGCCAGGAACAAGTAGGCCGCCCGACCGTCACGGCGGCGCAGGTTGCCCTTGGCCCGGGAATCGACCACGCGCCCCCCTCGGCGAAGTGACGCGCCGAGCCCGCCCGGCGCCACAGTCGGGAAACCGCTTTCTTCCGCGATTCCTGTTTACCACCCGGCACGGATTTCCTTGCCCAGCTTCGATAATTTGCGCAACGTTGGGAAATGCGGTCCGGGTTCGGATGGACGGCCGCTGGACCGTGTTCCAAAGGTTCGTAGCCAGATGTTGATGGCTGCGATGTGGACGGTCGCGTGGTAGCGGGACAGCGACCTTGTCGTACCGGGTCGCGACGGCGCGGTGTTGTTCGAGCAGGTTGATGCCGCATTCCACGGCGTGGCGTTGCTTGCAGACCTCCGGGTCGAACGCCGGTGGCCGCCCGCCGCGGGAGCCTTTGGCCTTGCGGTGGGCAGCCTGGCCCCGAGGCTGGGCGATGGTGGCCTTGGTCCTCCGTCACCCCAGGTCGACGCGATTGGCCCGGGAGCTGTAGGCCTTGTCCGTCGGCACCCGGTCCGGTCTGGTCCGCGCACGACCGCCACCAGGCCGGGGCACCCGGATCTGCTCGATCACCGCGGTGAACTGCGGGCTGTCGCCGCGCTGTCCGGCGGTGACCAGCAGCGACAGCGGTTTGCGGCCCTGTTCGCAAGCCAGGTGCAGCTTGCTGGTCCACCCGCCCCGCGACCGCTCCAACCCGTGATCGGCAGGCTCGACCTGGAGCCCTCCTGTCTACGGGCGTCGGCGGCGTGGTGGTGCGCCCGCATGATCGTGGAATCCACGCTCACGTCCCACACGATCACCCCGTTGACGTCCGCGCGGGCCTGCAACGCGGTCAGGAGCTCCCGCCACACCCCCGCGCGCTGCCAGCGCCGGAACAACCCGTACACGGTCTGCCAGGGCCCGCAATCGGGCGGGACGTCCCGCCACGGGACACCGGCCCGCGTCCGCCACCGGATGCCGTCGATCAACTGTCGCTCGCTCCACTTCGGCGGACGGCCCGGCCTGCGCTCGACGGGTAAGAGCGGTTTGCAGCACCGCCCACTGCACGACGGTCAGGCCGTGCCGCCCGCTGCCGCTACGCCGGCCACGAGGTCTCCGGTGTTGTGGGTTTGCTTGGTCGCCAACCCATCTGCCGGAGACCTCGTCTCGTCAGGACCACCGACACGCCGGCGGCCACCTCACCTTTGAAACACGGCCGCTGGTCGCCGATCCCGACGGTCCCACCTCACCTCACCGTGACCGACGCCACCGCGCTCGCCGAACACCGTCCTACTCGCGATACTGGCCTCGTGACCGCGAGAGAGCCCCGCCTGGAGATCGAGTACTGCACGCAGTGCCGGTGGTTGCTGCGCGCCGGGTGGACGGCGCAGGAGCTGCTGACCACCTTCACCACCGAGCTGGGCGAGGTCGCGCTGATACCCGGCACGGGTGGCGTGTTCGACGTCCGGCTCGGTGGCGAGACGTTGTGGTCGCGCAAGGAGCAGGGCGGGTTCCCCGAGCTCGCCGCGCTGAAGCAGCTCGTGCGGGACCGGATCGCCCCCGACCGCGACCTGGGCCACACCGACCGCCACCGGAAGGCGTCACCCCAGTAGGGAGAGGCGCGACGAGTCGGCGACGGCGCGATGGCGTCGGGTACAACACGCCGACGTCGCACAGGCCAGGCACATGACCTGCCAGGCGGGCGACCCGTCAGCCGGGCGCCACATCAACCGCGCGACCCGTCAGGGCGCGGTAAGTAGGCGGCCACCTCGGCCAAGGCGTCCAACGTCTCCGGGTCGACGTGGCCGGCCGCTGGTTCGGCCTCGGCGATGGTGATGGTGCTGCCGTCGGTGTCGGTGCCGTAGTAGTGGCCGGTGAACGTGATGTCGGCCAGGCCGAGCAACGACGCCCCGAGCGGCCGGATGTCGCCGCTGCCGTGGCGGTCCTCGATCCGCTTGAACGCACGCATGTCACGCGCGCTCCGGAAACCGACCCACGCGACGGACAGCACCGCGTTGTTGCCGCTCCCGTCCCCGACCGCGATCACCATCCGGTCCAGCGAGGTGCACGGCGTGTGGGTGAAGAACTCCCGGACCTCGCCGTGCGATGCCGACAGGCACTCCACCTGCTGCCGCACCCTGTCGTCCAACCTCCGCATCCCCATCCGCTGCCACGCGCCGTCACGGTCGCCCCGCTTCGCCGCCTTCTGCCCGTCCACCTTGCGCGCGGCCACGCCGGCCGACCCCGGCGGACCGCCCGCGCTCGACCCCAGCAGTCCGCCCCCGCCGGCCACGCCCGTGGAACCGACCAGTCCCAGCACCAGCACCCCTGCCGCCACGACGGCCCCCGCACCTCCCTTCTTGCCGGTGATCGGCCTGACCCGGCCCTGTCCGTCGGTGTAGAAATCCGGTGCCATCACTCGCTCCCCCGCTCGGTGGGTATCCCCGATCGGCAAGCTATCGACGGGCACCGACAATTCCGGCCCCTTCCCGGACCTCGTCACCCGATCGAGCGACACAGAAAACGGGGCCCCGCGCGCGAACGCGGGGCCCCGTCCTCAGTGGAGCGTAGGTCAGCTGGTCGGGAAGTTGTCCGTCGTGCTGATCCGGCTCTTGAGCAAGGCGCCGGATTCGGTGAGCACGCCGCTGCTGGAGTAGTCACCGCCGTTGCACGTGCCCGGGCGGAACGCGGCGCTGCTCTCGTTCGCGTCCGAGTACGTCCAGTTCGCGTAACCGATCTTCAACTGGTCCAGCAGGTCGAGCCAGGCGATGGTGCTCGTCCGGTCGAACGTGCCGCCACCGGTGGCCAGCACCGTGCCGAACTCCGTCACGAAGAGCGGCAGGCGCGACGCCGCACGGCTGACCGCGGCGCGGTAGTTGTCCTTGTGGCTCGCGGCGTAGAAGTGGAACGCGTACATGATGTTCGTGGCGTTGACCGGGTTGTTGATGACCTCGGTCTCGCTGGAGCCCTCCGACACGCCCAACGACGACCAGGCGCGCGTGCCGACGATGACGACGGCGTCCGGGTCGGCCGCGCGGATCACCGGGATGACCTGCTCGGCGTAGCTCTTGATCGACGCCCAGCTCACGCCGTTCGGCTCGTTCGCGATCTCGTAGATCACGTTCTTCTTGCTCGCGTTGCGCTGCGCGACGGCGGCGAAGAAGGTCTTGGCCCGATCCAGGTTGAAGTTCGGGTCACCGGGGGTGAGGATGTGGAAGTCGATCATCGCGTACATCCCGCGCGCCTCGGCCATGTCGACCAGGCTGTTGACGCGGCTGGTGAACCCGGACGGGTTGGTCTCGTAGCCCTGTTCCTGCACGTACATCGCGATCCGGAACAGGTCGGACTTCCAGTCGGTCGCCAGCGCGTTCAGCGAGTTGTTGTTGTAGCACTTGTCGAACCACTGGATGCCGTGCGTGCTCATGCCGCGCAGCTGGATCGGCCGGTTGTACTGGTTGCACAGGTTGACGCCGCAGACCCGCAGCTGGCCGTTGATCTCGACCGGGGTGCGGCCGACCGGCGGGTTCGTGGTGGTCGTGGTGGTGGTCGTCGTGGTCGACGTGCTGGTGGTCGAACCGGTGCAGGCGACGCCGTTGAGCGCGAACGACGTGGGCGTCGGGTTGCTGCCCGAGTACGAGCCGACGAACCCGAGGTCGGTCGACGCGCCGGTGGACAGCGTCCGGTTCCAGTCGACGTTGGTCGCGGTGGCCGTGGAGCCCGACTGGGTCCACGTGGCGTTCCAGCCCTGGGTGACCCGCTGGGAGCTGTTCGGGAACGCGACCGTCAGCGACCAGCCGCTGATCGGGTCGCCGAGGTTGGTGACCTTGACGCTCGCCTGGAACCCGCCGGACCACTGGCTCGTGACGGCGTAGTCGACCTTGCAGCCCTGGGCGGCGGCCACGGCGGTCGGCAACATCGTCGCCGCTGAGCCGAGGGCGACCGCGCAAGCCGCAAGCACTGCGGTGGAGCGCTTCACTGAGCCCCTCCTCATCTCGGTGTATGTCTGGGAGCGCTCCCAGACCCGCCGGGAACGTACACCCGGATGGGCGCTCACGTACAGAGGCTGTCTCACACAATGACATCTCGGGGTGACGCTCCGTGTCGCCGAAGCACCGCTCGACCACCGCCCGCCGACCGGGATCACGGCCGGAAGAGCGGCTCCCAGCGGTAGTCCATCCGGCGCGCGGTGGCGACGGCGAGGTCGAGCGTGGTCAGCCGGCCGACCAGGTGCAGGGACAGGTCCAGCCCGGCGCTGATGCCCGCGCTCGTGGCCAGGTCGCCGTGGTCGAGGAACCGGACGTCGTCGCGGACGTCCAGGTCCGGCCAACGGTCGCGCAGGTCGGCGACGTCCTCCCAGTGCGTGGTGACCGGTCGGTCGTCCAGCAGGCCGGCGGCGGCCAGCACGAACACGCCCGTGCAGACCGACGCGATCACCTCGGCGTGGCGGCGGGCCCGGCGCAGCCAGGCCGCCACCTCCGGCATCGCCTCGACCTCGTCCACCACCCCGCCGGGCACGAGGACGACGTCGCACGCGGGCGCGTCGGCCAGCGCGACGTCGGGCGCCATCCGCAGGCCGCCCCTGGCGCGCACCGGCCCGCCGCCGGCGACGCCGATCGTGACGACCTCGAACGGCGCGGCCGAACCGCGGCGCACGGCGACGCGGTTGGCCACGGAGAACACCTCGAACGGCCCGCCCGCGTCCAGCACCTCGACCTCGTCGAACAACAACAGCCCGACGCGCCTGGTCATCGCACCCCCTCCACCGCCTGGGCGCACCGACGGCACTCGCGGGCCGATGTGGCGACCACGCCGTGCGCGGCGGTGGCCAGCACGCCGGCGAACGCGGTCAGCGGCCAGTCGGTCGACAACGCCGACGTGACGCCGAGCGCGACGGCGGCGAGCGCCATGCCCACCGCGGCGGCGGACGCCGTCCACGCCACGGCCAGCGGCAGCCGGTGGGGCGTGGGCAGCATGCGGGTGAGCGGACCGGTGGCCACCAGCGCCGTCACGGCGAGCAGGCCCGCGGCGGTGGCCAGCGCGGCCAGGTGCACGGCGAGCGCGCCGAGTCGCCAGTCGCCCGCGGCGGCGTGCACGAGGAGTTGGCACACCACGAGGACCGGCACGGTCACGGCGGCGACGCGGGCCGTGCGGCGGGTCTGGGCGATGGTCAGCTCGCGCTGGAACTCCGGCGCGACCTCGTCCGCCGCGCCGAAGTCGCGCACCGCGCGACGGGCCGCCTGGGCGTGCGGCACGCCACAGCGGGTCTGCGCCTCCACCGCGTCGACCAGGCCGTCGCGCACCTCGCGCAGCATCGCGGCCTTCGCCCGCGCCGGACCGTGCAGGGACGCGGCCAGTTCCTCCAGGTAGTCCTCGACCGGGTCGACGAGCTGCGCGGTGCTCACGTCGCGTGCCTCGTCGACGGGGTCAGGTCGAGCACGGCCCCGATCGTGGCGGCGAAGTCCCGCCACGTCGACCGCGCGTCGGCCAAGCCGCGCCGACCGGCGTCGGTGAGCTCGTAGCAGCGTCGGGGCCGGTCGGACACGGGCTGCCAGCGGCTGCGCAGCAAACCCAGCCGTTCCAGCCGGTTCAACGCCGGGTAGACCGTGCCCGTGCGCAGTTCGAGCGCGCCGCCGCTGCGCCGCTGGACCGCGGTGATGACCGCGTAGCCGTGCAGCGGGCCCGGTTCGAGCACCGCGAGCAGCATCGCGTCCAGGTGCCCGCGCACCGCATCCGCCTTCATGGGTTGGCAGCCTACACACCAACTAGGTAGGTGTGGTACCTATTGGCAGCCGACATATGTTGGCTGTCTACGCACCAAGGAGCCCTGGTGACCAAGCTGCTGCTCTCGGTCCACGTGATCGCCGCGATCCTCGCCGTCGGGCCGATCGCCGTGGCCGCCTCGCTGTTCCCCCGCTTCGCCCGCGAGTCGCCGACCGGCGTCGCCGCCTTCCTGCACCGGACGTGCCGCACGTACACCGTCGTCGGCGTCGCGGTACCGGTCTTCGGCGTCGCCACCGGCGCGAGCCTCGGCGTGCTCGGTGACGCGTGGCTGCTGGTGTCGATCCTGCTGACGGCGGTCGCGGCGGGCCTGCTGGCGTTGGCGATCCTGCCCGCGCAGCGGCGGGTGCTCGACGGCGCGGCCGACGCCGCGAAGAGGCTCGCCATGGCGACCGGTGTGTTCAACCTGCTGTGGGCGGTCGTGGTCGTGCTGATGATCGTGCGCCCCGGCTCGACCACGGGGGCGTGACGTGCGCGCGTTGCGGATCGCGTCCGGTGTGGAACTGCTGTCCCTGGCGGTCCTGCTGGTCAACCTGGTGACCGTGCACGCGAAGCCGGTGACGTCGCTGACGGGCCCGGTGCACGGCACCGCCTACCTCGTCGTCATCGCGGTCACCGCGCTGCTGCCGGGCGTCGACGCCGGCACCCGGTGGCGTTCGGCCGTGCCCGGCGTCGGCGGGCTGCTCGTGCCGCGCCGCATCAGGTCCGCCGGCACACCCGAGGGTCACCGCGAGAGCTGAAAGCCCGGTGCGGTGGCGACGCGGCCACCGCACCGGGCTCTGCCCGCGTGATCAGCTCGCGGCGCAGGTCGGCGTGATGCCCGCCGCCGAACCGGTGCCCTGGAAGCCGAACTCGGTCGACATCCCGGCCGAGAGGCGGCCGTTGTAGCTGACGTTGCGCCACTGTACGGCGCCGGTGGTGCCGCTGCGCTCGGCGTTCCACGAGTTGGTGACGGACGCGCCGGACGGCAGGTTGGTCGTGACCGTCCAGCCGTTGGTGCCCGACGACCCGGCGGTGACCTTCACCGTGGCGACGAAACCACCGTTCCAGGAGTTCAGCGACACCGAAGCGGTGCAGCCACCCGGCACGGAGGTCGTGGTCGTCGTGGTGGTGGTGGTCGTGGTGGTGCCGGTCGTGGTCGTCGTGGTCGACGTGGGCACCGTGGTGCCGCCGCCGTTGAGGGCGTTGAGGGTCGAGGTGTACGCGGCCTTCTTGTTGCCCGAGCCGTCGAACAGCAGCGGGGTCCCCGAAGCACGCCACGAGTCGGTGTCGCGGATGCCCCACACCGTGATGCCCGTGCAGCGCGCGACCGCCAGGCAGGCCTTCACGACGCGCTCGTAGTTCGACGCCTGGGCCGAACCGGAACCCTCGATGTCCAACTCGGTGATCTGCACGTCCACACCCAGCGCCGCGAAGCTCGACAACGTGGTCTGGTAGTTGCTCGGCACCGGGCTCTGGCTGTTGAAGTGCGACTGCAACCCGACGCAGTCGATCGGCACACCGCGCTGCTTGAAGTCCTGCACCAACCGGTACACCGCCTGGGTCTTCGCGTGCGTCCAGTCGTCGGTGTTGTAGTCGTTGTAGCACAGCTTCGCACCCGGATCCGCCGCCCGGGCCGCCCGGAACGCCGCCTCGATCCAGTCATTGCCCGTGCGCTGCAGGTTCGAATCACGACGCGCACCCGAACTACCGTCCTGGAACGCCTCGTTCACCACGTCCCAGGCGTAGATCTTGCCCCGGTAGTACGTGGCCACCTGCGTGACGTGGTTGAGCATCGCGTTGCGCAACGCGGTGCCCGACATGTTCTGCATCCAGCCCGGCTGCTGCGAGTGCCACGCCAGGGCGTGACCGCGCACCCGCATGCCCTGCCCGCGGGCGTGGTTGACGATCCGGTCCGCGTTGGCGTAGCTGAACTGGTTCTGCGACGGCTCCGTCGCGTCCATCTTCATCTCGTTCTCGGCCGTCACCATGTTGAACTCACGGTTCAGGATCCCCATGTACGTGGAGTCGCCCATCCTGCCCGCGGCGACAGCCGTGCCGAAGTAGCGGCCCGACTCGGCCGCGGAGGCGCCGAGCGTGGTCCCGGCGCTGGCCGACGTCGCCAGGAGCACCGTGGCGCCCGCGGTGGCGGTGACCAACGTGGACACGAGTGCCGCTCGCAACACTGACCTCGATGTCAGCTTCATGTTTGCACCTTCTGGGAGCACCTGCGGGTCGGCAGGTGGTGGTTGGTTGCTGGGGCGACCCGGACCGCCAGGGCGGGGTGGTCCGGATCCGCAGACTTGGCGGCGGAGGACCCGGTGCCACGGGATCCCTCCACGCCAACGACGGTTCGGTGAGTCGGTCCTCCAGGGCGTGCGCGGCGCAGGCCGGAACCGTAGGGGGCGGCACCCGACCGCATCCGGCCTGAAACTTTTAGAAGTATTAACCGAAACAGATAGGTCTGGCAAGCACCGGAAATCGACAGCCCTGCGGTCCTAAGCAGATGCCCGTGCTGCAGTCTGCCAGGTCAACGGGCAGCCGAACCCTTCCGAAACGGCTCGCCGCAGCACGAGCGCAAGGACGATAAACCCTGTTGAGATACCATATCCACGGCAGCTGAACCGATACCGGCCGCAGCCGACCGGCACGAGGAGCCAGATTCGGCAACCTTCGAAACTATTCGAAAGAAGATTCGCAACTTTATCGGTCCGTGTGGTCCGATTACCGGCAGTCGGATTACGCCGATCGCACCTGTGCCGGCCCGTTCACGGGCGTTGCTACAACGGCCAGCCCGTGTACGCCTCGGCGAGGTGCGTGGCGGCGGCCGTGCTGGAGGTGACCAGTTCCAGCTCGCCCAGCTGCCGCTTCACGTCGAACGGCGAGCCGGCCGGGTCGGCGTGCAGCATCGACGTCATCCACCACGAGAAGTGCTGCGCCCGCCACACCCGGCGCGACGCGGTCGGGCCGTAGGCGTCCAAGGACTCGGTGGCACCCGTGCCGAAGTAGTCCTCCAACGCGCGGGCGAGCACCACGACGTCCGCCACCGCGAGGTTGAGTCCTTTCGCGCCGGTGGGCGGCACGACGTGCGCGGCGTCCCCCGCCAGGAACAGCCGGCCGTGCCGCATCGGCTCGCACACGTAGCTGCGCATCGGGATCACGCCCCGGTCGAAGATGCGGCCCTCCGCCAGGCTGAACCCGTCGCCCGCGACCCGCGCGTTCAGCTCGGCCCAGATCCGGTCGTCGCTCCAGTCGTCGGCGCGCTCGTCGGGGTCGCACTGGAAGTACATCCGCTGCACCTGCGGCGTCCGCGTGCTGATCAGCGCGAACCCGCGTTCGGAGTGGGCGTAGACGAGCTCCTTCGAGGACGGTGGCGCCTCGGCCAGGATGCCGAACCACCCGAACGGGTAGGCGCGGAAGTAGTCGGTGCGCTCACCGTCGGGGATGGAGCGCCTGCTGACGCCCGACGAGCCGTCGCAGCCGGCGATCACGTCGCAGCGCAGCTCCACCGGCGTGCCGTCGGCGTCGGAGAAGGAGATGACCGGCTCGTCGGACGTGACGCCGTGCAGCGCGACGTCGCTCGCCTCGAACCGGATGTCGGCCCCGGCCGCGAGCCGTGCCGCGATCAGGTCCTTGAGCACTTCGTGCTGGGGGTAGAGCCAGACCGCCCGGCCGGTGAGCCCGGTGAAGTCGATCCGGTGGCCCTGGCCGCCGAACCGCAGCTCGATCCCCTCGTGCCGCGCGCCCTCGGCCAGCGCACGCGCGCCGACACCCATGGCGGTCAGCAGCTCCACCGTGCCCTGCTCCAGCACGCCGGCGCGGATCGTCTGCTCGATCGCCGCACGGCCGCGCGTCTCGACCACCACGGAGTCGATGCCGCGTTCGGCCAGCAAGTGGGACAGCACCAGGCCCGCGGGGCCCGCGCCGACGATTCCGACTCTCGTTCGCATGGGTCAACCCAAGGGCGGCGTGCGGTCGTCCGCCAGGATCGACTTCCACTGGGTGAAAGTCACGGCGATTCCGCGCCGGGCGGGCGGTTACGTTCGGTGTCCGGCGTTCGAAGGAGGACCTGCATGGCGGTCGACCGCGACGCGCCCCGGCGCTCGATGGCCGGGCGGGCGCTGGCGCTGCTCGGCGCGTTCGACGCCGACCACCCCCGGCTCACGCTGACGGAGCTCGCGCGCCGCGCGGACCTGCCGTTGGCGACGGTGCACCGGTTGGCCCGTGAGCTGGTGTCGTGGGGTGCGCTGGAACGTGACGCCGGCGGGTGCTACAGCATCGGCCTGCGCCTGTGGGAGGCCGCGACGCTGGCGCCGGTGGCCGGTCGGCTGCGGGAGGTCGCGCTGCCGTTCATGCAGGACCTCTACGAGGCGACGCGCGAGAACATCCACCTCGCCGTGCACGACGGCTTCGACGCGCTGTACGTGGAGAAGCTCTCCGGCCACCGCTCGGTGCCCATCATCTCCCGGACCGGCGCCCGGCTGCCGCTGCACTCGACCGGCGTCGGCAAGGCCCTGCTCGCCCGCGCCGACCCCGAGTTCGTGCGCCGCTACCTCGAACGGCCGCTGCGGCGCCACACCCGGTACACGATCACCGAACGGGCGCGGCTGGTGCGAGACCTGCGTGTGACGGCGGAACGCGGGTACGCGCTGACCAACGAGGAGATGACGCTGGGCTCGTGCTCGGTCGCCGTCGCCATCCCGGCGGACGGCCACGAGCCGCCCGGCGCGCTGGGCATCGTGGTCCGCTCGGTGCGCACCGACCTGCACCGCCTCGTGCCGGACCTGCGTGCCGCCGCGGACGCGATCGCACGACGGCTCGACGACCTGGCGCACCGCTCGGCTCGCGTGACCTGAGCGTTGGGATCATCGGATGTGGACACTCGCACCGAACTCGAAGACCGCGCTGTTGTCCGGATCGACCTGCCCGATCACCTGACCACGACGGTATCACCACCCTCGGCATCTGGTCCGCGCGTGCCACCGCGCCGTCCCCCTCCACGGGGCCGGAGTCTCGCCCACGTCGGTCAACGCGTACCGATGCCGGTGACACACCGTCACCGGCACCTCGGTACTCACGCGTCGCGGTCAGGGAACGGCGGCCGGTTGCAGGTCGCGCGTGCCGGTTTCCTTCAGAGCCAGCACGCACACGACGGTGAGCACGCAGAACCCGGCGATGGTCGACGAGATGAGCGTCAGGCCCTGTCCCCCGCTCGCCCGCTGGATCTCGGCGAACAGCACCGGCGCGACGCCCGCGCCCAGCCCGGCGACCTGGTAGCCCAAGGACGCGCCCGTGTACCGGTTCTCCGTGCTGAACAGCTCGCTGTACAGAGCCGCGAGCGGCCCGTACATCATCGGGTGGATCACGCCCTGGCCCAGCACCAGCGCGACGATCAGCAGCACCGTGTCACCGCTGTCCACCAACGGGAACAGCACGAACGCGTACACCGCCATCGCGATCGCGCCCGCCACCACGACCGGCCGCCGGCCGAACCGGTCCGACGCCGCCGCGAACCCCAGGATGCCCACGACGGCGCAGGCGGAGGACAGCGTGAGCGCGTTGAGCACGGTCTGGCGCGCGTGACCGGACGCCACGCCGTGCGCCAGGACGAACGTCGTCAACGTCGACTGAGCCACGAATGCCGCCAGCCCGACGCCGATGCCCAGCAGCAGCACGCGCGGGTGGTGGCGCAGCACCTCGACCACCGGCGCCCGCCGCTTGACGCCCGCGTCGAGCACCGCCCGGAACGCCGGCGTCTCCTCGACCCGGTGCCGCACGAACAGCCCGACGCCGAGGAGCACGATGCTGATCAGGAACGGGATCCGCCAGCCCCACTCCAGGAACGCCCGCTCGCCCACCACCGCGGCGGTCGCGGTCAGCGCCAACGTCGACAGCACCATCCCGCACGGCGCGCCGGCGTTGGTGAACCCGGCCCACAGCCCGCGCCTGCGGGTGGCGTGCTCGGCGGACATCAGCACCGCGCCGCCCCACTCGCCGCCGACCGCGATGCCCTGCACGACGCGCAGGGCGACCAGGCCGACCGGCGCGAGCCAACCCACCTGGGCGTAGGTCGGCAGCAGCCCGATGAGGAAGCTCGCCGCCCCCATCAACGTCATGGTCAGCACGAGCATCCGCTTGCGGCCCAACAGGTCGCCGAAGTGTCCGAAGAGGACTCCGCCGAGTGGTCGGGCCAGGTAGCCGGTGGCGAACGTGCCGAAACTCGCGATGGTGGCCACGAGCGGGTCGAGGGAGGAGAAGAAGACCTTGTTGAACACCACGGCGGACGCGGTGGCGTAGAGCAGGAAGTCGTAGTACTCGATCACGCTGCCGACGAAGCTCGACGCGACGGCGCGGCGGAGTTGGACGTTGGGTGCGTTCGGCGTGGTCGACATGGTGGTGGCCCCCTCAGGGGTAGTGCCGGTACACGGCGCGCGCGACGCACGCCGGCTTGTCCGAGCCGTCGATCTCGACGGTGAAGTCCAGCACCAGCTGGACGCCGCCGTCCGCGACCTCGTCCACCGAGACGACGCGGCCGGCGAGCCTGATCTTGTCCCCGACGCGCACCGGGCTGGGGAAGCGCACCTTGTCCAGCCCGTAGTTGACGCTCATCCGGACGCCGTCGACCGCCAGCAGCTCCCCGAACATGGGGATGATCAGCGACAACGTCAGGTAGCCGTGCGCGATGGTCGTGCCGAACGGTCCCGACGCCGCCCGCCGCGGGTCGACGTGGATCCACTGGTGGTCGTCGGCGGCGTCGGCGAAGGTGTCGATCCGGTCCTGGGTGATCTCGCGCCACCCGGTGTGCCCGAGGTCGTGCCCCGCCAGCGCGAGGAGTTCCGCCGGCCCGTTGACGGTGGTGGTCATGTGCGCTCCGAGTCCGTGGTGTCGAGGCCGAGCAACCTGGCCGCGTTGTGCTTGAGGATCTTGGGGCGGACGGCGGGCTTGAGGTCGAGCGCCTCGAAGTCCGCCAGCCAGCGGTCCGGCGTGATCACCGGGTAGTCCGAGCCGAAGAGCACCTTGTCCTGCAAGAGGGAGTCGGCGTAGCGGACGAGCTGCGGCGGGAAGTACTTGGGCGACCACCCGGACAGGTCGATGTGCACGTGCGGCTTGTGCGTGGCCACCGCCAACGCCTCGTCCTGCCACGGGAACGACGGGTGCGCCAGGATGATCCGCAGCTCCGGGAAGTCCACCGCGACGTCGTCCACCAGCATGGGGTTGGAGTACTTCAGGCGGATGCCGCCGCCACCGGGCACGCCCGCGCCGATCCCGGTCTGCCCGGTGTGGAACAGCACGGGCACGCCGAGTTCCTCCATGACCTCGTACAACGGGTACGCCATGGGGTCGTTCGGCGCGAAGCCCTGGAGGCTGGGGTGGAACTTGAAGCCGCGCACGCCGTGCCGCTCGACCAGTCCGCGCACCTCCCGCGCGCCCGCGCGCCCCTTCCACGGGTCGACGCTCCCGAACGGGATCAGCACGTCGGCGTGCTCGGCGCAGTTCTCCGCGACTTCCTCGTTCGGGATCCGCGGGTGGCCGGTGGCGTGCTCGGCGTCGACGGTGAAGACGACCGCCGCCATCCGCCGTTCCCGGTAGTACGCGGCGGTCTCGTCGACGGTTGGTTGGCGGTGGCCGTGCGCGCCGAAGTACTTCGCCGACGCGGCCAGCAGTTCGGGGCTCAACGAGGGGTGGCCCGTCCTCGACACCTCGGCGTGGGTGTGCACGTCGATGGCCACCAGGTCGTCCACGGCGAGGACCACGTCAGGCCTCCGGCGGTTGTGGTGCGGGGATGCCGGAGGTCTCCGGTTCCGCGCCGACGCCGGTCGCCCACGACTCGGCGATGGCGTCCGCGGTCCACCCGCCGTCGGCGAGCGCCACCGCCTTCTCGTGGGGGTGCGCCCAGAGGGAGAGCCGGTCGCCGCCGATGCCGATGGCCTGGCCGGTGATCCGCCGTGCCGCGTCGGAGGCCAGGAAGACGATCAACGACGCGACGTCCTCCACCGTGCCGAGGCCCTCGTCGCGGCGCAGCCAGTCCGGGAACGGCGCGCCGGTGCGCTCGGCCTCCTCGATCACGGGTGCGAACGCCGGGATGGTCCGGGTCATCTCGGTCGCGGCGACCGGCACCACGGCGTTGACCGCGATGTCCGCGCGGGCCAGCTCCAGCGCCCACGTGCGGGCCATGGCGACGATGCCCGCCTTCGCCGCCGCGTAGTTGGTCTGCCCGAAGTTGCCGCGCTGACCGGCGGGCGACGAGATCAGCACCAGGCTGCCGCCCCGACCCTGCTCCCGCAGCCGGATCGCCGCCGCGCGGGCGCAGGTGAACGTGCCGCGCAGGTGCACGTCGACCACCGCGTCGAAGTCGTCGTCGGACATCTTCCACAGCACCCGGTCGCGCAGGATGCCCGCGTTGGCCACCATGACGTCGAGCCCGCCGAACTCCTCGACGGCGGTCGCGACCAGCCGGTCCGCGGTTGCGGTCGGCCCGACCGGTGCGATCACGGGCACCGCGCGCCCGCCGTCGGCCGCGATCGCCTTCACCACCGCGTTCGCCGCTTCGGCGTCCACGTCGTTGACCACGACCGCCGCTCCCGCCCGTGCCAGGGCTTCCGCGTACGCCCGGCCCAGACCACGGCCACTGCCGGTGACCACCGCGACCTTTCCCACCAACTCCATGACGGGAACATACGGCACTTTTGTGACGGCGGTCCAGAGTTTGCCCAACATTGGGACTGCGGTGAGGCCGGCTCGATGCGACTGCTCGGGTTCCGCTCGGTGGGTGGTGGTTGAGGCCCGATCGATGTGCGGTGGTCAAGTCCGGCTCGATTTGACATGGGGCCCTTACGGGCACCCCAGGCAGGCCAAAGCCGGGCAGGCCTGGCGGGAAGAGCGTCCGCCAAGCCTGCCCGGCTTCGACCAGCCTATGGCACCCGAACCCATGTCAAATCGGGCCTCGGTGGGTCGGTTCCGGGTCCGTTGTGGGTGGTTGGGCGAGGTGCCTTGGTGAGGGGTTGTGTCGTGCGGTGGGTGCTGGGCTTCGTTTGGGCTGTTCAGGAGGTCACAGGGACCGCTCCAGGTGGGCCGACATCAGCCGGACGAAGCGGGACGGGTCGGGCAGGTCGCCGCCCTCCGCCAGCAGTGCCATGCCGTGGAGCAGTTCGGCAGACTCGGCTAGCGACGCGTCGTCGGCCCCGCGGTCGGTGAAGGCCTTGTGCAGGCCGGCGACCAGGGCGTGGTCGGGGTTGAGTTCGAGGATCCGCTTGACCGGCGGCAGCTCCTGGCCCATCGCCCGGTACATCTTCTCCAGGGTCGGGGTCAGGTCGTGGGCGTCGCCGACGACGCACGCGGCCGAGGTGGTCAGGCGCGAGGACAGCCGCACCTCCTTGACCTGGTCGGACAGGGTGGTCGTCAGCCAGGCCAGGAAGTCGGCGAAGTCCTTCTGCCGCTCCTGCGCCTGCGCCTTCTCCTCGTCGGTCTCCAGGTCGACCTGGCCCTTGGCGATCGACTGGAACGTCTTGTCCTTGTACCCGGGCACGGCGTCGACCCACATCTCGTCGATCGGGTCGGTGAGGATCAGCACCTCGAAGCCCTTGGCCCGAAGCGCTTCCAGGTGCGGCGAGTTCTCCACCGTGGCCCGCGAGTCGCCGGTCATGTAGTAGACGTGCCGCTGGTCGTCCTTCATCCGCTCGACGTACTGCGCGAGCGTGGTCGGCTTCTCCGGGTCGGCGGTGGAGGCGAAGGAGGCGATGTCGAGGATGGCGTCGCGGTTGTCGGGGTCGGCGAGCAGGCCCTCCTTGACCGCCCCGCCGAACTCGCGCCAGAACGTCTCGTACGACTCGGGCTTGTCGGCCATCATGGCCTTGACGGTCGAGAGCACCTTCTTCACCAGCCGGCGGCGCACCTGCTGGATCTGGCGGTCGTGCTGGAGCAGTTCGCGCGACACGTTGAGCGACAGGTCCTGGGCGTCCACCACGCCCTTGACGAACCGGAGGTACTCCGGCATCAGCTCCTCGCAGTCGTCCATGATGAAGACGCGCTTGACGTAGAGCTGCACGCCCCGCTTGCGCTCGCGCATGAACAGGTCCAGCGGCGCCTGGGACGGGATGAACAGCAGGGCCTGGTACTCGAACACGCCCTCGCCGTGCATCCGGATGGTCTCGAGCGGCTTGTTCCAGTCGTGGCTGACGTGCCGGTAGAACTCGGCGTACTCGTCCTCTGTGACCTCGGAGGCGGACCGCGCCCACAGCGCCTTGCGCGAGTTGATCGTGGTCGGCTCTTCGCCGTCCTCCTTCGCCATCCTGATCGGCCAGGTGATGAAGTCGGCGTACTTCTTGACGATCTCGGTGATCTTCGCGGTCGACGTGTAGTCGGCGAGGTGGTCCTCGGGGTCGGCCGGCTTGAGGTGGAGGGTGACGGAGGTGCCCTGCGGCGCGTCGTCGACGTCCTCGACGGTGTAAGTGCCCTCGCCGGTGGACTCCCACCGGACGCCCTCCGCGCGCGGGTGCCTGGTCAGCAGCGTGACCTTGTCGGCGACCATGAAGGAGGAGTAGAAGCCGATGCCGAACTGGCCGATGAGGTCCTGCGAGGCGGCGGCGTCCTTCGACTCCTTCAGCTTCTGCAGGAACTCGGCCGTGCCGGACTTGGCGATCGTGCCGATGAGCCCGATCACGTCCTCGCGCGTCATGCCGATGCCGTTGTCCCGGATCGTGAGCGTGCGCGCCTCCCGGTCCACCTCGATGGCGACGTGGAGGTCCGACGTGTCCGCGACCAGGTCCTTGTCCCGGAACGTCTCCAGCCTGAGCTTGTCCAGCGCGTCCGAGGCGTTGGACACCAGCTCGCGCAGGAACGTGTCCTTGTTCGAGTAGACCGAGTGGATCATCAGCCGCAGGAGCTGACGCGCCTCCGACTGGAACTCGAGCGTTTCCACGTTCGTCCTTTCTCTTCGACCTTCGTCGAATCGGCATCGTATCCAGTCGCCCCGGCGGACCGGGACACCACCGAAAACCGGTCGATCACCGGGGTCGGCGATCTCTATCGTTCACCCGGAATCCAGTGGTGGGAGGGGTCATGCGCACGCCGTACCCGCGCACGCCGCACCTGCCGTGGTCGCCCGGCGCGTCGGCGGACGACGTGCGGGTCGCCGACCTGGACGCGCTGCGGGGCCGTGAGGTGGTGGTCACCGAGAAGCTCGACGGCGAGAACACCACCCTGTACGCGGACGGGGTGCACGCGCGGTCGCTCGACTCGGCGCACCACCCGTCCCGGTCGTGGGTCAAGGGGCTCCAGGGTCGGATCGGGTCGCGGTTGCCCGGAGGGTGGCGGATCTGCGGCGAGAACGTCTACGCACGTCACTCGATCGGGTACGCGGACCTGGAGAGCTGGTTCTACGGGTTCTCCGTGTGGGACGGCGACCGCTGCCTCGACTGGGACCGGACCGCGCGGTTCCTGCGCGACCTCGGCGTGCCCGTGCCGCCGGTGCTGTGGCGCGGGGTGTTCGACGAGCGGGCGTTGCGCCGACTGCGCGTCGACACGGCGCGGCAGGAGGGGTTCGTGGTGCGGACCGTCGAGGGGTTCGGGCGGGCGGAGTTCGGGCGGCGGGTGGCGAAGTGGGTGCGCGCGCACCACGTGCGGACCGACGCGCACTGGATGGCGGCGCCGGTGGTGGCGAACGGGCTCGGGCCCGGCTCCGTGCTGTGGGACGTGCGGTCCGGCGCGCCGTTCGACCTGTCCGCGCTGTTGGAAGCCGTCGGGCTCCAGGGCGTGCTCGAAGGTGGCGGTGTGGGAGTTGACGTGGAGCCGGTGGCGACGGGGTTGAGCGGCGAAGCCCGGTTGGCGGGTGTGCTGGCGGTGGCGGCGCGTCGGCTCCGGCGCGGGCGGGTGATGTCGTTGTTGGCTGGTCCGGTCGGGGTCGGGGTGGCGCGGCGCGTCGGTGATCTCGTCGGGTTGCACCGGCTGCTGCACGAGCCGTTCCCGGACGAGGCGCGGCGGGCCGGGTTGCTGCGCTTCTCGACCGCGGTGGACCTCGACGTGCTGCACGCCGTGTCGGCCGCCGTCGCGCCCGACGCGGACGCGCGCGACCACGTGGCCTGGTCCGCCCTGCACGCGGAGGACGTCGGGTCGTTCGACCGGCTGCGGTCGGGGCTGCGGGAGCGCTTGGGGCCGGCGGCCGACCGGTGCTGGGCCGAGGCGCGGGACGTGGGCATCCGGGCCGGCCGGGTGCCGGGCGTGGAGGAGGCCCTCGCCGTCACGTGGCGGTGGCGTGCCGGCGGGTTCGGGTCGTTGGTGCACCTGGTGGGGTTGTCGGGCAGCGGCAAGTCGACGTTCGCCGACGGGCTGGCGGCCGGCGTCCGGGTGTCGTTGGACGACCTGCGAGAGGAGGAGGCGGGTGATCGGGCCGACCAGCGGGCCAACGCCCGGGTGCTGCGGGCGGGGCTCGACCGGCTCGACGCCGCGCTGCGCGCGCACCGGACCGTGGTGTGGGACGCGACTTCGCTGGTCGAGCCGCAACGGGCGTTGGTGCACGCGGTCGCGCGGCGGCACGATGCGATGGTGACGCACGCGGTGGTGCTGGTCGACGAACGGGAGGTCGCCCGGCGCAACGCGTCGCGGGCGCACCCCGTGCCGGCCGCCGTGCTCGAAGCGCAGGCCCGCCGGTTCAGCCCGCCCTACCCGTGGCAGGCCCACCGCACCTGGTACGTCGGCGCGGGCGGTGGCGTGGACTCCGCGGACGATTCCGGGGGGTCGTGATGCGCACGAGCGAGCAGGTCTACCACCAGGTCCGCTGGGACCCGCGCTTCGACCCGGCGCGGTTCGTGCTCGGCGTGCAGCAGCGCGGGGCGAGGCCCAAGCGGGTCGCGCTGCCCGCGTTCACGCCGGGCGGTGAGGTGCCGTGGCACCGGGTGCTCTTCGTGGAGGCGGACGGCGAGGTGGTGTGGGACCGGGAGACCGGGCTCGACCGGGTCGGCGAGTCGGCGGCGGGCCGGGTGCGCGCGCCGCGCCGCCTGCGCGCGCCGGTCTTCACCGCGAGCACCCCGCACGCCTGGGACCCGCTGCACGGCTGGACGTCGGCCGGTACCCCCGCGGACACCGCGCGAGCGGTCGCGGACGAGCCGGCCGGTGCTCCCCCGGACAGCCTGCGGGTGCTCACCTGGAACGTCTTGTGGGACCGCTACGACAGCGATCGCATCGACACCGCCGGCCGCCGGCCCCTGCTGTTCGGCGAACTGGCGGCGGCCGACGCGGACGTCATCGCGTTGCAGGAGGTCGAGCCCGACCTGCTCGCCGCGCTCATCGCCCAGCCGTGGGTGCGCGCGGGCTACGCGCTCGACGTCGACCCGACCGGACCGGACGTCGACCGCACCGGGCTGGTGGTGCTGAGCCGGCTGCCCGTGCTGGAGGCCGCCCGGTTCCCGCTCGGCGCGCACAAGGCCGTCGCGGCGATCGTGGTGCGGACCGCCGGCGGGCCGCTCGTCGTCGCGGCCACCCACCTGACCAGCGATCACACCGCGAACGGGCCGGCCAAGCGGCGGGCCCAGCTCGGGCGGGTCGCGGAGGCGTTCGCCGGGGTGGAGGGCGATGTGGTGCTGGTCGGCGACTTCAACGACGGTGGCCGGCGGCCGGCCGCCGCGCTCGGGATGCGCGACGCGTGGCTGGAGGCGCGTGACGACGAGCCGCCGACGTTCGACCCGGTGGTGAACCCGCTGGCGGCGGTGTCCTCGCTGTCCGGCCGCCGGTCGCGGCTGGACCGGGTGTTCGTGCGCGGCGGGTTGCGGTGCGCCGGTGCGGAGCTGGTCGGTGATCGGCCCGTCGACGGCCGGTTCGCCTCGGACCACTACGGGGTGCTGGCGCGGTTGGCGGGCGTGGTGCCGTCCGCCGGCGTGCTCGACTCGCCGCCGACGCCGCGGACCGCCGTGGTGTGGCTGCCGGGGCCGTGGGAGGAGGTCGAGCGGGTGCGGCGGGAGCACGACCGCCGGGCCGACCGGTGGCCGCCGCACGTGACGCTGCTGTTCGGGTTCGTGCCGGAAGCGGACTTCGACCGGGCCGTGCCGCTGCTGGCCGAGGCGGTCGCCGGGGTGCCGCCGTTCCCGGTGCTGGTGGACGGCGTGCGGGAGTTCGGGCCGGGCGTGGTGTGGCTCGACCCGGCCGCGGCGGGCGGCACGCCGTGGACGGTGCTGCACGACGCGGTGCGCCGACCGTTCCCCGCTTGCCGGACCAGGGACGACTTCACCCCGCACCTCACCGTCGGCGGATCGCGGCAGGCGGCCGAGGGGGTCGGCGCGCGGTCGGGCCGGGTGGACGAGGTGGTGGTGCTGTCGAGGCGGGGCGACGGACCCATGCTGCCGCGCGCGGCGGTCGCGCTGGGCACCGGCGAGGTGCGGTGGTTCGAGGAGCCGGCCACCGCGCCGGGGCCGTCGCTGGACGCGGTGGCCGACCGCGTCACGCGCGTTCTGTCGGCCGCGCTGGGCAGTCGGACGTTCGACGACGCGCCGAAGCCACCACCGGCCGCCGGCGCCCGGTCGGCAGCACCGGACGTCGTGCACGTCGTCGGCTCGCGGCGGATGGGGTGTGGGTTGCCCGATGCCGATCTCGACCTGGTCGCCGAGGTCGCGGATCCGACCACCGTGGCCGAACGGGTCGCTGCCGCGTTGCCCGGGGTGGCCGTCCGGCCGGTGGTCGGTGCCCGGTCCCCCGGCTTCCGCCTGGTCGTGGATGGGCTCGGGGTGGACCTCGCGGTGGCCGCGGGTGACGGGGTGGCGTTGAGCGCGGTCGGTGACGCGGAGGCGGTGTTGGCGGCGGTCGGTCGGCGGGGCGAGGACTTCGCGCGGCTGGCACGGGCTGTCAAGGTGTGGGCACGGGCGCGCGGCCTCGATTCGGCACCGTTCGGTGGCGTGCCCGGCCTGGGGTGGTCGGTGCTCGCGGCGCGGACCGTGCGCGAGTGGGACGGGCCGGACCTGCTCGCCGGGTTCTTCGCGACCTGGGCGGCGTGGGACTGGCGTGACCCGATCGGTTTGGTGACCTCGTCCGAACCCACCGGCGCGCCGGTGACGATCATGACGCCGACCGCGCCCGTGCGTTCGTGCACCGAGCAGGTCGGCCCGGGGTTCCGGGACCTGCTGACGGCCGAGCTGTACCGGGCGTGGGAGATCGTGGAGGCCGGTGCTCCCGGGCTGTCCGCGCCGCCCGACGCGCACCGCGCGCACGCCGCGTGGGCGCTGGTCACCGTGCCGCACGAGCTGGTCGGCCCGGTGCGCGGCCGGATGCGGGCGCTGCTCACGGCGTTGGAGGTGGCCGGGACGCCGGACGCGCACGCCTGGCCCCGGCCGGTCGAACGGACGCCGGACGCGGTCCGGTACGCGATCGGGTTGGGCCGGCGCCCCGTGTCTCCCGCCGTGCTGGCCGATGTGGTTGCCTCGTGGCGCAGCGGGCTGCGCGGTGTCGAGGTCGTCCGGGTGGGCAACGGCGACGTGCCGACCCTGCGCTGAGCCGGGGTTCGGCCGAGGAGGAGGCGGGGTTCTCGTGGAGTTCCAGGACGTGGTCCGGCGCAGGCGGATGGTGCGGGAGTTCACCGACGAACCGGTGTCGGACGAGAGCGTGCGGCGGATCATGCGCAACGCGCTGCGCGGTCCGTCGGCCGGGTATTCGCAGGGCCAGGCCTTCCTCGTGCTGCGCGGCGAGGAGACGGCGGCGTTCCACGGGTCGGTCCGGCAGCTGTGGACCCGGGACACGGCCAGGACCGCGCCGGTGGTCGTGGTCGCGTTCGCTGTCAAGGACGCCTACCTGGACCGGTACGCCCAGCCGGACAAGGGGTGGACCGACCGGAGCGAGGACCACTGGCCGGTGCCGTTCTGGTACATCGACACCGGGATGGCCGTGCTGCTGATCCTGCAGACCGCGGTCGACGAGGGGCTCGGCGCGGTGTACTTCGGCATCGCCGAGGAGGACTTCGACCGGCTGCGCGCGGAGTTCGGCGTGCCGGCGAGCCACGTGCCGATCGGCGCGATCGCGATCGGGCACCCCGCGGAGCAGGGCATCTCGGAGGGCGCGTCACCGTGGACCCGCCGACGTCAGCCGTTCGAGGAGGCCGTGCGCTTCGGGCGGTGGTAGCCGGCCGCGCTGCCCGTGCGGTCCACGTGAGCCGCACGGGCAGCGCGCCGGTCAGGACTTCGTGCCGTACACCCGGTCGACCGTGATCGTCACGAGCACCCGGCGGTCGGACACCATGGCCGCCCGGTACTCGTCCCAGTCCGGGTGCTCGCCCGCGGCGCGGCGGTAGTAGTCCACCAGCCCTTCGACCTCCGGACCGTGCGGGTCCGTGCTCGGCCCGGAGATCGTGGCCGTGCCCTCGACCGTGGCCCACTTCCAGCCGTCCTGGCTGGTCACCTCCAGCGCGACCCGCGGGTCGCGACGCAGGTTCGCCACCTTGGCGGTCCCCTCCACGGTCGACACCAGGACGACGCCCGCGTCCCGGTCGTAGGAGGGCATGATCGGGGAGAGCTGGGGACGGCCGTCGGCCTTGATCGTCGCGAGCACGCCGATCTTGCTCTGGGCGAGCAGCGCGTGCGGGTCGAATCCTGTCTCGGTCATGCACGCACCAACCTCCGGGCGACCGCCGCGTATTCCACGTTGCGCCGCACGTTCAGGTGAACATCGGTGCCCCCACCAGGATTCGAACCTGGACTGGTCGCGTTCTGAGCGCGATGCCTCTTCCGTTGGGCTACAGGGGCGTAGTGCGGTTCCGGGGATTCGAACCCCGACTGGACTGGCCCTCAACCAGACGCCTCTACCACTTGGGCTAGAACCGCGAGCGGATCCGCTCCGCGAAACGACGGAGCCGCCCGGATCGGTCTCCCGATGGGCGGCTCCCGCAGGCCTGACGCGATCACGTCACGGCGGGGAGTCCGCACAGCTCGGCAGGAGCAGGAGCTCGTGCTGCCGCAGGTCCGCCATGACTCCCGCCCTTCCGCTGTCGTGTGCGATCAGCTTGCCCCGACCCACCGGGCAGCGCAACGGGTTTATCGCGGAACGCGCACCGACCGTCCACTGAGGACGCGATAGTCACCGCTTCCGCGGCAAGGTCGAGAGCGAGACCGCCAACGTGGCCAGGAGCAGCAGCATCGCCGCCGGGGCGAGGGCCGCCCACGGCGCGCGCTCCAGGTACGGCAGCGACTCGCCCAGCATCAGACCCCACTCCGGTGTCGGCGGCGGTGCGCCGAGCCCGAGGAAGCCCAACGACGCCAGGGCCAGGGCGATACCGGGCAGGCGCAGCACCGCGTGCCGGGCGACCGGGCCCGCCACCGCGGGCAGGACGTGCCGGGTCAGGATCCAGGACGGTCCCGCGCCCAGTGCCCGCAGCGCGGTGACGTGCGTGGCCGCGCGGTTCTCCCGGACCAGGGCCGCCGCGTGGGCGGCCAGCGGTGGCCACGACACCAGGCCGACCGCGATGGACGCGCCGACCGTGCCGGGACCGGCGGTCGCCGCGACCAGGATGCCCGCGATCACGGGCGGCACGGCGTTGGCGGTCTCGGCCGCGCCCTCGGCCAGGCCGGGCAGGAAGCCGACGACCACCGCCACCGCGAACGAGCACGCGCACACCAGCACCGTGACGCCGAGCGTGGCCGCCGCGCCGTGCCCCACCCTGGCCAGCACGTCACGGCCCAGCGCGTCCGCGCCGAACGGGTGGGCCCACCCCGGCGGCGCGAGCCGGGCCGCCGGGTCCACCCGCAGCGGCTCACCCACCAGTCCCCAGCCGACGACGACCGCCGGCACCACCGCGGCGACCACCACGACCACGCGGTGCAGCCGACCGACCGGGGCCGACACGGGCGGCGGAGCGGACAGCGCCGCGTCGCGCAACGCCTGCCCGAGCATCCGCCGCCGGGCACCGGCCACGAGCGCGCCGCCCACCAGCCCGAGCAGCACGAGCGCGAGCACGGACCCTTGTAGCAGCGGCAAGTCCTGCGCCTCCGCCGCGCCCAGCGCGGTCCGGCCGAGGCCCGGCACGGCGAACACCACCTCCACCGCGACCGCTCCCCCGGTCAACCCCACGGCGACCAGCCCGAACTGCGGCAGCACGGCGGGCAGCGCACGACGTGCCGCGGCCCGCCCGATCACCCCCGGCGAGCACCCCCACGACCGCCACAGCACGACCCAGCGCTCCTCGAACACGGCGGGCAGCGCGTCGTCCACCAGCCGTCCCAGGATGCCGCCCGCCGGGAGGCCCAACGCCAACGCGGGCAGCACCAGGTGGTGCGGCCCCTGCCAGCCGTAGGGCGGGAACCAGCCGAACCACACCGACAGCACCACCAGCAGCACCGTGGCCACCAGGAACTCCGGCAACGCGGCGAGCACCGCGGCCGAAGCCCCGGTACGCGCACGTGCCGTCCCCCGGGCGCCGCGCACGATCGTCGACGCCGACAGCGCGCCGGCCAGCACCAGCGCCACGACCAGCGCCGCGCCCATCAGCACCAGCGAGACGCCCAGCGCCGACAGCACGGAGGGCAGCACCTCGCCGCCACCGACCCACGACCGGCCGAGGTCGCCGCGCAGCGCGCCGCCGAGCCAGTCGCCGAACAACGCCACCGGTCCGGCGTCCAGGCCCAGCTCGCGGCGCACCGCGTCCAGCGCCTCCGCCGTCGGCTCCTGCTCGGCGGAACGGGCGCGCAGCACCGACAGCGCCGGGTCGCGCCCGGACAGCCACGGCAGCAGCCCGATCACCGCGACGACCGCGGCGAGCCCGCCGACGCGGGAGACCAGCGCGGTCACCGCAGCCGGGTCGCCGAGGTGATCAGCGTCCGCTCGCGCGGGTCCTTGGCCGAGTCGACCACCGACGTCGCGTCGCCCTGGATCACCCGCTCGTGCAGCATCGGGATCGCCGCGTCGGTCCGCAGCACCGCCGCCTCGGCCGCCAGGATCGCGGCCCGCCGCTGGTCGCCCGCCTCGGTGGCGGCGGCGGCCCGCACCGCCGCGTCCACGTCGGCGTCGCACAACTGGGCGATGTTGAACGAGCCCGCGCAGGTGAAGTCCGACTGCACGTACGCGACGGGGTCGCCCGAGTCCAGCACGGTCGCCCGGGACAGGATGAACGCGTCGAACTTCCCGGCCAGGGCGTCCTCCTCGATGTGCGCGTACTCGCGCACGACCTGCGTCACGGTGAACCCGGCGTCCTGCAACTGCTGTTGCAGCACGGACGCGACCTCGGGCAGCTCGGCCCGGTCGGAGAAGGTGGCCAGGGTGATCGCGACGCCCTTCGGGTCAGCGGCCTTCGTGCGCTCGGCGAGGGGGACGCGTCCGGCGGCGGCCCACGGCAGCGCGGGTCCCAGCAGCCCTTCGGCGACGTCGGCCCGGCTCTCGTAGACGCCCCGGACGATCTCGGCCGCGTCGATCGCCTCCCGTGCGGCGGCGCGCAGGCCCTTGTCCTGGAACGGCCCCGTCTTCGTGTTCAGGTACAGGGTGTTGGTGCGCGGCATCGGCACCTCGGTGATCGTCGCCTGGTCGAGCAACGCCGCCTGCGAGACCGGCACGGCCTCGGCGATGTGCGCCTCACCGCTGCGGATCGCGGCGGCGCGGGCGGTGCCGTCGGGGACGAACGACACGTCGATGCCCTCGGCGGCGGCCTTCGGGCCCCAGTAGCCGTCGTAGCGGTCGAGCGTGGCGGTCGTCGTGCCGTTCACCGCGACCAGCCGGAACGGTCCGGTGCCCGTGCCGACCGGGTCGACCTTGCCGTCCGCGCGGTAGGCGCTCTCCGCCAGGATCGCCAACTGAGGTGACGAGAGCCGTTGGGGCACCAGGGGATCGGGCGTGCCGGTCGTGACGGTGACGGTGTCCCCCGCCGGCTCGGCGGTCAGCTCGACGCCGTCGAGGATGCGTGGCTTGGGCGAGGCCTCGGTGGCGCGGGTCAGCGTGTTGGCGACGGCCGCGGCGGTCAACGCGGTGCCGTCGTGGAAGGTCACGCCGGAGCGGACGGTGAACTCCCACGCCTGCTCGGAGACCCGCCGCCACCCGGTGGCCAGGCCGGGCCGCGCGTTGCCGTCCGCGTCGAGGGTGACCAGGGTTTCCGCGGTGGACCAGCGCGAGAGCTTGAACGCGTCGTCGCTGAACGGGGTCAGCCCCGAACGCGGCGGTTGCAGCATGGCGAGCTTGATCCGCCCGCCGGTCGGTTCCGCGCCGGGGGCGAAGCAGCCGGTCAGCAGCAGGGCACACGCCACGAGGGCGGTGGAGGAGCGGTGGCGCACGGGTCGTCCCAGCGTTCGGTGACAGAGCGCCGTGAACCTAACAAGATGATTATCGTTCCCAATAGAGGATGTGGGC
The DNA here is from genome assembly GCF_020859565.1 of Saccharothrix luteola. Taxonomy (GTDB): domain Bacteria; phylum Actinomycetota; class Actinomycetes; order Mycobacteriales; family Pseudonocardiaceae; genus Actinosynnema; species Actinosynnema luteola. The sequence goes on along the minus strand of NZ_JAJHUO010000012.1, from coordinate 57,985 downwards.
ACCGCCACGTGAGGCGGGCGTCGCGGGCCCGCCTCACGTTGTCACGTGGTCAGGCGCGGCTCCTCCGGGCGCGCGTGACCAGGCCGAGGCCGGCGAGGAGCGTCAGCAGGCCGCCCAGCGCGAGCCAGGCGACGTCCGCCCCCGTCGCCGCGAGCGTCGGCTGTCGACCCGGCCCGGCGCCCGGCGGTGCGGGCTCGGACGGGTCGCCGGTCGGTGGCGCGGGATCGGGGTCGGGCTGGTCCGGTCCCGTGGTGACGTAGACGAAGCCGACGTCCTGGTACGGACCGACCCGGACGTGGAAGTCCTGGAACTGCCGGTTGCCGAGGGCCGCGTACGGTCCGACGACGCCGAAGTCGTGCACGCCCGCCGGCACGTCGCGGAACTCGAAGCGGCCCAGGGCATCGGTGATCGCGCGGGCGATCACCGCACCGGTGACCTGGTCCTTCAAGTACACCTTCACGTTCGGCAACGGCGGGCCGGGCCGGGGGCTGAGCGTCGGCGGGCGGCTGGAGAACCCCACTTGGCCGACTACCAGGTCCGCCCTGCCGCCGGGCACCCTCGCGATCGCGCGGGCGAAGACGTACCCGTTGGAGTGCGGTGGGGAGCCGAAGGTGCAGCCGACCACCAGCGCGCCCCTGGCCACGGCCTCGGCGTTGATCGTGACCGGCGCGCTGGTGGTCCAGGTGGAGTTCGCGGGCACGGTGACGCCGGCTCCCACCAGGTCCTCGAAGACGGGCGTCCCGCCGGGCGAATCGCACGCCGCCGTGATCCCCGGGAGCGGGGCGGATCCGCTGTTGGTCAGGACCAGAGTCATGCGGGCGGTGTCACCGAGCCGGTAGCTCGGCCGGTCGAAGTTCGCGGCGGCGGTGAGCACCCGGTCCACCAGGTGCGCGCCGCGGATCACCACGTCCGGATCGTCCACACCGTCCACCTGGACCGGTGGGGCCTGGAACGACCAGTCGAAGGTGTGCACCGTCGTCCGGTACTCGCCGTGCGGCAGGTCGTGGAACGTGAAGCGGCCGGTGGAGTCGGTCACCGCGGAGTACGAGGCGTGGGGCACGCCCCCGGTCGCGCTGAGCTGCACGTCGACCAGGGCCTCGCCCGGGTCCATCGCCACGTTGCCGTTCCGGTCGCCGTAGACGACTCCCGTGTAGTGGCCGCGCTGGACCATGATCGGGACGGTGGACGTGGTGGTGTTGTCGGTGGCCGGTTCGGTCGTGACAGGTTCGGTCGGGTCGGTGGTGGTCGGCTCGGTGGTGGTCGGCTCGGTGGTGGCCGGCTCGGTGGTGGCCGGCTCGGTGGCGGCCGGGTCGGTGGCGGCCGGGTCGGTGGCGGCTGGGTCGGTGGCGGCTGGGTCGGTGGCGGCTGGGTCGGTGGCGGTCGGGTCGGTGGCGGGGCCGGCGAACGCGGGGCCGGTCGAGGCCCCGGCGCACACGACGGCCGCCAGCAGCAGCGCGCCCGTGGATCTTCGTAATCGAGACATCGGTTGCTTCCCTCCTGCACATCCCCCCTTCACCTATCGCCGGAGCACGGCGTTATTCGACAGCCGACTACCATCCCCCGCATGCCGGAACCCCGCACGCTCGCGGACCTGCCGTTCGCCGCCTACCTGGAAGACCACGACGGCGGGCGGCTGGAGTCGGGTGGCGACTACAACGTCGTCCACATCGCCGACCAGGAGTTCGACGAACTCGCCGCCGGCAACGCGCGGTTCAGCGAGTCGGCGCTGTCCGCGGTCCGGTTCACCGAGGGAACACTGCGGCGGTCGCGGTTCAACGACGTGTGGCTGCACGGCGTGCAGGTGATCGGCACCGACCTGGCCGAAAGCGGGTGGCTCGACGCGGAAGTCGTGAACAGCGCGTTCGCCGGGGTGGCGATGTTCGAGGCCGGGCTGAGCCGCGCCACGTTCTTCGGCTGCAAGCTCGTCTCGGTCAACCTGCGCGGCGCCAAGCTGCGCGATGTCGCGTTCGTCAACTGCGTGCTGCGCGACGTGGACTTCACCGAGGCCGAGCTGACCGACGTCACGTTCCCCGGCTCGACGCTCGAAGACCTCCGGTTCGAGGGCGTGGCGCTGAAGAAGGTCGACCTGCGCGACGCCGCCGAGTTGGGCATCCGCAACGGTTTCGCCTCGTTGCGCGGCGCGATGATCACCTCCACCCAGGCGATCGACCTGGCGCCCGCGTTCGCCCAGACGCTCGGCATCACCATCAAGGACAGCTGACCTCAGGGCACGGGCAGGGTGATCCGGAACGTCGCGCCCGAGCCGGGTTCGGCGGCGGCCGTCACCGCGCCGCCGTGCGCCTCGACCAGGTGCCGGGTGATGGCCAGGCCGAGGCCGCTGCCGCCGGTGCTGCGGCTGCGCGACTTGTCGGCCCGCCAGAACCGCTCGAACACGTGCGGCAGGTCGTCCGGCGCGATGCCGACGCCGGTGTCGGCCACCTCGATCACGACGCCGCGGTCGAGCCGGCCCGTGACCGACACCGCGCCGCCGGCCGGTGTGTAGCGGATCGCGTTGGTGACCAGGTTCTCCACCGCCTGCCGCAGCCGCACCGGGTCGGCGACCAGGAACAGCTCCCCCTCGGTCCGCGAGGTGACGGTGACGTCGCCGTTGGCGTGCGCGGCCACCACCTGCTCGATCACGTCGGCCGCGTCGATCGGCTCCGGGTGCAGGCGCAACGTGCCCGCGTCGGCCTGCGCGAGGTCGTGCAGGTCGTCCACGAGCCGTTGCAGCACCAGGGATTCCTCCGCCAGCAACGCCACCAGCCGCTGGTCGGTCGCCGCGACGCCGTCCTGGGCCGCCTCCAGCCACCCGGTGACGTTGCTCAACGGCGTCCGCAGCTCGTGCGCGACGTCGCCGACCATCGCCTGGCGCTGCCGCTCGGTGTCGGCGAGCTTGGCCGACATGGCGTTGAACGACCTGGCCAGCTCGCCGATCTCGCCCTTGGCCGCGCTCACCCGCACCTCCCGGTCGCCCGCGCCCATCCGCTGGGTCGCGGCGGTGAGCGCGCGGATCGGTCGGACCAGGTGGTTGGCCGTCAGCCAGGACGCGAGCCCTGCGAGGGCCAGGATGCCGAGCGCCGTCCACGCGATGCGCGTGACGCCCGCCGTGGACAGGTCGACGGTCTCCGGTCGGGCGCCCGTCGGCTCGGTCAGGAACAGCAGGGCGGCGGGCGCGACGTACGGCGCGAGCTGGTGCCGCCGGGCGGAGGCCAGGCACGCCGCGTCCCCGGGCCTGCTCTCCGGGGTCGGGCGCGACCAGTCGGCGCCGTCCCGCGACAGCCACGGCGTCAAGGCCGCTTTCAGAGCCGCTGCTCCGGGACAGCCCTTGACCAGCTCGTACAGTTCGGCGCCCGCCTTCTGCTCCGTCTCCGTGGCCGCGTACAGCGCGTCCTCCACCGGGCACTCGTCGTACCTGGCGGGCGGCAGGGTGCGCTGCCCGCGCAGCACCGGGCGCCCGCTCGGCTGCACCACCACCGTCCGACCGTCGCACGCGGCGACGGCCTCGGCCCGTTCGCCCAGGTCCGCCCGCTCCTGCGGGGTGAGCTTGAACGGGCCGACCGCGCGCGGGTCGATCTCGTCCACACCGCCGGGCTTGAGCACCGGGTTCACGTTCAGCGGGTCCACGACCACGGTCGGGTTCACCGGCAGCTGCGGCGAGCCCGCGTCACCGGAGTCCGCGATCGGCGTGCGGTCCCACGTGGTCAAGGCTATCCGCCGACCGGTCTCGCGCGCGATCGTGTCCACTGTGGACTGGACGTCGGCCCAGGACGGGTGGTCGGCCGCGTACCCGAGCAGCCGGTCGTAGATCGACGCGTCGGTGGCCAGCGCCTCGCCCTGCTCCTGGCGGATGCTGCCGGTGGTGGCCTGGGTGGCGAGCCAGGCGGTGACCGCGATGGACGAGCCGGCGATCACCAGGGACACCGCGAAGATGCGGAAGAGCAGGCTCATACCAGCTTGTAGCCGATCCCGTAGACGGTCAGGAGCCGACGCGGCCGGCGCGGGTCGTGCTCGATCTTGCGGCGCAGCTTGACCACGTGCACGTCCACGGTCCGCTCGGTGGTGAAGCCGTCCTGGAGCAACTGGCCGCGGGTGAACACCCGGTGCGGCTGGGCGGCCAGCGTCGACAGCAACCGGAACTCGGTCGGGGTCAGCACCACCGGCTCACCGGCCAGCGTCACCTCGTGCCGGATCGGGTCGACCACGATGTCGCCGACCTTGAGCACGGCGGCGTTGGTGACGCGGGCGCGGCCGGCGCGGCGCAGGATCGTGCGGACGCGGGCCACGAGCTGGCGCGGCCGGAACGGCTTGGTCACGTAGTCGTCCGCGCCCAGGTCGAACCCGAGCAGCACGTCGTCCTCCGCCGACCGGGCGGTGAGCAGCACGATCGGCACGTCGGAGTCGGCGCGCAGCACGCGCACCACGTCCAGCCCGTCCACCGCCGGCATCATCACGTCGAGCACCAGCAGGTCCGGGTCGCGGCGGCGCGCCTCGTCGATCGCGGACCGCCCGTCGTGCACGACCACCACCGAGTGCCCGTCGTGCTCCAGGTAGCGGCGGACGAGTTCGGCCTGGTGGGGGTTGTCCTCGGCGACGAGGATGTGGGCGCACACGACCGCAGTATGCCGACCTTCACGGTCATCGAGCAGGACGGCAACAGGTTCTTCACAGTTCGTCCCGATCTTGGGGACCATGAACGTCCGCGTGGTCCTGTTCGCCTGTGGCGTCACCGCCCTGCTGTTGACGTTCGTCCAGTTCGCGGGCGAGCGCACCGCCGCCCAGTCCGCCGTGACGACCACTCACCGGACCACGACCAGCGCCGCGGTCCGGACCACGTCGGTCGCTTCGACTACTACTGCTGTCAGGCGGGTGTACGCGTCCAGCTCGGACCTGCCCGACGGCGGCCCGATCCCGACGGAGGGGCACGGGACGTTCCACGCCGTGCCGGGGTCGTCGCCGGTCGTCGGTGCGGGGGTCGTGCGCACGTACTCGGTGGAGGTCGAGGACGGGGTGGTCTACGACGAGCAGGGGTTCGCCGCGTTCGTGCAGGAGACGCTGTCCGACCCGCGCAGCTGGACCGCGCGCGGTGACGTCGCGTTCCGGCGGGTGACCGGGCCCGCGGCCATCCGGATCCGGTTGACCTCGCAGAACACCGCCCGTGCGGTGTGCGGGTACGAGATCCCGGTCGACGTGTCGTGCCGCAACGGCGGCTTGGTGCACCTCAGCGCGGCGCGGTGGGTGCGCGGGGCGGTCGCGTTCGACGGTGACCTGACCTCCTACCGCCGGTACGTGGTCAACCACGAGGTGGGGCACGCGTTGGGCGAAGGCCACCGGCCGTGCGCGGCGCACGGCGGGGTCGCGCCGGTGATGATGCAGCAGACGTTCAGCACGTCGAACGACGAGGTGGCCGCCATCATCGCGGGTGTGCCGCAGGGCGTGACGATTCCGACGGACGGCAAGGTCTGCCGCCCGAACGGCTGGCCGTTTCCCTGACGGCCGGCCGTTCGGGCGGCCGGCCGTTCGGGCGGCCGGCCGTTCTCCGGGCAGCAGTTCTCCTCTAGAAGCGGGTCGTTCCCGTGCCCTTGGGCGTGGCGCGCAGGCTGAAGTGCAGGTACGGCGAGCCGTCCGGCAGCGTGTAGAACACCACCGGCACCCACGGCTCGTGCTCGTTGCGCCGTGCGGCGAACAGCCCTTCCTCCACCGGCACGAGCACCGCGGTGGTCACCGCGTTGATCGCCGCGAGCTCGCCGATGCTCTCGCCGCGCAGGTGCAGCACACCGTCCTGCTCGGTCACCTCGACGTCGTAGCCCTCGCGCACGTACGAGCCGACGTACCGGGAGACGTCCACCTCGGGCGGTTCGGCGGGCGGCTGGAAGTCCGGCACCGCGACACCGGCCAGCTCGGCCAGCATCTCGGTGAACAGCCGCTGGTAGACCTCGGCGGGCACGCCGCCGTTGGTGAGCAGGGCGATCGCCACGTTCGACTCGGGCACGACCCGCAGGAACGCCTTCTGCCCGACCGTCGCGCCGTCGTGCCCGATCACCGGGCCGCCCGGCCAGTCGTAGACGATCCACCCGAGGCCCCAGCACATGTGGTGCGCCGGGCCCGCGGGCAGCTGCACGAACGGCCGGCGCATCGCGGCCACCTGCTCGGCGGGCAGGACCACCGTGCCGTCCGGGGCCCGGCCGCCGTCCAGGTGCAGCCGGGCGAAGCGGACGACGTCGGCGGCGGTGGCGTTGATCGTCCCGGCCGGGCCGGCGGACCTGGCCAGTCCCCACACGGGTGCGGGCACGGGCTCTTCGCCGGGTTCGCCGAGGTGGCCCAGGGCCGAGCGGAACCGCAGCACGTCCTCGGCCAGGGTCACCGTGCTGTGCGCGCCGATCGGGTCGAGCAGGCGTTCGCGCAGGACGTCGTCCCAGACCTGGCCGGTGAGCACCTCGATGATCCGGCCGAGCACGGTGAACCCGCTGTTGCAGTAGGACATCGTGGCGCCCGGCGGGTGGTTCTGCCCGAGGCCCGCGCACGCCGCGACGTAGGCGGCCACGCAGTCGTCGCCCCGCCCGGTGTCGTGGAAGAAGTCGCCGTCGATGCCGCTGGTGTGCGACAGCAGTTGGCGGGTCGTCACGGTCTTGGTCGCCACGGCGTCGGCCACGGCGAACTCCGGCAGCACGGAGATCACCGGCGCGTCCAGGTCGAGCGCGCCTTCGGCGACCAGCTGCATGATCAAGGTGGCGGTGTAGAGCTTGGTGATCGAGCCGATCTGGAACAGCGAGTCCGTGGTGGCCTCGACGCCGGTGCCGCGGTGCAGCACTCCCGTCGCGCACTCGTGGATCTCGCCGTCGACCAGGACCGCCAGCGAAGCGCCAGGCACCTGGTGCGCCTCGCACAGCTCCGCCAACCGTCGCCCCCAGTGTTTGATGTCCATCGCCCTGCCCCCCGGATGGCGCGAAACTTTGCGAAAACCCTTCGGGTTGAAACTCACACGGTACCGATTTCCCCGTGCCGTGGCAGGGGTTTCGGGGCTATGACAGGGGGTGGTCGTCGGTCCAGGTGTAGTCCGGGGGCCGGTAGTCGCCACACCGGGTGAGGAGCCGGTCGAGATCGTGGTCCACCAGCAGCATGTCCCGGTAGGGCGGCTTGAGGAACCCCTCCTCCACCATGTGGTCGATCATCTTGATCAGGTGCGTGAAGTAGCCGTCGACGTCGAGCAGCGCCACCGGCTTGGTGTGCAGGCCGAGTTGGGCCCACGTCCACACCTCGAACAGCTCTTCCAACGTGCCCGCGCCGCCCGGCAGGGTGAGGAAGGCGTCGGCCAGCTCGGCCATCAACGCCTTGCGCTCGTGCATGGACTCGACGACGTGGAGTTCCGTGAGATTCTCGTGCGCCACTTCCCAGTCGACCAGGCTGCCCGGGATCACCCCGATGACCGACCCGCCCGCCGTCATCGCGCCGTCGGCCAGCGCACCCATCGTCCCGACCCGCCCGCCGCCGTAGACGACTTCGATGCCCCGTTCGGCCAACGTGCGGCCGACTTTCCGAGCCACCTCGACGTGCCTCACCCGTCCGCTGGAGGAACCGCAGAACACGCACACCCGCATGAGCACACGGTAGGTCAGGTGGGGTTGCGGTGGGGTGGTAGCGGGTCCGTTGGGGTGCTGGTGGGTCGGGGTTGCGGATCACTCGACTGGGCGAAGAGTGCAACCTGTGACAACCCAAATCGCATGTCTCACGTTAGCCGGATAAAACGGCCGGCCCGGCGGCGACCACGGGTGGGCCGGTGCGGTTCGGTCGGCTCGGCGGGTCGGTCAGGGCAGCGATGGGTCGGTCGGGCAGCGAGGGGTCGGTTGGACTGTCGTGGGGTCGGTTGGAGGTGTGGCGGGGTCGGTGGGCTGCCATGCGGGTGGTTGGGCGGGTGGGACGTCGGGGCGAGATTGTCGGACGGGCGGCGGTGAGCGGGCGGGCGTGCTTGCGGGCTGTCGCGCGGCACAGCTCGGGGTGGGTGTGGAGCGGGTGTGGAGCGGCGCGGGTGTGGAGCGGCGCGGTGGGGGTGGTGTGGTGGTTAGCGGCCGAGGGCGGCGCCGCCGTTGACGCCGATGACCTGACCGGTCAGGTGGCCGGCTTCCGGTGAGGTCAGGAAGGTCACCGTGGCGGCTACGTCGGCCGGTGTGCCGGTGCGGCCGTTGGCTGGATTGCCGACCAGCTTCTTGCGCCGCTCCTCGGACAGTGTGCCGCCGAAGAACTCGGTCTCCTCGGTGACGCCGGGTGCCACGACGTTGACCGTGATCCCCCGCCCGCCCAGCGCGAAGGCCAGGTCGGCGGTCCACGCTTCGATTGCCGCCTTCGCCGCGCCGTAGCTGCCCGAACCCCGCCGGGCGGCGATGGAGCCGATGGTGACCACCCTGGCGTCGTCGGCCAGGCGTGGCTCCAGGGCGGTCGTCACCAGGACGGCGCTCAGCACGTTCGACTCGAAGTTCGCCAACCAGAGCTCGCGCACGTCCGCCAACCCCTCGGGCGCGGGACGGCGGCGGGCCATGTTGCCGCCCGCGTTGTTCACCAGGACGTTCACCTGTTCGGGCAGTTCGGCCAACGCTGCCCGCACCTGCTCGGGGTCGGCGGCGTCGAACACGACGGCCCGTGCGCCGATCTCGGCCGCGGTGGCGGTCAGGACGTCCTCACGCCTCCCGGTGACCACGACGTCCAGGCCCCGCTTGACCAATTCGGCGGCCACTGCCTTGCCGATACCCGTCCCGCCACCGGTCACGACCGCTGTTCTCGTCATGCCTGGTTCCTATCAGCGGGATTCACCGGGGTCGATCCGCTTCTCGGCGCAATGATTGCCGAGAATGTTCACATTCATGACCCGCTTCACATTCGTGATCAAAACCCACGGTCGAGTGGGGCAATGTCACACGTAGGTGCCCATTTATCAACCGAACGTGGAGTTGACCTGACCACGGCCGCCCTTGCCGAACTACCTTCCGGCAGAACGGTGTGTCACCACGCAACCCGGAGGTGTCGTCGTGCAGGTCAACCCTTGGCTGGTCCTCGCGCTCGCAGGTGGCCTGCTCGCCACCGACCAGGTCCGCACCGGGGAAACGACCCGCGAGGCGACGTTGGAAGTGGTGACGAAACGGACGCTCATGTCGGCGCCGGCCGCGCCCACGGTCGGGCTCGGGTTCGTCACCGGCGGCGAACTGCGCCAAGCCGACGGCGTCACGCGGATCGGGGAGGGTTATTCGCACTGCGCCGCGATCGCGGTGTCGACGGCGGCACCGCCCGAGGTGACCGCGCACTGCACGTCCGTCTTCCGCCTGCCCGACGGCGAGCTGCACCTCTCCGGCCTGCGGAAGTACAAGTCGATCGCGGCGGGTTTCGAGGACACGTCCGTGGCCGTCACGGGCGGCACCGGCGTCTACGCCAACGCGCGCGGCGAGGGCAAGGTGACGCGGAGCGGTTCGCCGGACGTCGGCTACAAGTTCGTCTTCACCGCCGACGGCCCTGGTGCACGGTCGCCTGCTCAGGCCGGGTCGATGTCCCACAGCTGATCGGCCGACGAGGCGACCGGGCGTTGCACGACCGGTGCGCCCGCGTTGCCGGCAACGGACAGCGCCAGCCCGGAATGCGCGAACACCAGCCGGTAGCCCGCGGTCGGGTTGCCGCGCACGCGCACCGTCTGGTTGACGCCGCCGAGCCGCTGGAACTGGATCGCCTGCACGCCGGGCGCCAGGCTCGACTCGGGCAGGTCGATCGCCTTGCCGCTGTGGCTCGCGACCAGCTCCCACCCCTGCGGGTTGGCCTCGAACCGCCACCGCTGGTTCGGCGTCCCCGTGCGCGGCCAGCCGATGATCGGCGCCAGGTCGGCCGTCGAAGCGTCCGTCACGGCCAGTTCCAGCCCGGTGGCGCGGTTGCGCACGGTGTGGTGCGTGCCCATCACGAGACCGTGCTCCGCCGCCGGCAGCGGCACGACGAGGTCGCCGACCCACGCCGGACCGGCCACGTACCGACGGCTCAGCAAACCGTCGTAGAACCCGCCCACCGGTGGGCAGTCCACCGCCCCGTTAGGGCAGATGTCGACGTCGCGCACGGCGTAGGTCCGGAACACGGCCCGCTTGAACGCCGCGTCGGCCGCGTTCAGGTTGGCCGGCTCGTCGCGGATCGTGTAGTCGCGGTAGTAGACGACCTCGGGGTTCGGGGGCACGTCCAGCAACGCGGTCCGCACGAGCCGCGCGGTCGCGACGTGGTCGCGGTGGAAGGAGAAGTCCTCCAGCGGCCGACCGGCCGTGTGCTGACCGTGGAGGTCGGCGGTCGGGTCGGTGGTGCGGACGACGTCCGGCGCGAAGTCCGCGATCACCGCGCGCAGGTAGGCGATCAGCCGGGCACGCCCGGTGGTCTGGGCGGGCGCGTGGTCGAGCGGTCGGCCGGTCAGCGACTGGTCGCGCGCGTACAGCTGCCACAGCCGGTTCGGCGGCGCGGTGGCGTTGTCCGGCAAGCGGTTCTCCAGGATCGAGACGCGCGTGCCCAACGTCCAGAGCGTCGCCGAGAGGTTCGCGCACGAGTACGCGTACGACCTCCACGGCGTGCCGGTCATGCCCGCGGCGTGCGCATAGGCCTCCCGGACGCCGAGTTCCCGTTGCTCCATGTACGTCGGGTACGTGTGGTAGTCCGACGCCACGAGGAATACCGTGCGCACCACCGCCCCGTCACGGAGGTCGTTCACCAGATCGGGGCTCAAGAACAGCAAGTCGTCGTCGTGGTGCGCCACCACGTTCAACACCCTGACCATTGCCCACTTCCCTTCGCTCGTCCCACTGCAGGATGTCGTTCGAATGGCGGTCGGTGTTAGGAATCCCTTGCTCTACCGTGGTTGCGGGGCGCGTCGGCAGCAGCGGGCATGCGCCGACGCGGTTCGCATCGGCGCGAGGGGGCGTCATGCGGTGGAAGGAACGCCGGACCGCGGTTCGCGTCACGGCAGTGCTGATCCTGGTCATGGCGAGCACCGCGAGCACGGCTGCCGAGCGGCAGCCCGCGTGGCGTGACGCGGCCGTTCCGCTGGAGCAGCGGGTGACCATCCTGCTCTCGCAACTGACGCTGGACGAGCAGGCGCGGCTGCTCCTCGGGGTGACGACGCCCGCCGGTGAGCACGCGGTCGGTTACGTGCCCGGCGTGGCGCGGCTGGGGATCCCGCCGCTGCGGCTCACCGACGGCCCGGCCGGCGTCCGCGACGGCCTGCCCGCCACCGCGATGCCCGCGCCGGTGTCGCTGGCCGCCACGTTCGACCGCGCGGTGGCCGCGGAGGCGGGCGGGCTGGTCGGCCGCGAGGTCAAGGCGCGCGGCTACCAGGTGCTGTACTCGCCGATGGTCAACATCGTCCGGGTGCCGCAGGCCGGGCGGAACTTCGAGACCTACGGCGAGGACCCGCACCTGGCGGGGCAACTGGCCGCGAGCTACGTCGCCGGCGTGCAGGGGCAGCGGGTCGCCGCCCAGGTCAAGCACGTCGCGGCGAACAACCAGGAGGAGGGCAGGCTCTGGCTGTCGTCCAATGTGGACGACCGGACGCTGCGGGAGGTCTACCTGCCGGCGTTCGAGACGGCCGTGCGGCAGGGTGGAGCGTGGTCGGCGATGTGCGCCTACAACCGGGTCAACGGATCGTGGGCGTGCGAGAGCTTCCCACTGCTCAACGACGTGATGCGCGACCGCTGGGGCTTCGACGGCGCGGTCGGCTCGGACTACCCGGCCACGCACTCCGGGGTGACGTCGGCGTTGGCGGGGCTGGACCAGGAGTTCGGCGGCTCGACGCACTACGCGGGCCTCGCCGATGCCGTGCGCTCCGGCGCCTTGGCGCGCCCGGCGTTCGAGGACAACGTGCGGCGGGTGCTGCGGCTGATGATGCGCACCGGTCTGCTCGACGGCGACCCGCGCCCGGTGGTAGACCCTGCCGCGCACGCGGCGGTCGCGCGCAGGCAGGCCGCGGCGGGCATGGTGCTGCTGCGCAACGACCGCTCGCTGCTGCCGTTGACCGCCGCGGCCGGGACCGTCGCCGTGTCCGGGTGGTACGCGGGTTTCGCGCACACCGGCGGCAAGGGCAGCTCGCACGTGACGCCGTACCCGGAGCACACCGTGACACCGCTGGACGGTCTGCGCGCACGGGTGGGCGCGGGCCTGACGTACACGCCGGGGTCGCGCCCGTCGCCGTTCGCCGTGCCGCCGGAGTCGTTGTCGGGCCTGCGCGCCGACTACTACGCCAACCGCGACCTCGCCGGCACGCCGGTGGCGTCCACCGCGCCCGCATCGATCGACTTCGACTGGGCGGGCGGGTCGCCCGCGCCGACCGTGCCCGCCGACAACTGGTCGGCCCGCTTCACCGCGACCCTCGCCGTGCCCGCGACCGGCGCCTACGACCTCGCCGTCACCAGCGACGACGGCAGCAGGCTCTACCTCGACGGCGCCCTCGTCGTGGACAACTGGGGCGATCACGCCACGCGGACCAGGTCGACCAGGATCCCGCTGCGGGCGGGCGCCCGGCACCAGGTCCGGGTCGAGTACTACGAGGCGGCGGGTGACGCCGGGCTGCGCTTCGGCTGGTACACGCCGGCCGAAGCCGATCCGGAGCTGCGCCGGGCGGTCGAGGCGGCACGGGCCGCCGACGGCGCCGTGGTGGTGGTCGGCGACGACAGCACCGAGGGCGCCGACCGGCCGTCGATCGACCTGCCCGGCAACCAGGACGCGCTGGTCTCGGCGATCACGGCGGCCAACGCGAACACCGTGGTGGTGCTGGAGACCGGTGGGCCGGTGACCATGCCGTGGCTGCCGGCCGCGCACACCGTGCTGCAGGCCTGGTACCCCGGCGAGCAGGGCGGGCACGCGGTGGCGGACGTGCTGTTCGGCGCGGCGGAGCCCGGCGGGCGGCTGCCGGTGACGTTCCCGACCGGTCTCGACGCGACCCCGATCGCCTCACCCGCGCAGTACCCCGGTGAGGGTGGTGTCGTGCACTACGCGGAACGGCTCCGGGTCGGCTACCGGTGGTACGACGCCACCGGGACGACGCCGCTGTTCCCGTTCGGGCACGGCCTGTCCTACACGACGTTCCGCTACGCGAACCTGGCCGTGGCGCCGGCCGCGGGGCAGGGGGTCTCGGTGTCGTTCGACGTGACCAACACGGGTGGACGGGCGGGTTCGGCGGTGCCGCAGGTGTACGTGGGTTACCCGGACGCGGCCGGTGAGCCGCCGCGGCAGTTGCGCGGGTTCGCCAAGGTCGCGCCGGCCGCCGGCGCCACCACCAGGGTGTCGGTCGAGCTCGACCGGCGCGCCTTCGCGATCTGGGACGAGGCCGGGCGGTCGTTCCGGGTGCCGCCGGGAACGTTCGCGGTCACGGTGGGCGCGTCGTCCCGGGACCTGCGGCTCACCGGGACCGTGACCAGGCAGGCGGAGCGGATCCCCGAGGGCGCCACCGGCCAGGTGGTCAACGCGGGGTCGTGCCTCGACGTGGCCGACGCGAACGACGCACCCGGCACGCCCGTGCAGCTGTGGGCGTGCAACGGCACGGCCGCGCAGCGGTGGACCGTGACGCCGGAGGGCGCGGTGAAGGCGATGGGTCGGTGCCTGGCGCCCGCCGGTGACGCCGTCGTGCTGGCCGACTGCGCCGGTCAGCGCTGGGCGGTGGCGGACGGTGGTCCGCTCGAGTCCGGTGGCCGGTGCCTCGACTCGTCCACCGGCGCGCTGCGGCTCGCGCCGTGCACGGGCGGCGCGGCGCAGACCTGGCAGCCGCCGCGGCCGGCCGACCGGGTGACCGGCATCGCCGGCCAGTGCGTCGACGTGGACGGCGGCAGCACGGTGAGCGGGACGGTGGTCTGGCTGTTCCGGTGCAACGGCACGGGCGCGCAGGACTGGAAGCTCGACGCGGACGGGTCGGTGCGCGCGTTGGGCAAGTGCCTCGACGTGGCCAACGGGGTGCCGCACGCCGGCACGCCGGTGCAGCTGTGGGACTGCAACGGCACGGGGGCGCAGCGGTGGCGCGCGACTCCGGGCGGCGCGCTGGTGAACGCGCTGTCCGACCGGTGCCTGGACGCGCGCGACGGGATGTCGGCCGACTTCACCCGGGTGCAGATCTGGGACTGCAACGGCACCGCCGCGCAAACGTGGGTCCTGCCCCGGCGCTGAGGCCGGGTCGCGCGGGTCCGATGTCGAATTCATTCGACGGATTCGTCGAACGGCGGACGATGCCGCGTCGAATGTTTTCGACTTCCGGCGGCGATTTCGAATTGGTCGGGGATGCCGCCGGAGTCGATTCCCGTCGAAACCCTTGCGTCACCCATCCGTTACCGTCAACATCATGGCGAGGCAGCGCCGGAACACGCCGCCGCGCCCGGTACCACGGTCGTGGCGGTGCGGGTGCGCCGGGCGGTGACCGGCGCACCTGGATTCCCACTGCGGCCGGCTCCACCGCCCGCGCGCGTTTCGGTTCCCACCCCTCCCGCTGCCGCAGGCGATTACGAGGAGCGTCATGGCCGATATGCGAGGCAAGCTGAGAAAAATCCGTTGGCGGGTCGGCCTGCTGGCCACCGGAATGGCCTCGTTGCTCGCGAGCGTGGGTGTTGTCGCGGTGACCGACGCCCAGGCGGCGGCGGGCTGCCGGGTCGTGTACTCGGTGCCGAGCCAGTGGCAGGGCGGCTTCAACGGCAACGTCGACATCACCAACCTGGGCGACCCGATCAGCGGCGGGTGGCGGCTCACGTGGGCGTTCCCGTCCGGCCAGACGGTCACCCAGGCGTGGAACGCCACCGTCACGTCGTCGGGCAGCCAGGTCACCGCGACCAACGTCGGCTACAACGCCAACATCCCGACCGGCGGCTCGGTGGCGTTCGGCTTCAACGGCACGTGGACGGGCTCGAACACGGCGCCGTCGTCGTTCGCGCTCAACGGCGTGACCTGCACCGGTAGCACGACCACGACCACCAGCACGACGACGACCACCACCACCACCACCACCACGACGACCCCGCCGGTGGGCGACGCCATGGCGCGGGTCGCGGAGATGCAGCCGGGCTGGAACCTGGGCAACTCGCTCGACGCCACCGGCGCCGACGAGACGTCGTGGGGCAACCCGCGCATCACCGAGGCGCTGCTGGACAACGTCCGGGCGCAGGGCTTCAAGAGCATCCGCATCCCGGTGACGTGGAGCGCGCACCAGGGTGGCGCGCCGGGTTACACGATCGAGGCGGCCTACTTGGCACGCGTCAAGGAGGTCGTGAACTGGGCGTTGGCGGACGGCTTCTACGTCATGATCAACATCCACCACGACTCGTGGCAGTGGATCAACGCCATGCCGACGGACCGCACGAACGTGCTGGCCCGCTACAACGCGGCGTGGACGCAGATCGCGACCGCGTTCCGGGACACCTCGCCCAAGCTGATGCTGGAGAGCGTCAACGAGCCGCAGTTCGCCAACAGCTCGGGTGACGCGCAGAACGCGCAACTGCTGGACGAGCTCAACAAGTCGTTCCACCGGATCGTGCGCGGCTCGGGCGGCACCAACGCCACCCGCCTGCTCGTCCTGCCGACCCTGCACACGTCGTCGGAGCAGGCGCGGGTGGACGAGCTGGTGGCCACGTTCAACTCCCTCAACGACCCGAACCTGATCGCCACGTTCCACTTCTACGGCTACTGGCCGTTCAGCGTGAACGTCGCGGGTGGCACGAAGTTCGACGCCACCGTGCAGAAGGACCTCACCGACTCGTTCGACCGCGTGGCCAACGCGTTCGTGGCGCGCGGCATCCCGGTCATCCTGGGCGAGTACGGCCTGCTGGGCTTCGACCGGCACACGGGCACCATCCAGCAGGGCGAGAAGCTGAAGTTCTTCGAGTTCCTCGGCCACTACGCCCGCACGAAGAAGATCACCACCATGCTCTGGGACAACGGCCAGCACCTCGGCCGCACGTCGTTCCAGTGGAGCGACCCGGAGCTGGCCGCGCAGATCAAGTCGAGCTGGACGACCAGGTCCGGCACGGCGTCGTCGGACCAGGTGTTCAGCGCCAAGGCCTCGGCGGTCACGGACAAGACGCTGACGCTCAACCTGAACGGCACGTCGTTCGTCGGGCTGCGCCACGGCACCACCGACCTGGTGCGCGGCACGGACTACACCGTCAGCGGCGACCAGCTGACCATCAAGGCGGCGTTGATCACCCGGTTGAGCGGGTCGCGGGCGTACGGCACGAACGCGACGCTGTCGGCCCGGTTCTCGGCGGGCGTGCCGTGGCGGATCAACCTGGTCACCTACGACGCGCCGGTGCTGTCGAACTCGACCGGGACGACGAGCGCATTCGCCGTCCCGACCCAGTTCCGCGGCGACCAGCTGGCCACGATGGAGGCCAAGTACGCCGACGGCAGCAACGCCGGCCCGCACAACTGGACCTCGTACAAGGAGTTCGACGTCACGTTCGCCCCCAACTACACGGCGAACACCACGACGTTGAAGCCGGAGTTCTTCGCCGAGGTCACGGACGGCTCGCGGGTCACGCTGACGTTCCACTACTGGAGCGGCGCCAAGGCGACGTACTACGTCACCAAGTCCGGCACGTCGGTCACGGGCACGACCGCCTGACCGGTCGCGCGGCACGCGCCGGCGGCCCGGAGCACCTCTCGCTCCGGGCCGCCGGTTCGCGTAGTCGTACTCATGCGCGGCGCCCGGCGGTCGGCGAGACTGGCCGCGTGATCGACGTCGAGCAGCGCAGACGACCCGGTGTGGCGTTCGCGGGTTTCCTGGTGCCGTTCGCGCTCCAGGTCGCGGTGGTGGCCGCCTACCGGTCGCGGTACTTCGCGGACGCGGGCTGGCTCGGTGGCGAGTACGCGTACGCGTTCATCGGGGTCGCGATCGGCTCGATCGTGCTGGGGTGCGCGGCCAAGTTCTTCCGGCCGCCGTGGAACTCGGTGGGCACCGGCCTGGTGCTCGGCGGCGTCCTCGGCTTCGTGGTCGTCGTGGTGGTGTTCGCGGTGATCCTCATCGCCCTCTCACGGTGGGGCATGTCCCCCTAGGTTCCCGGTGTCAGAGCCGTGTCAGGACCGTGTCAGCGCCATGTCCGGCCCCTCGGTGATCGTGGTCGCGACAGCCACCACGAGAGGAAGTCCGATGAGTCGAGAGGTTCCCGTCCCGCACGGCCTGCCGATGGAGCGCGATGCGGGCCCCTTCGACCCGCCCAGGCGGATCACCGCGCTGCGCGAGGCCCGCCCGGTCAGCCCGATGGTGTTCCCCGACGGTCACGAGGGCTGGCTCGTCACCGGCTACGACGAGGTCCGCCGGCTCATGGCCGACACCCGCTTCAGCTCGCGCCAGGACCTCGGCGTCATGCACGTGCCGTACGAGACCCCCGGCATCCCGGCGGCCACCGAACCGTCGCCGCAGCTGCCGGGCCTGTTCATCAGCATGGACCCGCCGGACCACACCCGGCTGCGGCGGATGCTCACCGGCGCCTTCACCGTCAAGCGGATGAAGCAGCTCGAAGAGCACATCGCCGACATCGTCGAGCGGCAGCTGGACGAGCTGGCGAGCCTCGCGCCGCCGGTCGACCTGGTCACGGCGTTCGCGCTGCCGGTGCCGTCGCTGGTGATCTGCGAGCTGCTCGGCGTGCCCTACGAGGACCGGGACACCTTCCAGGTCAACTCGGCCAAGTTCCTCGAGAAGGACGTGGTGCTCGAGGAGAAGATGGCCGCGTTCGGCGCGATGAACGCGTTCCTGGCCGAGCTGGTCACGCGCAAGCGCGCCGAGCCCGACGAGGACCTGCTGTCCGACCTGGCCCGCAACGACGACCTGGCCATCGAGGAGCTGACCGGCATCGCGTTCCTGCTGCTGCTCGCGGGCCACGAGACCACCGCCAACATGCTCTCGCTCGGCACCTTCGCCCTGTTGGAGAACCCCGGGCAGCTGGCGGCCCTGCGCGACGACCCGGAGCTGCTGCCCGGCGCCGTCGAGGAGCTCATGCGCTACCTGTCCGTCGCCGACATCTTCTACCGCTACGCGACGGAGGACGTCGAGCTCGGCGGTGAGACGATCACCAAGGGCTCGACCGTCGTCGTCTCGCTGCTGGCCGCCAACCACGACCCCCGGCGCTTCGACGACCCCGGCACCCTGGACGTCCGCCGCCAGGCGCGCGGCCACCTGTCGTTCGGCCACGGCATCCACCAGTGCCTCGGCCAGCAGCTGGCCCGCATCGAGCTGCGCGCCGGTTTCGGCGGCCTGCTGCGCCGGTTCCCGACGCTCGCGCTCGCCATCCCCGCCGACGAGGTGAAGCTCAAGACCGACATGAACATCTACGGCGTGCACGAGCTGCCGGTGACCTGGACGGGGACGACCCGGTAGGGCGGACGGCCGCGCGCGAGGACCGCACCGGCGAAGAAGACTTCCGGGCGGCCGGGCGGCATGCTCGGTGCCGGAGCACCGCGCCGTCCGACAGGAGCTGCCCGTGGCGGAGGACCGGGCCGTGCGGTCGGCACAGCGGTGGGTGCTGGCGCTGGCCTCCGTCGGCTCCTTCATGGTGGTGCTCGACCTGCTGGTCGTCACCACCGCGCTCACCGCGATCCGGCGTGACCTGGACGCGTCCATGGCGGACCTGGAGTGGACCGTCAACGCGTACACGCTGAGCTTCGCCGTCCTGCTGATGACCGGCGCGGCGCTCGGCGACCGGTTCGGCCGCCGACGGTTGTTCGCGGGCGGTCTCGGGTTGTTCTCGCTGGCCTCGGTCGCCTGCGCGCTGGCGCCGTCGGCCGGCGCGCTGATCACCGCGCGCACCGCCCAGGGCGTCGGCGCGGCCATCGTCATGCCGCTCGCGCTCGGCCTGCTCAACGCCACCTTCCCGCCGCAGCGCCGCGGGTGGGCGCTCGGCGTCTACGGCGGCGTCACGGGTTTGGCCGCGCTGCTCGGCCCGGTGATCGGCGGCGTGCTCACCCGGGGCCTGGACTGGGAGTGGATCTTCTGGCTCAACGTGCCGCTCGGCCTCGTGGCCATCCCCCTGGTGCTGACCCGCGTGAAGGAGAGCTTCGGTGCGCGCGTCGCGATCGACCTGCCCGGCCTGCTGCTGTTCAGCGTCGCCGCGGTGGGCCTGGTCTGGGGCCTGGTCCGGGCGCAGGCCGCGGGCTGGGGCAGCGCCGAGGTGGTCGGCGCGATCGTCGGCGGCGCGGTCGTCGCCGTGCTCTTCGTGCTGCGGCAGACCCGTGCCGCCGCGCCGATGCTGCCCGTGCGCCTGTTCCGGTCGCGCGCGTTCGCCGCGGGCAACGTCGTCATCTTCCTCCTCAACGGCTCGCTGACCGGCGCGATCTTCTTCCTCGCCCAGCACCTCCAGGTCGGGCTCGGCCACGATCCGCTGGAGGCGGGGTTGCGCCTGCTCCCGTGGGGCCTGGGGCCGTTCCTGGTCGCGCCGCGCGCCGGGGCCCTCGCCGATCGGCTCGGCGAACGCCCGCTCGTCCTGGCCGGTCTGGTGTCGCAGTCGCTCGGCTTGGCGTGGCTGGCCCTCGTGTCGACCGGCGATTCCCCGTACCTGTCGCTGGTGGGCCCCATGACGCTGGTCGGCACCGGCTACGCCCTGGCCGTCCCGGCGGTGACCAAGGCCGTCATCGGCGCCGGCGCGTCCGGCGACATCGGCAAGGCGTCCGGCGCGTTCAGCACGATGAGGCAACTCGGTGCGGCGTTCGGCGTCGCCATCCTGGCCGCCGTCTTCAGCGCTTCGGGCACGTACGCCTCGGCGGCCTCGTTCACCGACGGCTTCCGGGCGGCCATCGCCGTCGCCGCGGCGCTGACCCTGCTGGGCGTGGTGTTCGGTGCGATGCTCCCGAAGACCGTCCGCACGCCCGCCGAAGCGACCACCGGCGGCGCGCTGGTAGAACGTCGCCATGAGCTACCGGTTCGTCGCCCGCGCGGTCGGTGTGGAGATCGACCCTGACGGCTACTTCATCGAGGCCGGTGTCGCGGAGGGCGGGGACGGCAGCGGCTTCGTCCTCCTCTTCATGTGCGACGGCGAGGAGCCCGACGAGCAGGACGTGTCGCTCGGGCTCGACACCCACTGCCTGGTCACCGCCGACCAGGGCACCGCCTACGGCTGCGTGCGGGAGGCGGTGCTGACCGACGACGTGCTCCGGGTGTCGCTCGACCCCTCGGCGCTCGACGCGCTGGGGCTGGAGGACGCCGAGATCGAGGCGGTCCTCGAAGCACCGGCCGAGGACATCGCCCGGTTCCGCGAGGTGCTCGCCCGTGTCCTGGTGTACGGCCGTGAAGACGCACGGCCGGCGCGCGTCGACGTCTGACGCACCCGGGCTTGCGCATCGGGTGAGGCGTCGGGCACCACGAGCGTGAGCGGTCCCATGCGCGGCCGTCGGGCACGGGATCGGCGTTATCCGGTTGCGCCGGGCGGGCCGGGGCGTCGACCATCGCCCCCATGACGGACGACGGCGCGGTCCTGCCCGAGCGGACGTTCGGGTGGTCCGACATGTGGGCCCGCCCGGAGGACGATCCGCGCGAGGGGGGCGGACCGTACTCCGGCGAGCGCCAGACCCTCGTGCGGCACCTGCGCGACCAGCGGTTGACGGTGGAGCTCAAGTGCGCCGGGCTGGACGCGGAGGGCATGGCGCGACGCTCGGCGCCGCCGTCGGACATGTCGCTGCTCGGGCTCGTGCGACACCTGGCGGAGGTCGAGCAGTACTGGTTCCGGCGGGTGATGGCCGGTGAGGACGTCACACCGCACTACACCTCCGCGACCGTCGCGTTCGGCGAGGCGACGGCCGATCCCGAGGTGGTCGAGGACGCCTGGGCGACCTGGCGGGCCGAGGTCTCCTTCGCCGAGCGGTTCGTGGCCGAAGCCCTGGACCTGGACGTCCTGGGCGACAACGACAAGACCCCGATCCCGCTGCGCGACGTCCTGGTGCACATGATCGAGGAGTACGCCCGGCACAACGGCCACGCCGACCTCCTCCGCGAGCGGATCGACGGCCGGGTCGGCCAGTAGGACGTCACCGGGCGGTGGCCACGTAGCGGTGTCCGGCGCGTGCGGTGAAAGTGACGGACTCGCCGTCCACGCGTGACGGCACCTCCCGGCCGGTTCCCGCGTCGACCAGCCGGTAGCCGGCGCCGAACAGGGTGCTGCGCGCCGTGACGGATCCGTCCCGGCCGGTGGTCAGCGCGATCTCCCGGGCCACGCCGTCGGACCAGCGCACGTCGACCGTGACGTCACCGCGTGCCCGCAGGCCCGCGTACGAACCGTCACGCCACTCCCCCGGCACGGCCGGTAGGACGTGCACGACGCCATCCTGGCTCTGCAGCAGCATTTCCGCCACACCGGACGTCGCGCCGAAGTTGCCGTCGATCTGGAACGGCGGGTGGGTGTCCCAGAGGTTCGCGGTGGTGCTGCCGACCAGCTGCTCGGCCAGCATCGCGTGCGCGTGGTCGCCGTCGAGGAGCCGCGCCCAGAAGTTGATCTTCCAGGCCTTGCTCCACCCGGTGCCGCCGTCGCCGCGCGCGGTCAACGAGGTCCGGGCGGCGGCGGCGAGTTCCGGGGTCGCGAGCGGGCTGATCCCGTTGCCGGGGAACAGCGCGAACAGGTGCGACACGTGCCGGTGCGTGCTGGAGGGGTCGTCCCAGTCCTCCTTCCACTCCTGCAACTGGCCCCACGAGCCGATCCGCGTGCCGGGGTCGAGGCGGTCGAGCGCCTTGCGCACCTCGGCCCCGAACGCGGTGTCACCCACGTCGTCGGCGGCGGAGACGACGTTGGCGAACAGCTGCCGGACGATCTGCTGCGACATCGCCGCGCCCGCCGAGAAGTCGCCGTGCTCGGGCGAGTAGCTGGGCGTGACGACGAGCCTGCCGTCACGCGGGTCGACCTCCAGCCCGTCGAGCCAGAACTCGGCGAGCCCCTTCAGCACGGGGTACGCCCGCTCGCGCAGGAACCGGCGGTCACCGGTGAACAGGTAGTGCTCGTAGTAGTGCTGCGCCAGCCACGCGCCCGCTTCGGGGAACCAGAAGGCGGTCGCCCAGTCGTGCACGCCCGTGAAGCCGAACGGGTTGGTCTCGTTGTTGACGACCCAGCCCCGGCCGCCGTGCAGCTGCCGGGCCGTGACCGCGCCCGGTTCGCGCAGCTCGTCCACGAAGTCGAACAGCGGCCCGGTGGTCTCGGCGAGGTTCGTCGTCTCGGCGGGCCAGTAGTTCATCTGCAGGTTGATGTTCACGTGGTAGTCGGCGCTCCACGGCGGCGTCACCGAGTTGTTCCACACGCCTTGCAGGTTCGCGGGCAGGGAACCGGGCCGTGACGAGGAGATCAGCAGGTAGCGGCCGTACTGGAAGTAGAGGGCTTCCAGCGCGCGCCGGGCCGGCGCGGGCGCGGTGGCGTACCCGCGCAGGAGCTCGTCGGTCGGGACGTCGACCGGCTGCTGACCGAGGTCGAGGCGCACCCGGTCGAACAGCGCGCGGTAGTCGCGCAGGTGGGCGTCGAGGAGCCGGCGCCAGCCCTTCGCCGACGCGGCGTCGACGGTCCGCCGGACGCGGTCGTGCGGGTCCGGGCCCCGGTAGGTCGGGTAGTCCTCGGCGTAGTCGGTGCCCGCGGCGAACACCAGCACCACGCTGTCGGCGCCGGCCACGGTGAGCGAGCCGTCGGCGTTGTCGGTGCGCGTGCCGCCGCGGTTGAGCAGCTGCAGCTGCGATTCGAAGCGCAGGCCGTTGTCGTGCAGGGCGCCGGTGAAGGTGGCGCGACCGCCGTGCGCCGTGCTGCGCTTCGAGCGGTTGTCCGGCGCGGTGATCGAGGCGGTGAACCCGATCCGGCCGGGCCGGTCGGCGGAGAGCCGGGCGACGATCACGCCGTCGGCCGCGGTGGCGAAGTACTCCCGGGTGTGCCGCACGCCGTCCGCCTCGTACGACACCGAGGCGACCGCGCGGGACAGGTCGAGGTCACGCCGGTAGTCCCCGACCTCGGCGGGCGGGTCGGTGAGCGCCAGGGTGAGCTCGCCGAACGGCTGGTACGCGCCGAAGCCGCGCCGCGGTTGGCCCAACGCCGCCGCGACGGTCTCCGGCGCGACCCGGTGATCACGCTCGATCAGCTCACGGACGCCGCCGAGCGCGTCCGGTCGCGGACCGGTCCAGTTGCCGAAGTCGTAGCCCTGCGCGGAGCCGGGGCCGCCGGTCCACAACGTCTTCTCGTTGAGCTGGATCCGCTCGGTCGCCACGGTGCCGAACACACCGCCGCCGAGTGCGCCGCTGCCGATGGGCAACGACTCGCGCTCCCAGTCGGCGGCGGGCTCGTCGTACCAGAGCGTGAGCGCCCGTTGGTCCACCCCGGCCACCGCCTCATCCGTCTCGGGGACGGCGACGCCGAACGCCAGCCCCACCGCAACGACCGCTGCCACACTGCTGCGTGCCCGTTCCATACGTCCTCCACGACCGACGGCGGCACCCGCGGGCGGCGGTCGCGGTTGGAGGCGACGATAACAAGACATCCGAGCTGTCGGAACCCTCCGGTGGAACGAGCCTGACATACCGTAGTGCGGCGGCACCGATTACTACGCCCAGTGACGTCGAGGTGAATCGCACCGACAAGACATCGGATGGCTCTCCGGCCGGTTATGACGCGTTCCTGTCCTACAGCCAAGCCGCGGACGGCCGCCTCGCGCCCACGATCCAGCGCGGCCTGCACCGGGTGGCCACGAGGTTGCGGCGGATCGGGGTGGGTGCGCTCGCCCTGCTGCTGGCCGTGGCCGTGGTGCTGGGCGGGGTGGCGACGTGGCTGCGGCAGCAGACGGTGGAGCAGCGCGACCAGGCGTTGTCGCGGGAGCTCGCGGCCCGCAGCGAGGCGATCGGTGACAGCGACCCCGAGCTGGCCCGGCTCCTCAGCCTGGCCGCGACGCGCGTCAGCCCCGCCGCCGAGGCCCACGCGTCCATGCTCATCGCCGCCGCACGCCCCGGTGTCGGCACGATCGCCACCGGCGACGCCCCGGTGGACTCGCTCGCCTTCAGCCCGGACGGCTCGCTGCCGGCCACCACCGGCCCGCGAGGACAGGTCCGGCTGTGGGACCTCGCGTCCCGGCGGTCGACCGGCGAGCTCGACGCCGACGCGCAGCGGGCGGTGGCCTTCAGCCCCGCCGGCAGGACCCTCGTCACGGCGGGCGACGACGGCGCGGTCCGGCTGTGGGACGCGGCGACGCGCGGCCGGGTCGGCGAGCTGGCCGCGCACACCGGGCCCGTGTACGCGGCGGCGTTCAGCCCGGACGGCGGGTTGCCGGCGACCGGCAGCTCGGACGGGTCGGTGCGGTTGTGGGACGTGGCCACGCGCAAGCAGGTCAGCGACCCGCACCTGCGGCACCACGGGCCGGTCAGGTCGGTCGCCTTCGACCCCGACGGGACGACGCTGGCCAGTGGCGGCGAGGACCACGCGGTCCGACTGTGGGAGGTCGGCTAGGCACGGGACGTCGAGGCGTCGCTGTGCGCCTCGGTGCACCGCTCGCTCACCCCGGAGGAGTGGGCGCGCCACGTGCCCGACCTGCCCCACCGGGGGCTGTGCCGCTAACCGGTGGATTGACCGGCGGGCACGCGGGAAGCCCAGGGGGACGCCGAATCGGAGGAGCCGGGCCGTGGACGGTGAGATCGGGCTGCGCGTGGACGGGCGGCGCAGGCGGTTGCGCGTGGACACCAGGACGACGTTGCTGGACGCGTTGCGCGACGGCATCGGGGCGAACGCGCCCAAGAAGGGCTGCGACCACGGCCAGTGCGGCGCCTGCACCGTGCTGCTGGACGGCCGCCGCGCGATCACCTGCCTGACGTTCGCGGTGGCGCATGACGGGGCGGAGATCACCACGGCCGAAGGGCTCGCGGACGGCGAGCGGCTGCACCCGGTGCAGGAGGCGTTCCTCGAGCGGGACGCGCTCCAGTGCGGCTTCTGCACGCCGGGGCAGGTGTGCTCGGCGGTCGGGGTGCTGGACGAGGTGGCGGCCGGCCACCCGAGCGCGGTCACCGGCGACCTGACCGGGCCGGTGGAGCTGACCGACGACGAGATCCGCGAGCGGATGAGCGGGAACCTCTGCCGGTGCGGCGCGTACGTGAACATCGTGGACGCGGTGCGGGACGGTGCGCGGTGATGCCGTTCGACTACCGACGCGCGCCCGACGCGGAGGGCGCGGTCGCCGCCGCGACCGGGTGGGCCGAGGTCGCGTTCCTCGCCGGCGGGACCAACCTGGTCGACCACATGAAGCTCGGCCTCGCCGCGCCCGAGATCCTGGTCGACATCAGCCGGCTGCCGCTGGACACCGTGGACGAGCTGCCGGACGGCGGGCTGCGGATCGGCGCGACCGTGCGCAACGCCGACCTGGCCGCGCACCCGGTGGTCCGGCGGGACTACCCGCTGCTGGCGCGGGCGCTGCTGTCGGGCGCGTCCGGGCAGATCCGGAACCTGGCCACGACCGGCGGGAACCTGCTCCAGCGGACCCGGTGCGTGTACTTCCAGGACCTGACCACGCCGTGCAACAAGCGCGAGCCCGGCACGGGGTGCTCGGCGATCGGCGGGTACACCCGGCACCACGCCATCCTGGGCGCGTCCGCGCACTGCGTGGCCACGCACCCGTCGGACATGGCGGTGGCGATGGCGGCGCTCGACGCGCAGGTGGCCGTGCTCGGCACCGCGGGACGGCGGGTGGTCCCGCTGGTCGAGCTGCACCGGTTGCCCGGCGACGAGCCGCACCGCGACACCGTGCTGGCGCCGTCGGACCTGATCACGTCGGTCGACCTGCCGCCGCTGCCGCCGGGCACGCGGTCGCTGTACCGGAAGGTGCGCGACCGGGCGTCGTTCGCGTTCGCGCTGGTGTCCGTCGCGGCCGTGCTGCGGGTCGAGGACGGCGTGGTGCGCGACGTGCGCATCGGGCTCGGCGGTGTCGCGCACAAGCCGTGGCGGGCCCGGCGGGCGGAGGACCTGGTGCTCGGCTCGCCGGCCGACGAGGAGGTGTTCCGGCGGGCGGTCGACGCGGAGCTCGCGGGCGCCGCCCCGTTGGCGGGCAACGGTTTCAAGGTGCCGCTGACCCGCAACCTGGTGGTGTCCGCGCTGCGCGAGCTGAGCCGGGAGGGACGATGACGGACCTGCTGCGCACCCGCGTGCTCGGCCGGTCGCCGCGGCGGGTGGACGGTCCGGCCAAGGTCACCGGCGTCGCGCGGTACGCGGGCGACCAGCACGTGGTGGACCCCGCGTACGCGCACCTGGTGCAGGCCGAGGCCGCCCGCGGTGTGCTGACCGACGTGGACGTCCGCGCGGCGCTGGCCGTGGACGGCGTGCTGGCCGTGCTGACGCCGGACAACGCGCCGCGCCTGGCGTCCACAGAGGACGCCGAGCTGGCCGCGTTCCAGTCGCACGACGTGGCGTTCCGCGGTCAGGTCGTCGCGGCGGTGATCGCGCGGACCCGGGAGATCGCGCGGGAGGCGGCGGCGCTCGTCCGCGTCCGGATCGACGAGCAGCCGCACGACGTGCGGCTCAGCGCCGACCGCGACGACCTGTACGCGCCGGAGAAGGTGAACACCGGCGCGGAGACCGACACCGCGCGGGGCGACGTCGCGACGGCCCTCGCCCACTCGCCGTTCACGCTCGACCAGACCTACACCACCGCCTGGTACAACAACAACCCGATGGAGCCGCACACCACCACGGCCCTGTGGCTGGACGGCGACCTGGCGCTGTACGAGTCCACGCAGGGCGTGCACACCACGCGTGCGGCGATGGCGGAGGTCTTCGGGCTCGCACCCGAGCGGGTGCACGTGATCGCGCCGCACGTCGGCGGCGGCTTCGGGTCCAAGGGCACGCCGCACGTGCACTCGGTCATCGCCGCCATGGCCGCGCGGGAGCTGCCCGGCACGCCCGTCAAGCTCGCGCTCACCCGGCCGCAGATGTTCTCCCTCGCCGGCTACCGGACGCCCACGGTCCAGCGGGTCCGGCTGGGTTGCGACGCGGACGGGCGGCTGGCCGCCGTCGCGGTCGACGCCGTCTCCCAGACCTCCCGGATCAAGGAGTTCGCCGAGCAGACCGCCGTGCCCAGCCGCATGATGTACGCCGCGCCGAACCGCGCCACGACCCACCGGCTCGCCGCGCTGGACGTCCCGGTGCCGTCGTGGATGCGCGCCCCCGGCGAGTGCCCCGGCATGTTCGGGCCCGAGGTGGCGGTGGACGAACTGGCGAACGCCTGCGGCGTCGACCCGGTGGAGTTCCGCGTGCGCAACGAGCCCGACGTGGAACCGGAGTCTGGCAAGCCGTTCTCCAGCCGCAACCTGGTCGCCTGCCTGCGCGAGGGCGCCCGCCGGTTCGGCTGGCGGCACCGCGACCCGACGCCGCGCGCCCGTGCGGAGTCGGGGTGGTTGATCGGCACGGGGGTCGCGGCGTCGACCTACCCGGTCAACCGGACGCCGGGGTCGGCCGCCACGATCCGCTGCACGGGCCCGCGGCGCTACCTGGTCCGGATCGGCGCGGCCGACCTCGGCACCGGCACGTGGACGTCGCTCGCGCAGATCGCGGCCGACGCGCTCGGCGTGGACTTCGCCGACGTGGAGCTGCGGATCGGCGACACGGCCTCGCCCAAGGCGTCGGTGGCGGGCGGCTCGTCCGGCATCACGTCCTGGGGCTCGACCGTGGTCGCGGCGGCCGAGGCGTTCCGCGAGCAGTTCGGCGACGACCCGGCCGAAGGCGACGAGGCCGGCGCGGAGATGCCCGAGGACGACGCGGGCGACCGGTACGCGATGCACGCGTTCGGCGCGCAGTTCGCCGAGGTGCGGGTGCACGTCGACACCGGCGAGGTGCGCGTGCCCAGGCTGCTCGGCGTGTTCGCGGTCGGCCGCGTGGTCAACCCGCGCCTGGCCCGGTCGCAGCTCGTCGGCGGCATGACCATGGGCCTGTCCATGGCGCTGCACGAGCACAGCGTGCCGGACCCGCGGTTCGGGCACGTGGTCAACCACGACCTCGCCGAGTACCACATCGCCACCAACGCCGACGTGCCGCGGGTGGAGGCCCACTGGGTCGACGAGCACGACCCGCACACCAACCCCATGGGCACCAAGGGCGTCGGCGAGATCGGCATCGTCGGCACCGCCGCCGCCATCGCGAACGCGGCGCACCACGCGACCGGCGTCCGCGTCCGCGACCTGCCGTTGACGCTCGACCACTTCCTCTGACGCCTCCGAACGGTGACGAGTTGGTCCGTTCGGGTCTCGCCGGCCACGCCGCGTAGTGCCTACCGTGCGAACTTCCCTTCACTCGGAGGCTCACCGGATGGCAGCGAAGCACGTCGTCGGAACGATCATGAAGCACGACCACCGCAAGGTCGCCGTCCTCGAGTCCGGTCTGACCCTGGACGGCGCGGACGCCGTGAGGATCGCCCGGATCGACTCGACCAGGCCCAAGCCGGCCGACCGCGCCAAGGCCGTCGAGGTGGAGACCTCGATCGGCGTCTACTGGGTCCGGCTCGACCACGTGAGAGTCGTCAAGGCCGCGGACGTGGTCCACACCTGGACCTTCACCGGGAAGCTCAACCGCGAGCAGCTGAACCTCGTGCGCAAGGAACTGGACAAGGTCTCCAAGTAAGGGGGCCCAGGAAGTAAGGAGGTTCAGGGCAGCAGCACGTCCAGGAACGGGTTGCTGAACACCCGGTGCGGGTCGTGGGCGTGGAGGGTGGCCAGGGCCGCGTCCCAACTCGGGTCCGGGCCCTGCCGGTAGCTGTCCGGCACGGTGGACGTCAGCACGGTGTGGTCGGCCCAGGCCGCCTCGTCCGTGTAGGCCCAGCCCTTGGACCACTCGGCGCGGGTCGTCGCGTACGCGCCCGTGTAGTTGGTGAAGAAGAACTGCTCCAGCTCGCGGTAGAACGCCGCCGCGCCGGGCGCGGTCGGGAACGTCAGCACGTCGAACCACACCGCGACGTCCCACTCGGGGTGGTCCGCGCGTGGCCGCACGGCCGACAGCGCCGGCTTGCGCGCGCCGGGCACGCCCACGTGCGCCGGGTCGTCCAGGCCGCCCACGCGGATCTCCACCTGCCCGGTGACCGGGAACAGCCCCCGTGCCTTGTAGGAGTGCAGGAGTTCTTCGTAGAACGCGGCGAAGTCGCTGACCACGCGCTGGACCTCGGCCCGGCTGGTCAGGACCGCGTACCCGTTCGCGGTCTCGCGCAGGGTGGTCGGCTTGACGTAGAGCAGCAGGTTCTTCGACGCGCCCCACAGGTCCGAGGTGAGCGTGGCGGTCAGCCCGGTGGCCGCGGTCGTGTACTGCAACTGGCCGAACGTCGGCGTGAGCGCCCACGCGCCGGTGATGAGCAGGTCGGCGAGGTCGGAGACGGGCTTGGGCACGTTGTCGGAGAACACGTAGTTGTACGGCGTGACGACGTGGCGCGAGGTCGGCGGCTTGGTCGGCGCGACGCTCCACGTCTTGAGCCACGGGCGGTCGGTGAAGGCGAACCAGATCGCCTCCACCCGGCCGGCCTGGTCGAGGAAGCTCGCGAACGTGCGGGTCGCACCGCTGCCCGGCGGCGCGAACAGCTCGCCGGTGGGGATGTCGACCCGGCTGACGCAGCGCAGGTTCTGGTTCGCGCCCACGCGGAGGGTGACCTCGGTCAGGAACGCGCGGCCCACGTGGGTCAGCAGCGCGGCGCACTCGGGCTCGTCGCGCTGGAACGTGCGCAACCGGTACTCGCCGCCGTCCCACACGACGGCCGTCAGCGACATGATCATGTTGCTGAGCGAGCCGTAGGTGTGGCCCGGCGGCAGGGTCTCGCCGACGGCCGGGACGGACGTGCCGTGGCCGTTGATCGCGAGCACGCCGCCGACGGTCAGGTCGCCCGGCGCGGGCGTGTTGGTCACGCCGAGGCCCGCGTCCTCCAGGAACGCCAGCAGGTCGTCCATCGACGCGCCGGTCTGCACGCGCACCGCGTTCGGCAGCGCGGTCATGGCCTTGAGGTGCCGGGTCGTGTCGACCAGCACGACGCGGTCCGCGCCGGTGGTGCCCGCGGTGACGGTGAGCGGCGCCCACCCGTGCCGGAAACCCCGTGCCCGCAGGGTGAAACCCTGGCCGTGCGCCCAGTTCGCGAGCAGCGCCACCTCGGCCGGGGTGCGCGGCGCGCACGTCCACAGGTCGTCGGTGCGGATCTCGCCCGCCCAGTTCTGGTACGCCTGCCGGTACAGGTCGATCCCCGCCGGGAACGCGGGCGGCGGGTCGCCCGCGACCTCGCCCGCGGACAGGACGCCGACCGGCAACCACGCGACGGCCGCGGCTCCGAGGAAGCGGCGGCGGGACAGGGCATCGCCCAAGTGGCTCATGGACCGACCCTAAGTGCGCTGCTGACGCCTTGCGCGTCGCGGCGGGGAGGTTGGGCCGAACAGGGCAGCGGGACCGTCTCGGTTGGGGTGGATCATCGCGCGGGAGAGCAACAAAGCGGTCGCCGGGCGCGGGCGGGTGGCGCTACGTTCCGGCGGTGGCGGAGATCCATGGCACGTGCGACGACCGGTTCGGCAGGGTGCGCGACACCTTCGCGGCGTCGCTGGACGAGGACGACGTCGGCGCGTCGGTCGCGGTGTACGTGGACGGCGAGCCGGTGGTCGACCTGTGGGGCGGTCACGTCGACGCGGCGCGCACCACGCCGTGGGAACGCGACACGATCGTCAACGTCTGGTCCACCACCAAGACGATGGTGGCGCTGTGCGCGTTGATGCTCGCCGACCGGGGCGTGATCGACCTGGACGCGCCGGTCGCCGAGTACTGGCCGGAGTTCGCCGCGGCGGGCAAGGGCGGCGTGCGCGTGCGGCACGTGCTCGGCTACACCGCCGGCCTGCCGACGTGGACCGAGCCGATCACCGTGCCCGACCTGTTCGACTGGGAGGACGCGACGGCACGGCTGGCCGCGCAGCCCGCCCGGTGGGCGCCGGGCGCGGTCGGCTGCTACCACCCGTTGACGCAGGGGTTCCTGATCGGCGAGGTGATCCGCCGGGTCACCGGCCGGGGCCTCGGCGCGTTCTTCGCCGAGGAGGTGGCCGGACCCCTCGGCGCCGACTTCCACATCGGCCTGCCCGCCGAGCACGACCACCGCGTCGCACCGGTGATCCCGCCACCGGGCACGTCCGACTTCGCGGCGCCGGGACTGGACGGCGAGGAGCCCAACCCGGTCATCGTGGCGCAGGACGCCAACACCACCGCGTGGCGCCGTGCCGAGATCCCGTCCGCGGGCGGGCACGGCAACGCGCGCTCGGTCGGCCTGGTGCAGTCGGTGCTGGCGTGCGGCGGCGCGGTCGGCGGCGTGCGGCTGCTGTCGGAGGCCGGGTGCCGCCGGGTGCTGGAGGAGCAGTTCCGGGGCGTGGACCACTACCTGGACGTACCGATCCGGTACGGCCTCGGCTACCGGGTCGAGGGGCGGACGTGTTCCTGGGGCGGGTGGGGCGGTTCCGTCGTGGTGGTCGACCTGGACACCCGGCTGACCGTGGCGTACGCGATGAACCAGATGCTCCAGCAGGGCACGATGGGCGACAACCGCGGCCTCGGCATCGTGCTGGCCGCCTACGGCGGGCTCGCTACCTCAGCCTGACCGGCAGGGTCGCGTGGCCGTTGGAGATGAACGAGTGGACGGGCTCCAGCTCGTCGGCGGGCACGGCGAGCGCGAGGTCCGGGAAGCGGCCGAACAACGCCGGCAACGCCACCTCGGCCTCGATGCGGGCCAACGGCGCACCCAGGCAGTGGTGGACGCCGTGGCCGAACGACAGGTGCGTCTTGTCCGCCCGCGTGAGGTCGAACCGCCCGGCCGTGTCGCCGTGGACCTCCGGGTCGCGCCCGGCGGCGGCGTAGCCCGCGAGGATCGCCTCGCCCTGCCGGATCGTCACGCCGGCCAGCTCGATGTCCTCGACGGCGTAGCGCAGCGGCAGGTTCGCCACCGGGGCCTGCCACCGCAGCGTCTCCTCGATCACGTCGCCCCAGGCGCGTTCGCCGGAGAGGACCAGGCGGAGCTGGTCGGGGTGGGTGAGCAGCGCGGTGATGGCCTGGTCGAGGAGGTTGACGGTGGTCTCGTGGCCGGCGGCGATCATCAGGATGAGGGTGTCGACGAGTTCCTCCTCGGTCAGCCCGGCGTCGCCCTCGTCGCGGGCGGCGATCAGGCCGCTGGTCAGGTCGTCGCCCGGCGCCGCCCGCTTGGCGGCGACCACGTCGTCCAGGATCTCGTAGAGCCGGACCTGGTTGGCCATCGCCTCCTCGGGCGTCGTCGTGGTGGCGAACAGGCTGTCCACGATCAGGCGCAGCTCGGGGCGGGCGTCGTCGGGCACGCCCATCAGCCGGCAGATGACCTCGATCGGCAGCGGGTAGGCGAACCCGGCGCGCACGTCGACCACGTCCGGTCCGGCGGCGAGCCGGTCGATCAGGTCGGCCGCGATCCGCTCTACCTGCGGGCGCAGCGCCTCGGTCCGACGGGCCGTGAACCCCTTGGAGATCAGCAGCCGCAGCCTGCGGTGCTCCGCGCCGTAGGCGGTGAACATGTTGTGCGCCGTGACCCAGAGGTACAGCGGCCAGTCCTGCGGAATGCCCGCGAGGGCGGGCCAGTGGCGGCGGGCGTCCTTGGAAACGCGCGGATCGGCGAGCAGGCCGCGCAGCAGGCCGAGGTCGCCGACCGACCACGCCTGCACCCCGCCCGGGAGCGCGACCCGGGTCGCCGGTCCGCGGGAGCGCAACTCCGCCGCCTCGCCCTGGATGTCACGGCCGGCCGGGTCGAGCACGTAGGTCTCCATGCACTCATCGCTACCGCATGATCACTACCCGTACAAGGCGCTGTGCGGGTTGTGCAGCGGATGTGTCCCGCCGGGCAACGGGTTTCACGCGTTCGCCGCACGTGCCCCTAGGTTCGGCGCATGGCACTGGTGTGGCTTCCCCTGGACGACCGGACGGTCGACGGGGTCGTGGCGTTGGCGGGCTCGTCGTGGGCGCGGGCGGGGTTGGACGACGCGTGGGTGGCGGCGGGGTGGCCGTTGCCCGAGGGGCGGTCGGTGGCCGACGAGGTCTACGGCGCGGCCGAGTACCGGTTCGACCTGGACGACCACCGCCGGGTCAGCGTGGCGATGCGGTTCGACCCGGACGAGGTGATCGGCTTCTTCCACGCGTTCGCCACCTACCTCGACGAGCACGACCCCGACGACCAGGACGTGCGCGACCTCGTGTCCGCGTGCGGCGCGCCGTGGTCGGCCGACGCGCTCGCGACGCGCGCCGAGTTCGACGCGCGGCACGCCGAGGCCGTGGCGCGGCTGACCGACCGCCTCGGCGAGCCGCACGTCGTCGGCGCGCACGACGACGAGTGGCACCACGCGGTCTGGCGAATGGGCGACTGCCTGGTGGTCCTCGCCCAGGGCGAGAACTTCGACATGTACGGCATGGCCGACGACGCGTGCCTGTGGCTGGTGCGGCACGAGCCCGACCAGCCGGTGCCGACGGGCGACGCCCTGTACGCGTTCCTGTGCGGCGACACCGCGCCCGCCTGACGTCGGTGGCTCGTCAGGCGCGGAACGGTTGCCAGGTCAGGCGGCCTTCCTCGACGTGCGCGAGCTGGGCGGACGCGCGGAAGTGCCGGGCGCGCGCCCGTTCCGCGTAGGCCTCACGCGCTTTTGTGCCGCGGGTCACCGCGTTCGCGATGTCGGAGAGCAAATCGGCGACATCGGTCCACCACGGGCCGGTCTGGCAGCCGTCATCGGCGCTCCAGTGCTGCACGCAGCCGTGCCACCGGCCGGGGCGCAGGTCGACGAACAGGTGGTCGCCCGTGCCGTCGGCCGCGATCGGGACGAACACGTCGAGGAACGCCCCGGCGCGGTCTCCCGCCTCGTCGGACCCCGAGGCCCGGTGCGACGTGGCGGTGCCCGGCGTCACGAGGAGTCGGCGGGTTTCCAGCGCGCCGCGCGCGGAGTGCGGTTCGTAGAACGGCGGGAACAACGCGCCGTCGCCGTCGGGCAGCCCCGTGCCGCCGCAGAGCCGCCACCACGTGACGAGGTCGTCCGGCAGCGGGACGGGGACGTCCTCGACCAGTGCCTGGAGGTCCACCTCGGAGGCCGTGGCCAACGCTGTCGCGGTGACCGGTGCGCGGGTGCGCAACCAGGTGGTGATGCGCTGCCACGATTCCCCGACCGCTTCCGGCATGGTCGACATCCTGCCGCACACGGCGGTGGGGGGGGGGGGGGGGGGGGGCGGGCGCCCGCGCGCGGCGGGGGGGGGGCGGGGGGGGGGGGCGGGGGG